>CAVXAD010000009.1:0-114031 GCA_963759625.1 uncultured Thermoleophilaceae bacterium | reverse complement strand
TCGGCAGAACGTCGCGCTGCATCGGACTCCTCTCGCGGGTTGAACTGAGCGTCGCGCCCGTGGGATGACCGCGCATCACCTGAATCGGGTGAACCGGCTCACGGCGCCTTGCGGCACCATCGTGTCGTGGCGCCGATCTCATCACATCGAGGTGATGACGGCGAAGCTACGGGACGGAACGATGGGCGCGTGACAACACAGGAGTCGCATGTTGAGATCACGACTCATGACGGTGACGCCAACCGTCGCGCTCGTCGCGCTGCTGCTCACAGGCTGCGGCGGCGACGGCGATAACGACAAGACCTCGCCGGCAAGCGCTCCGGCCACCACAGCGACAGAGACCCAGCAGGAGGCGATTCCGGCCGTCGTCAAGGTCTCGATCGGCGACAACTTCTACAAGCCCAAGGACCTCACGATCAAACGCGGTCAGTCGATCAGCTGGCGCAACGAGGGGGCCGTCGCGCACACTGTCACCTCCGATACCGACAGCGCCGTCAAGTTCGACTCGGGCACGCTGGACCCGCGCGGCGTTTACGCGCTGAAGCCCACCACGCCCGGCAAGATCACGTACTACTGCACGATCCACGGCAAGGTGCAGTCGGGCACCGTCACGGTCGATCGAGGCTGAGTCGTGCGCTGGCGGCGGATCCGCACCGCCGCGTCGGGTTGCACCACCGCGGGCTCGAGCTCGGCCTCCTCGGGCACGTAGAGGACGAAGGTGCGCGCGAGCTTGTCCTGGAGCCCCTGGCGGCGATCGTCGAAGAGGATGAGCGCATATCCGGCCATCAGCGGGATCGCCGCCAGCACCATTCCCACCACCCGCACCATGGACTGACCCAGCCCGAGGACGCCCGCCGTCGCGCGCCACGACTCGCAGGCGCATCAGCGACATGCCCGGGGTCTGGCCGACGAGCGTCCAGAAGACGATCAGGTAGGCGCCGACGATCAGCCACCAGACGCCCGAGCAGGGC
Organism: uncultured Thermoleophilaceae bacterium; assembly: GCA_963759625.1. Classification (GTDB taxonomy): domain Bacteria; phylum Actinomycetota; class Thermoleophilia; order Solirubrobacterales; family Thermoleophilaceae; genus JACVRW01. Next base: position 113,060 of record CAVXAD010000009.1, on the reverse strand, counting down.
TGCCACGACGACGGCGTCCAGGTCGAGATGGCCGAGGCTCAGCGCGGAGGCCACGAGCCCGATCACGGCGCCGATGACGGCGATCGCCGCGTTGATCGCCAGCAGGTCGACGCCCGAGCGCGAGCGACCGCGTGACCGCGCCCGCGTACGGCACGGCCGGCCGTGCGGTCACGGAGGTCCGCCGCCCAAGCGCCGGGGCCGGCGGCGGAGGACCGATCGCGCAATGCGTTCCGCGGTCTCGTCGCCGCTCACGCTGCGTGAGCGAACCTCCTCGGCCACCACGTCCGCCAGCCCGAACGACTGGTGCGCGATCGCGTTTCGCACCTCCGGGCTGTTGGCTATCTGCTCCACGACGCGCTGGAGCTCCGCGCTGGCCAGCACTCGCTCGGTGGTCGCCGCCGCCAGGTTGCTCTCCAGAATCTGCCCTACGGCCCGCTCCATAGCCGGGCTCTCGAGCACGCGCTGAACGATGCGGTCGGCGGTGGATCCTTCCAGCGCGACAACCACGATGCGGTCGGCCACCCCCTCGTCGAGCAGCCGCTCGACGATGCGTTCGATCACCCGCGCCTCGACGAGGGCCGCCATGACCTGGTCGATCAGCGGACCCCTGAGGAGGTCCTGGCCCGCCTGCTCGAGCCGCAGCCGCACCCTCGCCTCGCCGCGGCCACCGAGGCCCGCGAGGTCGTCGAGCGCGCGCTCGGCCGTCCGGCGGGCCGGACCAAGCACGGGCGAGCCGAGCGCGGCGCCGGCCGCGGGTCCGACCAGGCGGGCCGAAGCCGAAAGCGCTGCCTCGGCGGCGCGCGCGGCAAACATGCCGGCGCCGATGGCGATGTGGCGGTAAGCGAGAGGCACTTGTGGAACGCTCCTGACGTGGCCCTGCGGCTGCGAACCCATCATCCACCGCCCGCAGCGTTCGCGCAAATGGTGGGCGCATGCGTGCCGGCCGGGTGCGGGCCCTCTCTGAGCGTTAATCGGCCAGGTCGAGGGCTCCTTTGAGGGTCAGGTAGAGGCCCACCACCGTGAACACCACGATCGTGGTCGCCCGCGCGTTCCGCTGCGCCCAGGCGCTCGTGCGGCCCAGTGCCCTGCGCGCCGCTCCCGGGACGGACGAGGAAGATCAGGACCGAGGCGATCGCGGCGCTGAACCAGATGGCGTTGAAGAGCAGCACCTCCGCGACGCCGACCGCGAAGCTGTCGCCCTGGGTCACGATCGAGTTCAGGGCCACCAGGTAGAACAGGCCGGGCAGGTGCGTGGCCACTCCGGCGGCCGCCGCCGTGCCGACCGAGGGGTTGCGGAGATGCCGGGTCACCGCGGACTCGTCGGCCGACTCGCTGCGCGAGGGCGGCCGCGCGCGCCCCGTACCCACGCCGACCGCGTAGCCCAGCGCCGCCATGCCCGCCAGTCAGCTCGATCAGCGAGTTCACGACGCTGTCCTGGTGACGGAGGTCGGCGCCGTGGAAGAACGCCACGACGGCCACGCCGAAAGCCACGCTGAAGAGCAGGCCGGCGACCACGTGGGCCACGAGGACTCGCCGCGGGTGCGGGGCGCTGAGCAGGGCGTACAGAGCCGCAACGCCTGCCGGGCGCGGCGCGCTCCCGAGCGCCAGGACGATGACTTCGAAGGTCACATCAGGTCGATCGGGGCGACCCGGAGGCCGCCTGGGCGCCCGCCACGCGCCGCGCTGCCTGCTCCTCGGATCGGAGCGCGGCGAGGTACGTGGCGTAGCGGCGGTGGCGGTCGCGCCGCTCGGCGGCCTGCCAGGCCTGGTACTCCCGCGCCACGCGCTTCGCGGCATCCCGCCACTGCTCGAGAGCGACTTCGCGGGAGCTGGGCGAAGCACGATCGCGGCCCGGCCCGGAGGGTCGCGGAGCTCGTGATCGCTTCGCCCGGAAGATCACCACGGCCGAGCCTAGGTGACCGCTCGAGCCCGGTCACCACCCGGATCGGGTGATCTGGGCCCTCTGGTGCGGGGCCTGGCCGGCTGCCAGGCCCCGCGACGGCCGCTAGCGCCTGGCGCGGGCTCGCCGGGCTCCGGCTCCCCGTACACGAAGAGACCGTAGACGACCCAGACGCACAGGGCGAAAATGGCGAGGTTCCACCACGGGTAGGCCCCGCCGATCGCCAGCAGGGCGCCGATTGCACCGAGGCTGCCCGCGACGATCCCGATGACCCGGCCGTAGGTGTTGCCGGCCAGCAGGGAGAAGCCTCCGGTGAGCTGGATTACGCCGAGGAAGATCAGCCACCAGCCGAGGGTGTTGAGGTTGGTGAATATGAACCGTTGGTCGTTGACGAAGATGTTGGCATCGTCCAAGGCGCCGATGCCGTAGATGATGTTGAGCGTCCCCGCGATCAGCAACAAGATGCCCGCGAACGCTGCTCGACCTGCACCTCTCATATCCGGTCTCCTCTGTCTGGGCGTTTGTCCAAGCCGGGCGTCAGGTTGAAGCACGGCTGCCGGTCTTTCCACGGTGCGCGCACGAGTCCTTGTGGGGTGCCTGCGGGGTCAGCGGCGGTCACGTGGCCCGCCGCGCGTCGAGAAGGCCGGCATCGAGCGCGAGCGTCACGGCCTCGGCGCGCGAGGAGGCGTCGAGCTTGCGGTACACCGCCCGCACGTGGGTCTTCACGGTGTTCGGCGAGACGTAGAGGCGCTTGGCTATCAAGGGGAACGACAGGTGGGTGGGAAGCAGCCTCAGGACGCGTAGCTCCGCCGTGGTGAGCGTCCAGGCCTGCTCGGCCGAACGCTTGGCCGCGCCGAGTTGCTGCGCGCGACATCGTCGGCCCAGTCGCGAAGGACCGGGGAGTCCGGCGTGCCGCGAACGAATACGCCCGCCTCGGCCAGCAGCGTTCGCGCCTCGGTCACCTGCCCGAGACGGAACTGCGGCTCGAGCCACGACGATCCGGCTCTCGGCCTCGTACCAGGGAGCGAAGTCGTCAGCCGGGCCACCAGCCTGAGGGAGTCACGCGCGTCTCGCCGGGACTCCTCGCCGCATGCCTCGGTGCGCTCGCACGAGGGCGGAGACCGCGAACACCAGGGCGCATGCTCGGATAGCTCCCCAGGCCCGCGACGTCCAGTTGCGACCGGGCACGGGCCGTTGCGGACGCGGCGCTCTCCCAGTCGTTCTCGTCGATCATCAGCAGCGCGAGCTGCGCGAGACACAGCGCCTGCGCGTTCGGGGCGGCCGCCGCGCCGCCTCGCCCGCCCCGCTCGAGGGGACCGCGCGCCTTCGCGCGTTCGCCGGTCAGGTGGAGCGCCGCGCCCTCGAGGAAATTGCAGGTGGACACCAGGATGCCCTCGTCCGGCGCGAGCCGCCGCGCACGGGAGGCGTCTCGCGCCATGCGGGCGAGGCCGGCCCGGGCCGCCATGGCCACGGGTAGCAGCGCCGCCGCGCGCAACGGTCTGCGGGCGTCGCGCGAAGCCTCGGTTCACGCGGCGACCGACGGCCGTGGCCCAGCGCTCGGCGTCGCCGCCGGCTCCGGCGGCCAGCCGGCTGCCGGCAGCCACGGCGGCGAGAGGTGCGCAACCTGCGATCTGCTCGGGAGCTGAACCCCTTCGAGCCGGCGCTGGACGGACTCGTTGCGGCCGTACGCGATCTGCTCGCTCGCGCCGGCCCACAGGAGGTCGCCCGCCGCACGTACGTCGCCCGCCGCGATGGCATGGCGGATCGCGAGATCCTCGTCCCCGTGTTCTGCGTACCACGCGCTCGCCAGCCGGTGGAGGTCGGATTCCCGGCGCGGCTCCAGCCGGCGCAGGTCGCTACGCAGCAGCTCGGCGAGCAGCGCGTGGTGCCGGTAGGACTCGCCGTTCCGGTCGAGGCCGATCAACAGGGCGTTGGAACGGGCGAGGTCGGCGAGGATGCGACCTGAGCCCGAGCGCTCGAGGACCGCATCGCATAGCGGGCCCGAGAGAGTGTCCAGCACCGACGTACGAGTCAGGAACGCCTGGGCTTCCTGGCCCAGCGGCGCCAGGAACTCGTCGCGCAGGTACTCGGCCACGAGCCGGTCGGCGCCGCCGAACCGCGACACCGCCGCGCGAACGTCGCGCTCCTCGCGCAGCGAGAGCGCGGCGAGGTAGAGCCCGGCCGCCCAGCCCTCGGTACGCCGGAGCAGCGTCCCGATCTCGTCGGCGTTCAGGCGCAGGCCGGCCTGCTCGAACAGGGCCGCCGCCTCCGCTCGCGACATCGCGAGGTCACCGGCCCGCAGCTCGACGACCTTCCGATGCGCGCGGAGTCTCCCCACGGCGAGCCTCGGGCTCGTGCCGGGACGCCAGCGCGAGCTGCGACCCCGGCGGCATGCCGTCTGCGAGCGCCTGGAGGATGCAGAGCGCCTCGGTCGCTTGGAGGTGCTGGGCGTCGTCGAGGACGAGCACCACGGGCTGCTCACGGTAGGTCAGGTACCTCAGCAATCGGGGCAGCGCCCGGCGCGTCGCGTCCGGCCGCTGCGAAGAGATGGCCGTGAGGACGCCTCTCCCGACCGGCTCGCTCACCTCCAGAGCAGCGGCGATTGACGCGAGAAGCCGCGCCGGCTGCCCGGTCGTCGGCGTCGAGGCCGACCCACGCGAACGGACGCGAGTCCCGCTCGTCCCACTCCGAGAGCACGGTCGTCTTCCCGTAGCCCGCCGGAGCGACCAGCAGCGCAACCGGAAGCTCGCGGGCCTCGAGGAGCCGGCGCACCGCCCGGGAGCGCGGCACGAGCCCCGCAGGCCTCGATGGAGGAAGCAGTCGCGCGTTTGCGCGATGAGCGCCGCCCACGAGCACGGACACGGCCGGACCGTCCGTGCGGATCGAAGTCCGACGACAGCGCAACTGCGGATTCCACTCCGGAGAAGCATCCCCCTCGCGCTCCTCGCGGGGCAAGGGCGCAAGCCACCATCTTCCGGTAGGCGAGCACCACCCCCGGCGGCGCGCCGGAGGCCCGGCGCTCAGCGCGAGATGTCCACGAGCCCTTCGCGAGCGGCCCAGAGCGCGGCCTGTGTGCGTGAGCTCAGGCGCGAGCTTTCCGAGGATGTTCGAGACGTGCGTGCGCGCCGTTCGCTCGCTTATCCCGAGCTCGACGGCGATCTCCTTGTTCGCTTTGCCCGCGCCCACGAGCCTCAGGACCTCGAGCTCGCGGGCGGTGAGCTCCCCCGTCGGATCACCGCGTGGATCCGCGCCGAGCGAGGAGACGAGACCGCGTGCGACGGCCGGATCGATCTGGAGCTCGCCGCGATGAGCAGCGCGGATGGCTCGAACGACCTCGTCGGCGTCGGAGTCCTTCAGCAGGTACCCGGACGCGCCCGCCAGTAGAGCGGCGTGGACGCGCTCCTCATCATCGAAGGACGTCAGCGCCACCACCTCCACGTCGTTGTAGCGGGCGCGGATCTCCCGGGTTGCCTGGATGCCGTCGACGGGCGTCATCTGAAGGTCCATGAGGACGACATCCGGTCTCCGCCCCTCGGAGTCGGACCGAGCGATGGCCTCGAGCGCCCCGGCTCCGCCGTCCGCATCGCCGACGACCTCGAGGTCCGGCTCGCTCTCGAGGAAGGCCAGTAGCCCGCGGCGAACGACCGCGTGATCGTCGACCACCAGGACACGGATCCGGCGTTTCCGGCTCAGCCGCCATTCGAGCCGCCCGCTGTCGGCCGGGACCTCCACCGAGACCAGCGTGCCGTGCCCGCGGGGCGCTGGCGAGCGTGAGGACCCCGCCGATCTGAGCCGCACGGCTGTTCATCGACTCGAGGCCGAAGTGGCCGGGGTGGTCGGCCGTGTGGTCGAAGCCGCGGCCGTCGTCCCGGATCTCGAGCACGACGCTCGCCGGCCGGGCCTCGACCCGGATCCACGCCTTGCTCGCATGGGCGTGCTTGAGCACGTTGGCCAGGGCCTCCCGGCCGATGCCGAAGAGCTGGGCCTCCGTCCCCGCGTGACAGGGCGAGACGACCCTCCGGACCGCGGACGTCGATGATCAGCCCCTCCCGTCGTGCCGACCCTCGAGGCGTGCTGGGAGAGCGCGGCCACGAGCCCGTCCTCGACCGCGCTGGGGCCGAGCTCGAAGATGAGTGCCCGCATCTCGCCCTGCGCGCCGCGCGTCAGCTCGCCGATCGAGCTGAGAGCCTCGTCCGAGCGGTCCGGACGCGCTCACGCCCTCCTGCTCGAGCGCGCGCTGAGCGGTGCGCGTGTGCAGAACCGTCGAGAACAGCGACTGGGACACGGAGTCGTGCAGGTCGCGCGCGATCCGGTGCCGCTCCTCCACGGCCTGCTCGCCCTCGTGGCGCTTCGCCTCCGCCAGCGCGATGGAGGACCGCTCGCGCTCGCTGACGACGGCGCCCAGGAACAGCGTCGTGAGCGCCGCCACCGCGATGTAGAGCTGCGTGCTCAGCGTCCTGTGGTCGATGGGCTGCTTGAAGAACGGCCCGACGTCGTTGGCCGTCACGCCGATCGCCACGCCTGCCGCGATCGCGATCGACAGCGAGGCGCCCGGCGGCCCGAACCGGAAGGCCGCCCAGATCAGCGCCGGGAAGACCATGTAGGTCACCGGCTCGTCGATCGAGACCGCCAGCACGCCGAGCGCGGCCACCGCGGCGAAGACCACGCGCGCCCTCCCACGTGCGGACGCGCCGCCATGCCGCTCCGGGATCCGGCGCCCATGTGAGCATCAGCGGGAGGACGACCAGTCCTCCCGAGGTGTCACCGAGCCACCAGGTCCGCCAGAAGGTCAGCGCCTCGGCTCCTTCGATCACTCCTCCGGCCAGCATCGACAGGGTGCCCATCGTCGCGCTGATCGCCGTGGCGGTCCCGAGCGCGACCAGCATTCCGCCGACCTGCTCGGTTCGATCCAGGGCGGCGCCGGGGCCCGATCAGCCGGCGCAAGAGAATCGCTCCCACGACGAGCTCGGCCATGTTCCCGGCCTGCTGACCGAGCAGGCTGCCGACGGGCAGCGGGGAGTCGCCCGAGGAGAAGCTCGCCGTTCACGACCAGCTCTGCGAGCAGCAGGCCGGGCCACCAGCGGAGTCCCCAGAGGTACAGCGCGGCGATGCCCAGGCCGGCCGGCGGCCAGATCGCGGATACCGAGGCCGTGTAGCGCAGCGTCTGGCCGAGCTTCGCCGCGCCGTAGTAGGCGGCCGCAAGCAGGAGAACGCCGCCGAGGTAGCGGGCCGACGGCGAGCGCACGCCGGCCGGAAGCACTCGACGGAAAGCCCGCGTCGATGGGAAAGCCTGCGTTTCGATTTCACGGGTCTGCCACGTTACGCGACGTAGGCTGCGCCAAATGACGTAGGTCGAGCAGGCCGCTTGACCGATGCGCCAGGTCGCGCATCGCGGGATGCTGCTCGGCGCACATACGTAGCGGCCGGGCGCGGAGCACCTGCCCGGCCGTAGTGCACCCCGATGGAACGATCATCCCGCATCGGGCGCACTGCCCGCCAAGCTCGACCCCCGGCCGCAGCCATGGCCGGGCTGGCCGTGGGCGGACTGGCGCTCTCCGGCGCGGCCGTCGCCGTGGCTCTCGCGGGTGCCGGGGACGAGCCTCGGACCGTGGCCGCGATCGTGCACGCGCTGGTGATCGCCGCGCCGATCGCAGCGGGTCTCTACGCGCTCCACGCGCAGCCGGCGTCGGCCGGGCGGTTCGGCCGGCTGCTGGTGCTGAGCGGCTTCCTCTGGTCGCCGACGATGCTCGCGGAGTCCGCGGACAGCGCTGCTCTACAGCGTGGGCAGGGTCTCGGCCTGGCTCGCGGAGGTACTCCTCGTCTACGTGGTCCTCGCCTACCCGTCGGGCCGGCTGGTCGCCCGGGCGGACAGGCTCCTCGTCCGCGCCGCGGCACTGATCGTCGGGGTGCTGTTCCTGCCGACCGCGCTGTTCGTGGCGCAGTACCCGGTTCCCACCCCCTGGACCAGCTGCGGCTCCGATTGTCCCTCCAACGCGTTCCAGGTCACAGGCTCGGAGCCGGGATTCTTCGACGCCTTCATGGGATCCCGCTCCAGCAGGCCACCACCGCCTTGATCTTCGCCGGCGTGGCCGCTGGCTCTGGCCGTGCGGCTCTCACGCGGGCAGCCGGCTGACCCGCGTGGGCCTGCTGCCGGTGCTCGGTCGCGGCGTCCTGCGAATGGCCGTTCGCGGCCGCGTTCATCGTGGCCAGGCGGCGCTCCCCGGACTCGCAGCTGACCGAGGCCCTCGGCACTGGTGGCCCTGCTCTGCATCCCGGCCTTCTCGGTCGCCTTCGTGATCGGGCTCCTGCGCGCCAGGATGGCCGCGGGGCGGGCCCTGATGAGGCTCGGTGCTCGCTACGGGAGCCGGCCCGAGGGCGGGGACGTGCGCGATCTGATCGCCGACGCGGTGGGAGATCCCTCGCTCGAGGTGGTCTACTGGAACTCGGAGGATTCCGGGCGGGTGGATCGACGCGGCGGGAGAGCCCGTGAGCCTCCCGTCGCTCGGCCCCGATCGCGCGGTCACCGAGGTCCGGGGCAGCCGGGGGCGGGTGGCGATCCTCGTGCACGATCCGGCGCTGACCGACGCGCCGGTGATCACCGACGTGGCCGGCGGGTTCGCCCTCATGGCCCTCGAGAACCAGCGCCTCGAGACGCAGCTTCGCTCCTCGCTGCGGGAGCTGCGCGAGTCGCGCGGGCGGATCATGTCGGCCGCGGACCTCGAACGCCGGCGCATCGAACGCGACCTGCACGACGGCGCGCAGCAGAGGCTCGTGTCGCTCCGGATCCAGCTGGAGCTCGCCGGCGACCTCGTCGAGGCGCATCCCGAGCGAGCCGGCAGGCGCCTGCGCGAGCTGGGCCGCGACGTCGACGACGCGGTCGACGAGGTGCGGTCCCTCGCGCGTGGCCTGGTGCCGCCGATACTGGTGGAACGCGGTCTCGTGGAGGCCCTGCGCGACGCGGCGCATGGAGGCCACCTGAGGGTCAGCCGTGCATGCGAACGCGGGCTCGGCCGGTACGCGCCGGAGATCGAGAGCGCCGTCTACTTCGCGTGCCTCGAGGCGCTCCAGAACGCGGCCAAGCACGCCGAGGGCGCCCGGTCGGCGTCGGTGAGCCTGTGGGAGGACGAGGAGCTTCGCTTCGAGGTCAGGGACGATGGGGCGGGGCTTCCGGAGGGGCCAGACCCAGAGCGGAGCCGGGCTCACGAACATGCGCGACCGGGTGGGCGCGGTGGGCGGCCGCCTGGCGATCGGGTCGGTGCCAGGACAGGGCACCTGCGTCGCGGGGCAGCGTGCCGGTCGGCCCGGCGGAGCTGCCGCCCCAGGTGGAGACGCTGCTCCAGCGGGCCACCGAGGCGCTCGAGGCAGAGCTTCGGCATCTACCGGGCCGTTCGGGACGATCGCGGCGTCGGTGGTCGACTTCCTGATCGAGCACGTGAACGAGGCGGCGCGGAACGACTTCGGCCTCCCGCGGGAGAAGCTGGTGGGACAGACGCTCTGCCAGCTGTTCCCCGAGTATCGGGACTCGGCCGCGTTCCGCTGGCAGCGAGGGGTCCTCGACCGCGGTCGGGCGGACTCGCGGGTGGAGTTCGCTCACCAGGACCGAGTCGGAGCGTCGGCCGGCAGCTCAGGCGGGCGGTGGACGTGAGTGCCGCGCCGCTGGGCGGAGGGCGGCTCGTGCTGACCTGGCACGACGTGACCCGGCACACCCGGCTGGAGGAGCAGGTACGCCTGCAGTCGCTCGTGCTCGACCGCGCCACGGAGGGGGTCTGCCTGGTTCGCGCCTCCGACGCGACGATCGTCCACGCGAATCCGCGCTTCGCCGAGATCATGGGGTACGCGCCCGGCGAGCTCGACGGGCGGCCGGTGGCCGAGATCAACTGGGAGGACGAGCCCGGCGAGGCCGACCGGCTTGTGGAGCGGATCGCCGCGGAGCTCGCATCGGGAGGGGAGGGGAGCTTCGAGGTCCGCAACCGGCGGAAGGACGGCTCGGCGATCTGGTGCGAGAGCCAGGTCGTCGTCTTCGACCATCCCGATCACGGCACGGTGTGGGTCGCGGTGCAGCAGGACGTGACCGCGCGCCGGGAGCTGCGGGAGGCTCGTGCCAACGGCGCGTTTCCGGCGGCCCCGGCTCAGGCGCTCGGACCCGACGGGAGCGGCGCCCGATCGATGATCGTGCTCTCGCCCGGGGCGAGGATGCGCACATCCACGTCCGGCGCGAGCCGGGCCGCGTTCTCCTCGAACAGGAGCGGGGGCTCCCTCAGGGTCTCTCGGCCGGAGCCGGGACAGGCCCATCGGGAACAGGGTTCCCCAGTGGACCGGTATGGCGATGCGGGGACGCAGCAGCGCGAGCGCACGGGCGGCCCCAGCGGGTCGAGATGCCCCTGCCCCAGGCTGGGTCCCCAGCCCCAGACGGGCAGGAGGGCCACGTCGAGGCGAGACCCGATCTCCTCCATCCCGTCGAAGAGGTCGGTGTCCCCCGCGAAGTACACATCGGAGCGCCCCGACACCACGTAGCCGATGGCGCCGGCGGACGGCCCGAGCGGGTCTCGGCGCCCGTCGTGCAGTGCGGGAACGGCGGTGACCGTCACCGATCCGATGCGGACCTTGTCCCCCGGGGTCAGCTCGGTGACGATGCGGAAGTCCTGTTGCGCGGCCAGGCTGCCGGCGCCCTCCGGCACCACGAGGTGCGCATCCCGGGATAGGCTCCGCAGCGACGGGAGGTCGAAGTGATCCCTGTGGAAGTGCGAGATGAGCACGGCGTCGAGCGGAGCGAGCGAGGCCTGGTCGACCGGCTCCGCGACGCGGACGAGGTGGGCGATGCGGCTCCGGAGCACGGGGTCCGTGAGCAGGCGCATCCCGGAGATCTCGAGCAGCACGGTGGAGTGTCCGAGCCACGTGACCCGGTCCGGAAAGGGCTCGCTCACGGAACCCGACCGTAACCGCGGCCGCCTGACTCGCTCAAGGAGGGAGGCACCACACTGCGGCACGGCAAGCACCACAGGGGGCTAGCCGCGTCAGGCGTGTGGCCGGTGAGTCGCCCAGAGCTTCGTCAGCAGCGCCGGGCCGAAGTCGCGCTTGTCGACGAGCGCCGCCGCGCCGCAGGTCTCGAACCTCGAGGTGAGGCCGGCCGGATCGTTCACCGAGATCAGCACGACGGTGGGGCGCGGGTACGCTGGCGGTGATGCGGCAGGCGGTCTCGATGCCGTCGATGCCGCCCATGGTCACGTCGAGGAGCACGAGGCAGGGATCGAGATCCTTCATCACGAGGAGGGCCTCCTCACCCGAGGTGGCCTCCCCGATCGCCACGAACCCCGGAGTGGCGTCGATCACCTGGCGGGCTGCCCGCCGGAACGGGGCGCTGTCGTCGACGACCAGGACGCGTGCAGGGGAGTCACGTGGTTCGCTTCGCTAGCTGACTGTCGCTGCTTCCCGCAGGCGAGCGCGGCTGCTCGCCCCTCCCTGCATCGTCACGTCGAGCCGATCGCATCGGGGCAGTGGGTGCAGGTTCCCAGCGGCGTCGTCCCCCGGCAATGGGGCCGGCCGGTGTTGGGCCGGGGGTGAGTGCCAGTGGGTGAGTCGCACAGATAGGGTCTCGGTGTGGCCATCAGGGTTGCCCTGGCCGAGGACAGCCTCATCGTCAGGGAAGGCATCCAGCAGCTCCTCGCCGCGGACGAGGACATCGAGATCGTCGCCTCGTGCGGGGACCTCGACTCCCTGCTCGAGGCCGTCGAGGGCACGCGCCCCGACGTGGTGGTCACGGACATCCGCATGCCACCTACGGAGACCGACGAGGGAATTCGGCTCGCGGCCATCCTGAGGGAGTCCTACCCGGATACGGGCGTTGTAGTGCTCAGTCAATATGCGCAGCCCACCTACGCGCTCGCGTTGCTGGACTCGGGCTCGGACCGGCGCGCATATCTGCTGAAGCAGCGCGTGCACGACCGCGCCCAGCTCGTGTGGGCGATCAAGTCGGTCGCGTCCGGCGGCTCGGTCATCGACCCCAAGATCGTGGAGGCGCTCGTGGGCGCGAAGGCGCGCTCCGAGCGATCTCCGCTCAGCGAGCTCACTCCGCGCGAGCGTGAGGTTCTCGCCGAGATCGCCGCCGGCAAGAGCAACACGTCGATCGCCGAGTCGCTCGTGCTTGACGAAGCGCGCAGTCGAGAAGCACATCAACTCGATCTTCCTCAAGCTGAACCTGTCCGAGGCGGAGGACGTGAGCAAGCGCGTGAAGGCGACGCTCGTGTTCCTCGCCGAGGACGAGCCCGAGCCAGGGGAGTAGAGCCTCGGCCGAGGGCTCAGCCGTTGGCGATGATGATCGCGAGCGTGGCCAGGGCCAGCGCTCCGCCCGCCAGCGTCAGGGAGGTGACCCAGGCCGTGGGCACGCCCTCGTAGCCACCCTCGTCGACGGCAGCGGCGAGCCGGCGCTGGCGCAGGCCGGCGCCCACGAACACGGCGGCTGCCAGCAGCGCGTAGCCCGCTCCCAGGACCACGTACGGGGTCCGCGGGTGGTCGACCAGGTCGGGCACGACCCCGCCGACGGCCACCGAGGCGGTGGCCGCCGCTATGCCGGACCGCCACCAGGCGAGCCATGTGCGCTCGGCCGCGAGACGGGTGCGCCGGTCGGCGCTGTCGCCCGAGGGTGGTGAGCTCAACGGTCGCCGAGCCCGACGCTGAGCAGGTGCAGCTCGCGCCCGCGGCGCACCGCGTCACGCCTGTCGGCCACGTCGAGCTTCCGGTACACGTGCTTGAGGTGGGTCTTGACGGTGTTCACCGACACGAACATCTCGGCGGCGATCTCGGCATTGGACATCATCGTGGGAAGGAAGCGAAGCACAGCGAGCTCGCGGTCGCTGAGCGGCTCGAGCAGGAGCGGGCCCCTTGCTCGCTCGTCGCGCTGTCCATCCTCGAGCGCGGCGAGCAGCTCGCCCGCGAACGCGCGGTGGCCCGTGCCCTGGCGGATGCGGCGCCTGAGCAGTGACTTCAGCGGCGCGCCGAAGTGGAGGATCGCGTCGGCGTAGCCGCGCGGCTCGGCGAGGTCGAGCGCCCGCTCGAGCGCGCGCAGGGCCCCGTCCTGGTCGTTGAGGCAGTCGCGTGCGACCGCCTCGACCACGCGCGCCTCGATCGTGGTGAAGGGAAGCACCGGCGGGCGCTCGCTGGCCAGGTACGCATCCACGCTCTCGAGGGCTGCGGCGGGATGCCCCGTGGCGAGCTCGAGCGCCGCGATCCCGACCGCGAGGTCAGGCGCATCTCCGTCGGTCTCGAGCTCCGCGAGCAGCGTCCAGGCGCGCTCCGGCTCTCCGAGCATCAGCCGGAGCTCGGCCTCTACGAGCGCCGCCGAGACGCTCACGAAGTCGGGGATGGGCCGCGGCGCCGCCTCGAGCGCCCCGCGGAGGCCCTCGAGCGCCGGAAGCGACTCGCCGCGCATCAGGGCGAGCCGCGCGCGCACGAGCGCCACGGTGGTCGGCAGCAGCCGATCGCCGGATCCCTGGAGCGCCAGCCCCGCCCGGTCCGCGAACCGCTCGGCCTCGTCGAGCTCGTGCCACCAGAGATGGATGACGGCGAGCGCCACGTGTGCCATCGCCGTCTGAGGCAGGTCGGTCCAGCCTCGCCGGTCGGCGAGCTCGAGCGCCTGGCCGGCGCGGGCGAAGCCCGCCGACAGGTTCCCGCGCCGCACGTCGGCGGCGGCGCCGTAGGCGTGCGCCACGAGCAGCACGTGATCGTTGGCGCAGTCCGCCGCCTGACCGGCGGCTGCCGTGAGCCGATCGGCCGCGGCGTCGGCGTTGCCGGCCCAGAACTCGGCGATGCCGAGCTGGACGAGGGTGAAGGCGCGAACGTCCGCGTTCACCGCTCGGTCCCACGGATCGTCGAGCACCGCCCGCGCGGCCGTGAGCGCCTTGCGCAGGTGTCCCCGCGATCGCGCTCGATAGAGGTCGGTGGCCGTGGCGCTGACCGCGAAGCGACGGGCGCGTTCCGGAGGAAGGTCCTTTCCTAGTCGATGCGCCAGCGTCAGGAAGGCGTCCGCGCGCGCGTCTTCGCCGGCCTCGAGGAGGATCCCGGCCAGGGCGAGGGCGAGCTCGGCGTGCCGGGCCACGACCTCGGCCGGGATCTGATCCACGACCTCGAGCAGCGCCGCGCCCTCTCCCCGGGCCAGGAGCGCCAGCCAGTGACGACCGAGCACGTCGGCGGCCAGCTCCCAGTCCTCGCCGAGCACGGCGTGGCGAAGGGCCGGGAGCACCTCGTCCCGCTCGCCGAACCAGCGGCCGGCCCTTGCGTGGAGCTCGGCCCGGTCCCCCGGCTTGCGACGCATCAGATCGACGCGCAACAACTCACGGAGGAGCGGGTGGTACTCGAACGAGTGGCCGTGGTCGTCGAGCGGGGTGACGAGGGCGCCTCGCCGCACAAGCTCCTCGAGCCGGCTCTGCCCGCCTTCCGACGCCGTCAGCGCGTCGGCCAGCGATCCGTTCACGTCATCCACGATCGCGGTACGGAGCAGGAAGTCGAGCACGTCGGGCGGCTGCCGCTCCACGACCTCGGTCATCAGGTAGTCGCTGACGGCGCGATCGTCGCCGGCGAAGCCCTGGATGAAGGCACTGGAGTCCGGATGGTCGCGCAGCGACAGCGCGGCAAGCCGGAGGCCCGCCACCCAGCCCTCGGTCCGCTCCCAGAGAAGGCGTAGATCGTCGCGCCCGATGCTCAGTTCAAGTGCGCCGAGGAGCTCCTCGGTCTCGCTGAGGGTGAACGCCAGATCAGCATTCCTGACCTCGCCGAGGCGGCCGGCGATGCGGAGTCGCTGGAGCCGGAGCGACGGGTCGGACCGGGTGGCCAGCACGAGGCGCAGCCGGTCCGGGGGGTGGCCGAGCAGCCTGTCGAGGTCGCGCAGCACGGCCGCTTCGGTCACCTCATGGAAGTCGTCCAGCACGAGCACGATGGGCTGCTGGAGCGACTCGAGCTCCGCTACGAGGGCGGGAAGGAAGGCGTCGCCGCTCCCGCGGCGAGGAGCGGCATTGGCGGAGATGGTCGCGTCGGCACGCTGGAGTGCGGCCACCACCTCGGTCCAGAAGCGTCGCCGCGAGTTGGCCTCGGGACCGAGCCCCAGCCACGCGAGCCGATGCCCGGGCTCGCGAGCTTCCGCCCAGCTCGACAGCAGGGCCGTCTTGCCGGAACCGGCCGGGGCGGCGATCAGGGTGAGCGGCCGCTCGATGGCTCGAGCGAGCTTTTCCACGAGACGCGGGCGCTCCACCATCCCCGGGGGAATGGGCGGTGCCACCAGCTTCGTGGCGAGAACCAGCTCCCGCTCCGTGGGATCAGCCGTTGCGAGCCCTTCGTCGAAAGGGGTGAGACTGGGGAGTCTCTCCGGCTCAGCTGACCGAATCAAGGTCGCGCGCCGGTTTCACCCTTTTAGGGTGATGAGCGATCACCCACCGCCCCGTGATGCTGACCGGGTGAACGGCACGGCGGCCACCACCAAGGGCTGAGGGCATAGTTGGGGGCGGCGCTCGGATGGGGCGCCCTGGCGGCCTCGTCGCTGGTGCTCGGTGCGCTGATCGGCCTTGCGCGCCGGTGGCCGCAGCGCCTTGTCGGGCTGGTGCTCGGCTTCGGCGCGGGGGCGTTGGTCAGCGCCGTCAGCTTCGAGCTGGCACAGGAGGGCGTGGAGATCGGCGGAGGCGTTGCGGTGGCCGTCGGCATGACGGCCGGCGCGCTCGCGTTCTATCTCCTCGACGGCCTGGTCGAGCGCCGTACCAAGGGCTCGCAGGCCGGCTCGGCGCTCGCCCTCGGCGCATTCCTCGACGGCATCCCCGAGCAGCTCGTGCTGGGCCTCGGCCTGGCGGCCGGCGGCGGGATCAGCGTCGGGCTGCTCGCCGCCATATTCGTGTCCAACCTGCCGGAGGCGGTTGGCTCCGCGGCCGCGATGCTCGAGGGGGGGCGCGACAAGCGGACGATTGTCCGCCTGTGGATCGCCGTCGCAGTCGTGTGCACACTGGCGTCCGGAGTGGGGTACGGGATCGCGGACTCGACCGGCGACCACTTGGAGGGCGGCGTGAACGGGTTCGCTGCGGGCGCGCTCCTGGTGATGCTCGTGGACTCGATGATCCCCGAGGCCACGAGGCAGGCCGGGCGAAGCACCGGGCTCGTGACCGCGCTCGGGTTCGCGGTCGGCGCGGGGCTGTCCGGCGTGTCCTGATCGCCCGGATCACGTGATGCTTGCGGCATGACCCCGGACCGCGTCACGTGGGGCGGGCACGCCACCGTCCTCATCGAGCTGGGCGGCGCGCGGCTGCTGACCGACCCGGTGCTGCGGGCCCGCGTCGCCCATCTGCGCCGGCACGGCACGACGCCGTCGCCCGACCTTTCCGATCGCCTCGACGCCGTGCTGATCTCGCACCTGCACTACGACCACCTGGACCTGCCGTCGCTCCGCGCGATCGCAGGCGAGGTCACGGCCTTCGCGCCGCGCGGAGCCGGAGCCCTGCTGCGGCGCGCCGGGTTCGGCGCCGTGGAGGAGGTGCGCCCCGGCGAGTCGGGCGAGGTGGCGGGCGTGCGCGTGTCGGCCGTTCCGGCCGCACACGACCCGCGGCGCCGGCCGCTCGGGCTGCGCGCGGAGCCGCTCGGCTTCGTCCTGGAGGCCGGTCTGCGTGTCTACTTCGCAGGCGACACCGACCTCTTCGACGGCATGAGCGAGATCGGGCCCGTGGACCTTGCGCTGCTGCCGGTGGCCGGCTGGGGGCCGGAGCTCGGCAGTGGGGGCCACCTGGACCCGGAGGCGGCCGCGCGCGCCGCGGCCTTGATCCGCCCGCGCGTGGCGGTGCCGATTCACTGGGGCACGCTCTACCCGCGCGGGCGCCGGCTGGGCGACTGGTTCACGGAGCCGGCGCGCCGCTTCGCCGCTCACGCGGCGGAGCTGGCCCCGGACGTGGAGGTGCGGGTGCTCGCGCCGGGCGAGTCGCTGGCGCTGTAGCAGCGTGCCCGAGGAGGCCGCCCTCCCGCTCGGGCAACCGCGGCCCGGGGCTGAAACATCTCGTCCGATGGCGGATCTCCGGAGCGACGAGAACCAGCTGTACGAGGGCCGCCCCTCCTGGAGGGCGCTGCTCTCCTTCTACGCCGGCGGCCTGATCGCGGCGCTGGTGCTCGGGGGAGTCCTCTGGCTCACGGCGTCGCCGGGGGCGGGGTCGGGTGTGGCCGCCGCGGTGTTCGCGATCACCCTCGTCATCGGGTACCTCCGCCGCCTGTTCACGAAGTACCTGATCACGAACCGGCGGCTGCGCATCACGCGCGGCATCGTGCGGCGCAAGGTCCAGGAGACACGGCTGGACCGCGTGCAGAACGTGAACTACGAGCAAGGGGTGCTCGACCGGCTGTTCAAGGTCGGCACGGTCGACTTCGACACGGCCGGCACCGACGACTCGGAGTTCAAGTTCGAGTGGGTGAACAGCCCCGAGCAGGTGGTCCGGGCCGTGGATGAGGCAATCGCCCGGGCGGGCGAGGCGCCCGAGCCACCGCAAGCTCCGCCGGCGCCCGTCTAGCCCTCCTCACCCGGAGCGGGTGATGCCGGGTCACCCGGCGTGCGGGGACGCTGCGGCCTGGTGAGCACCGAACCCGTCGCGCGGGAGCAACCGAGCGCGCGCGCCGTTCTGCGCGTGGTGACGATCATCGTCCTCAGCGGGCTGGCGCTGTACCTGCTCTACCTGGTGCGCGAGCCGCTCAGCTGGCTCATTCTGGCCACGTTCCTGGCCGTCGCGGCATCGGGCCCGGTGAACGCGCTCAATCGCAAGATGCCGCGAGGTGTGGCCATCGCCATCGTCTACCTGGGAATCGTCATCACGCCGATCGTGATCGGCGCGATCCTGATCGTGCCGGCCGTGGAGCAGGGAGTGCGGCTGGCCAACAACCTGCCGGACTACGTGCAAGACCTGAACAAGGCGGTCGACGAGAACGACCAGCTGCGCCAGCTGAACAAGGACTACGACATCACGACGAAGCTGGAGGACGCCTCCCAGAACCTGATCTCGAAGCTGGGCGACGCGGCGGGCACCCTCGCCGACATCGGCGCAGGCATCGTCAGCTCGCTCTTCGCGCTGTTCACGATCCTCGTGATGAGCATGTTCATGGTCAGTCGCGGGAGGCAATGGCGCGACGCCGCGCTCGCGCACCGACCACCGGCCCAGGCCGAGCGGATCAGCCGCGCAATGGACCGGATCGCCTCGGCCGTGGGCAGCTACGTGGGCGGGGCGCTCGTCCAGGCGACGATCGCAGGCATCGCCGCATTCCTCATGCTCGTGATCCTGGGTGTGCCCTCGCCGCTGCCACTCGCCGTGATCATCGCCATCCTCGACGTGATCCCACTGATTGGCGCCACGCTCGGGGCGGTCCTGGTGGGAGTCGTGACTCTGTTCGTGGACTTCCCGACGGTCACGATCATCTGGGCCATCTTCGCGATCGCCTACCAGCAGTTCGAGAACTACGTGGTGCAGCCGCGGATCCAGAGCAGAGCCGTGGAGCTCGATCCCTTCATCATCGTCGTGGCGGCGATCTTCGGCGCCACGCTGGTCGGAATCGTCGGTGCTCTGCTCGGCGATCCCCACTGCCGCCGCGATCCAGATCGCGGTCCGCGAGTACATGGAATATCGCCGCGAGACGGCCGGCGCGATCACCCCCGGCGGGTGACGATCCCTCACCCGGGTGGTGCCTAGGCTAACTGCGTGAACGTCGCACCCGAGGATCTGTCGCGCTCGCGCGGGCTGCTGACCGTGGCGGGCATCCTCGCCGTGCTGACCGGCATCGGCGCGATCGTCGTTCCGGCAGTGGCCGCGGTGGGCACCGCGATCTTCATCGGCATCGTGCTCCTGTGCGCCAGCGTCCCGCTGGCGATGGGGGCATTCGCGTCGCACGATCTCGGGGGCACGCTCCTGCGCCTGCTCGTCGCGGGGCTCACCGCGATCGCCGGGCTCTACCTGCTCGTCGCGCCGCTCGAGGGGAGCTACACGCTCACGGTGATGCTCGTGATCTGGTTCGTGGCGATCGGCTTTGCGCGGCTGGCCGGCGGGCTCGCACACCTGGGCGCGCCGGGCGCCGGCGCCGCCGCGTTCAGCGGGCTGCTCTCGATCGTGCTCGGAATCCTGATCGCCGAAGAGCTGCCGAGCTCGGCCGACTGGGCGATCGGGCTGATCGTCGGCATCGACTTCATCTTCTTCGGGATGAACGCGCTCTGGTTCGCGTACGAGCTGGGGCGGGCTCCGGCGCCGGGTCCGCGCCGCCGAGCGACCCGCGGTCTAGCCGGCAGGGCCATCGCAGGCTCGGACGTTAGGGGTCGGCTGTGCTGTTCGTCGGCGGCGCGTCACATTCGTGCGCTCGTCTGTCAGCCGGAGTTGATCCGGCTTACGTTGAGCCGTTATGGGCGGCTCAACGTAAGGCGGGTGCTGCGGCGGGGCCGGCCGTAACGCTGGGCAGTGCGCCGGCACACCACGCCCGCGTAACGGGACGCGCGCCGTAGACGCCCGCACAACCTGCCTGCGACTTACGTCTAGTCGGCCTGCCCCGGCGGCAGCCGGCGCACCTCGATCAGCTCGAGGCCGAGCGACTGGATGCGCGCGAGGAGGCCCTGGAGCTCCGACTGGTCGCGAACCGGCCCGCGCATGATGGTCTCGGCCGGCTTGACGGAGGCCGTGAAGTCCTCGAAGGCACTGCTCAGGTTGTCGCTGAGCCTGCCCTTGATCCGGATCTCGTAGCCCACGTCGGGCATCGAGGGAAGGTTCCCGGGAGGTCGGGTGATGCGGCGTCACCCACCAGGGGTGACGTGAAGGGCTTCGCGCCCCTCGGCCGGCTGCCTTCCCGTCTGCGGCAGGGCCGCGAGGAGCGCCTCCACGACACGCGGGTCGAACTGCGTGCCGGCGCAGCGGCGCAGCTCGGCCGCGGCCTCCTCGTGCGACAGGGCGGGGCTGTACGGGCGGGCGCTCGTCATCGCCTCGTAGGCGTCGGCCACGGCCAGGACGCGAGCCTCGAGCGGGATCTGCTCGTCGCCCAGGCCGAGCGGGTAGCCGCTCGCGTCGAGCCGTTCGTGGTGCGCGAAGACCCACTCGGCCAGGTCGGCGAGCCCCGCTCCGGCGAGGAGGCGGGCACCCAGCTCCGGGTGCTTGCGCATCTCCGCCCACTCCTCCTCGTTCAGCGGTCCGGGCTTCCTCAGGATCTCGTCGCCCACGCCGATCTTGCCCACGTCGTGCAGCACCCCGGCGAGCGCCAGGCGCTCCACCACGGGCGGGGGGAGGCCGAGCTCCGCGGCGGCGGCGCGGGCGTAGCGGCCCACCGCCTGCGAGTGCTGGGCAGTGCCCGAGTCGCGGACGTCGATGGTCTCGGCGAGCACGAGCACCGCGGACAGCTGGCCGGGCGCTTGGCTTCCGGCCGGCTGGTCGCCGCGCAGCAGGTCGGCCACGACCTCCGAGTTGAAGAGGACCGAGCGGTCGCGACCGAGCTGCTTGGCCGCGTAGAGAGCCTGGTCGCCGGCGCGCAGGAGATCGTCCGGCGTCGATCCGTCGTCGGGTGAGCAGGCCACGCCGATGCTCACCGTGAGCGGCACCTGGCCGTCCACGAACGCCGTCCTCACCGCCCGCCGCAGCCGCTCGGCCACGAGGAGAGCGTCGTGCTTCGGGGTCTCGGGAAGGAGCAGGGCGAATTCCTCGCCGCCGAGGCGCGCGGTCGTGTCGATGCTCCGGCTGAGCCGCCGCATCTGGGCGGCGAAGGCCTGGAGCACCTTGTCGCCGGCCGGATGTCCGAGCTCGTCGTTCACCCGCTTGAAGTGGTCGAGGTCCGCCACCAGCAGGCTCACCGGATGCCCTGTGCGCCGGCCCCGGTCGAGCTCCACCGCCAGCAGCTCCTGAAAGCCGCGGCGATTGCGCAGCTCGGTCAGGGGATCGGAATGCGCGGCGTCCGCGAGGCGCGCGATCAGCCGCTCGGCGTGGGCCTTGAGCAGGCCCACGAGCACGCCCACCAGCAGCACGGTGCCCACGGTGATCGCCCACTGCTCCTCGGCCCCCGGCGGCCGCTCGTCGGCCAGCACGAGGGCCAGCGCGATCGCCATCGGGATGATCTGGAGGAAGGCGGCCCGGCGCGAGAGGAAGAAGACCGCCTCGAGCGCGATCCATACGTAGAAGAGCGAGTAGACCCCGGTCCGCTGCTCCGTGAAGTGGATTCCCAGGGACACGAGCAGGGTCGCGATGAAGAGGACCCCCGCGATCTCGATGTTGGTGATGCGAGGTCCGCGCGCGAGCAGGAACGCGCCGAGCGCGAGCGCCACGCCGTCGATCGCGAAGAGCCCGGGCACATCGGTGCCGGGCGGCTGCGGCAGGGCCATCGAGACGAGCGCCAGCAGGGCGCCCGCCACGAAGGCGAAGCCGAGAAAGCGCGCGGCGGCGCGCGGATCCCCGAGCGACTCCGGCGTCACCGCTTCATCGCCCCGGGGGTTCAGGCGCTCCCTCAGCGCCGTGGCCCAGGACGTCATAGATTAGGTATCGACCTTTGGCCCCCCGGCCTTAGAGCCTGTCTCGAAACCTGCGCAGCGGCAGCGCGGCTCCTCGCTCACCGCAGGTAGATCGGGTTCGAGAGGATCCAGGTCCGCAGCCGCCTGTGTGCGGGACGCTCGACCTCCACGCGGTACACGCCCGGCTCGCTCACCTCCCGGCTCAGCTCGCTGGCCGCGTCGGCCATCGCGATCACCTCGCCGTCGCGCAGGAGCCGCAGCCGCGCGGCCGCCGGCGCGCGCGCTCGAAGCGTGTACTCGCCGGCGGCGGCCTCGGCGCCCATCGAGAGCTCGCCGCCGGGTCCGACGGCGCCGAACTCGAAGCCCTTGCGGCGGCCCCAGCGAGTCCATCGCCACGTAGCAGCGCCCGCTCACGCAGCGCCGAGTACACCTGCTCACGATCGTGGTCGAGCTCGTGTGTGGGGGCCTCGTCGCAGAGCACGTGCGTGCGCAGGTAGCGGAACGAGCGGTGGTAGGCCATCAGCCGCAGCGGCACCACGGGACCGATCCGCTTGCCGATCTGGTGCGCGTCGAGCCCGCCGATCGCCACCACGCGGCGCAGCGCGCAGAGCCGATCCCACTCACGCATGTTGCGCTCCGGCGGGCGATCCACCACGCGGCCGGGCGAGACGATGAAGCGGAGCGCGTCCCGGAGGCTCTCGAATGTCTCGGCGGTGTCCGTCACGAAGCTCCAGAGCTCGATGCCGTCCAGGGCGTCGGACTCGAGGGCGGCGAACGGCATGCCGTCGCCGGCTCGCTTGAACCGACGTGAGCCGCGCGAGAAGGGATGCGCCGCGAAGGAGAGCCCACCCGCGGCGCGGATGGCCCGCAGCACCTCCTCCGGAGCGAGCCGGTTGTCGATCTCGTCGTCCACCCCGAGGGCGAGACAGTGGTCGCGCCGCGGCGGCGATACCTCCTCGCCCACCAGCAGCAGCACGCCGTCGTGCCAGCCCTCGTGGCCATCGCGCTTGGCGGCAAGCGTGTCGTGGTCGGTGAGCACCACCACGTCGACCGCTGCCCGGCGCCCGGCGCGCACGATCTGGCGCACGGTCCCCGTCCCGTCCGAGTGGACGGAATGGAGGTGGAGCACGCAGGCCAGGTCGTGCACCGGCGCAACGCTATCCGGGACTGGCCCGTCGATAGGGTTGAAGCGTGGCTCACCCAGACAGCTACGGAGCGCGCAACGAGCTGCAGGTCGGCTCCGAGACGCATGAGATCTTCCGCCTGGACGCGCTCCAGGCACGCTTCGACGTCGCACGACTCCCCTACTCGCTGAAGGTGCTGCTGGAGAACCTGCTGCGCCGCGAGGACGGGCACGGCGTCACGGCTCAGGACATCGAGAACCTCGCGACCTGGGTGGCCTCCGACGAGCCCTCGCGCGAGATCGCGTACACGCCCGCCCGCGTGCTGATGCAGGACTTCACCGGCGTTCCGGCGATCGTGGACCTGGCCGCCATGCGCGACGCGATGGAGGAGCTCGGCGGCGATCCCGAGCGCATCAACCCGCTCGTGCCGGTCGAGCTCGTGATCGACCACTCGATCCAGGTGGACGTGTTCGCGGAGCGCCTCGCCTTCCAGCGCAACGCCGAGCTCGAGTTCCAGCGCAATCGCGAGCGCTACGCGTTCCTGCGCTGGGGCAAGACCGCGTTCGAGAACTTCAGCGTCGTGCCGCCGAACACCGGCATCTGCCACCAGGTGAACCTCGAGTACCTCGCCCGCGTGGTGGAGAGCCGCGACGGGCAGGCGTTCCCGGACACGCTCGTGGGCACCGACTCCCACACGACGATGGTCAACGGCCTCGGGGTGCTCGGCTGGGGCGTCGGCGGCATCGAGGCGGAGGCCGCGATGCTCGGGCAGCCCGTGTCGATGCTGATCCCGCAGGTCGTGGGCTTCCGGCTCGAGGGCGAGCTGCCCGAGGGCTCCACCGCCACAGACCTCGTGCTCACCGTCACCGAGATGCTGCGAGAGCGCGGCGTGGTCGGGAAGTTCGTGGAGTTCTTCGGCCCCGGGCTGCCGAACCTGCCGCTCGCCGACCGCGCCACGATCGGGAACATGGCCCCCGAGATGGGCGCCACCTGCGCGATCTTCCCGGTCGACGGCGAGACGCTCCGCTACCTCGAGTTCTCCGGCCGGCCGCGCCGAGCGGGTGGAGCTGGTGGAGGCCTACTGCCGCGAGCAGGGGCTGTTCCACGACGCGGACTCGGAGGAGATCACCTACAGCGACACGCTCTCGCTCGACCTCTCGACGGTCGAGCCCTCGCTGGCGGGCCCGCGCCGGCCGCAGGACCGGGTGGCCCTCCGCGACGCCGCCTCGGACTTCCGCGCCGAGCTCGGCGAGCTGATCGGCGAGGCCGTGCAACACGAGCCGAACGCGGGCTCGGTCGAGCAGGCCGGGTCCGAGAGCTTCCCCGCCAGCGACTCGCCCGCGCCCGCGGTCGCCAACGGGGCGAGTCAGCCCGGCCACCATCACCACACCGCGGTGGCGGAGCCGCCCTGGCAGCGGGTGCCGGTCAAGCTCGCCGACGGCACCGAGTTCGAGCTGGACCACGGCGCCGTGGTGATCGCCGCGATCACGAGCTGCACGAACACCTCGAACCCGGCCGTCATGCTGGGCGCGGGCCTCCTCGCGAAGAAGGCGGTGGCGCTCGGGCTCGTGCGCCGTCCCTGGGTGAAGACGAGCCTCGCGCCCGGTTCCAAGGTCGTGACGGACTACCTCGAGCGCGCCGGCCTGATCGAGCCGCTCGAGCAGCTCGGCTTCAGCCTGGTGGGCTACGGCTGCACCACCTGCATCGGGAACTCCGGCCCGCTGGCCGACGAGATCTCGAAGGCGGTGCTGGACAACGACCTCGCCGTCTGCTCCGTGCTCTCCGGCAACCGGAACTTCGAGGGTCGCATCCACCCCGAGGTGAAGATGAACTACCTCGCCTCGCCGCCGCTCTGCGTGGCGTACGCGCTCGCCGGGCGCATGGACATGGACGTGGTGAGCGACCCGCTGCAGGGCGATGTGCACCTGCGCGACATCTGGCCGAGCCAGCGCGAGGTGAACGACGCGATCGAGGAGGCGATCGAGTCCGACATGTTCAGGCGCAGCTACGGCGAGGTGTTCGAGGGCGACGAGACCTGGAACTGCGCTGCCGGTGCCCGAGGGCGACCGCTACGCGTGGGACCCGGAATCCACCTACGTCAAGCAGCCGCCGTACTTCGACGGGATGCCCGCCGAGCCCCCGGAAGGGCTTCGAGCGCATCGAGGGAGCACGTTCGCTCGCGCTCCTCGGCGACAGCGTCACGACCGACCACATCTCGCCGGCGGGCGCGATCCGGAAGGACTCGCCCGCGGGCCGCTACCTGATCGAGCACGGGGTGGAGCACCGCGACTTCAACTCCTACGGTTCGCGCCGCGGCAACCACGAGGTGATGATGCGCGGCACCTTCGCGAACGTGCGCCTGCGGAATCGGCTGGCGCCCGGGACCGAGGGCGGCGTGACCGTGAAGGACGGTGAGGAGACCTCGATCTACGACGCCGCCATGGCCTATTCGGACGAGCGCGTGCCGCTCTGCGTGCTCGCGGGCAAGGAGTACGGATCGGGGTCCTCGCGCGACTGGGCGGCGAAGGGCCCGCGCCTGCTCGGGGTGCGCTTCGTGCTGGCCGAGTCGTACGAGCGGATCCACCGCTCGAACCTCGTGGGCATGGGCGTCCTGCCGCTCCAGTTCCCCGACGGCGAGTCGGTGGAGTCACTCGGCCTGACCGGGTTCGAGCGCTTCGACCTGGCCGCGCTCGAGGACGGCGCGCGCACTCTGCGCGTGACTGCCACGCCCGACGAGGGCGAGCCGGTCGCGTTCGACGCGCGCGTGCGGATCGACACCCCCAACGAGTGGCTCTACTTCCGCGGGGGCGGCATCCTCCACTTCGTGCTGCGCCAGCTGCGTGGGCGCGGATAGCCGGATCCGCCACCACGACCTCTGCTTCGGCTGCGGCCAGGCGAACCTGTTCGGGCTCCAGCTCGAGCTGGAGCCGGTGGAGGGCGGCGGAGTGGCGGGCCGCTTCTTCGTCAAGCAGGACCATCAGGGCCCGCCGGGATATGCGCACGGCGGCGTGATCGCCGCGGCACTGGACGAGGCGATGGCGCTGTTGCTGCACCGCGAGGGCGGGCTTGCGCTCACGAGGCGGCTCGAGCTGGACCTCCTGGCGCCGGCCGCCGTGGGCGCGTTCGTGGACGTGTCGGCCGCGCGCGACGGCGACGATGGTCGCCGCGTGGAGCTGCGCGCGTCGGCCGCGTGCGAAGGCCGCGAGGTGGCGCGCGCCCGCGCGACCTTCGTGCGGGTGGGCTCTTCTTAGGCGTCTACTGCGGCTGGGTGGGGGTGTGTGCGCCCGTGCGCCCGCGGTTCCTTTGTGCGCCTCGGGTTACGCCGGCGTGGTGTCCTGTTACGGCGACGAGCCGCCCAGAGCTCTGCGATCGACGAGGATCGTCGTCTGAATAGTTCTCACCAGGCGTGGTCCACTCGTTACGGACGGCACGCGGCGGTGGACCCGCAACTCCGCTACGCCCGCTCCAGCACCACCACCGGGATCTGCCTCGACCCCGCCCGCACCGCGTAGTCCGCGTACCCGGCGTAGTAGTCCACCGCGTCGGCCCAGAGGCGGCCGCGCTCGTCCCCCTTCGCCTCGCGGGCCAGGTAGTCGCCGCTGCGGCCGCCCGGCGCCAGGAAGGTCACCTCCCGATTGGCCCTCAGGTTGTGGAGCCACGCCGGGTGCTTCGCGGCGCCGGCCTTGGAGGCGATCAGCACGATGTGGTCGCCGTCGGTGAGGTAGAGGAGCGGGGTGCTGCGCCGCTCGCCGCTCTTCGCTCCCACCGTGCCGAGAAGGCCGACCTGCTGGCCGAACCCGCTGCTCAGCCGGCCGCCCGAGAGCGGGAGCAGCACGCGGTCGATCCGCATGGCCACGTTCACGAAGTACCAGCCGCCCGGCTTCGAGCGCGCGAAGCTCTCCAGCGGTCGCTCGTACCACCGCAGCTGCCGCCTGCGCTGGGCCACGAGTGGGCACCCTACCCGGGCCGGTAACAATCCAGGGCGAGATGGCCGAGAACCTGACCCGTCAGCTGCTCCGTGACCACCTCGTGGAGGGCGAGCTCCGGCCGGGCACGCCGATCGCGCTCCGCGTGGACCAGACCCTGCTTCAGGACGCGACGGGCACGATGGCGCTCATGCAGTTCGAGCAGCTGGGCGTGCCGCGCGTCCGCGTGGAGCGGGCCGTCCAGTACGTGGACCACAACGTCATCCAGCTCGACAACAAGAACCCGGACGATCACCGGATGCTCCAGGCGCTCTGCCGCCGCTACGGCATCCATTACTCGCGGCCGGGCAACGGGATCTGCCACTACGTCCACATCGAGCGCTTCGCGCGCCCAGGCGGCATCCTCGTGGGCGCGGACTCGCACACCACCACGAGCGGCGCGGTTGGCATGATCGCGATCGGCGCCGGGGGGCTGGACGTAGCGGTGGCGATGGGCGGCCACGCCTACGAGATCGCCTGCCCCCAGGTGGTGGAGGTACGCCTCGAGGGCTCGCTGCCGCGCCCCTGGGTGCAGGCGAAGGACGTGATCCTGGAGCTGCTCCGCCGGCTGACCGTGCGCGGCGGGCTGAACAAGGTGTTCGAGTTCACGGGGCCCGGCACCGCCGACCTCAGCGTTCCCGAGCGCGCCACGATCGCCAACATGATTGCCGAGCTCGGCGCTACGGCCGCCGTCTTCCCGCCGGACGAGAACACCCGCGCCTGGCTGGGCAGGCAGGAGCGCGAGGCGGACTTCAGCGCGATGGGGCCGGACGCAGGCTGCGAGTACGACGACCGCGTGGAGATCGACCTCGACGGGCTGGGCCCGCTGGTCGCGAAGCCCCACAACCCCGACAACGTGGTGCCCGTGGAAGAGGTGGCGGGCACGCCGGTGGAGCAGGTGTGCATCGGATCCTCGGTCAACTCGGCCTACCTCGATCTCGCGCTGCCGGGTGCGGTACTCGCCGCGGAGGAGGCCCGGCACGTGCACGAGCGCTGTACCGCCACCGCCACGCCCGGCTCGCGTCAGATCCTCGTGGCGATCGCCGAGTCGGGCGTGTACCGCCAGCTCGTGGAGGGCGGGATCCGGATGCTCGAGCCGGTGTGCGGTCCGTGCGTGGGCATGGGCCAGGCTCCTCCCTCGGACGCCAACTCGCTGCGGACCTTCAACCGCAACTTCCCCGGCCGCAGCGGAACCGAGGACGACTCGGTGTACCTCTGCTCGCCCGCGGTCGCCGCGGTGTCCATGCTGCACGGCGAGATCCGCGACCCGCGCGAGTACGGCGATCCGCCCGAGCTGCTCGAGATGCCCGAGCTCAAGCCCTACGCGGACGACGTGCACATATTCCCGCCGGCCCCGGAGGACGAGGCAGAGCGCATCGAGATACCGCGCGGGCCGAACATCAAGCCGCCGCCGGAGCACACCCCGCTCGGAGACGACCTGGCCGCGCGGATCGCCACGGTCCAGCCGGACGACATCTCCACCGGCGACCTGGCGCCGGACGGAGTGATCGTCATGGCCTACAGGTCGAACATCCCCGCGATCGCCGAGTTCACCTTCCAGCATCGCGACCCCGAGTTCCGCAAGCGCATGGCGGAGTGGGGCAGCGGCTTCATCGTGGGCGGCCACAACTACGGGCAGGGCTCGTCGCGCGAGCACGCGGCGCTCGCCCCGCTCCAGCTGGGCGTGCAGGCCGTGTTCGCGAAGTCGTTCGCGCGCATCCACCGGCGCAACCTGGTGGCCCAGGGGATCCTCGCGCTCACCTTCGCCGAGGAGGACGACTACGAGCTCGCCAGGGTGGGTGACACCTGGACGCTCCCCGAGGTGAGACGGGAGCTCGAGGAGGGGGCCGAGCAGATCAGCGCCCGGATCGAGGAGTCCGGCCGCGAGCTCTCGCTGGTCCACGACTTCGCGCCCAAGGAGCGCCAGATCCTCCTCAGCGGCGGGCTGCTCAGCTACCTGAGGGGAGAGCAGGCCGTTGCCTAGCACCGGCCTGGATCCGGGCCTGGTGCGCGAGCGGTTCCCCGCGCTCGCGGGCCGCGCGGCGCACTTCGACGGCCCCGGCGGCTCGCAGGCCCCGACCGAGGTGATCGAGGCGGTGAGCGAGCTACCTCACGGCGTCGAACGCCAACCTCGGCGGCGCCTTCCGTAGCTCGATGGAGTCCGACCTCGTGCTCGAGCGGGCGCGCTCCGCCGCCGCCGACTTCACCGGGAGCGAGCCGGAGGAGATCGCCTTCGGAGCGAACATGACCACGCTCAACTTCCTGCTCGCGCACGCCGTGGCCCGCACGCTCGAGCCGGGCGACGAGATCGTCGTGACGGACCTCGACCACGACGCCAACGTCGCGCCCTGGCTGCTCGTGGCGGAGGATCACGACCTGGTGGTGCGTCACGCGCCGATCCGGACCGGCGACGGCACGCTCGACGAGGACGCTCTCGAGGGGCTCGTGGGCGAGCGCACGCGCGTGGTGGCGTTCACGCTCGCCTCGAACGCCCTCGGCTCGATCACGGACGCCGCGCGGATCGCAGCCGCGGCCGCGAGCGTCGGGGCGCTCGCGTGGGCCGACGCCGTGCACCTGGCGCCGCATCGCCGCTTGCGGCGCCGCGAGCTGGGCATCCACGTGCTGCTCTGCTCTCCGTACAAGTTCTTCGGGCCCCACCTGGGCGTGGCCGCGATCGAGCGGGGGCTGGCCGAGTCGCTGCCGGCGGACCGGGTGCGCCCGGCCGGCGAATGGCCGCCCGGCCACCGGTTCGAGACGGGCACCCAGTCCCACGAGGCGATCGCCGGCACCACGGCCGCGATCGAATACCTCCGCTCGGCTCGGGGATGGCAGCCTGGACACCGCCTTCGAGCGGATCCGGAACCACGAGGAGGCGCTCTCGCGCCGCTTCCTCGAGGCGGCCCCGGCCGTGCCCGGTCTCGAGCTGTACGGAATCGCCGATCCCGAGCGCGTGGGTGAGCGCACGCCCACTTTCTGCTTCAACCTCGCCCGCTGGGAGCCGCGGCGGCTCGCTGCCGAGCTGGCGGCGCGCGAGATCCATGTCTGGGACGGCAACTACTACGCGCTCGCCCCGATGCGCGCGCTCGGGCTGGCGGAGCGCGGCGCGGTTCGCGCGGGCTTCCTCCACTACACGACCGAGGACGAGGTGGATCGGCTGCCTGCGGCGCTCGCCGATCTCTCGGGTAGGGCATAGCCCTCGGGCCCGGACCCGGATAGGGTCGCGCGCATGCCGTGGCGCCGTGGCCGCACGCTGATCGCCCTCGTGAGCGCCGGAGTGGCCATGGCGGGTTGCTCCTTCGTCGACGTCAACCGGCTTGCGGGCGACGACACGGGGGGCCGCAACAACGGCACCGCCGGCTCGACGAAGGCTCGCCAGTACCTGATCGAGCAACTCAAGCCGATCGCCGACGGACTGAACGGCGGGGCCACCGGCGACGCGGCCTATCTCCAGGCGATCAGCGGCGGCACCAACGTCGTCGCCGTGATCCCCGGCACCGACCTCGCCGACCAGTACGTGATGGTCGGCGCGCACTACGACCACCTGGGCAGCTCCTGCCGGACCGCGGTGGCCGGCGACACGATCTGCAACGGCGCCACCGACAACGCCACCGGCGTCGCGGCAACGCTGGCCATCGGCCGCGCCATCGCGGCCCAGTCCAAGCCTCCGCGCCGCTCGGTGATCCTCGCGTTCTGGGACAGGGAGGAGGACGGGCTCCTCGGGTCCCAGTTCTACACGCAGAACCCGCTCGTCCCGCTCGCCGCCACGGTCGGGTACGTCAACTTCGACATCCAGGGCGCGAACCTGCTGCCGAGCCTGCGCAACACCACCTTCGCGGTAGCGGCGGAAACGGGCGGCGCGCGACTCAAGGAGATCGTGCGCTCCGCGGCGGACGCCGGCACGCTCGACACGACGATGCTGAGCTCGATCTTCGGTCAGTTCCGCAGCGACTACATCAACTTCATCGGCGTGCGCGTGCCGACGGTCTTCTTCAGCGACTCGACCGGGCCCTGCTATCACACGGCCCAGGACGAGCCCCGCATCGTTGACTTCGGGAAGCTCGGAAAGCAGATCGAAACGGCGCTGGCGGTGACGCGCGCGCTGGCAGGCACGGACGATCCACCGCCGTTCACGGACGGCCAGCCGCTGGCGACCTTCCAGGACCTGGTGGCGTTCACGGCGGTCGTCGATCGTGCCCAGCCCGACATCGGCCGCTTCTCACAAGCCGATCAGGACACGTTCAACAGGATCCGGAACGAGGTCCACGCCCTCGTGTCCGACGGCCAGGCGGCGTTCGGCTCGGACGACGTGAACACGCTGCTCGGCGATGCGGCCACCGCGGTGAGCCTGCTCACCCACGGCGACTGCGACGGCTTCATCGCGCCGTAGTAGCCTCCGCCGATCGCGCATCCGAACGACGAGCTGATCCAGAGCTTCTACGGGGCCTTCGCCCGCCACGACGGCGACGCGATGGCGGCTTGCTACGCACCGGGCGCCCACTTCTCGGACCCGGTGTTCACGGATCTCCGCGACGAGGAGCCCGGCGCCATGTGGCGGATGCTCACCGGCCGCGCCGAGGATCTCGAGGTACGGCTCGCCGAGCACGAGGCCGGCGACGAGCACGGGAGCGCGCACTGGCTCGCCGACTACACCTTCCGGACCGGCCGCAAGGTGCACAACGACATCAGGGCCGAGTTCCGCTTCGTGGACGGCCGGATCGCGGAGCATCGCGACTCCTTCTCCTTCTACGCGTGGGCCCGGCAGGCGCTGGGCCCGGCCGGGCTCGCGCTCGGCTGGACGCCGATCCTCCGCTCGAAGGTGCAGAGGAGGCGCGCAGCGGCCTGGACGAGTTCCTGGCGGGCTCGGCTAGCGGCGAGTCCGCTCCGCGCGCGTCCTGATTGCACCGAGCCAGTTCCGGCGGATCAGTCCGCTGCCGGGCCGGATCAGCGTCCAGTAGAGGCGGAAGCGGCGCCGAGCCGCGTCGTCGGTGGCGAACACGCGCGTCTCGGTGCTGAGGACGCAGCCGCCGTGGCCGTCGGGCTCGGCGCGGAAGTCGAAGCCCGCCTTCGCGTAGCCCGGCTCGGCGAAGCCCGCGAACTCGCCGGCCGGAACACGCAGCAGGCCGCCGCTCGGCTGCCAGAAGCGGCCCACGCCGCCGTAGGCCAGCTCCTCCGGCGAGTCGGCGAGCGGCGCGAAGCCCATGCGCCTGAAGTCGTCGAGGAGCGGTGCGCCGCCGCGCCGCCGAGAGCGGCGGGCGATCGCCGCGGGCAGCGAGCGGAGGCCCATGAGCACGAGGAGCACGGGCACCTCATTCGCGGTCACGGCGCGCGCGGCGGCGAGCGCGTCCGCGGGCGCCACGGCGATCCGGACCGAATGGCGCTCGCGCACGTGCCACTCGGGTAGCTGCTCATCCAGAATCATCTTCTAGAATAATATTCTAATGCGCCGCGAAGCGATCCTCGACGCCGCACTGCGCGCCTACTCCGAGCGGGGCGGCTCGGCCACAGTGGACGACGTCCGCCGGCTGTCGGGGGCCAGTGTGGGCTCCATCTACCACTGGTTCGACGGCAAGGAGGGGATCGAGGCGGCCCTGTACCTGGAGGCGCTGCGCCACTACCAGCGCGGCTACCTGGCTGTGCTCGAGCGCGAGCCGGACCCCGAGCGGGGGATCCGCGCCGTGGTGCGCCACCACCTGCGCTGGGTTGCCGGCAATCCAGAGCTGGCCCGCTTCCTGCTGACCAGCCGCGAGACGGGCGGGGAGGAGCTGCGCAGGCTGAACGCCGAGGTGTTCGCCGCCACGGCCAGGTGGCTGCGGCCGCAGGTGGAGGCCGGCGCGATCCAGGAGATCCCGCTCGACCTCTACTACGCGGTGCTCATCGGGCCGAGTCAGGAGTTCGCCCGGCACTGGCTCAAGGGACGGATGAAGAGCTCGATCAAGAACGCCGAGCGCGCGCTGGGCGATGCGGCCTGGAACGCGCTGCGGGCGAAAGGAGGCTGACCGGATGGCTGAGACGTACGCGGACACGGTGGCGAAGGCGCGCGGCGCCGACGACCTGGTGCTGGTGGAGCGCGAAGGCGCCCACGCGATCGTGACGCTCAACGACCCCGACAAGCTCAACCCGCTGAGCGCGCCGCTGACGGTGCGGCTGCGGGAGGCGCTCACGGGGCTGGCGGGGGAGGAGGAGCTGCGGGCCGTGGTGCTCACGGGCGCCGGCGGCGCCTTCTCGGCCGGAGGCGATCTGCGCCTCATGCGCGACACCGCCGAGCCGATGCTCGAGGGAGGCGGCGGCGCACCACAGATCTGGCGCTGGATCCGCATGGAGTTCGGGGCGATCGCGCGGCTGATCACCCGGACCGACAAGGCGTTCATCGCGGCCGTGGACGGCCCCGCGGCCGGGGTGGGCCTGGCCTTCGCGCTCGCCTGCGACCTGCTGTTCGTGACCGAGCGGGCCCGGCTGGTGCCCGCGTTCGGGCGGATCGGGCTGCTGCCGGAAGTGGGCACCAGCTGGCTGCTCACCCGCCGGCTCGGCTACCAGCGCACGTTCGAGCTGTTCGCGGGCGGCCGCCACCTGTCGGGCGAGGAGGCCGCGGCGCTCGGGCTTGCCAACGCCTGCGTGCCCGCCGACGAGCTGATCGGCACGGCCCGCGACTGGTGCCGGCGGATAGAGGAGCTGCCGGCGCACGTGGGCACGATGATGAAGCCGTTGCTCCGGAACGCGGCCGACATGACCTGGGAACAGGCGATCACGATGGAGGAGTTCGCCGAGCCGCAGTGCTTCACGACGGCGGAGCACCGCGAGGCGGTGGCGGCGCTGCTGGGCTGACGCACCAAGTCGGCGCTGGGAAGTCGCTCGGAGTCCTTGCCCGACCAATGCAGGGTGTGCTCGAATGCCCCGTGCGCCGAGAACGCATCGTGTTCCTGGCCGCGGTCAGCGTGATCGCTGTGCACGTGCTCGACGACTCGTTCGTCCAGCCCGAGGACGGGACCTCCGCCGGCGATCACCTCGTCAGCGGTCTTCTGCCTCTGGCCGCGCTGGGTATCGCCGCCGCGGTATACCCGCGGGCTCGCGCGGGCGTGCGCGCCACGATCGCCCTCCTCATCGGCATGTTCGGGATCGTGGCCGGGCTGGAGGGCTGGCACTACACGCGCGAGGTCGGCGCGTCGGGCGACGACTACACCGGGCTGGTCGCGCTGCCTGCCGGAGTGGTGCTCCTGCTTCTCGCCGCCGTCACGCTCTGGCGCTCGCGGCGGCGGGAGGGAGGCCGCGCGTGGCGCTACCTGCGGCGCGGACTGATCGCCGTCGCGGGGGTGGTCGTCGTGATGGCGGTGATCGCGCCGTTCATGGCCGGCTACGCCTACACCCATCTGGGCCGGGCGGTCGTGCCCGAGCCGAAGCTCGGCGGCGCCGCCTACGAGAACGTGAAGTTCGAGACGAGCGACGATCTCGAGCTCGAGGGTTGGTACATCCCGTCGAAGAACAGGGCGGCGGTCATCGCCTTCCCAGGTCGCAGCGGTCCTCGCAACCGAGCGCGCTTTCTCGCCCGGCACGGCTACGGCGTGCTGCTCTTCGATCGGCGCGGCGAGGGCGACAGCGAGGGAGACCCGAACTCACTCGGCTGGGGCGGCGTGAAGGACCTCGACGCCGCGCTCGCGTTCCTTCGCAGGCGACCCGACGTCGACCCCGAGCGCATCGGCGGCATCGGGCTCTCGGTCGGAGGCGAGATGCTGCTCGAATCGGCGGCTGAGACGGACGCCCTGAAGGCCGTCGTCTCGGAGGGCGCGGGAATCCGCTCCGTCCGCGAGGGCGCCGAGCTTCCGGGCGCCGAGAAGTGGGCCCAGCTCTCGACGTGGGCGGCAACGACTGTCGGGGTGGCCGTCTTCGGAAGCGACAGCCCGCCGCCCAACCTGAAGGACCTGGTCCCGCGGATCGCGCCGCGCCCCGTCTTCCTCATCTACGCCGATCGCGGCCAGGGCGGCGAGAAGCTGTCCGCCGACTACTACGAAGCCGCCGGCGAGCCGAAGCAGCTGTGGAAGACCGACAGCAGCCACACCGGCGGGTACGACGCTCGTCCCGGGGAGTACGAGCGCCGGGTCGTGCGGTTCTTCGACGAGGCATTGCTCTAGAGCAGCCGCTCCACCGAGTCCACCTTGTCGTGGAGCGTCTGGTCGGGCCGGTCGCGACGCTCGTCGAGCTTTAGGACCGTGTATACGCGCGGAATGCCCTCGTCGAAGGGCACCGCGTGCAGCTCCGCCACCACGGCGAGGATGTCCTCCGTGGACCCCTCGAGCGACGTTCCCATGGCGTGCAGCCGGTAACGCACGCGGTCCTGCTTTGCGAGCCGTCGCTGGATCGCCGCGATGTACTTGCTCGCGCTGACCTCGGGACGGCCCAGCGCGAGGATGGTGAGATCCGCTGTGGACACCCCTAGCGCTCCAGCGCCGCCGACATGGCCCCAGTATCCCGCTCCGCTCGCCAGCGGCCGGCCCGTACGCACGCGAAGCTGAGCTTGCCGGCCCGGAAGTAACGGTCACGGCGCCAGAAACGGCCGGCCGCCGTGTTGCGGTCGATGCGACCCCGGATCCGGTAGCTCACCTGCTTGCGGTAGCGGTCGTGACCGATCGTGTCCGGACTCGAGTAACGCCCCCGGCCGGTGAACCCACCGTGCTCATCCGTGCGCAGCTCGCCGGACACATAGTTCCAGAGCGCCACCTGGTCGCCGGGGTGGCAGTCGTGCGTTCCGGCCGAGTTCACACGCCAGCGCACCCCGCCCGGGACGCGACCGAGGCCCACCTTCATCCCGCCGGCGCCCTCACCCCGAAACGGGTAGGACCGGTCGATCGATCGCGCCTGGAACTCCAGCCGCGCCTTCCTGGCATCGCGAACAGCGCCCACTCCGAAGGCCGCGGCGATCGCGCAGGCCAGGATCAGCAGCTTGATCCGCGCCTTGGTACGACGGGCAGGAGAAATCTCGCTTTCGGCGCTCACCCGAGACCTATCGGCGCTCACTCGCGAGCGTTGAGCGCCCGCCTGCCAGCATGGAGGGCGATGACCTACACCACCATGGAGGCGAGGCAGGAGCTGCTCGACAGCATCGCCGCGGCGGCCGATGAGCTCGGCCTGGCCGTATCGCTGCTCGGGGAGGCCTACGAGCAGCTGGACGAGCAGAGCGCCGACCGGCTCGAGGACGATTGCTTCCGGCCGGTGCAGATGGCCTACGGCCGCGCTAAGCGAACGCACACCGAGTTCGCCGGGCGCCACGGGCTCCAGGGCTCCGCGTTCGAGCAGCAGCCGACCGGCTTGCCCTCACAGGGGGCTGCCGTCTTCATCTCCCGCGCGGTGGAGGCCGTATCGGCGGCGGATCGCACGCTCGCGGAGCTTCAGGACTCGATGCTTCCGGTGGAGGCGGGCGACGAGGAGCTGCGCGCCGGACTGAAGGCGGTCAGAGAGCCGCTCGGCATCGTGCCCGGAAAGGCACGCGAGTTTCTTCGCGGACTCGGCCGCTAAGGCCCCGCGGCTACCCGCGCAGGCCGGCGCCCGCCCGCAGCAGCGGCGCCGCGCGGTAGCGCTCCTCGCGGCGCTCGGCCCAGAGGCCGTCGATCGCGGCCAGGACGTGATCCAGGCCGATCGCCTCACCCCATGCCACCGGACCACGGGGATGGGCAAGGCCGAGGGTGAGGCCGGCGTCCACGTCGTCGGCCGATCCCACGCCCTCGCCGATCGCGAACGCGGCCTCGTTCACCAGCTGGCAGACGATCCGGCCGAGCACGAGGCCGGGGGCGTCGGCCACCCACTCCGTGTGGAGGCCCAGCCGTCCGAAGAAGCGCTCAGCGGCCTCGATGGCTGCCGCGGTGGTGGTGGGGAGGCGGGTGAGCTCGGCGAGCCGCGTGTCCGCCAACGGCGGGAGCAGGTGGAAGCCCACGGCATGCGGTTGGCCGCGGGCGGCCAGCGAGCGGTCGGCGCAGATCGCGAGCACCGGGAGGCTGACCTCGAGTGGGGCGTCGGCAGGTACGCGGGCGTCCACCAGGAGCGAGGCGCCGGCGCCCTGGGTGAGCTCGAAGCCGGCCGCCGCCGCGCGCTCGCGAAGCCCGTCGGCAACGGCGCCGTGCCCGACGATCCACACGCGCTCGCCCTCGCCGCCACCGGCCTCGAGCGGCTCCGGATCGGGCGGGCGGTAGGCGCCCTCCTCCGGATAGTCGTAGTAGCCGCGACCCGTCTTCCGTCCCAGCCGCCCCGCCGCAACCATCCGTGCCTGGATCGGGCTGGGCCGCCAGCGCGGCTCGCCGAACGAGAGCTCGGTGAAGGACTGCGCCACCTCGAAGCCCACGTCCACCCCCACGAGGTCCATCAGCTCGAACGGGCCCATCCGGAAGCCTCCGCCGAGCCGGCAGATGCGATCGATCTGCTCGTGGGTGGCCGCCCGCTCCTGCAGGAGCCTCAGCGCCTCTGCGCCGAACGGCCGGCCGCAGCGGTTCACGAGGAAGCCGGGGCCGTCGCTGGCCAGGATCACCGTCTTGCCCATCGCCTGCCCGGTCGCCTGCGCCACCGCCACGGCCCGCTCGCCTGTCTGGTCGGCGCGGATCACCTCGAGCAGCGCCATCAGCGGCGGCGGGTTGAAGAAGTGCATACCCACCACGTTCTCGGGCCGGCCCGCGGCGCCCGCGATCGAGGTGATCGTGATCGACGAGGTGTTGCTGGCCAGGATGGCCTGCTCGCCGCACACCTCCGACAGCCGGGCGAACAGATCGCGCTTGAGCTCGGGCCGCTCGGGCGCGGCCTCGATCACGAGCTCGCATGGCGCGAGGCCCTCGAGCGCGGCCACGGCCTCGATCGGCCCGGCCGCGTCCGCGGCAAGCCGTCCCTTCTCGACCCAGCGCGCGAGCCCGTCGCGCACTCGCTCGAGCCCGCGCTCGAGCGCCTCGGGCACCGGATCGTGCATCAGCACCCGCATGCCCGCCGCGCAGCCGAGCTGCGCGATGCCGGCCCCCATCGTGCCGGCGCCGACCACGCCGAGCGTGCCCGGCGCCTCGGCGTTCACCGGCCGCGGAACTCCGGCTTGCGCTTCTCCACGAACGCCCGCATGCCCTCCACGCGATCCTCGGTGGCCATCGCCAGCTCGAACAGGCGCCGCTCCTGCTCGAGTCCCGCCTTGAGGGTCGTCTCGTCGGCCGCCAGCACCGCCTGCTTGGCCAGCCGCGCGGCGAGTGGCGGGCGGCGCGCCACCACGGCGGCCAGGTCGAGCGCGTCGGTGAGCCACTCCTTCGCCTTCGAGACCTTGTTCACGAGGCCCAGCTGGTGGGCCTCGAGCGCGGAGATCCGGCGCCCCGTGAGAACGAGCTCCATCGCTCGCTGCTTCCCCAGCACGCGCGCCAGGCGCTGCGTGCCGCCGCCGCCGGGGATGATTCCGAGGAGGATCTCCGGCTGGCCGAGCTCGGCCCGCTCGGACGCGACGATCATGTCGCAGGCCAGCGCCAGCTCGCAGCCGCCGCCGAGGGCGTAGCCCGACACGGCGGCGATCAGGGGCGTGCGGATTGCGGCGAGCTTCGGCCAGAAGCCGGTGGAGGGCGCATCGAGCATGTCCTGGAACTCGCGCTGGGCCATGCTCTTGATGTCGGCGCCGGCGGCGAACCACTCGTCGCTGCCCGCGATCACGATGCAGCGGACCTCGGGGTCGGCGTCCCACCGCGCGAGCGCCTCGGCAAGCTCCTCCATCAGCTCCGGCGAGAGCGCGTTGCGGGCGTCGGGGCGATTGAGCGTGGCGAGTCCAACGGCCTCGCGCGTCTCGGTCAGGATGGTGGCCATCAGACCATCGCGTTCACGCCCGTCGCAGCCCGGGCGATGATCAGCTTCTGGATCTGCGACGTGCCCTCGTAGAGCGTCGTCACGCGGGCGTCGCGCAGGTAGCGCTCCACCGGGTAGTCGTCCACGTAGCCGGAGCCGCCGTGGACCTGGACCGCCGTGTTGGCGCAGTTCACGGCGGCCTCGGTCGCGTAGAGCTTCGCGATCGAGGTCTCCGTGGTGTTCGGCTGGCCCGTGTCCTTCAGCCAGCCGGAGCGCTGGACGAGCCCGCGCGCGGCCTCGGTCTGGACGATCATGTCGGCGATCATCTCCTGCACGAGCTGGAACGAGGCGAGCGGGCGGTCGAACTGCGTGCGCTCCTTCGAGTAGGCAACGGAGGCGTCCACGCAGCCCTGGCAGATGCCGACGCAGCCGGCGGCCACGCTGAAGCGGCCGGAGTCGAGCGCGGACATCGCGACCTTGAAGCCGTCGCCCACCTCGCCCATCAGCGCGCCATCGGCCACCTCCACGCCGTCGAGCGAGAGCTCGGCCGTGTCGGAGCCTCGGAGGCCGAGCTTGTGGTGGATCGCCTGAGAGGAGAAGCCGGGGGAGTCGGTGGGCACCAGGAAGCAGGCGAGCCCGCGGTGCTTCTTCTCGGGATCGGTCTGGGCGAAGATCAGCGCCAGCTTCGCGTAGTTGCCGAGCGAGATCCACATCTTCCCGCCGTTGATGCGCCAGCCGCCGTCGATCTTCTCGGCGCGGGTCTTCAGGTTGGCGGCGTCCGAGCCGGTGTCGGGCTCGGTGAGCCCGAAGCATCCCAGCGCCTCACCCGAGCAGAGCTGCGGCAGCCACTCCTTCTTCTGCTCTTCGGATCCCCAGCGCACGATCGACGAGCACACCAGCGAGGTGACGACCGACACCACCGTGCGCATGGCCGAGCAGCCGCGCCCGACCTGCTCGACGATCAGGCCGTAGGTGCGGTAGTCCACGCCGCGGCCGCCGTACTCCTCGGGCACGATCGCGCCGAGAAAGCCGATGTCCGCCATCTTCTGCACGAGCTCGGTGTCGAAGTGCTCGTTGCGGTCGTTGTCACGCGCGCGCGGGACGATCTCCCCGTCGGTGAAGTCGCGGGCCGTCTCGCGGATCAGTCGCTGCTCGTCGGTCAGCTCGAAGTCGATCAAGGCTCTCCCAGCGGTCGTGGCTACATCGCGCCGGATTGTCGCGGATCGCGTGTGGGGGCGGGACGCCCCGCCGGTTGCGGTAGAAAGGGCGGGTGCAGCGGCGCCGTGAGTTCATCCAGTCGGGGTTCGCGGCCGCGGGCGCGACGGCCTTAGGGGCGGAGTTCTGGCGCGACGCGCTGGCCGCGACGGTCCGGCGCGGCCCCGGGCCCTACGGGCCGCTGCGGCCTCCCGACGCCAACGGGCTGAGGCTGCCGAAGGGCTTCAGGTCGCGGCTCGTGGCGCGCGCCCAGAAGCCGGTACATGGCACGGGCCACGACTGGCACGTCTTTCCGGACGGCCAGGCCACCTATCCCACTCGCGACGGCGGCTGGATCCTCGTGTCGAACTGCGAGGCGCCGGCAGGGGTCGGCGGCGGCGCGGGCGCGATCCGGTTCGACCGCGACGGCAGGATCCGCGACGCCTACCGGATCCTCGGCGGCACGAACGTCAACTGCTCCGGCGGGGGAACCCCGTGGGGCACGTGGCTCTCATGCGAGGAGGTCGATCGCGGCCGGGTGTGGGAGTGCGACCCGAAGGGGCGCAGGCGGGCGGTGGCCCGACCCGCGATGGGCGTCTTCAAGCACGAGGCGGCGGCGGTGGACCCGCGCGGGAAGCGCGTGTACCTGACCGAGGACCTCGGGGACGGCGGCTTCTATCGCTTCACACCGAAGCGCTGGCCGAGCCTCGCGAAGGGGCGCCTCGAGATCGCGTCCGTGGCGCCGAGCGGCGCCGTCCGCTGGCACGAGGTTCCGGACCCGGCAGCCACCACCACGCCGACGCGACAGCAGGTGCCCGGGAGCACGCCGTTTGCGCGCGGCGAGGGCATCTGGTTCGACAGCGGCACCGTGTACGTGGCCACCACGAGCGACAACCGGGTGCACGCGTACGACACGCGCCGGCGGCGGATCGAGGTGATCTACGACGCGGCCAAGCTGAAGGACCCGCCGCTCACCGGCGTCGACAACATCACCGTCGCCCGCTCGGGTGACCTCTACGTGTGCGAGGACAACGGCGCGCCCGACCTCGACATCGTCCTGATCACGCCCGGGCGGCGGATCGCCCGCTTCCTGACGGCCACCGGCAGCCGGCATCTGAACTCGGAGCTCACCGGGGTGGTGTTCAACCCGCGCGGGCGGCGCCTCTACTTCTCCTCGCAGCGCTTCGACGGCGCCGGCGCGACCTTCGAGGTGACCGGGCCGTTCCGCACCGGCCGGGCCTGACGAAGCCGTCCGGCCACCGGGCGTACACTCGCGGCGTGGACGAGTTCGGCGTGTTCGTGGTCTTCGCCTTCGTAGTGGGGGGCGGCATCCTCTACGCGCTCGGGCGCTGGTACCCGGGATCGGGGGCCGAGCAGGTGGACTGGAAGCCCACTCGCTCACCGGAGCTCGAGGCGGAGCTGGAGCTCGACGACGTGGACCAGATGATCGAGGCCCAGAACGCCCGCCGCCGCGCGACGGGGCGGCCGGAGATCACCGAGGACGACGTTCACGCCAAGGTGGCCGAGGACCAGCGCTGGCGCGACGAGCTCCGCCGGCGCTCCGGCTCCGGCGACTGAACGGGACGGCCGGCGCTGGCCCGCGTGCTGATCGTGGGCTGCGGCTGTGGCGGCCGTGCCCTCGGCGCGGCGCTCCTGCGGGACGGCTGGGCCGTGCGCGGCACCACCCGGCGCGCCCGGGCCGTGGAGTCGATCGCGGCTACGGGGGCGGAGGGCGTTGTGGCGGATCCGGACGCGCTGGCCACGCTCGTGCCGCAGCTCGCGGGAGTGTCGGTCGTCTGCTGGCTGCTCGGGAGCGCCTCGGGCCCTACCGTGGCCGGCCTCCACGGCGCACGGCTGCAGTCCCTGCTGGAGCACATCGTGGACACGCCGGTGCGCGGGCTCGTGTATCAGGCCGGCGGCAGCGTTCCGGACGACCTGCTCGCCGCGGGGGACGCGCTCGTGAGGGAGGCCGGCGAGCGCTGGCACCTGCGCGTCCGCACCGTCCGGGCCGACCCGCGCCGGCACTCGGTATGGCTCGCGGCGATGACCGAGGCGGTGGCGGAGGTGCTTCGGAGCCGCTAGAGGCCGAGCGCAGCCACGAGCGCGAACGCGATCGCCGCGATCACCAAGAGGCCGGCCAGGAGCACCAGGACGCCGGAGGACACCGCCACGATGCCGGCGAGCGAGTCCGTGCGGAGCGTCGCTGCTTCGCGCGTCGGCTCGGGGGTGTCGGCCGGCTGGACCAGCGTCAGCTCCGCCGCTTCGCCGGGCGCCGGCTCGCGGCCGAACTCCGCCACCAGCGCGTTCTGGGCCTGGATCAGCCGGCGCTCGTGGTCGACGCAGCGCGGGCAGTTGCGCAGGTGCACGTCCAGGCGGACGGCCCCCGCGCCGTCGAGCACGTCGTCCAGCCGGTCGGAGAGGAGCGCCTCCGCGCGCAGGCACCAGCCGCTCCCCTGGAGTTGCCGCACCGAGCGGCGGAGGGCCGTACGAGCCGCGGCGAGCGCCCGCGCCACGTCGTGCTGCGAAATTCCCAGGTCGGCGGCGGCATCGGCACGGTCGAAGCCCCCGAGGACCACGAGGGCGAGCGCTCGCGCCTGCTGGGCGGTGAGCCGCGGCAGCAGCCCGGACACATGGATCGTCGCGCGCTCGGGATCCACCGGCCCGGCCGGGGTAAGGGGCACCGGACGAAGCGGCGCATACTCCACGCCGGGAAGGATACGGCGCCCTGTAGTCTGAACCGCAAATACCTGAAAGCTGTCCGAATACGAGGAAATGGAGGAACCGGTGTCTGGCTACGCGAACGACGTTCTGGTCGACACGCAGTGGGTGGAGGACCACCTGGACGACAACTCGATTCGCGTCGTCGAGGTCGACGAGAACCCGGCGCTCTACGCGGAGGCGCACATTCCCGGCGCGATCGGCTTCGACTGGAAGAAGGACCTGCAGGACCAGGTGAAGCGGGACTTCCTCGGCCCGGACGAGTTCGGCGAGCTGTTCGGCAGCCGCGGCGTCTCGAACGACCACACCATCGTGCTCTACGGCGACCGCAACAACTGGTTCGCGGCCTACACCTTCTGGTACCTCAAGTACTACGGGCACGACAACGTGAAGCTCGTGAACGGTCCGCGCGAGAAGTGGATCTCGGAGGGCCGGCCCACCACCTCGGACGTGCCTCACTACGAGGCCCAGAAGTTCAACGCCGCCGAGGGCGACGAGTCGATCCGCGCGTACCGCGCCGAGGTGCTGGACGCGCTCGACCAGGGCACGAGCCTCGTGGACGTCCGCTCACCGCAGGAGTACTCGGGCGAGCTGATCGCGATGGCGGGCTACGAGCAGGAGGGCGCGCAGCGCGCGGGCCACATCCCCGGCGCGGCGTCGGTGCCCTGGGCGCAGTCGGTCCAGGAGGACGGCACCTTCAAGTCGGCCGACGACCTGCGTGACCTGTACACGTCGAAGGGCGTCATCAACGGCGGCCCGGTGATCGCGTACTGCCGGATCGGCGAGCGCTCCGCGCACACCTGGTTCGTGCTCCACGAGCTCCTCGGCGAGGGGGACGTGAAGAACTACGACGGGTCCTGGACCGAGTGGGGCAACCTGGTGGGCGTCCCGATCGAGAAGGACGTGTAGGAGCAGCAGCGGCTTCCGCTAGAGCAGCGGGGCCAGCCGCTCCAGGAGCGATCGCACGATCCGTGCGGTCGCTCCCCACACCATGTGCCCGTCGACCGTGTAGGTGGGCGTCCTGATCGGAACGCCCTTCCGCACCAGGCGCTGCATCGCGTGGCCCCGCACCAGGTCCGGGAGGCGGAGCTCGAGCACCTGGGCCACCTCCGTCTCCTGCGGCCGCCAGGCGGGCCCGGCGGCCACGAGCCCCACGAACGGGTGGATCCGGTATCCGGTCACGAACGTGCCGACCGGCGGCAGCGCGCCCACCAGCTCCACGCGCTCGCGATCGAGGCCGATCTCCTCGTGGGCCTCGCGGAGGGCAGTCTCGCGCAGGTCCTCGTCGGGCTGGTCCTGGCGCCCCCCGGGGAAGGAGATCTCACCGGCGTGCCGGCGCATGTCCGCACGGCGCTCGGTGAGCACGGCCACCAGCCCCGACTCGTCCGCGAGCAGTGGCACGAGCACGGCCGCAGCGGTCGACCCGTGCGCATCCAGCCGCGCGGCCTCCTCCGGAGTGAGGAGGAGCCGCCGGAGCGAGGGGGCGGTGACCACCCGCCTATTATCCGCGCGGCATGGCCGACGAGGCACTGTGGGAGCGCATGCACAAGAGCATGTGGATGGCGTTCCGCGCCGTCCCGGCCGCTTCCGCCGGCCGCTCCCTGGAGCTGGACGGTGTCCTGGCGGGCGTGACGCCGGCCGTCCCCGAGCGCTCGCTCCCGAATTCGGTCCTCTACGAGACCGAGGACGCACTCGCGGCGGCCCTGCCGACCCTGACCGAGGCCTACGCCGCCGCGGGCATTCGGGCCTGGACGGTCTGGGTTCCCGAGCACCACGAGCGAGCCCGCGCGGTCCTGGCCGACGCCGGTCACAAGCTCGATGCGACGCCCACGGCCATGATCGCCGATCTCCACGATGTCGAGGCGCCCCGGGAGAGCGATCCCGTGCCGGATTCCAAGCCCGTGCTCGGCGATCTCGGGCGGATCAACGACGCGGCCTACGCGACCGGCGACGCCTTCCGGCGAATCCTGGGCGACGGACCCGCCGATTCCCGCTTCAACTACATCGCCCGCCTCGAGGACCGTGCCGTCGCCTCGGTCGTGAGCCAGGACCACGGCGGCGACTGCAGCATCTGGTGGGTGGCCACGGTGCCGGAGGCACGCGGGCGCGGCCTCGCCCAGGGCCTCATGCGCCGCGCTCTCGCGGACGGCAGGGCGCGCGGCTGCGAGGTGAGCACCCTCCAGGCCACGAAGCTCGGGCGGCCGGTCTACGAGCGGCTCGGCTACCGCGCCTTCGGCACCATCGAGATGTGGGAGCGGCGCAGCTGAGCGGCGCCGTGCTGACGCCCAGCGGAAGCGGCTGCCGGAACGGAACTGCAGCGGGTGGGAGGGCTGCGTTCTGTTGCGTTCCCGTCACCTTCGTGCGGCCGACCGTGCCTCACGTCGAGGGGGTGTGGCGCCTTTTGCATCTATGCGATGCATAAAGCGCCACACCCCGGCCGCGCCCGATCCGGGCGCCCGCAGAACCGGCGACGCAACAGGCGAGCACGCCTGTGTGACAGCCGGCGCCCGGCCAGCCGCCGCCCTACCCCGCCCGCCGTAAACGCCGGCCCCGGCGCTCCGCCGGGCTCGGCCGGCTGCGCTGCGTGCTCCTAAATGAGCGTCACGCGCTCGTCGAACATGACCTCGCCTTCGAGCGTGCGGTGCACCGGGCACTTGGCCGCGATCTGCATCAGCCGCTCGCGCTGGTCGTCCGGCAGCTCCTTCGGTAGCCGGACCTCCATGGTGAA
Source organism: uncultured Thermoleophilaceae bacterium (assembly GCA_963759625.1). Classification (GTDB taxonomy): domain Bacteria; phylum Actinomycetota; class Thermoleophilia; order Solirubrobacterales; family Thermoleophilaceae; genus JACVRW01. Next base: position 68,185 of record CAVXAD010000009.1, on the reverse strand, counting down.
GCGCGTGGGCGAGCCGCGCTGAGCCGGCTCGTAGTTCACGTTCACCTCGAGCTCGCCGACGTCCCAGCCCTTGCGCGTTGCGTACATCTCGATGGTGATGGCCGTACAGGAAGCGAGGCTCGCGGCCAGCAGCTCCTGCGGGCTCGGAGCGCTGTCGTCGCCGCCGTTCTCGCGCGGCTCGTCGGCGAGGAGGCGGTGCGTCCGGACGGTGAGGTCGTGCTTGAGCGACCCGCGCCTGCGACTTGCGGTGGCTTTCATCCTCTCCCCTCGAAGAGCTCGGGATCCGGCTCGTCGGCGAAGCGCGCCATCGCGAAGAGGGCGTCCGAGAGACGGTTCAGGTAGGTCAGCACGAGCTCGCTCTCCAGCTCACCGGCCTGGTGGAGGGAGGTGACCCGCCGCTCGGCGCGGCGGACCGCCGTTCGTGCCACGTCGAGGCGGGCCGAGAGCTCGGTTCCGCCGGGGATCACGAACTTGGGCGGCAGCTCCACTCGCTCCATGTACCGGTCGATGTCGCTCTCGAGACGCTCGACCATGTCGGCCGAGACCCGGGACACGCCCGGCTCGAGCCGCTCGGAGGCCTCGGGGGCCGTGGCGAGCTCGGCTCCGGCCACGAAGAGCTCGTTCTGGACGCGCAGGATGTCGGCGTAGAGCTCGCCGTCCGCTTCCGCCGCCGCGCGGCAGAGGCCGAGCGCGGCCGCGGCCTCGTCCACCGAGCCGTACGCCTCGGGCCGGGCGCCGTGCTTGGGCACGCGGCCGCCGTACCAGAGCCCGGTCGTGCCGTCGTCTCCCTTGCGCGTGTAGATCTTGACCACGGCGGCCATGCTAGACGCCACGCACCCCGGGGTCATAAACCCAGGGATCTCGCACTCTAATCCCAGGGCTGGAGCGGCACAGACCCCGGGCGTCCTCCCGGCAAGACCGGTGGTCTCCCCCGGCGCTACGCGGCGCGAACGGGCATACGTTCGACCTACAGAGCTGCTCGCCAGAGGGGTGGGCGCATCAAGACTCCAGGAGGTTGGCCCATGCGGCGACTCGGGAGGCTCAGGCTGAGTCTCGCGTTCTTTGCGTGTGTCCTGGGTTCGGCGCTGGTGAGCGGCCCGGCCGCGGCGCAGGCCCCGAAGGACCCACAGACAACGAACATTCCCTATCTGGCCTGGCGCGGCGAGGAGATAAGGCTCGTCAAGTGCGACCCCGCCATCGGCGCGCTGCCCGTCAAGCGGGTCGACTGGGTCGTGGAGGAGTGGACCGGCCCCGGCCTGAAGCCGGAAATCGAGACCTCGACGATCGCGGGCTTCGATAACTGCGTGGCCGCTGATGTGGTGAGCCTCGATCCGGGTCTCGCGCGCATCCAGCTCGTCGTGTCGAACCCGGCTGGAACGCCGATCCTGAAGCATCAGTTCCTGTCGATCTGGATGAGCCTGAACACCCCGTCGATCGACGAGGTGGGCTCGGCGGATCCGACCGGCGACCCAAGGCTGGGCGATCCGCTCGGTGACGGCATCTTCAAGGCAGGCGGCCCGAACGGCCGGATCCAGGTGAACGTGACCGGGTCGTTCCCGCACCCGCTCGGTCCCGGGGGCAGCTTCACGCTGCCGAACGCATGGCCGGACCTGGCCAACGCCCTGGCCAACGATTCGGACTCGAATCCGGACAACGACGCGCAGCGTTGGGACATACATGACGACCTGACCAAGTTCAGCAAGCACGTTCCCGGCTACTGCACGACGGAAGTGGATCCGACCACGACGCAGGACGCCGTGGACAACTGCAACGCCGGCAGCACGCCTACCGGACCGTTCTCGCGCGTCTTCGGCGATTCGTCGGGAAGCCCGTCGGTCGGGCCGTTCGACCCGCTGGTGCTCAGCACGCTGCTGAGCGACGGCAGGCTGAACGCGGGCGATGCACCGATGCCCGCGGCTCGCGTGGACGTTCAGATCGCCAAGAACACCGGCGGCACGGACATCGGCGGAGTGGGCTCCCTGGCGCCGGCCCACAAGACGTCGGTGTACAGCCGTAACACCGCTGGGCACCGCGATTCCCCACAATCTACTACGCGCCGTTCTACGGGGCGTACATCCCGGCCACGTCACGGCCCGGGCTGTCGTCCGGGATCGACGGACCGGCGCAGGGGAACAACTTCCGCGGCTTCCTGGTCAACGGGTTCTACCCCTACTGGGACTTCGCGGAGGTGCTCCGCGCGGAGGTTGCACGGCCGACCACGTGCCTGCGGCGCAAGGACGAGGCCCCGATCTACCGGCTGACCCCGGCGGGCCCGCAGAACGTGGCCGTGTACACGGATGAGCACGGTGAGGCCCAGGTCGAGTACAGCCCGGGCACGGGTGCGTTCTACGACGCGCTCGCCGGCATCCGCAACGCCAACGGTGGCTGCGACCTCGAGGACGTGGACGTCCTCGGCACGTCGAGCATCACCGCCACCGCGCGCTACCCGTACAAGGGCGTCAGCGATACGGACAAGGCGTCCACTCCGCTGACGAAGCAGGTGAAGTCGCTGTTCACCAAGTACCTCGGGGTCTTCCCCAAGGGCCCGGGTGACGCGAACTCGAACGCGCGGATCGTCGTGGCACACGCTCAGGACGTGGACGGACGGGCGTTCCAGAACGAGCGCGTCTGCTTCAACGTCGACAGCAAGGCCGACGGTGTCTTCGGTTACTCCGGAGTCCTTACGCCCACGCTGACGATCGGTGGCGGGCCGGCTCCTCCGAAGGGCAGGAGCGACGTGTGCCGGCTCACGGACGTCAACGGCAACGCTGCCGTCGAGGTCCTGAACAGCGATCCCGAGGTGATCAACGTGATCGCGGACTACGACCCCGAGGGCGTGCTCCGCAGCATCGACGTTGACTTCCGCGGTCCGGCGACCCCGCCCGCGGATCCGTTCAAGCCCGGCACGCTGCCGCTCACGACGGCGGGCACGCAGTCGCCCACCGCTGCGGAGGCCGAGGTAGGCGGACTCGTAGCACCAAGCCGACGACGCCGAAGAAGGCCAGCGCGGCCTCCATTCGGACCGCGCGGCTCGTCAAGCGGCACGGCAAGGTGTACCTCGTGGTAAAGGTCAAGAGCAGCACCCGCTACGCGAGGTTGCGGGTGAAGGTGCTCGGCAAGCACGGGCGCAAGCTGAGCACCACGACCAAGCGGATCCGCACGAACCGCACGGTCAAGCTCCGGCTCTCCGGCAAGGCGCGGAGCGCCAGGGTCTCCCTGGTCCGCTAGGACAAGGGTTCAGCCAAGCGCCCCGGGGGCCCGCTCAGGCGGGCCCCCGGTGCGTTCGGGCCGGCTCAAACGGTCTGCTCGAGCGGCTCGGACCCGCCGAGCGCGCCGATGAGGGATCCGCGCGAGTGCAGCTCGAGCTTGCGGTACGCGTTGCCGAGGTGCCACTCCACCGTCTTGGGCGTGATGAAGAGACGTTGCGCGATGTCGCGGTTCGGGACGCCCCGGGCGGCGAGCTGAGCCACCTGGCGCTCGCGCGGGGTCAGGGCCTCGGAGCCGCTGAGGCGGTGGCGCCGCAACCGCGCCCCGGCCGCAGTGAGCTCCTGGCGCCCACGCGCCTCGAGCATCGAGGCCTCGCAGCGCTGGGCCAGGTCCAGGCCGGCCTTGAGGCTCTCGCGGGCGTCGCGTCGCCTGCCGGTGCGCCGCAGCTCGGTGCCGAGGTCGATCAGGGCCCGGGCGCGGTCGAGGGCGGCGGGCGAGCGCTCGAGGACCTCCACCGCCTCCCGGAGCCCGGCCAGGCGCTCCTCGGCCGGGCCCACCAGCGCCGCGGCGCGCAGCGCGACGCCGAGCGGCCGTGCGGCGCCGAACGTGCGCGCGAGCGACACCTCCTCCGCCGCGAGGGACATGGCCCGCGCCCGCTCGCCGGCCCTGGCGGCTGCGATCGCGGCGCGCGAGCGCCAGGGCAGCACCGCCGGGTTGTGCACGCCGAGCGAGTCGAGCCGGCGGCCGGCCTCGAGGAGGTCCTCCACGGCCGCATCGTGTTCACCGCGCAGGTGGTGGAGCCGGCCTCGGGCCGCGAGGTGGAATGCGTGGCGGGGCCCGTCCTCCCAGGTGGTCTGCTGCGAGGGGTCGTGGAGCACGAGCCCGGCCTCGTCGAGCCGGCCCTGCTCCATGTCGATCTCCGCGAGGATCGTCGCCGCGCCCGGTATCGCGGTGGAGGGGCCGTCGCCCTCCGCTCCGCTCGCCTCGAGCGCGTCGGCGGCGGCGTGGGCGATCCGGCCGCGCTGGAACACGGTCCAGGCCCGGAAGCGCGAGATGGTGGCTGCGGCGGGGGAGTTCCCCCGCCTGCGCGCGGACTCGAGAGCCATGGTCAGCGCGATCTCCGCGGTCGCGAGCGAGTCAGCCCAGAGCAGGCTGCAGCAGGCGGCATAGCACTCCGGGCCGGGCACCGCGTCGAGCTCGGCGAGCACGCCCTCCAGGGCGCGCTCGGCGAGCTCGGCCACGCTGGTGCTCCGGCGCCCTGCGAGGGCACGCTCGAAGGCGACCGAGGCCATCGTGGCGGGCTCGCGCCGGCGGCCGAACCCGGGCTCTCTCAGCGAGGGAGCGAGGCGCTCGATGGTGCGCTCGCGAAGGTCGGAGTTGAAGCGGGCGGCCAGCAGCAGACCCGCGCGAAGACGCGCCGCCTGCGGGTGGTCATCCTCCGCCTCGGCGTGGTCGAGAGCGCGCTCGAAGGCCTCGGTCGCGGCCGCATCGTGGCCGAGCAGCCAGAGTGCGCCTCCGAGGCGCTGGAGGGTATGCGCCCGCTCCGCCCCGGACTGTGCCCCTTCGGCCGCGAGGGCAAGGCGCGTCGCACCGGCCGGGTCGCCGGTGGCCGCCTCCGCGTCACCGAGCTCGGCCAGCAGCTCTGAGCGCTCGCCGGCATGCGGATCCTCGTCGAGGGCGCGTCGCAGGTACGCGATACCGGACTGAACGCGACCGACCGCGAGCGCTGCGCGGCCCGCCTGCTGGAGCGCCTCGAGCGCCCACGGCTCGCCCAGGCGCTGCGCCTGCAGCAGGTGCTCGGCGGTGCGCTCGGGAGGCGCTCCCTCGTCCGCCAGCGCGCGGGCCGCCCGCACGTGGGCGCCGGCCCGAGCGCGCGGCACCAGCGCGCTGTAGACCGAGGCGCGCACGATGGGATGCCGGAAGCGCAGCCGCGGCCCGCCGGGTTCGAACATCTCCGCGCTGCGGAGCGCGTCGGCCACCTCGAGCGCTGTCAGGTCGTCGAGCCCTGCCACGCGCGCGGCGCGGGACTGGGTGGCGCCGTCCCCCAGAACGGCCGCGGCTTCCGCCAGCTCACGGGCTCCCGCCGGGAGGCGCTCCAAGCGCAGGGCTGTGGCCCGCCACACGGAGTCGGAGCCCAGCGTGAGCAGGCGCTCCGGCGCCGGATCCTCCAAGCGGTTCCCGCGAACGCTCGCCAGCAGCGCCTTCGCGAGGTAGGGCACACCTCCGGACGCGCGGGCCACCGCCTCGACGAAGCCCGCCGACGCGCCGCCGAAGCCCTCGTCACGGGCCATCGCCTCGATGCCGGCCGCGCTCAGCGGGGCGAGGCGCTCCACTCGGGCGAGCGCACCGGCTTCGAGCCGGTTCGCGAGGTCGGCATGCGGGCCGGTCTCCCCGCTGGTGCGCGTGCATACGATCACGACGGGGAGATCCTCGAGGCGCTGGGAGAGGTAGATCAGAAGCTCGAGCGAGGGGCGGTCCACCCAGTGGAGGTCGTCGACGGTGATCAGCCCGATCCGGTCCCCGACGAGTCGCCGGACGAGGCGCCACATGCCGTTGAGCGCGGCGTCGGCAGGGTCACCGGCGCCGCCGTTTCCGTTGATCTGGGTGGGGGAGCCGGCGAGCAGCGGGGCGGCGGCCCCGGCGGTTGCGAGCAACTCGGCGCGCTCCAGCGGGTCGGCGCCGCTCACGCGCGGCTCGAGCAACTGGCGGGCCACGCCGTAGCGAAAGCCCACCTCGAGCTCGCCGCCGCGTGCCCGCAGCGTCGGTACGCCGAGCTCCCGCGCGGCACGGCCAAGCTCGGCGAGAAGACGCGACTTGCCCATGCCGCACGGCTCCCTCGAACACCAGGAGCGACCCGTGGCCGGCGGCCTCGTCGAGGGCCATCGCGACGAGTCCCAGCTCCGATTCACGGTCGATCATCTGTGCCGGCCCCGGGACCGAGGCCGGCCTCGGGAGGGTCCCAGGCATGCAGGAGTGTTCTAACCCACCTGCTCCAGCCGCGCAAATTCCTCTGACCTACCCCCCCAGATGCAGGCAAATCGCGTTCGGCACAACGCCGCACGGGAGCCGGATCGGGAGCCGGCGGCGGCCCGGCCGCGCGTCTAGGCGAGCGGGTTGAAGACCAGTCCGGTCGGGACCTTGGGGAAGAAATAGGTGGATTTCGGCGGCATCGACTCGCCGGCTTCCGCCACTTGCCGCACCTGGTCGACGGGAGTCGCGCGCATGAAGAAGCCCGCATCCGCCCGCCCGGACTCCACGGCCTCGATCGCGTCCTCGAGGCTCTTCGAGTAGTCGAGCCCGCGGAGATGGGCGATGTCGTCCTCGGACATCCCCAGCGCCCCGCGGAGCACGAGCGCCTCGAGCACCGCGGTGTCGAGCCGCCGGTAGGGCTCCGGCATCCCGGCGAGCGCGTCGTCGGCCACCGCCTGGTCCTTCAGCGTCACGCGGTAGGGCTTGCGATGGAAGCTGTCCATGTACCCGAACGCCACGCGCGCCTCGGCGGGGGGCTCGAGATCCGTGGCGGCCGGCAGCTCCTCGATCTCGAAGTCGCGCATCAGCGTCTCCCGGATCGCCTCCTGCTTCGCGCGGTCGTCCTTCAGGGCGGTGAGCAGGCGGTGCGTCGGAAACACGGTGAGCCCGGGGTCGGCGAGCGAGCAGAGCAGCATCAGCGCGTAGCGATGGTCGCCCTCGCCGCCCACCTCGTCGGCGTAGACGCGAGCCGTCTCGTAGCGGTGGTGCCCGTCCGCGATCAGCAGCTCCGAGCCGGCGAGCGCGTCGCGCAAGGCGTCCACGGTTTCGGCGCCCGCCACCCGCCAGAGCGTGTTGCGGGTGCCCTCGTGGTCCCTGGCGGTGGCGAAGGGCTCGGCGGCCGTGGCCTGCTCGAGCACGGCACGTGCCGACCCGTCGCCGTCGGGGAAGAGGCTGAAGATCGGCGAGAGGTTCGTCTGGGTCGCTCGGGTGAGCCGCAGACGGTCCTCCTTCGGCCCTGGATGGGTGCGCTCGTGCGGGCGGATGCGCCCCGGTCCGTACTCCTCCACGCGCACGCGCGCGAGGAGTCCGGTGCGGACGAGGTCGCGGCCGTCGGGACCCGTGTAGTCCTGGCGCAGCACCCAGACGGCCGGTTCCTCTTCGCGGACCAGCACCCCCTGCTCGCGCCAGCCGGCCATGGTGGCGGCCGCGTGCTGGTACGGGTCGCCTCCGTCCGCGCGCGGGAGATCGATCTCCACGACGTTGAACGGGCTGCGGGCTACGAGCGCCGCGCGCAGCTCTTCGTCGATCACGTCGTAGGGCGGCGCGATCAGGTCTTCGAGCGGGCCGGCGGCAGCGGGCTCGTAGCGCAGCGTACGGAGCGGCTGGACCTCTGCCATGGAGGCGGCACCCTAGCGGTCTAGACTCGGCCCGGACGGGGCGTAGCGAAGCCTGGCATCGCGCTCGCTTTGGGGGCGAGAGATCGCCGGTTCGAATCCGGCCGCCCCGACTAGGTATCCGGCAGCCACCCCTCGCGGTAGCGCATCGCCACGGCCTCCGGGCAGGATGCGTACGCCTCGTCGGGCGAGTCCGTCTCCTGCTCCACGCCGGCGCCGTGACGCAGGGCCAACTCGGAACGCGGGTAGACCACCTCGGCGCCCGGCGTCCGGCTCCCGATGAGCAGGAGCACGCAGGGCGCGTCGCCCGCGCCCACGAACACGTGGTCCGTCCCCGGCGGGCAGTGCACGAAGTCCCACGCCCGCAGCGTCCGCTCCTCTTCCTGCACGAGCAGCAGGCACTCGCCGGAGAGCACCAGGAAGTCCTCCTGCTCGTCCTCGCGGTGGTACAGGCAGTTCGGCTGCCCCGGCTCGAGCACCGCCAAGTTGATGCCGATGCGCGTGAAGCGCTCGTCCCCCGAGAAGCGGGTGAACCAGCCGAACGGGCCGTCGTCCCACCAGCGCGCCTCCGCGGCGTTCACCACGAACCAGCCGCCGGTCTCGGGGACCAGTCCCTCTTCGGTGCGGCGCAGCGGCGACTCATCGGGCACGGCGCCGAGCATAGGAGATGCGCCCGCGCCGCCGTACCCTTCCCCGAAGGCCCCCGTAGCTCAGCTGGATAGAGCGGCTGCCTTCTAAGCAGCGGGTCGCAGGTTCGAGTCCTGCCGGGGGCATCTTTCGTTCTCCCTGCTAGGCGGCGAGTTCTCGCCGTGACCGCGCACGGCGCGCGCGGCGAAGCGTGGCCCGCTAGTGGCCCAAACGCTCCTCCGGCCGCCGCTCAGCGGCCTCGAACACGTCGAGTCTGCGGGCGATGTCCGCCCCCGCGCCCTCGAGCAGCGCCCCGTAGTGCCTCTCGATCATCGCCACGGACGTGCCCATGATCCGCGCCAGCTCGAACACGCTCACCCCGGCGGCCAGTGCGTTGCTGGCGAACGTGGAGCGCAGGTCATAGATCCGCGCCGGCTTCGCCACTCCGGACGCCTCGACCGCGGGCGCCCACTCGCGGCGACGGAAGTTCGCGAGGTCGAACGGGCCGCCACGGCGGCCGGCGAACAGATAACGGCTTCATCTTCGTGATCACGCCCGCGCCAGGTTCGTCGGTCAGGTAGAGGCTTATGGCCTCCTCTAAGGCCTCAACCGCGATCAGCTGGAAGCCCGGCGCGAGCTCTAACGGGTGCCGGCAGGCTCAGCGTCCGGCGGCGACCGACGATCCCTCTCCTGCGCCAGGTCGCCGAGCTTCTCGAGCGACCCCGGCAAGTCGGACACCATCTGCCGCCCGAACAGCCAGCCGTAGAGGCGGCCCAGCGGTCCGTCGATCGTCTGTCGCTCGGTAATCCGCGCTCCGCCCGAGGCGGTGGTTGCGACCTCGTGCTCGAAACGCAGCCTCGCCCCAGGCATCGAAGCCTCGGTCGCGTAGAACCGCCCGGGGTCTAGGACGACGATCGTGAACTTGCTCGAGGGGCCGGCGCTGTGCTTGATGCGCCCGCTGGCCTGGACCGCGAACTCCTCGTCGAGGCGGGCCCATTTCATGCTGAGAAAGCGCGGCCATTCCCGCACGTCCGTCCATAAGTCCCACACCGCCTCGCTGGAGGCCGGGACCTCGGTGGAGTGCTCGTTTCGCCACATCTCGTTCACCCCGCCCAACGAATACCGCGAGGATAACTCCAGAATATACCTCGCCGTCCCTGAGGTAGATGTTCGGCACGGGCACGCTGCCGGCCACGCCCTCGGCACCGTTCGGCGCCAAGTCATGCCGGGTCCCCGCGGCGCTGAGCAAGCTCATTGCTTGTCGCCTCCGCGGGAGAAGCTTTTCCGGTCGTTGGCGACATCATCGTTCACGACGCTGCGGGGACCCCGACTACCAAGGATCAGTGCAAGAGCGGCGGCTGGCGCGACTTCGGTTCGACCTTCAAGAACCAGGGCCAATGCGTCGCCTTCGTCCAGCGGGGAGCGAAGACCTAGCGTGCTGGACTCGGCCGAAAGGGGCGCCCGATGAGAAGGCTGCTTGGCGTCCTGGGGGCGCTTGTGACGCTTTGCCTGTTCGCCTTGCCGGCGACACCGGCCCAAGCTGAGCCGACGGCGGTGCTGGAGCGGGACTGCGCCGCCCGCCATGGAGTTACGGTAAAGCTGACGCGGGTTCCCGCCCAACACAGGTTTCTCTTCCACGCTGGACTCCCCCGGCGGCCTCACCTCGCCGGCACCGGACCTCCCGGCCCCGAGGACTGACGCAAGCGGGAATTGGAGCGCAGGTCCCTTGGGGAGCCCCCACGCCGGGTGTCTGGACGCCTCGAGGCGACATGGTTTGGTGAAACTCTCGTCGACACGCTGGATGTGCGCTGCCCGAACCAGCGCATGGTTGGCAAGGGCACGATCACTCGACGCGGCAGGGGTAGCGGCCTCCTACGTCTATATCCATGAGTGCACACCGCTCGTTATTGATTCCTTGCCGGCTCCCTCCCCCCCATTTAGGTTGCCGGTTATTGAGGTCCGGTTCGGTATGCAACGCTTTCAGGAACTCTGGGCTCGAGGATCAGTCGGGCTGCTCGGACGATCCAGCTGCGGCCACGCCGGCGGCAGGCTTCGACACCCACGTGGGGTTGAGCACCGGCTTCCTCGAAACTGGCGAGGACACTGGCGAGTTCGCTTCCATGGAGTGGAAATTCGTCGACGGCGGCCCCGGCGGAGCGAACGACTCGGCACACATCACCATCAGAAACGCCTCCAACAACGCAGTCCTCTTCGACCGGAACGTCCACCGCCGCCCGGCAAGTTCCCCGGCTCCACCCAAACCACCGGCAACAACACCGCCCAGCTGCTGCCCTAGCTGTAGGACCCGAGCAGGTTGTTCCGGTTCAGCTCGGTGAGGCGAGCTGCTGGGGGTTTGCGGCCGAGGGCTCTGTGTCGCCGGCGATGGTTGTAGGTGAAGAGCCAGCCGTCAAGGGCGGCGGTCCGCTCTGCGCTCGAGTGGTAGATCGCCGCATAGGCCCAGCCGTCGAGCATGGTGCGGATGAAGCGCTCTGCCTTGCCGTTGGTCTGGGGCCGGTAGGGACGTGTGAAGAGGTGGCGGATCCCGAGCGTGCGGCAGCAGAGCGCGTGCAGCTTGGCGCGGTAGCAGGAGCCGTTGTCCGACATCACGCGCTCGACCTTGATCCCGTAGCGGGCGAAGAACCGCAGCGCTCGCCTGAAGAACGCGACCGCGGTCACTGCCCGTTCGTCCGCAAGCACCTCGACGTAGGCGAGCCGGGTCGCGTCGTCGATAGCGACGTGGACGAACTCCCAGCCCTTCTTGCCGTGGTCGCGGCGATCGAAGCGGCTGCCGGTGACGCGATGCCCGGGGCGGATGATGCGGCCAAGCTTCTTGACGTCGACGTGCACGAGCTCTCCGGGGCGCGAGCGTTCGTAGCGGCGCTCCGGCGCGAGCCCGAGGCGCCCGAGGCGGCCCAGCCCGATTCGCTTGAGGATCCCCGAGACGGTCGTCTCGGCCATTGCGAGCGCCTCCGCGATCTCCGCCCCGGTGAGCCGCAGCCGCCTCAGCGCGGCGATCGCCTGGACCCGATCCTCGGGCGTCGCGTGCGGACAAGAGCTCGGCGCCGAGGAGCGATCGATCAGTCCCGCCTCGCCCTCTGCCATGAAGCGCGCCGACCACTTCTGCGCCGTACGCACGCTCACCTCGGCGGCTCTCGCCGCCTCGGCGAGCGTCCACCGCTGCTCGACGACCCGTCTGGCGAGCTGGCGCCGCTTGTTCAGGCTGAGCGCCGCGTTAGCGTGCAAGTTCATCCGGTGTCCTCCTTTGGACTGGGTGGCTTAGACACCCCCAGCCTCAAAGGAGGCCCGGATGAACAACGTAGTCAGGAACTACACCTAGCGCGTAGGGACCCTGCCGGGGGATACTCGGCGGGCGATGTCGCAGGAGAACGTGGAGATCGTGCGCCGGGCTCATCGAAGCGATCAACGCTCGTGACCTGGACAGGTACTACGTCGAGACCGTCGATCCAGAGGTCGAATGGCAGACGTCGGCGGAAGACCCCGACGCTGCAACCCATCGGGGGCTGCAGGCGTACAAGCGTTATCTGGAGCAGTGGTTGGAGAGCTTCGACGGGTTCCACGGGGACGTCGAGGAATACATCGACGTTGGCGACGATCGCGTCTTTACCTGGGTTCGCTACACCGGACGGGGCCGGGAGAGTGGCGTCCCCGCCGACTGGCACCTGGCGATCATCTTCACCATCCGGGACGGCAAGCTTGTGCGCGGCGAGGAGTACTTCGACCGCGACGAGGCGCTCGAAGCCGCGGGGCTGTTGGAGTAGCCGATGTCGCAGGAGAACGTGGAGTGCGCGTCTCGGATGTACGACGCGCTGAACAGGCGTGACATGGAGGCGTTGTTTCGAGAGTTGGCCCCGGAGGTCGAAGGGGTCGTTTACTTCATGGAGTCCGAGGGAACCGTCTACCGGCGACATTCCGGCGTCCGCGATCTGTTCGATGAGACGTTCACGGTGTTCCCTGACTGGCACGCGGAAGTTGGGATAACCGAGTACGGCGACGTGCTGCTGATGGAGGTGCGCATGACGGGGACGGGTGCGAGTTCTGGTCTTGCCGTCGAGCAGACCGGTTGGCAGGTCTTGAGGTTCCGGGACGGCAAGGTCATCCGGTTCGACGGCTACGGAACCCGGGCCGAAGCCCTCGAAGCCGTGGGGCTGTCGGAGTAGCCCCATCACCTCAGCCCCCGCCCCCCGGGTAGGGATGCGTACATACCCCGGCACACAGTCCTCGCCGGTCCCGCTTGGAGGACGCAGGGGGGATCCCCCCCAGGGGCCTCCCGTCTATCCGCCCTCCGTTCGGGTGGCGCCTACGCGGGTGCGGCCGGGTCGGGCTACGCTGCTTTACATCGATTTCACGCTTTACAAGTCGCTGAACGGGTTTGCCTACCACCACGACGGGTTCGAGGACGCGTTGCGGTTCTTTGCGCTCTACGCCCAGTGGGCGTTCCTGATGGTGCTCGCCGTGCTGTTCTTGGTGCGCGGCAAGTGGCGCTCGGTCAACGGAAGGCACGGGGTGGTGGCCGCCGGGTTCAGTGCACTGCTCGCGCTCGGGGTCGCCCAGCTGCTCGCCGACTGGGTGAGTCGCCCTCGTCCGTATGTGGCGCACGCCGCCGATGCCCACCTGTTCATCGCCCGGTCTGCCGACCCGTCCTTCCCGAGCGACCACGCCACCGCGGCGTTCGCGATCGCCGTGGCGCTCCTGCTTCGCCACCGCAAGGCCGGCATGCTCGCGCTTGGGCTGGCGATGCTCGTGTCCCTGGGGCGTGTGGCGGTCGGGCACCCATTACCCGACCGATGTGTTGGCCGGCGCGGCGATCGGCACCGCCGCTGCGCTGGTGATCTGGCATCCGTCTTTGCGGGGGCCGCTGCATCGCCTTGCCGAATGGGCGGGGTCGCTCTACGAGCGGTTGACGGCAAGACCGTTCGCTCTCAGCCGCGGACGCCTCTAGCGGGGCGCGTCCGATTCCAGGGGGCTTGCGGCCTGCCGCTCCCCCTAGGGTGCTGCCAATGAGCAAGGCGCGGGTGTTCCTGGCGAGGACGCTCCGTGCGACCGCGATCTTGGTGCGCGACCGGCGCATCCCTAGGCCGCTCCGCTGGCTTGCGGCCTTCGCGGTCCTACCGATCCCTGGACCGGTGGATGAAGCGGTGCTGCTGTCGATCGCCCCGCTCCTGTGGATCTTCCACCGCGAGGAGATGCGGGACGCCTGGCACGCCTCGGAGCGGTAGCGGAGTTTCTCCATCCGGTGCCTGGGGTGTCGTGGCCGGCGGGCGTTGTGTGAGTGATTGTCATTTGTGTGAATTGGCCTTGACGTGATTGGGTGAACGAGTTACTGTGAGTAGGTGACTACTCAGGCGAAGGCAGACGGGTTGGTCAGGGTCTTGGTCGGGTTGTTCTGGTTGGGGATGATCGAGAGGTTTCTGGCGTAGCTGGTTGCCCTGGTTACCGTGGCTCCCAGCCGCGGCGGTAGAGCTCACGCTCGGCATGTGCGGATGGCTGGGTTGGGCCGGGTGGGGCTGGATGCGCCGGCGTGCCTGGGCCTCACGCTCTTCCTGTTCCTGTTGCTTGCGGCGGCGGTGCTCCTCGGTCACCTCGGCGTGGGCCCGTGAGACCCACCCGTCGGCGGTCTGCACCCTGGGCGGCAGCGTGCCCTCGGGCGGGCAGATCGACATCGGCAGCGAGGACGGGATGCCTTCGCCGACCAGCCGCTTCAGCTCGATGCGGAGCTGGCCGAGGTGGTCCGTGTTCTTGATCTCGGTGACGGGGTCGAGGCCCCTTGGCCGGCACGAGCAGCTTCGCGATCTCGCCCTCGAACCTGTTCTTGGCGATGACCGCGTCCATGAACTCGGTGGCGGCGTCGATGATCGCTGTGTTGATGGCGATGTCGTCGGGCTCGCGGGCCTTCACGAGCTCGGCCACGTTGGCCGACACGAACCAGTCGAGTGCACGTTGGGCGGCGGTGACCCGGTCGGCCGCGTCCTGCTCGCGGCGCTCCCATGCGACGGGTGGGTGCTCGGCGGCCTGGAGCTCGCGGTGAGAGCTTGGCCGCCTCGGTCTTCGCCTTCGCTGCCGTCGGCTGCGAACTCGTCGGGGGCCTGGTGGCCAGCTGCTCACGGAGCTCGGCCACGCGGTCGTGGGCGTCCTGGGCCTGTTGCTGAACCTGCCGGGCTCGGCCTCCGCGTCGGCCACGGCCTGCTCGAGCTCGGCCCGCTGTTCGGTGATGTCAGGCGGCTGTCGTCATCGGTCTCCTCGTGTTGTGCGTCGGGGTCGAGGCCGAAGACCCATGCGGCCTGGTCGCGCTTCCGGGCGGCGTCGGCCTCCACCAGTTCGGCCAGCGTGCGGGCGTGGGCGTCGGCCGGGTCCTCTGCGGTTTCGAGCGGCCGGTCGGGTTCGGATCGGGTTGTCATTCGCTCCTCCTGTTGTTGGCGGCGTCGAGCAGGCCGGCGGCCCGCCGTTCAAGTTCGTCCACGTGCTCACGGCAGAACCAGCGCCCCTCCACACGGCGCTGTGAGCAGCCGCGGGGAGAGGTGCAGCGCCCCGCCCTTGCGCAACTCGGGGTAAGTGGTGGCGCGGATGACTTCACGCGCGACACTGAGGTAGGCGGGCTGAGGGGCACCCATGACCACCTATGTTAAGAAACTGACCGGTCGTTCAGTTAGGCCCGCTGCGAAGCAAGGGCGCCGGCGATCCTCGGGCGCGAACACCACTCGCGGAAGGCCACTCCTCAAACGAACGGCTGGCCCCGCAGGAATCCCGTACGCCTCTGAGTCTGTTACCTCTAGCGCCCTAGTTGCGCCTCGGCTGCCTTTGCTCTCTGGGGGCCGGGACTGTTGGCCGCGGGGCCAGTTCAACCAGCCTACTCCTCTCAGGGCGAAAAAACGGGTGAGATCCGCTATTCGCTTCGCCGGGACCCTCCCCGAGGTCCGGCAGGCCCGGGCCCTACTGTCGAGGGCTGCGCTTGTCCAGACGCCCTCGAGCCGCACGCTGCAGCTCCCGCAAGAACGAGGTGCGATCACGAACCGCGGGACGCAGCCGGAGAACACTCTTCTTGTCGAGGTTTGTCGCCGCCGGCGGGCCGCTCAGGCTGATCTGCCATCAGAGACAGGCTACGGCGGGGCCCTAATCGACCACTGGGCTCCCGATCCGTGGCCCAATCCTGGCCCAAACGTCCCGGACACCGGCCGCTCAGGAATGCGACGCGAGTTCTGCCGAGCCCCGCAGTTTTCTGTCTGGAATGCTGGTTTGTGGTCCCGCGTCGTCACGCGTCGTTTTCGTCGGCGCGCTCTTCTAAGCAGCGGGTCGCAGGTTCGAGTCCTGCCGGGGCATCCGATCGTTGTCCAAACGAATCAGGTGCCAGAGTTGTCGACCAACTCCAATACGTCGACGTATTCGATCTTGGGCGGGACGCCATAAATCCCCGTCACCATGTCGACGATCTCTTCCGTGAAGAAGGCACGGGCTTTCTCCTCGTCATCCCACACGTAGAAGTTCTTTGCCTGGCCGGCATCATCGAGCGTGAAGCTCTTGAAGCGCAGCCCGGGCATGCCGTCGAACGTTCCTCGGGCTTCGTCGGCAATCTTCGCGAGGGTTGAACGATCGAACTTGTCGGTCTGCGTGAAAGTCACGAGCACGCCGATCATCGGGCCTCCTATCGATTGGGTGAGCAACAGTCGGTTTCACAGCAGTCTGCGCTGCGTTGCCGGCGGGGTCATCGCCCGATCGGGCCATCTTGCGCGTGGCCCGGGATGGCCCGCGCCTGCTGCTGTCTCACCGCGCGCGTCGCGCCACATGCACCCGACCGTCGGCTCACCGCCCGGCGCCGCGAACTCTCCAACCTGGACGAAGCCGAGCCGCTCGTAGCGGTGATCGTTGGCACGGTTGCTCGAATCGAGATAGGCAGGCATACCTAGCTCGTCGATCTGAGCGAGGTTGGCTGCAAGGAGACCCATGCCTTTGCCCTGCCCGCGATGATCTGGGTGAGTTCCGAGCAGGCTGAGGAAGAAGTGCTCCTCCTCGGACGGATGATTTGAGTCGAAGCGGTCGAGGAGCGTCAACACATCGTCCGCATGCGCGCCGACACTCCGCCGCAAAAGGGGCTCGACCTGCGACTCGTCCTCGGCGCTGAGCTCAGGCTTGCCCGGTGGGATCCAACTGGACGCTGCACCGCCGTCCTCAGTCATCCAGACCCACCCGTAAGGAACTGCGGTGTGCATGAACAGCCCCCACCAGGCGCGCTGATGGTCCATCCTTGCCTCTGGATCTGGAAAGGCCCAGCTCCAGGTCGGGTCCTCGTAGAAGGCGAGCGTGAACAGCTCGACGACATCATCTGCCTCCTGCGCGGTTACCTGTATGGCCGGTAGATCAGGTGGGTTTGATGGCCGGCTCACGCTTCCCACCCGAACATACATCTCCGTGCGCGCGCGGCGAAGCCTGACCTAAGGGAAGTGGCCCATCGCGCCCTTGTAGACCAGCCTTCTGACCCGAGTCCGCTCGCGTTCGGTGAGGTTCGATGGGCGACCCTTCGACTTGGTGACCAGCCTCGTGAGGTCCTCCCGTTCCTTCTTCGTGAGGTTTTTCTTGAGACGGTCGTTCCCCGTCTTGATCAGCCATGTCGCGATCGCAAGGACCTGCTTCCAAGACAGCTTCGTGATCGTGGGGAGTAGGCGGACGATCCAGGCCGGCACGCGAGGGCACGCTACTGCTGAGACGAGAACGGCGCACGCACGGATGGGGAGCGCTGCCACAGCCACCGCTAAGGCGTCCGCTTACGCAGCTTCGTTGGGGCCCGCCCGGCGGCGGGCCTCCCGAGGAGCTCCATGGTCCTAGCCCTCCGGGCGCCCGCCCGGACACGTCCACGAGCGGCCTCCTCCGGCAGCTCATCTGGTCCCACCCGACCGCGGAGGTGCGGGCTGGGTGAGCGGCGAGTAGCTCTCAGTTCCTTACGCGGTGGCTACCCCATTTGTGGCTGCGTCTCTGTTTGGGGACCGTTGCGGTGCTGCACGGGCCCCGGTTAGGTTCTCTCTCCGCCGTCCTGGTCCCGAGCAGGGGAGACACAGCTTGAGCCGCCTTCGCCCGTTCCTTCTCGCCGCGGTGTTGGCCGCGCTCATCGGCGCTGCCGTTCCGACCTCGGCTGTCGCGGCCAGGAGGTCATCCCGGACATCGTCGTGTTGAAGGACAAGCGGACGCCAAGGCGGTCGCGAAGCAGCACAGCAAGGCGTTCGGCTTCGAGGTCGTTCACGTCTACCGGTTCGCGCTCCAGGGCTATGCAGCGTCGCTGACTGCTGCGCAGCGGCAGGCCGATTCAGGCGCGATCGATCAGTGCGGTTCATCGACGAGGGGGACGTGGTCGAGGTCCCTCCGACAACGCTCACGCGCGACCAAGCCTCCGCAGCCTGAACAGATCTTTCCCTTCGGCGTGCTCCGACTCGATGCCGACGTAAGCAGCACAAGGTCCGGGGACGGAAGGGCAAGGTCGATGTTGATGTAGCGGTAATCGACAGCGGCATCCAGCGCAACCACCCCGATTTGAACGTCATCGACGGGATCAACTGCCTCGCGGGCGAGCGCAAGAACGACTGGGCGGACCTAGATGGTCACGGCACCATCGTCGGTGGCGTGGTCGCCGCCCTCGACAACAAGATCGGAGTTGTGGGCTACGCCCCCGGCGCCCGGCTCTACGGCGTCCGAGTTGCACTTCCCGACGGGTCCATCAACCGACGCGGATCTGCTGTGCGGGATCGACTGGGTCAGTTGAGGCGCGACTCGACGGTAAGCCTGGGAATGACATCGACGTGGCGAACATGAGCCTCTACCGGGATCGCTGATGAGCCCGCAGGACGACAACTGCGGACGCACGAGCGCAGTACGCGGTGCACGCAGCCATCTGTGGCCTGACGGACGCCGGAGTGACGGCGGTAGTGGCAGCCGGTAACGACGCAGTCGACTTCGCTCTGTTTGAGCCCGCGACCTACAGCGAGGTCCTGACCACGACCGCCATGGGAGACCGCGACGGCCAGCCCGGCGGTTTCGGCGGCGAGTTCGCCTGCCTGCCCGGAGATTTCGACGACCGCTTCTCGAGCTTCACCAACTTCGCCACGCTTGCGCCCGACGCGGCACAAACAATCTCAGCCCCCGGCGTCTGCGTCCCTTCCACCTTCATCGGCAGCAATTACGCCGTCGGGTCGGGCACAAGCTTGCCGCCCCGGTCGTCACCGGGACCGTCGCGCTGTGCATCGCCTCCGGGCCGTGCGCCGGCAAGCCGCCCAAGGCCGTGATCCGCAAGATCCTCGACGACGCCGCCGCCTACAACCGCCGCCACCCCGACTACGGCTACGTCGGCGACCCCTTCAGACCACAACCAAACCAGTATTTCGGCTGGCTGATCAGGACGGGGCTCTACTAGGCAATACCCACCAACACCGCGACGGGCGGGCCTCGCCCCAGCGCGTAGGGACCCCTGCCAGGGCATACTCGGCAGGCGATGTCGCAGGAGAACGTGGAGAAGGTTCGCAGGAGCTTTGAGGCCTACCGTCGCGGCGACTACGCGGGGGGATCGGAGTGGCTTGCTCCCGACGTCACCTGGGAGAACGGTCAGGAGCTTCCGGCGAACGGACCGGCCGCGGTCCGGGAGATGTGGAAGCGCTGGGACAGTGAGTGGGAGGAGCTCGAGACGTTCGCCGAGGAGTTCATCGACGCCGGGGACCACGTGGTCATGGCCGTCCGCTACCGCTGCCGCGGTCGGGCCAGTGGGGTCGAGGTGACTGACCGGCTGTTCGAGGTCCACACCTTCCGTGACGGCCAGTGCGTCCGCAAGCTCGACTTTCGTGAGCGATCCGAAGCCCTCGACGCCGCCGGGCTGTCGGACTAGCCGATGTCGCAAGAGAACGTCGAGGTGGTGCGCGGCGCGATCGCGGCCTTCACGCGGGGCGAGCTGGAGACGCTCAAGACGGCCCGCGATTGGTACCACGCCGACGTCGAGTTTCATGAGGACCCGAGCTTTCCCGACGCCGGCGTGCATCGCGGCGCCGATGCCATCGAGGCCCACTTTCGACAGTTCCTCGACTCTTTCGACGCCTACAGCTTCGAGGTCGAGGAGATCCTCGACGCGGGTGACAGCGTCGTGGTCGTCAACCGCCAACGGGGCCGGGGCAAAGGAAGCGGGGCCGAGGTGGACATGCGAAACGCCTGGGTGTTCGCCTTCCGAGACGGGAAGATCCAGCGAATCACCCCTTACTGGGAGAGGGCGAAGGCCATCGAAGCCGTGGGGCTGTCGGAGGATGGAAGCATCCCGGCACCAGCGGTAATGCGCCGTGCGCTGAGAGAGGTCGTCGGCCTGTATTTCGACTCGGGCATCAGCGCCGACGTGCCGGCGCTGGCGTGGTTCCTGCTGTCCTCGCTTGCGCCGCTCGCGCTCGGGCTGACGGCGCTCGCTGCGATCGCGCTGGGCGACTGGGCGGAAGCGCAGGCACTCGCCACCAAAGCCGCCGGGGTACTCCCTGCCGACGCGCACGACCAGGTCGTCCAACTGGTGCTCCGGACGCACCGGGACTCGCCGCTTCTCATTGCCGGCGCGATAGTGGGCATGGTCTGGACCTGCTCGGGCGCGGTCGGGGTGATCGATCGCTGCATCGCGCGGCTTCTCGACGTCGACCAGGGCCACTTCGTGCTCGGGAAGCTGCGCACGCTTGGCATCGCGGCGGCCGTCGCGGTGATGATCGTGACGGCGGTGGTCGTCGGCTCAGCCGGGACTGGGTTCGTCGAGCGCGTCGGACTCGACGCCACTCTCATCCGCCTGCTGGTGCCGCTCCTCTCGACGGTGGTCATCACGCTCATCTGCGCCGGCGTCTTCCACACGCTGGCCCACGCCGCATTGGGGTGGCGCGCCGCGCTGGCGGGAGCGGCCGTCAGCGGCCTGGTGCTCCAGGTCACGCCCACCGCCGCCGGCTACTACCTTCGCTACGTCGCGGGCTCGGCCCCGGTCAAGCTCTTCCTGATGCTGGCCGGCGTGCTGATCACCTGCTATCTCATCGCGCTCGGCCTGCTGGTCGGCACCGGGGTCGCCGCCCGGGTCCAGCTCCGGCGGCAGCTCGGCCCGGCCCGGTAGCGCCCGGGGTCACGTGAACAATGCGCTCAGGGGTGCCGTGTCAGCCCGCGCAGTACCGCGTCGGCGTCGCGGTGTGGTGCTCGGACGGCGAGCCCGACGAGGTCGAGGGCGGCGGTGGCCACGGCCCGCACGGCGGCGCGGTTGTCGTCGTCGTTTCCCGTCTGGAACATGTCGGCCGTGTAGAGCGCGACGTGGAGGTCTCGGCGCTGGGCGCGCTCGCGAACGGTGTGCAGCTTGGAGCGGTCGGCCGAGAAGACGAGGACTGGCTGGACGAGCAGCGGCAGGTACTCGCGGCCGTCCCCATCGCGATAGGGCTCGCCGATCGCGGCCGCGCCGGCGTGGGCGGTGATCCCGCTCATGAGAAACGCCGTTACGTTGAGTCGCTGCCAGGTGGCGAGATCGTCGCGCACCACCACGGCGACCTTGGTGTCGAAGTCAGCTACGGCCACGACGCACCCCGCGGTAGGGCCCGCTACCCGGCGGGCCCGCGTCGGAACAGGCCGGTCCGCTCGACCCCGCCCGTGCCGAGGGCCAGGCTGTACAGGTCGCCGTCCCGGGCGATCCAGAGCGGGCCGGTGAACCGCTGCGCGGCGTCGCCGAGGAACGGGCCCTCGAGCGCCTTCAAGGGCAGAGGCGGCACGATATGGGTCAGGACCAGGGCCCGGACGCCGGCCTCGCTGGCCGCGTCGGCCGCCTGCTGCGGGCTGGCGTGGTAGTCCGGGAGGTCGGAGAAGATCTTGGCCCGCCCCGTCAGCCCCGCCTTGCGGGCGGCGTCCTCCGCCAGCCCCAGCAACTCGCGGGACAGCGCGTCGTGGATCAGCAGGTCTGCGCCCTTGGCCACCCGCACCAGCACCGGGGAAAGGGCCGTGTCGCCGCTGACCACGAGGCTGCGGCCCTTGTAGTCGAAGCGGAAGCCGACGGCGGGCTCGGCGGGTACGTGGTCGACCGTGAACGCGGTGACCGTGAGGTCGTCGTCCTGCAGGACCACCAGGGAGTCCTCGCCATCGGGCACGGCGAACGGCTCGGCCGTCATGCCGGCCCCGGCGGAGGGGAGGACGTCCTCGCCGTGGTGGGCGGTGCGGTACCCCGAGTCCATCGCGTAGGCCTCGTTGTAACCCGCGACGACCCGTTCGACGCCGGGCGGGCCGAGGACCCGCATCGGCGTTGTCGCCCGACCTGCGGCCCAGCGCTGGATGGCGAGGCTGCCGAGCCCGCCGATGTGGTCGGAGTGGAAGTGGGTCAGCAGAACGGCCTCGATGCGCTGGGGCGCGATCTGCATCCGGTTGAGCGTCTCGGACGCCCCCTCGCCGGCGTCGACGATGAACACGCGCTGCCCGGCGATGACCGCCACGCAGGGGTTCCCGCGCCGGGGATCCGGTAGCGGTGAACCGGACCCGACGATCGCCGCGTGGAGCCCCTCCGGCAGCGCCGCAACCGGATCGGCGACCATCCGGGCGGGCAACGTCCGCTTCACCGCGGCAAGGGCGATGCGGCCGCGCAACGCTGTCAGCATCGTCCCGTCGTCCCTCGTCTCATCGGGCGGGTCACAGGGAGACCCGGCGGGGGCAGACCATACCCGCCGCCATGCCTAGGCGCCGGCCGGCCAGGTCTTTCGCGGACTCCGACGCACGAGCAGCGTGAGACCGGCAACCGTGATGAGTCCGAGCGTCGGCACCGCGCGCCGCGCCGCGGTCGGCGAGAGCACCAGCTCGAACAGCGGGATGGGATCACCAAGGCGCTCTTGGAGGGGCCCCAGCGGACAGTCGCCGTGATTCGCGGTGACGACCGCCCCCTCGGCCACGAGCGCGACAACGGCAAGATGCAGCCCGCGATCCCGCCTTCCCGTGAGGGCGCACCACCAGACGTAGCCGACGGCACCCAGAAACGCCACAGCGATTGCAGCGTGGCAGGCCCTAAAGGCACGCGCCGCGGGAGACACGGGACGAGACCATTGCACCGCGACGAGGCGCGCGCGGCGGACGGCCCGTCAAGCTTGGGCGAGCGCCTGCCGGCTGCGCTCCAGGAAGTCGCGCTCGCTCGCGTTCTCGGTGCGCGCGATCGCCGCCTCGTACGCCGTCGCCGCTTCGGAGTCGCGGCCGAGGCGCCGGAGCAGGTCGGCGCGGATGGCGTGGAACAGGTGGTAGCCGGAGAGGTCGAGATCGTCGATGAGGGCGAGGGCCGCGTCCGGTCCCTCGACCTCGGCGACCGCCACGGCGCGGTTGAGCGCCACGACCGGGGTGGGGCCGAGCGACAGCAGCTGGTCGTACAGCTGCAGGATCTGCCGCCAGTCCGTGGCGGCCGCAGCCGGCGCGTCGCTGTGGACGGCGTTGATGGCGGCCTGGATCTGGTACGGACCGGGCTGGTTGCGCCGCAGGCACTGCCGGACGATGGCCTGGCCTTCGGCGATGAGCCCGCGATCCCAGCGGCTGCGATCCTGATCGGCCAGCAGCACCAGGTCGCCGTCCGCTGTGGTGCGGGTTGCCCGACGCGACTCGACGAGCAGCATCAGCGCGAGCAGTCCCATGACCTCCGGTTCGTCGGGCATCAGCTCGGCCAGGAGCCGGCCGAGGCGGATGGCCTCGCTGCAGAGGTCCTCGCGGACAAGCCGCTCGCCCGAGCTCGCCGTGTAGCCCTCGTTGAAGATGAGGTAGACCACGGCCAGCACGGCCTGGAGGCGGCCCGGGAGGTCGGCCTCGCTCGGCACCCGGTAGGGGATGCTCGCGTCGCGGATCTTGCCCTTGGCCCGGACCAGCCGCTGGGCCATGGCCGGCTCGGGTACCAGGAAGGCGCGCGCGATCTCCGCGGTGGTGAGCCCTCCCAGGAGCCGGAGCGTCAGCGCGACCTGCGCGCCTGAGGCGAGCGCCGGGTGGCAGCAGGTGAAGATCAGGCGCAGCCGGTCGTCGCGCACGGCGCCCTCCTCGGCCGGTTCGTCGCGGGCGTGCAGCAGGGCGGCCTGGGCGTGCCGGTCCTCGCGGGACGCCTCCCGGCGCAGGCGGTCGATCGCCCGGTTGCGGGCGGTGGTGATGATCCATCCCGCCGGACTCGGGGGCAGCCCGGTCGACGGCCAGCGTCCAACGGCCGCGGTGAACGCGTCCTGGACCGCCTCCTCGGCGACGTCGATGTCACCGAAGACGCGGACCAGGACGGCCACCGCGCGGCCGTACTCCTCCCGGAATACACGTTCGATCTCCGCTGCGGGGAGCGCCGGCCCGGGAGACATCAGTGCTCGGCATCGTCTCGGAACGGCCGCACCTCGATCGGAAGGGTGGTCGCCTGGGCGGCCCTGCGGCCCCATTCGAGCGCGGAGTCGAGGTCGGGCGCCTCGATGATCGTGAACCCGCCGATGTGCTCCTTGCCCTCGGCGAACGGGCCGTCGGTCGTGAGCACCTCGCCGTCGCGGGGCCGCACCACCGTGGCGGTGCTGGGGGCGTGCAGCCCGCCGGCGAAGACCCACGCGCCGGCGGCCTTGAGCTCCTGGTGCAGGACGTCGATGTCCCGCCTCACCTTCTCCAGGTCACCTCGGGCGGCGGAGTCTCTCCGGGCTGATAGACGCTGAGCAGATATTGCTTCATCGGGTGCTCCTCCCTGGGGTTAGTGCGATGCCGGCTCGGCCGGGTGGTAGGTCGCGATCACGACGCCGGTGGTCGTCGTCTTCGTGTCGACGAGCCGGAGAGCGGCGAATGCCCCGCCGTCGGTGAAGAGTCGGCGGCCCGACCCCAGCACGAGCGGGTGTATCGGGAGCACGTACTCGTCCACGAGGTTGCGCCGCATCAGCGACTGGACCAGGCTTCCACTGCCGAGCACCACGAGATCCTTGCCCGGCTGCGCCTTGAGCCCGGCCACGGCCTCTGCCGCGTCGCCCTCGAGGAGCGTGGAATTGCTCCACGAGAGCGGCTCCGCCAGCGTGGTGGACGCAACGTGCTTCTTGAAGTTGTTCATCACCGCGGTGAAGGGGTTGTCATCCGGCTGGTTGGGCCAGACAGCGGCGAACTTCTCGTAGGTCCATCGCCCGAGCAGCAGGGCCCCGGCCTGGGCAATTCCTTCTCCCGCTTGGCTCTGCATGACCGAGTCGCCGTACGGAGGCTGCCAGCCGCCGTGCTCGAAGCCGCCGCGACGGTCCTCGTCGGGATTGCCCGGTGCCTGCATCACGCCATCGAGCGTCAAGTGGTTGTACACGACGACTCTGGTCATTTGGCTCGTGCTCCCTCCCGGTGGTTGTGCGCCCGCGCCTTGCGGGCCTCTCACCCCCTACACGAACTGGGTTCGGCCGAATCGACATGCAAGGCGACTCGACCTCAACATCGGCCGACGGCCTCAGCGCCCCTGGGTGACCGGTAACTGGACCTGCGCGGCTATGGCCGGCTGGCACGACGCCAGTTCGTTGCCGCTGGGCATGTTTCGCCTCAGCGAGTTGAACGCCACGCCGCCGACCACGAGGGGCAGCCAGAAGAGGATCACCCGGTAGGCGAGCACGGCGGCGGCCGTGCCCGCCGCCGGCGCGCCGTAGACGATGAGGGTTCCGATCAACCCGCCGTCGATGCCGCCGATTCCACCCGGAATCGGAAGCAGCCCGCCGAGTTGGCCGATCAGGTAGCCCATGAGGATCACCGTGAGCGGCGGGGACAGGTCGAACGCATGGAACGTGGCCCAGAGCACCGCGTTGTCGAAGGCCCAGTAGCCGATCGACCCCGCCAGCACGCGGCCGTTTCCGGAACGCAGGATCTTCAGGGCCTCGAAGCTCCCCTCGGTCAGCGCCTTCCTCACGGCACTTGTGGTGCGCTTCCGCCGGGACGCGTCCGGCGCCGGGGCCCCACCGGGCCCGATTCCGGCGACCGCGACCACTCCGCCGAGCGCCAGCGTGGCCGCGACCGCGGGCACGATGGTCAGCCATGGCGACAGTTCCGGCCCGACGCCGAGCGCCATCGCCGTTCCCACCACGGCCACGGCGACGAAGTTCACCGAGCTCTTGATCAAGAAGAACGCGACGGAACGGCGGGCGATCCGCTCGCCGTCCATGCCACCCCGGTGCAGCACCCAGGCGCCGAGCGCAAGCCCGGCGGCGCCGCTGGCCGGAACCAGCGACCCCGCCGCGAGCTCCGAGCCGCCGATCTGCCAGCTTCTGCGCCAGCCGAGCCCGGTACAGAAGATCGGCCCGAACATGACCACATAGGACGCCAGGGACAGGCCTTCCAGCAGCGTCGCCAATGCCAGCCAGGCGGGATTTGCGTCGGCCAGGAGATGTCGTACGTCGCCGAGCCCCGGCGTGACCAGGACGATCGCCCCCAGGAGGCCGAGCGCGAGCATCGCCTGCAGCGCACGGCGGCGCAGCGTACGCGGCTGAAACTCCTCGGGGAGCTCTTCCGCCGCCGGGCCGACTGGGTTGATGTTGATTGAGGACGCGATGTTCGTGGACGCGCTGCTCAGCGCGCCGGGGTGAAGGTCGAGTACAGGCCCGGGACGCTAGCGGCGACTTGCACGGATGGGCCCGCCCGGTCGCTCTTCCACACCTCCGAGGAGCGCGACGGCATGCTCGCCTCCGGCATGGGGAGCGGGCTGACCGAGTCCCACGACCGCCTGGCAGAATGGCCGTGTGGACGATGCCGTGGCGCGCTACCGGGCCGCCTCCCAGGCGGATGACATCGACGGGATGATGGAGACGCTCGCGCCCGACGCCGAGCTGGTCTCGCCGCTCTCCGGCCGCATGGTCTTCCGCGGGCAGACCGACCTTCGCGTCCTCCTGACCGCGGTCTACGGGAGCATGACCGGGCTCCGCTGGCGGGAGGAGGTCGGCGAGGGCGACGTCCGGGTGGTCGTGGGCGACGCCGCGGTGGGCCCGCTCAAGATCGGGGACGCCATGGTCTTCGAGCTCGCCGCGGATGGCCGGATCCAGCGGATCCGGCCACACCTGCGGCCCTGGCTCGCCCTCACGCTCCTGGCTCTCAAGCTCGGGCCGAAGATGGGGCGCCACCCCGGGGTTCTCCGGCGCGCGCTGCGACGGGCTTGAACCGCTCCGAGCTGTCCGGTCACCCCGCTCGGCCGAAGCCGGCCATGCGTCAGGTGGGCCTCGTCATCCACCCGACTCGTCGCGTCGGGAAGTGTGATCGAGGCGGTCGACGCGTGGGCATCCGCTCATGGGGTGGCGATCGGCCAGATACCCGGCCCCGGCTGGGAGCGCCCGCTGGTCAACCCGGTGGACGCGGCGGACTGTGACCTGGTGCTCGCTCTCGGTGGGGACGGGACCATGCTGCTGGCGCTGCACGCAGGCGCGCAGGCTTCGTGTCCCGTGCTCGGAGTGGCCTGTGGCAGCGTGGGTGTGTTGACGTCGGTGAGAGGCGACCGTGTGTCCATGGCGCTCGAGCAGATCGTCGCCGGACGCTGGACGGCGACGGCGGTCCCGGGACTCGAGGTGGCCGAGCACGAGGCGCCCGGCGCGGTGGCCATCAACGACGTTGGGGTGGTCCGCGACGGCCCGGGGCAGATCATCGTCTCCGTCACGGTCGACGAGGTGCTCTACGCCCGAGTCTCCGGGGATGGGCTGGTGGTGGCCACGCCATTCGGCTCCAGCGGCTACACCATGGCGGCCGCGGGCCCGATCGTGGCGCCGGGTGTGGAGGCAATCGTGGTCACGCCCCTCGCGGCCCACGGGGGATCCTGTCCACCGCTGATCGTCGGCGGCGGCAGCAATCTGGCCCTGGCGATCGACCAGGGCCACTTCGGCGTTCGCTACGAGATCGATGGTCGCCCCACCGCCATCGACGCAACTGCGCTGACGGTCCGCTGGCGGGCGGACTACGCCACGCTCGTCACCCTTGCAGAGGAGGAGCCGCGGCTCACCGGCCTGCGTCGCCGCGGCCTCGTGCTCGACAGCCCGCGGGTGCTCGTCCGGGACGCGCGGTCCCACGACTGAGAGGCCTGCCGGACAAGGTGTCGTAACGTCCCCCCCGTACGAACGACTCTTACCCCTCGCGCAAGGTCATCCCTCTCCTTGCGCGAGGCCCGATGCCGAGGGCTGAAGGCAGCCATATGACAGACCACAGCACCAGCCGCGACCACGCGGTCGACCGGCTCCATGCGGCGCGCGAGCGCCGGGACAGGCACTTCGCGCGCTACGACGCGGCGCGGGGCTCGCCCGGCGAGCTCTCCGCATTCACCGAGCTGCAGGCAGCCGAGGAGCAGTTCGCGGCCCGCGAGACCTGGCTCGCCTGGGTCGACAGCAACTACTAGGCCGACGCGGCCCGCAGCTCGGCGAGCCCCTGCTCCTTCGACACCTTCGGCGCGTAGCCCAGCTCGCGCCGCGCCTTCGAGATGTCGATCGTGCACTCCTGGGCGGACACCCAATAGGCGAAGCGGGTCACGGGCGGCTCGCCCTTCAGCGGCAGCGTTCGCCAGGCGGCCTCGGCGGCGGGCGCGGCCAGCCGCGCCACCCAGCCGGGGATCGAGCGGGTCGGGGGCTCGATGCCCTGAGAGCTGATCAGCTCGGACAAGAACTCGCGGAACACCACGGGCTCGCCGTCCGTCACGAAGTACACCTCGCCGGGGCGGCCGCGCTCGGCGGCGAGCAGCAGTCCCTCCACGACGTTGTCCACGTGGGTGATGTCCGTGCGGTGCCCGCCGCCGTCGATCCACATGAAGCGCCCGGCGCGCACCATCGCGACGATGTTCGGCAGCAGCGTGGTGTCGTCCGCTCCCCAGACGAAGCGGGGCCGCAGCGAGACGGTCTCGAACCCGTCCCGGTTGGCGGCGATCACCGCCGCCTCGGCGCGCGCCTTGGTGGCCGAGTAGAGCGCCTTCGAGTCCGGCCGGCGTGGCGCCGTCTCGTCCACGTGCACGAGCGGCTCGCCCGCCATCAGAGCCGCCTCGGTGCCGCAGTGCACGAAGCGCCTCACGCCTGCGTCCGCGGAGGCCTTGAGCGCGTTCTTCGTGCCGGTCACGTTCCCGCGCTCGAACTCCTCGGGCTCGCCCCACTGGCCCAGGTGGGCGGCCAGGTGGAACGTGACCGCGGCGCCACGTGCGCCCTCGGTCATGGAGGCCACGTCATCGAGGTCGCCGCGCACCGGCTCGGCACCGAGCGCAGCCGCCGTGCCCGCGGACCGGTCAGAGCGGCTGAGCGCCCGTACCCGCCAGCCCTCGGTCACCAGCCGCCGCACCAGATGGCCGCCGATGAACCCGGACCCGCCGGTCACGAAAGCGGTCTTGGGCTCCGTCGCCACCGCCTCAACCTACCGCGCCGCCGCCCCTGGAGCGGGCGCGAGGCGGGTTTGTCAGGGGTTCGGAGAAAACCTGAGCTCTCGAGCCTGCATTTTCTGCAGACCCTTGACAAACAAACGCCGGATCGGGGAGGGTCGGCCTGGCGATGTCCGGATCGCTCGAATCACTTCGTGAGCTCAACCGACTTCGAATAGTGGATGCCCTCCGCCACGACGGCACCGCGAGCCGGGCCGACATCGCGCGGCAGACGGGCTTGTCCGCGTCCACGGTCTCGTCGGTGATAGGCGAGCTGCAGCGTGCCGGTCTCGTGGTGGAGCAAACGCTCGCGCCGGCGGGACGCCAGGGACGCCCTCCGGTGCAGCTTGCGCTCGACCCATCCGCCGGCGCCGCGGTCGGAATCGACTTCGACCACGACAAGATCCGCGTCGCGGTGAGCGACCTGGGCCGCACCGTGCTCGCGGAGGCGAGCGTGCGCCTGAACGTGGATCGTGACGCTCCGGGGGCGCTCGAGCATGCCTCCGACCTGGTGGAGCACGTGCTCGACGAGGGCGGCGTGGACAGCGAGCGCGTGCTCGGCGCCGGCATGGCTCTGCCCGGTCCGGTGGACCACGCGCGCGGCGCCCTGCACCCGAGCCCGATCCTCGCCGGCTGGGCAAACGTGGATGTCGCAGACGAGCTCGAGGAGCGAATCGGCTTCCCGGTACACCTCGACAACGACGCCAATCTGGGAGCGCTCGCGGAGGTCACGCTCGGCGCCGGGCGAAACGTGAGCAGCGCCGCCTACATCCAGCTTTCCTCGGGGATCGGCGCGGGCCTGATCGTGGACGGGCGCCCCTACCACGGGCATCGCGGAATGGCGGGCGAGATCGGTCACGTGCTGGTGGACGAGCAGGGCCAGATCTGCCGTTGCGGGAACCGCGGCTGCCTGGAGACGCTTGCGTCAGGGCCTGCGCTCGTGGCGCTGCTTCGCCCGAACCACGGTGACGGCCTGACGGTCGAGAGCATCATCGCCATGGCGCGCGACGGAGACCCGGGCGGGCGCCGGGCGATCGCCGACGCCGGCCGCGCCGTCGGCAGAGTTGTGGCCGGCCTGTGCAATCTCTTCAATCCCGAGATGGTGGTGGTAGGAGGAGATCTGAGCACGGCGGGCGAACTGCTGCTCGATCCCCTGCGGGAGTCGATCGAGCGGTACGCGCTCCCGGCGGCCACGGAGGATCTCGAGGTGGTGGCCGGCGAGCTCGGAGAACGTGCGAACCTGCTCGGCGCACTCGCGCTGGCCATCGCGCAGTCCGGTGAGGCAGTGGCGGCACGGATAGCGGGGACCGTGAGCGCCGCGTGAGTTCAGGTATGTAATAACACCCACCCGCTAGGAGAGGAGAATCACTGTGAGGAGGACAAGGATCTGGAGCGCGGTGGCAGCCGTGACTCTTGCGATGGGGGCTGTGGCGGCCGGCTGCGGCGACGACGACAACGACAGCAGCGGCGACAGTGGGGACGGCGGCGGAAAGGCCGGCAAGGTCGCGGTGCTGCTTCCCGACTCGAAGTCCTCGGTGCGCTGGGAGACCTACGACCGGCCGCTGCTTCAGAAGGCCTTCGACGCAGGCCGGCGTGGACGCGACCATCTCGAACGCCGAGGGCGACAAGTCCACCCAGCAGCAGCAGGCCGAGCAGGCGATCACGAACGGGGCGAAGGTCATCCTGCTCGTGAACCTGGACTCCGGTTCGGGCGCGGCGATCGAGGCGAACGCGAAGTCGCAGGGCGTGAAGGTGATCGACTACGACCGCCTGACGCTCGACACGGATGCCAACGACTACTACGTCTCGTTCGACAACGAGAAGGTCGGCAAGCTCCAGGGCCAGGGCCTCGTGGACTGCGTGGGCAACAAGCAGGGAGCCCAGATCGCGGTGCTCAACGGGTCGCCCACGGACAACAACGCGACGCTGTTCAAGAACGGCTACGACTCGGTCATCGACCCGAAGTTCGACTCGGGTGATTGGAAGAAGATCGACGATCAGTCCGTGCCGGACTGGGACAACCAGAAGGCGCTGACGATCTTCGAGCAGATGCTGCAGAAGAACAACAACAAGGTCGACGGCGTGCTCGCGGCCAACGACGGCCTCGGCAACGCGGCGATCTCGGCCCTGAAGCAGCGCAAGCTGCCGCAGGTCCCGGTCACCGGCCAGGACGCGACGCTGGAGGGCATCCAGAACATCGTCAACGGAGACCAGTGCGTGACGGTGTACAAGCCCACCAAGGAGGAGGCCGGCGCGGCTGCGGATCTGGCTATCGCGCTTGCCAAGGGCGAGAAGCCGAACGCGACCACGACCCCGGTCGACAACGGAAAGCAGAAGGTCCCGTCGGTTCTGCTCGAGCCGATAGCGATCACGAAGGACAACATCAAGGACTACCTCGGGGAGGCGGACTTCCCGACGAAGGCGGATATCTGCGCCGGTAAGGTCGCGGCGAATTGCGAGAAGCTCGGCCTTTAGGCCGACTGGGGAGGCCCGGGGCGCCGTCAGGCGCCCCGGGCGCACCCGGAGCGTGAGAGGAGAGAGAGTGAGCGACACACCGGTGCTGGAGCTGCGTGGGGTCACCAAGCGCTTCGGCGCCGTAATGGCCCTCCACGAGGTGGACTTCCACGTGAACGTCGGTGAGGTCATGGCGCTCGTGGGGGACAACGGGGCCGGCAAGTCCACGCTCATCAAGTGCATTGCCGGCATCCACAACATCGACGGCGGCGAGGTCCTCTTCGAGGGGAACAAAGTGAGCATCCACGGGCCCAAGGACGCGGCCCGGCTCGGAATCGAGGTCGTGTACCAGGACCTGGCGCTGGCGGACAACCTCGACGTAGTACAGAACATGTTCCTCGGTCGCGAGGAGCTGGATTCGCTCCACCGGCTGAACGAGATCGAGATGGAGTCGCGTGCGCTGAAGACGCTCGGCGAGCTCTCGGTCACCACCATCCGCTCGGTGCGCCAGGGTGTGGCGAGCCTCTCCGGCGGACAGCGCCAGTCCGTGGCCGTCGCCAAGGCCGTCATGTGGAACTCGCGGGTGGTGATCCTCGACGAGCCCACCGCGGCGCTCGGGGTTGCGCAGACCCGCCAGGTGCTCGACCTGGTAAAGCGCCTCGGCGAGCAGGGGCTCGCCGTGGTCATCGTGTCCCACAACCTTCACGACGTCTTCGAGGTGGCCGACTCGATCACGGTCCTGCGGCTCGGCCAGAACGTGGCCGAGTACAAGCGCACCGAGACGAACCAGCAGGAGGTGGTCCAGGCGATCACCGCCGGCAAGCTGTCGAAGGTGCCCGGCATCGACGAGCTCGACGCGGCCGAGGTGACGGCGTGAGCGCCGCGGCCGGAGCGGCTCCGGCCACCGGCACCACTCTGCGCGAGGTCGCGCAGCGCTGGTGGACGGACGTCAAGTCGGGCGAGCTCGGCTCGCTCCCGATCATCTTCGGGCTGATCATCATCGCCGTCGTCTTCCAGACGCAGAACGACCGCTTCCTCACCGCCTCGAACTTCGTGAACCTGATCGTGCAGTCGGCGGCCTACACCACGATCGCCATGGGCATCGTCTTCGTGCTGCTGCTCGGCGAGATCGACCTGTCGGTGGGCTACGTATCGGGCGTGGCGGGCGTGATCGCCACCATCCTCCTGATCCCCGACGGCAACGAGGTGCCGACAGTCGTGGCGATCGTCGCGGCGCTCGCGGCCGGGGCCGCGATCGGAACCTGGCACGGGATCCTGTTCGCGAAGGTCGGCATCCCCTCGTTCGTGGTCACGCTCGCCGGCCTGATCGCCTGGAACGGCGTGGTGCTCCTGTTGATAGGCAGCCGCGGCACCGTGATCCTCCAGGACGACTTCATCATCAACCTGGCCAACGACTTCCTGTCCGAGGGGACCGCGTGGATGCTCATGCTGGTGTGCGTGGCGCTCTACGCGGCCACCCAGCTGAACGAGATCCGCGTGCGGCGCAAGGCCGGCCTCGAGCAGGAGCCGTATCTGCTCCCCGCGCTGCGCGTGGCGGGGCTTGCCATCGCGCTGGGCGTGGTCGTGTACGTGGCGAACCAGGATCGCGGGATCCCGTACGTGGGCGTGCTGGTGGCGGTGCTGCTCCTCTTCTGGAGCTTCGTGCTCGGCCGGACGCGCTTCGGGCGCTACGTGTACGCCGTGGGCGGCAACGCCGAGGCGGCGCGCCGGGCCGGCATCAACGTCGACCGCATCCGCATCTACGTCTTCGCGATCTGCTCGCTGATGGCGGCGGTGGGAGGGATCATCCTCGCGTCGCGCCTGCGCTCGGTGGACACGAACGCCGGCGGCGGGTCCATCCTCCTCTACTCGATCGCCGCCGCGGTGATCGGCGGCACGTCGCTGTTCGGCGGGCGCGGGCACATCAAGAGCGCGCTGCTCGGCTCGCTCGTGATCGCCTCGATCGACAACGGGCTCGGGCTGCTCGGCCTCGGCTCGGGCGAGAAGTTCGTGATCACGGGCGGAGTGCTGTTGCTGGCGGTCACGGTCGACTCGGTCTCGCGGCGCCGGCAGGCGCAGGCCGGACGCTTATAGCTGCGCTATTCGTCACCGGTGCGAGCAAGGGCGTAGGGGCCGCGGTGGCCCGCCGCTTCGCCGACGAGGGCTGGCGCGTGGCATGTGCCTCGCGCAGCGGCAGCGATCTCGGGCTCGAGAACGCGCTCGGACTTGTCTGCGACGTGCGCGATCGCGCTCAGGTGGACGCCGCGGTGGCCACCGCGGTGAAGGAGCTGGACGGCCTTGACGCGGTCGTGGCCAACGCCGGCGTGGGCGCCTACGGACCCTTCCTCGAGCTCACGCCCGAGCAGGTGGACGAGATGATCGACGTGAACCTCAAGGGCACGCTCCACACCGCGCGCGCCACGCTCCCGCACCTGATCGAGTCGAAGGGCGACTTCATCTCGCTGTCGTCGGTGGCGGGGCTGCGCGGCTTTCCCGGAGAGACGGTCTACAACGCCTCCAAGTTCGGGCAGCTCGGCTTCACGCGCTCGCTCGACCACGAGATGCGCGAGCTCGGGGTGCGCGTGACCAACCTCTGCCCGGGCGGCATCGCCACCGACTTCGCCATGGGTGCGGGGCGCACGCCGGACATGCCGGAGCTCGAAGGGATGATGAGCGCCGAGGAGGTGGCGGACGTGGCGTGGTTCGTGGTCTCGCGCCCGAAGGGACTGCGGATGATGACCGTGTCCTTCCGGCCCATGAACGAGGGCTCCTGGGGATGACGCTGCGGCTCGGGCTCCTCAGCACCGCGAACATCAACGAAAAGCTCGTGGCCGGCGCGCACGAGGCCGCGGACGTGGAGGTCGTGTCGATCGGGTCGCGCGATCCCAACCGTGCCCGCAAGCAGGCGGGCGAGCTGGACGTGCCGCGCGCGCTCGGCTCCTACGAGGAGGTGCTCGCGGACCCCGGGGTGGACGCGGTGTACATCCCGCTGCCCAACTCGCTGCACATCGAGTGGTCGGTGAGGGCGCTGGAGGCGGGCAAGCACGTGCTCTGCGAGAAGCCGCTGTCCCGCCACCCGGAGGAGGTGGAGCGCGCCTTCGACGCGGCCGAGCGCAACGATCGCCTGCTGGCCGAGGCGTTCATGTGGCGCCACCATCCGCAGGCCGAGCGGCTCCGGGAGCTGGCGGCCGAGCTGGGCGAGCTCCGCCTGGTGCGCGGCGCGTTCTCGTTCCCGCTCGCGGCCGGTGAGAACGTGCGCTGGGCTCCCGACCTGGACGGCGGAGCCCTGATGGACGTGGGCTGCTACTGCGTCTCGGGCGCGCGGCTGCTGCTCGGCGATCCCCAGGAGGTCACGGCGCAGAGCATCGGGGACACCGTGGACAGCCGGTTCGTGGCCACGATGCGCTTCCCGAGTGGCGCGCTGGCCCACTTCGACTGCGGCTTCGATCTCGCCGCCCGGGACGAGCTCGAGGTGGTCGCCGAACAGGGCTCCCTGTTCCTGGACGACCCCTGGCACTCGCGCGAGCCCGTGATCGAGGTCCGCGGGGCCGAGGGCGAGGCATCGCGGGTGGAGGCGGAGCGCGCCGACCCCTACGCGTGCGAGCTCGAGGTCTTCGCGCGCGCGTGCGCGAAGGAGATCGAGCATCCCTTCGGTCGTGACGATGCCGTGGCACAGGCGCGGACGATCGCCGCGCTGTACGAGGCGGCGGACACCGGTCGTGCGGTCGCGGTCTGAGCCCCGCTCAGGCCCCGGGACGGACGTGCCGGCCCTCGCGCGCGGACGCGAGGATCGCATCGCCCACCTCGGCCGCCCGCAGCCCGTCCTCGAAGGTGGCCCCGTGCGGCGCCACGTCCACCCGCCCGGCCACCGCGTCGAGGAAGCGCCGCAGCTCGAACACGAAGGTGTGCTCCCAGCCGAGCACATGGCCGGGAGGCCACCAGCCGTCGGGGTTCACGAGCGTGCGCTTCCCGTTCACCACGAGCTCGTTCAGGCGCTCGAGATCGAACTCGAGCGAGCCTTCGGAGCCGTTGATCTCCCAGGTGAAGCGGTTGAGCTCGCCCGTGGCGAAGCGCGTGGCCTCGATCGTCCCGATCGCGCCGCCTGCGAAGGCCACGGACGCCGCCACGGCGTCGTCGACGCTGCGACCGGGCACGAACGTGGCCGCGTGCGCGGCCACCGTCTCGATCTCCCCGACCAGGTAGCGCGACATGTCGATCACGTGCGAGGCGAGGTCTCCGAGCGCGCCACCGCCGGCCCGGGCGGCGTCGAAGCGCCAGACCTCGGCCCGCTCGGGATCAGCGCCCCACGACTGGCGGTAGACGCCCCGGAAATGGTGCACCTCGCCGAGCTCGCCCGCCTCGAGCATCTCCCGCGCTCGCCGCACGGCCGGCACGAAGCGGTAGTTGAACGCGCACATGTGAACCACGCCGGCCTTGGCTACCGCGTCGAGCATGTCCCGCGCCTGGTCCGCGTCGAGCGCCAGCGGCTTCTCGCAGAGCACGTGCTTGCCGGCTCGGGCAGCGGCGATCGCCGGCTCGGCGTGGAGGTGATTCGGCAGCAGGTTCTCGACCACCTCGACCTCGGGGTCGGCCACCACCTCGGCCCAGTCGGCCACGTGGCGCGCGAAGCCGAAGCGCTCGGCGAACTCGGCGCGCTGGGCCTCGTCGCGTCCCGCCGCCACCACCAGCCGGGGCGCGATGGGAGGCGGCCCCGTCATGTGCCGGAGCGTGATCAGGGCGTGGGCGTGCGCCCTGCCCATGAACGCGTAGCCGAGCAGTCCCACGCCTGGAGTGTCCACGCGCACAAGCTATCCACCGATGCCAACAGGAGGAGCCGCCGGTGAAGACCAGCCTGGGGATCTGGGCGCTGGGGCCGATGGTCACCCGCTTCGTGCCCGCGGGATACCAGCCGCAGTGGGCCGACGAGCCGATGCCGGACAAGGTCCACCGCGCCGTGGAGGGCCTCGGCTCTCTGATGGACGGATACGAGTTCCACTACCCGCAGGAGCTCTCGCCCGACAACCTCGACGCGGTACGGGGCGCTCTGGGCGACCACGACATCTACGCCGTGGCCAGCGGCCTGCACCTCGACCCGCGCTTCGGGCGCGGCGGGCTCGTGTCACCCGACCCGGCCACACGCGATGCGGCGCGCCGGCTCGCCACGGAGGCAGCCGACTTCGCCGGCGGCATCGGCGCCCATTTCATCGTCTGGCCCGGGATCGAGGGCTACAACTACCCGTTCCAGGCGCCCTACGCGGACTCCTGGCGCTGGCTGATCGAGGGCATCGGCGAGGCCGCCGAGGTGTGCGACGGACATGGGGTGAAGCTCCTCCTCGAGCACAAGAACTCGGAGCCGGCGATGAAGATCCTGATGCGCAACATCGGGATGACCCTGCACGTGATCCACAAGCTGCGCGCGGAGGGGATCGACAACGTGCAGGTGAACATGGACTGGCAGCACCTGCTGATGAACGGCGAGCACCTGCCCGAGTACGCCGCACTGCTCGCCGCCGAGGGGCTGCTGGGACACCAGCACGCGAACTCCGGCTGGGGCACCTTCGACGACGACAACATGGTCGGCGCCACGGCCTTCATGGAGACGCTCGAGCTGGCTCTCGAGCTGCGTCGTGCCGGTTACGGGAACGGCGGCGAGCGGCTCGGGTTCGACCTCTACCCGTACACCGAGGACCAGGTGGCAGCCGTGCGCCGCTCGGTGGAGCAGTGGAACTTCATCGACGGCGTGGCCGGCCGCATCGACGATGCGGCGCTGGCGGCGGCGCAGAAGGAGAAGGACGCCGTTCGCGCCTACGAGCTCGTGTACGCCGCGCTCGGCGCGTGAGCGCAGTCGGGCTCGACGTCGGGACCACCGCGGTCAAGGGCATCGCGCTCGCCGAGGACGGCTCGATAGTTGCCCGTGCAGAACGCGGCTACGGCTTCGACACGCCGAGGCCCGGCTGGGCCGAGCAGGAGCCGGAGCTGTGGTGGGAGGCGGCGCAGGTCGTGCTGGACGAGCTTGGCGGCGCCGGGCCGCCCGCCGGCATCGGGCTGTCGGGCCAGATGCACGGGCTCGTGGCGCTCGATGCAGAGGACCGGGTGCTGCGGCCGGCGATCCTCTGGAACGACCAGCGCACCGCCGAGGAGTGCGCCGAGATCGAGCGCCTCATCGGCCTCGACGAGCTGATCGCGCATACGGGGAACCGGGCGCTGACCGGCTTCACGGCCCCGAAGCTGCTGTGGATGCGCCGTCACGAGCCCGACCTCTACGGGCGGATCGCCTCCGTCCTCCTCCCGAAGGACTACGTGCGGCTGCGCCTCTGCGGCGAGAAGGCCGTGGACGTGGCCGACGCCAGCGGCACGCTGCTGTTCGACGTGGCCCACCGGCGCTGGTCGGACTCGGTCCTCTCAGCGCTCGAGGTGGACGAGGGCTGGCTCCCCCGCGTGCTCGAGTCGCCGGCGGTGTCGGGTCAGGTGGACGGAGTTCCGGTAGCGGCCGGCGCCGGGGACCAGGCGGCGGGTGCGCTGGGTGTCGGGGTCGACCGCCCCGGCCCGGCGTCCGTGGTGCTCGGCACCTCCGGAGTGGTGTTCGTGGCGCTGGAGGACTACGCCGCCGATCCGGAGGCGCGCCTGCACACCTTCTGCCACGCCGTGCCCGGCACCTGGCACGCGATGGGGGTGATGCTGTCCGCGGCGGGCTCGCTGCGCTGGCTGCGCGACGTTGCGGCGGCGGATGAGCCATTCGCGGATCTGGTGGCGGAGGCGGAGCGGTGGGAGCCCGGGGCAGAGGGGCTCACGTTCCTGCCCTATCTCTCCGGCGAGCGCACGCCCCACGCCGACCCCGATGCCCGGGGCGCCTTCGTGGGCCTGTCGGTGCGCCACGACCGGGGCGCGCTCGCGCGCGCCGTGCTGGAAGGGGTGGCGTACGGACTGCGCGACTCGCTCGACCTGCTCGTGGGGATGGGCGCAGCGCCCGTGGTCGGCCGGGTCTCGGGCGGAGGGGCGCGCAGCGACCTCTGGTTGCGGATCGTGGCCTCGGTGCTGGAGCTGCCGCTGGAGCGAACGGCCGCTGACGAGGGAGCCGCCTTCGGCGCGGCGCTGCTCGGAGGCGTGGCGGGCGGAACCTGGACCGGGGTGGAGGAGGCCGTGGCCGCGGCGGTGCGGCCCACGGACGTGGTCGAGCCCGTCCCCGAGTGGGTCGAGGCCTACCGCGCGGGCCGCGAGCGCTTCCGGGCGCTCTACCCGGCGCTCCGTGGGCAGGCCGCCTGAGGTGCGCAACTAGTCCGCGCATTTGCGCGGCTAATGCTGCGGCCCGGGCCGGCCGACGTTATCTTGAAGGCGATGCCCACCTCACTCGTCACCGGCGGCGCCGGCTTCCTCGGCTCCCACATCTGCGATTACCTCCTCGAGCGCGGCCACCGCGTGGTCTGCGTGGACAACCTCGAGACCGGCTCGCTCAACAACATCAAGCACATCCGCGAGTCCGGCTTCCGGTTCGAGATGCTCGACATCACGGACCACTATGAGATCGACGAGCCCGTCGACTTCGTCTACCACATGGCCTCACCGGCCTCGCCCATCGACTACGCACGGCTGCCGCTCCACACGCTCAAGGTCGGGGCCTACGGCACGCACAACACGCTCGGTCTCGCGAAGAAGCACCGGGCGCGCTTCATGATCGCCTCCACCAGCGAGGTGTACGGCGACCCGCTCGTGCACCCGCAGCCCGAGAGCTACTGGGGCAACGTGAACCCGATCGGCCCGCGCGGCGTGTACGACGAGGCCAAGCGCTACGCCGAGGCGCTCACGATGGCGTACCTGCGCCAGCAGGGCGTGGACACCTGCATCGCCCGCATCTTCAACACCTACGGTCCGCGGATGCGCCCCAACGACGGGCGCGCCGTTCCGACCTTCCTGAGCCAGGCACTCACCGGCCAGCCGGTGACCGTGTTCGGGGACGGGTCCCAGACCCGCAGCTTCTGTTACGTCCAGGACCTCGTCCGCGGCCTCGTGGCCCTCAACGAGGCCACCGACGTCCATGACCCGGTGAACATCGGGAACCCGAACGAGATGAGCCTGCTCGAGATGGCCGAGCTGGTGGTGGAGCTCACCGAGTCTCCGTCGCAGCTGGTCTTCGAGCCGCTTCCCGAGGATGACCCGCAGGTGCGCCAGCCGGACATCACGCGGGCCAAGCAGCTGCTCGGGTGGGAGCCCGAGGTTGGGCTGCGCGAGGGCCTCGTGCAGACCGTCGAGCACTACAGCAAGGTGTTCGCGGCCCCTGCGGCTCGATGACCCGCGACGCAGAGGTCAAGAACCTCGAGGCCATCTCGAAGGCCATCGATCAGCACAACGCCGAGTGCGAGTGGCCCGCGGTGGCGATCGAGATGAACCCGTTCGAGGTCGAGCGCCTCGGCTGGGACTCCATCCGCGGCCTTCCGGTCAGGTCCAATGCGGAGCTGGGTACCGGTGCCTTCCGCGTGGTCTGCGCCCGTGAGGAGGGTGAGCCCGGCGAGGTGGTCGAGGCCGTGGCGGAGCAGACGGTCCCCGCCGAGCCGGTCACGACCGGCTGAGCGAGGCCTGGGCCTCTCAGCCCGTCTGGCGGTCCAGCTCGAACCAGACCGTGGTGGACATGGGGGAGCGCTCGATCCCCCAGCGGCTCGACATGCGATCCACCAGCACGAGGCCGAAGCCGCCGGGCTCGAGCGGATCGTCGCTCTGGCGCCCGTTCCATTCGAAGCCGGCGCCCGGATTCGTCACAGCCGCACCCACGCCGGCCTCCGACTCCACGACCTTGACGGCCACGCCGCGCGGACGCTCGGCCCCCTCACCGTGGCGCACGGCGTTGGTCACCAGTTCGGTGAGCATCAGCAGGACCGGCTGGCGCTCCTGCTCGGAGAGCGAGTCCTCGGCGGCGGAGAGCGCGTGCCGTGCCTCGGACGCGGCCAGCGGACCCGCGCGAAGGTTGAAACCGAACACCCGGCCGGGAGCCGACGAGAACGTGGGTATCGAAGCCGGGCCTGATCCTTGGGTCGATGGCGCCGTCATGGGCCAGTGCATGGTGGGGCGGCCGGTCGGCCTAGCGGGACACGAGCGCGGGGCGCTCGCGCTCTGTCGGCTCGGTCGGTAGGAAGCGCCCATGCGCGCCGCAGACCCCGCAACGCATGTGGCCGTCGCTATCCGCGACAAGCGCCCTGTAGTCCTCGGCACGTATCAGTGCATGCGCTCTGCAGCTTTCGCACTGCAGCCGCATCGTTTCCCTGTCCCCACCAACAAGCATCTGCACGATGCCCCCCCTTGAGTTGCCCGCACCCGGATTGTTCCCCTCGGCAGGGACCCGTCTCCGCGGGGACCGATAACGCATACCTTTCGCCCGGTAAACCCGTGCCCCGGACGCCCGATTGGCGCACAAAGCATTGCGGTCGGCCCGGCGGAGCGCTGAGAACATTGGCCAGGCTTGGAAAACCCGCCGGTGCCGGCCGTGGGCTCTGGCGTCTAGGGCGGCTGGGTGGGGTGCTGTTTTCGGCGTCCCGTCACATTCGGGTGGTCGGGCGTAAATGGTCTCCACCCGGGCGCTTGACCGTCCATATGCTGGATAAGTCGCCCAGGGGTCAGGCCGCGGAGCCGCCCTCGGGCGCCTGCGCAACAGGAGACCGCGCCCACGCAACAGGACACGCCACGCGGAGCCCATGGGCAAACGAGCCCACGCTCCCCACCGGCGGCTGTAAACGCCTGTCCCGCTGCACCGCCGCGGCGCGGAACCTCTCGGCTAGCCCCGCGTGCCTTCGCTCTCGATCCCCGGCGGCGCCCAGCCGGGGCCGTGATAGAGAACGCCGAGCCGGTCGCGCAGGCGGTGGGCCCTGCGGATGTCGCGCCACATCGCGACGTACTCGTGGAATGCGGCTCGGACGGGGTTGAAGGTGCCGATGTTCTTGGTGAGGCCGTAGCGCACGCGCTCGCGCTCCGGCTCCCAGGTCCCGAACAACCGGTCCCAGATGATCAGGATCCCGCCGTAGTTGCGGTCCAGGTAGACCTGGTTCGAGCCGTGGTGCACGCGGTGGTGCGACGGGGTGTTCAGGAAGACCTCGAGGAAGCGCGGCAGCTTCCGCACCCGCTCGGTGTGGATCCAGAACTGGTAGATCAGCGACCAGCTCTGGGCCAGCAGCACCATCCACGGCTCGAAGCCCACCGCCGGCATCCAGAGCCAGAACGGGAAGTAGGTCATCGGCACCCAGGTCTGCCGGAGCGCGGTCGAGAGGTTGTAATGCGTGCTCGAGTGGTGCACCACGTGGCTCGCCCAGAAGAAGCGGCTCTCGTGGCTGATGCGGTGGAACCAGTAGTAGGAGAAGTCGTCGGCGAAGAAGAGCAGCACCCATACCCACCAGTCGCCCGGGTCGAGCCGCAGCGGGCTGAGCTCGTAGACCGCGACGAAGATCGCCAGCACCACGAGCTTCCAGGCGACGTTGATGATCACGTTGCCCGTGCCGAGCAGCAGGCTGGTGCGCGTGTCGTTCGCCTCGTAGCCGATGAGGTCGTCGGCGTCGTCGCGCGCGTGGCGGAACGAGAGCGCCTCCACCACGAGCAGCAGGACGAAGAACGGGATGGCGTAATAGAGGATCTCCGCCACGGAGGCGCCAGCCTAACCGGCGCGCGGGGGATCGTCGCCGGCACGACGGCCGATCACCGTAAGGCTCACGAGCCGCGACACGACCAGAGCGATGTATCCGAGGCCGGCCACCTGCTCGATCATCACGACGCTACGCGCGAACGCCTTGAGCGGTACGACGTCGCTCAGGCCGACGCTGGTGAGCGTCGTGAAGCTCAGGAACAGCAGCTCCATCCACGTGCGATCGTCGCCGGGGTCGACGGCCGCGGTGAAGCTGCCGGGCTCGATCGCCTGGACCACCGTGAACGTGTATGCGAACGCCCAGGCCACGAGAGTGAAGGTGGCGCCGACGGCGAACAGCTCGTCCGTCGTGATCTCGCGGTCCGCGAGCATGTACTTCACGAGCGCGTAGGCCGCGTAGAAGTAGAGCACCGCCTCGAGCGCCGAGGAGTAGGGGAGGAGGTCGTCGTGCTCGGTCACCGCCTGGATCAGGAGAAGCACCGTGGCGGGGAGGGCGAAGATGAAGCTCACCCAGAGCAGCACCGGCGTCGAGCGCACGGCCATGACCACGAGCGCGAGGATCCCGATACCGAAGGCGCTGAAGATGGCCCGCCGGGCATCGTTGCCCTCCATGAACGGGTAGAGCAGCACCGCCGCGAGCTGTACGAACAGCAGGATCCCCGAGGGGTGCCGGCGGGCGGTCTTCAGCACGCCCGGCACGCTAGCCCCCGGTTCGGCCGCCTCCATGGGCGTTCGCCGGCGGCGCCGGGGCGAGCACCACGGCCACGGCATCGTCCTGGAGCGGGTCCTCGGCTGCCGTGAGCACCGCTTCCTGAATCGCTTTCGCCGTGGCCGTCGCGGATCGGCTTCCGGCCTCGCGGACCGCTCGCTCGATCCCGTCGAGGCCGAACAGCCCGTCGCGCGTGCGGCGCGCGGTGACGCCGTCGGAGTGGAGGATCAGTCGCTCGCCCGGGTCGAGGCGGCGCTGGTGGCGCACGAACCTGCGCTCGCGCTCCCAGAGGCCGAGCGGGAGGTCGGCCTCGGCCATGAGCTGCTCGATCGTGTCGTCCGCACGCACCACGAGCGGTGGCGGGTGGCCGCAGTTGATCCAGCTGAGCGACGAGTAGACGGCGTTCCAGCGGGCGACGATCGCGGTCACGAAGAACTCCGGCCGCGAGACGTCGCAGACCGCCTCGTGCATCGTCCTTGCGGCCTCCTCGAGCGTGGCGTCGCTCCGCCGCGCCGCGCGCAGCGCCGCAAGCGCGATGCTGCCGAGCGCGCCCGCGGTGGCGCCCTTGCCCACCGCGTCGGCAACGGCGAGCCAGGCCCCGTCGCGGTTCTCGACGTAGTCGAACCAGTCGCCACCGACCTCGTAGGCGGGGAGCACGCTGCCGGCGAGCTCGCCGCCGCCGATGCGCGCGATCCGCGGCGGCAGGAGGCTCTGCTGCAGCTCGGCGGCGGGATGGGTTTCCTTCCTCCGGCGGGCGGCGTCGAAGACGTCGGTGTAGCCGCCGGCCAGCTCCATCGCCGCCGCTCCGTGCCGGGCCAGCTCCGCGAGCGCCTCGGCCGGCGTGGCCAGTGCGAGCAGGAGGCCGATCGCCCGGCCGCGCAGCCACATGGGAACCATCGACGCGCCCGGCAGCTCCGACGCGAGGCGTGCGGCCAGCTCCGGAATGCCGTCCTCCGCGAGCTCCGGGCCGAGCGCCAGCGGGGCCTCGATGCGCTCCGGGAAGTCCTCGGGCCCGGCCAGGCGAAGCAGATGCGTGCCGTCGATGTCGAGCACGTACAGCGCCACGGGGCCGCCGCTGAGCCGGCGGGCCTCGGACGCGAACTGCTCCGGGAAGAGGTGTGGAGGGATCTCGTCGAGGATGCGCGCGATGTCGAGCGGCACGGGCCGCCGGCGCCCGAGCTGGCCCGGCGGCCGCAGGCGCTGGAGCTCCCAGTCGCGCTCGGCGGTGAGGTCGGTGAGAACGCCGAGCACCGCCGTACACGTGCTCGTCGTCGGGGGACCGGAGGGGGTGGGCGGCCACCTCGATCCAGGCCACCGCACCGGTGCGGTTCCTGTGTCCGCGAACGGCCGTCTGCGGCTCCTGCGTGCGTACGGCCGCGGCGAGCGGATACGTGTCGGGGGGACTTGCGGAGCCATCCTCGTACAGCACCTCGATCCTGGGCTCGATCAGCCGGTCGCCCACCTCGGCACCGCCCTCCGGCGCGAGCATCTGCGCCGCGCGCGAGTTGAGGCATACGAGGGCACCTGAACGGTCCAGCGCCACGAGGCCCTGGTCGAGCGGCTCCGTGAGCGAGCCGAACAGCGCCTTCGCCGCCGCGGCCGGATCGACGGGCTCGGCGGCCCCGGTCGCGAGACAGGTGTCGAGGAAATGGCCGGCGGCGGCGCGAAGCAACGGCTCGGGCGGGT
This sequence comes from uncultured Thermoleophilaceae bacterium, assembly GCA_963759625.1. GTDB lineage: Bacteria > Actinomycetota > Thermoleophilia > Solirubrobacterales > Thermoleophilaceae > JACVRW01. Next base: position 24,185 of record CAVXAD010000009.1, on the reverse strand, counting down.
CGGGAGCTATCTCTACTGCGGCGCGCAGGCGCTCGAGTGCCGGCAGCAACGCGGTGACCAGCTCCTCCTTCAGCGGGTTCCTGCGGCGGTGCCTTCAGCAGGCCAAGCCGCCGATCGCTCGCGACCTCGACGAGTGCGCTGACCAAGCGGCTCAACATCGCCAGCGGTGGCCGTCGCTCCGACAGCACTGACTCGACCTCCCGCCGAGCCGCCTCGAGTGCGTCGCTCCGCAGCGCGTCGCTCAGCGACTCACGAGTGGGGAAGTGGCGGTAGAGCGTCGAGCGGCTGACGCCCGCCGCTGCCGCCACCTCGCGCATGTTCAGCTCCGGAGCCTCCTTCAGGCGCGCCGCGGGCGACCTCGAGGATCGCTTCCCGGTTGGCGCGCGAGTCGGAGCGGCGCTCTCTACCCACCGCCGACTCCGTGTGACAGGGCGGTATCGGTGCTGTTCTGGGACATCTGAGGTGTGCCCACCGTACCGGTGTCCGACATCAGCCCGCTCATACCCACTTCTCGGATTGGCAAGCCCGACACTCGGGCAGAGGCTCCCTCTGACGTTGCAAGAGCCAACGGAGGAGCAAGCAATGGAGCAGAGCGTCGGAACTCGGCGGCGGGGAACAACCGACGCCGGGACCACAAGCAAGGCCGACGAGGCCAAGGAGCAGGTGCAGGAGAAGGCGAAGGAGGGCATGGGACAGGCGCGCGACCGCGTGCGTGACCAGGTCGACCAGCGCTCGACGCAGGCCGGCGAGCAGGTTCGCTCGACGCGCGAGCGATGCCCGCTCGGTCGCGGAGGAGCTGCGCAAGCAGGGCAAGGATGCGCCGGCGCGCTACGCGGAGCAGGCCGCCGACCGGGCAGAGCGCCTCGGCGACTACCTCCACGACGCGGACGGCGACCGGATCCTGCGCGACGCAGAGGACTACGCGCGGCGTAATCCGTGGGTCGTCGTGGCCGGCGGCATCGCGCTGGGCTTCACGGCCTCGCGACTGCTGAAGGCCTCGAGCGGGGAGCGCTACCGCCAGAGCACCAGCAAGCCGCAGCTCACGAGCGGGACGAGCCGGCCCGGCGGAAACGGCTCGGGTGCCGGCATCCCGTCCGGCGGCCTCGAGCCGCCAGTGCCCCGATGACCGCCTCGCAGGAGAACCCGCTGCGCGACCGGCCGACGGGCGAGCTCCTCAAGGAGCTCTCCGACCACACCACCACCCTGGTCAAGCAGGAGCTGGACCTGGCCAAGGCGGAGCTGGCGGAGAAGGGCAAGCAGGCCGGCATGGGCGCCGGGATGTTCGGCGGCGCCGGTCTGTTCGGCGTCGGCGCGTTCGCCGCCGTGACCGCCTGCGTGATCGCCGCTCTGGCCACGGGAATGGACGTGTGGCTGGCGGCCTTGATCGTCGCGGTGGTCTATGCGGCGGTGGCCGGCGTGATGGCGATCACCGGAAAGAAGAAGGTTCAAGAGGCCGTGCCGCCAGTGCCGGAGCAGGCCAAAGACAGCGTGAAGGAGGACATGGAATGGGCCAAGACCCGAGCCAGATCAGGCAGGACATAGAGCAGACACGCGAGCGGATGGGTGACACCGTCGAGGCGCTCGGCCACAAGACCGACGTGACCGGGCGGGCGAAGGAGGCCATCTCCGACAAGGTGGGGTCGGTGCGCTCGAAGGTCGCCGGCGCCACTCCCGACAGCGGGGAGATGAAGGACGGCGCCCGCCAGGCCGCGGGCATGGCCCAGGAGAACCCGCTCGGGCTCGGGATCGCGGCCGTGGCCGCCGGCTTCATCGCCGGCCTGCTCGTGCCGACGACCAAGGTCGAGGACGAGAAGATCGGCCCGATCGCCGACCAGGTGAAGGAGAAGGCCAAGGAGACCGGCCAGGAGGCGATCGAGGGCGCGAAGGAGGTGGCCGGCCAGGCTGCCGAGACCGCGAAGGAAGCAGGCCGCGAGAAGGCCGAGGAAGTACGCGACAGCGCCCAGCAGAAGGCGAGTGAGACGCGTGTCGGTTGAGACGAGCGACGAGAAGCGCATGGGGCGCCGGCCGGAGGGGCCGGCGCACCCGCGCAAGGGCGGCATCGTGCAGACCGTCAAGCGCACGGTCAGCGAGTTCCAGGAGGACAACCTCACCGACTGGGCGGCCGCGCTCACCTACTACTCGGTCCTGTCCATCTTCCCGGCGCTGATCGCGCTGGTGTCGATCGTCGGGCTGGTGGGTGACCCGAAGACGGTCACGAACGCGCTCACCGACGTGGTCAGCTCGATCGGCCCGGCGTCCGCGGTGGACACCTTCAAGGGGCCGATCGAGGACGTGACCAAGAGCAGCGGCAAGGCCGGGATCTTCGCGATCGTGGGCATCGCCGCGGCGCTCTGGACGGCCTCCGGATACGTGGGCGCGTTCATGCGCGCGTCGAACGTGATCTACGAGGTGGAGGAGGGCCGCTCGTTCGTCAAGCTGCGCCCGCTGCAGATGCTGGTGACCCTGGTCCTGATCCTGATGCTCGACACTGGTGCTGGTGGCCCTCGTGCTCACCGGGCCCGTGGCCGAGCAGGTTGGGCTCCTCGCTCGGGGTCGGCAGCACCGCCGTGACCATCTGGGACATCGCCAAGTGGCCGGTGCTGGCGGTCGTCGTGCTGTTCATGTTCGCCGTCCTCTACTACTCGTCGCCCAACGTGAAGCTCCCGGGCTTCAAGTGGGTGACCCCGGGGAGCCTGCTGGCGATAGTCGTCTGGCTGGTTGCCTCCGCCGGGTTCGCGTTCTACGTAGCCAACTTCGGCTCGTACAACAAGACCTACGGAGCGCTCGGCGGGGTGATCGTCTTCCTGGTGTGGCTATGGCTCACCAACGTGGCGATCCTCCTCGGCGCGGAGCTGAACGCCGAGCACGAGCGCAGCCGTGAGCTCGAGGAGGGCACACGCGGAGCGGAGCGCGAGATTCAGCTGGAGCCGCGGTCCGAGCCGAAGGAGAAGAAGCGGGCGCGAACCGCGTGAGCCGCGGATCTAGCGCTGGACGCCTGCCGAGGACTGATCGCCCGCGGGGATCTCGGCCGACCTCAGCGTCTCGTGGATCTGCTTGATCACCACCGAGCCGTCACCCACGGCCGCCGCCACGCGTGCGACGGAGGCCGTGTTGAGGTCGCCCACCGCGAACACGCCCGGAAGAGTGGTCTCGTACATGCGCGGCGGCCGCTCGAGCGGCCAGCCGTGCTCGGGGCGGATGTCGGCGTCCGTGGGCACGTACCCGTAGTCGTCGCGGGCGACCGTGTCCGGTAGCCAGTCGCTGTTCGGGCGCGCCCCGATCAGCACGTACAGCGCCGCGGCGGGCACCGTCTCGGTGTCGCCCGTGCGCTGGTCGCGCAGGGTGAGCGTCTCGAGCTGCGGGTCACCCGAGCCGTCGATCACCTCGGTGCACAGGCGCAGCTCCACGTTCTCGGCCGCGCCCAGCTGGTCGAGGAGGTACTGGGACATGCTGTCGGCGAGCGACGTGCCGCGCACCAGCAGGCTCACCCTCTCGGCGTAGCGGGACAGGTGCATCGCGGCCTGACCGGCGGAGTTGCCACCGCCGAGCACGAACACGTGCCCGCCGGTCGCAGCCGCGGCCTCCGCCGCCGACGCCCCGTAGTAGACCCCCGAGCCCACGAGGTTCTCGAGGGCCTCGATGCCGATCCGGCGGTAGGTGGCGCCGGTCGCGAGCACCACGGTCCGGGCGGACGCCTCGACGCCGGTCGCCGTCACGATCACGTGCCGGTCGGGCTCGGTGCGAAGCGCCATGACCTCCGACATGAGCAGGAAACGGGAGCCGAAGACCCAGGCCTGCTGGTAGGCCCGCTGGGCGAGCTCGGCGCCGCTCACACCGCGCGCGAACCCGAGGTAGTTGCGGATCAGCGAGCTCGCTCCCGCCTGCCCGCCGATCGACTCGCGCTCGATCGTCAGCACGTCGAGCCCCTCCGAGGAGGCGTACACAGCCGCCGCGAGACCGCCCGGACCGGCGCCCACCACGATCACGTCGAACAGCTGATCCGGGTCCGCGAGCTCCGTGTTCACGCCGTAGGCGGCCGCCAGCTCCGAGTTGGTGGGGTCCACCAGCGAGCGACCTTCCATGAAGATCACGACCGGCGCCCGCTGACCCGCGTGCTCCGCATGCTCCAGGAGCTCCTTGCCGTGCTCGGAGTCGGTGGCGTGGAACTCGTGCGCCATCCCGTTGCGCGCCAGCAGGCTGCGCAGCTCGTGCACCCGGGACTCCCCGGACTGGCCCACCACGGCGATCTCGCGCGGCAGCGTGGAGCGTGCGCGCGACCACTCGTGCAGGAACTCCGTGACCACCTTGTGGAAGTGCTCGTCGGGCATCCGCCACGGCTTGGGGATGTAGTAGTCGATCTCCCCGCGGCGCATCGACTCCACGATCGCGTCGGAGGTCGGCCGGTGGCCCCAGGCGCCCCAGTCGATCAGCAGCGCCCGCGCGGCATGCGGATGAATGTCTCTCGCGCGCGCGAGCAGCTCGGCTCCGGTGAGACCCGACGTCCACAGGTCGGCCAGCACGAGCGCGACCGGCACCTCCTCCGAGCGCAGGCCGCGCAGGATCTCGAGCGCCTGCCTGCACGAGCCGTCGCAGACGACCTCGTAGTCCGTCGAGTAGCGACGCCGCAGGTGCTCCTCGACGATGGCAAGCGCGGCGGGATCGTCGTCCACCGCCATGATCACGGGCTTTCGGTCGCTCATCGCAGAGTCATCTCCCAGGGCCCGGCCGATGATATCCGCGCCAAGTCCGGTGCTAGATTCGAGGCGGCGATCGGACCCCGACCGCCACAGCGCGGTGGGCGTAGCTCAGTTGGTAGAGCTCCTGGTTGTGGTCCAGGCGGTCGCGGGTTCGAGTCCCGTCGCTCACCCTCCACGGAACCCCTGCTAAGCCGAGGTTCTGGCGTATGTGACCCGCCGCGTCGACCGGGCTGGGGACAGATCGGGGACATTCTTTGCCGACCTTCGGGTTCCGTCGCGCCCCCCGGTGCAGCACCAAAGCCCCAGCAAAACGCGGGGGCGTTCGTCGTCAAGAAGCCCCGCCGAGATCGAGCAGGAGTCCCTCGACCAGGTGGTGGGGTTGAGGAGGGTGCTGGTCTCCGGAAGCCGTAGAGGAGGAGCCGCTGCCCGAGCCGGTCCAGGCTCAAGATGAGTCGGCTCCCGAGCCGGAGTAGCCGGTGGCGAAGCTGAGCATCTGCAACGAATGCGGAGGCTGACCGCCTGGGCACGCGGGTCTGCCCGGACTGGCGGGAGTGGACTCGCCGGAGCTACCGCCACCCCGGCCGCGCCGGCCCGGCAGCCCACCGCCCCAAGCCCCACGCCGCGCTTCAGACCTGCCCCGGCTGCCGCACTACCACCGGACCTGAAGGCGCGCTTTGCCGAAATGCGGCTCCCGCTACCCCGCACCCGGCGACCGCCAGACTGCGATAGCCTGCGCTCGTCGTGGGCGGCACCATCTTCGGCGTCGGCATGCTCGTCCGCGAGACGAACCCAGGCGTAGGCGACTGGATTGCCTTCGCTGGTGGGCTGGGCCGGATCGGCGCAGCAGCGCTGTCCTTCGCAAGCTTCGGGCGCGTTGCCGGTGTCCTCGAACCCTTCGGGATCGGACAGCTCCAAATGCCGTGGCGACCAGTCCCTGCTGCGACTACAAGGTCGACGGTCAATCATCTCCTGGCGACTTCGGCCCGTGTTCGACGAAGGCGACGCATTGCCCCTGGTTTTTGAACTGCCGGAACTGGTGCCAGCCGCCCTTCTTGCACTGCTCCTTGCTCGTCGGCACGAGCGCCACCGGGGTGACCGCGATCCCTTCGAACGGGTCGGTACCAGCCGCCACCGTTGCAGGGCGATCTTGGCGCTGACAGCGCCCCGGTCGCCCCACGGCGTACTGGGAAACGCGAGTCGCTCAGCCTTCGTCAGCGACGTAGACGCTCTGGCCGTCCGGGCTCACCGCCACCCCGAACGGGCCCGTGCCGCTCGCGGCCAGCCGCCGGCGCTCTTCGGCGGTGAGGGCGCCGCCCGAGGCCGACGTCGTACTGGGAGACACCGTCGTTGTCGGCGGCGGCGACGTACGCCGCTCGTCGCCGTCCGCGGGCTACCGCCACCCGACCGGCGCACTGCCGCGCGCCACAGTGGCCGGGGTCTTTGGCGGTGAGGGCGCCGCCCGAGCCCGACGTCGTACTGGGACACCGACTGACCCTGAATTCGGCTTGGCGTCACGAGGCGTTCGTGACCGTCCGACGCTGATCGCCATCCCGAGCCGATCGCCAGCCGGGTTGCGAGCTGCCGGCGGCCACGGTGGGCGGAGTCTTCGGGGTGAGGGCGCCCCCTGAGCCGACGTCGTATTGCGACACGTTCGCGACCGCCGGGACCTGACTATTCGCGACGTACGCGCTCTTGCCGTCCGGGCTCACCGCGACCCCGTCCGGGCCGATCGCCAGCGGCCACGGTGGCGCGGCCTTGGCGGGGCGCCCCGCCCAGCCCGACGTCGTACTGGGACATGGTCCCTCTGCCCGTGTCTGCTACGTAGACGCTCTGCCGTCCGGGCTCACCGCCACCTCGTGCGGGACCCGTGCCGGTCGACCACCGTCGCCGAGCTCTTGGCCGACAGTGCCCCGTTCGCCCCACGTCGTACTGGGACACGGTGTCGGCCACTATGTTGGCGATATAGACGCTCTCGCCGCCCGGACTGACCGCCACCCCAATCGGTTCGCTCCCAGCGCCGACGGTCGCCGGGGTCAGCGGCGACAACGTGCCCCGTCCGCGTCGCACTCGAACTGCGAGACGCTGTTCGATGCCGGAGTTAGCGACGTAGACAAACGGCGGGCCTGCGGCTCGTCTCACCAAGCACGCCGCCAGGACCGCCCCCGAACACCACCTTCGCAACCAGCAGACCCGGATCCCGCTTGCACTCCCGGCCGACCTCAGCGTCATGGCGCGCGCTCGACTCTCGCTTGAGCCGATGGTCGGCCCTGCGCCCATGGCAGGCGGCCGGTCAGCGTCCGTCCAGAGCGAGCGTACGCCCATCCACCGGGCCGGTCAAGGTGCCCCGACCGGACTCGGGCTACGCCAGCGTCGGTTATCCCAATTTCCGGCGCCCACCCAGATGTTGGCAGAGCTTGAGTGATGGGGGTGGGGGAGGGCGCTCGCTGACCGGATCGGCCTGCCCGGTCGCCATCGCGCCGCGAGGGTACGCGGAGCGTCACGTCGCGAGCCTCAAGCGGGTTGGTGTTGCTTTCGACGGGTCCAGGAGGCCCGTGGTGCGCTCGAGATGGGACGTGCGCTCGCCCGGGCGGCCGGAGCAGAGCTCCGTGTCATCAGCGTGTTCGAACCACTGACCTTTGGGGCGCTCGCGACGGGGCGAACTGGAGGCGCCTCGGTGAACGCGCTCCTGCGGGCAGAGCTTCGCGAGGCACTCGACGAGGCGCTCGCCGACCGCGCGGACTCGCCCGCGACCGAGGGCCGCTTTGGCGAGGGCTCTGCGGCCGAACTCCTCACCGCCGAGATCAACGAACTCGACCTTCTCGTGACGGGTTCTCGCCGCTACGGCCCGCGGGCCGCTGTGCTTCTCGGCGGCACGACGCACTCGCTGATGCGCAGCGCGGCCTGTCCCGGCCTGGTGCTGCCGCGTGCCCGGGGGACGTCGAGCGGCTCGCGGGCGTAGCCCGCGCGGACAACCCCGCGATGGTCGCTGGGACCTCCGGTTGCGCGCTGAGCTCGTCGGGTTCGCCGACTATCTCCGGCCGGCGACAGCGTGTTCATCGCCCACACCGGACCGCCGACGGTCACCGAAGCAGGATGTCCGTGCTGCCGAGCGCGACGAGGACGACGAACAGTGGCGTCGCGTGGCGATCACACGGGCGGGATCCGAGCGCCGAACTCGCGGTGCTCAATGGGCCGGCTGGCTACCCGTAGGATGGCCCCGATGGAGGCAACCACCACCCCTCAGCCGACAGCGCCGGCCGAGGGTGTGTCCTCGTTCGCGAAGTCGCTCTTTCTGGGCGAGATCCACGAGGACCTCGTCTTTCCTTACCCGCGGCCCGATGAGAGCGAGGAGCGCAAGATCCGCGATTTAGTCCGCTGGCTGCGTGAGTACGCCGCCGAGAAGATCGATCCGCGGGCGATCGAGGAGCAGGGTTGGGTCGGCGATGACGTGATCCGCGAGCTCGGCGAACGCGGGTTCTGCGGCCTCTACGTGGCAGAGGAGTACGGCGGCCAAGGCCTCTCGCAGACCGGCTACTGTCGCGTCTTCGAGACGATCGCCCAGACCGACGCCTCGCTCTCGGTAGTGCTCGGCGTGCACCAGTCGATCGGCTACAAGGGCATCGCGCTGTTCGGCAGCGACGAGCAGAAGGCCCGGTTCCTGCCCGACCTGGCGGCGGGACGCCGGCTGGCAGGGTTCGCGCTGACCGAGCCCGAGGCCGGGTCAGACGCCTACAACCTCCGCTCGCGCGCGGTCCGCCAGCCGGACGGCTCGTGGCTGCTCAACGGCGAGAAGCGCTGGATCGGTAACGGCTCCAAGGGCTCCGTATTCGTCACCTTCGCCCGCGCCGAGGTCGGCGGCAGGGACCGCCACATCGCGCTGATCCTCGAGCGAGGGATGAAGGGCTTCGAGGTCGGAAAGCGCTACGACACGATGGGCCTGCGCGGCAACGACCTGCGCCACCTCTACTTCCGCGACGTGCGCGTCCCCAAGGAGAACGTGCTCGGCGAGCCCGGTGAGGGCTTCAGGATCGCCATGCACGTGCTCAACAACGGCCGGCTCAGCCTCGGCACCGGCTCGGTGGGGGCCGCCAAGGGGCTGCTCGACGAGGCGATCGAACACGTGAAGGAACGGCGCCAGTTCGACCGTCCCCTGGCCGACTTCGAACTCGTCCAGGACAAGATCGGCTGGATGGTCTCCTACCTGTTCGGCCTCGAGTCGCTCGCGTACCTCACCACCGGCCTCGTGGACAAGGGGGTGCCGGACTACTCGCTCGAGTCCGCGATCTGCAAGGTGGCCGGGACCGAGTTCCTCTGGTACCAGAGCAACCGCGCCCTGCAGCTCAAGGGCGGCGCAGGCTACATGCGCGACGAGCCCTACGAGAAGGTCCTGCGCGACACTCGGATCTTCCCGATCTTCGAGGGCGCCAACGACGTGCTGCGCGCCTTCATCGCCCTGACCGGCATGAAACCGCTCGGTGACGAGCTGAGCGAGCTCGGCGACATCAGCCTCGGCGACCCGATCGGGTCACTGGGCGTGCTCGCCGACTACGTCGGCGGCCGGATCCAGAGAACGGTGCGGCCGGAGCGGATCACCAGGGCGCACAAGGAGCTCTCACCGCTCGCCGACTCGCTCTCGGAGCAGGTGAGGCGGCTGCGCTCCGTCACCGAGTCGCTGCTTCGCACCCACGGCCGCGGCATCGTCGAGCGGCAGTTCCACCAGAAGCGCCTGGCCAGCGCCGTCTCGGACGCCTACGCGCAGATCGCGGTGCTCTCGCGGGTCACGAGCCATCTCGGCGAGCACGGCGTCGAGCCCTCGGGACAAGAGCTCTACATCTGCGAGACCTTCTGCCGGAGAGCCGCGGCGCGGGTGATGCTCGCGCTCGACCAGGTCGACCGAAACGACGACGAGCGCATGGTCGCGATCGCCAAGCTGGCCTACAGGCGCGGCGAATACGGCTACGCCTTCTTCGAGGACTGATCTACCACCTTCGCCGACCCAGGCGCAAAGGGGTCCGGGTCAGCGCTCTCGAGCGGTGTTGCGGCCGCGCGGGCCTGATGCGATGCTGCGCACAACCGCGTCCCGAGGAGCCTTCTGATGTCCCTCCGCCACGCTCTGTGTGCAGCGGTCGCCGCGCTGGCCGTCCTCGTGGTCGGAGCCGGCAGCGCGTCGGCGGCGACCGATCACGTGGTCATCACCGGTGGCGCGACCGTACCGGCAGGCCGGACTGCCGGCGACGTTGTCGTAGTCGACGGGACGGTGAGGATCGCGGGGCATGTCACCGGTGACGTCATCTCGGTGAGCGGGCCCGTCCGGCTCACAGGTCGCGTGGATGGCGACCTGATCGCCGTGTCGGACCGGGCGTTCCTAGGTTCGACGGCGCGCGTCGGCGGCGACCTGCGCTATGGCGACGAGGGGCCGGTGCTCGCTCGCGGGGCTAGCGTGGGCGGCGAGGTCAGCAACGAGGACTGGGCCGACGCCGCCAACGGGTGGGGTTGGGTAAGCCTGATCGGGTGGTGGCTGGCGGTGTCCGTTTCGACGCTGGTCGTCGGCGTCTTGCTCGTCGCGCTGGCGCCTGCGGCGCTCTACGCGGCGGAGCGGGCAGTTCGCGAGCGCCTCGGCGCCACAGTCGCGTGGGGTCTCGGGATCGCAATCGGGGTGCCGCTCCTGGCGGCGCTCGCGCTCGTCACGCTCGTGGGAATCCCGTTCGGCATCGCTCTACTGCTCGCCGCGATTCCGGTCCTGCTCGTGGCCTACGTCACGAGCGCCTGGATGTTGGGACGCCGGTTGTTCCGCAACCGCTCCTCGTCGCGATGGGCGGCGCTGTTTGCCGGCTGGGGGATCCTGCGGGTGCTGGCATTGATCCCGGCCGTGGGCGCCCTCGTCGGACTCGTGGCGACGGTCGTCGGCTTGGGAGCGCTCGCCGTGGCGCTATGGCGGGCTGGCAGGCCAGACGCCCCCACGGCGAGGCCGGAGGCGCCAGCTCCGGGCCGGCCCGCGCCAGCCGCCTGACGGTGCGCAGCCCGTCGCGCCTGCAGCACACCCAACCCGGTCGGACGAGATGCGAAACCGCGATGCTCGATAGCCACTGTCCGGCCGGTGGTGCTGCCGCCCGGTTCAAGAGACCCGGCATCTGGGTCCCCAGCCTGATGGGCTCCGTCGGGTTCTTGGCCCGGCGCGGGTCCCGCGCCGGGTGAGGTGTGCGTTCTCGCTCGGACGAACCGCCGGATTACCCGCGTACGCCCAGGCGATGCCGCTCTGCCCAGAGGGCGGCCTGGGTGCGGTCGCTCACGCCGATCCGCTCGAAGATCCGCGTGAGGTGTGCCTTGACGGTCGCTTCGCTTATCTCGAGGCGGCGGGCGATCAGCTTGTTGGGGAGCCCCTCGGCCACCATCAGGAGCACCTCGCGCTCGCGCGGCGTCAGCTCGGTCGCGGGCCGCGCTTCGCGCCGCTCGGCCAGCAGCGCGCTTGCCGCCCTCGGCGCCAGGGGCGCCTCTCCGGCCGCAGCGGCGTGGATGCCACGCAGCAGCTCGTCGGGCTCGGCGTCCTTTAGGAGGTAGCCGGCCGCACCGGCGTCGAGCGCGTCGAGGATCCGCGCGCGATCGGAGAACGAGGTCAGGACGATCACCTGGGTCTCGGGGCGAGAAGCTCTGATGCGGCGGGTCGCCTCGATCCCGTCCACACCGGGCATCTCGAGGTCCATGAGCACCACGTCGGGTTCCTCGTCGAGGGCGACAGCCACGCCCGCGGCGCCGTCGGCAGCCAGTCCGGTCAGCTCGATGCCCTCCGCCTGCCCGAGCAGCTGGGCGAGCCCGCCCCGCAGCACCGGGTGATCGTCGACCACCAGCACGCGGATCATCGTGCCGCCAGCTCCATGGTCACGAGCGTCCCCCGGCCGGCGCCGGAGTGGACCTCGAGCCGGCCCTGGCGCTCCTCCACGAGATCCTCGAGCAGGCGCAGGCCCAGGCTCGAACCGTCGGCGGCGCCTGCGGCGGCGGGGTCGAACCCCCGCCCGTCGTCGCGGACGGAGAGCACCACGCAGCCGTTCGAGCGGCGGACGCTGACCACCACCTGCGTTGGGTCCGCATGCTTGGCCACGTTGCGCAGCGCCTCCTGGGCGCCTCGGAAGATCAGCTCCTCGGTCTCCGGGGTGAGCGCGAGCGCGTTGGGGATCTCGGACTGCACCGCGATCCCGCGTGCTGAAAGCGGCGCCAGCAGGTCAGCGACCGCCGCCTCCAGCCCCGAGCGCTGAAGGCTGGGAGGGTAGATCCCGATCAGCAGGGCCCGGAGCTCCCGCAGCGCTCGCCGCGTCGATGCCGCCGCATCGGGCATGCCGGCCGCGGCCAGGGAATACGAGACCCCGGCCAGGTCCTGTACCACGCCGTCGTGCAGGTGTTGGGCGATGCGCCGCCGCTCGAGCGCCGAGGAGTCGATGGCGCGTCGGAGGAGCGTTTCACGCTCTTGCTGGCGCTGGCGAAGACGGCGGGTGAGCGACCATGCAAGCGGCAGCTGCACGAGCCAGAGCAGCAGGAGCGCCACGCCCAATGCAGGCGCGAAGCGAGCGAAGAGGCGCTGCTCACTGGCGGTGATCGCCCTGAAGCGGATGTAGTCCTCGAATAGCAACGTCTGCCCGCCGGGAGCGTGGATCGGCAGATAGACCTCGAGCAGCTTGCCGAAGTGTCGCTCGTAGCGGTTCTCGGGCCGATCGAGGTCGCTGACGTCCGCGACCACCAGCCGGTTGCGCACCGCGTTCATCACCCCGGGCTCGAGTGCGAAGCGTCGACCCACGAGCGGACGCTCGTCGGAGTAGACGACCCGTCCGCCGAGCGTCCAGACCTTGACGCGGACAACGGGGTCCATCAGCACCCGCTCGTGCATGACCCGAGCGAAGCGAGCCTGGGCCGCCCGGTCGCCCGCCAGCATCTTCTCCTTCAAGGCCGGCTGGGCGATGCCCTCGCCGGCCAGCCGGGTGATCTCCTTGGCGTCGCGGATCGCCTCGCCGCGCGCCTGGCGGCGCAGGATCGCCGTGGCCGTGAAGCCGAGGGCGACCATCGCCAGCAGGCTCGCACCCGCGAACCACAGCATCGGCCGTCCCACCGCGCCGCCCGACCGGCCGACCCCGGTGCGGCGGACGAGGCGAGTCAGGCCCATACCCGGAGTGTGGCAATCGCCGATCGGTCGTACGACCAATGTCCACTGGCGGACTCGACCGGCCCGCTGGCACCGTCAAGAGCGTCCGAGAACGAGCTAGGAAAGGAACTCAATTGAGACGCAAGAGCACACTCCTGATGGTCCCAGCCGTGTCAGTCGCGCTCGTCGCCGTGGCGGTCGCCGGCTGTGGGGGCAATAGCAACGACAACGTCAAGGCCAGCGCGCCCGCCGCCAGCGCCAAGGTGTCGACCCCGAGCGGCGGTAAGGCCACTGTCGGCGTGCAGACGGGGAGCCTCGGCAAGTATTTGGTCGACTCGCAGGGCCGCACGCTCTATCTGTTCGAGAAGGACACGGGCACGATGAGCACCTGCTCCGGCGCCTGCGCGAGCGACTGGCCGCCCTCCACGACGAGCGGCCACGCCAAGGCGGGCTCGGGCGTGAACGCAGCCCTGCTCGGGAACACCACCCGCTCGGACGGCAGCACCCAGCTGACCTATGACGGCCACCCGCTCTACCGCTACGCCGGCGACCAGTCGCCGGCCGACACGAACGGTCAGGGCCTCACGCAGTTCGGCGGCGGCTGGTACGTCGTCTCGCCGGCGGGTCACAAGATCGTCAGCAATGGGACGACGACCTCGAACGGGGGCGGCTATGGCTACTAGCGCTCCCCGGTTGACGGGGGCGCGCGCGGCTGGAAGGGTCGCGCGCGCCGTCCGCTGGATCGATGCCCTCTACGCCATGGGCGCGGTGATGCTCGGCGTGGAGGCGGCAGTGCACCTCCAGCAGTTCGTTTCGCTCTTCCACGCCGTACGCTGGATCGGTCCGCTGTTCGTGGCCAACGCCGCGGCCTCCCTCCTGGCCGCGGCCGGCCTGGCCCACCACCGCACGCGCCCGGTGGCTGCATTGGCGGGAATCGCGATCTCAGCGTGCGCGCTCGGCAGCCTCGTGCTGAGCTACGGAACCGGGCTCTTCGGTTGGATGGAAGGAGGCTGGCGTACAGCGATCGCGCTGGCGCTCGTGTCGGAGCTCGGTGCGGTGCTGACGCTCGCGGCGGCGCTCGCGGGGGCGGCACTGCGAGTGGAAGGGCTTCACCCGCAACATGCGTGAAGCGGCAGTGTGCCCCGAGGGGATCGCGCTGGGAGTGGCTTCCGTGGCCCGAGAGCTGATGAGCGGCGCCAGCGAGTGTGGCAACAGGGTGGTAACTGAACACCCCGGAAGCCACTGGAATCAAACACCGCCCGGCACCGGGAAATAGCGCTCGAGCGGCATTTCTCCGACTGAGCCGTAACCCAGTGGGAATGCCGCGCCGTGTTGTGGTCCAGGCGGTCGCGGGTTCGAGTCCCGTCGCTCACCCTCAAGCAAGGCACGTCGTTGCCGCGGATTGCCAAGCGGTCTGGTCCTAGCACTGGCACCCCACTGCTCACCGCCGAGTCTGACAGCATCGCGGCGGGATGATCCGCTGGGGACTCGACCTGGACAATCACATCGTCGCCGCCGTCGATGCGTCCGAGCGATCGCTCGACTCGCTCGAGCTCGCAAAGCTCCTGAGCCGCACGACGGGCGCGCCGGTCGACATCGTGACCGTTTTCCCATACCTGCCCCTTTCAGACCCGTCCGGCGAAGAGCTGACGCGGCTGCGCGAGGAGGCGGGCGTGATGCTCCGCGAGCTCGCGAACACGAGCGGACTGGAGCCGCTCGGGGTCGAGGTCATCCCGGGCAACCTCCCGACGCGTGAACTACAGCGCCTCAGCGAGCAGGAGCGCATTGGTGTAATAGTCGTCGGCTCAACGAACCGTGGAACAATCGGGCGGGTGCTACCCGGCGCGGTGGGGGAACGCTTGCTGACCGGGTCGGCCTGCCCGGTCGCGATTGCGCCGCGAGGGTACGCGGAACGTCCCGTCGCGAGCCTCAAGCGGGTCGGGGTCGCTTTCGACGGGTCCGAGGAGGCCCGCGGTGCGCTCGAAATGGGACGCGCGCTCGCCCGGGCTGCCGGTGCAGAGCTCCGTGTCATCAGCGTGTTCGAACCAATGACCTTCGGGGCGCTCGCGACGGGACGAACCGGCGGCGCCTCGATTAACGCGCTCTTGCGGGCAGAGCTTCGCGAAGCATTCGACGAGGCGCTCGCCAACCGGGCGGACTCGCCCGCGACCGAGGGCCGCTTTCTCGAGGGCCCGGCGGCCGAGCTCCTCACTGCCGAGAGCACCGAGCTCGACCTTCTCGTGACCGGTTCTCGCCGCTACGGCCCGCGCGCCGCTGTGCTTCTCGGCGGCACGACGCACTCGCTGATGCGCAGCGCGGCCTGTCCCGGCCTGGTGCTGCCGCGCTGCCGGGCGGGGTCGAGCGGCTAGGCCGGCGTAGCTCGCGCCTACGCCGGGCGATGGCCTCCACCTCCGGCATTCGCAGACGGTCACCGAGCCGTCCTCGCACCCGACGCGCACGCAGGTGACGTGCGAGCGCCTTAGCGCGCCGCCGGTGCCACGCGGCCGCTGCGCCGTCGACTGTCGCGATCGCGCGCGGTAGCGCGGGAGCCCGCGTTGCTCGTGGGCTCCGGCCGGCGGATCCTCGAACGCAGCTCGATTGAGCTGAGGACCAGAAGGATCACGGCCAGCGCCAGCATTGAGGGGTAAGCGATCGCCTCGAGAAAGGATGTGATCGCTTCGCTCAGTTGCATCATCGGATCGACTCGCATGTTCAAATCGCCTCCTTGCGGTCAACTCTGATCTGCACCTACATGATCGCCCGGAAGCGGGGGCGCGCCCATGGGGCGAAGTAACCATTTCGCCGCCGCACAAGCTGTATGGCTCGCGGCCCCGATTTGGAGCGCCTGCTTTGCCGACCAGTGAGGCTGAGCACGTCGCCGACGACCAGTCCGCGGCCGCGCATGCTCGCCGTCAGTGCGCGCCCCCACCACGAGAGGGGCACGCTAGTCGGCGTCCCGCTCGCGCGTGTCGCGCAGCGATCCAGCATGAGCGCGAGCGAGCGGATCCCGGCGCGCCTTTAGCAGCGACGCGACGACCGTGGTTACCAGCACTACCGTGATCACGAGCAGCGAGGTCGACGTCGCGATCTCGGGGATGTCGTCGTCCTGCAAATGCCCGTAATGCAGCAGCAGCTTGGCGCCGATGAACGCCAGGATGAGTGACAGGCCGGTGGAGAGGTAAACCAGCCGGTCGAGCAGACCGGTGACGAGGAAGTAGAGCGCCCGGAGACCGAGCAGCGCGAACGCGTTCGCGGCGAAGACGATGAACGCCTCCTCGGTGACGCCGAACACCGCCGGTATCGAGTCGAGCGCGAAGAGGATGTCCGTGCTGCCGAGCGCGACGAAGACGACGAACAGCGGCGTCGCAACGCGCCGACCGTCGATGCGGGTGATCAGCCGCCCATCGTCGTAGGTCTCGGTGACCGGCACCACACGGCGCGTGAGCCGAACGAGCGCGTTGTCCTCGAGCTCGGGATCTTGGTCGCGGTGGCGGAAGAGCTGGACGGCCGTGATGACGAGCAGCAGCCCGAAGACCACGAACATGAACGAGAACGTCGAGATGAGCGCGGCTCCCAGGGCGATGAAGATCGCGCGCATGACCAGTGCGGCGAGGATCCCGAACGTCAGGACCCGCTGCTGGTGCTCGGTCGGCACGGCGAACGTCGCCATGATCACGACAAACACGAAGAGGTTGTCCACCGACAAGCTCTTCTCGACGACGTAGCCCGCGAAGTACTCGGCTCCGTAGTCCCAGCCGGCGATCAGCCCGAAGACCAGCCCGAAGGCCACCGCAACGCCGACGTAGAACACGACCCCACCACGGCCTCCCTGAACCCAACCGTGTGCGCGTGCCCGGGCCGAGTCACGAACAGGTCGAGCAGGAACAGCGCGGCGATCAAGCCGACCGTCGCGGCCCAGCCGGTGAACGTGACCTCGAGCATCAGCCCTCCGGCCGGACGGCGGGCGCCGGCGTGCGCGCGCTGATCATCACGGAGTGCCCCGGCCGCAAACAGGCCTGGCATACGCCCAACCTCGTGACGTCATGGTCGTCCGGCCGCTCGGGCCGTCGCGGCTGCGGTCGTCACGGCCCCGTCGGTCCGTCGGTCGAGCGACGCTTCAGGCGGACCTCGTAGGCGCGCCGCTGCACCGCCAGCCTGGCCAGTCCTCCGAGGACGAGCGCGACGAGGTTTACCCCGAGCTGCGCGGCCGCGCCTCCCACCTCGGCCCAGTCCGTGTAGGCCGTGGCCACGCCGATGTTCGCAATGGCGGGGATGGTCGTGACCGAGATCAGTACGCCGATTAGCGCGCCCGACTTGGCTGAGGTCAGCGACAGCACGCCTGCGGTGCCCGCCAGATAGGCGACGAAGAACGAGAAGAAGTCCGGGTTGGAAATGAATTCGGTGAGTGGGCGCGCCTCGCCTGGACCGTCCGAATCGATGCCGGTCCACTTGAAGAAGAGCGACCAGGCGATGGTCGCAGCGACCGCGGCCGCGATGCCCACCGCCAGCGCGGTAGCGGAGCGCCTGGCAAGATCGCCGCGCCGCTGGACGACCGCCACGCAGAACCCCGCAACGGGACCGAACTCCGGCCCGACCACCATCGCTCCGACGATCAGGATCGGTGAGTCGAGCAGGATCCCCACCGCCGCGATCAGCGCGGCGATCATCATGAACTCAACGAAGTTGATCGACAGAGCTCGTCTCCTCCGAGGTTCCCGTGCCTCCACCTCCTCCCAGACCACGGCGTCGCCGAAAGGAAGCTCCTCCGGGGCACTGCCGGCAGCGTCTGCGGCATCGGAGATCTGGGTCTCGACGGGCTCCATCGAGATCGAGCCGTCCCGCGCGATCCCGAGTTGACGCAGCTCCTCGACGATGATGCTCGCATCGCGACGCGCGACGTCGCAGAGGATCAGGTCGCCCTCGGGTTTGAGCGCGCGTCCAGGGAGGTGTACGACGTTCGCGACGGTCCGGGAGGCCGTCAACAGCTCGAGCGCTCTCCGCGCCTCGTCGCCCGGGGCGACTATGCGGAGGTGGACCATGCGTATGCGGCGATCGCCGCTCCTCGCGGGCCGCCCCGCTAACTGACGATCTTCAATGCGCTGCCGAACCCGGTGCCGAGCGTCTCCTGCACGCCCATGTGCAGCAGGCCGGCGGCCTCGAGCTCGCGAGCGCGCTTCAGCGGGCCGACGTCGACGGAACGCAGCCCGCCGTCCTCCGCCAGCTTCGACACGATGCCCTTTGCCTCTGCGTCATCGCCGGCGATGAAGACGTCCAGGGGCTGGTCGGCGACGCTGCCCTCCGCCAACGTGCCGGCGAAGGTGGTGTTGAAGGCCTTGACGACGCGCGCGCCGCCGGCGTCCTTGGCCAGCTCTTCGGCAGCCGAGCTGTCAGGCGGGGTCACCAGACCGTCGAGGGTCTCGTTGACGGGGTTCGTGATGTCGACGAGCACCTTGCCCGACAGCGCGTCGCCGTACTGGCCGACGGCAGCCTTCGCGTCCGGGAAATAGACCGCGAGGACAACCACGTCGTCCGTGATCTCGTCGCCCGACCGGCCGGCCCTCGCCGACCCGCCGTCGCCGATCTCGCTCACGACCTCTTCGGCGTCAGAAATCTCCTTGCCGAGGACCGTCACCTGGTGGCCGCCGGCGAGCATCCGCTTTCCGAGTCCCCGCGCCATGTTCCCGGTCCCGATGATCGTCACGTCCACGGCTCTCTCCCGTCCATTGGTTTGTGATCCTTCCCGCCTCCCGGGCCTCACTCGCTCGCCTCGGTGGGGGGCATTACAAGCACCGGGTGAGCCTCCGAGATCTCGTTGAACTCGCGCCCCAGCTGCGTCCTCTCCGACGGGGCATGGCGCAGCAGGCTCGAGCCCATCGACTCGAAGACCGTCCCCACAAGCGCCCGCCTGCCGCCGAGGACCGCGGCGCTCTGCTCGATCATCGGCCGCGCGAGATCGGACCCGTCGTAGCAGAGCAGAGTCGGTCGATCGCCGTGCGCGCTCGCCTTCGGCACGGCGACAACGTAGCTGACCGCCTCGAGTCCCGGCGCGAGCGATACACAGAAGTGCCCATTGGAGAGCGCCGCGCGGCTGTCAGCCTGGTCCTCCATGAGCGTCGCTGTCTGGGTCATGGTCGGCATCGCCTTCTGGCACTTCGCCGTGCTCGTCCCCGACAGGTTCTGGGGCGGGATCATCGGCGCCTTTCTCGCAGCACTGCTGGGTGCGCTGCTGACGGGCTTCCTCCTGCCCGAGCCGGGCATCCCGACCGACAACCCGCCGGGACTGGCCGCCGCGCTGTGGGCGGTCCCCGGAGCGATCGCCGCGCTTGTTCTCAGCTACTTCCACGGCGCGCGCCAGGACCTGAGGCGCGGGATCAAGCGCCCTTGAGGGCGAGCCCAGACGCGTCCGACACCCGTCGACGCGACCGATTCGACGCCCACCTGCGTCCTGCCACCGCCCTGCCCCGCTGAAACGCGCGCACACCATCACCGGCCACATCAGGCTGCCGCGGCGAAGCCGCCGACGATCGCACCGTAGGCGGTGTGGGCGAGCAGGGTGGCAATCGGGGTACCGCGGCCGTAGTTTCGGAGCAGGAAACCCGGGGGCTCCAGCAGCGGGCTGCTGTCGGCGGCGCTGAGCGGACTTCCCATGCGCGGATGGACGACCGGGAGCAGGATGTTCACGAGCGCGGTGGAGGCGACGATCCCGTGGAGCGATCCGAGAAGGGCTCCGAGCAGCCAGCCGTCGGTGCCGACAGCGGCAAAGATCGCGTAATAGACGAGCGCGAACCCCTCTCCGGCGACCAAGTGCAGGAGATAGCCGAGCGCCTTGGCGCGCGCTCGATCGCCGGTGAAGGCGGTGCCGAGCAGGAAGGGCAGGTCGACGCGAGTGAGACCGAGCTCGTTGGCCGTCCGCAAGGCCGTCGTCAGCACCAGCGTGCCGACAAATCCTCCGGCGAGGGCGCCCCAGACGCTCATCCAGCGCTCGCCTTGGAGATCGAGACAGCAGCATTGATCAGAGCGAGGTGAACGAGGCCCTGTGGGGTGTTGCCCAGCAGCTCGTTCGTGTCGCGATCGACCTCCTCGGCGTAGAGGCCTACATCGCTCGCGCGGACAGTCAACTGCTCCATGAGATCGGCGGCCTGACCGCTGCGGCCGGTCCGGGCGAGCGCGTCGGCCAGCCAGAAGGAGCAGCAGAGGAAGGCACCCTCCCCACCACGCAGTCCATCGTCGCCCGTGTAGCGGGAGAGCAGCGGGCCGGACCCAAGACCGATCCGAAGCGCGTTGACCGTCGCCGTCAGCCGCCCGGGGTCGGGGCTCTCGTAGCCGAGGATGACTCCCAGCAGCAGGCTGGCGTCGAGCTCATCGCCGTTGGCCTGGCGGGTGTAGCTGCCGAGGCGCTCGGACCAGCAGCGGGTCTCGATGAATTCGCGGATGGCCTGCCGCTCACGGCGCCAGGTCGATGCGTGACGTGCTGGGATCTGCCCTGCCTCGCTGAGACGAAGCGGCGCGGTCGAGCGCGACCCAGCACATCATCTTCGAGTGGGTGAAATGGTCGGGGCCGCTTCGTACCTCCCAGATGCCGGAGTCGCGCTCACGCCAGAGCCGGCAGACGAGGTCTGCTGTCGCGGCGAGTCGGCTGCCGGTCTCGGCGTCGAGGCGTCCGCCTGCCTCCGCGTAGACGAAGGCCGCTTGGATCAGGTCGCCGTAGATGTCGAGCTGGGTTTGAGCGGCGGCGGCGTTGCCGATGCGCACCGGGCTGGAGCCTCGGTAGCCGTTCAGGTCGAGCGAGCGCTCGGGCGCGTGCTCGCCGCCGTCGAGGCGGTAGAGGACCTGTAGGTGCGGGTGCGTCAGCTGCGACGCGTGGAGCAGCCACCAGAAGAACGCCTCGGCCTCGCTCGGGCAACCCAGATGAAGGAGCGCCTCGAGCGTGAAGGCCGCGTCGCGAACCCAGCAGAAGCGGTAGTCCCAATTGCGCTCGCCCCCGATCTCCTCAGGCAGCGACGTGCTCGACGCCGCCGCAATTGCCCCGGACGGCGCGTGGAACAGCAGTTTCAGCGCCAGCGCGCTGCGGATCACCGCGTCGCGCCACGGGCCGTCGTAGGCTCGGTCGGCCGCCCACCCGTGCCAGTAGGCGGTGGTCGCCTCCAAGCGTGCCTCGACGTGTTCGCGTTTCGGAAAGACGAGCGGCTCCTGATGGGCCGCACACAGGACGATCAGCGACGACTTGGATTCCTGCGCCTCGAACCGGCCGAAGATCGCCCCGTCGGCCGATCTGCGCCTCGCCCGCGTCCCAGGAGCAGAGCGCCAGCGCGTCGGCGCCGTTCGTGGCGACCGGGATGCGTCCGCGGCGCTCGAGCCGCGGCGCGGCAGCCCCGTATGCGAATGCGGGGGTGAGGCTCCAACGCATCGGGACTAGCCCGCTGATGCCGTCGACACGCCGTATCAACTCGCGCGCCGGTCCCAGATCCGAGTTCGGCAGGCCGAGCGCGTCGGTCACTCGGACCATCCCTTGGCCGGTTGTGAACGTGGTCTCGAGCACATTGGTGTCAGGTAGGTAGCGGCGCTCCACCCGCGCAGGGCCCTCGGGCTGGAGCTCGAACCTGCCGCCGCGGTCGGCGTCCAGGACCGCGGCGAACACACTCGGCGAGTCGAGGTCTGGCAGACACAGCCAGTCGACCGACCCGTCGCGGGCTACCAGCGCGACCGTTCGTCCATCCCCGATCGCGGCGTAGTCCGCGATCGGGAGTAGCGGCGAGGGCGCATGGGGTCAGCTCGGGACGAGGGAGGCTTGCGCCGGCGGATAGGTCAGGCGCCCCTCGTCCGGGAACAGGAACGGGGTGAGCTCGTGGATCGTTGTCCCGCCGTCGGGACCGATGTGCACGACGTCCCATCCGTCGACCGTCAGCGCGTCGGCGAGGAGGCGACGGTGACAGCGCCACCAGAGTCCCTCCGCGCACATCATCGCTGTTGCGCGGCAACTTGCCAGTGCCTCCAGGGCCTCGAGGCCGGCCGAGAACTCGGCGCTGGCCATGTGGTCGGCGTAGCCCCGAAAACCCTCAACCTCCCAGCCGCCGTTCGAACTGTCGGGGAACGGACGCCGTCGCCCGCCGAGCTGGCGGAAGTGAACGTAGGTGATGTCGTATGACGGAAGCTCGCGCTGCGAGCGCTTCGAGATTGAACCACGGCAGCCGCCGCGAGCGGGGGTGTGCTCGCACGTCGGCGACCTGCTCGACCTGGTGGGCACGCAGGAGCTGAACGAAATCAGGGAGCCTGTGCGTCGAGTGTCCGATCGAGAAGATGTGCGGTCGGGTCACGCGGATGCCTGATGGATGACGAGCGTAGGCCGGTCGGCATGGTGGACGAGCGCGCCGGAGACGCTGCCCAACAGCATCGAGCTCAGACCCGTCAGTCCGCGCGAGCCCATCACGATCACGGCCGCGTCGTGGCGGTCGGCAATCTCGACGATCGTCTTCCAGATCGGGCCGGTGGCCTTGACGGCGACAGGCTTGGCCTCCAGACCGGCGTCCCGGGCGAGGCGAACGCCCTCCTTGGCGAGGCGGTCGCCATCCTCGGCGGCAGCTCGATCAAACTCGACGTAGTCGATCATGCCCGGCCGTCTCGGGCGACCAGGCGATGGTGCGCAGGCCCGCGACCGGCTGCCAAACCGTGAGGACCAGAGCGGGGCGGCGAACGAGCAGGCTCGCTGCGGTCTCGATCGCGTACCTGGCTTGCTCCGATCCGTCGTAGCAGAGCAGCAGTGGGCCCTGAGGGGAAGCGGTCATCGGGTGCCGCCTAGGCGGCCGCTGCCAGCGCCCGCGCGGGGGCCGGCTCCTGGATCTGGCGGGGCATCAGGATCTCGCGGGCGATCACGAGGCGCTGGATCTGCGAGGTGCCCTCGTAGAGCTGCATGATCTTGGCGTCGCGCATCAGCTTCTCGACCGGGTACTCCTTGATGAAGCCGTAGCCGCCGTAGACCTGCACGGCGTCGATTGTGATCTCCATCGCGGAGTCCGCGGCGAAGCGCTTGGCGTGCGAGGAGACGAGCGTGTTGCGCTCGCCCTGGTCGAGCAGCACGGCCGAGTTCCAGACCAGCAGGCGGGCGGCCTCGATCTTGGTGGCCATGTCGGCGATCATGAACTGGATCGCCTGGTGCATCGCGATCGGCACGCCGAACTGGACGCGCTCCTTCGAGTAGTCGGTGGCGAACTCGAACGCGGCGCGGGCGATTCCTGTCGCCATCGACGCGACGCCGGGACGCGTGCGGTCGAGGGTCATCATCGCGAGCTTGAAGCCGTGGTTCTCCTCGCCGAGGAGGTTGCCGACCGGCACCTCGGTGTCGTTGAAGGAGATCGTCGCCGTGTTGGAGGCGCGCAGGCCCATCTTGTCCTCGTGCTTGTCGACCGTCACCGTGTCGTCCTTGGGCACGACGAAGGCGGAGATGCCGCGGTGGCCGGCGTCCTTGTCGGTCTTGGCGTAGACCGTGTACCAGTCGGCGTAGCCGCCGTTGGTGATGAAGCACTTCGACCCGTTGATCACGTACTTGTCGCCCTTCTTGACGGCCGTCGTGCGCATGCCCGAGACGTCTGAGCCGGCGTCCGGCTCGGTCAGGCAGAAGGACGCGAGCTTGGGCTCCTCGGCGAGCATCCCGAGGTACTCCTTCTTGATCTCCTCGGAGCCGCCGAGCAACACCGGCGCCGACGCGAGCTCGTTGGCGCCGAGCGTCGTCGCGATCGCGGCGCAGCCCCAGGCGAGCTCCTCGCCGATCAGGCAGCCCTCGAGATAGGAGGCGCCGGCGCCGCCGTACTCCTCGGGAGCTGGGAGTTCATCAGACCGACCTCCCAGGCCTTCTCGATGATCTCCTGCGGCCAGGTGCCGTCGCGGTCGTAGTCCCAGGCGACCGGCCGGATCTCCTTCTCGGCGAAGTCGTGGGCCATCTCGCGGATGTTTTGTTGCTCTTCGGTGAGTGTGAAGTCGACCATCTGCTTTCCTCCCTCGCGAGCCGTGTGGGGCTGCTCCTCGGGTTCGTCAGGCTGCTTCTGCCATGGAGTGGTCGCTCGGGGCGGTTGGGTCCAGCGCGAACCGCGCGGCGCGCACGGCGTGCGCGAGCTCCTCCACGCCGTCCTGCTTGCGCCGACCGATGCCGGCCTCACGAGCTGGGCGGTTATCGCCGCCCCGCGTACGTCGACGGGCTGCTCTTCCCGCAGCCGCAGGACCAGGGCAAGGAGGTCGTCCCGATTCGCCTCGACCGCGGCACGTTGCCGCCGGCCCTTGGCTGTGGGCGGGTCGAGGTTGCGCGACGCGCGTCGCCCAGCGCTTCGACCAGGCTGTTGGCCAGTCGTCTGCGGCCGTCGGGGGAGCGC
>CAVXAD010000008.1:0-589268 GCA_963759625.1 uncultured Thermoleophilaceae bacterium | reverse complement strand
GAACCGGCGCTCCTGCGGGACATGGTGCCGATCCCCGGCGGGGAGTTCCTGATGGGCTCGGAGCGCTTCTATCCGGAGGAGCGACCCGCTCGCCGGGTCGCAGTCGACGGTTTCTGGATCGACCGGGGGCCGGTCACCGTCGCAGAGTTCCGTCACTTCGTGGAGGCGACCGGCTACGTCACGGTGGCGGAGCGCCCACTCGACCCCGCCGATTTCCCCGGAGCCGACCCGGCACAGCTCGTGCCGGGCTCGCTCGTGTTCCGGAAGACGCAGGGGCCGGTCGACCTCCGCGACGTCCTCCAGTGGTGGGACTACGAGCCCGGCGCCACCTGGCGCGACGGGCCCCACGACCACCCGGTCACCCACGTGGCGTTCGAGGACGCCGAGACCTACGCCACTTGGGCCGGCAAGGAGCTGCCTACCGAGGCCGAATGGGAACGCGCGGCCCGCGGCGGGCTCGAGGGCGCGGCCTTCGCGTGGGGCGACGAGCACTCTCCCGGCGGGCGGCCGATGGCCAATACCTGGCAGGGCCGGTTCCCCTGGGAGAACCTGCGCACAGACGGCTACGAGGGAACTTCCCCGGTCGGCGCCTTCCCGCCCAACCCATACGGGCTGCTCGACGTCACCGGGAACGTCTGGGAGTGGACCGCCGACTTCTTCGCAGTTCGCAGTCCCGGTGCCTCGGCGAAGCCTTGTTGTGTACCGCGCAACCCGCGCGTGGCCGCCCGGACCGCAGTTTCGACGCAGCCCAGCCCGGAACGCCGATCCCGCGCCGCGTGATCAAGGGCGGCTCCCACCTGTGCGCCCCGAACTACTGCCTGCGCTACCGGCCCTCGGCGCGCCAGGCAGAGGGAGTGGACACCTCGACCCAGCACATCGGCTTCCGCTGTATCCGGCGGCGCTCACACGGCGCAGATGTGTAGGGGTGCGTGCACCCCGTCCGATTGCTTGCCTACCTTCTTGTGCCCGACCCGCCTCTGCGTGAGGCTGCGCTGAGTAGTGTCCGACCAGCCCGACATCTCCCCGACCTGAGGGACGCCGCCGGGGCTCCCGAGCCGAAGCGGCGTCGGCGTGTGTTGGTGTGGTCGTTGATCGTGGTGGCGTCGGTGTTGTTGGTCTTCTCGCTGACGGCGAATTGGGTTCAGCGGGCGGTGCTGGATACCGATCAGGTGGTGGACACGACCGACGAGATTTTGGCCGACGAGGATGTGCAGGAGGCGCTCAGCATCTATTTGGTCGACCAGGTGTACGCGAGTGTCGATGTGCAGGGCGAGATCGAGGCGAAGCTGCCGAAGGAGGCGAAGCTGCTGTCGGCTCCGGTGGCGGCGGCGACCAGGCAGATCGCGCTGAGCGTCTCGCAGAAGGCGCTGGCCGCGCCGCGGGTGCAGGAGCTGGTCTCGCTGGCGGTGCGCAGGTCGCACGGACAGTTCGTGCGCTTGATCGAGGACAAGAACGAATATGTCGCGACGACGGGCGGCGCCGTGACGCTCGAGTACGGCGACCTGGTCGCCGACCTGGCGACCCGGCTGGGGGTGGACCCGGCGACGATCGCCAAGCTCCAGAGCGTCGTGCAGGAGGTCTCGACGGACCTCAAGCAGCGTCTGACCACGACTCAGACGCGGATCAAGGCGGCGCGCGCAGACCTCGCCCAGGTGGAGGCGGGCACCCTGAGCCCGCAGCTGGAAGGGGATCTGCAGACGCTCAACACGAATGCGACCGAACTGCAGGCGAAGCTCGCGAGCCTCGACAAGACGATCGCGAGCGCACAGGCGAAGGCCCCGGCCCAGCTCCAGGACAGGCTCGCCAAGCTCGACGGGCGGCTATCGCGAGCTCGACGGGCGGCTGACCGCGCTCGCCGACCGCAGCGCCGCGGTGCTGAAGGATCCCAAACAAGCAAACGTCGATGAACTGGACGCCGCGCTCGCCGCGGCCCAGGCCCGCGTCGCCGACCTGCTTGAGCGCCAGGCGCTCCAGAACCCCGGCGAGCTCGTCGTGCTCAAGTCCGACCAACTCGACGGGGTCCAGAGCCTCGTCGCGGCGCTCCGCAACCTCGGCTTCGTGCTGCCGCTGCTGGTGCTGTTCCTGTACCTGGCCGCGATCTTCCTGGCGACGGGGTGGCGCCGCCGCGCGCTGATCGCGGCCGGCGGCGGGATCCTCACAGCAACGCTGCTGGTGCTGCTCACGCGGCGGCTGCTCGGCGGCGCGGTCGTCGACTCGGTCGCGGGCTCCGACACAGTCAAGCCGGCGATCCAATCCGTCTACGACATCGTCTCCGGGACGCTGCGCGAGCGGGCCCTGTTCGCCCTCGTCATCGGCGTCGCGTTCGTCGCCGCCGGCATGCTCGCAGGACCCGGCCGCCACGAGGTCGCCGTACGCCGCGCGCTCGCGCCCTACCTGCGCGACCACCCGGCCGCGGTCTACCTCGTCGTCGCCGTGCTGTTCCTACTCTGGCTGACCATCATGCCCGGCATCAACAACCTCGGCCAGGTCCTGGTGATCGTGCTGCTCGCCGTGCTGGCCGTGGTGGGCGTCGAAGTGCTGCGCCGCCAGACGGCGCACGAGTTTCCGCCCCACCCAAACGGTCCCTGATTCGACGGAGAGGACTAGCGCGCTCCGGCACGCTGAGCCCAAGACGCGCGGCCGCGCGGTCGCTGAGGACATAGCCGTGGCGGGCGATGATTCCCCCGAGCCAACCGGCAACGGCGCATGAATCGCGAGCGCGTCGTGCGGACGCTGACGTTCTGGCTGCGGCCCGAGTTCGTGCTCCGCGTCGTCAACCGGTTTCAGAAGGTCGCGGGATTCGACCGCGCCATCGCCCTGGCCTCCGCAGCGCTCACCGCGACGATCCCGCTGACCATCGTCACGGGCGCGCTGGCCTCGGAACTCGGGGGAA
The DNA here is from genome assembly GCA_963759625.1 of uncultured Thermoleophilaceae bacterium. Taxonomy (GTDB): domain Bacteria; phylum Actinomycetota; class Thermoleophilia; order Solirubrobacterales; family Thermoleophilaceae; genus JACVRW01. Next base: position 586,375 of record CAVXAD010000008.1, on the reverse strand, counting down.
AGGGCACGGCCGATCGAATCATCGACCGTTACGAGCTGACGGGAGGCGGCGCCGAGGCGGTCAAGGACGTCTTCGCGCCGCCCACCGGCACGGACACAACCCTCGGCGTCGTCGGATTCCTCTTTCTCATGGTCGCGGTGCTGAGCTTCAGCCGGGGCGTGCAGCGGCTGTTCGAGCAAACCTGGGAGCGCAGCCCGCTGAGCGTCCGCAACACCTTCAACGGGCTGCTGTGGATCGGCGGGCTCTCGGCGTACCTCGCGGCCAGCGGCCTCATCCACGCCGTGCTGGGGCGCGGCCGCCTGGAGCTGACAGCAGCGCTGCTGGACGCTCCGCTGACGGCTGCCTTCCTGCTCTGGAGCGGCCGGATCCTCAGTGCCAAACGGATCCCGCGCCCGGATCTCCTCCCGTTCGCCATCCTCGGATCGGCGTTGCTGGCGGCTTGCTCGGTCGCCGCGACGGTGTATGTCCCGCACCTCTTCGACACCTACGCCACCCGCTACGGCGTGATCGGCGCGGTCTTCGCGATGATCTCGGCCCTCTTCTGCATCATGGTCGTCGTCGTCGGCTCGGCGGCGGCCGGCCGCGAGATCGACGACGAGCTCGGCCGTATCCGCCGGGGCGAACGGCCCGCCGACGACGAGGTGAAGCGCCAATGGAACGAGATCACCGCCGATGCGCGCTCGCGCTGGCAGACGCTGCGCGAGCAGATCCAGGAACGCCGGCGCAAACGCGACGAAGGACGAGGATCATGATGCCCACTGAGAAGGAGAACGTGATGCCCAGCGACCCCGAGTTGACGTACGGCCAATCCACGGACTGGCAACCCGAGCGTCCGCGTTTGCGGGTGTTCTCCCTCGTCGTCTCTTGGCTTGCCATGGGCATCGCGTTGATGGTGGCCGCCGGGCTCCTGCCCGGTGTCAGCATCGACAACTACTGGGGTGCGCTGCTCGTCGCGGCGATCGTTGCAGCGCTGAACGCGATCATCCCGCCCATCCTCGCCGCGCTGCGATTGCCGCTCACTCTTGTGTCCGGCTTCCTCCTGGTATTGCTCGCGGACGCCGCCATTCTCGTGTGGGCTGACGACCTCACCAACGGGATGCTCGGCGTCGACAGCTTCGGCTGGGCGCTTCTTGCTGCGCTCGTGGTCGCCGCTGTGAGCGTCGCGCTCGCGGTTGTCCTCGGCTCGGACGACACGTACTCGCTTCGCATTGCGAGGCGGATCGCGCGTCGGCAGGGGATCATCGCCGGCACCGACGTCCCCGGGATCGTCTTCCTCGAGATCGATGGGCTCGCATTGCCCGTGCTGCGCCGGGCGATGCGCGACGGCAACGCCCCGACCATGGCCCGCTGGCTGGCCGACGACACGCATCGTCTGACCGAGTGGGAGACCGATCTCTCCTCGCAGACGGGTGCCAGTCAGGCGGGGATCCTGCTGGGATCGAACGACGACATCTCGGCCTTCCGGTGGGTGGAGAAGGAGACCGCGACGCTGATGACGTGCTCGGCACCGCCGGACTGTGCCGAGATCGAGCGGCGCCTCGCTACGGGCGCCGGCCTTCTGGTCGATGGCGGCGCCAGCCGCGGAAACCTCCTCTCCGGCGAGGCGGAGGATGTGATCCTCACGGTCAGCCGGATGGAGGCGGAGAAGAAGTCCAACCCGGGCTATCGGGCATTCCTCGCGAACGGTGACAACGTGACGCGCACCCTCGTGCTGTTCCTGTGGGAGGTGATCCTCGAGTGGACCGCGGCCCTTGGTGCCATCCGCCGTGACGTGCGGCCGCGCGGCCACCGAGGCGGCATCTACCCCTTGATGAGGGCGGCGCTCTGCGTCTTCGTGCGCGACCTCATCGTGTCCGGCGTGCTCACCGACATGATGCGAGGGCGACCTGCCCTCTACGCGACGTTCTCGGGCTACGACGAGGTGGCGCACCACTCGGGCCTCGAGCGGGCCGACACGCTCGAGGCCCTGCGCAAGCTCGACGGCCACTTCGCCCAGATCGAGCGAGCGCGCCGCTACGCGCCGCGGCCGTACGAGATCGTCGTGCTTTCCGACCACGGCCAGACGCAGGGTGCGACGTTCAAGCAACGCAACGGGTACGGGCTCGACGAGCTCGTCGAGCGCTCCCTCACGCGCGGCGAGGTCTCCGGGATCGCCGGCGGGGACGAGCAGAGCTCGATGGTCGGCAACGCCGTCAGCGAGGCGACCGGGAAGAAGGCCAAGCTGGCCAAGAACGACGTGTCCGATCAGGACGTCGTTGTGCTCGGCTCGGGCAACCTCGGGCTCGTCTACCTGATGGAGGAGCGCCGCCGGCTGACGCTCGAGGAGCTCGAAGCGAGCCACCCGCAGCTGGTGCCCGCCCTCCGCGCGCACCCCCATGTCGGCTGGCTGCTCGTCCGCTCATCCGAGCATGGGGCGGTCGCGCTCGGAGCCCGCGGCGCGCACTACCTCGCGGACGGCCGCGTGGAGGGCGAGGACCCGCTCGCTCCGTTCTCGCCAACCGCGCCACAGCACCTGCTGCGCACCGACGGCTTCCAGCATGTGGCCGACATCATGGTGGGGAGCTTCTACGACCCCGAGCTCGAAGAGGGCTGCGCCTTCGAAGAGCTGATCTGCTTCCACGGCGGGCTCGGCGGCGTCCAGACGCGCCCGTTCATCCTCTACCCGTCGCACCTCGAGCTACCACCGGGGCCGATCCTCGGCGCCGCGAGCGTGCACGGCATCCTCGCGGGCTGGCGGAACAAGCTCCAGGGCGGCCGCGGCCGGCCGCGGCGCCCGGCGGCCGGCGTCGACGAGCAATCGGTCGCCCAGCCGGGGTAGCGGGGCTAGCCCAGTCCCGCTGCTTCGACGGAGGCTGAGGGCTCGATGTCCGGTAGGCGCATCATGCGGAACGCGTCGAACAGGCCGAGGAGGCCCGCGAGGATCGGCACGAGCAGCGCCACCTGAAGGGCGAGATTGGTCGCGTCGGTGTTGATGCCGAGGATCTCTTCCCGGACGGCCGGGGGCTCGTCGACGAGCAGTTCGTCGAGTTGCGTGTTGCTCACGACCTGCGCGTCGTCCTCCAGCGTCTGCGCGATCTGCTGCTGCTGTGAGGACGGAATCACCGGGCTCGCATTCGTCATGTTGGTGAATGCCAGTGCGAGGGTGGCGAGGAGGACGCCGCCGGCCACCGCCAGGCCAAACGACAGCCCGAACGACCCCGACGCCGAGTTGACGCCGGCCGCCTCGCTGATCCGCTCTTCATCGATAGGGGCGAGCGTGTAGTTGTTGAGCTGCGACACCAGCAGGCCGAGCCCCGCTCCCGCGATCACCAGCGGGACGAGGAGATACCAGCCCGAGTCTGCCTCGGGCACGACCGGGATGATCAGCGCCAGGCCCAGCGTGCTCAGCGCGAACCCGGTCCGGATGATCTTGGCGGGGCGCCGGCCACCGGACTTCCGTCCAGCGAGGATCGCGACGGCGAACATCGTCAGCGAGAGCGGGGCGATCGACAAGCCAGTCTCCAGGGCGTCGTATTCGAGCTTGATCTGCAAGAAGATCGGCAGCGAGATCATCGCCCCGCCGAGCGTGATGTTCTGCAGCATCTGCCCGCTGATCCCGACCCTGAAGTGCGGGAGCCGGAACAGGTCCGGATCGAGCAGCGTCACCTGGCCGTCGCGATGGCGCCGCACGAGCCAGCGGGAGAGCGCCCAGAGCGCAAGCGCGCCGATCGCGATCAGCAGCACGACGTAATCGCCGCCCTCCTGCCACACCAGGATCCCCAGCACCACGCCGCCCATGCCCAGCACGGACAGGGCCGCGCCGACCGCGTCGACCTTGCGCTCTCCGGTGTACGGGACGTCCTTGACGAGGCCGAGCTGCGACAGCACGACCGCGATGACGACGGCCTCGAGCAAGAAACCGACGCGCCAGGACAAGTAGGTGGTTACGAAGCCTCCGAGGAGCGGCCCGACCGCGGCGGCGATTGCGGCCGCTGCTCCGATGAGCGCGTAGGTCTTCTTCTGGGCCGCTCCCTCGAAGTTGCCATGGATGAGCGACTGCATGGCAGGCAGCAGGAGCGAGGCGCCGAGGCCGCCGATGATCGCCCAGAAGATGATGATGGCCGCCAGGCTCTGCGCGAGGGTCATCGCCACGGCCCCGATCGCGTACCCCAGCAGACCCAGCACGTACGCCCGCTTGCGTCCGAAGAGGTCGCCGATCTTGCTGCTGATCAGGATGAACGCAGCGGAGACCAGGGCCTCGAGCGCAATCGCGGTCTGAACAGCGCTTACCTTCGTGTCGAGATCCTTGACCACCTCCGAGATCGACACGTTCATCAGCGACGTGTCGACGACGAGCACGAACATCGCCGCCGCCAGCACGAGCGACAGCCTCGGGTTCCCCGCTTCCTCCGAGGAGGCGCCTGCGGTCGCTCCACCTCTCATGAGATGGCTCCGATCGTAAGCGCGCCAGCTGCGATCAGGGCGGCGCCGGCTCGGCGCCCGCCGAACCGTCGTTGCGCCGCTGCAGTTCGTTGGCGATGTGTACGGCTGCGGAGGTCAGTGGGGCGGCGAGCGTGAGTCCGACCATGCCGAAGAGGGCGCCGGCGCCGATCGTGACGACGAGCACCACGAGCGGGTTGAGGCTGAGGGTGGCGCCCATCACGAATGGCTGGATCATCTGCTGGAGCACGCCGTTCGCGAGCAGGGCGACGACCGCCATGATCAGTGCGTCCGAGCTGCTTCCGGTGCTGAGCGCGATCAGCACGGCGAAGCCGCCGGCGACCCAGGCGCCGACGTACGGCACGTAGGCGCCCACGAACGTGACGACGGCGATCGTGCCGACGAGCGGCACGCCGAGGATCAGCGCCGCGCCCCCGATCAGGACGGCGTTGAACGCGGCGATGATCGTGACGGCGAGGAAGTAGCTGCGCAGCGACTGGGCGATGTTGGTCGTGACGATGTTGGCGACCGGCTCGGGCAGGCCCAGGTGGCGGTTGATGAAGCGGTGCATGACCGGTCCGTCCTTGAGCACGAACAGCGTGCTGAGCGCCGCGAATGCGAGGAAGAACACGAGCGACTTGAGGCCCTCGATGCCCGCCGCGACCCCGCTGAGCAGCGTCGTGCGGATCTCCGGCGCGGCCTTCTTCGCGCCCTCCGTGGCGCTCTGCGGGTTGTCCATACCGAGGTCGCTCAACCAGCCCTGGATCTTGTCCAGCGCCTGGTTCATCTTCGCCGAGATGTCGCCCGACTGGTCGGTATATGCCGCCGAAGACGAGGCAGAAGATCAGCACGCCGATGGCCACCAGCCCGAGCAGCACCAGGATCGCGCCGCCGATACGCGGAACCCCGTGACCCTCCAGCCAGCCGACCGCCGGTCCGGCCACCGCGCCGAGCACCGCGGCGAGGGTGACCGGCATCACGATCGTCGAGGTCTGGCCGAGCAGCCACATCACCCCGACGACGATCAGCACGAACCCGACCAGCAGCCACGACGAGAAGCCCAGGTCCCTGAGCCACACAGGAGCCGAAAACTGAACGTCGCGCTCGGACCCCATGGGTTTGGGATTCGCCGCAGGGCCGCGAAGACCTGTACACACCGTACGCCGCGTCTGGCTCCGCCGGAGCGGTTCTACGAAGAGGTCATCGCGGTCAGTGCACGAGGGTCTTGAGCAGGATGACCGCGCTGCCGAGGCTCAAGGCAACAAGGGCTGACACGACCGTCCCGAGCAGGCCCGCTCCTGACGCGCGCGCCGAGTATGCACCGGCGGCGGCCAGTTCCACCAAGGCGGCAAGCGTCGCGGCGAGAATCGCTGCCTTGTCGCCCACGACGTCGAGCGCGCCCAGCGCGAGGATGAGCACCAGCGGACCGGTGACCTCCACCAGCGGCCAGTCGTGGCGAAGCGCCGAGCGCAGCTCAGATCGGTTGAGCATCCGGTGGTGGGTGATCGACCCCGCCAGCACGCGGGCGTAGACGTGCGCGAACCAGAAGACGACACCGGTGACCAGCACGGTGACGCCGATAAGCCCGGCGTTCGAGGAGTCGTACTCCGTCGAGACGGCGATCACAGACGTCGCCAGGATCAGACCGTAGATGGCCTCGGTGACGCTGCCGCTCGTACCGAGAACAAACGGGCGCCACCGCCCGGCGCCTGACATCAGACCGCGGTTGCCTCTGTGGCACCGACGTCTCCCGCCCTGAGCGGCTCGGCCGGCAGTCGCCGCGTGAGCCACAGCGCCAGCAGCGCGGCGAGCGCGACCGCGCCGAGCGACAACCGCAGCGCTTCGAGTTGCGCGTCGCCGTAGTCGTCGGCGACGGCGCTGGCCTGCTCCGGCGTGAGCCCACCCTTGACAGCCGCCTGCTCGACCGCTGTGACGGGCACGATGTCGATCCCCTGTTCAGTCTTCGCGGCGATCGTCTCGCGCGCCGCCGCGGGGACCCCCGGATTGGTTGTGATGCGCTCGCTGAAGCCTGTCGCGAGCGACCCGAGCAAGACCGCGCCGACGATCGCTGTGCCGAGCGAGGACCCCAGGTTCTGGGCCGTGCCCTGGAGCCCTCCCGCCTCGCTTGTCTGCGTGGGCGCGACGGCGGACATGATCACGTTCCCGAGCTGCGACGCCAACAGTCCTGCACCTGCGCCGATGAGACCGAGCAACGCCGAGGCCAGGATGAGCATGGGCAGCCACTTGCGCACGAGCGAGCACCCTATGGGAGCGTCGCTCGGAGGGACGAAGCAGGCCCCCGCGACCTGGCGCGACGGCCGCGCCCCCGCCGGTCTCGCTTAGGTCTGCGCCACGACCAGCACGATCGTCGCGAGCGCGAGCAGGATGCCGCCGGCGGTGAACACCGCCACGAGTCCGAAGCCGATCGGGCGATGCGTATCGCCATGAAGGGAGGCCTCTAGATCGCGCTGCCTCCGGGCGCCCATGACCAGCAGCCCGACTGCTAGGCCGGCGTAGCTGCAGCCGAGAACCACATACGGCCACGCAGCAACGTGGAGCAGCTCCGGTGCGAAGCGACCTACGGCGAGCGCGCCGGCGGTAGCCGCGAGCGCGGTCCGCCACCAGGCGAGCCAGGTGCGCTCCGCGGCCATAGACGAGCGCCGCATCTGATCCACGTCGGGTTCTATTGGCGCTCCGGTCGCCTGATCTGGTTCAGTCACGATCCGATCTTCCCAGTACTGATCGCACCCGAGCGAGTTAACGGGAATGAAGCTGATCAACGACCAACAGGCCGACGGCGGAAGCCGATGATCGTGCCGCTCCGTCGCATCGCGCTCCTCGCCGTCACGGGCGTCTCGCTCTACCTCGTCGCCCCCGCCCTGCTCGAGACCTTCTCGTCCTGGCAACGGCTGCGCGACATCTGGCCCGGAGCGGTCGCGCTGATCGTCGCGCTCGAGGTCGCCAGTCTCGCCTGCGTCTGCCTGCTTCAGCGGCTCGCGCTGCAGCGGCCGCGCTGGCTGCCGGTGGTGACGTCGCAGCTCGCCGGCAACGCTGCGACCAAGATCGTCCCCGGAGGCGGGGCGGTCGGGGGCGCGCTTCAGTACGGGATGCTGCGCAAGGCGGGTCTACCCGGCGCTTCCACCGTCTCCGGCCTCACCGCCGCGAACCTCCTGAGCTTCGGCACCCTGTTCGTCCTGCCGCTCCTCGCCGTGCCGGCCATCCTCCTCGGCCCGCCGGTTCCCGAGGACCTGCTTCAGGGACTCTGGGTCGCGCTCGGGGCGCTCGCGATCCTCTTCGCCTTCGGCGCCGTGCTGCTCATCGCCGATAGGCCGCTACGGCGGGTCGGCGCCGCGATCCAGGCCGTCCGCAACTCGCTCCTGCGCAAGCGCGCTCCAGTCGACGGGCTTCCGGAGCGCCTCGTCCGCGAGCGCGACCTGATCCTCGGCGTCCTCGGGCAGCGCCGCTGGGAGGCGCTGGCCGGATCGATCGGCCGCTGGCTGCTCGACTACGGCGCGCTCCTCGTGGCGGTTCGGGCGGTCGGGTCGGATTCGCGGGCGCTGCTCGTGCTGCTCGCCTTCGTGACCGCGCAGGTGCTCGCGCAGATCCCCGTCACGCCGGGCGGGCTGGGGTTCGTCGAAGCGGGTCTGACGGCGATGCTCGTGCTCGCGGGCGTAGGCGCAGCGGACGCCGCCCTCGCGACCTTCGCCTACCGGCTGGCCTCGTATTGGTTGCCACTGCCCGCAGGAGCGGCCGCCTGGGGCATCCACGCCTGGCGCTACCGGGACGGTCCGGCTACGCGAGCGCCTTCGCCTTCAGCGCCTCGAACTCCGCCTGTGTGATCGCGCCTGTGTCGAGCAGCTCCTTGGCCTTGGCGATGTCGGCGGCCGCTCCGCCGCCGGCCGTCTCGCGCACGTAGTCGTCGAACTCCTGCTGCTGGCCCTGGGCCTGCTTGATGCTGCGCTCGCGCATCCCATCGTGCTGGGCGATCAGGTAGATCAAGACTCCGAGCCACGGCAGGATGACCACGAAGATCACCCACGCCGCCTTGGCCCAGCCGCTGATGTCGTGGCGGCGGAAGATGTCGACCAGGACCGTGATCACGATCCAGATCCAGATCACCCAGAAGAAGAAGATGATCATGGACCACAGGACGTCCATGAACGGGTAGTCAGCGGCTATCACCATTTGGGCCAGTTCTCCCCTCGATCGACAGCAGGTCCGGCGCGCATACTCGCGCATCGACCGGACTCGCCGCTACGTGAGAGTGCGTGCTCACCCTCAGAGGAGTGGCGAGATCGCCGCGAGGGCAGCGGCCGTGAGTCTTTGGGGGGTCCCGGTGAGCGCCCGGCCGGGCCGCGACGCGGCTTCGGCCGGCTGCGAGAAGCGCGCGTCGAACAGCGTCGCGAGCGCGGGTGAGCGCACAAGCAGGTCGATCTCGAAGAATCTCTTGAGGCTCCACGCCTCGAGGTTGCAGGTGCCGGCGAGGACCTCCTCGCCGTCGCGCACGAACGCCTTCGCGTGCAGCATCGCGGGGTGTTCGAGGATGCGCACCCCGGAGTCGAGCAGCGCCTCGTGGTGGAACCGCTGTGCGGTGGCGCACATCCAGTTGTTCGGCTTGCCGGGCACGAACAGCCGGACCCGCACACCGCGGCGGGCGGCGCCCTCGATTCGCCGGATCATCGCTCGGTCGGCGACGTAGGGGTTCACCACGTCGAGCGTCTCGCGGGCGTCGTCGAGCAGCCGCGCGATGGCGTCGGTGATCGGGCGGTAGCTCCCCGGCGCGTTGAGCAACACCGTCGCCGGGACCGAGCCGGCTACCTCCTCGTGCGCGGGGAAGAGCACGTCCAGCTGGTCGATCGGGATCGCGCCGTCCAGCCACCTGAAGCTGGCGACGAAGACGAGCTGCAGCTGGGAGACGACCGGGCCGGTCACCCTGACGAAGAGGTCGTGGAAGCGTCCGTCGTCGAAGTGGTCCTCGACACCGGCGCCGCCGACCCACCCGCTGCGGCCGTCCACGACGACGAACTTCCGGTGGTCGAAGTGGCCGAGCCGGCCGAGGTCCCAGGTCCTCCGGCCGCCCGCCGCCGCCGGTTGGGACCGCGCCCATGGTCGCATGGCCCGCACGACGCGGACGTCCACGCCGCCGTCAAGCAGCCGCCCGTAGAACTCGCGGCCGGACCTGTCCGGGCGCGAGCCCTGCCCGTCCACGACGAGCCTGACCGTCACGCCCTCCGCGGCCTTGGCCAGCAGCGCCGTCGCGAACTGCTCTCCGATGGCGCCCGGCCGGAACCCGAACTGGTTGATGTGGATCGATGACGACGCCGAGCCGATGTCCTCGAGCATCGGGGGAAAGAAGTTCCGGCCTCCGACCTGGACGTCCACGGTCGATGCCACCGTTTCGTCGAACGCCAGAGCAAGGTCTGCGGATCCGACCGGCCCGCGCAGGAGGCTCTCGGCGCGAGCCCGGAGATCGCCCATGGGGGCCAACACTCGCCGAAACCGCCGTAGAAAGCCAGGCGGGCCGGGCGGCAAAGCGCCCGACCGGCGCAACACCCCTTGCAGGACGAGCTTTTCCGACGCGACGGCCGTAGGGTCGCGGGCTGGTGACCCAAAGCGAGAGTTCCTGGAGTGACGGCCCGGACTTGTCAGGACCGTGCGATGCTCTTCCGGCCATGAAGCCGCACTTTGGGTGTTTCGAGAGACGCGGGCGCCGGTGAACCTCGCGCGAGCACGGCTGCTTGCGACGCGGGCGCATCGCGGCCAGCGGCAGCCTACGGGCGAGCCCCTGATTGCGCACGTGAGCCGCGTCGCCGCGGCCACACCCGAGTCCGCCCGCCCCGTGGCGTGGCTGCATGAGATCTTCGAGTGGACCTCGGTCTCCGAGGAGAAGCTGCTCGCCTACGGCGCCTCCGACGACGAGCTGCGGGCGCTGCGACTACTGACCCGGACCCTGGGCGGGGGCTCCGAATCGGGCTACATGGCCCACGTCACGATGATCGCGCGTGCGAACGGCCCGGCCGGCGTGCTCGCGCGCACCGTCAAGGCGTCGGACCTCGAGGATCGGTTGCGCCATCCCGGTCCGGGGACGGGCGGATCTCGCCCGCCGTACGAGCGGGCGCTGCGGCTGATCCTCGCTGCCGAGGCGGCTCAGCTGCCGGCGCCGAATGGCGCGGAGTCGCCCGCCGCTTGACCGAGTAGGCGTGGCCGGGCTGTCTAGGGGCTGTCGTCGCGAAGGACCAGGACCGGCCGGTCGCAATGCTCGATCAGCTTCCGCGAAACGCTTCCGAGCAGGCGCGAGCGCAGCCCTGAGATCCCATGCGAGCCCACCACGACGACGGCCGCGCCGCGCTCCCGCGCCATGCCGATCAGCGCGTCCGCCACGTCGACCTCGTCCGGCACGGCCTGCGGCTCCGCGGCCAGCCCGAGGGAGCGAGCGAACTCGGCTCCCTCGCCGGCCACAGTCGAGGCGTGCTCGCGCTGCAGGCGATCGACCGCTTCGACCGTCGCCGGATCCGAGGGCAGCGTACTCTCCCCCATGGTGCCGGGTACAGCCATCGGCATCGCAGCCAGCCCGGGCTCCCAGACCGTCGCCACCACCGCCGGTCGCCCGGCGAAGAGCTCGGCGGCGTGCCTAACGGCGGCCCGGGAAACCTCCGAACCGTCGTAGGCGATCAGGACCGGTGCCGTGGCGCGCGCCATGCCCGGCGAGCCTACAGCGATCCCAAGCCTCGAGCTTCCGCTCGCGGTGGGATGCTCGTCGGCGCGTCCCGCTGCTCGGGATTGGCGGGAAGAAAGATGGCGGCGGCGAGGCCGACGAGGGCGAGGACGCCGAGAACGACCATCGCGAGCACGTAGGACGTGTTTCCCGAGGCGAGTTCTGAGACCAGAATCGTGCCGGCGATCGCTGTGCCGAAGGACGAGCCGAGATTGGAGATGCTGCGCGACAGCCCTGATATCTCGCCCTGCTGCGCTTCGGGGAAGCTGGACTGAACAACATTGACCGAGGGCGTCAGCATCACTCCTATCCCCAGGCCGATCAGGAGCAGCCCTGGCGCAAAGGCGACGGCACGCGACGAGGCGCCAACCAGCGCGAGCAGGAGCCCGACCCCGGCGATGCTGATCACGAAGCCCGCCATGATCAGGGTCCTCTGCGGGCGTCGCTTGGCGAGCCGCTCAGCGGCAAGCGACGAGACAAGGATGCCGACCGTCGCGGCAGTGAAGACAACGCCCGTCTCGATGGCGTTGTAGCCGCGGACGGTTTGGAGGAAGACGGAGACGACGAACGACGTCCCCATGAGCAGCAGCCACTGGATGTTCTGAGTGGCGAGACCGAGGTTGGACGTGCGGTTCTTGAACAGTTCGGTGGACAGCAGCGGTTCCTTCCCCGCTCGCTCTTGAGAGCGGATGTAGAGGTAGAACCAAACGAGGAAGGCAGCACCGACCGCAAGGAACACCGCCATGAGCGCGGGGTCGCTGTCGGCCTGCAGGATCCCGAACACCACGAAGAACATGCCGACCGCCGACAGGATCGCTCCGACCGCGTCGAAGCGACGCGTCGGGTCCGCCGGTACGGGATCTTCCATGCGGCGGCTCAGGAAGATGATGATCGCGACGACCGCGGCTTGGAAGACGAACGCCGCGCGCCAACTGATGCCCGTCGTGATGAGACCACCGATCAGCGGTCCCGCCGCGGCGCCGAGGCCGCCCAGCCCGCTGATGACGCCGAAGGCGCGGGCACGCGACGTTAGATCGCTGAACCTCAGTGTCGTGAGGATGTAGACGGGCGGGATCAGCAGAGCCGTGCCGACGCCCTCGAATACGGAGTTGCCGAGAATCAGCACGCCGAGATTCGGGGACACCGCGCTCAGCAGCGCGCCGATCCCGTACAGGACGAGCCCGGCGGTAAAGCAGCGCTTGCGGCCCCAACGGTCGGTCAGCTTGCTGGCGGGGATCATCAGGATCGCCATGATCAGCAAGAACAGCGTGATCGCCGCCTGCACGCCGGCCACGGTCGTATCCAGGTCCTCCGTGATGTCGTTGATCATCACGTTCATGTTCGACCCGGCGAAGCTGCAGATGAACTGAGCCAGAGCGAGCGGAGCCAGGAATCTGCGCGGCGAGACCGCCGAGCCGGCCGGCGCGGGGCCCTCAGTCATCGGCCGCCTGCGCGTCGGAGATGGCGCGCGCGGCGAGGATCAGGGTGAGTGCCTACGATCGGTCGCGACAATGACGGAATGATCGACGCGAAGCAGCCAGCGCCGCATCCCCCTATCCGGATGAGGCGCGTTATGGGGCCGGCCGTCATGCTGAGGTGGTGGCTGTCCAGTGAAGCTGCCGTCAAGGCAATTGCTGGTATTCGGGTTCGATGCGAACGCCGCGTTCGAAGGCCAGCTGGTCGGGGCGCTCGAGAGGCTCGAGAGCGGCGGTGCTGTGCGAATCCTGGACGTGTTGTTCGTCGCCGCCGACGAGGCCGCGGGAGACCCCGTGGCGATCCACCTCCAGGGCGGCACCGGCGGCCTCATCGCAAAGCTGCTCGATTTCCGGCTGGACCCGGCCGCGCGACGCAAGGCAGCCGAGCGAGCTCTCGGCGAGGACGCGAGCGACGGCATGGCCGAGATGCTGCGCGACCTCGGCAGGGCCCTGGAGCCTGGCACTGCGCTGGCGGCAGTGCTGATCGAGCACCTCTGGGCCCGAGCGATGGAGGATGCCGTTTCGCGGGTGAGCGGCAGGCCCCTGGCGAGCGAGTTCGTGGAGGTGGCAAGTCTGTCCGAGCTTCCGCCTGACCTTCTCCGCAACCTCCGCTGAGCCGTTACGACCGGCTGGCGCGTGCCTCAGTCCGCCGCGAGCTCGCCCGAGAAGAACTCGAGCGCGGTGCGTGTCTTGGTCTGCTGCTCGCCGGAGAGGTCGATGCCGTGCTCGCTGAGGAAGACCCGCGCCTCGGTCGCGACCTGGAACGCCTCCGAGGGCAGGCACTTGGTCGAGAGCTCGAAGATGCGCTCGCCGTTCGGGTAGAGCCACAGCTCGGCAACCATCTTGCGCTCGAAGTCACGCGGTTGCCACTTGAGCTTGAGAACGAAGATCGGCCCCAGCACCGCGAGATCCTCCAGCTCGATCCCCTCGGGGGCGTGCGCCCGATAGAGGGCGCGCTGCTCCTTGGTGTAGAGCTTATGCAGAGGGCGCTCGCCGAGCAGCACCTGGCGGGTCGCGTCGGAGTCGGCGTCGCACTTCAACCGTCCCGAGCACACGAATCCGCCGGGGATCGCGTCGACCTCGACGCCGAACCCGCTGAGCCGCCGGACGTCTTTGCCGACCTGCTCGGGGTCGAGCGGTCGCAGCTTGATCACCGAATCGCCGCTGCGCCCCTGGATCCGGCGCGCGCGCACGACCACGCCCGCCTTGTCGAGCGCAAGGTCGGGGGTGTCGAAGAACACCACCTGGCGGATCTGGGCATCGAGCGCGTCGAGCCCGAGCTCGCCAATCGCGGCGCGCTGCTGGGCGGCTGGAACGGTGAGCTTGAGCTCGACCGAGTCCGAGCCGCGCAGGAGGCTCATCAGCTCCGAGAGCTGCGCGTCGGTCAGGCGGGGCCCTACGGGTGTCTTGGTGGCCATGGATCTCCTCCTTCGATGGTGATGCTCCTCAGGCGTGCCCCATGGCTTCGAGGGCACCGCGCTCGGCGGCGTCGAAGTCGGTGCCGGGTAGGTGCTTGAGCGTGGACCGGGTGGCCTCGACCGCCGTCTGCTCGATCCTCCCGGCGTCCGTCGCGATGCCCACGACGATCAGCGCCGCCCGCTCCTCTTCGAGCAGTTCCGCGATCTCCCTCGCGTCTTCCTTGGAGGTGCCCGCGGCCAGATGATCGAACCACGCGCCGACGCCGGCGCCCGCTCTCCGGCAGGCTCGGAAGCACCGCGGGGAACGCCACCGCGATCGCGGCGCCGGCGGCACACCCGATCCACGCCCCCTTGGCCTTCGGCCTCTCCGACCTGTGGACCTCGACGCTGCCCTCGCCCTGCTTCGTGATCACCGCAGCGTCGTACGGGCCGAGGTCGCCGACCGAGTGGAGGATCTTGATGACCTCGTAGTCCCCCTCGGCGCTTGCCACGTGAGCATAGGCGCCGGCGAAGAGGAACATCGGCCTAGCCATCTAGCTGCAGTCGATCGGCGCCAGCGCCTTCTTGTACGACGCGACTAGGTCATCGAGCGCCGACTGGACCTGTGCCTTCGCATCAGCGGCGCCAAGGCCGCTGACCACCTGCTGTGCAGTTGTCGTCACCTGCGATCCGAACTCCTGGGTGGCCGTCTCGACCTGCTGCTTGCGATCGGAACTGAGGTCACCCTGGGCGTCGGCTATGTCCTTCAGGTCGTCGCCGATCGCCTTCAGGCTCTGCTGGATCTGGTCCACGCTGGCGGTCGTGATCGTCAGCCCGGTGAGAGTGTCCACCTGCTTCTCGATGCCGGCGCGCGCGTCACAGACCTGGCTCTTCGCCTTGTCCTCGTCCGACTCCCCGCAGGCCAGCGGGATCAGGCCCGCGACGGCAACGCTGATGAGCGCCAGTCGTCTCATGGACCGCCCGGCTATGCCAGCGCCTTGGCCTTGATGGCGTCGAACTCGGCCTGGCTGATCGCGCCGCTCTGGAGCAGGCCGTGAGCCTTGTCGATCTCGGCGGCCGCGCCGCCGGAGTCGGCGACCGAGCGCACGTAGTCCGCCATGTCGGCCTGAGCGGCCTGTGCCCGCTCCGCGTCACGCTCAGCCATGTCGCTGCTGTGGGCGATCAGGTAGATGAACACGCCGAGGAACGGCAGGAGGATCAAGAGGATGATCCAGCCGGTCTTCCCCCATCCCGACAGGTCGTGCCGCCTGAAGATGTCCGCGAAGACCCGGATCAGCAACCAGAACCAGATCACCCAGGCGAAGAAGACGAGCATCGTCCAGAGGATGTCCAG
The DNA here is from genome assembly GCA_963759625.1 of uncultured Thermoleophilaceae bacterium. Classification (GTDB taxonomy): domain Bacteria; phylum Actinomycetota; class Thermoleophilia; order Solirubrobacterales; family Thermoleophilaceae; genus JACVRW01. The sequence continues at coordinate 571,015 of CAVXAD010000008.1, read as the reverse complement.
AAACGGATAGTCCGCGGCTATCACCACGTGGTTGCTCTCCTTGGGTCGTTTCCGGAACTGCCGGCCCGGACGGGACCCGATCGTCGCCGCCGCGCGCGGCGCTCACAAGGTGGCGTCCACGTGAATGGCCGGGGGTGTCCACCTGCATGCACTGGCGCTCGGCCCGGCCTAGGCGGTGCCTTCACCGGCCGAGCGCCGGGCAAGGCCGCCGACGAGGACGCCGATGACCGTGACGAGATACAGCTGGCCGACGAGCATCTCGACCACCGCGAGCGTGTGTCCTGCGGGTGTGGCGGCCGTGTAGTCCCCGAACCCCGTGGTCGTGAGGACGGTGAAGCTGAAGTAGACGATGTCCCCGCCCGAGGCGTCCTGGCCGTTCGTGAAGTAGGCACCGCTGTCGAGGGTGGCCACGAAAGCCCACGGCCCACGCGAACATGAGGCCGACCAGCAGGTAGATCGCAAGCGCGCCCGCGACGGCCTGGAGCGTGACGCCGTGCTCCCGGACGAGACGCCAGAGCCCACGGACCAGAGCAACGGGAATGAAGGCAGCCAGGAGTCCGCTGATTGCGTATACGGCTCCGCGGGACAAAGCCCCGGTCCCGATGGCGACGATGACGGCGACCGCCGTGGCTCCCGCCACCGCGACTCGCACTCGGCGGACGTCCTCGCGCGCACGAGAGGTGGCCACCACCACGATCAGCGCGCCGAACTCCAGGCCGACCGCCACGGCGCGAGTCCAGTCAGCGGCGGGCGCGGCGACGGAGAACACCAGCAGGGCGAAGGTCAACAGGAAAACGGCCCCGTAGCGGTACTCCGCCGGGCGCCCGTCGCGAGGTCCGGTCACGGCGGAGGCGCCGCGGCGGGGCCGGGGGCGGCCGTGGCGGCCGCCGGGGTGAGCCTGGCGCTCACCACATACGCCACCACCACCGCCACGATCACCAGCGGCATCACGTTCAGGCCGTCGGTGCCCAGGAGCAGCGTGGCCAGCAGTGTCGAGGTGAGCGGCAGGCTCAGCATCACCGTGCACATCGCGCCGATGCCCATCGCCACCCCCGGCACGAGCGAGAGGCCGGGCAGGTGAGAGGCGGCGATGCCGGCCGCCGCCCCGATGAACATCGCCGGGAACACGGGCCCCCCTCGGAAGCTGCTGAGCGCGATGGCGTAGGCGAGGCTCTTGCAGAGCATGAGCAGCAGCAGAGCGCCGACCGACCAGTCGGCCGCATGGTCGACCAGCGGGCCGAGCCCGGATTGTCCGGAGAAGAGGACCTCGGAGAAGCCCTTGTCGGTGGCCTCGGCGAACCCGAAGGCCAATGCTCCGATGACGAGACCCAGAACGGGCATCAGGAGGATCCTGCGCGGGTCCACGTGCGGACGGATGAGCAACGCGAGCGACTGGATGCCCCGCCCGAGGAACGGCGCCGCGAGGCCGAACGCGATAGACCACCCGAACATCGCACCCGTGGGCCTGCCGAACTCGGGGAGGTCGGGGATTGCGAGCGAGAGAGTGCCGAGGCCCGTGAGGGAATCAAGGCCGATGAAGATGAGCGTGCCGATGCCCGCCGACAAGAGTCCCGGCACCAGCACCACGCCGACCATGCCGCCGCCGAGCCCGGAGGCCTCCAGCAGCAAGAACGCTCCCAGGAGCGGCGAACCCAGAAGCGAGCTGATCGCGGCGAAGCTGCCCGCGCCCGCGATCACGGCACGCGCCGTGTCTGGCGCATCGCGCGCCGCGAAGCGCATGGCCAGCGCCCCGAGCCCGCTTCCCAGCAGGATCAGTGGAGCCTCGGGCCCGATGACCACTCCAAGGCTCAGCCCGGCCATCGCGGCGAGCACCATGCCCGGGAGCTCGCGGGGCGGGAACACGCCCCCCGGCTTGAACCCGTCGGCAGGCGAGTGGCCGCCAATACCGGGGAGATAGGTGATCGACAGCGCCACCAGCAGGCCGGCCAGGGCGAGCAACGGCAGCGGCCACCAGTTGGGCGTGGTGTGGAAGCCCAGGTCGTGCGGGATGGTCTCGAAAAAGACGGTCTGAAGCTGGTCGACCACCGCGAGGAAGCCGTATGAGGCGGCCGACACGGGTACGCCGATGATCGCCGCCAGCAGGAGGAGCCGTAGGTACTGCGGGCTTCTGAGCAGCGCCTGAGGGTCGGGCGCCGCCGGAGAGGCCGCCATCCTGCCTAGGCCCGTGCCATCGCCGCGACCGCGTCGCGCTTCAGGTGGTCGTCGATGGCCTTCAGGTTCTGCTGGATCTGGTCCACGCTCCTCGGGGGCTGATCGTCGCCGCCCTGCACCCGGGTCACAAGGTTGCGCCCACGAGGTCGGCCGGGGGTGTCCGCCTCCGTGGCGCGGTTCGGGATTGCGGTCCGCAGTTAAATCACCTAGATCGGGTGATGCTCCGGGAGGACCGGGGCTCCAGAATTCTCCTCTCGGGCTGACCCGCATCGCAACGAAAGGCACTTATGAGCACCGCGGTACAAGCTGGCATGCGCTCTGCGCCGGACGGTGAACAGACGCCGGCCGACGTGCTCGTCGTGTTCGGCATCAGCGGCGACCTGGCCAAGGTGATGACCTTCCACTCGCTGTACCGCCTCGAGCAGCGCGGCCTGCTGAACTGCCCGATCGTGGGCGTGGCCGGCGATGACTGGACAGTCGACGATCTCCGCGACCATGCACGCAAGGCGATCGAGGACTGCGGCGAGTCGCTGGACGACGAGGTGTTCGATCGCTTCGCCGCGCGGTTGTCGTACCTCAGCGGCGACTTTGGCGATCCGGCCACGTTCGAGCGGGTCGCGAAGGAGATCAGCGGGGCACGCAGCCCTGTCTTCTACCTCGAGATCCCACCGTCGCTCTTCGGCATGGTCATCAAGGGCCTGGCGGATGCGGGCCTGAGCAAGGACGCGCGTGTGGTGGTCGAGAAGCCCTTCGGGCACGACCTCGCCTCGGCCCGGGCGCTCGCGGAGGAGGTCCACGAGTACATCGACGAGTCCCAGCTCTACCGGATCGACCACTTCCTGGGGAAGATGGGCCTCGGGGAGATCCTCTACCTGCGCTTCGCGAACACGGTCTTCGAGCCCCTGTGGAACCGCAACTACCTGTCGTCGGTGCAGATCACGATGGCGGAGAACTTCGGCGTGGAGGACCGGGGCCATTTCTACGATCCCGTGGGGGCCGTGCGCGACGTGATGGTGAACCACCTCATGCAGGTGGTGGGGGCGGCCGCCATGGAGCCCCTATCCTCGGGGGACGCGACGGTCCTGAAGGATGCACTGGTGGCCGTGTACCGGGCCATGCCCGAGGCCGACCCGAAGCAGTACGTGCGCGGACAGTACGAGGGCTACCGGGCGATCGACGGGGTGGCCGACGACTCGACGACTGAGACCTACGCGGCCATACAGCTCGAGATCGACAACTGGCGTTGGTCGGGGGTCCCGTTCTTCATCCGCACGGGAAAGCACCTGCCGGTGTTGCAGACGGAGCTGCGGCTCGTGTTCAAGGAGCCGCCCCGCCTGGGCTTCCGGCTCGAGGAGTCCGACCGCCCGCAGCCGGACCAGCTCGTGATCAAGCTCGACCCCAGCACCGGCATCAGGCTGCTCGTAGACGCCCAGCGCGGCGAGGCCCGGCCCCCCGAGCAGATCACCCTGGACATGGAGTTCGCGGACGAGGGCGGCGAGGGCCCGACCCCCTACGAGGTGCTGCTGCACGCCGCCATGATGGGCGACAGCAAGCGCTTCACCAGGCAGGACGGAGTCGAGGAGGCCTGGCGGGTCTTCCAGCCGCTGATCGACTCGCCCCCGCCGGTGCACCCGTACGCGAAGGGATCGTGGGGCCCGGCGGCCGCGGACCAGCTCGTCGCGGGGCACGGCGGGTGGCGCGGCCCCTGGGTGGCTTCATGAGCCCCGAGACCGCGCCCCCGAGCGCCGCCGCGCCGTCCCCGTTCCCGCCGATCGCCGACTACGCGTTTCTCTCGAACTGCCACACGGGCGCCCTGGTGGCGCCCGACGGCGCGATCGATTGGCTCTGCGTGCCGAGCTTCGACTCGCCGAGCATCTTCGGCACGCTGCTCGACCGCGGGGCCGGCGTCTTCCGGCTCGGGCCGTTCGGGTTCAACGTGCCCACGGCCCGGTTCTACGAGCCAGGCACGAACACCGTCTCCACCACGTGGAACACGCCCACGGGCTGGATCCTGGTGCGCGACGCGCTGACGATGGGCCCGAGCCGCGGGGAGGACGAGATCACTCCGCACACGCGGCCCCCGGCCGACGACGACGCCGACCACGTGCTGGTCCGCACCGTGCTCTGCCTCGAGGGTGACGTGGAGATCGAGCTGGTCTGCGAGCCGGCCTTCGACTACGGGCGCGAGCCGGCCAAGTGGACGATGGCGGGCGACGACCGCCATGCGGCCGACGCGACCGGGGCGGGCCAGACGGTCCGGCTGCGAACGGACATGGCGATCGGCATCGAGGGCGACCGCGTGCGCGCCCGACATGTCGTGAAGCAGGGCGACCAGGCCTACTGCTCCCTCTCCTGGTCCGAGGACCTTTACTCGCCGCAGGACATCGACGAGGCCAACGCGCTGATGGCGGCCACACAACGCTACTGGCGAGGCTGGCTCGGGCGCGCCCGCAATATCGACCACCGCTGGCGCCAGCCCATCCAGCGCTCGGCCCTGGCGATCAAGGGTCTCACCTACATGCCGACCGGCGCCACCGTGGCCGCCCTCACCACCTCGTTGCCCGAGACGCCCGGCGGTGAGCGCAACTGGGACTACCGGTACACCTGGATGCGCGACTCGACGTTCACGCTCCAGGCGCTCCACTGGCTCCAGCTCGACTGGGAGGCCGACGAGTTCATGCAGTTCATCGCCGATCTGGAGGCGAACGAGGATGGCGGGCTTCAGATCATGTACGGGATCGACGGGCGGCGCGACCTCACCGAGTCCACACGCGACGAGCTCTTCGGGTACATGGGAGCGAGCCCGGTTCGGATCGGCAACGGCGCCTTCGACCAGCGCCAGAACGACGTGTTCGGCGCCGTGCTCGACTCGATCCTGCTGCATACCAAGCGCAGTCAGCGACTGCCCCGGCGACTGTGGCCGATCGTGCAGGCCCAGGCGGAATGCGCCACCGCCGTATGGCGCAATCCCGACCAGGGGATCTGGGAGGCCCGGGGGGAGCCCCAGCACTACGTGTCGTCCAAGCTCATGTGCTGGGTGGCTCTCGACCGCGCCGCCAAGGTGGCGGAGATCCGAGGCGGCCCGGAGCTCGGGGCCACGTGGGGCGCTACCGCCGAGGAGATAAAGGCCGACATCCTGGAGCACGGCGTCAAGGACGGCGTGCTCCGCCAGCACTACGACACGGACGCGCTGGACGCGTCCACCTTGCTGGCCGGGATGTTCGGCTTCCTGCCGGGAGACGACGAGCGCCTCCGCAAGTCGGTCGACGCGATCGCCGACGACCTGACGGAGGACGGATTCGTCCTGCGCTACCGCACCGGGGAGACCGACGACGGCCTGTCCGGCAAGGAGGGAAGCTTCCTCATCTGCTCCTTCTGGCTCGTGTCCGCGCTGTCCATCGTGGGCGAGGACCAGCGCGCCCGGGACATGATGGAAAAGCTGCTGGCCGTGGCCTCGCCGCTGGGCCTGTATGCCGAGGAATTCGACACCAGCACCGCGCGGCACCTGGGGAACTTCCCTCAGGCGTTCTCGCACCTTGCCCTGATCGAGGCCGCGGCCCGGATCATCCTCGTCGAGCGCCTGAAGGAGTTGACGGAGTGAGCTCTTACGACGTGATCGTGATCGGCAGCGGCGCCGGCGGCGGCACCCTCGTGCACCGCCTGGCTTCCTCGGGCAAGCGGATACTGCTGCTCGAGCGCGGTGACTGGCTGCCCCGCGAGCCGCAGAACTGGAGCGCGGCAGACGTGTTCGTGGACAACCGGTACGTGTCGCCGGACACCTGGTACGACGCGGACACGGCCAAGGCCTTTCAGCCCCAGATCCACTACTTCGTCGGTGGTGCCACGAAGCTCTACGGGGCGGCGCTGTACCGGCTGCGCGCGGAGGACTTCGGCGAGCTGCGCCACCACGACGGCATCTCCCCGGCCTGGCCGATCGGCTACGACGAGATGGAGCCGTACTACACGCAGGCGGAGCAGCTCTACCAGGTGCACGGAGCACGGGGCGAGGATCCGACCGAGCCGCACGCAAGCGCTCCGTATCCCTTCCCGGCCGTCTCCCACGAGCCACGCATCCAGCAGCTGTCCGACGACCTCGCTGCTGAGGGGCTACACCCCTTCCACGCCCCGTGCGGGGTGATGCTCAACGAGGACGACATGCCGTACAGCAACTGCGTGCGCTGCCCCACCTGCGATGGCTTCCCGTGCCTGGTCCACGCCAAGTCCGATGCCGAGGTGCTGGCGGTGCGGCCGGCTCTCGAGCACGCGAACGTGACGCTGATGACGAACGCGCGGGCGGTGGCGCTCGGCACCAACCCGGCGGGGACGGTGGTCACCGAGGTCGTGGTCGAGCGCGACGGGGCTAGCGAGACCCACTCCGCCGACATCGTCGTGGTTTCCTGCGGAGCGGCCAACTCGGCCAAGCTGCTGCTCGCCTCCGGCCAGCGAGAAGCATCCCAACGGCCTGGCCAACGGGTCCGACCAGGTGGGCCGCAACTACACGTTCCACAACAGCCAGGCGGTGCTGGCCCTCTCGAAGGAAGAGAACCCGACGGTCTTCCAGAAGACGCTCGGGGTCAACGACTTCTACTTCGGCAGCGACGACTTCGAATTCCCGCTGGGCAACATCCAGATGGTCGGCAAGTCCTCGGCGCCGATGTACCACGGCGAGAAGCCCCTCGAGACCAAGCTCGCGCCCACGCGAACGCTCGAGAGCATGGCGCGCCACGCCGTGGACTTCTGGCTCTCCACCGAGGACCTGCCCCGTCCCGACAATCGGGTGACGCTCGATCGGGACGGGAACATCAGGCTCAGCTACACGCCGTCCAACGACGAGCCCAAGGAGCGCCTGTTCCACCAGCTCAAGTCGATGCTCGGGCACCTCGGGATGCACCACGACCATCTCGTCCCGCGTCACGCGTACCTGAAGAACGAGATCCCCGTGGCGGGAGTGGCCCACCAGGCCGGTACCTGCCGCTTCGGCACCGGACCCCGCCACGTCGGTGCTGAACTCGGACTGCAGGGCGCACGAGCTCGACAACCTCTACGTGGTGGACACGAGCTTCTTCCCCAGCATCGGGGCGGTGAACCCGGCACTGACCGCGATGGCCAACGGGCTGCGTGTCGGGGACCACCTGCTCGAGCGGCTGGGTGCCGGCGAGGCCCCGCACGAGCCCGCCCGTGCCGGATAACGGCACAGGCGAGCGCCGGCGCCGGGTGGTGATCGTCGGCGGAGGCTTCGGCGGCCTCGCCGCCGCGCGCCGGCTCCGGCGTGCCGACGTGGACGTGACGGTCATCGACCGGATGAACCATCACCTCTTCCAGCCGCTGCTCTACCAGGTGGCGGTCGGCGCCGTGTCGACGGGGGAGTGCGCCGGGCCGATCCGGGTGGCGCTCAGGCACGGCCGCCGCATCAACGTGCTGATGGACGAGGTGGTGGACGTGGACGTGGACGGGCGGGAGGTCGTGCTCGACCGCGGTGAGCGGATCGGGTACGACAGCCTCATCGTCGCGTGCGGCGCGGAGACGTCCTACTTCGGCAAGGACGAATGGCAGGACGTGACGTGCGGGTTGAAGACCCTGGCGGACGCCGTGGACCTCCGGAACCGCATCTTCGGCGCGTTCGAGCAGGCAGAGCGGGCCACGGACCCGGAAGCCCGAAAGGAATGGCTGACCTTCGCGGTGATCGGCGGCGGCCCTACCGGCGTGGAGATCGCCGGCGCGCTTGCGGTCGCGGCCAAGGACTCGCGGAAGGGGGACTACGCGCGGATCGCCCCCGAGGATTCGCAGGTGATCCTGCTCGACGCCGGCGAGCGTGTCCTCGCTCCTTTCAGCGAGTCGCTGTCGGCAAAGGCCGCCAAGGGGCTGGCCGAGCTCGGCGTGACCGTGCGCGAGGGCGTGCGGGCCACGGCGATCGACTCGCGCGGAGTGACGATCGATGTGGGCGGCTCGAGCGAGCGGATCGACAGCCGGACGGTCATCTGGGCCGCCGGGGTGCACACCGTCGGGCTGACCGGAGTGCTTGCCCGGGCCACGGGGGCGGAGACCGACCGGGGAGGCCGCATCAAGGTCCAGCCGGACCTGACCGTGCCCGGCCATCCCGAGATCTCGGTGATCGGCGACATCGCCAACCTCGAGGGTCCCGGCGACCGGCCGCTGCCCGGCCTGGCGACGGTGGCGATCCAGCAGGCGGCCCATGTGGCAAAGGCGATCAGGCACGGGCAGCCGGGTGCCACCAAGCCCTTCAAGTACCTCGACAAGGGCGCCCTGGCGGTCATCGGACGGGGCCGGGCGATCTGCGAGATCAGGGGCCTGAAGTTCTCCGGCCGCATGGCGCTCGCCACCTACCTCGGAGTACACCTCTTCTACCTCGGTGGCGAGGGCAAGCGTCTCAAGCTCCTCATCGACTGGATCACCACGCGGGTCGGCGACCGTGGAAACCAGGTGATCCAGGGTGAGCTGTCGAGCATCGAGCGGGCGCCTCCCAGGGAGACGACTCCACGCTGAGCAACGTCGTACCGATCGCCTCGGAGCTGGAGGCAGCGCGGAGCCAGATGGCGTTCACGCTCGGGTTCCACATCATCCTGGCCTCCTTCGGCGTGGCCTTCCCGGCGATGATGCTGATCGCGAACTACCGCGGGCTGCGCCACGACGACGAGGCAGCGCTGCGGCTGGCCCGGCGCTGGTCGAAGGTGGCGGCCGTGACGTTCGCGGTCGGCGCGGTGACGGGCACGGTGCTCTCGTTCGAGTTCGGTCTCCTGTGGCCGGCGTTCACAGCCAAGTTCGGCGAGGTCTTCGGAGTCCTGTTCGCGATCGAGGGGATCTTCTTCTTCCTCGAGGCGATCTTCATCGCGATCTACATCTTCGGCTGGAAGCGCCTGTCTGGGTGGACGCACTTCTGGACCGGCGTGCCCATAGCGATCACGGGAATCGGGGGGGCGTTCTCGGTTGTCGCCGTCAACTCGTGGATGAACCAGCCGCAGGGCTACACGCTCTCGGGCGGCCACGTCACGGACGTCGAGCCGTTCAAGGTGATCTTCAACCCGGCGGTGCCCTACGAGGTCCCACACATGATCCTCGCCGCTTACATGGTCACCGGCTTCCTGGTCGCCTCCGTCTACGCGGTGGGCATGCTCCGCGGGCGGCGCGACCGCCACCACCGGCTCGGACTGCTGATCCCGCTGACGGTCGCCTGCATCGCGACGCCGATCCAACTGGGGGTGGGCGATACGGCCGCTCGCGCGATCGCCGAGGATCAGCCGATCAAGTTCGCGGGGATGGAGTGCGTGCAGAAGACCCACACGCACGTCACGGAGTACATCTACGGTCGCTGCACGTCGGACGGCATCAAGGGCGGGATCGGGATTCCGGGCTTCGACTCGTGGCTCGTCGGCTTCAGCACCGACACGCAGGTCACGGGCCTGGACACCGTGCCGCCCGACGATCGCCCGCCCGCGAACACGATGCTCCACTGGGCCTTCGACACCATGGTCGGGATCGGCACGGCGCTCATGGGGCTCGCCCTGTGGCTTGCCTTCGCCTGGCTTCGCAGGCGGGACATACCTCGATCGCACTGGTTCCTGCGTGCCGTGGCCGTGTCCGGCATCGCGGCGATCGTGGCGATGGAGTGCGGCTGGATCGTGACCGAGGTGGGTCGCCAGCCCTGGGTCGTCTACAACGTGATGCGGACCGAGGACGCGATCACCGGCGCCAGCGGGATCTGGGTGACCTTCTCGATCGCGCTCGCCCTTTACACGGTGCTGGGCATCGCGACCGTGGTGACGCTCCGGGCGATGGCGCGGCGATGGCGCGAGGAGGACGAGGCGGACGGGGTGCCGTACGGGCCGCGCCCGAGCGTTCCGCCGCCGGCGCTTTCCGGAGACTCGCCTTGAGCAGCGCGGACGCCGTGGCCGGCGTGCTCTGGGTCGGGATCACCTTCTACTCGGTGTTCGCCGGTGCCGACTTCGGCGCCGGCTTCTGGGCGCTGGTGGCCGGCGGCGGCGAGCGTGGCCGGCCGGGCTCGCGAGCTGATCGACTGGGCGATCGGAGCCGGTCTGGGAGGCGAATCACGTATGGCTCATCTTCGCCCTGGTCGTGCTCTGGACGGCGTTCGGGGACGCGTTCGAGTCGATCTTCTCGACCCTGTTCATCCCGCTCAGCCTCGCCGCGCTGGGAATCGTCCTGCGGGGCTCGGGCTTCGCCTTCCAGCACACTGCGCGGAGGCTGAGAGGAAGACGGCTGGCGACGCGGATCTTCGGCCTCTCGTCGCTTCTGACGCCGTTCTTCATGGGGACCGTGGTCGGCGCGGTGGCGTCTGGCCGAGTGCCCGTCGGGAACGCGACGGGCGATCCCGTGAGCAGCTGGCTGAATCCCGTGTCCGTGATGGTGGGCGTGCTGTTCGTGGCCACCTGCGCCTACCTCTCGTCCGTGTTCCTCGTGAGCGATGCCCGCCGTGCCGGGAGCGACGACCTCGAGCGCTACTTCACGACACGCGCGCTCGCCTCCGGTCTCGCGACGGGAGCACTGGCCGTGGCCGGCATCGTCGTTCTCCACTCCGACGCTCGCTACCTGTACGACGGCCTGACGCACGAGGGACTGCCGCTCGTGATCCTGTCAGCGCTATGCGGGCTCGGAGCGGTCGTGGTGCTCCGCCGCGGCGCCCGCCGGGGCGCCCGTCCACTCGCCGTCGGCGCGGTGGTGGCCGTGGTCTGGGGCTGGGGCGTGGCCCAGTACCCGTACCTGCTTCCGCAGAAGCTCACGATCGCCGACGGCGCCGCCACGAGCGCGACGCTCACGGCGGTCCTGATCGTCTTCGGCGTCGCGGTCGTCGTCGTGCTGCCGTCGATCGGGCTGCTCTACACGCTGACCCAGCGGAGCATGGTCGAGGAGACGGAGGCCCCGCGCGGCTCGACGCCCGCCGGACCCTAGGGCTCGCGCGGAGCGGGTGCCGCCGGCGGCAGCTTCATGGAGTCGCGAACGTCCGTGAGCGGCGTGGCCGGGACGCGGATGAAGCCCCGGGTGGGCCGGTCGAGGTCGAACGTGACGAGGAGCAGCAGAGTCACAAGACCCGCGGCGAGCAGCACGGCGCCCGTGGCTCGACCGAGGACCGCGAGGTAGGCGGCGAGCAGCCCCAGCGCAAGGGCCGCGCCGGCGATCTCCAGGATGAGCACGGCGGTGGGGACGCGGTTGTTGAGCGCGGACACCCGGGAGGCGTCCGAGTCGATCATCTCGTTGAGGGTCTCCACGTAGAGCCGTGGCGCGCTCGCCGTGGGCGCGGCGTCCAGCTCGCGCCCGGCGAGTCCCCACAGCCTCCGCTGGATGAGCTGGCCGTCGGCGTCGGCATCCTTTGCCGCGGGACTGCCCGGCACGGACTTGGACAGCCGGATGGCGGTGTCGGTATAGCGGGGCAGCAGGGCAAGCGAGCGGCTCCGGCTCGGCTCCGGCAGCGTCTGGGCCCGCAGGTATGTGGTCCCGATGGCATTGGCCTCGGTCACGATCGCCGCGCGGCGGGACTCGTAGCGGTCGACGGCCAGCGCCAGGCCGAAGGCGAGGATCAGCCCGACCACTCCGAGCAGCGCCGCCTGCAGCACGGCGAACGGCTCCTTGAGGCTGTCCGAGAGATGGCGCAGGCGCAGACCGAGCACGTGCCCGAGCACGGTCGCTCCGACCACGATCGTGAACAGGATCAGTGCGAGAGCCAGGCTGCCCCGTTCAAAGAGGAACGTGCCGGCCTCCTTCCGAGCGGCTCACCCGGATGAGGTGATGCGCGACGCGCCGGTGAGTGATGGTCTCGTCGATCGACGTGGAGCGATGACCGGCTACTCGACCACGAACCTCCGAAGCAGAGGGTCTCGAGACGATCGAGCTGAGGGCCCCCGGGGTGGAGGGGCTGCGGGCGGCATTCGCCCCCGGCGCCAACCTCGTGCTCCACTCGCTCAGGCGCGCGGGACGCCGAGCTGCTCGCGCTGAACGACGGCCTGGGTGCCTACCGCGAGCTCGGGGCGACGATGGGCGTTCCCCTGCTGTATCCCTGGGCCAACCGGCTCAGCCGATCCGGGTTCGCGGTGGACGGCACGGAGGTGTCCCTGCCGCGCGACGTTCCGCTCTTCGCCCGCGATCACAACGGCCTGCCGATCCACGGGGCGCTGCCCGGTCTCATGGAGTGGGACGTCGTCGAGGCGAGCGCCGATGAAGACAGCGCCTGCCTGCGCGCTCGGCTCGAGTGGGACCCGGCGCACGAGGCGTTCCGGCTGTTCCCGTTCTCCCACCGGCTCGGATACGAGGCGGTGCTGACGGAGGCCTCGATCGAGATCACGGTCACGGTCGCTCCCACCGGGAACGGATCGCTTCCGGTCTCGTTCGGGTTCCATCCCTATCTCCGGATCCCCGGCGGCTCGCGCGCGGACGCCCGGATGACGCTGCCGGTTCGGCGGCAGCTGGTCCACGACGACTCGATGATTCCGACCGGGGCGAGCGAGCCCTTCGAGCCGGGCACGCGTTCGCTCGGCCACAGCGACTGGGACGACGGCTTCTCCGGGCTCGTGCCCCCGCAGCGCTTCCTGCTCACGGGCCGCGAGCATGAGCTCTCGCTCGCCTTCGGGCGGGGCTATCGATTCGCTCAGGTCTACGCGCCCCCGGACAGCGACTTCGTGTGCTTCGAGCCGATGACGGCGCCCACGAACGCCCTGGTTCGGGGCGGTCCGGACCTGAGCATCGTCGCTCCCGGGCAGAGCTACGCGGCCACGTTCGAGATCAGTATCCCGTCGCTGTTCTTGACCTGCTGGCGCTCGGACTCGTGGGTCGCCGCCCTTCTCGTCGAGCGTCCGGCAGGCCTCCGCGATGTCGCCGCCGAGGGTGTCCACCATCTCGCGGCTCAGCGTCTCCTTCACCAGGGCGCGCATCACCTTCACGTGCTGGGCGTCGGGCGGGAGGGTGTAGGCGGGCACCATCCAGCCGCGCTCGGCGTGCAGCTGCCACGCGATGTCGAACTCGTCGTAGCTCCTGGGCTCGGCCAGCTTGAACGCCACCAGGGGAAGCCGCTCCTCGTCCTGCCCGATCAGCTCGAAGGGGCCACACGCCTCCAGCTGCTGGGCGAGGGCAGCCGCGTTCTTCTGCATGTTCTCCATGATGTACGTGTAGCCCTCGCGGCCGTAGCGGATGAGGTTGTAGTACTGGCCCAGCACCATGGCGGAGCCGGTGGAGAAGTTGAGAGTGAACGTCGCGTCGGTCTTCCCCAGGTAGTTCTCGTAGAACACGAGGTCCTCGCTCAGGTCGCTGGGCTCGCGGAAGATCAGCCAGCCGATGCCGGGGTAGACCAGGCCGTACTTGTGCCCGGACACGTTGATCGAGCGCACGTGGCTGAGCCTGAAGTCCCACTCCGAGTCCGGATAGAGGAACGGCCAGACGAAGCCTCCGCTGGCCCCATCGACGTGGAGGGGCACGTGGAGCCCCTTGTCCTCCTCGATGCCGGCGAGCAGCTTGTTGATGCCGACGATGTCGTCCATGTGCCCGGTGAACGTGGTGCCGAGCACGGCGGCCACGCCGATCGTGTTCTCGTCCACGTGGGGCTCCACGTCCTCGGGGCCGATCGTGTACTTGTGCTCCGCGAGCGGGACGATCCGCGGCTCCACGTCGAAGTAGCGGCAGAACTTCTCCCAGACGACGTGCACGTCGCCGCCGAACACCAGGTTCGGCCGGTCCACGGGCCGGCCCGCCGCCTCACGGCGCTTTCGCCAGTTCCACTTCAGCGACAGGGCGCCCAGCATGATCGCCTCCGAGGAGCCCTGCGTGCGCGCCCCGGTGGTCTCCCCGGGCGCGTGGAAGAGATCGGCCAGCATGCGAATGCAGCGCTGCTCGATCTCGGCGGTGCGGGGGTACTCGGCGTGATCGATGAAGTTCCGGTGGAGGTTCTCCGCGATGATCCGCTGCGCCTCGGGCTCCATCCAGGTGGTCACGAAGGTCGCGAGGTTGTGCTGCGGATCGCCGTCCAGGGTCAACTCCTCCCCGATCAGGCGCATCGCGTCCAGCCCCGGCATGCCGCGCGCGGGAAGCTGGTCCTTGGGTACCTCCTCGGTTAGGAACCGGTTGCCGTAACGGCCGGCCAGGTCGTCTGCGCTCGGTGTCTTTTGGGCCATGCCCGGATCAAATCGGGTCATGCCAGGTGGCGCATCACTCGAACCGGGTGAGATCGTGCGAGCGGCTCAGCGCCCGATACGCCTCTCCTGGGTCCGGTCCGGCCCCTCCGCAGCGGCTTGTTGAGCCCGCCTGATCTCCTTCTCGGTCGGCTTCCGCGTGATCCAGTACGCGAGGGTGCCGATCACCGGCAGCAGGATGACCGCCAGCAGCCAGCCGGCGGTCGTCCAGCCCGACCGATGGCTGCGGACGATGTCCACCACGCCGAGCACCCAGACGATTCCCAAGGGCACGAGGATGAAGACCCACACTGCGGTGGATGCTGCGGTAACGACCATGAGAATCTCCTTTAGTGTCCGGCTCGATGACGGACGACGATGGACTCGAGCGGCTCTCCTCCGGCGAGCTTCACGACCTCGCGGTCAGCCGAGCGCGCCGCCACCTCGATGCACGCTTCCTGTGGCAGCTGATGGAGGTCCTGCCGGCCGCCGAGGCGGCCGCCGGGGAGATGGCCGAGGCCGAGGCGGACGTGGCGAGGATGAGCGCGCACATCGACGACGTCACCGACTCCGGCAAGGGCGAGGTGGCCGAGCTGCTGCGCCCGTTCTACCTGGACTATCTGCGTCGGCACGGCGTCCAGGCGCCCTAGCCCTCAGCTCGCGAGGACTCGCGCCTTCTCGCTCGCGAACTCCTCCTCGGTCAGCACCCCCTGGTCCCTGAGGTCGGCCAGGTCCTTGAGCTTCTCCACGCGGCTCTGGGCGGGCGCTGCGGCAACGGGGGCGGGCGCCTGCGGTGGAGGGGCCTCCTCATAGGCGGGTTCTTGCTGGGCCCAGCGGTTGGCCTGGCGCCGGCTCACCCGGTTGGAGACGGCCGTCGCCGTCCCGGCGACGACGGCGGTGCGGGCCATGCCGCGAAGCAGTCCTGGCATTGCATCTTCCTTTCGATCAGGACGCTGCTTCAGCAGCGTCGAGGGCATCCATAACCTCGTGGGCGGGAATGCGCTGGTTGTCCACCAGCACCCCACCGTTGCGGCGCACGGCGGCGGCGAACGGGCCCGCCCAGCGGTTCTCGTAGACGATTACCGCCGCTGCGCTCCCCGGCTCGATCGCGTCTGCCGCCGTCGCGGCGTCGTCGTCCCCGAGCAGGCCGGACGAGGCGCCCTCGAAGACGGTGAAGTCCCCGACGCCCTGGGCATCAAGGTCCTTTGCCGCGAAGCCGGCGTACGACCCGTCCTCCTCCTTCTTCACGAGCATGGCGTCGAGCACGCGGACGATCCCGCGGTCGACCAGATCAAGGAGCAGCGGAAAGGCCTCGCCGGTCATCGGTGAGCCGGCCGGCCAGGCGATCACCACGATGTCGATCGGGCCCAGTTCCTCGTCGTGACCTTCCATCCATCCTCCGTTCGTTGGCGGTCGTACGCGATTTGGATCGGCTCGCGTCGCCGGCGCATCATACTTTCCGGAAGCGGCGCTGCCCCGCGTTCTCCGTCAGGAGGAGACCGGAGCGCCGCGGGAGTCGCACGGAAGTGGAGCCCGCGCCTTCACGACGGCGCGCTCGCTCCCCAGGATCTTGAGCGACCGCTCCATGGCCACCGGTTTGATTTGCCCCAGACCGTCGCGGTGGGGGTGGTCGAGCGCGTTGATCGCCATCAACGTAAGCAGGATCACCGTAGTTGCGGATCCCATCAGCATCGCCTGGGAGCCCCAACCCTCCCCGCTGTCGGCAAAGAACAGCATGAAGGCGAAGACGACGCCCGCGATCAGGAAGAGGACGAGCCAGATGGTGCCCGGGATGATGCCTTCCGCGCCGTGGAGCCGATCGCTCCGGCCCTGTTCCCGGTCCGAGGTCTGATCTAGCCACTTCGAGTACGCCGCCTGCTCGCCCGCCGTGGTCGGGTTCGCGACCCTCAGGCTCCGGGAGAGTGCGATCGTCCAAGGGTTGATGGTGCCGCCCCCGTCCCCGTTCTCCATTTGCGGCCACTCGCGGTGCACCACCGAGCGGCCGTAGCAGACGAGCTCTCCGGTCAGGCGGTTCTGCACCGCCGGCGGTAGCAGCTCCGCGGTCTCGAACTGCTGGACCACCGTGATGGCCTCGGCCTCCCCGCCGCTGCGCGACTCGTCGTAGCTAGTGAAGGCGAGGAAGATGATGAAGCCGGCGAAGATGGCGAAACCACCCGCGAGTACGCCGAACACCCCTGACGCGCGATCGCCGTCCGTGAAGTAGCTGCCCTCCGGCGCCCCGCGGCGGACCAGGAGCATCGCCCCGATCGTCGCGACGTTGGCGACGACGAGGATGACGATGCCCCACAGAAGGGTCATCACTCCTCCCGCCGAGCCGGTCTCGGCGGGCGTTCGACGCGGTGTCGCACGAACCCCATCTCGTCGACCGTATGAGGGCATCTCAGCCGGCGCATCGCCCGAACCGGGTGAGGCCGAGCATTCGCCCCGACGGGGGGCGTTTGAGGACCTGGGCGTAGCGCTAGTCGCGGGTGGTCAGCGAGTCGATGGCGACGGTGATCGCAAGGATGAGCGGGGCGTCCTCGCCTGGTGCGATGTCGACGCCGTAAGCGTCCCGCACCCGAAACCATTTCTTGGAGATCTCCGCGACGGTGTCGCCGTCGCGCTCGATCTCGTACTCGTGGTCGACGATGTTCCCGTGCGCCTTCATGTCGTCGCCATTCTCGACGTCGATGGCGAAGCGATCTCGGATCCCGACCAGCGCCTTGCGAACGGTCGCGGCGGTGTCGCCGTGGCGCTCGATGGCCACCTTGTCGCGGATGCTCAGCTTGCGCTCCTGGATCCGGGCCACCTCGTCCCCCGAGCGTTCTCGAGCACGAAGGTCTGTCGTATTCCGAAGCGCCTTGCCGTTGACCTTGTAGACCCGCTGCGCCTTGGTCGTTCTCGATCCAGAAGTCGTCTCCGATGGCCAGCAGCTTCTCGCGCATGAGGAAGCGCTCGCCTTCGGGCTTGTCGTCGCCGCGTCGCAGGAACCCCACCGGTCAACCGTATGACAACCTCTCAGCGAGCGAATCACCCCGAAGGGGTGACGCCAGATCCCTGTTCAACCTGGAAGCTGTCCGCATGCCAGAGGCCGTCAAGCGGCTCACCGAGCTGCCCGACGAGGAGTTGCAGGAGCTGCTCGGCCTCCTGGACGGCGCCGACAGCGCCGAGCTGAAGCTGACGGTCCCGGAGGAGCATCAGCGATCGACCGTGGGCGCCCTCGGAATGGATCCTCTCGAGGCACAGATCCGCCTGGTCTTCTTCTTCGACACGCCCGACCTGACGCTGAACGAAAACGGAGTGGTCGTCCGGGCCCGCCGAGTGCAGGGGCGCGGCGACGACTCGGTCGTGAAGTTGCGGCCGGTCGTGCCGAGCGAGCTTCCTGCCGATGTGCGCGCCTCGAAGGGCATGGTCGTGGAGGTGGACGCGATGCCGGGCGGGTACGTCTGCTCCGCCTCGATGAAGGGCAGCCGGGGCTCGGACGCCGTGAAGCGAGTGGTGGCGGGTGAGCGGCCGATCCGGAAGCTGTTCTCCAAGGAGCAGCGCCGCTTCTACGAATCGCACGCCCCGGACGGGATCCGTCTGGACGACCTGTCGCTGCTCGGCCCGATCTTCGTGCTCAAGCTCAACATGCGGCCGGAGGGGTTCCCGGTAGGAAAGCTCGTGGCGGAGATGTGGCTGTACCCCGACGGCACCCGCATCCTCGAGCTGTCGGGCAAGTGCCACCCGTCGGCCATGTTCCAGGTGGCCGTGGAGTCACGTGCCTTCCTCGCGGGCCAGGGGGTGGACCTCTCGGGCGAGCAGCAGACGAAGACGCGCACCGCTCTCGAGTTCTTCTCGGCTAACGCAACGGGCGCGTGATCGGCTCGCGGCGGCGACCCAGGTTGCTCACGATCAGCGCCACGACCGTCACCAGGTAGATCTGTCCGAAGAGCATCTCGGCCACGGCGAACGTGCGGGCGAGGTCGGCTGCCGGCACCAGGTCGCCGTAGCCGACGGTGCACAGGGTCACGAAGCTGAAGTACAGGTCGTCGGCCGCAGTCGAATGGGCCTGGCCGGCGAAGACGGCGTCGGGGTCGAACGCTCCGATGACGCTGTACAGGAACGAGAAGAACATCCCGGCCAGCAGAAAGATCGCGAGCACGCCGGCCACGGTGCGGAGCGTCACAGCGCCATCGTCGCGAAGCGCTCGGAGCAGTCCGCCGGCGAGCGCGGCTGGGGCCACCGCCACGAGCAGCCCGTTCACTATCCCCGCCGGCGCCGGGGGGACGCTCCCGTGGAGCAGCCAGAGCACGGCGGCCGCGAAGACCATCAACATCGCCACGGCCGCCGCCATCCGAACGATCCGCCGGTGCGCACCCGCCGTCCACACGGCGGCCACCAGCGTGGCGGCTTGGAGTGCGACCGTGAGAAGACGCGTGACGCTCGAGCCCGTGGCCAGCAGCTGGAGCGCGATCGAGGCCGAGACGAGGGTCAGGACCAGGCCGTAGTCGACTGGCACGCCTCGCCTGGCGCGGGTGACCCTCTCCTCGCGGGCAGGTGGCGTAGACATGCTCTTGCGTGCCGGTTCGGCGGCGGCCGCGCCGCTCCTTCGCGCGGTCGCCGGCGTTCACGCGTCACGCAGCGCCACCCTCGCGCCCAGGGCGGCGCCGGCGCTCGCCGCCACCACCAGCACGATGGCCAGCACCTCGCGGGTTGCCAGCGCCTCGTCGAGCACCACGTAGCCGGCGAGGGCGGCCACGGCCGGCTCCAGGCTCATCAGGACGCCGAACACGGCGGTGGGCAGGCGCCTCAGGGCCTCCATCTCGAGCGAGTAGGGGATCGCCGACGACAGCAGCGCCACCGCCGCGCCGAGCGCGAGCAGCTCGGGCGAGAGCAGATCGGCGCCGCCGTCCGCCAGCCCCGCCGGCACCAGCAGCACAGCCGCGACCACCAGCGCCAGAGCCAGCCCGTCGGCCCCCTCGAACCTCCGCCCCACGCTCGCGCCCAGGTAGATGTAGGCGGCCCAGAACGCGCCGGCCAGGAGCGCCAGCGCCACCCCCGCACCGTCGAGCTCGGAGGACCCGAAGTCGGAGAGCAGGAGTATGCCCGCCGCCGCCAGGGCCACCCAGAGCAGGTCGAGCGCCCGGCGCGAGCCCGCCACGGCCACGCCGAGCGGGCCCACGAACTCGAACGTGACAGCCACGCCGAGCGGGATGCGGTCCAGCGACTCGTAGAAGGCCAGGTTCATGCCGGCGAGCGACACGCCGAACGCCGCGACGAGCCAGAGGTCGCGCCGCCGCAGGCGCGGGCGCCAGATCGCGTTGAGCAGCAGCGCCGCCAGCGCCACCCTGAGGAAGACCGTGCCGCCGGGGCCCAGGTCGTCGAAGAGGGTCTTGGCGAGCGCGCTCCCGATCTGCACGGAGGCCACTGCAAGAAGCACGAGAGCGGGAGCCGGCACGGGCGGCACCGTAACCCGCGCCATAATCGGGGCGTGGCCACCACCGTCGCCTCGGCCGCCGTGCCCACAGCCGCACGGCCGCTCGCCTACGAGGAGCTCGAGGCTGTGTTCCGGGGAGTGGACGCGCCCTTCGCGCTCGTGGACCTGGACGCGATGTGGTCGAACGCGGCCGATCTGCTGACCCGCGCGGCGGGCAAGCCGATCCGGGTGGCGAGCAAGTCCGTGCGCTGTCGCGCGCTTCAGAGCGCGGTGCTGGACCGCGACCCCGGGTTCCGCGGGCTGATGACCTTCACGCTCGCCGAGAGCCTGTGGTTGCACGAGAAGGGCTTCGACGATCTGCTCCTCGCCTACCCCACCGCCGACCGCGAGGCGCTCGCGCGCCTCGGGCGGCTCGACTCCGAGCGGCCCCCGATCCTGATGGTGGACTCGTCCGAGCAGCTCGACCTGATCGAGTCGGCGGCGGGCGGCGGCGGGCGGCCGATCCGGGTGTGCATCGAGCTGGACGTGAGCTGGTGGCCCGCCGGCGGGCGGCTGAAGATCGGCGCGAAGCGCTCGCCCGTCCGCACCCCCGCCGCGGCGCGCGAGCTCGCGCGCGAGATCGTGGGCCGGCCCGGGTTCGAGCTGGCCGGGATCATGGGCTACGAGGCCCACATCGCCGGGCTCGGCGACCGGCCGCTCGGGGCGCGCTGGCAGGAGCCCGCGATCCGCTGGGTCAAGCGGCGGTCCGCGGCGGAGATCGCCGAGCGACGCGCGGCCGTGGTGGCCGCCGTGCGCGAGGTGGCGCCGGTCGATCTCGTGAACGGCGGCGGCACCGGCAGCCTCAACACCACCGCGCGCGAGGCGACGGTGACCGAGGTCACGGCGGGGTCGGGCCTGTATGCGCCCACCCTGTTCGACCGCTACGCCGACTTCTCCCCCATCCCCGCCGCGATGTACGCGCTTCCGGTCGTGCGGCGCCCGAGCGGCGGGGTGGCCACGCTCCTCGGCGGCGGTTACCACGCGTCCGGCCCGGCGGGCCCCGACCGGCTACCCGAGCCCTACCTGCCGCGGGGGTTGCGGCTCGACCCGCGCGAGGGCGCGGGCGAGGTGCAGACGCCGGTCATCGGCGCGGCGGCGGCGGCGCTGCGGATCGGCGACCGCGTGTATCTCCGCCACGCCAAGGCAGGCGAGCTGTGCGAGCGCTTCGAGCGGCTGTACCTCGTGAGCGGTGGCCGCGTGGTGGACGAGGTGCCCACGTACCGCGGCGAGGGCCGCACCGAGCTGTAGGGGCGAACCCCGAAACTCCCGGCCGGCCGTCGTGTTTCGACGGGCGCCATGCTCGAGCGCAGCCGCCCCGCCGGCCTCGCAGCGGCAGTCCTCGCCACACTGGTGGCGCTCGTGCTCCTGGCGCCCGCCGGCAGCGCGGCCCCGGAGCCTGGGAAGCGTCCCAACGTCCTGGTGCTCATGACGGACGACCAGACGCTCGAGTCGATGCGCGTGATGCCGAACGTGCGCGACCTGCTCGCCCGCCGCGGCACCACGTTCACGCGCAGCTTCGTGTCGTTCTCGCTCTGCTGCCCGTCGCGCGCGACGTTCCTCACCGGGCAGTACGCCCACAACCACGGCGTGCTGGGCAACAAGCCTCCCATCGGCGGCTACGGGAAGCTCGATACGAGCAACTACCTCCCGCTCTGGCTCCAGCGCGCCGGGTATCGCACGATCCACCTCGGCAAGTTCCTCAACGGCTACGGACGTGACAGGCCGGCCACGGAGGTGCCGCCCGGCTGGAACGAGTGGTACGCCTCGGTCGACCCCTCGACCTACCGCTTCTGGGGCTACACGCTCAACGAGAACGGGTTGCTCAACACGTACGGCGTCGGCCGCAACCCGATCTTCTACAGCACCGACTACTACTCGCAGCGCGCCGTGGATCTGATCGCACGGAACGCGCCCCGCAAGCAGCCCTTCTTCCTCTCGGTCGCCTTTCTCGCCCCCCACGCCGGCGCCCCGCGGGAGCCCGACGACCCACGCGGCATCGGCACCCCCGCCGTTGCGCCCCGTCACCGCGACCGCTTCGCGGGAACCCCGCTGCCGTCCTCCCCCGCCTACAACGAGGCCGACGTGTCCGACAAGCCGGCCTACATCCGCGCCCTGCCGCGGATCGGCCCCGGCCGCGCCGCGCAGATCCAGGAGAACTACGAGCAGCGGCTCGAGTCGCTGCTCGCCGTGGACGAGGGGATCGCCCGCATCCTCGGCGCTCTCCGGACCGCGGGCGAGCTGGACGACACGCTGGTGATCTTCACCTCGGACAACGGCTTCTTCCACGGCGAGCACCGCGTCCAGAACGGCAAGGTGCTCCTTTACGAGCCCTCGATCCGCCTGCCGCTCATCCTGCGCGGTCCCGGCGTCCCGGAGGACGCGCACCGCGGCCAGCTCGTCACGAACGCCGACCTCGCCCCGACGATCCTGGACGCCACCGGCGCTCAGCCGGGCAGGACCGAGGACGGGCGCTCGCTGTTCGAGCTCCTACGCGACCCGGGGCGCGAATGGGGCCGGGACCTGCTGATCGAGGGCGGCGGGGCGCCGGGCAAGGGAGAGTTCGACGCCCTGCGCACCTACCGCTACCTCTACGCGGAATACTCGAACGGCGATCGCGAGCTGTACGACCTCGACCGCGACCCCTACGAGCTCCAGAGCCGCCACGCCGACAGGGCCTACGCCTCAGTGCGGAAGAAGCTGGCCCGGCGACTGGCGAGCTTGAAGAACTGCGCCGGCAGCTCCTGCCGGACGGGTCCCCGCGTGCGGCTGCGGGTGCGCGGTTGCACCGCCCGCGTCTCCGGGAGCGGGCTCGAGCGAGTGAATTTCCACAGCGACCGCCGCAGCCGCGACCGCCGCGCGCCCTTCCGCGCCGTGGCGGCCGGGCGCAAGCTGCGCGCGCGGGTGCGCACGCTCGACGGCCGGGTGGTGACGCTCGACCGGCGGTTGCCGCGGGACTGCCGCTAGTTCACTCGACGGGGCCGAGCACGCGGTCGGTGTAGTCGTTGGCGAAGCGCCCCTCGGGATCGAAGCGCCGCCGCACGGCCTGGAAGCGCTCCCAGTCCGGGTAGCGCGCGGCGAGCGTGTGGGCCGACTGGTAGTGGCGCTTGCCCCAGTGCGGCCTGCCGCCGTAGCCGTCCATGATCCGCTCGACCGCCCGGAAGTAGGTCTCGAACTCCATGCCGCGGTACTGATGCACCGCGATGTACGCCGTCGGCCCGCCTTGGGCGGTGGAGAGGAAGGCGTCGTCCGGCGCCACGGCGCGCAGCTCGATCGGGAACGCCACGTCGAGGCGCGCGCCGCTCGATCAGCGCGAGCACGCGCTCGAGCGCCTCGGCGGCGTGCTCGCGCGGGAGCGCGTACTCCATCTCCGTGAAGCGCACGCGCCGCTCGTTCGCGTATACGCGATGGCTCGCGTCCAGGACCTCCGTCCGGCCCATCAGCCGGGTGAGCAGGCGGTTGATCGCCGGGATCAGCGCGGGGCGGGCTCGCCCCGCCCGGAAGGCCGCTCCGAGCGCGGCGTTCTCGACCACGAGGTCCTGTAAGGCCGCTGCCGCCCGCGACGGTGGGCGCGCGGGCCGATCGGTCCGCTCCGAGGTGAGCGTCAGCGCGGTTCGCGTGTAGGGGAGCACGAACATCTCGAAGTGGTCCGCGCCGTCCACCAACTGGTCGAGCTGCGCCAGCACCGCGTCGAGCGGGCGCGGCTCCATCACCCGGTGGATCCGGAACGCGGGCACGCACCGGACCGTCGCCGACGCGATCACGCCAAGCGCGCCCAGGCTCACCCGAGCGGAGCGCAGCTCGTCGCCGCCATCCACCTCGACGACCTCGCCCGCCCCGTCCACGATCCGCATCCCCACAACCTGCGCCGACATGTTCCGGAAGCGGCCGCCGGTGCCGTGCGTGGCCGTGGAGATCGCGCCGGCCAGCGTCTGGCTGTCCACGTCGCCCTGGTTCTCGAGCGCGAGACCGCGCGCAGCCAGCTCCTCGCCGAGGTCGCGCAACGTGATGCCGGCCTCCACGGTCACGTCGGTCCCCTGCACGCCAAGCACCCGTCGCATGCGGGCGAGGTCCACCAGCACGCCGTCGGTGCAGGCGATGTCGGTGAAGGAGTGCCCCGACCCCACGGCCCGGAGCGAGCGCGCCCCGCGCACCACCCGCGCCAGCTCCGCCTCGCTCGCCGGACGCTCCAGCCGCTCGGGGGCGCAGCGCTGGTCGCGCGCCCAGTTGGTCCAGGTTGCGGGCACGGCTGCCAGTTATAGCCCGCGCGCCGGGCCATCCGCGGAACACGTGAACGCCCTATGCGTGGTCAATGTTCCAGCCGTCATACTGCGCTGGTGCCGCCTCTGTCGGCGACTTCAGCAGCGACGTCCGGCCCCGCACGTGAACGACGGCCAGGCGCACAGAGCACGCACACTTACCCAGCCGCCGTAAACGCCGCGGCCCGGGCGAGCCGCCGCTACGCCGAAGCGGCACTCTCCGCGGCGGCTTCGACCTTCTCAGGGTCCGGCGCCCAGTGGGCCTCCGCGTCGATCGGCGTGTCGCGTAGGTAGGCCTCGGCGTCGAGTGCCGCCACGCATCCCGTTCCGGCGGCCGTGACCGCCTGGCGGTAGACGTGGTCGGTGAGGTCGCCCGCGGCGAACACGCCCGGCACGCGGGTGCGCGTGGAGCGCCCCTCCACCTCGAGGTAGCCGTTCTCGTCGGCAGCGAGGCGGTCCTCGACGAGCTGCGAGTTGGGCTTGTGCCCGATGCCGATGAAGGCGCCGGTCACCTCCAGCTCGAGCTCCGAGTCGTCCTCCACGTTCTTCAGCACGGCCTTCGCGAGCGACCCGTTGTCGCCCGGCTCGAAGCGCTCCACCACGTAGGGGGTGAGGAACTCGATGTTCTCGGTGTCGCGCGCGCGGTCCAGCATGATGGCCGACGCGCGAAACTCGTCGCGCCTGTTCACGATGGTGACCTTGCCCGCGAACTTGGCGAGGAAGGTGGCCTCCTCCATCGCGGTGTCGCCGCCGCCGACGACGAGGGTGTTGTGGTCGCGGAAGAAAGCGGCGTCGCAGGTGGCGCAGTACGACACGCCGCGGGCGGCCAGCGCGTCCTCGCCCGGCACGTCGAGCTTGCGCGGCTCGGCGCCCATCGCGAGGATCACGGCGCGGGTGCGGATCTCCTGGTCGCCGATGTACACCCGGTGCAGCCCGCCGTCCTCCTCGGCGAACTCGATCCTCGTTGCGTCGTCGGTGATGAAGCGGGTGCCGAAGCGCTCCGCCTGGTCGCGGAAGCGCTGCATCATCTCCGGGCCCTGGATGCCTTCCGGGAAGCCCGGGTAGTTCTCCACGTCGGTGGTCTGCTGGAGCAGGCCGCCCCATGCGAAGCCCTCGATCACGAGCGGCTCCAGGTCGGCCCGCGCGGTGTAGAGCGCCGCCGTGTAGCCGGCGGGCCCGCTGCCCACGATGACGACGTTCTCGATGTCCTTGATATCGCTGCTCATAGCCTCACCCCGTGCCTGCGCGCCTGCTTCACGCGCTTACTTTACTTTCTGAAGTATAGACGCTCTTCCCTGACGTTGCCCTGCTCCTCCTCTTCCCAGCGCGTGACCGTCTTACGCAGCTGGAAGTAAGCCACCACGCCCGGCGGGATCGGCAGCCAGAAGGCGATCACGCGGTAGGTGAGCACGGCCGGGAACACCGCCGAGCTCGGCACGTCGAACAGGACGAAGGCGCCGATCATTCCGGCGTCCACCGAGCCCACCCCGCCCGCGGGGGACGGGATCAGGTTGGCCGCCATCCCGACGAAGAAGCCCTGGACGAGCACCGCGAACGGCACGTCGGCCCCGAACGCCTCGAAGCTCGCCCAGAGGACGCCGATGTTGGCCGCCCAGAAGCCCACCGCGCCGAGCACCGCGAGCGCGCCGCCGCTCGGATGCCGGACGAACGCGATCGCGGTGCGGATGCCGGTGGCCACGGTGGCGGGCCCCTTCGCCAGGCGCAGGAGGTAGCGCTGGCGCCGGTAGCCGCCCGCGAAGGAGGCGATCCGCCGCTCCACGTCCTGCGGGATCAGAGCCATCAGCGCGAACACGGCCATCACGCCGGCGGCCACGACGGCGGGCACCACGGTGCCGCCGAACGGGGCCTCGCCGGGGAACACGCCCGTGCGCAACAGGATCCCGAAGGTCACGAGCGCCGCGGTGTAGACCCCGTACATGAGGGCGAGGAAGGCCACCATCCGGCAGGCGGCGCGCCGGGTGGGCAGCCCGGCCTTCTTCAGCGCCCAGTAGGTGAGGATGATCCCGCCCGCGCCGGCGGCGGAGAAGATGCGCGTGGCGGCGAGGCCGGCCATGGTGATCTGGTAGGAGGCGCGCCAGTCGAGCCGCCGCCTGACCTTCTCGAGATCCACGCCGCCGAGCACACCGCGGAAGAGCGCCACGTAGGCGCCGAACGCGACAACGTTGAACCCCACGGCGATGACGACCCAGTACCACGTGGCTTCGTCGAAGCGCTCCATCGCGTCGTCGAGCCCGACGACCTTCGGGAACAGGATGTAGATGGCGCCGACCGCCAGGAGAACGAAAAGAAGGCCGCTGAAGAGCTTGCGCCGGTCATGCAGGAGCGCCTGAAACGCGCCGACCTCGGCGTCGCCGGCGTCCTCCGCGTGCTCGACCTGGGGCGCCAGATGAAGATCCGGATCCTGCCCGGAGCGCGTTCGGCGTTCGTCAGTGCGCATCAAGCCTGCCCCCGGCTCGAGCCGCTGAATGACCCCGCCGACCGTCCGCGCCAGCGGGCCGAGCCGTGGCGCTACGCGCCAGAGCGCCTCCGAGAGCGCGAGGCCGGCGACCAGGTCGATCACGTAGTGCTCCCCGAGGTAGACGAGCCCGAAGCCGAGCGTCAGCGCGTAGGCCAAGCCGACAGCGCCGTGCCCGGGTCCGATCTGCGAGAGCAGGCGGGCTGCCATCGCGGACGTACCGAAGTGGAGAGAGGGCATGGCGGCAAAGGGGTTCCCTTGGAGGGAATGGTACAGCGGGTCCCAGAGACGCCCCCAGAATCGCTGCCCCGCCTCGGCCATGATCCGGCGGACGGGCGGCGAGCTCGCCCTGCTCCGCGGCGTACCACGGCGGCGCCGTGGGCAGCACCCAGTAGATGACGCAGCCGGCGTCGAAGCACGCGGCCATCAGGACCGCAGAGCGCTCGAAGTAGCGGCGGTGGCGGAGCAGGATGTACGCGCAGGTGCCGTGGGGGATCAGGAACCAGCTCCAGTGGACGGCCGACAGCCCGTACTCGAGCGGCCCCACGCGCCGCTCCCCGGCGAGGGCGCGCTGCAGCCTGATCGTGGGTGGCGTGCCGAGCCCGAGCACGCGGTCGATCGCGATCGGATAGCGCACCTTCACGCGAGGCAGGAAGGCCTCGGGATCGTCGTCGGGCATGTCGAAGTGGGCGAAGTAGGCCCACATCTGCAACGCGTAGATCCCCGCGTCGCGCAGCGGGGTACGGGGAGCCGCCAACGCGAGCGCGACGGGCGCCGGCCACGTGAGCGCCGACACCACCGGCGGGCGCAGCCGCAGGCGGCGCCGCACCAGTGGAGTGGCGATGCCGACCGCCACCGCGCCCCACGCGAGCGTGCGGAGGGCACGACTACTACGCAAAGCGCGGCGGAGCATAGCCCTGTGCAGGGATAGGAAGAGCGCGGCGCCCGGCGAATGGGAGCGCAATGAACACCGCTCGGCTGGCCCTCATCGCGTCTGCAGTGCTCGCCGCCCTCGGGCTGGTTGCCGCCGCTTGGGCGCTGGCGGCGCCCGGAGGCCCGGACTCGGACCGCGGCTCCGGCGGCGCGCGCGCCATCCCTGTGGTGCCGAGCAGCCGGCGGCGGGAGCGAGGCGGCTCCGGACACCGCCCCCGAGCAGGGTACTCCCGTTCCACCCGCGATTGCGACGTCCCGCCCCCGCTCCCGCCGCCCCCCACCGGATCTCAGGACACCCAGACGGAGACGCATCCCGGACGAGGAGCTCCTGGTCCCGCTCCCGAGGACGACGCCCAGCCGCCGCCCACTGGCGGCGCGCCCGCCCGAGAGGGCAGCGATTCGAGCGGCGGCGCCTTCAGCTTCTAGGCCGCCGGGCCGCCGCCGTTCGCGGCCCCGACCGCCACGGGGGCCGGCGGCGCGGACGCCGCGATCGGCCCGGGCATCAGCTCCTCCGGCGGCGGGATCTCTATCCCAAGCACCTTCATCCGGCGCTTCAGCGTGCGGTAGGCGAACCCGTAGATCTCGCGCGAGTCGTATCCGTAGGACACGAACTCGGCGGGGTCCGTGACGTAGGGCGGCACGAACACGTGGGCCGCCCGCGGCGCAAGCTCGAGCACCACGCGCTCGACCGTCGAGCGGAAGGCCGGGTTCGCATCGATCGCATCGCGCAGCACGCGCACGCCGAAGGCCACGTGGCGATGCTCGTCGCGCTCCACCAGGCCGAAGCCCTCGCAGAAGCCCGGGTAGAGCCCGTGCTCCAGCATGTAGTCGCGGATCAAGGTCTGCCCGGTCACGGCCAGGAAGCCCTCCACCACCATGTGGTAGGTCGTGATGCCCTCCACGAACAGCTCGAGGTCGTCGGGACTCCGCTTGAGGCGCTCGGCCACGTCGTGCAGTCCGTCGTCGAACACCTCGCGCCACGGCGAGGTGAGCGTCTTCTCCACCTCGCGCATGCGGCCGCGAAGGTCGTCCGCGGTCAGCGCCATCACCTCGGCGCCGAAGCGGTCGAAGAAGGCGGCGTGGCGGGCCTCGTCCACGAGCTGCGTGGCGAGGAAGAGCTCGATCTCGCCGCTCGGCGCCGCGAGCAGGAACGGGGCCAGGTCCGCCGTGACCCGCTCCTCCCCCACGTAGAACGACCCGAGGCGCCAGACGGTGTTCTCCTGGGCCGCGCTCGGGGTGGCCAGCCAGTGCTCCCTGTCCACGCTGAAGTCGAGCTCGTGGGAGCGCCAGTTCTGGCGCTCCCAGAGCGCATAGAGCTGGCGGTAGTCCAGCAGCTCGGACGTTTC
This sequence comes from uncultured Thermoleophilaceae bacterium, assembly GCA_963759625.1. GTDB lineage: Bacteria > Actinomycetota > Thermoleophilia > Solirubrobacterales > Thermoleophilaceae > JACVRW01. The sequence goes on along the minus strand of CAVXAD010000008.1, from coordinate 542,246 downwards.
CGACCCCGCCCGCGACCGGTGCCCGGGATCGCCCTGCGCGGCACCCTCCGCGTTGGCGCTCCAGAGGCCGGCGCGCGACGACTGCACCTCCCGCTGGTGCCGCTCGCGGGTCAGCTCCTGGTCGTCGCGGCCGCCCGCGCGGTCGATCCAGCGCCCGAGCAGCGTGACGGGGTGGATCTCGCCCTCGATCCGGGTGAGCTGCTGCTGCATCGCGTCCGTCGGGCTGAGCGCCCCGGTGGCCATCCGCTCGTAGACATCGCGGGAGACCCGCACGGTCGCCGTGGCGTGGCGCTCGCCGCGCTCCCCGCGGTCACCCGCAGCCGCTCGCCGTCGCGCACCTCCACGTTCCAGGCGCCGCCGCCCTCGCCCAGGACCTCGTAGCGCACCGTGAAGGCGTGCCCGCGAGTCCACTCGGGCTCCACGAGGTAGGGCAGCGCGCGGTACATCAGGTCCGGGTCGAGCCGGCCGCCCGCGGCCACCACGTCGGCCAGCTCGACGTCCGCCGACGACATCGCGCGCAGCCGCAGCACGCGGCGCCGGCGGCCTTCCACGTGGAGGCGGCCCTGCACCATCAGCCTGAGCGGGCTCACGGTTCCCGCAGCGAGGGCTGCGAAGGTGGCCGGGTCGGCACGGAGCCGGAAGTCGGTGCCGTCGCGGCCGTCGGCGGGATCCACGCGGGCGCGGCCGTCCGACACCGACACCCGCCAGGCGCCCAGCCCCTCCACCTCCAGGTCGTAGGCGAGTGTGCCCGGGATGCTCGCCGCGGCCGCGGGAAGCGTCATCAGCACGAGGCGAGCCGCGAGCTCGGGCTCCTCGGCCGCCATCGTCCTCAGTGCCTTGCGCTGGTCGGCCATCAGGCGCTCCTCTCCATGATTCGCACCTCGACGGGTGCCCGCTCGCTGAATGTCCTGGCGTCGGCCTCTGTGCCGATGTGCTCGCCCCAGTGCATCGGGACCGCCACCCCCGGCTGGATCCGGCGAGCCGCCTCCGCCGCCTCGTCCGCCGTCATCACGTAGACCCCGCTCACCGGCAGCAGGGCCACGTCCACTCCGGTGACGCTGTCCATCTCGGGGATCACGTCGGTATCGCCGGAATGGTAGATCCGCCGCCCGCGGACATTCAGGTCGTAGCCCACCCACCCGGCCTCGCGCGGGTGGAACACGCGTCCCTCCGCATCGCGCTTCGAGGTGTTGTAGGCGGCCACGGCGGTCACGTCCAGGCCGCGGACCAGCTCGTCGTGGAGCACCTCGCCGGGCGCGATCGAGTGCACGCGCCCGCTGACTCGCTCGGCCACGACCGCGGGCCCCACGAGCCAGGTGCGCTCTCCCGAGAGCCGCTCGACGTCCTGGGGCGAGAAATGGTCGTAGTGCCCGTGGGTCACGAGGATCAGGTCGGCGGTCGGAGCGCTCCCGGCGACCCGGTACGGATCGATGTACACGACGGACGCTCCCACGCGAAGCCGGAACCCGGAGTGCCCGAGCCACTCCAGTCCGTCGAGCAGCATGCGCGGCAGCATAAGGGGGCGCACTGGCCGCGCCCGCGAGGCGGATAGGCTCGCGGCCATGAGCTACGAGCACCTGATCTGGGAGCAGGACGGCGGCGTCGGGCGGCTGACCCTCAACCGGCCCGACACCCTGAACGCGTGGACGGCCGACTTCGGGCGCGAGCTGAAGCAGGTGGTGCAGGGCGAGGCCGCGGATTCGTCGGTGCGGGCCGTGATCGTGACGGGAGCCGGTCGCGGCTTCTCCTCCGGCGCCGACCTGAAGGAGGGCTTCGACCCCGCCGAGGACGGAATGCCGGACGTGCGCAAGGAGCTCGACCAGCTCTACCACCCGATCATCGCCGGCGTGCGCCGGCTCGAGAAGCCGGTCGTGGCGGCCGTGAACGGCCCGGCGGTGGGCATCGGCGCCTCACTCGCCTTCGCCTGCGACCTGGTGCTCGCGGCCGAGTCCGCCTTCTTCGGACTGGCCTTCGTGAACATCGGCCTGATGCCCGACGGCGGCTCGACTCTGTTCGTCCCGACGGCCGTGGGCAAGGCGCGCGCCCTGCAGATGGCGCTGCTGGGGGAGCGCGTGGAGGCGCAGCGAGCGCTCGACTGGGGCCTCGTGAACTTCGTCTACCCCGACGACCGGCTGCTCGACGAGGCAAACGCGCTCGTGGAGCGGCTCGCTCAGGGCCCGACGCTGTCCTACGCGTCCTCGAAGCAAGCGCTGAACAAGATGCTCTACCCCGACCTGGACGGCCAGCTGCACCTCGAGGCCGAGCTGCAGCACGCCCTCGCGCGCACGCGCGACTTCCAGGAGGGCGTGGTGGCGTTCGTGGAGAAGCGCGCGCCGGAGTTCCAGGGCGCATGAGGCGGCGGATGAGCCGACGCATGAGCCGGCCCTGCTGCGGCCACCGGCGCCTCCGCGACCGGCGCCTCCTCGACCGGCGCCTCCGCCATCGGGAGCAGGGCGGTGGGGGCAATCGCCGCCGGTGCGGCGGCCATAGGGGCACTCGCCCTCGGCCGGCTGGCGGTGAAGCGGGCCGTGATCGGGCACCTCCGCATCGAGGAGCTCGAGGTGGGCCGGCTTCGCGTGGGCCGCCTCGAGGTGGAGGGCGGCCCGGAGGGGCACACCTCCGAGGCTCCGCTCGGGCCGCCGGACTAGCGACCTGAGTCGTCCTCGGAGCAACCCGCACGAAGTGGAGTGCTGGTCCGGGCCAGGGATATGATGCGCCGCGCCTTGCCCCGGCGCCGTACACGTCTTGTGCTGCTCGCCGCCTTTGCGGCCGGCCTCCTCGCCCTTCTGGTCGCCGCGCCCGGCGCCCTGGCCGACGCGTTCACGCCCGAGTCCGGCGGCTCGCAGAACGCCGACGACATCGACACGCTTTACAAGATCACGCTCTATGTGGCGATCGTGATCTTCCTGATCGTGGAGGGCACGCTGATCTGGTCGCTGGTGCGCCACCGCGCGCGCCGCGGCGGGCCCGAGGCGGCGCAGATCCGCGGGAACACGCCCGCTGGAGCTGGGCTGGACGATCGGTGCGGCCCTGATTCTCGTGGTGCTGACCGTGATCACGTTCGTGTACCTGGACGGCATCAAGAACCCGCCGGCGTCGGGTCCCGACGGGCTCGCCTCGGAGTCGCTGTTCGCCTCGATCGACCAGCCGAGGCCGCCGTCGGGCGGCGGCCCGGCGCTGAACATCCAGGTCTCCGGCCGCCAGTACATCTGGCGCTACGACTACCCGGGCGGCCAGCCGCTCTACAGCTTCTACGAGATGGTGGTGCCCACCGGCACCACGGTGACCCTCGACATCCGCGCGGCGGACGTGATCCACTCCTGGTGGATCCCCGAGCTGGGCGGCAAGGCCGACGGCGTGCCGGGCCATGTGAACGAGACCTGGTTCAAGATCCCGCGCGGCAAGGAGGGCCTGTACCGCGGCCAGTGCGCCGAGCTCTGCGGCGAAGGCCACGCGGACATGCGGGCTGCGGTTCGCGCGGTCACGCCCAACCAGTTCGAGAGCTGGGCCATGCGGCAGCGGGCCGACATCCAGGCCGCCGGCGAGGCGCTTGCCGAGCAGCGCAAGCGGCGTGAAGGGAGTGCGGGCTAGTGGAAGCGGCGGCGGCGGCGCGCCCCGAGATCGTCATGCACGGGCCGGCCGACCGGCCGACCGGCTGGCTCGAGTGGCTGACCACGACCGATCACAAGAAGATCGGGATCCTCTACCTCTTCGCCACCTTCCTGTTCTTCATCATCGGCGGCGTGGAGGCGCTGATCATGCGCCTCCAGCTGGCGCAGCCGGACGGCACGCTCGTTTCGCCCGAGACCTACAACGGCCTCGTGACGATGCACGGCACCACGATGATCTTCCTGTTCGTGGTGCCGGTGCTCGCGGGCTTCGGCAACTACTTCGTGCCGCTCATGATCGGCGCGCGCGACATGGCCTTCCCGCGCCTGAACGCCCTGTCGTTCTGGCTGCTCGTCTTCGGCGGCATCGCCTTCTACACGAGCGTCTTCTTCGAGCCGCCGACGGCCGGGCTGGACCTTCTACGCGCCGCTCGCGGACGACAGCTACCTGCCGAGCGGAGGCGTGGACGCCTGGATCTTCCTCATCCACCTCACGGGCATCTCGTCGCTCCTGGGGGCGATCAACTTCATCGCCACCATCCACAACATGCGCGCCCGCGGCATGGGCTGGGGCCGCATGCCGCTGTTCATCTGGACGATCCTGGTCTACAGCTACCTGCTCGTGCTCGCCCTGCCGGCGGTGGCCACCGCGGTCACGATGCTGCTCACGGACCGTCACTTCGGCACCGCCTTCTTCGACCCCACCGGTGGCGGCGACCCGATGCTCTGGCAGCACCTGTTCTGGTTCTTCGGCCACCCGGAGGTCTACGTGATGATCCTCCCGGCCTTCGGCATGATCTCGGAGATCCTGCCGGTGTTCGCCCGCAAGCCGATCTTCGGCTACAAGGCCATCGCCGCCTCCACCGTGGCGATCGCCTTCCTGGCGCTGGTCGTGTGGGCGCACCACATGTTCGCCACCCCCACCGCCACGGTGGTGCTGGCCTTCTTCATGCTCAGCTCGTTCCTGATCGCGGTGCCCACCGGCATCAAGATCTTCAACTGGATCGCCACGCTCTGGCGCGGCTCGCTCGTCTACACGACGGCGATGATGTACGCAGTCGCGCTGCCCGCGTTGTTCGTGATCGGCGGGATCTCGGGCGTGATGCTCGCGATCTTCCCCGTGGACTGGCAGCTCACCGACACGTACTTCGTCGTGGCGCACCTGCACTACGTGCTCTTCGGCGGCTCGGTGTTCGGGATCTTCGCCGGCCTCTACTACTGGTTCCCGAAGATGTCCGGGCGGCTGTTGTCCGAGTCGCTCGGCAAGGCGTCGTTCTGGACGATGTTCGTGGGCTTCAACCTGACCTTCCTCATCCAGCACTCGATGGGACTCTCGGGCATGCCGCGTCGGATCTACGACTACAGCGACAACCTGCACGTGGGCGGGTACAACCTGGTGTCCACGATCGGCTCGTTCATCCTCGGCCTCGGCGTGCTGATCACGGTGGTCAACGTGCTCCACAGCATCCGCCACGGCAAGCGCGCCGGCAACGACCCGTGGCACGGCAACACGCTGGAGTGGTTCACCCAGTCGCCCCCGCCCCCGAACAACTTCGACGTGGTCCCGCGGATCCGCAGCGTCGAGCCGATGAAGGACATCCGCCGCGAGGTCGCGGCGGCCGCTCGAGCCGCCGAGACGGTGGCACAACCCGCGGCGCCACGCAGCCTGTAGCCTCGAGCGTCCTGTGAGCAGCGCCCCCTCCAGCAGCTACCGGAGGCTCGCCCTGGCGACCGCTGTGGCCACGTTCCTGCTGATCATCGTCGGCGGCATCGTGCGCGTTTCCGACTCGGGGCTCGGCTGCGGACCCGGCGGATCGGGCTTCCACGGCTGGCCGTTCTGCAACGGCGACGTGGTGCCCGGCCTCGACCTCAACCACATCATCGAGTACACGCACAGGGCGCTCGCCGGCGTTGTGGGGATCCTGATCGTCGCCCTCGCAGTCCAGGCCTGGCGCCACCACCGGGCCAACCGCGCGCTCGCCTGGGTCACCACAGGGCTCGTGCTGCTCGTGTTCGCCCAGGCGGCGCTCGGCGGTGCCACCGTCGAGGAGAACCTGGAGGAGGCGCTCGTGGCGGCCCATCTGGGGCTGGCCATGCTTCTGCTCGGCGGCCTCCTGTGGGTGTGGCGCGCCACGCGGCCCGGCGTGGCCGGGGCGGAGCCCGCAGACGGCGGTCCGCGCTTCCGCGCGCTTGCCGTAGCCACCACCGTGGGGGTGCTCTGCACGATCGTGGCCGGCGGCTACATGGCCGGGACGCAGAAGTACGGGCGCCCGGACTACCAGCTGGGCGACGGCGCGCACCATGCCTGCGGCAAGGAGTTCCCCACCTGCAACGGCGACTTCATGCCCTTCGGTCAGGCCCGCCTCGTGGACATCCACCTGACCCACCGCGCGTTCATGTACCTCACCACGCTCCTCGCGCTCACGCTCGTGGCCGTGGCAGTACGCCGCCGGCCGAGCCCCGGGGTGGTGCGAGCGGCCGGAGCGGTGGCGGCCGTGCTCGTGCTCCAGGTGCTCGTGGGCGCTCTCAACGTCTGGCTGGACGAGTACGAAACCCTGATCGTGCTGCACCTCGCGCTCGGCACCCTGCTCTGGACGGCCACGCTCGCCCTGACGCTCCAGCTCTACCGCGTCCCCGCCCCCACGCCCGAGCAGGCGCGCGGGCGCACCGAGGCGGTGACCGCCTGATGGAGGCCGGAGCGCGCACCCGCGGCCGCTCGCGCGCCGAGGTGCTTGCCGCAATCCGCGCCGTCGTCTCCGACTACCTCGAGATGACGAAGCCGAAGGTCCAGTCGCTGCTGCTCTTCACCACGGTCACGACGATGTACGTGGCGGGCGACCCGTCGCTCGGGCTCGTGGCTCTCACCTGTGTGGGCGGCGCGCTCTCGGCCGGCGGCGCCGGCGCGATCAACCACGCGCTCGACCGCGACATCGACCAGCTCATGACCCGCACTGCCGATCGGCCGGTCGCCAGCGGCCGCGTGAGCCCGCGCGCCGCGATCGTGTTCGGCGTCCTCATGGGCTGCGCCTCCTTCGCGCTGCTGGCCCTCACGGTGAACGAGGTGGCCGCCGTGCTGGCGATGTCCGGCCTGCTCGGCTACGTGCTCGTGTACACGCTCTGGCTCAAGCGCACCACGCCGCAGAACATCGTGATCGGCGGCGCCGCCGGGGCGGTGCCGCCGCTCGTGGCCTGGGCGGCCGTGACCGGCGGGCTCGAGGGCTCGGCCCTCTACCTGTTCGCGATCGTCTTCTACTGGACGCCGCCGCACTTCTGGGCGCTGTCGCTGCTGATGAAGGACGAGTACGCCAAGGCGGGCGTGCCGATGCTCCCCGTCGTACGCGGCGAGCGCGAGACGCGTCGCCAGATCCTGCTCTACACGATCCTGCTCGTGGCGGTGACCGTGCTGCCGTTCGCGGGACGGCTCTTCGACGGGCTCTACCTCGCCGCGGCGCTCGGCCTCGGCGCCGTGTTCATCGCCTTCGCGCTCACGCTCCAGCGTCGCGCCGACCGCCGCTGGGCGCTCCGCACCTACCTCTTCTCGCTCGCATACCTTGCGCTGCTCTTCGGCGCGATGGTGGCCGACGCCCGGCTGTAGCGCCACGTCCCCCAACCTCGGGACTAGCAATCGGCGGCACCAGCGCATACGGTTGCGCGTGCACCGATGCCCCGCCCCGTCGTCGCCGCCCTGCTCACCGTGCTCGCATGCCTCGCGTGCGCCCCGGCCGCGAGCGCGCACTGGGGCAACCGGGGGCACCGGCCGGACTTCGCCTACAACGTGCTTCCCCCGGGCCAGTTCGGCGGTCTGCCGCTCGACCCGAACTCGACTGACCAGATCCCGCTGTACGACGGCCTGACCCCCCTTCGCGGGAACGTGACCGAGGGCGACATCCCCAAGTTCTTCAAGCGCGAGAACTTCACGCCGAACGGCGCGACCACCGAGGTCCAGACCGGACGGCCCGGTCTCACGCTCCTGCGCGACAGCTTCGGCGTGCCCCACATCTACGGGAAGACGCGCGAGGACACCTGGTTCGGCGCCGGCTACGCGACGGCGCAGGACCGGGCGCTGCTCCTGGTCCTCGGGCGCGGGCCCGCTCGCGCGGCGGTGGCCGAAGTTCCGGGCGTGAACGCCTTCGGGCTCGTCACCAGCGGCTGCGCTCGTTCGTTCCGAGCGCCCAGGCCGAGCAACTCGTCACGGATCAGAGGCAGAAGCTCGAGGACGCCTACGGCGCCAGGGGCAGGCAGATCCTGAGCGACCTCCAGGCGTATGCCGACGGCGTAAACGCCGCCTTCGAGGACATGGAGGTCCCAACCCCGCCCTGGACGGTGAACGACGCGATCGCCGTGACCGCGTTCATCGGCTCGATCTTCGGGAACGGCGGCGGCGCGGAGACGCGCAACGCCGACTTCCTTGCGAAGCTGCGCGACCAGCTCGGCACCAAGCAGGGGTCCAGCGCGTTCGTGGACCTCATGGAGGCCGACGACGACGACGCCCCCACCACCACGAAGCGACGCTTCGAGTACGGGGAGTCGGGCGGCTCGCCCACCGCCGGCTCGCCGCTCATCGACCCGGGATCCTCCCAGGAGCTCAGCTCCACGCCGACCCGGCTCGCGTCGAACTTCCTGATAGTGAATCCGTTCCGCTCGGCCACGCGCGAATCCCTGGCGGTCATGGGCCCGCAGCTCGGCTACTACTACCCCGAGATCGTGCTCGAGGCCGACCTGCACGGCCCCGGGATCAAGGCCCAGGGCGCGCTCGTCCCGGGCGGCAGCCCGTACGTGCTGATCGGGCGCACCGAGGACTACGCCTGGAGCCTCACCTCCGCGAGCAACGACAACCGCGACCAGTTCCTCGAGCAGCTCTGCGAGCCGGACGGGGCCGAGCCCACGCGCGACTCGCGCCACTACGTGTACAAGGGCCAGTGCCGAGCGATGACCACGTTCGACGCCGGCACGCTCGACGGCGAGCCCGTGAGCTATCCGGTCACGGTGCACGGCCCGGTGTTCGGCACCGCGACGGTGGCGGGCAAGCCCTACGCGATCACCCGGCTGCGCTCCACCTTCGGCGAGGACTCGCTCTCGCTCGGCGCCCTGCACGACATGACCCTCGGCCGCGGCAAGACCGTCAAGGGCTTCTTCGAGTCGGCCAACCAGTTCGGCTTCACGTTCAACTGGGGCTACGCGAGCCGCGACACCACCGCCTTCTTCTCGTCCGGCAAGCTTCCGCGCCGGGCGCCGCGGACGAACAAGCTGCTGCCCACGCTCGGCACCGGCGACTACGACTGGCGCGGCTTCCTCTCGCTGGGCGAGCACCCACACGACGTGGGCGGGCCGGGCGGGCTCTTCCTGAACTGGAACAACAAGCCCGCGCCGGGCTGGCAGACAGGTGACGACGGCCACACCTACGGATCGGTCCATCGAGTCGACATGTTCGACGACTTCCCGCGCCGTGCCCGCATCGCGGACGTGGCGAGCGTCATGAACCGCGCCGCCACCGAGGACCTGCGGGCCACCAGAGCTGTGGCCGGTGATCCGGCGCGTGCTGGCCGGCTCGCCCGCGCCGGACGCCCTCACCGCTCAGGCCGCCGACATCCTCACCAAGTGGTCGAACGCAGGCGGAAGCAAGCTCGACGGCGACCTCGACGGCAAGATCGACGATCCCGGCGCGGCGATCATCGGGCCCGCCTGGATCAACGTCGCCAACGCCGTGCTGAGCCCGGTGCTCGGGCCGCTCACGGAGGACCTGGCCGGGCTCCAGGGCCGGAACAGCGGCATGTTCGGCGGCGGCTGGTACGGCTACGTGGACAAGGACCTTCGGACGCTGCTCCACAGCCGGGTACGCGACCCGTTCAAACTGCGCTACTGCGGGAACGGCTCGTTCTCCGCGTGCCGAGCCTCGCTGTGGGCCGCGCTCAAGGCAGCGGCGGACGAGCTCGCCGCCGCCCAGGGCCCGGATCCCACGAAGTGGCGCGCGGACGCAACGGCGGAGCGGCTCAGGTTCGCGCCGGGCCTGCTCACCAGACACGATGCGCTTCACGAACCGGCCGACCTTCCAGCAGGTGCTGCGCTTCGGGCGCTAGCACCAGCCGGCCGGGCGGCGTTCCAGAAGCCCGCCGCCCGGTCGGTCGGTCGGCGCCTGCTGCTCTTAGCGCTGCAGGCCGCTCGCCGCCGCCGGGTCGCACACCAGCGTCACCGATCCCTCCACCAGCGATGCGGGCGCGCGCGGGTCAGGGGGGCCGGCGAAGGCACGCGTCACAGCGTCGGCCTTGTCGGCGCCGGTGACGAGGAAAACCGCCCGCTTGGCGGCGTTCACCACCGGCAGCGTCAGCGTGATGCGGGCCACGAGCGGAGCCATTCCGGGCTGGTCCACCCCCACCACGCGGCGCTCGCGCTCGGCCAGGGCGTCGTCGCCGGGGAAGAGCGAGCAGGTGTGCGCGTCGGGGCCCAGGCCGAGGAGGATCAGGTCGAACGCGGGCAGCTGCGTCGCCGAAGACCTCGTCGACCCGGCGCTCGTACTCGTCCGCCCCCGGGTGAGGGCCCAGCTCGCCGCGCATGCGGTTCGCCTCGGTGCCCTCCACGTGGTCCAGCAGCGCTTCCCTGACCATCCGGTAGTTCGAGTGCTCGTGGTCGGCCGGCACGCAACGCTCGTCCGTGAACCAGAGCTCGACGCCGGACCAGTCACGGCGCAGCTCGGCGGCCCGCGCGTAGGCGGCACGCGGCGTGGAGCCGCCGGTGACCACCGCATGCCCCTGGGCGGCCACCAGCATCTCGGACGCCACGCCGGCGGGGTCGTCCGAAACGTTCAGGTCCACCCTCATAGGCCCGGCAGCCTACGCAGCCGTTGCTCAGGCTGACTTTTCCTCGCCGAGCTCGATCACTAGTCTCGGGCCGAGGCAGGCCGAAAGGAATCGTTGAACGAGCACAACGCCCAGTCGCGAGACGCATCGAACGAACTGCGCCCGGGCGAGCTCATGGGCCCGTATCGCGTCAAGGCGCTCGTGGGCACCGGGGGCATGGGCCGTGTGTACGAAGCGGTGGGACCCGGGGACGAGCATGTGGCTCTGAAGGTCGTCAAGGCCGACATCGCCAGGGATGCGGTGTTCCGGCGCCGCTTCGACCGCGAGGCGGCGATCGCCCGGCGCGTCACTCATTCGCACGTCGTGCCAGTGCTCGACAGCGGCGAGCACGAGGGCATCCCCTACCTCGTCCAGCGCTATATCCAAGGCGGGTCGCTCGCGGAGAAGCTCGAGCGCGACGGTACGCTCGAGCTCGGGACGGCGGTCAAGATCTGCCTGTGGGTGGCCGCGGGTCTCGACGCGGTGCACGCTGCCGGACTCGTGCACCGGGACGTCAAGCCCGGGAACATCCTGCTGGACGAACAGGGCGTGGCCTACATCACGGACTTCGGGCTGGCCAAGGACCATCAGGCGAGCGTCCTCACGAAGCCCGGACAGGCGCTCGGCTCGCTCGACTACATGGCGCCCGAGCAGATCCGCGGCGAGGAGGTCACGGCTGCCACGGACGTGTACGCGCTCGGGTGCGTGGTATACGAGAGCCTGTCCGGCTCGCCGCCCTTCAGTGACAGGCAGGGCATGCGCGTCCTCTGGGCACATCTTCAGGACGAGCCCCCCGATGTCCGCTCGAGGCGGCCGGACCTGCCGGCCGATCTCGGAACGACCGTCCGCATCGGACTCGAGAAGGACCCCGCGAAGCGGCCGCCGACCGCCACCGCCTACGCGCGGATGGTCCAGCTGGCGGCCGGCATATCGCCCGGCATGAGCTGACTAGCGGCGGACGATCGTGAACGACGTGCGCCGCCCCTTGGAGCGGTTGCCCGCGGCGTCTTCGGCGGAGACCGTCACGCGATAGCGACCCGCCCGGAGCGCCTTGCGTCCGATGCGACCGCTGAAGCTGACCGTGTTCGCACCCGCCTTGCGCTTGCGGCGGGTGAGCGTGGCCTTACGCACGTAGCGCGTGCAGCGCTTGCGCTTACGGAGCCGGCGGCTCTCCGGCCGGCATTTCCGGCCTACCTTTCGGCCGGGCAGCGCACGCTCGATCTTGATGGACACGGTCGCCGCCTCCGAGAGGCGGAAGCGGAACGCAGTGCCGCGCGGGGCGGCGCGCCGGGCGCCGAGCGTGCGGTCTTGGCGTGGCCCACCCGGAACCGCCGCCTCTTCATGGAGAGGCGGGAGACCACGGGCGCCTTGCTGTCCACGGCCGGCGGCGGCGGCGGCGGCGGCAGCGGCGGCGGCCGCGTGAAGTCCTCGATCGGAGCGGTGTCCAGATCGCCTGCGGTACGGGCGTTCAGGCCCATCCCGCGCGCCGCGAACACGGCCCAGATGAGGTCGCGGTCGCCATAGCCGCGGTTCACATCCGCCTGGAGGATCGAGTCGCGCATGTTCAGGAAGGTGGGGTAGGCGGGCGACAGCCGCATGCCGTCGGTCACGAGCGCCCGCGCACGCGTCACGCCGTCGCCTCCGTGGGCGGCGATGAGCGCGGCGCGCAGGTCCCAGAGCGTCTCGACCCAGATCTCTCCGTCGGCGTGGACCTCCGGAAAGCCGAGGATCCTGCCGAAGTCACCGTAGGTGTAGCCGCCGGCGCCGGCGCCCGGCGATCCGGGACAGGCCGGCGCAGCCGCGCCCACGGGGCAGTCGAACGCCTGCGTGCGCAAGTCGGGACGTTCTCGTACACGCCCCCGCGCACCTCGCCCGGCGCGGCGGTGTCCGGTTCGAACCCGGACGCCACCAGATAGTCCTTCGCATACCAATCGCTCCAGCCCTCCGACATGGCGCCGGATTGAGACGCCGCCTGCGTATTCAGCGCACCGACCCCGTTGGCATCGGTGATCAGGCGGAAGGAGAGCCCGTGGGTGTACTCGTGGTAGACGATGTAGGCGTCGTCGGAGCCGTTCACGTCGCGCACGCCCAGGTCGCAGGATCCGCTCCACAGGTACATCTCCATGAGCCCGGGCAAGCCGTCCGGCAAGACGTTCATGGCCGCGTTGTTCGCGTGGCCGCAGTCCGGGAACCCGCCGCTCACGCCTGCGCCGTTGTCGACCTGGGCGAGCACCCGATCGGCGCCCTCGAAGTTTCCCGACGTCGGCCCGAACGCTATGCCGGGAGTGTCGCGCAGGTAGTCGTGGAAGCGGTTCACGAAGTAGAAGAGCTGGGCGCCGGCCTGGTTCCTGTTCACGGTCCAGCTGAAGCTCGGATTGCCGTCCTCCCAGCTACAGCCGACGGGCGGGCAGTTCTGGCCGGTCGCGGCGGGGCGCGGCATGTGAACGTAGTTCCAGTTGCCGCCCGCCGGCGGGATCTCGTCGGCCCCCGAGGGCACCGGGCCGGCCACTGACGTGTAGTAGGTGTCGTTCGGGTCCGCGTGCACGTGCGCAAAGTTCCCGTAGAGCCTGTTGGTGGCCGTGAGCCAGGGGTCGAAGTTCTTCACGGTCTGCGTCCCCCCGCGGGTGCGCCCGGGTAGTTGTCGAACGCCAGGCCGGTGGCGTGCTGCACCAGATTGCGCCGGAACAAGAGCTCGCCGCTCGTGCTGTCCACCACTGCGTCGTACACGTGCCCCGAGTCGACCGAGAGCAGCACCCGCCAGGCCAGCCGCGGGGCGCCGGTGCCGGCGAAGATGACCAGGCTCGCTCGGCTGCCGGAGCCGAAGCTGGTCATCCGCTCCGGCCCGCGGCTGGGCCCCGTGGCTCCGGGCGCCACCCGGGCGGAGACCCCCTCTGCGACCGCCATGAGCGCCTGGCGGGGACCGAGGCGGGGCTCTGTCGAGGCAACCGCGAGGTCGCGTCGCGGCGCGCCACCGACGTTGATGAGGCGACCATCCGCCGAAACGTTGGCCCGGAGCCCCCCGTCGAAGGCGGGTATTCCCTCGAAGGTCTGTGCCCATTGCAGGTGCGTGGCGCCGCTGTCAGAGGTGTAGCGGCGCGTGAGCTCCAGCGCGGCCAGGTCATCCCCGTCCAGTGCGAACGCCGCCGATTGGCGGCGGACGTAGTCGAGCGCGACCTGCCGTGGGCGCTCGCTGCTCGGCCCGGTCAGGAAGCCGTCACGCCGAGCGACCAGGCGTGGGGTGCCGGTGGACGCATCCGGTTCCACCATCCCCGAGCGCCCGAGCCGGGACTTGAGCCGCTGCTGGGGCGGCGCGAGACGCGGAGGGGTTTCGCGCGCACGCGCGCGCGAGGCGCCCGCTCGGCGTCCTCCGCCGATCGCTCGGCGTGCCCCGTCCCCCGCACCTGGCCGGCGGCAGCCGCCCCGGAACCAGCGAGGAGCACGCCCGCCAGCAGCACGACGTGAAGTGTGCGCCGTGACGCCCCCCAATCCACTCAGGCGCGAACGTAGCAGGGGAGAAGGAGCGCAGGGACGAGCTACTCGGCCCTCAGCCGGGGGCGCTCCGCGCGTGGCCGCGTCGTCCGCCAGACGCCGCGGCTCCCGGACTCGAGACGCCAGACGGTGTTGCCGAAGCGCACCTGGTCGCCGGCCGAGAGCTCGACGATGCCCTCGATACGAAGACCGTTGACGAAGGTCCCATTGGTGGAGCCGAGGTCCTCGATGGCGAGCCCGGCGTCGACCTGGCGGACAACGGCGTGACGCCGGGAGACGTCGGGATCGTTCAGCTCGACGTCGCACTCTGCTCGCCCGATCGTCGTGCCGGGATGCGCCGGCCGCTCGAGGCCGCCCACGGGGGCCTCCTCGACGAAGAGGAAGTCGCTCATTCCTCGCGGCCGGGACTGAGCGGCGGCACGCCGGCGGCGACCTGCACCATGCGCGCGAAGGCGGTTGCGCTGGGCGGGCGACTCTCCGGGTCCTTCTCGAGCGCGCGCGTGACCGCCCACGAGACGTCCGGAGACACGTCGGGGCGCTTGGCGCAGGGATTCGGTGGCTCGTCGCGCAGGTGCGCCCACAGGACCTGCATCCCCTGGCGATCCGCGAACGGTGGCTCGCCTGCGAGGCATTGGAACATCACGCAGCCGAGGGAATACACGTCGGCCGCCGAGGTCACCTTCTCGCCGCGGATCTGCTCGGGCGCCATGTAGTCGAGCGACCCGACGGCCTGCCCGGGCTTGGTGATCAGGCTGGCCTCCAGGTCCTTCGCCAGGCCGAAGTCGGCAACGAACGCGTTGCCCGTCCTCGTCGAGCAGGATGTTCGCCGGCTTCAGGTCACGATGGACCATGCGGTGGGCGTGAAGCGCGCCGACCCCTTTTGCGATCTGCAGGCACAGCGTCACGGCCGTCTCGAGGTCGAGCCTGCCCTCGCGCTCGAGCTTCTCCTGGAGGGAGCCGCCGCGGATGAAGGGCTGCGCCATGTAGGGCACACCGTCGTGCTCCCCGCTGTCGAGGACGGGCACCACATGCGGATGCTCTATCCGGGCGGCGCTCTCGACCTCGCGGGAGAAGCGCCGTCGAAACAAGTCCTCCACCGCCAGCTCGGGCCGGACGAGCTTGAGCGCCACGACCTCGCCGTCCGGACCCACGGCCTTGTAGACCCACGCCATGCCGCCCTGCCCGCAGGGGGCCTCGACCGTGTAGGGGCCCACGGTGTCGCCAGGGGCGAGCGTCGACCCCGCTTGAACATCCCGAACGCGAGTCACAACCACAATTCAGCTTAGTCCCAAGCCCAGCCGTTGGGAAATCGCCGCGGCATATACGGGCGGACCGGGCCTCCTCCTCATGTGCAAGGCCTCGATCTGGCCCTGCCCGATCTTGGACCAATTGCGTACTGAACCCAGCAGGTGCCGCTTGCGCCGGACCCGGAACGATGGTGTACTAAGTCCAATCTGGCGATCACGGACAGCAATCGCTCGTAGGAGGACGTGATGGACTCGCAGGGGGTAGTTCGCCGGTGCCGCGTGGCGGTTGGGGCTCTCGCGAGCGCCCTTCTCCTCGGCATCGCGGTTTGGCCCTCAGCGGCCCTTGCTCAGCAAGGCCACGACGCCTACGCCGCTGCGGACCGGGTAAACGCAGTGGGTTCGCAGCTTCCGGACTTCGTCCCGGGTCCCAACCAATACGTCGACACCTCCAACTGCGGGGCGTTTGACACCCTCGGCAACTGCACTGCGCCGTTCACAGCCGGGGAGACGCTGCCGGGGGGTCAAGCCGAGTTCAACTCGTGTGGCGGCCACGCCTACAGCGCCACGGCCTGGTTTGAGGTCCACCCTGACGTTCCGGGCACTGTTTCGGTGTATGTGCGGGGCAACTCCATCGCCGGGAACACGTTCGACGGCGTGATCAATGCCTTCCAGTTCAACCTTTCGACGGGCGTACCGTCGGGTCCGTACGTCAACTGCACCGATGCCGAGCCGGCAAGCGGCACCGAGCAGCTCTTCTTCGACGTGAAGGGCGGGGAGCACTGGAAGATCCAGGTTGGCGGGCGCAACGGGGAGGTCGACTTCTACGAGATCCGCTTCGGCTTCCTGCGGGATACGGATGGTGACGGGAAGTACGACTTCCAGGACTCATGCCCGACCCAGAACGGCACGCTGTCCAATGGTTGCCCGGCGCCTCCGCCGCCTCCGCCTCGGCCCGACCCAGATGGTGACAACGTGTTCAACGACGGTCCGGATAAGTGTCCTAGCGAGAACGCGATTCTCCGCGATCCCGATGGCAACGGGTGCCTCAATCGTGAGCTGCTCCATCCGTCGATCGTTGCGAGCTGGGGCAATTTCTACAAGGGAGGCCGGGCCCTCGGCCTCAAGGCCAAGTCGGTCACCGTGAGCGACATCACCGCTGGGACAAAGGTGCAGCTCTCTTGCACCAAGCATGCTTGCCGGACGAAGGCGGGCACTCTTCGGGGCAAGAAAACACGCCTCACGATCAAGCTCAAGAAGAACCTGCGGGCGGGAGTCAGGCTCAAGGTGCGAATCACGAAGTCCGGCGCTGTCGGTAGGTACGTCTCGTACAAGATCCTTCGCAAGAACTACCTACGAGACGCGCGCATCAAATGCATCAAGGCCGGCGGTACTACTGCTGTCACGTGCAGCAGCAAGCTGTGGGTCAGATGACATGGCGAGTAGGCATCGCGTCCCTATCGTCGTAGCGAGCCTTCTTCTTTCGTTCGGGCTCGCGTTCGGAATCGGGAAAGCGACCGCCGAAGGCAGCGATCCGTCCACCGACAACAACCTCCAGAAGGTGGACCTTGCCGGGAAATCCGCGGCCGTGCCAACGATCAAGGTCGTAGGAAAGCTGCCCGATCTTCGAGAGGCGCCCGACACTGGCACGTCCGGCGGCGGCACCGTCGATCCGACCCCGACCGATCCGACCCCGACCAACCCGACCCCGACCAACCCGACCCCGACCAACCCGACCCCGACCGATCCAACGCCGACCGATCCAACCCCGACCGACCCGAACCCTCCCCCCCGCCACCCGGCTAACCTGACGCGCATGGTCGGAGATAGAGCGGCAGCACGCCTTTGAGCATCCTCTGCAGGCCTTGGAGGCAAGGCGTGGCCCTGGCCGCAGGCCGCTATAGAGTGCTCCATCGCCCCAACCGACTTGCATAGCCCGACCCTTCTCAGTCCTCTTCGGCGGCGTGAGAACAGGAGGTTGATACGTGGCGGATGAGAGCCTCCGCGTAACGGAGGGCATGGCAGCGGGAACCGCGATCGAGCTCGGCGACGAGTTCGTGATCGGTCGCGCCATGGTCGGCGAGGGGCGGCTCGGGCGAGGATCCGGAGCTCTCCCGGCGCCACGCTCGAATCGCCAGACGGGCCGGTGACCAGCTCACGATCGAGGACCTCGGCTCGACGAACGGCACGTTCCTGAACGGCCGGCAGCTGGACGGGACCGAGGTACTCAGGCCGGGCGACACGGTCAAGCTCGGCACCACGACGCTTCAGGTGCTCGACGCCTCCGGCCAGGCCCCTCAGGCCACCGCGTTCCGGAAGGTGCTCGAGCCCAAGGACCAGGCCACGGTCCCCCGTGACGTCGGCCCTCCGGCCCCCGCGCCGCAGGCGCGCCCAGCGCCACCGCCCGCCGCACCGCGGGCTCCGGCGCGCCCGGCGCCCGCTGCGCCTCCCCCCCGGACAGGTCGACCTCCCGGAGCAGGGGGACGGCGTCCGCCCGTCCCGCTGATCGCCGCCGGGGCCGCGCTCATAGCTGCCGTCGTGCTCGCCGTCGTGCTGCTGTCGGGAGGCGGCAGCGACGAGCCGAAGGAGCTCAGCGCCGCCGAGATCGTCGAGCAGAACACGCCGTCCACGGTGAGCATCAACACCAAGGGCCCGGGCTTCGACGAGAGCGGGAACAAGGCCACCGAGCTTGGCGGCGGCAGCGGCATCGTCGTCGACGCCCAGCACGGCTACGTGCTGACCAACGCCCACGTGGTGGCCGGCGCCACCTCGGTCAAGGCCCTGACCGACGGCGGCACCGAGGTGAACGCGCGCCGGCTGGGCACCGCTCCCTGCGAGGACGTGGCCATGATTCAGCTCACCCCGCGGCCGCAGGGGCTAAAGGCGGCGACGCTGGGGCAGTCGTCCGGCCTCGTGGCCGGCGACGCTGTCACCGCGCTCGGATTTCCCGGCGCGTTCGAGGCAGACATCACGAAGCGCAGGCTGCAGACGACCCCCGGTACGATCTCGTCGAAGCCCGCGTCCGCCACGCTTGGAGCTGATCTCCCCACGCTGCCGTCGGTCATCCAGCACAACGCGTCGATCAGCCCGGGCAACTCGGGCGGCCCGCTCTTCAACGCGGAGGGAGAGGTCATCGGCATCAATACGGTTTCGGCGGGTGGCAACAGCCAGAACCAGAACGGTGCCATCGCTATCGACCGCGCGCGCTCCCTGCTGCGCAAGCTCGAGGCAGGCAAGGACGTCGGCTACGTGGGTTGGACCCTGACTACGGTCACCGGCTCGAGCTCGCTGCCCGACGGGCTCTACCTCGGCGCCGAACCCGAGGCCGACTCGCCCGCCGACCGCGCTCACATGTTCTTCGGCGACAGGATCGACGAGCTGGACGGCACAGCGGTCGCGACCGTTCCCGACGCGTGTGACATCCTCGGATCGAAGGCCGCGGGCGATCAGCTGAAGGTCACCGGCCAGCAGCTGGACGGCAGGCCCTTCCAGATCAGCATCAAGCTCAGGTAACCACCTGCCGGCCGATGGCGCTCGAGAAAGGGACCACGCTCGCCGGGTACCAGGTCAGCGGCATCCTCGGCCAGGGCGGCATGGGGGTGGTGTACGAGGCCACGCAGATCTCCCTCAACCGGACCGTGGCCCTCAAGGTCCTCGCGCCCCACCTGAGCGACGACATCTCGTTCCGCGAGCGCTTCCGCCGCGAGGGTCAGATCCAGGCCGGGATCGACCACGACCACATCGTGACCGTCTACGAGGCGGGCGAGAGCGAGCATGGCTTCTTCATCGCGATGCGGCTGATCCGGGGGCCGAACCTGAAGGACATGATCGTGGCTCGCCAGCTCGATCCCGGGCGAACCCTGCGGATACTGAGCCCGATAGCCGACGCGCTCGACATGGCGCACGAGGCCGGCCTGATTCACCGCGACATCAAGCCACAGAACATCCTCGTGGGTGGGCGCGACCAGGCCTTTCTGGCGGACTTCGGGCTGACCAAGGCCACCGGCGAGCAGAGCTTGACCCGCACCGGGCAGTTCGTGGGCACCTTCGACTACATCTCGCCCGAGCAGATCAAGGGCGACCGTGCGACCACGCAGAGCGACGTGTACTCGCTGGCCGCGGTCCTCTACGAGTGCTTCACCGGCGTCGTCCCGTATCCGAAGGACTCCGAGGCGGCGGTCCTGTACGCCCACATGGCCGATCCGCCGCCGAAGATCACCGACCATCGCCCCGAGCTGCCGGCCACGCTCGACGAGGTGATAGCCACCGGCATGGCCAAGGAGCCGGCGAGAGCGATACGAGATCGACCCGCGAACTGCTGCAGGCGATGAACGAGTCCTTCACCCGCCGCATGCGCGCCGCCTTCACACCACCGGGACCGATCGAGGCCCCACAGGAGACCGGCATACGGTCGGCCGAGGCCGAGGTCGAGACGCGCGAGGCCAGGGCCGCCTGACGATGCGCCGCCCACCGAGCCGGGAGCGCTGGAAGCGGAGACCGCGCCTCCCTCGGGGCACCCCGAGACGGTTCGATCCGCCGAGCCGCCGGAACGGACCGACGCCGGGGAAGCCGTGGAGTCGGAGCCCGCCGTCACACGCGCCAGCGCCGACGCCCCGCCCGCGGTGCCCGATGTCACGGTCCCCGCCGCGGCCCCTTCCGAGACGGCGCCCGGGCAGTCGCCGGAAGAGGAGGAGCGCCGGCCGGATGAACCTGAGGAGCGGGGCGGGGAGACGCCGGCGACCGCCGTGATCCCGGAGCCGGGCGCGACAAGGCCGGCCCAGGCAGAGACAGGCGCCGACTCGACTGGGGCGGCCGGCCGCCCTCCCGGCCACCGCACCTACCGCGGCCACGGCCACGCTTGGCCGTCCGCCGGCGGCCCGGGCGAGCACGCCGGTGCTGCTGGGCGCCGCCGGCGTCGTGCTCGCCATGGTGGTGGCGGTCGGCTTCCTGCTCGGTCGACTCGGGTGGCGATTCCAAGGATTCGAGTCCCGCCGCCAGCAGCAGCGCGCAGAACGGCGCCCTCGAGGTGAGCTTCCCGGACACCTGGTCCCGGACCGCGACGCCACCGAAGATCCCGGGCCTCCGAGCTCGCGGACCCGATCTCCCTGTCCAAGCGAGGCGCGCCGCAGGCCAACGGCCTCGTCGCCGGCATGACGGGCGCGACCGGGCCCGCCCTGCTGCCGAAGGCCTTCCTCGCCGGCCTCGGCGACACCCCTCCGCGCGATGACGCCGTCAAGCTCGGCAAGCTCGAGGCGTATCGCTACCAAGGCCTTCGCCCTGAGGGCTACAAGGGAGGCCTGACCCTGTACGTGGCTCCCACCAGCGAGGGGGTCGCCACCGTCGCGTGTGCGTCGACCGCGAGCGAAGCTGCCGATTTCCTTCCCGCCTGCGAGCAGGTCGCCGGCGGCCTCGCACTGACCGAGGGCCAGGCCTTCCCGCTCGGCCCCGACGAGAAGTACCTCGCGACGCTCGACAAGACCATCACCACGCTGAACGCCAGCCGCAAGGACGACCTGGGAACGCTGCGCAAGGCGAAGAAGCAGTCGGGCCAGGCGAAGGCCGCCGACGCGCTGGCACGGGACTATCGCAAGGCGCGGAAGTCGCTCCAGGGCCTGTCAGTGAGTCCCGCGGTTCTTCCCGCGAGCGAATCGGTCCTACGCGCGCTCAAGAAGACCGAGTCGGCGTACGGGCGGCTTGCCGCCGCCGCACGTCGTGGCAGCAAGGCCGGGTACGCTGCCGCCAAGAGCGATGTGAAGGCCGGCGAGAGCGCCCTCGAGCGGGCACTGAAGCAGGTCGACGCGGCCGAGCAGCTGAGCGGTTCTGCCTTGCTTCCGCCGGTCGCTCTGGGGTAGGTCTCGCGCCACGACGATGGGCGAGGCCGCCGCGCACCGGAGGAAACGAACGATTGGCGCTGCCATCTGGGCGCTGGTCCTGCTCGCCGCGCTCGTCGTGGGTCTCGTCTACTCCGAGTCGGCCCAGAGCTATCGGCGGATCTCGACTCTCTCGATCAACGAGCTCCAGGTCTGTCGCGACGGCTCCAGGTTCCAGCTGGGAACCGGCACGTTCGCAGACATTCCGGGCCCCGTCTACAACTCGAGCTTCCAAGGCGCTTGGCGCGAGCCCTTCCCACGATCCCGATCAAACCGGATCGCCGTGCCGCCTGGCTCCATCGCTACCGCCCGGACGCTCACGCTCAACAGGCATCCGGTGACCTTCGTCGGTGAGGACGGCTTCACAGAGCAGGACAGTCACAACGGCATGTTCACGATCCGATGGAACGTGACCGTGACTGCCGGACGAGCGCATCCAGGCTGCGCTTCAGACAACGCTAAGCACGCCCGGTGCTGCAGGTGCACGACGCAGCCGGGAGTCGAGGACTGCTTCCTGCGCACCCTTCCGTCCACGGCCCGGATGGTCGGCAAGGGCAGCCTCACCGACCCGGTGACCGGCACCACGGCCTCCTACGCCTACATCACGAGCTGCGACCCGGCAGCGCCCCGCCGGGCCGTTCGAGGTCCGCTACGGCACGCACCGCTTCAGGCTCACCACGGTCCATGGCGTCAGCTGCGCCGACTACTCGAACGTCACCACCCCCGCCGCCGGCTTCGACCGGCAGACCGGCACCGGCACCGGCACGCTCGACGGCGTACCCGGCGCCTACTTCGAATGGACCTTCGTCGACGGCGGTCCGGGCGGCGTGCCCGACTCCGCCGCGCTCACCATCAGGGTCGCGGGCAGCGCGCCCCAGTTCCAGAGCTACGCCCGAGGTGAAGGTGCCGGTTCGCGCTCACCACGCCGCCGGGCAAGTTCCCGGGCTCCACCCAGGCGACCGGCTACAACACCGCCCAGGCACCGGCGCCCCACCGCTACAGCTCGCTGAGCAACGCGCGCGTCCTGCGGGCGGAGACGAGCACGCCCTTCGCCTCGTAGAGCTCGAGGGCCTCGGTCGAGGACCGCTCCGATCTCATCCTCGCGTCCGCCGAGGCGCAGGACCTCGGCCAGGTCGATCAGCTTGTCCGCCTGGAGGTTGAGATCGTCCGTCTGGCGGGCGAGCGCCACCGACTCGCGAACCAGCTCCTCACCCGGGCCGAGCTCCCCTTGGCGCGCTTCCAGCTTGCCCCGTGTCGCTCTCCAGAGGATGTGCGAGACCACGTCGTCGTCGGCGGCGCACGCCTTGCTGGCCGTGCTGAAGCGCTCCGCGTCCGGGTAGCGCCCCAGGGCGTAGCAGGCCTCTGCCAGCAGGGCGGCCGACGTGGCGAGGTAGCCCTTCTCGCCCATGTCCTCGAGCGTCTCGTAGCTCCAGCGCAGCTCGCGCTCCGCCGCGTCCGGGGTGCCGGCCAGGAGCTCCACCCAGCCGGAGACCTGCCTGAGGATGGCCAGCTTCAGGGTCTGACCGAGCTCCTCGAGGATGGCCTTGGCGCGATCGCAGAGCAGCCGAGCCTCCGCGAAGTTGCCCAGCATGGCCTCCAGTCCCGCCAGGCCCGCCGCCTCGACCACCGCACGACCGCTGAAGCCGAGCACATGGCTCGCAGCACCGAGGCCGCCGCTCGCGCCTCTTCCGAGGATGCTCTCCAGCCGCCGGATTCCCTCCGGCACGGGGGTTGGCCCGTAGTGGAGCGCGCCCGTGAGCCACAGGAGCAGCTCACCCTCCGCCTGCGCATCCCCGGCCCGGCGAGCGTGCACCAGCCCGCGCTCCAAGGACTCCGTGGTCGCCCCCCAGCGACATGCCGCCGAGTCCACGAAAGCCAGGTGACCCCAAGCCCTGGCCAGGGCGGCGTCGTCTCCCTCCCGCTCGAACACCTCGATGCCCTGCTCCGCCACCCGGCGCAGCTCCGCCGTACCCTCGCTCGAGCTGGTCACCAGGCGCCAGTAGGCGCGCTCCAATCGAGCCAGCATCTCGAGCCGTCGATCGCCGGCCGCGGCCGCCACCGCAACCGTCTCGCTCAGCAGCTCATCCGCGCGGGCAACGTCTCCGACCTCGCACGAGGCGATTGCGAGCTTGAGCAGGAGCTCCGGGCGGTCGGGCTCGCCCGGCGCGAGCAGCGACACCGCGCGCTCCAGCAGATTCGTGGCCGCCGGCATGTCGCCCAGCCCGAGGGCCCGCTCGGCGGCCGACCCGAGCCGCTCCGCTGCCCTGCGCCCCAGCCCCCGCCCGTGCTCGTCGAGCGGACCGAGGCGCTCGTGGTAGCGGAACGACTGCTCCAAGTGGTAGCCGAGGATCTCCTCGTGCTCGGTTACCCGATCGCCCGCCCTGCGCTCGAGCCAGGCGGCGAAGCGCTCGTGAAGGTCGGCACGCGCTTCCTTCAACAGGCCGGCGTATGCGGCGTCTCGGATGAGGATGTGAGAGAACCGGAAAGCCTCCTCGCCGGCAAAGCTGGCTCCGCCCGGATGGATCAGCTCCTTGTCGGTCAGCACCTGGAGGTGCGCTCCTATGTCCGGCCTCAGGCGCTCGGACGCCAGCTCCTCCACCGCTCCGCGCCAGAACTCCTGGCCGACCACCGCAGACGGCTCGATCACGCCGCGCTCCCCGGAGCTCAGGCGGTCGAGCCGCGCTCCGAGGAGCGCCTGGATGGTGGGCGGGATCGACAGCTCCGAGAGGTCAGCGACCGCGCTCCAGTGCCCGTCTTGCCGCTCGGAGAAGGCCGTCGTCCACGAGCATCCGCAGCAACTCCTCCACGAACAGCGGGTTCCCTTCGGCGGCCGCCGTGATGCGCACCGCAGCGTCCCTCGCCAGGCTCGCCTCACCCAGCAGGTGCTCGATCAGGAGCTCGCTCTCGTCCTCGCCGAGCGGCCGGAGCACAACCGTGCTCAGGTCGTCCGCAGGCGTCAATGCGGGACGGGCCTCCCGCAGCTCGGGACGAGCCATGTAGAGCAGGAGAATGGGTTGGCCGCGGCTGTAGTCCTTCAGGTACTCGAGGAGGTCGAGAAACGTGGGCTCGGCCCAGTGGAGATCGTCGAAGACGACCACGAGCGGTGACTCCTGGGCGAGGCACTCGAAGAACTTGCGGGCGGCCCAGAAGGTCTCGTCGGGGGTCGATGCGGCGGCTGAGAGGCCGAGCGCCGCGGCGATGCTCCGCGCGATCCCTCTGCCTTCGGCATCGCCGGGAAGAAGGTCCGCGATCCTGGCTTGCGCGTCGTCGGCCGAGTCGGCCTCGTGGATGCCCGCCGCCTGCCTGACCACCTCCGCCAGCGGCCAGAAGGTGATGCCCTCACCGTAGGAGAGACAGCGGCCCTGCAGCATGGTGGCCCTGCCCGCCACGCGCATTCCGAGCTCGTGCGCGAGGCGCGACTTCCCGACCCCGGCCGGCCCAAGGACGGTCACGAGCTCGCAGCCGGAGTCCTGCAGCACGCGCTCGAAGGCCGCCTCGAGTACGGCGAGCTCGCGGTCGCGGCCCACCAGAGGAGAGTCGAGGCGCCTGGCTACGCCCGGCGCCTGCGCCGTCACCTCCAGCAGGCGGAAGGCGCGCACCGGCTGCGATTTCCCCTTGGCGGTCAGGGGCTCGACCTCCTCGACCTTCACGGCATCGCGCACGAGCCGGTATGTCTCGTCCCCGAGGAGAATCTCGCCGGGCGGCGCCAGCTGCTCGAGACGAGCCGCCACGTTCACCGCGTCACCGACGACGAACGACTCTTGGCGGGAGGGATCGCCGGCCACGACCTCGCCGGTGTTCACCCCGGTACGTGTCTTGAGCTCGGTGCCCCACCTCAGCCGAAGCTCTTCGTTCAGCTCGGCGAGCGCGGCCTTCATGCCCGCCGCGGCCCTCACCGCCCTGAGCGCATCGTCCTCGCGGAGAGTGGGCACGCCGAACACGGCCATCACGGCGTCGCCGATGAACTTCTCGACGGTGCCGCCGTGGCGCTCGAGCTCCGATCGCATCGCGGCGTAGTAGCGAGCCATGATCCGTCTGAGCGATTCGGACTCGAGACGCTCGCCCATGGCAGTCGAGCCGGTCAGGTCACAGAAGACGACGCTGATCGTCTTGCGCTGCTCGCGCGCGGGAGCCTCGGCCTCGAGCGGGGCGCCGCAAGCCGAACAGAAGCGAGCATCGTCGGCGTTCTCCTTGCCGCAGCTCGGACAGGCCACCATGGGGCCCAGTCTAGGTCCGGCCCTGGCCGCCCCGGCCACCGTGGCCTTCGACATAGACTGACCCATGGCCCTCTGCGCGAGTTGCGGCAAGGAGAACGCCGAGGACGCCCGCTTCTGCTCCGCCTGCGGCTCACTCCTGGGGGGCGAGCCCGAGGAGGCCCGCGAGCGGCGCAAGCGAGTGACCGTCGTCTTCTGTGACCTGACCGGCTCGACTGCCATGGGCGAGCGCCTCGACTCCGAGTCGCTTCGACAGGTGATGACGCGCTACTACGCGGCCATGCGCTCGGCGCTCGAGCGCCACGGCGGCACGGTCGAGAAATTCATCGGCGATGCAGTGATGGCGGTCTTCGGCGTGCCAACGCTTCATGAGGACGATGCCCTGAGAGCCGTCAGGGCTGCGGCCGACATGAAGGCCGGCCTCGCCGAATTGAACCTGGAGCTCCGGCAGCGCTGGGACACCGAGCTGCTGACCCGCACGGGCGTCAACACCGGCGAGGTCGTGGCCGGCGATCCCTCCCGCGGTGAGTCGTTCGTCGTGGGCGATGCGGTGAATGTGGCCGCCCGCCTGGAGCAGCTGGCACCGCCCGACGAGATTCTCCTTGGGGACGAGACCCACCGACTCGTGCGCGATGCGGTGAAGGTGGAGGAGGTCGAGCCCCTTACGGCCAAGGGGAAATCGCAGCCGGTGCGCGCCTTCCGCCTGGTCGAGGTCACGGCGCAAGCCTCGGGGGTTGCGCGGCGCCTTGACGCGCCACTCGTGGGACGGGAGCACGAGCTCGCCGCATTGGAGCAGGGCTTCGAGCGCGCCGTCCGCGAGAAAAGCTGTGAGCTCATCACCGTCCTTGGGCCCGCGGGAGTGGGGAAGTCGCGCCTCGCGCACGAGCTCATCGCGCGGGTGAGCGCCCGGGCGCGCAGCTTGCAGGGACGCTGCCTTCCCTACGGGGAGGGCATCACCTTCTGGCCGGTCGCGGAGGTGATCCGGCAGGCGGCGGGGATCGGCCATTCCGAGTCGGCCGAAGAAGCGAACGTCATGATCAGGAAGCTCTTTCCCGCAGGTGCCGTAGAAGGAAGGAACGCCAGGCACCTGGCCTCTGCAGTCGGACTATCGGCGGAGACCTCGACTCCCGAGGAGATCTTCTTCGCCACCCGCACGCTGTTCGAGGGCTTGGCACGAGAGCGACCGCTCGTCGTCGTGTTCGACGACCTCCACTGGGCCGAACCCACCTTCATCGATCTGGTCGAGTACCTCGAGAGCTACAGCCGCGATCAACCCGTTTTCCTGCTCCTGCTGGCTCGTCCGGAGCTACGCGAAGCGCACCCGGCCTTCGCCGCCTCTCGCACCGCGGCGACCGTGGTCCTCGAGCCGCTCGGAGAGGACGACAGCGAGCTGCTGGTCGAGAAGCTGCTCGGCGAGGCTCAGCTCGCGGACGACGTCTCACAGCGCATCACCCAGGCCGCCCAGGGCAACCCGCTGTTCGTCGAGGAGCTGCTCCGGATGCTGGTGGACGACGGTCTGCTCGAGAAGCAGGACGGAAGCTGGAGAGCCGTGGGCGACCTCTCCCAGATCTCGATGCCACCCACTATCCACGCACTGCTCGGCGCTCGCCTCGACCGCCTCAGCACGAATGAGCGTGGCGTGATCGAGCGCGCCGCGGTGGTCGGGCAAGAGTTCTCGCGCGGCGCCATCGCGGAGCTGGGGCCGAAGCCGCCGAGCCAGGAGATCGACGTTCACCTGAATGCGCTCGCCGAAAAGGGGCTCATCGAGCCAGGCGGGGCGATGTTCGTGGGCGAGGAGGCCTTTCGATTCGGACACATACTCATTCGCGACGCCGCGTACGCCGGCCTCCTGAAGGAAGCCAGAGCGGAGCTTCATGAAGGGTTTGGAAGTTGGCTCGAGGGAAAGGCGGGGGAGCGCGTAACGGAGTACGAGGAGATCGTCGGCTATCACCTCGAGCAGGCCTTCGGCTACCGCGGGCAGCTCGGGGAGCATGACGAGCAGACGACCACGCTCGGACGGCGGGCCGCAGAGCGGCTCGGCGGAGCGGCCGGCCGAGCCCTTGCCAGGGGCGACATGCCGGCGGCGGCCAACCTGCTCGAGCGCGCGACGGCTGTCCTGCCGCCAGGCGAGCCGGCCCGGCGTGACCTGCAGCTCCAGCTCGGCACCGCCCTCTGCCAGCTCGGAGAGCTCGCGCGCGCGGAAGCCCTGCTCGCCGAGACCGCGGCCGCGGCGGCGGAGGCAGCCGACGAGAGGGTGGCGGTTCGCGCCTTGCTCGAGCGTTCCTACTGGCGCCTGGCGATGAGCTCCGAGGGAAGTACTGACGATGTACGCCGGGCGGCCGAGAACGCGGTTCGGGTGTTGGAGCGAGCCGGCGACGAAGGAGGACTGGCGAGGGCTTTGGGGCACCTCGCCTTCGTCGACTCCGTTGCCTGTCGCTGGGGACTGGCCGCGGCCTCGCTCGAGCGAGGTCTCGATTCACGCCCGCCGCGCCGGGGACGCAGCACAGGAGACGGAGCTCCTATGGCAACTCACGGGAGCGCTTCAGTACGGCCCGTTCCCGGTCGAGGAAGGTATTCGCCGGCTGCGCGAGATCCTCAAGGCGGGCGAACGACGCCATCACCGCCACCCGCCTGAGCGGCCAGACCGTTGCCGTGTTGGAGGCGACCGGCCTTGCCGGGCTGAAGGCGATGCGAGGCGATTTCGACGAAGCCCGGGTGATCGCGGCTGATGCCAAGGCCATCCTCGAGGAGCTCGGGCAGGCGTTCAAGCTCGCTGAGCTCGGACAGGTCTTCGGCTGGATCGAGCTGCTGGCCGGAGATCCGGCGGCCGCGGAGGTAGAGCTGCGCCGGAGCCACGAGCTGCTCGAGGAGATCGGTGAGAAGGGATACCTCTCCACGACGGCGGCCTTCCTGGCGGAGTCCGTCTACCTACAGGGCAGATTCGACGAGGCGGAGCAGCTCAGCCAAGTGGCAGAGCGCTGGGCAGTCCCCGACGACGTGGTCACCCAGGTCTTGTGGCGTGGCACTCGAGGCAAGATCCTGGTCCAGCACGAGAGCGTCGTAGCGGGCGAAGCGCTTGTCCGTGAAGCGATATCGCGCGCCGCCCGAACCGATGACCTGAACCTGCACGCGGACAAGCTCATGGACCTGGCCGAGGTACTGCGCCTCACTGAGCGAGCCGGCGAAGCGGGGCCGGTCACCGCCGACGCACTCGAGCTCTACGAGGCCAAGGGCAACTTGGTGGCGTCGAGCAAGGCAGCCGCGCGGCTCAGGTCCGCCGCGCCGGGACCCGATCGCGGGTAGGCTCGACTGATCGCGCCAGGCTCGACGTCGACAGCGGCCGGAGGAAGCGGAAATCGGGGCTCGAACTAGCCGCCTGAGGACCATCCTGTTCCTGAGCGTCGCGGCTCTCGCCACGACCATCGCGCTGGTCCTGTACGCGACCGATGCTCTGCGCGACCTGGACCTGGACACGGTCGATGCTCGCTTCAGCATCCGCGGGGAGCAGGCATCCCCCGACGACCTGGTGGTGGTCAGGATCGACGACGTCACCTTCGACGAGCTTCGTAAGCAGTGGCCGTTCCGCCGCTCGGTGCACGCCAACCTGATCGACCGCATCGCCGCGGACCGGCCGAAGGTGATCGCCTACGACGTCCAGTTCAGCGAAGCCGAGTGACTCGCTGGCCGATGACGAACGACTTGCGGGCTCGATCGAGGCTGCCAAGGGCCGCGTGGTCCTGGCCACGACCGAGGTCGACAAGCGGGGAAGGGGCAACTTCCTGGGCACCGGACCGGGGCTGCTGAAGGAGATCGGGGGTCGGTTCGGAAACGGGCTGTTGCCGACGGATCCCGGTGAGCTGTACCGACGCGTCGACTTCTCCGTAGGGCGGATGGAGACCTTCAGCGTGGCCGCGGTCGAGACGGCAACCGGCCGGCAGGTCGACCCCGAGATGTTCGGCGGCGAGCCCGCCTGGATCGACTACCGTGGCCCCCCGAACACGATTCGCGCCGTCTCCTTCTCGGACGTGGTCCAGGGACACGTCAAACGCGGCTTCTTCCGCGACAAGCTCGTGGTCGTGGGGCCATACGCCCCCTCGCTGCAGGACGTTCACCCCACCTCCACCACCGGGACGGACGAGCAGATGTCGGGCGCGGAGATCCAGGCGAACGCGATCGACACGATTCGTCGCGGGCTCCCGCTCGAGTCGGGGCCGGTGCCGCTCGACGTTGCTCTGATCGTGCTGATGGGACTTGCCGCTCCGGTCGGGAGCCTGGTGATGCCTTCCGTTCGCGCGCTCGGGCTGACCCTCGCGCTGGGCGTAGCCTTCCTGGTAGCGGCGCAGCTCGCCTTCAACGGAGGCACGGTTCTGTCGTTCGTGTACCCGGTCACCGCTCTCCTCCTCTCCACCGTGGGGGCGCTGGCCGTCTACTGGGTCACCACGGCCTTCGAGCGCGAGCGCGTGCGCGACATGTTCTCGCGCTTCGTTCCCGAGAACGTGGTGGACGACGTGCTGGCGCGCGCCCACGAGGGACTTCGGCTGGGCGGCGTCGAGCGTGAGGGAACGGTGATGTTCACCGACCTGCGCGGCTTCACGAGCTTCGCCGAGTCGATGGGCCCCGAGCAGGTGATCGACGTCCTCAACCAGTACCTCACCGAGATGAGCGACGCGATCATGGACCACGGTGGAACCCTCGTCGCATACATGGGCGACGGGATCATGGCCGTGTTCGGAGCCCCGATCGAGCAGGACGACCACGCCGATCGCGCCCTCGCCACAGCGCGCGAGATGCTCGAGGTCCGGCTCGAGCGCTTCAACGAGTGGATCAGATCGCGAGGGCTCGGAGACGGCTTCCGGATGGGCATCGGCTTGAACAGCGGATCCGTCATGTCGGGCAACGTCGGCTCCGAGCGCCGCCTCGAGTACACGGCGATCGGCGACACGACGAACACCGCGTCGCGCCTCGAGGGGATGACGAAAGGCACGCCGCACCAGCTGTTCGCGGCCGACTCCACCCGCGCGATGCTCAAGGACCCGCCGGCGGACCTGGTCTACGTCGACGAGTTCGAGGTCCGCGGCAGGGAGGCCAAGATCAAGCTCTGGACGCTCGGCGACGCCGGCTAGCTGCGCCACGACGAGCGCGAGCGCGAAGAGCGCGAGCATGTGGAAGCTCTGATC
Source organism: uncultured Thermoleophilaceae bacterium (assembly GCA_963759625.1). Lineage (GTDB taxonomy): Bacteria > Actinomycetota > Thermoleophilia > Solirubrobacterales > Thermoleophilaceae > JACVRW01. The sequence goes on along the minus strand of CAVXAD010000008.1, from coordinate 511,811 downwards.
CGCCGCCCCCATCACGGACGGATTGGCGGCAGCGCCAGGTCCCTTCACGCGCCTCACGTAGGCAGCGAGCAGCCGGCCGTCGTCCTGGACCATGTGCGGCAGGGCGATCGCAGCCCCCGCCGCGATTGCACCACCCGCGCCGACGTCGTCCGCGATCCACACGAGCGCGGGCACGAACGCAAGCGTGTAGCTCGCGATGTGCGCCAGCAGCGCGCGCAACGCCACGGGATCCCCTCCCAGCCCCCCGCGCTTGTGGCACGCCTGCCAGTCGGTCTGGAGGAGGTAGTCGCCGGTGAGGTGCGAGACCACGAATACCGCGAACACCTCGACCCACCACATGTGGGCGACCCTACCGTTACCCTCGGGCCATGACGAGCGTCGATGCCCAGGTTGCGCTCCCGAAGGGCGTGGAGGTGGGCGGCCGCTACAGGGTCGAGAACCCGATCTCCCGCGGTGCGATGGGCGCGGTGTACCGGGCCCACGACGCCCAGACGGACACCAGCGTCGCGATGAAGCGGTTGATCGACACTCGCCACGCCGCGCGCTTCGAGATCGAGGCCCGTTTGCTCGCCCATCTGCGCCATCCGCGGGTGGTGCGGGTGCTCGACTACTTTCAGGACGCGACCGGCCAGTACCTGGTCATGGAGCTCGTGGAGGGGATCGATCTGGGCGAGGTGCTCAAGGCCCGGGGCACCCCCGGCCTACCGCTCGACGACGTGATCGAGTACGTGCGCCAAACCTGTGAGGCGCTTCACTACGTCCACGACCAGCACATCGTCCACCGCGACGTCAAGCCCCAGAACCTCATCGTGTGCCCGGACGGCGTGGTGCTGGTGGACTTCGGAATCGCCCGCGAGCTGAGCGAGCAAGATGAGGGCACCGTCGGCATCGGCACTCCACGGTTCATGGCGCCCGAGGTGTTCGCGGGCGGCACGGTGTCCCCTCGCAGCGACGTATTCGGGCTGGCCGCCACCCTCTGGACCCTGATCGTCGGCAAACCCCCCGTCTACGCGGACCCGACCAAGCTGTCGGACGTGGTTCCCGGGGTCTCGGAGGAGCTCGAGCATACGATCATGGCCGGGCTCGAGATGGTGCCGGAGCGCCGCGTGGCGTCCGTGGCCGCGTTCGCCAAGGCGCTCGGGGCTCCGATGGGCCGCGACACCGGCGCGTCGCTCGCGCTGAGCGTCGAGGTTCCGGATGCGCCGCGCTCGCTGATGGAGGGGATCGTGCGAACCGCGGCGGGCGTCTTCGGCGCGGCGGCGGCCTCCATCTCGCTCACGGACCGCACCACGGACGAGCTCGTCTACCAGGCGGCGTGGGGCGCCGGCGCCCACGAGATCGTCGGCGTCAGGCTGCCGCCCGGCACGGGCATCGCCGGCTCGGTGATCGCGCGCGGTGAGGGCGACGCCGTACCGGACTGCCGCACCCATCCGGGGTTCGCGGCTCAGATCGCGGCCGGAACCGGGTACGTGCCGCACACGATGCTGGTCGTGCCCCTCAAGCGCTCGGACCGAGCCATCGGCGCGCTCTCGATCCTCGACCGCCGCGATGGCCTGAGCTACGGGGCCGAGGACATGGAACGCGCGGCCCTCTTCGCCGAGCTCGCGGTGACGGCGCTCGACGTCGATCCCGGCGCGTTCACGAGCTTGGGAGAGACCCGGCTCGGGAGAAGCTCGCCCGGCGACGCGCCGGGGTAGGCCTAGCCGCCTGCCCGCGCCAGGTAGCGCTGGCCGCGCCGCACGACAATCGTCTTGCGGCGGCCGAAGTCGCGCACCGCGACCTTGCCGCTCTGGACCTTGGTGAGCGTGCCGTCGCAGCGATCCTCGGTCCACCAGCTGGTGCCGCGCACGGTGGCGGCCGAGCGGCGCCCGCGCGTGCGGAAGCGGCCCTTGGCCTTGGCCCGCAGACGGCGGATCGTGCGCTTCGAGACCTTGGCGGCCACGGCGCGTGCCACTCCTGCGCTGGCGCGGCTGCAGCTGCTGAACTTGCCGCCCTTGAGGCGCAGCTCGGTCAGGCCCTTGGCGCTGCGCTTGGCCGACTGCTTGACCTGGAAGACGCCGGCCTTGAACTGGCCGGATTGGGTCTTGGAACCCGAACCGGTCGCGCTGACGAGCTTCACGGTGCCGCGGCGCGTGTCGAGGAACGAGCCGGTTGGGATATGACGCCCATCGGTGAGCGGCACGAAGCTCTTGCCCTTGAGCCCCGGCACCGACCCGGCGCCTGGCGGCGACTCGCCCTTCACGGCAACGAACACCTTGCCGCGCACCACTGACACATTCACCGAGCGGCCTAGGACCGGCGCAGCCAGACCGCCTTCCACAACCCCGCCCCCGCTGATTCGACCGTCGGCAATCAGGGTCTCGGCTCCGTCGTCGGCGGAGACCACGCCATCAAGCCCGAGGTCGCGCTCGGCCACCCGAAGCGCGCTTCCCGCAGGCGGGTCTTGGAAGGAGTTGTGGGTCGCGCAGCAGTTGATGTCGCTGTTCGTCCCGCTTCGTCTGCTCGCGTCCGGGCACGTCTGGTCCTCGAAGCCGGCGGCGATTCCGACGGAGGTCAGGCAAAACGGCGGCTGCACTACCTGGCCGCCCAGAGGCGCGGGGACGAAGGAGTAGTAGACGTCCGGAATGACAGGATCGCCGTCCCCACGGGAACCGCCCGAGTTGGCGTAGACGCCTCCGCCCGCGTTGAAGAAGGAGGAGATTGCGGCCTTGCGCGCGTTGATGGCGTCGGAGTCCGGGCTCGAGTCGAAGTCGTTCAGGTCACAGCCGCCGCAGGTCGTGTCGGAGGCCACGAGAATTGCGCTGTAGCGGCTCGTGGTGAGCGGCGCGGAGCGAAACTGAGCGGAACGGGGATCCATCACGACTCGCGGGACGACGCCGGCCCCGAAGGCCGAGTCGAGCGCGGTGCCGAATTGAAGCGAGCCGCGGTCGAGCACGAGCACGGGTTTGGTCGGGTCGGGGGCTCCGGCGCGTACGTACGAGACGGCGACCCTGACGAAATGGCACTGGCTGCCGCCGGAGCAGTGCAGATCCGCGTCGTGTCCGGTAACCACAAGCCGCCCGGCTTGAGCGGGCGCCGACGGAAGGACGAGCGTGATCGCCACCGCGAGCACCAGGGCGGGCAACCATCCGAACACTCCCCGACCCACCCCGTCCCGGGGTGACAGGCGGACCATTCGTCGATCTTAGCTGGGCCGAACGGTTTCAGCGACTAGGGTTCACGCGCATGGGGGTCATCGACGAGCTCCTCGCCGCCCAAGGGACGCGCTCGAGCAAGGATCCGATCCCGCTCCAGGCACGTCCAACCCGGCGGCTGGCGGTCGTCACCTGCATGGACTGTCGAGTCGACGTGCTCGCGGCTCTTGGCCTCGAGCACGGCGAAGCGCACGTGCTGCGGAATGCCGGCGGCATTGTGAGCGACGACATGATCCGCTCCCTCGCCATCTCCCAGCGCCGCCTGGGCACGGAGGAGATCGCGATCATCCATCACACCGACTGCGGCATGCAGACGATCAGCGACGATGGCTTCCGCGCCGAGCTGCAGGAGGCCACGGGCATGGCACCTCCGTTCGCGATCGAGTCGTTCAGCGACGTCGACGCCGACGTCCGCCAGTCGGTGCTCCGTGTCCGGAACACACCCTTCCTGTTACATCGCGATCGCGTGCGCGGCTTCGTCTACGAGCTCGACAGCGGCAGCCTTCGCGAGGTTCCGACCGACTAGGGCCCTCCGGACCCGGGCGGGCCGATTCCCGCGGCGGACCAGGTGAAGCGGGTGACGTCCTCCCGGGGCGCAAGCGCCCCCGGGCGGGTGCCGCGGCGCACGAACATCACCGGTGCGGGCGCTGAGCGCGCGATCTCCGAGCGCGTCGGGCCGAGGCCCTCCTTGCGCCAACGCTCCGAGAGCCCGATGACGAGCAGTCCCGCCCCCTCGGCCGCCCGGAGCACCCCCTCGCCGCCGGGCTCCGCGACGAGCGGGTCGGCCGGGATGCCGGCGTACTGCTGGACGAGCAGGCCGGCGTCGCCGAGCAGCCGCGACACTCGGGTTTGCTCGTCCGTGTCGCCCGCGGCTCCGAGCATCTTCAGCGGCGCGCCCGTGGCGGATGCGATCCACGCTCCGAGCTCGAGCGCGGCCCAGTCGTGCTCCGCGCCGCCGAACGGGACCAGCACGGGACGCTCGGGGCCGGGCGCGACCGGTACCTGCTCGCGGGCCACGAGCACCGCCACGTCACAGGCTGCCTCGCGAAGCACGGTGCCCACGTCGCCACGCGGGACCGCGTCGCCGAGCAGCGGCTTGCGCCCATCCACGAGCAGCAGGTCCACCTCCTCGCTCTCTGCAAGCTGGACGAGATCCGCCCCCGGGTCGGCAGAGCTGAAGGCCAGACCCCTCGCTGCGATCCCCCGCTCGATCAGCTCGAGCCGGGCGATCGTGACCTCGTCGAGCGCCCGCTGCAGCAGCATCTGCTCGGTCTGCAGCGCGCCCCTTGCCGACGCCCCCCGGGTGGGGCGCACCAGGCGGGCGAGGATCAGCTCGCGCGGCGGCTCGGAGCGCGCCAGGGGCTCGGCGATCGCGAGCAGGGCAGGCAGCTCGTCCTCGCCCTGGCAGGCGACCAGGATCGAGCGCTCGGGCACCGCCAGGTCGGGGAACTCGGCGCGCGAGAGCGCGCGGGCGTCCTCGAGCTCCTCCTCGAGCGGCGCGCCGAAGCTGTTGTCGGGGTCGAACAGCTTGAGCAGCGGCCCCGCCATGAACGTGGTGACCAGCGCCATCAGCACGAGCGCGGCGAACAGCCCGTCTGAGATCACGCCCTTCTCGAGCGCCAGGTTGAGGACGATCAGCTCCGTCAGCCCACGCGTGTTCATGAGCGTGCCGATCACCGCCGACGCGCGCCAGTCGAAGCCGGTCAGCCGCGCCGCGATCGCCGCCCCGAAGAACTTGCCGACGATCGCCACCGCGATCAGCACGCCGGTGATCCACCACAACACCGGCCTGTCCAGCAGCCCGATGTTGGTCTTCAGGCCCGTGTAGGCGAAGAACAGCGGCAGCAGCAGGACGACGACGAAGTCCTCGATCCGCCTCGTCACGTCCTCCGTCAACCCCGCGTGACGCGGCATGATCATGCCCGCGACGAAGCCACCGAAGATCACGGCGATGCCGATCTCCTCGGTCACGAACGCCGACACCAGCACGCCGGCGAAGATCGCGGCCAGCCAGATCCCGGGCACCCGCCCCGCCTCGTCGTACGCGTCGGAGACGCGGCCGAGCAGCGGCCGCACCAAGAACCCCATCACCAGGCAGAAGACCACCGCCAGCGCGATCGTGCGGACCACCTCGCCACCGGTACCCGAGGTGGCCACAGCGGTGGCGAGCGCGATCAGGAACCAGGCGGTCACGTCATCGATGGCGGCACAGGTGAGCGTGAGCGCGCCCACCGGCCGCTTCAGCATCCGGCGCTCGACGAGGATCCGTGCCAGCACCGGGAAGGCCGTGATCGACATCGCCACCCCCATGAAGAGGGCGAAGGCCACGAACTTCGTGTCCGGGTCCGAGCAGCGGGTAGAGCGGGAGCGCGACGGCGATCCCGAGCATCATCGGCAACGCCACGCTCGTGTTCGAGATCGCGGCAGCCTGGGAGATCCTGCCGCGGATCTGGCTCACATCGATCTCGAGCCCCACGAGGAACATGTAGAAGACCAGCCCGAGGTTGGCGGCCACCCCGAATGCGGGCAGGATGTCCGAGGGGAACAGAGTGGCCTGCACGCCCGGCGCTATGGCCCCGAGGATCGTGGGCCCCAGCGCGATCCCGGCCACGACCTCGCCCATCACGCGCGGTTGTGCGATCTTGACGGCGAGCGTGCCGAACAGCCGCGCCACGAGCAGCACCACCGCCGCGGCGATGAGGAAGCTGGCCACGAAGTTCCCGAAGGACTCACGCTGCTTGGCTGCGGTGAGCTTCTCGCCCGACTGCGGAAGCTTGGATTCCGTGGTCGTCAGCGGCTTGCCGTTCGCGCCGATCGTGCCGGTGGGCTTGGCCGTGTCGAGCGGCAGCAACTGAAGGTTGTTGAGGTTGCGGTCCACCGCCTGGGCCTTGGCCTTCACCTCGCCGCCCTTCGTGCACCTCACGTCTCCGTTGACCGCCCCGGTCTCCTTGTCGTACGCCAGCGTGCCGAGGTCCTGCTCACCCGCCTTCAGCGTGTACGACGAGCCGCTGCCCGTGAGCTCGAACTTGCCGCCGAAGCAGGTCGACCGCGGCGACAGCTTGTAGATACCGGCGATCGAGCCGGGGGCGCGGGGCTTGGCGGCGCCGGCGTCGGGTGGATCGCGCTTCAGGTCGGCCGTCACCCGTTCGCCACCCAGCAGACCCGTAATCGTGCCCTTGTCTCCCGAAGTGGCCTTCCCGTTGACGAAGTCGAGCGTCCGGCCATCCGCGCACTCGACATCTCCCGTGAGCGAATGGGCCCGCGCCGTGCCTTCGTCCTCAGGCGCAGCTTGCCGCCCAGCGTGCCCTGGATGTTCGAGAGGTTCACGAACTGACCCGACTGCTTCACGTCGAAGGACGGACCCGGCGCCTTCGGCGCCGGCGGAGCCTCAGGTGGAAGCTGCTTGCCGGGCGGCGGCTTCGGCGTCGCGCCGAGGCAGGCGTTGGGCGCTTCGACGTCGTAGCCGCCGGCGATCGACGGCTGGGCCTTCTCGTCCTCGCCCGCCTGCACGACGACGATCGTCACGATGGTGACGGCCAGGACCAGCAACGCGTAGTAGATCGCGAGTTGCCTGTAAGAAGCGCCCTGTTTCACGAGTCCTCAGTCGCCAGTCCCTACCGGCGGTCGCACTCTATGTGGACGCCCGCGCGGGCTGCACTTCCCACCGGCCCGCGGTGCTAGCCCGCGGTCAATCCCGGCCGCGCGCCCAGCGCCCGCTCCGCCTCCCGGATGAGGTCCCCCGCCAAGGCCGGCCTGTCGCCGGCGTCCTTTGCCAGGCCGCGACGGATCACCTCGTCCAACGCGCCGGGGAGGTCGGGGCGGCGCTCGGACAGGCGCGGCGGCGGGTCGATCATGTGGGCGTAGAGCACCGCCGGCTCGCTCGCCCGCTCGAACGGGACCTCGCCCGTGAGGCACTCGTAGAAGACACAGGCGAGCGAGTACACGTCGCTGGCGGTGGTCGCGGGCAGCGCCCGAGCCTGCTCGGGCGAGATGTAGTCGATCGTGCCGATGAGCTGGCCCGCCTCCGTAAGCACCTCTCCGTCGCACGACTTGGTCAATCCAAAATCGGCCAGGTACGCATGATCGCCCTCGCCGATCAAGATGTTCTGCGGCTTCACGTCTCGGTGGATCAACCCCACCGCGTGCGCCGCGTCGAGTGCCTCGGCCACCTGGGCGAGAAGCCGGACGCTGCGCGCGGCATCGAGCTCGCGCTGCGCGGATCTCATCCTTGAGCGTGGGACCCTCGATGACGCACATGGAGATGTAGAGCCCCTGCTCGGTCTCGCCTGCCTCGTACACGGTGGCGATGTGGGGGTGGTTGATCGCGGCCTGAATCGGGCCCTCCCGCCGAAAGCGCTCCCGGAACTGGGGATCGCCGCTCAGCTCGCGTGGCAGGAACTTCAGCGCCACCGTGCGGTCGAGGGACAGCTGCGTCGCTCGGTAGACCGTGCCCATGCCGCCCACGCCCAGAACGCCCTCGATCCGGTGGCCGGCAACGATGGTTCTCGGCTGGAGCACCACAGCGCGAGTGTACGACGGAAGTGAGGCGCCATCGCCGGTACCGGTAATTGCTTCCCTTCCGGCCACAGATGGCTTACGCTCGAAACTTGAGCGAGTCACCGCCCAACCCGTCGTCGTCCGACCGGCTTATCGGTCAAATGATCGGCCCGTACCAGATCGAGTCTGTGCTGGGCGAGGGTGGGATGGGCAGCGTCTACCTGGCGCACGGCCCCGACCCCGAGCCGGTCGCGGTCAAGCTGATCAAGCGTGATCTCGCCCAGGACGCGACCTTCCGCCGGCGCTTCGACCGCGAGGCGCGCATCGCGCGGCGTGTTCAGCACCCCCACATCGTTCCCCTGCTCAACAACGGGGAGCACGAGGGCCTTCCCTACCTGGCCCAGAGGTTCATCGATGGCGGCAATCTCGCGGAGAAGATCGACCGCGACGGCACGCTCGACCTCCAGGTCGCGGTGCAGGTCTGCGAGGAGGTCGCCGGCGGGCTCGATGCCCTCCACGCGGCCGGGCTGATCCATCGGGACGTGAAGCCGGCCAACATCCTGCTCGATGAGGACGGCACCGCCTACATCACCGACTTCGGCCTGGCCAAGGACAGCCAGGGAAGCCTGCTTACGCGCCCCGGCCAGGCGCTCGGCTCGATGGACTGGATGGCCCCCGAGCAGATCCGGGGCGAGGCCGTGGGAGCCACGGCCGACGTGTACGCGCTCGGCTGCGTCATGTGGGAGTGCATGACCGGGGCGCCGCCGTTCGCCGACCGCCAGGGCATGCGGGTGCTGTGGGCTCACCTGCAGGACCTGCCCACCGACCCCAGCTTGAGCCGGGAGGACGTTCCCTCCGAGGTGGGGGCTGCGATCCTGCAGGCGTTGCAGAAGGACCAGGCGCTTCGGCCGCGGTACCGCGACGGACTTCGCGCGGCTCCTACGCGAGGCGGCTGGGATGCCCAGCCGGGAGGCCTCGCCCTAGGACGTCGCGCCGCCCCACGGCACGCTGTAGACGGCGTGGCTCCCGAGGAGGCCCTTGAGCTCGAGCTCGCCGAGCAGCTCGAAGGCGAAGGACCGGTCGGTCTCGGTGTACTGCTTCAGCTCGGAGGAGACGAGGATCTCGCCGCCGCGCGCGCGATCCGCGATGCGGGCCGCAAGCACCACGTTCCGCCCGAAGAAGTCGTTCTCGTCCGGGATGACCTCGCCGGCGTGCAGGCCGATTCGGATCCGCAGCCGCTCCCCGTCGCCCAGCACCCGCTCGGCGAAGGCGCGCTGCATCGCTATCGCGCACCTCAGTGCTCCGCGAGCACTCGGGAAGGCGATCATGAAGCCATCCCCCTGCGACTTGACGATCCTCCCGCCGTCGCCCTGCACCAGTTCCCCGACGATCTCCTTGTGCTGGCGCAGCACGGCGAAGGAGCGGAGCTCTCCGAGTCGCTCCATCATGGCCGTCGAGTTCTCGACATCGCTGAACATCAGCGTGACCACCCCGTCGGGAGAGCTGTGAAGCAGGAGATCCTGCGGCTCGTCCTCGAAGGCCGAGGCGATCGTCTGGATCGAAGACTCCCCGCGGGCCACGCGAGCGAAGACTAAGCGACCCGAAGGGCGCCGAGCTTGCCTCGGGCACCCCAGGGGACGTAGCATGCGCCGGCGGATGGGCAAGGTCGCGTTTCTCTATCCCGGTCAGGGCTCGCAGCGCGTGGGGATGGGCGCTCAGATGCGCGAGGCGGACTCCGAGCTCTTCGGTCGCTACTTCGACCAGGCGGACGCCGTCTCCGGCCTGCCGGTGCGCGCCTACGCCACCGAGGGGCCGGAGGAGTCGCTGACCAGGACCGACGTGGCCCAGCCCGCGCTGTTCGCGCTCTCGCTCGCGGTCACGGACGTGGCGCGAGAGCTCGGGCTCCAACCCGACTTCGTGGCCGGCCACAGCCTCGGCGAGTACACGGCTGCCGTGGCCACCGGTGCGCTGTCCCGCGAGGACGGGATGCGGGTGGTCTGCGAGCGCGGGCGCCTGATGGCCGGGATCCAGGCGGAGCGTCCGGGCGCGATGGCTGCTGTCATCGGCCTCGATGTCACCGAGGTCGAGAGCCTCTGCGAGCGGGCCTCCGAGGCCGGAGTCGTGGCGCTCGCGAACCTCAACTCGCCCACTCAGGTCGTGGTCTCCGGCGAAGAGGCCGGAGTGGAGCGCCTGGTAGAGCTCGCGCAGGAGGCAGGCGCCAAGCGGGCACTACGACTGCAGGTCGGCGCCGCGTTCCACAGCAGCCTGATGGAGCCGGTCCAGGCGCGACTGGACAAGGTCATGGACACGGTGTCGTGGAACGAGCCCGAGGTGCCGCTGGCGAGCAACGCCTCGGGCACGATCGTGGGCGACAGGGACCAGGTTCGGCACGCGCTGCTCGCGCAGATTGCCAGTCCCGTCCGCTGGGTCGACTGCGTGCGTGCGCTGACCGAGCAGGGATGTGACGTGTTCCTGGAACTCGGGTCAGGCCGCGTGCTCACCGGGCTGGTGAGGCAGATCGACGCCGACGTGGATGTCTCGCCGGCCGACTCGCGGCAGAAGCTGGAGGAGTTCGCCGAGGCGCACGCGGATCTCGTCTCCCGCTGAGCCTTCAGCCGGAGGCGTCCCAGCTGTAGAACTCGACGGCCTGGGCGTCCTTCGGCGAGCGCCAGGTGTCGGGGTTGTGCGGCGTGATGTAGTCGTCGAGGCGCCGGCTGATCTCCTTGAACAGCGGGTGGTCGCGGATTCCCTCCACCGACTCGGCGAGGTCCTCGTCGAGCTCCACGTAGTGGATGTACACGTCTTCGAGCACGAACAGGCTGCGGTGGCGCACGCCCGCGAGGCGGGGCAGCTCGCTCTCGTCCGACTCCTGGAAGAGCTTCGCCACCTCCTCCTCCGAGCCGGGCTTGATCTTCGCCACGATGCAGCCTCGCTTCACCGCCATACCGTCTTCCCCTCTCCGCTGACGAGCTTCGCCGACAGCGGCAAGCATATGGCGCCGACGAGGGTTGCGGGAGCCGGCGCGCCGCGGGTAGGCTCGCTGCGCACTTGAACCCGGAGGGGGCGGATTTCTTGGACCTCGGACTCGGCGGGAAGCGGGCGCTCGTCACGGGCGGCTCGCGTGGAATCGGGCGCTCCATCGTCCTGGGACTGGCGCAGGCCGGTGGGTCGGTGGCGGCGTGCTACAACCGCGAGTCCGACGACGTCAAGCGGCTGCGCGGAGAGCTGGAGGAGATCGGCGGGGACAGCTACCTCGCCCAGGCCGACGTGTCCGACCCCGACTCGGCCGCGGCCTTCGCCCGAGACGCATCCGAGCGCTTCGGCGGGCTGGACATCCTGATCAACAACGCGGGCGTGGTGAGCCACGCGATGATCGAGGACCTCGACCTCGAGGAATGGCATCGCGTGCTCGACACCAACCTCACGGCCGTCTACCTCGTGACCAAAGCGGCGCTGCCGGCCATGGGCGAGGGGAGCTCGATCGTCAACATCACCTCCGCCGTGGCGATGCGCGGCATGCCCGCGCGCACGCACTACATCTCGTCGAAGGCGGGCCTGATCGGCTTCACGCGCGCCCTCTGCAAGGAGGTCGGCCGGCGCGGCATCCGCGTGAACGCGCTCGCGCCGGGGATCATCGAGACCGACCAGACCGCCGAGCTCGACGACGCCGGGCGCGCCCGGTACTCCGGGCTCGCGGCGCTGAACCGGCTCGGGGGGCCCGGAGGAGATCGCGGACGCGGTGCTCTACCTGGCGAGCGACCGCGCGAGCTTCGTCTCCGGCGTGACGCTGAACGTGGACGGCGGCATCTAGCCGCGCGCCGGGGTCAGGCCTCGGCCACCTTCTTGCCCGCCTCGTCGATGCTGAAGGTCTCCGAGAAGACGGGACCGGTGAACATGTGCATCGTGTAGTTCTCCGGCTCGTGGGCGTTCTCGAAGAAGTCCCCGAAGCGCTCGACCGCCTTCTTGTGGTACTCGGCCTCGGTGCTCGCGAGGAGGTCCTCCTCACCCTCCCAGAGGGTGATGGACAGAGCCTTGCCGGACTCGAAGTCGACCATCGAGATGGCGCCCTGGAAGCCCTCGCGCCCCTTCGTGATCGGCAGGATGTTGTCGTACCAGAGGCTGAGCCCCTCCTGGACCCTCCCCTCTGGCGCCTGAACGTGAGTTACGCGGCAGAACACTGGCTTCCCCTTTCGCGCCCGGGCGAGCGGCTGGATTGAACTGGAAGAGCGATCCTAACCGGGGTGGCCGTGCCCTGCCGAGACCTTGGTCCTGGCACCCGTGGCCGGGCTTCGGATAGATTCGCGCCCGGGGACATGGTTCGCGCGACGTTGTACATGAAGATAAAAGCCGGTCGCGGCCCGGAGTTCGAGCGTGTGTGGCGTGAGATCGCCGTGCACGTCCGGGCGGCTCCGGGAAACGTCCGTCAGACGCTGCTGCGCGACCCGGACGATCCCGACAGCTTCGTGGTGGCGAGCGACTGGGACAGCCGGGAGGCCTTTCACGAGTTCGAGCGCAGCCCAGAGCAGGACGACCTGACGGCGCCGCTTCGAGATCTACGCGAATCGGCGCGCATGACCGTGCACGACGTCGTGACCCATATCGAAGGAGAAGGCTGATGCCCGCACGCGTGATGGTGTTCGCAAAGATCAACCGCGGCGACGAGGAGGCCTTCGAGGCGGCCTACGCCGAGGTCACCTCGAAGGTGAAGGGCACCACGGGACACATCGCCGACGAGCTCCTGCGGCGGGCGGACCCGCCGGATCCCGAGGACGGGCCGCGCACCTACATCCTGCTGAGCGAGTGGGAGAGCAAGGAGGCGTTCCTCGCCTGGGAAGACGACGCCATCCACATGCAGACGACCACCCCGATGCGGCCCTACTGGGCGGGGAAGGTCGAGCGCATCATCTTCGACGTCGCGCACACCATCAAGTCGTCTTCTTGAGGAGGAAAGCATGCACGCACGGGTGAACGCCACGGAGTGGAACCCGGAGGAAGTGGACAAAGGGATGCGGCTGACCGAGGAGACCATCATCCCGAGCTACCAGGAGCAGCCGGGCTTCCGGGGCTACATCCTGCTGACCGAGCCCGGCGGCACCGGGGCGATGGCGATCACGCTGTGGGAGACCGAAGAGGACATGGAGAGCAGCGCCAAGGTGGCGCAGGCGATGATCCCGAAGCTGAAGGGCATCCTGCGCGCCCCGCCCGAGACGAAGACCTACGACGTGATGTTCCACGTCCAGCCATAGACGAGGGCCCGCCGTCAGGCGGCCCGGACCTCAGTCCGGCGCCGCCTCCTCGAGCCGCTCCTTGATCGTGCTCATCTGCTCCTTCGTGTTCTTGTTCATGTACTGCTCGGCCTGCTCGTCGTTCGCGGGCGCGCTCGGCTTCATCGAGAAGTCCTGGACCCAGCGCATGTTCGTACCGCCGTCGACCTCCTCGAAGTACCACTCGATGTTCATGTACTCGAACGGCCCGGTCTCGATGCGGCGAGACTTGGACGTGTAGCCGGCCGGGTCGGCGGTGCGCTCGGAGACCCAGCTCCACACCTGACCGTCGTAGTCGGGGTCCGGGTGCGTGGTCAGGCGGAACTGAATCGTGTCGCCGTTCTCCTCGATCACCTCCGCCTTCGCGTACTCGGTGAAGAGGTTCGGCCAGTCCTCGACGTCCATCATCCGTGCCCAGACGAAGTCGCGGGGCGCATCGATCACTATCGAGTTGTCCGTATGTGCGGCCATCCGCCTCAGTCCCCTTCCGTCAGGCGCCGGTTGACGTAGTCGATCGCCTGCCCGACCGTGGTGATGGTCTCCGCGTCCTCGTCAGGGATCGTGAAGCCGTACTCCTGCTGCATGGCCAGCTGGATCTCCACGAACGCGAGCGAGTCGAGGCCCATCGATTCGAACGTCGCCTCCGGGTCGTCCACGACGTCGTCCTCGTTCAAGCCGACCCGCTCGACGAGAATCCGCTTGATGTCATCGAAGGTGAACGTCTGAGCTGCCATCAGCCCTCCTTTATGTAGTGGTCACAGCTACGGACTGCGGCCTTGCCAGGGCCTGGAGGGCGGGGAGCTGCTCCTCCGCCGCTCGCCGGCCCGCCATCATGAACAGGTCCGCAAGATGGAAGTCCCGCCAGCTCGACGGGCCGAAACGCGGAGTGATGGTCACGTCGGCCAGATCGGCGTGCCGGACGCTCGTGTCGAGCTGCGACAGATCCATCACCTCGAGCAACGTCTCCAGCATGCGCGAGCCCCGCTTCGGCCTGCTCGGGCGGAGGCGGGGCCTCGCCCGGCCACGCCGCCAGCGTGTCCCGGCTCAGCAGGTTGACCGAGACCGTCAGGTCGGCCCCTTCCGCCTCCACCGCGTGTGTCGGGACAGGGACGAGCGCCAGCCCGTCCACCAGCCGGTGACCGTCCCGCTCGTACGGCGGGAACATGCCGGCCAGCGCCGTCGACGCGAGCAGGGCCTGCCAGATCGGCCCGTCCCGCAGCGGCTTGGGCACACGGTCGGTCAGGTCCACGGCCATGAGCACGAGCGGGATGACCGTCTCGTCGAACGAGCGCTCTCCCGTCGTCTCGCGGAAGATGCGGCTCATCGTGTCCCGCCCGGTCGACTCGCCCGACAGCGAGAGCTTGAAGACCTCCGCCACGGCATCGGGGGTGAACGCCTCGCGCAGAGTGGTGTCGATCTCAGCGGCACCCATCCCGAGCGCCCGGTAGGCGCCCACGATGGCGCCGATGCTGCTGCCTCCTACGCAATCGACGGTGTATCCGGCATCCTCCAGCACGCCCAGCGCCCCCACGTGGGCGTAGCCCTTCGCGCCGCCCGCGCCAAGCGCCAGCCCGAGCTTCGTGCGGGACAGGTGGCGGCCGAGCCAGGCGATCTCATCCGGCGGCAGACCGCCCCGGTCGTGGCCATCGCCGCGGGCGGCCACCCGTACAAGGCGCGGGGTGCCGGTCCCGCCCAGGGGGCGCGCCGTAGGCGCTCGCTCGACGCGCACGAGCTCGACCAGCCTGTCCGCGGCCGCCAGCGCGGCGGTGGGCTCGCCGTCCTCCTCCCCCAGCAGGACGACCGCCCTGTCCACGTGCTCGAGAAGCAGCGGCAGCTGGGCATCGTGGAGGCCGGCCACGAGGACGACCGTGGACTGCTCGTGCAGCGCGTCGTCGAGCCGAGCCAGCGCATCGGCGAGGGCGGGTCCGGCTTCGAGCGACTCCACCGGTCGCACGCTCGCCGCCTGCGCGGCGGCCACCACGGCGGGGATGGCGGACGCCAGCGACGGCCCGGCGATCAACGCCACCGCCTCGCCGCGGCGGCCGCGCTCGGCTTGGCGCCTGGTCGCGGCCGCGAGCCGGTCACTCAGAATGCGCGTCAGGTTCGAGAGGATGGCCGGGAACCTGGCGATCAGGGCCCTGAAGTCCTCCTCGCCGAGCTCGAGCGCCGAGGTCGGAACCGCTGCCCTGACCGTGGCCGAGCGTGGCTCGCCGGTCACGAGGGAAGTGGCCCCGAACACGTCGCCCTGCCGCAGCTTCCCGACCAGCCGCCCCTCGGCGAAGACCGATCGCGTCCTCAGCTCCCCGGCGTCCGGCGCGGCGGCGAGCTGGTGGGCCAGCCCGTCGAGCACCACGAACATGCTCGCGCCCGGTGCGCCCTCGTGGCAGATCACGGCCTGCGCCGGAAAGTCATGGAAGCGCATCGACGCTGCGACCGTGACGAGCTCGGCCGGGCCGAGTCCATCGAACAGCGGCACGCCCTCGAGCGCCGAGACCGGCACCGCAACTCCCTCGAAAGAGGCGGCGTTCCTCATTCAGGGCGCCGATCCGCTTCGATTCACCGCTGCTCGCGAGCGCCGCGCGATCGGGCTTTCCGGAGGGCAGGAGCGGCAGCTCGGGTAGCACCCTGATCGCATACGGCAGCTTATAGCCCGCTATCTGCGAGCGCGCGAAGCGCAGGAGGGTGGCGGGCTCGATGTCCCGGCCCGGAGCCGGCACCACGTACGCCTCGAGGACCTCGCCCATCCGCTCGTGAGGAACGCCGACCACCACGGCCTGCGCCACGTCCGGGTGGGTGAGCAGGAAGCCCTCGACCTCCGCCGGAAACACGTTGAACCCCGCCACGTGCACGACCTCCTTCGAGCGCCCGGCGATGCTGACGTAGCCCGCCTCGTCGATCGATCCGAGGTCTCCGGTGCGGAACCAGTCGCCGTCGAACGCCTCCGCCGTCGTCTCCGGCTGCCGGTAGTAGCCGGCGGTCACGTACGGGCCGCGCACCTGCAGCTCGCCCGGTAGGCCGTCCTGGTGCTCGCCGGGCGCGACGCGGAACTCGTAGCCCGGAAGCGGACGGCCCGCGGTCGTGCTGCGCAGCGAGGGCGGGTCGGAGGCGCGGCAGGCCGTGGCCGCCCCGATCTCGGTCATGCCGAACACGTTCAGGATCGTCAGTCCCGCGGCGTCGAGCCCTTCGAGGATGCGCGGGGGGCACACGGCCCCCGCGACGAAGCCGGTGCGCAGGGTCGGGCGCTCGCTCAGCCCGCGCCCCAGCAGGTCGGCGAAGAGTGCCGGAGAGCCGTGGAGCACGGTGGCCCCGTGCGCGCTGATCGCCTCCAGGAGCGCCCCCAGCGAGAAGGTCGAGTCCACGAGCACCGCCGATCCGCCCGACGCCACCGCCGCGAGCAGACACGGGAGGCCGAACGCGTGCGCGATCGGAACCACCAGGATCGAGGCGTCCGTGGGATCGAGCTCCGCCAGTGCGCCGAGCTCGCGAGCGCCGGCGAGCAGGCAGGCATGGCTGACCAGCGCCCCCTTCGGCGCGCCGGTGGTCCCGGAGGTGTAGAGGATCGCTGCGGTGTCGGGGTCGAGCGGCTCCGCCGGCCCAGGGTGCTCGTCTCGCGTCACCTCCTCCAGGACTTCCCCCAGGGGATCGACGACGAGGCAGCCGCGAACGGCGGGGAGCCCCGGAAGGAGCTTCTCGACCAGGAGCGAGAGCGAGAAGCCCTGGTAGGAGTCGATCGTGACGATCGCTGCGGGCTCGGCATCCCCCAGAACTCGTGTCAGCTCGAACTCCCGCAGGCGGGCGCTCAGCGGGACCGCGACGGCGCCCACGCGCCAGATCGCGAAGAGCGCGAAGACGAGGGCGGGCACGTTCGAGGCGATCACCGCGACACGGTCTCCCGGGCCCGCGAACGCCGAGATCCGGCCGCTCAGACGATCAACGGCTTCGCCCAGGTCGGCATGGCTGATCGCATGCCCCTCCAGGGCCAGGGCTGGCCGCGGATCGGGTCCCGCGGGCCGGATCAGCAGCGAGTCGACGGTTGATGCGGACGCCAAGGGGGCGACTCCCGGACGGGCGGGTCAGCTCGCCCGGCGGAGCACGAGCGCGCTGTTGAATCCACCGAAGCCGCGGGCGATCACGAGCACGGTGTCCAGCTGGGCCTCCCGGGCGGAGCCCGTCACGAAGTCCAGCTCGCACCCATCCGCGGGCTGGTCGAGGTTGATGGTGGGCGGAATCACGCCGTCGCGCATCGCGAGCAGAGCAGTCGCCACATCGAGCGCCGCCCCACCTGCGTAGAGGCGGCCGACCATCGTCTTCGGAGCCGTGACCGGCACATCGGAGGCACGTTCGCCGAAGGCCTCCTTGATCGCCTTGGCCTCGAGCAGGTCCCACTCCGGTATGCCGGCTGCGTCGGCGAAGACGACACCGACATCGTCCGGGCCCACGCCGGCGTCCTCGAGCGCGACGCGGATGGCGCGGGTGAGCTGGGTCGCGTCCGGGGCGGGGCTGCCGTGGTGGTAGGCGTCGTTGGTCGCGCAGTAGCCGGCAATCTCGCCGTAGATCTGCGGCGCCCCGCGCTCCTCGACCCGTTCCTGGCTCTCCACGATCAGGATCGCGCCACCTTCGCCGGGCACGTAGCCGTTCGCGCTGGCGTCGAACGGTCTGTACGCCGCGGCGGGGTCGCTCTCGCGACTCATGTTGCCGGTGCCCATCTGGCAGGTCAGGGCGTAGGGGCCGATCGGCGCTTCGAGCCCGCCGCTCACGACCGTCTCGAACCCGCGGCGGATCGTCCGCCGCGAGTGCTGGAGCGCCTCCAGGCCGCCGGTGCCCTCGGACACCACGACGCCGCACGGCCCCTTCAGGTTGTGCCGGATCGAGATCTGCCCGGTCGTCGCCGCGTAGAACCAGGCGATCGACTGGTAGGCGCCCACGAAGCCGGGGCCCTGGTTCCACAGCGCCTGGATCTCCCTCTGGCCGAACTCGTTCCCGCCCGAGCTCGACGCGGTGATCACGCTCTGCGACCACTCGTCCTGCTCCGACGGGTCGTACTCGGCGTCGTCCAGGGCCATCTGCGTGGCCGCGAGCGCCATGTGCGTCCAGCGGTCCGTCTGCACCTGGAGGCGCTTCTCGATGTAGTCGTCGGCGTCGAAGTCCTCGACCTCGCCCGCGAGCTGCGTCTCGTACTTCGAGGGGTCGAAGTGGGTGATGCGCCCGATGCCGCTCTTGCCGGCCTTGGTCGCCTTCCACCAGGCCTCGCTCCCGATGCCGTTCGGCGCGACGACGCCGATACCCGTCAGCAGCGCCCGTCGCGACGGGTTGGGGATGGTCGTCAGCTCAGCCACGGGCGTGCTTCCGGCGGGCCGGCCTCCTCACGCGGACACCTCCCGCAGCTCCTCCGGCACGGAGAAGATCATCGCCGACTGGAAGCCGCCGAAGCCGCTGCCGGTCGAGAGCGCCGTGAAGACCGGCTTCGCGCGCGCCTGCCCGGGCGTGTAGTCGAGGTCGCATTCCGGGTCCGGGTTCACCAAGTTCGCGGTGGGCGGCACCATGTCCCGGTCGATGGCGAGAGCGCAGGCGGCCATCTCGATCGCGCCGATGGCCCCGAGCGAGTGGCCGATCATCGACTTGATGGAGCTGACCGGCACCTTGTACGCGTGGTCGCCGAGGCAGTTCTTGTACGCCTGCGTCTCGTGGCGGTCGTTCTGCTTGGTCCCCGACCCGTGCGCGTTGATGTAGTCGAAGTCCTCGGGCCGCGTGTCGGCCTGGCGCATCGCGTCCTTGATGGCCTCGGTCATCGCATAGGCCTCCTTGCGCAGGCCGGTCATGTGGTAGGCGTTGCCGCGCGTCGCGTACCCCGCCACCTCGCAGTACACGTGGGCGCCGCGGGCTCTGGCGAGCTCGTACTCCTCGAGGATCAGCACCGCGCCCCCCTCGCCCATCACGAAGCCGGCGCGGTCGCGGTCGAACGGCTTCGACGCGTGCTCGGGGTCGTCGTTGTGAGGGGAGGTGGCCTTGATCGGGTCGAAGCAGGCCATCGAGATCGGCGAGATCGGGGACTCGGAAGCCCCCGAGATCACGATGTCGGCCTCCCCGTCCTGGATCAGCTGATGGCCGTAGCCGATCGCGTCGATGCCGGAGGTACAGCCGGTGGAGACGACGACCGAGGGCCCCTGCGCGCCGAACTTGAGCGCGATCTCGCTGGCCAGGCTGCTGGGCACGAGTCCCTGGTAGACGAAGGGCGGCGCGTAGTCCGGGTCCACAAGCCAGTCCTGGCCTCGGTTGGACACGGCCACGTATCCGTCCTCCAGGGCCATGGTCCCGCCCACGGCCGACCCCAGCGTGACGGCCATGCGCTCCCGGTCCACGTCCTCGAGGTCGAGCGCGCTGTCGGCGATCGCCTCCGTGCCGGCGGCGGCCGCGAACTGGATGTAGCGGTCCATCCGGCGCACCTCATGCTCGGTCAGCCCGGCCTCGTGCGGATCGAAGTCGGCCTCCGCGGCCATCTGCGAGCGAAAGCCGGAGGGGTCGAAGAACGTAATGCGCCGGGTGGACGTCTCGCCGGCGGTGATGCGCTCCCAGAACGAGTCGCGCGTCACGCCTCCCGGCGCCACCACGCCGACCCCCGTTACGACGGTTCGCCTCAAGGCTGCTCGGTATCCACGTGTCCGAGCTCGGGCCGCGGGGCCAGCGGCCCGAGGTGGAAGACGATGAAGGCTTCCTCGTCCCCGTCGTTGACGAGGCGGTGCTTCATGTTGATCGGTATGAAGAGCGCATTGCGGGCCGGCACCTCGTGCGGCTCTCCGTCGAGCTGGGCGGTGACCGTACCCGTCACGCAGTAGATGAACTCCTCGGAGTACGGGTGGTAGTGCTCCGAGATCGAGTCTCCCGGCTGGATCGTGGCCACCCCCATGAATCCGGACGTGGAGTCCGCCGACTTCGGGCTGAGAAGGGTTCGGACATCCCCGCCCCGGCGCGTATCCGCGGGCGCCTCGTCGGCCGATCTGACCGCGTGCGGCTTGTCGGCCTGCACCTCCCCAGGCGTCTGCTCCTCTGACATGCGTGCCTCCTAGCGCCGCGTGGACCGGTGCGACGCTACTCAACCTTTGTCGTCCCTGTCAATGACCCTCCGGCCGCCGCCGCGCGAGGGAGCTCGCGAGAGCAGATGTGTGACCCGTGGCGACTCACCGCGCTGCAGCGCCAGGATGCGCTCGATCGGCGCCCGGTCCGAGAGCACGGCGCGCTCGTGCTGGCGCTCGTGCTCGGCCCAGGAAGTGACCAGGAACGACTCGACGTGCCGTTCCGGATCGGAGAGATCCTGGTACACCGACCACTGCATGGCGCCGTCGCGCCTCCGGGTGCGCCGGAGCTCTCGCATCGCGGCAAGGAACTCGGCCGTGTCCGCCGGCGCGATCCGGTACTCGATCTCCACGCGGATCGGCCCCTCGCCCAGCTCCGGCTCGAGGGCGAAGCCCGGCTCGGTCCAGTACGCCTTCGTGAGGTCCACCCCGTCTGCCACCGCAAGCCGCAGCCCGAAAGCCTGGCCGAGCAGGTGAGTGGCGATCATCGCCGCGCCGGCGACCACGAGCGTGGTCGAGACGCCGACGTTGGCTGCGAGCGCCCCCCACAGCGCCGCGCCGGCGGCCATCGCGGCCTGAAAGCTGAGCAGGTACACGGCCAGGCCCCGGCCGCGCACCCAGCCGGGCAGCACCGACTGGGCGGCGATGCTGAACGACGCGAGCACCGTCATGGATGCGGCGCCGCCCACGAGCATCAGCGGCACCAGCGCAGCGACCGATTCCAGCGTGGCAAGGCCGGCCAGCATCCCCGCGAAGAGGATCGCGCCCACCGGCAGCAACCGGTCGGTGGAGATCCGCGCCCGGAGCCAGGGCAGGAGCAGCGCGCCGAGAACGCCGCCCACGCCAAAGCAGCCGTAGAGCGCGCCATAGGCCGCGGCTCCTACATCGAGGCGCTCCCGCGTGACCACGACGAGGAGGGCGGGAAGCGCGCTGTAGCAGATCGCATGGGGGACCACGCGCATCAGCACCACCTGGAGCGCCGGCGCATTGAGCACGTAACGCACCCCCGTCCTCACGGCGCCGCCTACATGCTCGGCGGGCAGCGTGCTCGTGGGAGGCGGCGCCCGCCAGCTTGCCACGACCGCGGCGACCCCCAGGAAGGACACCGCGTTCAGGACGAAGACGGCGCCCGCGCCGGCCCCCGCCACCAGGAGGCCGCCCAGCGTGGGCCCGACCGCCTGGGCGAGCGTGAAGGCGGTGCTGTTCAGCGAGACGGCAGCCGGCAGCAGCCGCCGGGGCACGAGCTCCGGGATCACGGCCCAGAGGACCGGCAGCGCGAGCGCCGCCCCCACGCCGAGCGCGAAGGTGAACGCCAGCAGAAGGGCGGGCGTGGTGAGGTCGGCGAGGGTGGCCGCCGCGAGTGCCGCCGCCACCGCCGCCTGCCAGCACTGGGTGGTGACGATCATGCGGCGGCGATCGAGAACGTCGGCGAGCGCCCCGCCCGGCAGCGCGAGCAGAAAGGTCGGGAGTGACTGAGCGGTGAGCAACAGCGCCACCAGCGCGGCCGAGGCCGTGAGCGACGTCATCAGCCAGGAGGCCGCGATGAGATGCATCCACGTGCCGAGGTTCGACACGACCGTCGCCAGCCAGATCGCCCGGAAGATGGAGATTCGAAGCGGACCCCAGGGCGATTCGCTCGATTGGCTCACGGCATGCTTGCTTTTGTGACCGACGGACGTAGGCTTGCGGCGTGCCTGCGCGCTTTGTCCTCGAGTTTCGCCTGTCTCCGGGGCGCGAGGCCGATCTGATGCACGCCTATGCTGCGCTTCGCGCGCGCTTGGAGCAAGGTGTGCCCGGCCTGCTCGGGCACCAGCTCTGCCAGAACGTGGACGATCCGCTCAAGTGGATCATCACGAGCGAGTGGGAGAACGTGGAAGCGTCGACGACCTGGGACCGCTCGCCGGAGCACGACGCCCTGGTCAAGCCGCTACGCCAATGCTTCGCGGGAGCAGCCTCCACGAAGTACCTCGTGCGTGACGGGCTGGCCGGCGCTCAACCGAGCAAGCGGTAGGCCCCACCGTGGAATAGCAGCGGCTGCGCATCGGGGTCGGTGCCCAGCGCCAGGACCTCGCCGATGAAGATCAGGTGGTCGCCCGCCTCGTGAGAGGCGTGGAGCCTGCAGTCGAGGTACCCCGCCACGCCCTCGAGGATGGGCGATCCACTCACCAGGTCGCGGTGCGGAACGCCCCTGAACGCGTCGCGTCCGCGCGGCCGGTCCTTCGATGCGAAGTAGCGCGAGAGCGGCTCCTGCTCGGCGCTCAGGATGTTCACGGCGAAGACGCCGCTGCGGACGATCATCTCGCTCGCGGTGGCCGTGGTCCCGATGCAGATGAGGATCAGCGGCGGGTCGAGCGAGACGGACGAGAACGCGCTCGCGGTCATCCCGTAGGCGTGGTCTTCGTCCCGCGTCGTGATGACGTTTATGCCCGTGGCGAAGCCGCCGACCGCGTCCCGGAAGTCCCTGCTCGTGAACGCCGGCGGCTCTGCTCGAGCCTGATCGCCGCTAGCTCCCGTCACCCTCACTCAGCCGCTCGAGCCGTTGATGGATCACTTCGTCGAAGTTCCCGGTCGTGCCCAGCGCCTGGGCCATGAGGCTGCGAAAGGTGTCTCGCTCCATCGCGAGCAGCCTCGCGGGCTGCGTGGCCCTCAGCGTCGAGGCCCGCGGGGTGTCGCGCATGATCGCGATCTCCCCGAAGAGCTGCCCCGGACCGAGCGTGGCGACGTTGGCCTCCTGTCCGTCCTCGTCGCGTACGACCTCGAGCTCTCCATCCACGACGATGAAGAGCTTGTCCGCCGGCCCCCCTTGGCGCACCACGACGTCGCCGGCGTCCACCTGCATCGCCTGCAGCTCGGCGCCGATCGTCTCTCCCACCTCGCTCGGCAGGTCGCTGAACACGTTCAGAACCGTCTCGCGCCGGTACTCGACGCCGAAGTTCTGACTCGGCTCACCGCTCGCGCTGGTGTTGTCGATGAACTCCACCTGCGTCGGAGCGATCTTCAGGAAGTAGATCCCGACCGTGGAAGAGCCCGCGGACACGTCCGGGAACTTCTGGCCGAAGAGAAGCGCCGCGCGCGCGATCTCCTCGCCGCCCAAGACGACCTCGCACTCGCCGTTCCCCTGGATCCCCTTCGTCTTCCGCCAGTCCTCGGTGTAGTCGTCGATCACGAACGAGACGAATGGGTTCTGCTCGACGTGCTTGGCAGTCGTCGTATCGGGACGGATCCAGAGGTAGATCGTGGGGCCCCGATTGACGTAGAGGAGCGTGGCGGCCCGTGGCACGCCCACGCCCGACGCGGTGGCCAGCGTCAGCGTCTCGTGCTCGCCCAGGTAGTCGAGCACGTGCTGCGGTAGCTCGAGCTCCGCCTTGCTGTCGCCCATCACGGCCTCCGGTCTCTGCGATCCAAGTCGAGCGGGGACGCTACCGGAAGCTCAGGAGCGAGGTCCATTGCGGCGCCAGTGGCGAGCGGATAGCCTCAGCCCGGGACTCGCGAGGGCACGCGAGCACGGCATCTGGACCGAAAGGAGGCCAGCAGTGGCCGAGTACTTGGCACTCATGTGGGACATCAAGCCGGGGAGCCAGGACGCCGTGCGCGAGCTCTTCCACAACTACGGGCGCCCGGATCACACGATCCGCGACGAGGAGGGCAACGAGGTCGGAACGCTCATCAGCACGCAGGTGTTCATGAGGGGCGCGACGGTCGTGCGGATCGTCGAGACCACGGACGGCGTGCCGCTCCCCACGCTCGCCCGGCACATGGGCCAGCAGAAGGCGATCCGCGAGCTCGAGGACAAGCTCGACGAGCTCGTGGCAGAGCCCCGCGACATGTCGACGCCCGACGGCGCGCGCGAGTTCTTCATGAAGAGCTTCATGGAGCTCCTCGTCAGTCGCCGCCACGACGAGTGACCGGCGGGCGGCCAGCGGGGGGGCCTCCGGGCGGCCCGCCGCCGGTGGAGCCACGTGTCCCGGTCCCGGGCTCGGCTCCAGAGAGCGAGCTCGGCTCGCTGTTCCGGCTGGAGGGCACGCGGGCTTTGATCGTGGGCGGCTACGGCGGCATCGGCCGGATCACCTCCGAGCTGTTCGTGCAGTCAGGAGCCGCGATCGCGATCGCCGGACGCTCCGAGGACAAGGCGCGGGAGCTGGCCGGCGAGCTGGAGGCCGGCGGGCACCG
This sequence comes from uncultured Thermoleophilaceae bacterium, assembly GCA_963759625.1. Lineage (GTDB taxonomy): Bacteria > Actinomycetota > Thermoleophilia > Solirubrobacterales > Thermoleophilaceae > JACVRW01. The sequence continues at coordinate 487,616 of CAVXAD010000008.1, read as the reverse complement.
TGCGGTCGGCGCACGCGTGGACCTGGCCGACCGGGACAGCGCACACGCGGTGGTCGAGGAGGCCGCATCGGCGCTGGGAGGCCTGGACGTGCTCGTGAACCTCGCCGGCGTGGACCTGGAGGCCAAGGCCGAGGAGTTCGGCGAGGACGACTGGCAGAAGGTCATCGACATCAACCTGAGCGGCGCGTTCTGGCTCTCTCAGGCGGCGGGACAGGCGATGATCGCCGGCGGGCGGGGTGGCCGGATCATCCAGTTCTCCTCCACGCGCAGCGTGGCCGGCGGCCGGCGCGGCTTTGCCGCGTACAGCGCCAGCAAGGCGGGGGTCAACGCCCTCGTCCGCCAGCTTGCGACCGAGTGGGGCCCGCACGGGATCACCGTCAACGGCGTGGCCCCCGGCTTCGTTCCCACCGAACTGGTCCAGGACGCGCTCGGCAATCCGCAGTTCGTCCAGATGATGCTCCGGCGCATCCCCTTCGGGCGCTTCGGTGCCCCGGTCGAGATGGCGGGCGCGGCGCTCTTCTTCGCCAGTCCCGCCGCGAGCTTCGTAACGGGGCAGGTGCTGTTTGTGGACGGCGGCGTAACGGCAAGCTCTTAGGGGGTCGTGTTGAGCAAGGAGAAGATCGGATTCATCGGGCTCGGGGTGATGGGCGCGGGAATGGCCGCGCGACTGGCCGAGTCCGGCTACGAGCTCGCCGTCTACAACCGCACCCGCTCCAAGGCGGATCCGGTAGCCGAGCTGGGCGCGCGCGTGGCCGACTCCCCCGCGGATGCGGCCCGCGAGGCGGACGTGGTGATGACGAGCCTCGCCGACCAGAACGTCGTCGAGCAGATCGTGTTCGGAGACGACGGCGTGGCGAGCACGCTGCGGCCGGGCGGCTACATCGTGGATATGAGCACGGTCCCGCCACCTTATGCACGGCAGCTCGGAGAGCGCGCCGTGACGGCGGGGCACAAGGCGCTGGACGCCTGCGTGCTCGGCGCGCCGTTCCACGCGCGCTCCGGCGAGCTGCGCGTGATGGTCGGCGGGGACGAGGCCGACTTCGCCGCGCTGAATGCGATCTTCGAGACGATCGGCAAGGAGGTCACCTACCTCGGCGGCAACGGCATGGGAGCCAGCATGAAGCTGGTGCTCAACATGCTGATGGGGGTCCAGATGCCGGCGCTCGCGGAGGCCGTGGTCTTCGGCGAGCGGGCGGGCCTGCCGCGCGAGAAGATCCTCGACATGATCGCCAAGAGCGGCTACAGCTCGCCGGTCATGTCGTTCCGCTGCATGCTGATGGGCCAGCGGGCGTTCGAGAACCCGTCGTTCAAGCTCTCGCTGATGCGCAAGGACATGATGCTGGTGCTCGACGAGTGCAAGGAGCTGAACGTGCCGCTCCCCGTGTCCGAGACCGCTTACTCGATGCTCACGGCCGCCAAGCAGCAGGGCCTCGGCGAGCTCGACGTGGCCGCCATGCTGGCCTTCCAGGAGCGCATGTCGGGCCTGGAGGGCTATCCGTGGCCGGGCTCCGACGGGGGTGCGAAGTGATCGTCGACGTCCACGGCCACATCACCCACCCCGAGCTGTTCAAGAAGTATCCGATGCCGCCCGCGCTGGCGGACATCGAGGGGATGCTCGACAGGAAGTCCGAGGCCGGCATCGGGCTCACGGTGGTGGGAAGCCCTGTGGGTTTCGGAACGATGACCCGCATGCCCGGGCTCGACAACTACGCCCAGCCGCTCGATCAGCTCAAGTCGTTCCACGAGTGGCTCGCCGAGACCGTGGCCAAGCACAGCCCCGCGCCTGGCCGCCTACGCCTACACGAACCCCCTCGGCGGCGACGAGCTGCTCGAGCAGACCGCCCAGACCGTGCGCGACGGTGGCTTCGTCGGGCTGATCGTGAACACGAGCGTCAAGGGCGAGTACCTCGACTCGGAGCGCGCCGACCCCTTCTTCGAGATGGCCTCGGAGCTCGGCGTGCCCGTGTTCCTCCATCCTCCGGCCGAGCCCGTCGGCAGCGACAGCCTGGCGGACTTCCGCCTGGTCGAGCAGGTGGGCCGCTTCATGGACGTGACCGTCGGGCTCGCCGCGCTCGTCTTCGCCGGACGGCTCGAGCAGTACCCCGACCTCGACTTCATCGCCGCCACGGCCGGCGGAGCGATCGCGCTTGCTGGCGGCTCGCCTGGACCAGGCCTACCAACCGCGCCACTGGGGCGGAAAGCCCGGCGGCGGGGCCCGCCCGCCGGGGGGCCGCCCGCCGGTGGGCCGCCCCCGATGATGAGCTTCGAGAACAAGATCAGCGAGCCGCCGAGCACCTTCCTTCGGAACGTATACGTCGACACGGCCAACTCGAGCTTGCCCAATCACCTGGCCAACCTCGAGCTGATGGGCGCGGATCACCTGCTGTTCGGCACGGACTCCCCTCCGCTCGCGACGCCGCTCGAGGATGCGATCGCCATGGTGGAGAAGCTGCCCGTCCCGGAGCAGGAGCGCGGGCAGATCCTCGAGGGAAACGCCCGTCGCCTCCTCAGCCTCGGGTAGGAGCTGCCACGTTCTAGCTGGGCGTCAACATCCCGAAGCAGGCGCGTTTCGGCGTCTTGCGGCGCTTGACGGGGTCGCGAATCACCGAGATCGTGTCCGGAAGCGCATCCAGCCCGGGGCCGCCGATGATGACACCCTTGGATGCTGACGAGTTCCCGACATATAGCTTGCGCGTGTCCGGATTGAAGGCGATCCCTCTCGGCCCGACGCCGACGCGCACCGTCTGACGGACCTTCAGATCCGGGCCCAGGATGGTCATGGTGGCCGTCGCCAGGTTGTTGACGTACACGCGCCCCGTGGTGGGATCGACGGCCTGATTACGCGTGAACCCGCCTGCGTACACCGGCCTCAGGAGCTTGTTGGTCCTGGTGTCGAGCACCTCGAGCACGGTGTTGAACGGCTTCAGCGGCTCGGTCTCGGGCGCGGCCCGGCTGTCGGCGTGTCCGATGTAGTAGCGGTGGCGCCGGGTGTCTATGGACGCGCCATAGGATTCCGGCATCACCCGTATCCGTTTCACCGTCTTGAGCGTGTGCGAGTTCACCACGGTGACGCGGCCGGAGTCGAAGGCCGTCACGTAGACGCGGTTCAGCTTCGGGTCGATGTCGGGATGGATCGGAGTGATCCCGGCCGGGATTCCGTCGGCGCCGCCCTTCAGCCACCGCTTCGTCTTCGGGTCGTAGACCGAGAGCCTGCCCGGGACCGAGCAGCACACTTCGCCCCCCACCTCACCGGCGTTGGCGACCCAGAGGTATCCCGTCTCGGCATCGAAGGCGAGATAAGCCGGCAGTCCGGTCTCCGTCAGGCCAGTGGTGTCCGGCAGGTGCGCGCCCGGCGGAGGGGGAATGTCGAACTCTTCGCGCACGGTGTTCGTCTTCCCGTCGAGCACCATGATCGTCCCGCCACCGCCAGTCAGCGGCGAGAAGCTTGTCGGAAGCTTGCCGCCGACGTTGGCGACGTACACGAGATTGGCTTTCTCGTCCACGGCGAGTCCGAAGGGATGGTCATCCACCGTGACGTTGGTCACGATCCTGTCGGTCTTGCCGTCGATCACCGTGACCATGTCAGGGGCGGCGCCGGTGCCGGGCTCTCCACCGGACTCTCCGCCGACATTCGCGGCGTAGACCGTGTTCGTCTTCCGGTTGATCGCTATGACCGAGGGACTGTCCTTGGTCCCATCCGTCGGCCCCAGGGTCTTGATCACCTTTGCCTTGCCGGACGCTGCTGGAGCGCCGAGCACCGCGGTTGCGAACAGAGCGACCACGATCGGAACCGCCAACCTGTAAGGCTTTACCACGATACACTCCCTCGTCGCTCGTATCGCTGCGGCCAGGCTCACCCGTGATCTTCGTCGGTCTGCACCCAAATAGTCAAGAGGGCCTTAGCCGGTTCGGCGCCAGGAATGCGTAGCCGGCTCCCGCACCACTCGACAGTTGCCGCGTACCTGGCCCTTTTCATCGCCCTTGGCACCAGCGGCGCCTATGCGGCCACGAAGATCGGCGGCAAGGACATCAAGAAAAACGCGATCACGGCTCGGCACCTGAGGGCGGGGTCGGTCGGGACCTCCGAGATCCGCAACCACGCGGTGACCGCCAAGAAGCTCGCCGCCGGCGTCGCGAGCAAGAGCTGCAACGACGGCCTCGCGCCTGACGACGTCATGGTCCGCGTCGGCCCGGTCTGCATCGACCGCTACGAGGCCTCGATCTGGGATAAGCGTGTCGGTGGCAAGCAGATAACCGACGCGATCCCCTGCAGCCCCAACGGCCAGGACTGCGTGAAAAAGATCTTCGCCCGCTCGGTGCGCGGTGTCTTGCCGCGGGCGAAGATCACCTGGTTTCAAGCCCAGGCGGCGCTCGCCAACTCGGGCAAGCGCCTGCCGTCGAACGCCGAGTGGCAGATGGCGGCCACCGGTACCCCCGACGGGCCACCCTGCAACGTGCTCTCCACCGTGGCGGTCAAGACCCGCGCGCGCCCCGGCTGCATCTCCGGCTATGGCGTCAACGACATGGTCGGAAACGATTGGGAGTGGGTCGCCGAGTGGTTGCCGCGCTCGACCGCCTGCGGAAGCTGGCCCGACGCCTTTGGTGGCGACATCCAATGCCTTGCTGGGGCGGCGACCGAGGGTGCTCCGGGCGCGCTTATCCGCGGTGGCAGCTTCCTCTCCGGCACGGAGGTCTTCGACTTCGGAAGCGCGGGGCCGTTCGCGGTCCGGGCCGTCAGCGACCCAGCGTTCACGGACGCCGTCGGCTTCCGCGGCGCCCGCTAGCCCGCGGTAAGGCTTCACCCCGGTACACTCCTCGTCGCTCGTGTCGCTGCGGCCAGACTCACCCGTGATCTTCGTCGGTCTGCACCCAAGTCACCCGCATAACCGGTTCGGCGCCAGGAATGCGTAGCCGGCTCCCGCACCACTCGACAGTGGCCGCTTACCTGGCGCTTTTCATCGCCCTTGGCACCGGCGGCGCCTATGCGGCCACGAAGATCGGCGGCAAGGACATCAAGAAAAACGCGATCACGGCTCGGCACCTGAGGGCGGGGTCGGTCGGGACCGCGGAGATCCGCAACCACGCGGTGACCGCCAAGAAGCTCGCCGCCGGCGTCGCGAGCAAGAGCTGCAACGACGGCCTCGCGCCTGACGACGTCATGGTCCGCGTCGGCTCGGTCTGCATCGACCGCTACGAGGCCTCGCTCTGGGATAAGCGTGTCGGTGGCAACCAGATAACCCACGGGGTCCCCTGCAGCCCCAACGGCCAGACCTGCGTGAACAAGATCTTCGCCCGCTCGGTGCGCGGTGTCCCTACGCGGGCGCACATCACCTGGTTTCAAGCCCAGGTGGCGCTCGCCAACTCGGGCAAGCGCCTGCCGTCGAACGCCGAGTGGCAGATGGCGGCCACCGGCACCCCCGACGGGCAACCCTGCAACGTGAACTCCACCGGACCGACCGATGCCCGCGCGCAGCCCGGCTGTGTCTCCGACTATGGCGTCTACGACATGGTCGGAAACCTTTGGGAGTGGGTCGCCGACTGGGTGCCGCGCTCGACCGGCTGCAGCCCGTTCGACACGCACACTGGGAGCTGGCCCGACGGCTATGGCGGCGACGAACAATGCCTGGGTGGGGCGGCGACCGAGGGTGCTCCGGGCGCCCTTGTCCGTGGTGGCAGCTTCGCCACCGGCGCGCCGCCCTTCGCCTTCGGGAGTGCGGGGCCGTTCGCGATCCGGGGCGTCAGCGAGCCGTTCTTCGTGGACGGCGTCGGGTTCCGCGGCGCCCGCTAGCCCGCGGGATCTGAACTCCAAGAGAGCGCGCCGGTCACCGCCCCAACCGCCGGCAGGGCTGCCTTCCTGATCGCCATCCTGCTCACGCCGGCTCGGTGGCGAAGCGCGGTCCGGGAGTCGCACCCCAAGGCGGGCGCAGCGCGCTGGCGCCCTAGGCGGGATCGGGCCTGCTGGGCGTCAACATCCCAAGCAGGCGCGTTTCGACGCCTTGCGGCGCTTGACGGGGTCGCGAATCACCGAGATCGTGTCCGGAAGCGCATCCAGCCCGGGCCCGCCACTGACTTCTCCCTGGGAGACTGCCGAGTTCCCGACATATAGCTTGCGCGTGTCCGGATTGAAGGCGATCCCTCTCGGCCCGAGGCCGACGCGCACCGTCTGACGGACCTTCAGATCCGGGCCCAGGATGGTCATCGTGCCCGTCGCCAGGTTGTTTACGTACACGCGCCCCGTGGTGGGGTCGACGGCCTGATTACGCGTGAACCCGCCTGCGTACACCGGCCTCAGGAGCTTGTTGGTCCTGGTGTCGAGCACCTCGAGGACGGTGTTGAACGGCTTCAGGGGGTCGTCCCCGAATATGGCCCGGCGGTCTAAGTGCCCGATGTAGTACCGGTGGCGCCGGGGATCTATGGACGCACCGTAGGCCTCCGGCATTACCTGTATCCGTTTCACCGTCTTGAGCGTGTGCGAGTTCACCACGGTGACGAGGCCGGAGTCGAGGCTCGTCACGTAGGCGCGGTTCAGCCGCGGGTCGATGTCGGGATGGATCGGAGTGATCCCGGCCGGGATTCCGTCGGCGCCGCCCTTCAGCCACCGCTTCTTCTTCGTGTCGTAGACCGAGAGCTTGCCCGGGACCGTGCAGCAGGCTTCAGCCGCATCCGACGTGGGCACCTCAGCGGTGTTGGCGACCCAGAGGTATCCCGTCTCGGGATCGAAGGTGAGATAAGCCGGAAGTCCGTTCTCCGTCTCGTGAGTGGAGTTCGGCGCCTGGGCGACCGGCGGCTGGGCACATTCCGCCGGAGGGGTGTTCGGCAGCGCCGCGCCCGGCGGAGCGGGAATGTCGATCTCGTCGCTTTCGCGCACGGTGTTGGTCTTCCCGTCGAGGACCGTGATCGTCCCGCCACCGCCCAACAGCGGTGAGAAGCTCTTCAATGGCTTGCCGCCGACGGTGGCGACGTATACGAGATTGCGCTTCTCGTCCACGGCGAGTCCGAAGGGATGGTCATCCACCGTGATGTTGGCCACGATCTTGTCGGTCTTGCCGTTGATCACCGAAACCACGTCAGGGTTGAAGCAGGGCCCATCCCCTCCGCCGACGTCCGAGACGTAGACCGTGTTCGTCTTCCGGTTGATCGCGATGACCGAGGGACCGTCCTTCGTCCCATCCGCCGCCCCCAGGGTCTTGATCACCTTTGCCTTGCCGGACGCTGCTGGAGCGCCGAGCACCGCGGTTGCGAACAGAGCGACCACGATCGAAACCGCCAGCCCGTAACCGCGCTTCTTCACAAATACCCTCGCTCGTGTCGTATCGCTGTGACCAGGCCCCGGATCTTCGTCGGTCTGCGCCCAAATAGTCAAGTCCAATCGACGGCCGCTATTGGGCGCAGGGAGATCGGGTGCAGGGAGCGAAACGTTCGGTTATCGTCCGCGACCCCTTGGATGACGACAAGGTCATCATCATCGGCGGCGGTATCGGCGGCCTGACCGCGGCCGTCGCGCTACAGCAGCGGGATATCCCGGTCGCCGTTCACGAGAAGCAGCCGCAGATCCGGGAGCTGGGGACGGGCGTCGGGATCCAGCGAGTCGCGAGGCAGGCGATCTCGATGGTCGGCCTCGAGGAGCCGTTGCGTTCGATCGAGGGCGAGCGCTACGAGGCGCTGCGACACGTCTCCTACAAGGACGCGCGGACGCTGGCAATGATCCCCTGGCACCGCGCGGTTGCAGCCGTCCACCGTGGCGAGCTGCTCGAGATACTCAAGGGGGCGCTTGCGGACGAGAGCGTCGTCCACTGCGCCTCAGAGTGCGTCGGCTTCGAGCAGGACCCGGGCGGCGTCACTGCCAGGTTCGCCGACGGGCGCGAGGACCGCGGGATCGCCCTGATCGGCGCCGATGGGCTGCACTCGGTGATTCGAAATCAGGTCGTAGGCGATGGCAAGCCGCGGTACGGGGGGTGGACGGTCTGGCGCGGGATGCCCGAGTACACCCACCCGTCGCTCGCTCCAGACATGGCGGAGCAGATCTGGGGCCCTGCGACCGTGTTCGGGATGTACCCGGTGCGCTCGCGCCTGTTCTGGTATGCGGGCGCGATGCGACCGGAGGGATCCGGCGATTCCCCCGCCGGCCGCCAGCGCGACCTGCTGAGCATCTTCGGGGACTGGCCCGAGGCTGTCCCGGAGGTGATCGAGTCCACCCCGGAGGAGATCATCGACCGCCAGGACGTCTACGACCGCGACCCGGTGAGCCGCTGGAGCGATCAGCGCGTCACGCTGCTCGGCGACGCGGCACATCCCACGATGCCGTCGCTGGGGCAGGGCGCGGGGATGGCGATCGAGGACGGCGTCGTCGTCGCCCGCGAGCTCGCGCCGGCCGTCTCCCAGACCGGCGGCGGCGTCGAGGGTGCCCTCAAGCGCTACGAGGAGGTGCGGATAGCGCGGACGGCGGGGATCGTCAGCCGCTCCCGAAAGATGTCGCGGCTCAACAGCCTGAAGCGCGGACCGCTGGTCACCGTGCGCGAAACAGTGCAGTCCTCGCTGCCGCAGCGCTTCTGGCAGCGCCTCTGGGAGCACGAAGGGACCTACCAGCTGTGACGGCCAAGCTTCCTCCGGGGCCGCGCTACCCGGGCATCGTGACGCTGTATCTGACCCAGCGCCGAACGAGGTCGTTCCTCGACTCCGCGTCGAGGCGCTACGGCGAGATCTTCACCGTTCGCATCGTCGGCGGGAAGACCATGGTCTTCGTTTCGGACCCAGCGCTGATCGAGGGCGTCCTCACCGCCCCCTCGGACGTCTTGCTCGGCGACTCCAGGATCGGGGCCGTCGTGGGCGAGCACTCCGTGATCGTGCTCAGCGGGCCGCCGCACACCGCGGCGCGCGAGCTGCTGATGCCGGCCCTTCGCGGCGACCACGTTCGGCGCTACGGCGAGGTGATGGAGCAGGTTTGCGCGGACGAGGTTGCAACCTGGCCGCTCGGCCAGCCGCTGGAGCTCTTGCCGCGGCTGGAGAGCGATCACGCTCGGCGTGATCAAGAACGCCATCTTCGGGCCAGACACCGACGGATCCGTGGATGCCCTGGCTGTCCGGTTCAAGGAGCTGCTCACCCTCCGAGACAAGCCGATCGCGGTGGCGAGGATGAACATGCTGCGGCGCGGCTCCGAGCCCCCGAAGGCGTTGACTCAGGCTGCGCGAGCCCTTCGACGCGGCGGTCTTCGCCGAGATCGAGCGCGCCAGGCGAGACCCACGCCTGGAGGAACGCGACGACATCCTGGCGATGCTGCTCCGGGCCCGCCACGACGACGGCAGCGCGCTCACCGATGTCGAGATCCGCGACCACGTGATCACACTGCTCATCCAAGGCCACGAACCAACCGCGGTAGGCATCGCCTGGACCCTCGAGCGTCTCGCGCGACATCCGCAGGTCCAGGACAGGCTGCGAGCTGAGCTGGAGGCCGGGCAAGGGGAGTATCTCGACGCGGTGATCAACGGAGACGCTGCGGGTTCGCCCGCTCGAGCCGCTGATCGTTCGGATGGTGGGCAAGCCCTATCGGCTCGGGCCCTACGAGCTCGACCCCGGCACGCTGATCGCTTGCAACGGCTATGCGCTGCATCTGAGCGAGGACCTCTATCCCGAGCCGGAACGGTTCCTCCCTGAGCGCTGGCTCGAGCAGACGCCGGGCAAGTACACGTGGATCCCGTTCGGCGGCGGCGTCCGGCACTGCCTCGGCCGAAGCCTCGCGACCTACGAGATGAAATACATCCTCAGCACGCTCGTCCAGCAGTTCCGCTTCGCGCCCGGGCTGGAGCGCGACGAAGAAGTCCATCGCCGCGGCATTCAGTGGATCCCAAAGGAAGGATGCCGGTTGGTGCTCGAGGAGCGCTTGGCTTCACCAGTCGCCGCCTGACGCCGGCAGCCTCAGAGGAGCAGGACCAGAGCAAGAACGATCAGGCCGACGATCAGCAGCGGCAGCCAGCAGCAACGCCGGACCACGGGCCGCCTGCGGGAGCCGCGCGAGCAACGGCAGGAGGCGCCGTCCCAGGGCGGTCTTCATCAGCATGCGGATCGGCGGCGGCACCGCCCCCGGTGGTCCACCGCCCGGCGGTCCACCGCCCGGCGGTCCACCCGGCGGCAGCGGGCCCGGCGACGCGTCGCGCTGCCGGGCCGTCGGCGCGTAGCGCACGGCGGTGTCGTCCCGCGCGGACAGCGCGGGCGCATCGGAGGGTGGCTCGGCTTCGAGCGCGAAGGTTGTGACCCCGAGCTTCAGCGTTGACCCGGGTGTCAGCTTGGTTGGGCCAGTGATCCGCTCGTCGTCGACGAACGTGCCGTTGAGCGAGCCGAGGTCCTCGACCTCGATCCCGTCGGGGAGCGGCCGCACGACCGCGTGCCGCCCCGAGATCTCCGCGTCGTCGACGACGACGTCGGCATCCGCCCGCCCGATGACGAGCTCTCGCTCGCATTCGACGATCTGCCCGTAGGCGGGGCGGGAGGTGATTCGCAGGATCGCCATCGCGCGGGGTACGAGCGTATTCGATTCGATTGCCTCAAGGTCGGTTAGGATCGCGCCAATGTGCCCTGAGGAGGAGGCTCCACCGCCCGCGCCGGAGGAGGGCGCCCGAGAGGTCCCCGCAGAGGAGGAGGGCCGCCGAGAGATCCCCACGGTGCCGACGATCGCCATCGTCTCGGGTCAGCGAGCCGGCAGCGAAGTGCCCGTCGGCGGGCAGATCGTCGTCGGCCGCGACCCCGGCGCCGCCGACGTGGTCCTCGACGGCGACGCCGAGATCTCGCGTCGCCATGCAGCCTTCTCCCCCGCCGGGGCCGGGCTCACGGTGCGGGACCTCGGATCCATCAACGGGACGTTGGTGAATGGCGAGCAGATCGTGGGTACGGTCGCGCTCAGGACCGGCGATCGAGTCGGGATCGGGTCGACGGTGATCGACGTGCGCCTTGCGGGGCCGATCGTGATCGCGCCCCCTGCCGCGCCCCCCACGGAGACGCTGGCGAGCCTATCCTGCGAACACGATCGAGGCGGATGGACTCGTCAAGGAGTTCGGCAGCTATCGCGCGGTCGACGGGATCAGCCTGATGGTCAACCCGGGCGAGATCTACGGCTTCCTCGGGCCGAACGGCGCGGGCAAGTCGACGACCGTCCACATGCTGACCACGCTCCTGCCGCCGACCTCCGGTACCGCTCGCATCGCGGGATACGACGTGGTCGGGCAGGGGGCCGAGGTGCGCGCGACGATCGGCGTCGCCCTCCAGGAGGCGGCGCTCGACCCACATCTGAACTGCTGGGAGCACATGGATCTTCAGACCGCCCTGCAGGGGATACCGAGGGCGGAGCGCAAGCAACGTGCCGAGGAGCTGATCGAGCGCGTGGGGTTGACGTACGCCGCGGACCGCCGCGCGGGCGATTTCTCGGGCGGGATGAAGCGCCGCCTCGACCTGGCACTCGCCCTCGTCCACCGGCCGCGGGTGCTGTTCCTGGACGAGCCGACGACCGGGCTCGATCCGCAGAGCCGGACCGCGCTGTGGGAGGAAGTCGCACGACTGGTGAAGGAGGAGGGGATGACGGTCTTCCTCACCACCCAGTACCTCGAGGAGGCCGATGTCCTCGCCGACCGGGTGGGGATCATCGATCACGGCGACATCGTGGCCGAGGGCACACCGGCGAAGCTGAAGGCCGAGATCGGCCGGCCAGCGGTCGAGGTCGTCCCCCTCGACGGGAAGGACTCCGCGGCGATCAGCGACGTGCTCGCGCGCTTCGGAGAGCTCGAGAGCGCCGCGCGCAAGGGTGTGGCCGTCCGCCTCCAGCCCGGCCTCGAGGACATGGCGGAGGTGATCCGGGCGCTCGACGATGCAGGACTGCGGTTCTCGAACGTGGAGCTTCACTCGCCGACGCTCGACGACGTCTTCCTCGCCAAGACCGGCCGCTCCCTGGAGGGCGCAGGCGAGGAAGCCGACGAGGAGGCCCCTGACGCGCTACGTCAGCTCAGCGTGGCCACACTCGGCACGGTCGATCCGCTGGCCGGCGCGTGACCCCTTCCACCCGGGTCCAGCTCGGCACGCTCGCGCGTCGCTCGATCGCTCGCACGCTCCGGCAGCCGGTCCTGATCGTTCCGAACGTCGTGTTCCCGCTGTTCATCCTCGCGGTCATCTCCGCCGGGGCCGGTGACCAGGCGACGCAAGTCCCGGGTTTCCCGACGGACAACTACACGACCTTCTTCTTGGCGGCGACCTTGATCCAGGGCGCTTCGGGGGCGATGACGGTGGCCGGTCAGACGCTTGGAGACGACATCGCGACGGGGTTTCTCAACCGGTTGTCCCTGACCCCGCTGAGGGCCCCGGTGTTGATCGGCGCACAGCTCGCCGGCGTGGCGGTGCTCGGCGTCATGCAGGCCGCGATCTACCTCCTGGTCGGCCTCGCGGCCGGCGCGAGCGTCGGGACCGGGCTCGGCGGGGCGCTGGCGCTGATCGCAGTGGTGCTCGTGATCCAGCTCGCATTCGGCTCGCTCGGCATCCTCATCGCCATCCGAACAGGCACGGCCGAGGGGCTGCAGGGCATTGTGGCGCTCGCACTGGCCCTGCTCTTCCTCTCGTCGATGGCGATGCCGAGGAACCTGATCACGGTCGACTGGTTCAAGACCGTCGCCACCTACAACCCGATGTCCTACCTGGTCGAGGCCCCGCGCAGCCTCTTGATCGGGGGCTGGGACGGCGAGGCGCTGGCGATGGGCTGCGGGATCGCCGGCGCGATCGCGGTCCTCGCGCTGGCGGCCGCCAGCGCGACGCTGGAGCGGAGGGTGGCCAGGGCGTGAGCCGGCGTTCGCTATCCGTCGCGCTCGCCGTCGCCCAGCGCAGCACGCGCAAGCTGCGCAAGAGCCCCGTGGTAGCGATCGTGCCGACGATGATCCCGCTCTTCTTCTTCGCCTCGTTCACCGGGGCGCTCTCGTCGTTCGGGGACGCAGATGCTCGCTACTACGACTTCACCGCGTTCGAGTTCGTGTTCGTCCTCTACCAGGGCGCGATATACGTCGCCATCTTCACCTCGTTCGAGCTCGCGAGCGACTACCAAACCGGCGTCGCGAACCGGATGATGACCGCGGCGCCACGCCGCATGGCGATCGTCGCCGGATACGTGATCTCCGCGCTCGGTCGCGGCGTGGTCGTCATGCGGTCCTCTGGGCGGTTGCGCTGATCGCCGGCATGCCCGTCCGCGGCAGCGCAGTCGAGATCGTCGGCCTCGTCGCATTGGCGCTGCTGCTGAACGTCGCGACGACGCTCTACGGCGCCGGAGTCGTGCTCCGCCTCAGATCCACGGCGGCCGGAGCGCTGATCCTGATCCCGATTTTCATGGTGATGTTCCTCACCCCGGTCTTCACCGTCCGCGACCAGCTCGGCGGTTGGCTGGAGACGGTGGCGAGCGTCAACCCGCTGACCGCCCTGCTCGAGGCGGGGCGAGGCTTTCTTGCCGGCGACCCGGTCAGCGTGGCACTCTCGTTCGTGGCCGCATTCGGGCTGGTGATCGCCTCCTGTGTCTGGGCGATGCGCGGCATGCGAAAGGCCGCGCAGGCGGCATAGCCCGCCTCAGCCGGCCGGTTTGTTTGCCTTCAGGCGGGTCGTACAGGCAGAGCGTGCAGCGCGTTGAGGAGGGCCGAGCGCACGCGGTCCGGCGGTCCGGCGAGCTCCAGCGGAGGGACGCGGTCGACGGTCTCTTCGATCAGCACCTGAAGCTCGAGTCGAGCGAGGCCGGCGCCGAAGCAGTAGTGCGGGCCGCCGCCGCCGAATCCCTGATGAGGGTTGGGCTCGCGGGCGACATCGAACTGGAAGGGCTCGCTGAAGACGTCCTCGTCGCGGTTGCCGGACGTGAACCACGTGACGACCGCGTCGCCGGACTGCACCCGCACGTCGCGTATCTCGGTGTCCTTTGTGGCGGTCCGCCGAAAGTGCGTGAAAGGCGTGACCCAGCGGACGAACTCCTCGACCGCAGTCGGGACCAGCGAACGGTCGGCGCGGAGTCGCTCCTATTGGTCGGGGTTCTCGATCATCGCGAGCATCCCGCCGGAGTAGCAGTTGCGGGTCGTGTCGACTCCCGGCAACGAGGATCAGCCCGAGGAACGAGCCCAACTCGCTCCTCGGTGAGCGGACGGCCATCCAGCTCGGCTTGAGTCAGCGCAGCTGATCGAGGTCGTCCTCGCGGCTCCTCGCCGCCGCTGCTCGGCGAGCTCATTGAAGAAGACGATCCGCTCGATGACGTGCGCCCGTGGGTCGAAGCCCTCCGGCCGCAGCCGGGGGTCGTCGAACCCGGCGGAGGCCCCCGCCCACTCGGCCAGCTTGCGGTGGTGCTCCGCCGGCACGCCGAGCAGCTCGCCGATCACCTGCATCGGAAGCGGCATGGCGATGTCCTCGACGAGGTCGAACTCACCCTTCTCGAGCGCCCCATCGATCAGGTTGCGGACTATCTCGCGCATGTGGGGCTCGAGGTCGGCGACGCGGCGTGGCCGTGAACGCGGTGCTGACGAGCTCGCGGTACGCGGTGTGCTGCGGCGGGTCCATGTTGATCATCATCTGGCGCGCCACGGGCACGGCACGGTCTTCCTCGCTGATCATCGTCCCGCCCAGCCAAGAGGAGAACGTCTCGGTGTCCTTGCTGACCGGCAGCGATGTCGTCGTGAGCGGACCGCCGCCCAGAAGCCCGGCCCGTCGGGAATCGGGTTCCAGCGCAGTGGCGCCTCGCGACGCATCCTCTCGAACAGGGTGTGAGGCGGGCCGTCAGCGAACAGATCGGGATCGCTCAGATCGACTTCGGCGAGATCGACGGTCTCTTCACTGGTCAGCGGCATTGCGATACCTCCCAGACGTCGCGCGAGAAGTGGCGAGCATATATCAACGCACCGCAGCCGATGCGCGGTGCCGCAACGAGAAACGTCGGGGCTTCGCTGGTCGCGACTTGACAGTCCGGTCCGGCGCCGGAGATGCTTAGGCGGAACTCGAACACACGGGAGACAGCAGCTTATGACCGATCGCCAGGCTTCCAGCCTCGAGATACGCCCGCTTCGGACCGCCGCCGAGCGGTACGACGTGGCCATCCTGGGCGGGGGGCTCGCCGGTCTGACGCTGGCCATGCAGCTCAAGCAGAGGCGGCCCGATACGAGCGTGGCGGTGCTCGAGAAGCGCGAGGGGCCCGCGCCGCTTGCGGCCTTCAAGGTGGGCGAGTCCACGGTCCCCTCGGGCGCCCATTACTTCGCCTCGGTCGTGGGCATGGAGGATCATCTGAAGGAGGAGCACCTCGTGAAGAACGGGCTGCGCTTCTTCATGCCGGCCGACGGCAACAAGGACATCACCAAGCGCGTCGAGCACGGATCGGCCCGCTATCCACCGCACGACAACTACCAGATCGATCGCGGGCTGTTCGAGAACGAGCTGGCCACCCGCGCCCGCGGGCTCGGGGTGGATGTGCTCCAAGGGTGCCGGGTCCAGGACGTGAGCTTCGGCGACGACCTTCACGAGGTCTCCTTCACCCAGATGGACGCCGATGCGTCGACCAAGGCCCGCTGGGTGGTCGACGCCGCCGGACGGGCCAGTCTGCTGAAGCGCAAGCTCGGCCTGGCCAAGGAGGTCGGCCACACCATCAACTCGGCGTGGTTCCGCCTCGCCGGCGGGCTCGACCTCGAGGATTTCGGCCGCGACAACGCCGAGTGGATGGGCAAGATGTCAGAGCCCGGCATCCGCCAGTACAGCACCAACCACCTGATGGGGGCGGGTTACTGGGTCTGGCTCATCCCGCTCTCCTCCGGGCCGATCTCGATCGGGGTGTGCGCCGACCCCCGGCTCCATCCGTTCGAGGAGATCAGCGAGCTCGACCGGATGGTCGACTGGCTGAAGCGACACGAACCCCAGCTCGGCAACGCGATCGAGTCCCGCATGGCCGACGTCGAGGACTTCCTGCGCGTCGAGGACTTCGCCTACGGCGTCGAGCGGGCGTTCTCGTCCGATCGCTGGTGCCTGGTGGGCGAGGCCGGCGCCTTCGCCGACCCGTTCTACTCGCCCGGCTCCGACTTCATCGGGTTGAGCAACACCGCCAGCACCGACCTGATCTGCCGCGAACTCGACGGCGAGGACATCTCCGAGCGCCTCGAGTACTTCAACGACTTCTATCTCCGCACCTTCGACTACGTCCTCTCGAAGTACGAGGACCAGTACCCGGTCTTCGGAAACGTCTGGGTCACGGCCCACAAGCTGCACCTGGACGGGTTCTACAACCACACGGGCGTCGTGCTGCTCGCGGTGCAAAACAAGCTCACCGACCTCGAGTTCCTCCGTAGCGTGGAGGACGACCTGGACCGGCTCCAGCGGCTCCAGATGAACATGCAGAAGATGTTCATGCAGTGGAACGAGCTCGAGCAGCGAGACGAGGAGAATCCGCTCATACCCGCGGGAGTCGGCACGCTGCTACGAATGTTCCGAGGGATCACGACGCCCATGGACGACTCGGCCGTGCGGGAAGAGCTCCGCGAGCAGCTCCGCATCGCCGAGGCCTGGGTGGTGACGATTTTCGCCGTCGCCTGCGAGGCGCTCGATCAGCAACCCGAGCCTGACCGAGCCATCAATCCCTACGCCGTGAGCCTCCGTCCCGAGCGCTGGGAGCAGGACGGCCTCTACGAGGGACCGGGGCTCACTGCGGCGGAGGCCAAGGAGCAGGCCCTGTCCGTCGGTCCCCCGCAGGGAATGGGCCCGCCCGGAGCCGGCGGGCCGCCGGACACGGTGTCCATAGCGCGGCCGGGCGTCGCCGGGCCGCCGCCGGGCTCCTAGCTCTTCTCCCTGTTGTCGCCCAGGCCATCACCGGCCTGGCGGCTCAGGGCCTCCCTCACCAACCACCAGCTCGGCCGGCAGCTCGGACGGGATCTCGGCCCCGGTAGCCAGCTTGATTGCCTCCTCCACGGTCAGGCCCGCCTCGTCATAGAGGCGTCCTCCTCCCAGCGCTCCGGCTGCAGCCCGACGGCGTAGGGATTGATGCGGCGTTCGGGATCGGGACGCTGTCCCAGCGCGCTGGCGGCGGCCTGGTCGAACAGGCCGACCGCCCACCCCTCCGCCGACCTTCACCCGCTTGCGCATCTCCGCCCGTAGCTGCTCGTCGTCGTACTCCCGCACGATGACCAGGAAGGAGTCGAGCTGCGTCCCCAGGGCCGCCCCCCCGAGCACGGGGTTCGAGTCGGGCCGCTGCTCGAGCGCGTGCCATTCGCGGAACAGCTTCTGCATGTTGATGCTGAGCCGGTAGAGCCGGTCCACGTCCTCGTCGACGCTCTTCATGAACTCGTAGTCGCCGAACTTCCCCTTGACCATCAGAAGCACAACGCCGGCGTGGTCGTAGAACCTGTCCCAGGCGTTCTTCGGCTCGGCGACCCAGGCGTTGCCGAAGACCGGGTACTGGTCCTCGTACTTCGAGAGCACGAAGTCGAAGGTGCGCAGGTAGAAGTCGTTCCAGTACTCGAGCCGCTCGGCCACGTCCTCGCCGTCGAGGTCGCGCGTGATCAGGTCCGCGGTGAAGATGTTGCCGTAGCCGATCATGTCCGAGCCCGGCGAGTAGTAGGGGTCGGCGAAGGCGGCGGCCTCGCCCACCAGGCACCAGCGCTCGGGCGAGAACGCCCGCTCGACGCCGTAGGCGAAGTCCTCGACGCGCAGGAAGTCCTCGACCTGGTCGAGGCGCGGCTCTACGGCAGCCGCCAGCTGGGGCTCGTGGCGCCCGAGCCACTCCACCATCCGCTCGAGCTCCGAGATCTCCTCGAACGGATGGAAGCGCGGGTCGGCGCACACCCCGATCGAGATCGGCCCCGTGGAGAGCGGGATCAGCCAGATCCAGTAGCCCTCGCCCAGCAGATGGTTGGTGCTGAACTTGCGGATGCCGGGCTCTGACATCTTGCCCATCCACTCGGCGTTGTCGCGGCCGAAGTCCTCGATGTCGAGCCCCCCGGCGAGCCGAAACCAGGCCGAGTTGATGGTGTGGCCGACCTCCTTGGCCAGGCCGAGCTTGCGCTTCAGCAGGCTGGCCCGCCCGGCGGCGTCGACCACCCAGCGGGCCTTGGTCGACGCATCGGCGTCCATCTGGGTGAAGGAGACCTCGTGCAGGTCGTCGCCGAAGCTCACGTCCTGGCCCACCCGGCAGCCCTTGCAGCACGTCCACCCCGAGCCCGCGGGCGCGGGCGGCCAGCTCGTTCTCGAACAGCCCGCGGTCGATCTGGTAGTTGGGGTGCGGGGGAAAGCGGTCCGGGCCGAACTCGAACCGCTTCGTGATGTCGCCGTTGTCGCCGGCCGGGAGGAAGAAGCGCAGCCCGCACTTGGGCAGGTGCTCGGTCTTGAGGTGCTCCTTCATGCCGACCACCTCGCCGAAGTACTGGGCCCCCGCCGGGACCGTCGACTCGCCGACCTTGAAGGCCGCCAGCGGCGCCGGCCCCTCGCGCTTCTCGAGCACCACCACGCTGTGTCCGGCCGCTGTTGCTTCAGCTGGATCGCCAGCGACAGCCCCGCCAGCCCGCCGCCCAGGATCGCCACGTCATAGCGCTCCGCAGCCGGGCGAAGCGGGCGCACCTCGAGGCTGGAAGCCTGGCGATCCTTATTCATTGCCCGGGTTCGTCCACGCGCGATCGGCGCCTAGCATGTCCGTTGTCAGACTCGCGTGTCAAGGGCCTACGTCGCCGCGACGGGCTCGGGCTGCTGCCAGTCGAAGTGCTCGAGGAAGTCGGTGTTCACGTCGCCGGCGCGAAACCGCTCGTCGGCGAACACGGCTTGGTGGAACGGGATCGTGGTCTTCACGCCCCTGCCCTCGACCTGGAACTCCGAGAGCGCTCGGCGCATCCGCTCGATCGCGCTCGGGCGGTCGGGCGCCCACACGATCAGCTTTGCGATCAGCGAGTCGTAGAAGGGCGTGATCGTCCACCCCGGATAGCAGTGGGAGTCGACGCGGGTGCCGGGACCGCCCGGGGGCAGGTAGACGTCGAGCCGGCCGGCCGCGGGCGCGAAGTCCCTGCCGGGGTCCTCGGCGTTGATGCGGCACTCGATCGAGTGCCCGCGCAGCTCCAGCTCGTCCTGTGAGACCGAGAGCGGCTCGCCGGCCGCCACCCGGATCTGCTCCTGGATCAGGTCGCTGCTCGTGATCATCTCGCTCACCGGGTGCTCGACCTGGATGCGCGCGTTCATCTCCATGAAGCTCAGGTTGCCGTCGTCGTCGAGCAGGAACTCCATCGTGCCCGCGCCCGTGTAGCCCACGGAGAGAGCGCCGTTGACGGCGCGCTCGCCGATGTCGCGCCGTTGCTCGTCGGAGAGGTGGATGGACGGCGCCTCCTCGATCAGCTTCTGGTGGCGACGCTGCACCGAGCAGTCGCGCTCGAAGAAGTACACGCCCTTGCCCTGGGCATCGCACACGAGCTGCACCTCGGTATGACGGGGGGCCTCGAGGTAGCGCTCGATGTACACGGCGCTGTCCTTGAAGATCGCCTGGGCGGTCGCACGCGTGGTCTGGTAGAGGCGCCGGAGGTCCTCCGCCTTGCGCACCACGTTCATCCCGCGGCCGCCGCCGCCTGCCACGGCCTTGATGATCACCGGGTAGCCGATGTCGGTGGCGATCTCCTCCGCCTCGTCCGGGGTCGTGACCGGCTCGATCGTTCCCGGCAGGAGCGGCAGGCCCGCCCGCGACATCAGGTCGCGGGCGATCGCCTTGTCGCCCACCTTCTCCATCACGTCCGGCTTGGGCCCGATGAAGGTGATCCCCTCGTTGGCGCAGATCTCGGCGAAGTAGGGGTCCTCCGAGAGGAACCCGTAGCCCGGGTGAATCGCCTCGGCCCCGGTCTTCTGGGCGGCCCCGATGATGTTCGGGATGTGGAGGTAGCTCTTTCCCACCGCCGGAGGCCCGATGCAGACCGACTCGTCGGCGAACCTCACGACCGCGGATTCCGCGTCGGCCGTGGAGTAGACGGCCACGCACTTGACCCCCAGCTCGCGGCAGGCGCGCGCCACGCGGAGGGCGATCTCGCCACGGTTGGCGATCAGGACTTTCTCGAACACGGCAGCTACTCGGCGCCGGGCTCGAGGTACATGAGCACCTGCTCGAACTCGACCGGCTCGCCGTTCTCCACGCAGATCTCGACGACCTTGCCGGCCTCGCTGGCGCCCACCTCGTTCATGAGCTTCATCGCCTCGACGATGCAGACGGTCTGGCCGATCTCCACGACGTCGCCCTCGTCCACGAACGCCTTCGCGCCGGGCTGGGCCGAGCGGTAGAACGCGCCCACGAGCGGGGCGAGCACGGGCACGCGGTTGTCCGGCGCGGCGTCGGTGATCGCGGAGAATGCACCAGAGGCGCTGCGTGCCCCCGGGGCGACCCCGAGGCCGCCCGTGGCACCCGTGGCCAGGTGGCCGCTGATGGCCGGCGGCTCACCGGGAGCGACCTGGACGGCGCCGCCGCGCTCGATCTCGATCTCGTAATCGCCCGCCTTGACGGCGAACCGCTGCACGCTCGTCCCTTCGAGCTGCCGCACGAGCGCCCGCGCCTCGGCCCAGGTCGACTCGATCATCTTCCTCTCGTCACTCATGCCCCTCCTCGATAGGCGGAAGTATCGACTGCAGGCCGGGAGCGCCGAACCGCCGGAAGCGGTCGTAGCGCCTCTGGCGCAGCTCGTCGGGCGAGAGCGGCAGCAGTTCCCGCAGGCTCTCGACGAGCGCCCGCTTCACGTTGGCGGCGGTGGCGTTGTGGTCGGTGTGGGCCCCCTGCTGGGGCTCGGGCACCACGGCGTCCATCACCTCGAGCCGCAACAGGTCTGGGGCCGTGATGCGCAGCGCCGCGGCCGCCCGCGGCGCCGCAGCCGCGTCCTTGAACAAGATCGTGGCGCAGCCCTCCGGGCTGATCACCGAGTAGTAGGCGTTCTCGAGCATCAGGACCTTGTCGCTCGCGGCCAGAGCGAGGGCCCCGCCGCTGCCGCCCTCGCCCGTCACCACCGTGACCGTGGGGACCGGCAACCGCGACTGCAGCATGATCGACTCGGCGATCGCGTTCGACTGGCCGCGTTCCTCGGCGCCGATGCCCGGGTAGGCGCCCGCGGTGTCCACGAGCGTCACGAGCGGGATGCCGAACCTCGCCGCGTAGTGCATCAGGCGCATGCCCTTGCGGTAGCCGTCGGGCTCCGGCATGCCGAAGTTGCGCTCGACCATCTCACCGGTCGTGCTCCCCTTCTGGTGCCCGATCAGCATCACCACCAGATCCCCGAGGCGCGCCAGCCCGGCCACGATCGCCGGGTCGTCCCGAAACGCGCGGTCGCCATGCAGCTCGAGGAAGTCGTCGAACACGAAGCCGACGTAGTCGAGCGTGTGGGGCCGTTCCAGGTTGCGCGCGAGCTGAACGACCTCCCAGGAGTCGCGGGTCGCGAGCACCTCCGCTTCCTCCACGGGCTCCTCGCCCTCGGTCTCGGGGAGGCTCGAGGTGAGCGACGCGCCGTCCGCCCCCCTGGCCTCCTCGATCCGGGAGTGCAGGTCGAGCAGGGTCCGGATCGTCCGCCGTAGGTTCTCGCGCGGCTCGACGAGATCGAGCATGCCGTGATCCATCAGGAAGCCGGCGGTCTGGAACCCCTCGGGCAGCTGCTGGCGGATCGTCTGCTCGATCACCGTGGGTCCAGCGAAGCCGATGTGTGCGTGAGGCTCGGTGATCAGCACGTCGCCGAGCGTGGCGAACGAAGCGCTCACGCCACCGTAGGTCGGATCGGTGAGCAGCGAGATGTAGAGGATGCCCTCCTCGTTCAGGCGCCCGATCGCCTGGCTCGTCTTGGCCATCTGCATCAGCGACACGCACCCCTCCTGCATGCGCGCCCCGCCGGAGGCCGAGATCACGAGCAGCGGGATCCGCCGCTCGAGCGCGAGCTCTGCGGCGCGGGTGATCGACTCCCCGACGGCGCCCCCCATGCTGCCGCCGATGAAGCCGAAGTCGATGCCGGCGATCACGAGCGGCCAGCCGTCGACGGTGCCCGTCCCGTAGAGCGCACCCGATTTGGCGCCCGACTTCTTCTGCGCCGCGGCAATCCGCTCGGGATAGGGCTTCGAATCCACGAAGGAGAGCGCGTCGATCGGCTCGAGGTCACCCGACAGCTCCTCGAACGAGCCTTCGTCGAAGAGCTGCGCGATGCGGTCCCGCAGGCGCAGGCGGAAGTGGTGGTTGCACTCGGGGCAGACGTGCAGGTTGCGCTTGAGCCGCTTGTGGTAGACGAACGCCTCGCACGACGGGCAGCGCCGCCACTCGGCCGACACGGCGCGGCTGGGTGCGACTACCTCAGCCACCGGCCTGGGCGTCCACGCGCCTATCCTCGCCGAGCAGGCTGCCGCGCAGGTCCGCGAGCGTGGCGTCGAGCAGCGCCTCGACCTCGACTCGGCTCGGCGGGAGCTCCTGCGCCTGCATGAACACGGTGGTCGCGCCCCGGGCTACCGCCTCCTCGGGGGTCCCTTCCGCACCCAGCTCCAGCTCCAGGTGCGCCAGCACGCCGGCGGTCCGGCCCAGGCTGTCGATCGCGCTCGCCTGACGGGCCAGCTCGAGCGCCCGCTCCGGCTGTTCGCGCGCCAGCTCCACCTTGATGGCACCGTGCAGTGCGGCGACCTCGTCGTCGGGCGTCTCGAGCCCGTCTCTCACGCGCGCGAAGGCGTCGGCGGCCTCGTCGAGGTTGCCCGTCTCGAGCGCCAGCTCCGCGACGTCGAGCTCGGCGAGCGCGTCCCCCGGGTCGGCCTCGGCGACCCTGCGCGCCGCGGTCAGCGCCTCCTCCGGCTTGCCGAGCGAGCGGTACATCTCGACCAGGGAGATCGCCGCGGTCGAGGCGCCGGCCGAGCGGCCGGCCACCTGCTCCAGCAGTGAGACGGCGTCGTCGCGCTGGCCCTCTTGGAAGGCCGCATGGCCGAGCGCGGTGAGGGCCACCTCGTCCTCGGGCTCGATCTCGAGCACCTTGCGGAAGGCCTCGCTCGCCTCGCCGGTACGCCCCTCGGCGGCCAGCGCGTCGGCCAGGTCGCGCCAGGACTCGGCGGAGTCCGGCCGCAGCGTGGCGACCGTCCTGAGCTGGTCCACGGCGTCGTCCGAGCCCAGTTCCACCCCGGCGCGACCCGCCAGCCTCAGCAGCTCCACGTCGTCGGGCGCGCCCTCGAGGCCCGCCGAGGCCGCCTCGTGGGCCTTGCCGAACGCACCCTCGTCGAAGTGTGCACGTGCTTGCTGCAGAGCGCTCATCGACCCGGCGTCAATTCTCGTCGATCACCGGGATGTCGAGCACGGACTGACGGCGGTAGTCGGCCCCGAAGTCACCCTCCTCCGCGATCCCGCGCGAGTTGTCGATGAACTCGAGCGTGTCGGGATCGATGCGGAAGAACACGACCGCGCTCGTGGCCCCGGGACGCAGCTGGGGGTACTTCTGCCCGAAGAGGTCCGCCGCCCGCGCGATCTCCTCCCCCTGGACCACCCTGCAGCCGCCCCGGCCCTGGACACCCTTGGTCTGGCGCCAATCCTCCGCGTACTCGTCGATCGCGAACGCCGCGGTGGGCTCCTCGTCGATGTGCCGTGCGGTGTTCGATCCCGGCTTGGTCCAGACGTAGAGGACCGGGCCGTCGTTGACGAAGGTCAGGGTCGCGGCCCAGGGGCCATCGCTCCCGTGCGTCGCGAGCGTCAGCGACTTCTGGGAGCGGAGGTAGTCGAGGACGTCGGTTGGAATCTGCTCAGTCACGCTTTTGCTGTCTCCTTCTCTCGGCCCGTGGGCAGTTTTACACGCAGCCGCGAGGTACTCCCCCCCGAGACCTCTTGCGCCTGGATGGCGGTGATCACGACCGTGCTCACGATGTCGGCCACGAGACACCCGCGGCTGAGATCGTTCACCGGCTTGTTGAGCCCTTGCAGCACCGGCCCGATCGCGACCGCGCCGGCAGAGCGCTGGACGGCCTTGTAAGCGATATTTCCGGTCTCGAGATCCGGAAACACGAACACCGTCGCGTGGCCGGCCACCGGGCTGTCGGGGAGCTTCTTCTCGGCCACGCCCGGGTCGACCGCGGCGTCGTACTGGATCGGCCCCTCCACCTGCAGGTCGGGCCGCCGCGCGCGGACGAGCTCGGTGGCCTCGCGAACCGCGTCCACGTCGGCGCCCTTCGCGGACTCTCCCGTGGAGTAGGACAGCATCGCGATCAGCGGCTCGATCCCGAATGTGGCGGCGGTCTCAGCGGAGCTGATCGCGATGTCCGCGAGCTGCTCGACGTCGGGCTTGGGGTTGACCGCGCAGTCGCCGTAGACCAGCACGCGGTCGGGAAGGCCCATCAGGAACACGCTCGAGACGACGGATACGCCCTTGCGCGCCTTGACGATCTCGAAGGCCGGCCGGATCGTGTCGCCGGTCGTGTGCGCCGCGCCCGAGACCATGCCGTCCGCGTCGCCCGCGTGCACCATCAGCGTGCCGAAGTAGCAGACGTCCTCGACCGTGTCGTAGGCGAGCTCCTCGGTGACGCCCTTGTGCTTTCGCAGCTCGTGGTAGGTGGCCGCGTAGCGCCCGCGCTGCGACGCGGTGGCGGGGTCCACGAAGCGCGCGCCGCTCAGGTCGAGCCCGAGCGCCGCAGCGCGGCCGCCCACCTGCTCGGGGTCGCCCAGGATGGTCAGCTCCACGGCGCCGCGGCGGAGCAGGATCTCCGCGGCGCGCAGCACGCGCTCGTCGTCCCCCTCGGGCAGAACGATGTGCTGCGAGTTCGCCTGCGCCCGCTCGATCAGCTCGTACTCGAACATGGTCGGCGTCATGCGCGCGGGACGCTCGAGGTTGATCCGCTCCTCGAGCTCGTCAGCGTCCACACCCGACTCGAAGCCGCCGAGTGCGGCGGCGATCTTGCGCTGGTTGTCAGCCGTTATGACGGGCCGCACGGACTCCACGGCCGTGGCCGCCGCGTAGGTCCGCTGCGGCACCTCCAGCACCGGGAAGGGGGCCGTCTCGAGCAGCCGTCGCACTCCGGGGTGGAGCTCGTATCCGGCTGTGATCACCACACCGGCCACCGCCGGGAACGCCGAGGAGAGCGTGGAGATGATGCTCGCGACGAGGATGTCGGGTCGATCGCCGGGCACGATCACGAGCGTCCCGTCCACGAGGTCGTCGATGAAGTGCTCGACGCTCATCGCGCCGATCCTCACGGCGCGGACGTCACGCTGGAGCAGCTCGTCGCGTGTGCTCGGGCGCCAGCGAGACCCCCGCCCACGAGGCTTTCCGCAGATCCTTCGCGTCCGTGATCGGGCGAGCGTTCAGCGCGCTGACCACCTCGGCGACGGTCGGGTAGGCCAGCTCGGGCTGCTCGGGCACCACGTACACGGGCCACTTCGCGTCCTGGCTCGCCAGGCTGCGCGCCACCTCCGGCATGACCTTGACCGGCACCCGGTTGACGATCACTCCGAGTACCTCGCAACCCTCCTGCCCGAGGAACTCCCCGGCGATCCGCGCGGCGGAGCGTGGCCTCGTCCGCGGACGCGCCCCCGACCACCGCGAGCACCGGGCAGCCGAGATCGTTGGCGAGGTCGGCATTCAGCTCGAAGTCGAGCGCCGGCGTGCGTCCGGTGAAGTCGCTGCCCTCGCAGACGACCACGTCGTAGCCGTCCGCCAGCGCGCGGTAGGCGGACACCACCCGCTTCTTGACCTCCTCGTAGGAGCCCCCCGCGATCGCCGCCTGCGCCTCGTCGTCGGTGAGCGCATGCATCTGGTCGTGCTGCGCGTCGAGGTGGTAGCGCCGCCGCATCAGCTCGATCTGGGGATCGATCCCGCCGGAAGCCACGATCGGCCGGAAGAAGCCGACGCGCTCCACGCGTGACGAGAGCATCTCCATCAGCCCGAGCGCGACCACGGACTTGCCGCTGTCAGGCTCCATCCCGGTGATGTAGAGGCTGCGCGCCAAGCGAGCAGTCAGGAAGCGCCCGCGCCGTTGCGCGACCACGTCCACTCGAGGATCTCCGGCGGGTCGTTCCCCTCTTCGCGGATGTATGCGCGGTGCTCCTCCAGCTTCGCCTTCAGCTTGTCGATCGTGTTCGCCGCGCCCTGGATCGTCCGCACGGCGAACTCGCCCGACATTCCCTCCACGCTGTCCGCAGCCTCGATGTCCACCCGGCGCAGCGCCTCGATGCCGAGCTGGTAGCGGTCCACGCCGTTCATCGCAAGCAGGTCGAACGGGGTGGTGGTGGTCCCCTCCTCCGCGTAGCCGCGCACGTGGAAGCGCTCCTGCTTCACGCGCCGGTGGATGAGCTGGTGGATCGCCGAGGCATAGCCGTGGAAATTGAAGATCACCGGCTTGTCCTCGGTGAACAGGTCGTTGAACTCCGCGTTGGACATGCCGTTGGGGTGAGCCTCCGGCAACGCCAGGCGGAAGATGTCGTTGACGTTGACGAAGCGAACCTTCAGCTCGGGCGTCTCCTCCCGCAGCAGGCTGGTGGTGGCGAGCAGCTCCATCGTGGGGATCGTGCCGCAGCCGGCGAGCACCACGTCCGGCTCGGCCACGTCGTCGCTGGAGGCGAACCCCCAGCGCGACGCACCGGCCTCGACGTGCGCCTCCGCCTCCTCCATCGTGAGCCATTGCGGCAGCGGGTGCTTCGAGGCGATCACGAGGTTGATCGTGCTGGTGCTCTCGAGCACCTTCGCCATGGTCGCCACCAGGGTGTTGGCGTCCGGTGGCAGGTAGACGCGGGCGAAGTCCGTCTTGCGGTTGAGCATCGAGTTGATGAAGCCCGGCATCTGGTGCGAGTAGCCGTTGTGGTCCTGGCGCCACCCCACCGAGGTGAGCAGGTAGTTGAGCCCGGACACCGGCTCGCGCCAGGGCGCCTCGTCGCGGGACATCTTGAGGAACTTCCCGTACTGGTTGACCATCCCGTCGACGATCGGGATGAAGGCCTCGTAGCAGGGGAACACGCCGTGGCGACCGGTGAGCACGTAGCCCTGCAGCCAGCCCTGGCAGTTGTGCTCCGAGAGCACCTCCATGATCCGGCCGTCGGGCGAGTGCCCGGTGTCGATCTCGGGATCGAGCGGCCACTGCCAGGCGTGGTTCTCGACCTCGAACACGGCGCCGAGACGGTTCGAGGCGATCTCGTCCGGACACATCATGCGGAAGTTCTTCTCGTCCTGGTTGAGGCTGAACACGTCCCTGAAGTAGCCCCCGAGCGCCATCAGGGCGCTGCCGTTGTCGGCCCCGGCGCTCGAGACCGGCGTCGCGTGGTCCTTCAGGTCGGGCAGCGCCAGCGGCTTGCGGAGGCTGGCCGCCGTTGACGTGTGAGTTCGCCCCCATGCGCAGGTCGCCGTCAGGGCACGCGGCGGCGATCTCCGCGACTGGAGCGCCGTCGTCGTCGAACAGCTCCTCCGGGCCGTAGGAGCGCAGCCACTCCTCGAGGATCTTGAGATGCTCGGGGTTGGTCTTCGCCTGCATCGCGGGGACCTGATGGGCCTTGGAGGTGCCCTTCGACCTTGACCCCGTCCACCTCCTTCGGACCGGTCCAGCCCTTGAGCGTGCGCACCACGAGCATCGGCCAGCGCGGCCGCTCGGGCCTGTTCGAGCCGCGCGACGCCTCCTGGAGCTCGCGGATATCCGCGTAAGCCGTGTCGAGCGCCGCGGCCATCTCGGCGTCGAGGTCGTCCTCGCCCCCGACGATCAGCGGGCGCCAGCCGTAGCCCTCGAAGAGCTTCGTCAGCTCCTCGTCGTTCATCGACTTGTAGATCGTGGGGTTGGCGATCTTGTAGCCGTTCAGGTGGAGCATCGGCAGAACCGCACCGCAGGTCGCGGGGTCGAGGAACTTGTTCGAGTGCCAGGCGCCGGCCGTGGGGCCGGTCTCGGCCTCGCCGTCGCCAACGATGCACCCGACGATCAGGTCCGGGTTGTCGAGCGCGGCCCCGAACGCCGTGGCGAGCGCGTACCCCAGTTCGCCGCCCTCGTGGATCGTCCCTGGAACGATCGGCGCGAGATGGCTCGGGAAGCCGCCCGGCCAGGAGAAGCTGCGTACCAGCCTTCCGAGGCCCTCGGCGTCGCGGCTCAGCTCCGGCCGCACGTCCTCGAGACAGCCGTCGATCCAGAGGTTGGCCAGGTTCGCGGGCGCGCCGTGGCCGGGCCCGGTCACCAGGAGGACGGATGCGCCGGTGTCCAGGATCAATCGGTTGAGCCCCGCGTACATCAGGTTGATCCCCGGCACCGTCCCCCAGTGGCCGAGCAGCCTGTGCTTGATGTGCTCCGGCTTCAGCGGCTCCTTGAGCAGGTGGTTGTCCTGCAGGTAGATCATCGCCACGGCGATGTAATTGGCGGCACGGCGATAGAGAGCAAGGCTCTCGACGACGATTCGAAGACGGCGCTCCGGCTGTGGGCACAATTTCCTCCGGGGGTCGGCGGGGCCTCGAACCTAAAGGTCCCGCGCTGTTGTTGCAAGCGGCATGCGGCGCCTCATGGCGCCCCGGGTGCCGCGGTCAGGACGCCGCTCGATCACCGTGGCATCACCTCCACTGGCGCTGGCGGATAAGGTCGCGGTCGAGCGGGAGCGCGCCGGCTTCGACGCCCTCGTCGGCGCGTATCACGTGCATCACTGCGTTGATCAGAGCCAGGTGCGTGAAGGCCTGCGGGAAGTTCCCCAGGTGGCGCCCGGAGCGCGGGTCGATCTCCTCCGCGTACAGCCCGAGCGGGCTGGCGTAGGACAGGAGCTTCTCGCAGAGCTCCTGGGCGCGCTTGATCTCGCCGATCTCCACCAGCGCGGAGACGAGCCAGAAGGAGCAGATCGTGAAGCTGCCCTCCTCGCCCGCGAGGCCGTCGTCGGTTTCCTCCGTGCGGTAGCGCAGCACGAGTCCGTCGATCGTCAGCTCGTCGGCGATCGCGAGCACCGTCGTGCGGATGCGCACGTCCTCGGGAGGCAGGAAGCGGACAAGCGGCATGAGCAGCACGGAGGCGTCGAGGGCGTCGGTCTCGTAGTGCTGGCAGAAGACACCCCGATCGTCCACCGCCTGCTCGCAGATGTCTGCATGGATCTCGTCGGCCGCCGCTCGCCAGCGGGTCGCGTACTCGAGATCCTCGCGAATCTCGGCGAGCGCCGCGCCCCGGTCGGCCGCGACCCAGCACATGAGCTTCGAGGAGGTGAAGTGCTTGGGCTCGCCACGCACCTCCCAGATGCCGCGGTCCTTCTCCCTCCAGTTGTCGAGGGCGGTCTCCACCTGCTTCACGAGGATCGGCCAGATGCGCTCCGGCAGATAGTCCCGGGACTTGGTGTGGAGGTAGAACGAGTCGAGGATCGCGCCCCAGACGTCGTGCTGATCCTGGTGGTAGGCGCCGTTGCCGACCCGCACGGGACTCGCCCCCTCGTAGCCGGACATGTGGTCGAGCGTCTCCTCGGGAAGCTGGGCCTCCCCGCCGATGCCGTACATGATCTGAAGCTGGCGCTCCTCGGCCTCGGCCAAGTCGGCGATGAAGTAGAAGAAGTCGTTCGCCTCCCAGTCGAACCCGAGCGTGTAGAGGCTCCAGAGCATGAACGTGGCATCCCGGATCCAGGTGTAGCGGTAGTCCCAGTTGCGTTCGCCGCCCGGTGTCTCGGGCAGCGAGGTCGTGGCCGCCGCCACGAGTGCGCCGGTCGGCGCGTAGGAGAGCCCCTTGAGCGTGAGTGCGCTGCGCTGGAGGTAGGTGCGCCAGGGGTGATCGGGGAAGTTGCCGTGGTCGAGCCAGTGCTGCCAGTGGTGGGCGGTCCAGACCATCCGCTCATAGGCCTCGCCGTAGGTGGCGGGGGGCGGATGCTTGGACCATGAGAGGGCCACGAACAGCGTGTCGCCCTCCTTCATCAGGGTGCGCGCCGTGGCCCGCGATCCCTCGAACCCGATCCGCATGTCCGTGGTCAATGCGACTTCGATGTCCGTCCCGTCGCCGGTGGCCTTGGCGTTGTGGTAGCCCCCCTCCGTGTACTCCCATTTCGCCCCCGAGCGCCCGTAGTCGAAGACCGGCTCGCAGTCGAGGAGGACCTGCACCTCGCCGTTGACGCAGCGCACGAGGCGGAGGAGGACGTGGTCGGAGTCGTAGTCGGTGGGCGAGCGCCGGTGGCTGTTCGAGCGGTCGTGCTCGTGGTGCCATGGGCCCATCAGCAGCACGTCGCGGACGATGATCCAGCCTCCCCGGGTGCCCCAGCTCGTCTCGAGCACCATCGTCCCGGGCAGGTAGCGGCGGTCGGCGGGAACATCCACGTCGGCGGGCCCGATCCGGAACAGACCGGCGTCGCGGTCGAGAATGGCCCCGAAGATGCTGGGTGAGTCGAAGCGGGGCAGGCACAGCCACTCGACGTTGCCGCTCGGCGCCACGAGTGCGCAGGTCTCGCAATCGGACAGGAAGCCGTACTGGGCGATCGGCGGGAAGGGGCTCGAGCTGAGCGCGCCCGCGCCGGCGAGCTGCCGGATCCGCCACGCGCCCGAGTGGGCTGGGGTACCCGTCACTGGCGCTCCGTCACCCCAGCATCGCCTCGGCCGCCGCCAGCGCCGGGCCGTAGGTGTGGTCGCGTAGCAGCGCCTGGCGGACGCCTTCACCGAGGATCCCGGCCTCACCGCGCGAGGCCCCCAGCAACGTCCAGGACACCTCGGCCCCGTCACGCGTGACGCGCCGGGCGGCGAGGCCACCCGGGCCGCGGTCGAGCGAGATGCTCGTGCCCGACGCCGTCTCGACGGTGATACCCGCCAGGCCCGGCGCGCTCTGGTGCGGATCCGGCTCGAGTCGTAGCTCGATGTCGTTGCGACGGCCGCTCGCGCGCCCGTACAGGGAGCCTTCGTGTCGCATGAGGTCGGCGGGCTTCCACCCCAATCGGGAGGCGAGCCAGCCGAAGAAGAGCACCCCGGTGATCACCGAGTCGGGCCGGTGGCGCGCCGTGACCGCGCTGATCGCGGACAGCTCCCGGCGCCAGGGCCCGGGGTCGAAGGTGGCGGCCACCCGCTCCCGCCACGGTGTCGAGCGGAGCCAGGCGAGGTCGACCACGTAGGCGCGCTCCTCCAGCTCGCGGGCGCGTTTGGCCGCGGCGGCGGGGTCCGGCTCCATCTCGGAATCGATCAACACCACCTGGGCCAGCCGCAGGAGGGAGTCCACGGCCTCGGGATGCCCGTGCGGCGACCAGACGACGGTGGCCAGGTCGCTCACCACCAGTGGGTCCACGATCGTGTCCATCTGCGTCAGGTGGTGCTCGCCGATGTCCACGAGCACCTCCTCGTGGCAGAGGGCGAGCTCGCCCGGCCCCGGTTCGCCCTCGAACCTCATGGTGGCCCAGGCGTCGAGCTGGGTGCGGCCGGGCTCGACCGCGCAGAGGATCAGCCGGGAGGGGTGGAACCGGCCGACTCGCTCGAGCCGGTTGAGGATCTCGCCGCGCCACTCGCGGTCCGCGATCACCACGAGGTTGAGCACGCGCGCGGGCGCGATGGCCTCGTCCTCGTCGTGGCGTTGCTTCAGCAGCTCCTGCAGCGCGGCAGCTATGTCGGAGGGTGTGGTGTCCTGGGCGGCCCAGACACCGTGCATCCAGCTGACATCGCTCAGATCGCTCAGATTGTCCGCCATCGATGCCCTTCTTCGAGTATCGAGTTGGCCTCCTCCGGCCCGCTGGAGCCGGCGGGGTACTGCGGCAGCGGGCCGGAGGAGGCCTCCCACCCCTGGAGGATCGGGTCGATGATGCGCCACTGCGCCTCCACCTCGTCGTCGCGGGTGAAGAGCGTGGCGTCGCCCCGCATGGCGTCGAGTATGAGCCGCTCATAGGCCTCCGGCGACTGTGAGAGGAATGCCGTGCCGTAGAGGAACTCCATGTTCACCGGCCGGATGCGCATGCGGCTGCCGGGGATCTTCGCCCCGAGCGTCAACGCCACTCCCTCGTTTGGCTGCATGGTCATGATCAGCTGGTTGGGCTGAACGCCCACGGAACCCTGCTGATCGAAGGCGAGGTGCGGCACTGGCTTGAGCGTCACGGCGATCTCGGTGATCTTGCGCGCCAGCCGCTTGCCCGTGCGCAGGTAGATCGGCACGCCGGCCCAGCGCCAGTTGTCCACCTCGAGCCGCAGCGCCGCGTAGGTCTCGGTCCGCGAGTCCGGCGGCACATCCTGCTCTTGGAGGTAGCCGGGGACCTGCTGGCCTCCCACCATCCCGGCCCCGTACTGGGCATGGACGGTGATCTTCGGCACTTCTTCCACCACCGGCGCGTGGATGGCGTGGAGGACCTTCACCTTCTCGTCGCGCACGTCGTCCGCCGAGAAGGTCACGGGCGGCTCCATGCAGAGCAGCGCGAGCAGCTGCAGCATGTGGTTCTGCACGAGGTCGCGGAGCGCGCCCGAGGTGTCGTAGTACCCGGCGCGCGTGCCCACCCCGAGGTCCTCTGCGGCCGTGATCTGGACGTAGTCGATGAAGTTGCGGTTCCAGATCGGCTCGAACAGGCCGTTGGCGAATCGCAGCGCCATCATGTTCTGGACGGTTTCCTTGCCGAGGTAGTGGTCGATCCGGAAGACCTGGTCCTCCCTCAGCACGCTCAGCACCGCCCTGTTCAGCTCGATCGCCTCGGCGAGGTTCCTGCCGATCGGCTTCTCGATCACCACGCGGACCTCGGAGTCGTCGTGCTCGTTCAGCCCGTACTCGCCGAGCTTGCCCACGATGACGGAGAAGAAGGTCGGCGCCGTGGACAGGTAGAAGACGCGGTTGAACACCATTCCTGCGTCCTTGTCGAACTCCTCGAGGCACTCCTTCAGGCGCTTGTACATCGAGTCGTCGTCGAACGTGCCCGACACGTAGCGCACGTTCTGGAGCAGCCGCTCGAGCACCTTCTCGTCGGGCTTGCGCCGGGAGAACTCCTTGATCGAGTCGAGCGCCATGTCCCTGTAGTCGTCGTGCGGGATGTCGCTCCGCGACACGGCGATCAGGTTGAAGCGCTCGGGCAGTGCCCCCTCGTGCGCGAGGTTGTAGATGGCCGGCAGCAGCTTCCGCTTGGCCAGATCGCCGGTCCCGCCGAAGATGACCAGCGTCGTGGGATGGACGGGCTGCCGCTCGAGCCCTTCCGTCAGGGGGTTCGCCGGCGCGGTCGTGGCGCTCATGAGGCCTTCTCGACGGCGTGGCCCCCGAACTGGTTGCGGAGCGCGGCAAGCACCCGGGCGGTGTAGTCCCCGCCCCCGCGGCTCGTGAAGCGGGCGAACAGAGCGGCCGTGATCACGGGTACGGGCACGTCGTGGTCGATCGCGTCCTCGATCGTCCAGCGTCCCTCGCCGGAGTCGTTCACGAAGCCGCGGATGTCGGCCAGGTCGTTGCCCTCCTGCTTGAAGGCGAGCGCGGCCAGCTCGCACAGCCACGAGCGCACGACGGATCCCTGCATCCAGAGCTTCGCGATCTTCTCGTTGTCGAGCTCGAAGTCCGACTTCGTGAAGAGCTCGAAGCCCTCGGCATAGGCCTGCATCAGGCCGTACTCCACCCCGTTGTGGACCATCTTCACGTAGTGGCCCGAGCCCGACTCGCCCATCCGGTTCCACCCCGGACCCCACTGGTCGTCCGGCGGCGGGGCGAGCACGTCCAGGATCGGCGCGATCCGCCCGACCGCCTCCTCGGGCCCGCCCACCATCATGCAGTAGCCCACCTCGAGGCCCCACACGCCGCCGCTCGTGCCGACGTCCACGTAGTTGATGCCCTTCGGCTCGAGCTCCTTGGCCCGCCGGACGTCGTCCGTCCACTTCGTGTTGCCGCCGTCGATGATGGTGTCGCCGCTTTCCAGCAGCTCCGCGAGCTTCGCCACCGTCTGCTCGGTGGGATCGCCGGCCGGGACCATGATCCACACCGAGCGCGGCGGCTCCAGCTTCGCCACGAGATCCTCGAGCGACGCGGCGCCGGCCGCGCCGTGACCCTCGGCCTCGCTCACCGCCTCGGCGCTGAAGTCGAATGCCACGACCTCGTGGTCCGAGTCGCGATGGATGCGATGGACCATGTTGCCGCCCATCTTCCCCAGACCTACGAACCCGAGCTTCATCCGAGTGCCTCCTTCAGTCGCCGGGTGAGGTCTCTCACGCCCTCGGCCACATCCCCGTCGATCCTTACCTGAACGGCGGACAGGCCGTGATCGCGCAGCGTGAGCAGGTCGCCGATCGCCTGGGCGTGCTTCAGGTGCCCGAACGTGTAGCCGGCGCCCGGGATCTCCACGTCCTCGTCGCCGTCGTGCACGAACTGCAGGAAGAGGCCGGTCGGCGGCCCGCCCTTGTGCATCTGGCCGGTGGAGTGGAGGTAGCGCGGGCCGTAGCCGAACGTCGTGGTGGCCTTCGTCGCGTCGCGGACGGCCGCGCGCAGCTCGGCCACCGCGGCATCGATCGCCTCCGAAGGCGCCGCGAAGCCGAGTACGGCCAGGTAGTGCGGCGGCCCCGCGCCCTTGATGAGCTCCTCGAGGTCGCCCGGGTCCACGTCGGGCAGGTCGCCCGCCTCCAGCACCTTGGCGGTGTTGTCCTTGGCCTCCTGCACGTTGGGCTGGTCGAACGGGTTGATGCCGAGCACCCAGCCGGCCACCGCCGTCGCGAACTCGGCGAAGAAGAAGACCCGCCCGAGGTCGGCGGCCCCGTGCACTTCCAGGGTTATCGTCGGGTGACCGGCCCGGCCCAGCTCCTCCACGCGCTGGTCCAGCGTCTCCTCGGGGTCGTCGGGGTTCCTCAGGTAGACGAACACGCGGTCGTCGCCGTAGGCGTCCGCGGCGCCCAGCGGCTCGTCCGCCACCGGCAGGATGCCCTTGCCGTGCTTGCCGGTGGACTCCGCCACGAGCTGCTCGCCCCAGAGCCCGAAGCTCTCGATCGGCGGGGACACCACGAACGTGAGCTTGTCGCGCCCCTGCAGTGCCAGCTCGCCCATCACGACGCCCAGCCAGAGGCCCGAGTTCGCGCCGGCGTCACCCCTGCTCGCGCTGTTCTGCTCCGCCACCTGGGCGGCGCTCAGGAGGGCCTCGACGTTCACGCCCGCCAGCGCCGCCGGGACGAGGCCGAAGTAGGAGAGCACCGAGTAGCGCCCGCCGATGTTGGGGTCGTTCTCGAACACGCGCCGGAACCCGAGCTCCTTCGCCGTGTCCACCAGCGGGCTGCCGGGATCGGTGACGACCACGAAGCGACTGCCGTCGCCGCCGCCGCGCTCGAGGAAGTAGCGCATGTGCGAGAGCGTCTCGATCGTGCCGCCCGACTTCGACGAGACGAGGAACAGCGTGTGCTCCAGGTCCACGGAGCGCTCCAGGGCGAGCACCGCGCCCGGGTCCGTCGAGTCGAGCACGTGCAGGCGCAGCCCCCCGGGGATGTCGCCGAAGGAGCGCCGGATGACCTCCGGCCCCAGGCTCGACCCCCCCATGCCGAGCAGGGCCACGTCCGTGAAGCCGTCCGCCTTGACCGACGCCACGAACTCGCCGAGCTCGTCCGCGTGGTCGAGCATCTTGTCGCTGATCGTGAGCCAGCCCAGGCGATTCGCGATCTCGGGCACGCCGGGGCCGCCCCAGAGCGACTCGTCCTTGCTCCATATGCGCTTGACCACGTCCTCGTCGAGCGCCTGCTGCACCCGCTTCACGATCGCCGGCTCCAGCTCGTCCGGGAGCGCGGACTTGATCGTGGCCGGACGGCCGGTGACCACTCCCTCGCGCGCCAGCTCGATGCCTTCCATCAGGGCGTCGAAGGGCTCCACGAACTTCTGGATGCCCTCCTTGAGGAGCTTCTTGGTCACGTCGCCCATGTCGATGCCGGCATCGGCGAGCGCCTGCAGGTCCGGCGTGGGGTCCTGATCGGCCGTCGCCCCGTGCACCTCGAGCAGCTCGGCGCAGGCGAGCAGCGTGGGCATCGGCATGGTGTTCACCGTGTGCGGCCCTACGAGGCTGTCCACGTACTTGGTCTCGGAGTACTGAGGATCCTTGACCCCGGTGGAGGCCCACAGCGGTCGCTGCACCGGGGCGCCCGCGTCGCGGACACGCGCGAAGCGCTCTCCGAGGAACAGCTCCTTGAAGTGCTGGTACGCGGCCCGCGCGTTGGCGATCGCCGCGACGCCGCGCAGGTCCTCGCGCCCGAGCGCCTCCAGTCGCTTGTCCACCTCCGTGTCCACCCGGGAGACGAAGAAGCTCGCCACCGAGTGGACGTCCATGGACTCGCCCGCGTCCAGCCGCCGCTCCATGCCCCGGATGTAGGCCTCGGCGATGGCGTTGTAGGACTCGACCGAGAAGAGCAGCGTCACGTTCACGTTGATCCCGGCGGCGATGGCCTCCTCGATGGCCGGCACGCCCTCCTCGGTGCCGGGGATCTTGACCATCAGGTTGGGGCGGTCCACCCGCCGCCAGAAGTCATGGGCCTGCTCGATGGTCAGGTCGGTGTCGTGGGCCACGGCGGGCTCCACCTCGAGCGACACGAATCCGTGCGCGCCGTCCGCGTCGTCCCAGACGGGCCGCAGCACGTCACAGGCCGTTTGCACGTCGAGGATCGCGATCTCCTCGTAGATCCGGCGCGCGTCCAGGCTCTGCTCGGCGAGCTCCGTCAGCTGCTCGTCGTAGTCCGTGGAGCCCAGGATCGCCTTCTCGAAGATCGCCGGGTTGGAGGTCACTCCGCGCAGCGAGTCCTCGCCGGATCAGGCGCTCCAGCTCACCGCTGGTTATCAGGCCGCGGCTGATCTGGTCCAGCCAGACGCTCGTTCCCGCGGCCGTCAGGGCCGCGAGTCGCGGGTTCACCGAAGCTTCGACGCTCATTGGGCTCCTCTCATGTCTTTGCGGCGAGCCGCTCGACCACTGCCCTGCCCCGTTCCGCCACGTGCTCGGGCGTGAATCCAAAGTGCTCGTACAGCGCGGGCTGCGGACCCGAGGCTCCGAAGCCTGTCATGCCGATGGCCTCGCCGTCCTCGGTCGTCCACCGCTCCCAGCCGAAGGTAGCGGCGGCCTCAACGGAGATCCGCGCGCGACACGAGGGCGGCAGCACCTCGTCGCGATAGTCCGCGTCCTGCTCGCTGAAGCGATCGAAGCAGGGCATGCTCACCACCCGGGTGGCCAGCCCGTCCGCCTCGAGCGCCTCGGCGGCGTCGATGCAGATCGACACCTCCGACCCGGTTCCGATCAGGATCAGGTCGGCCTCGGCGCCCTTCGACGACTCGCGCAGCGTGTAGGCGCCACGGCTGATCGCGTCCCTGGGGATCCGCTCGGCGTCCAGGATCGGCAGGTTCTGGCGACTCAGCACCAGTGCGCAGGGACCGTCCTCCTGCTCGAGGGCGAAGACCCAGGCCAGCGCGGTCTCGTTGGCGTCCGCCGGCCGGACGGCGTTGATGTTGGGGGTGGCGCGCAGGTGGGCCAGCTGCTCCACCGGCTGATGGGTCGGGCCGTCCTCGCCGAGGCCGATCGAGTCGTGGGTGTACACGTGGATCACCGGCAGGTGCATGAGCGCCGCCAGGCGCACCGCGCCCTTCATGTAGTCGAGGAAGTTGAAGAAGGTGGAGCCGAACGCCCGCACTCCGTGGAGGTTCAGGCCGTTCACCACCGCCCCCATGCCGTGCTCGCGCACGCCGTAGTGCACGTTCCGGCCGGAGTAGTCGTCGCGGGTCACGCTGCCGCCGCCATCGATCTCGGTGAGCGTGGAGGGCTCGAGGTCGGCCGAGCCGCTGACCAGCGTCGGCACGCGCGCGGCGATCCACTGGATCACCTCGTTCGAGGCCTTACGGGTCGCGACCGGCTTGTCGTCCGGGCTGAAGCGCAGTAGCTCAGCGTCCCAGCCGTCCGGCAGCCGCCCGTCCATGAAGAGCGAGAACGGCTCGGCGAGCTCGGGCTGCTCGCGCCGGTAGGCCTCGAGGCGCTCGTTCCACTCCGCCTCCGCCCCCGCGCCCCGCTCGACGGCCGTGGCGAAGTGCTCCCTCACCGCGTCCGGGACCAGGAAATGGGCATCGGGGTCCCAGCCGTAGGCCTCCTTGGTGAGTCGCACCTCGTCCTCCCCGAGCGGGGAGCCGTGAGCCTTCTGGCTGTCCTGCTTGTTGGGCGAGCCGAACCCGATGTGGGTCCGCAGGATGATCAGGGACGGCCGGTCGGCCACCGCGTGAGCCGCCTCGATCGCCTCCGCGACGTGATCCAACCCGAGGTCCTCGCCCAGGTTCTGCACGTGCCAGCCGTAGGCCTCGTAGCGCTTCCCCACGTCTTCGCTGAAGGCCATCTTCGTCTCGCCGGCGAGCTGGATCTTGTTGTCGTCGTAGAAGACGGTGAGCCTGCCGAGCCCGAGGTGCCCGGCCAGCGAGCTCGCCTCGGAGGCCACTCCCTCCTGCATGTCGCCGTCGCTCGCGATCGCGTAGGTGAAATGGTCGACGATCTCGTGGCCGTCCGTGTTGAAGCGGGCCGCGAGCATCCGCTCAGCCAGCGCAAGGCCCACCGCGTTGCCCACGCCCTGGCCCAACGGGCCGGTGGTGACCTCCACCCCAGGAGCACCCTCGGCCTCGTACTCGGGATGACCGGGAGTGGGGCTGCCCAGCTGGCGGAAGTTCTCGAGATCCTCCAGGCTGATCCCGTAGCCGCTCAGGTGAAGGGTCGAGTAGAGGAGCATCGAGGCGTGCCCGGCGGAGAGCACGAAGCGGTCGCGATCGAACCAGTGCGGATTCCGGGGGTTGTGCTTCATGACCCGCGTGTAGAGCAGGTAGGCGATCGGCGCGAGCGCCATCGGCGCGCCGGGATGGCCCGAGTTGGCCTTCTGCACCGCATCCATCGAGAGGGTGCGGATCGTGTTGATGGAGAGCTGCTCGAGGTCGGTTCCTGCGATGGCGGTGGTCATTCGGCTCCCTCTATCGATTCGATCCGCGGGGGCGCAGTATCGCGCGCCGCCTCTTGCGCCGCGAGTACGCCCGCCCCGATGACCCCGGCATTGGCACCGCCGCGGGCGAGGGAGACCGTAACCCGCTTCCACAGCGCCGGTAACGCGCGCGAGCCGGCCTCGTCCACGGCCCGCTCGAGGTACAGGTCGGACGCGCGCGAGAGGCCGCCCCCGATCACGATGTACTGGGGCTCGAAGACGTTCACGTACCCGGCGATAGCCACGCCGAGCATGCGCCCGAAGCGCTCGAACACCCGGAGGGCGTCGGCATCGCCCTCGTGCGCCGCCTCCACCAGGGTTCGGCCCGACACCTTGCCGTCCGCGCCGAGAGCCGAGGCGAGGCGGCTGCCCGGCATGTCGAGCGCGACCTGGGTTGCGTCGCGCTCGAGGGCCTGGCCGCTGCAATAGGCCTCGATGCAGCCCTGGCCGGGACACTTCCCGGGGCAGGGCGGCCCGTCGGGGTCGATCGTGAAGTGGCCGAGCTCGGCGCCGAGGCCGTGCGCGCCGCGGAAGATCTCGCCGCCGATCACCACCCCGCCGCCCACGCCGGTCCCGAGGGTGAGCATCACGAGCGCGCTCGCCGGGGCGTCGTCCACGAACTGCGCCTCTGCGAGCGCCGCGCAGTTGGCGTCGTTGTCCACGAACACGGGTATGCCGAAGCGGCGCCCGAGCTCCTCGCCCAGCGGCACCCCCGTGAGCGGGATGTTCACGCTCGATTCCACGGTGCCCGTGGCGTACTCGATCTGAGAGGGAACGCCAACCCCCACCGCCGCAGGCCGACCGACCTGGTCGATCACCCGGCGCACGGTCGCCTCGACCCCGTCCAGCAGCGTGTCCGCGTCCGTCAGCGGCGTGGGCGACTCCTCGAGTTGGCTGACCACCGCGGCCCGGACCACTCCCACGGCCACCTTGGTCCCGCCCACGTCCACGCCGAGCACAAGCGGATCGGAGCTCACAGGTGATTCTGTTCCCCCGGAAGGGCCGGAAGCAAGCGCCAAGGTGGATGGAGGTTCCCCCATCTCGGGGCCTCGCGTCGGCGCGGCGGAGTCGGTAGGGTCGCGTCTGCGGCCGCGGTGCCGCCTGGAAAGGGAGATCGTGTTCAGTTCGGTCCTGGTGGGCACAGATGGGTCAGCGCGGGCTGAGACCGCGGTGCGCGAGGCCGTGGACCTGGCGAAGGCCATCGAGGCCCGCCTGCTCCTCGTGGCCGCCTTCAGGCCCGGCGAGCGCCATCGGGAGTCCGTCCCCAGCAGCGCCGCGGTGGCCACGATCGACGTCCGTGAGGTCGCGGAGCAGGTCCTGACGCGCGCCGCGCGCCGCGCCGAGGAGCAAGGCGTGGAGGTGGAGTTCGAGGCACATCCCGGCGACCCGGCGGACGTACTGCTGGACGTGGCCATAGCCCGCGACGTGGACCTGATCGTGGTCGGCAACAAGGGAATGACCGGAGCCCGCCGATACCTCCTGGGCGGGGTGCCGAACAAGCTGTCCCACCACGCGCCCTGCAGCGTCTTGATCGTCCGGACGGACTAGGGCGCCGGCCCAGGCCGCCCCACGGCCACGACGGATCGCCACCCCCGCGGCGTCCGCCGCGCCGTGGAGGGTCCACGCGCTTACTGCGGCTGGGTAGGAGGGTGCGTCTGCCGTGTCTGCGTCCCGTCACATTCGGCCGGTGTCTCTGTGGACCGCCTCGGGGGGTTGGGCGAGTTATCTCGGGTATGAGACGGGTAACTCGCCCAGGGGTCAAGGGGCCCTGGCCCGCGCCACGCCGAGTGCAACGTGACGCCCCGCCGGCGTAACCGGAGGCGCAAGAACGAGCCCCGGCGACCAGGCCGCCACCCCCCACCCCGCCGCCGTAGACGCCCGACCCGCCCCGGCGCCTCGGCCCGACGCGTTCGCCATCATGCCGCCCTTGAATCCGACCGAAGGGAGCCACTGGTGACGGAGCCTCGCAACGCGGCCGGCCTCGGTTCGCTGGCGCCGAGGCTGAGCGGAGCCGCGCTCGAGCCGGGCGACGGCGGATGGGACGCCGCGCGCCAAGCATGGAACCTCGCCGTCGACCAGCAACCCGTGGGCGTGGTGCTCGCCCACGGCGCCGACGACGTCCGCGCCACGGTCGACTTCGCGCGCGAGCGCGGCCTTCGCGTAGCCCCCCAGGCGATCGGGCACTCGGCGGCGGCCATCGCCTCCCTCGAGAACACGATCCTCCTGCGAACCGTGCAGATGGCCGGCGTGGAGATCGACGCCGGCGCCCGCCGGGCGCGGGTGGAGGCCGGCGCGCTCTGGGGCGACGTGGGAGCCAAGGCCGCCGAGCACGGGCTGGTGGGGGTCCATGGCTCCGCGGCCCGGGTGGGCGTGGTCGGGTACACGCTCGGCGGTGGACTCGGCTGGCTCAGCCGCCTTTACGGCCTGGCGGCGAACAGCGTGCTCGCGGCCGAGGTGGTCACGGCCGACGGCGAACTGGTGCGAGCCGACCGCGACAACGAGCCCGACCTGTTCTGGGCGCTGCGCGGCGGGGGTGGCAGCTTCGGCGTGGTGACCGCGCTCGAGTTCTCGCTCTACCCGCTGGCCGAGGCATATGCGGGCATGATCGCCTGGCCCGCAGAGCGTGGCGCCGAGGTGATCCACGCCTACCTCGACTGGATTCGCGACCTCCCGGACGAGATGACGGCGTGGGTGCGCTTCCTGACACTTCCCCCGCTGCCCGAGGTGCCCGAGCCGCTGCGTGGCAATCCGGTCGTGGACGTGACCGCCGCCTTCGCGGGCCCGGAAGCCGAGGGCGCCGCGCTGATCCGGCCGCTGCTGGAGCTGGGTGACCCGATCGTCAACACCTTCGGGACGATCCCGCCGACGGGCTTGAGCGCTCTCAACGGAGACCCCGAGGAGCCGGTGCCGGCGCGCGGCGACGGCGACCTCCTCGGCGAGCTTCCTGCCGAGGCCGTGGAGGCGCTCGTGGAGGTGGCCGGGGCGGGCTCCGCGAGCCCGCTCCTCTCGGTGCAGGTGCGCCAGCTGGGCGGCGCAGTGGCGCGCGCGCCGGCGGACGGAGGCGCAACCTCCGCTCTCGACGCCGCGTTTGCCGTGTACGCGGTCGGACTTGCGATGGATCCCGAGGGCGCCGGGGCCAGTGGCGCGCATGTGGCGAAGGTGAGGGAGGCGCTCAGCCCCTGGTCGGCGACCCGGCGCTACCTCAACTTCGTGGAGGTGCCGGCGCCCGCGGCACTCTCGTTCGACGAGGAGGAGTTCGCGCGCCTGACCGACGTGAAGGGCCGCTACGACCCGGATGGCCTCTTCCGGGCCAACCACGAGGTGGCGGTCGCGGTCTGAGACGTTGCCCCGTCTTGACGAGCGGAATAGCGTCCTCACTGTGAAGGGCGGCGTGGACCTGGGTGGCACCAAGGTGCAGGCGGTGATGGTGGCCGCCCGCGGCAAGGTCGTGGGGGAGGCCAAGCTGCCCACCCCCCAGGAGGGCGGCCCCGTGGCGGTGGTCGACCAGATAGCCGCGGCCCTGCGCCAGGCTGCGGACGCGCGCCGGCGTGGACACCGCGGATCTCGTCGGAGTGGGCGTTGGCTCGCCCGGCGCGGTCGACGCCGAGATGGGCGTGGTGTCGGAGGCGCGAAACCTCCCGGACTGGGAAGAGGCGTTCCCGCTTGCGCTCGCGCTCTCGGAGCGCGTGGGCTGCCCGGTGTCGCTCGGAAACGACGTTCAGGTGGCCGTGGACGGCGAGTTCGCGCTCGGCGCGGGCCGGCGCAGCAACTCCCTGCTCGGCGTTTGGTGGGGCACCGGGGTCGGCGGCGGCATCGTCCTCGACGGCAAGCCCTGGGTCGGCCGCGGCGCCGCCGCGGAGATCGGGCACGTGGTGGTCAAGATGGGCGGGGCGCGCTGCACCTGCGGCCGGCTCGGCTGCATGGAGGCCTACGCGGGGCGCGCTGCGATGGAGATCGAGGCCCGCCGCCGGCTCAAGAAGGGCAGGCCCACGGACCTCTTCGAGATCATGGAGAAGCGCGGCCGGACCCGACTCCAGAGCGGCGTCTGGGAGCGCGCGCTGGATCGCGAGGACAACCTCGCCATGAAGCTCATCGACCGCGCCGTGGAGGCGCTCGGGGCGGGCGTGGCCTCGGTGGTCAACGTGCTCGACGTGGAGATGGTGGTGATCGGCGGCGGGCTCGGATCGCGCCTGGGCGAGCCCTACGTGGAGCGCATCCGTGACGCGATGATGCCGCACCTGTTCATGTCGGACCGGCCGCCCGATGTCCGCCCGGCCGCACTCGGCGACCTCGGCGGCGCGATCGGCGCCTCTCTGCTCGTCAAGGGCCGCGCGCGCGGGCGCAATCCCGCCTCCGGAGCCGGAAGCCCCGCCCAGCCGAGCCCCTAGCCCAGGTCCACCGCCGGGAGCCCGTCGAGGCTCTCGGTGTTGTGCTCGCGCTGGTAGTCGAGGAAGCCCTCCGGGCCCTTCACGCGCAGCCGCTTCGACGAGGAAGCCTCCTGATGCGGGCGCTCCCCCTCGTAGCTCATGAGCGGCACTCCGTAGCCGCACGAGTCGGCCACCCGTGTCACGTCCACGAGCACGATCGCCCTGCGTGACTCGGGCACGCGCGGCTCGGCGAAGGCGCAGCGCTCGCTCAGCTCCTGAAAGCGCGGATCGCCGGCCAGCACATGCTCGCCCCTCCCGTGGAGGCGAAGGATCCGCGGCGGCCCCTGGAACGCGCACAGCATGACCACGATGCGCCCGTTCTCCCGCAGGTGGGCGATCGTCTCGGCGCCGCTCCCGAGCAGGTCGAGGTAGGCCACGGTGTGGTCGTCGAGCACGCGCAGCGTGTCGATCGGCCCCTTGGGCGAGACGTTCACGTGGCCGTCGGCGCCGAGCGGCGCCGTGCCGACGAAGAAGAGCGGCTGGTTCTCGATCCATTCCCTCTGGCGGGCGTCGATGCCGTCGTAGATGTGCCCCATTCCGACCGAGGGTAACGGCGCGCTCCGAGGGGACCGGCGTGCGGCTGCGCCCCGTAGGACTTCGGTGGCGTGCATCCGCAAACGTCTCACGGCCGTAGGTGCGCTGGTGCTCGCCGGCGCAGCCGTGGTGGCGGTCTGGGCCACGAGCGCGACGAGCGAGGGCGGCGGTCCGGCGCGGTCCGGGGTGGCGCCCCCGCCGCCGCTGCTTCCATCCGCGGCCCCGGCTCACCCGCGCCCGCGCATCCGCTGGCGCCGCTCCACGGCGCTCGGGAGCCCCGCCGCGGGCTTCCTCCGCCGGGGCGTGCGCCTGCCCGCGTCGGGCCGCCACTTCTTCACCTGGGACCCGGTCCTGAGGCGCTCGCCCAACCGTCCCTGGCGGCGCTGGGGCACGGACCGACTGATCCGTGTGCTGCTGCGCGTGGCGAGCGACTTCCGGCGCGCCCACCCGGCGGCCGCGCGCATGGCCGTAGGCGACCTGAGCCGGCCCCACGGCGGCGACTTCGGCCCGCAGTTCGGCTATATCGGCCATGCGAGCCACCAGAACGGGCTCGACGCCGACGTGTACTACCCGCGGGCGGACGGGAGGGAGCGGGCGCCGGCGGGCGGGCGGGAGATCGACCGCCGGCTGTCGCAAGAGCTCGTCGACCGCTTCGTGGCGGCGGGAGCCGAGCTCGTGTTCGTCGGTCCCGCCACCGGCCTGGGCGGCCCGCGGGTGCAGGTGCTGGCAAACCACGACAACCACCTGCACCTGCGCCTGCCCGGCGCGGCCCGCGTCCCGGCGCCGCCGTAGGCTCGCCGGCATGCACCGGCCAGCCGCCGCATTCGCCCCGGGGCGGGCGAACCTGATGGGCGACCACACCGATTACAACGACGGCCTCTGCCTGCCGTTCGCGATCGCGCTCGGCGCAACGGTTCGAGTAGCGCCGCTCCCGGGCCGCGAGATCGAGGCGCACGCGCTCGACCTGGACGAGCGTGACCGCTTCGACCGCCGGGACCCCGGGCGCCCGGCGCCGGCCCCGCCCGGGTGGCGTGCATTCGTCCGCGGTGCAGTCGCGGAGCTGGCGCGGGCACGGCTCAGACCGCCGGGCTGTCGCGTGGAGATCTCCAGCACGGTGCCGATGGGGGCCGGGCTGTCGTCCTCCGCCGCGCTCTGCGTGGCGTTGTGCCTGGCCCTGGCCGCTTCGGCCGGCGCCGACGAGCCCGACC
Organism: uncultured Thermoleophilaceae bacterium; assembly: GCA_963759625.1. Lineage (GTDB taxonomy): Bacteria > Actinomycetota > Thermoleophilia > Solirubrobacterales > Thermoleophilaceae > JACVRW01. Next base: position 442,672 of record CAVXAD010000008.1, on the reverse strand, counting down.
GGCTGGAGCTCGCACGCCTGTGTGCGCGAGTGGAGAACGACTGGGTGGGGGCCGACACCGGTCTGCTCGACCAGCTCGCCTCGCTCTACGGCAGCGAGGGCCAGGCGCTGCGGATCGACATGCGCGAGCCGCGCCTGCGCGAGATCCCGCTCGACCTGGGGGATCATCACCTGGCCGTGCTCCCATCGGGGACAGCGCGCGCCCACGCCGAGTCGGGCTACAACGTGCGGCGCGAGGAGTGCGCGCTCGCCTGCCGGTCGCTCGGCGTGGAGTCCCTGCGGGACGCCGAGGCGGCCGGCTGGGAGGAGCTGCCCCAGCCGCTGCGGCGGCGTGTGCGTCACGTGCTCTCCGAGAACAAGCGCGTGGACGCGACGGTCACCGCCCTCGAGGCCGGCGACCTCGACGAGGTGGGACGACTGCTCGACGCCTCGCACCGCAGCCTGCGCGACGACTACGAGGTGTCCGTTCGGGCGGTGGAGCGGGCACGTGAGCGCTGCCGCGCCGCCGGCGCGCTCGGCGCTCGCCTGATGGGAGGCGGCTTCGGGGGCTCCGTGCTCGCGCTCTTCCCGCCCGGGCGCACACCGCCCGCGGGCGCCCTCCGCGTCGCGCCCTCGGGCTCGGCCCGACTCCTCCCGGTCACCTGATAGAACACCCTCGATGGACCGTCGGCTCGCCTACACGAACATCCGCACCGGCCTGATCGCGGGCGCGATCGCGCTCGTGATATTCGGGCTCGCATGGTTCGTGGGGCTCGTGTACTGATGCCGGACGAGGTCCACCACAACGGCGACCACGCACCCGCAGCCGGCGAGGCCGTCCACCTCCCCGGGCCCTCCTACCTCCCAGTCGTCACGGCGCTGGGCATCACCCTCGCCATCACGGGCGTCGTCATCAACTGGGTGATGGTGGGCATCGGGGTGGTCATCACCGTCGTGGCCATCACGCGCTGGATCCGGGAGACCCGCGAAGACATCGCGGAGCTTCCGCTGGAGCACTAGCCGCGCCGCATGCCCGCGGGCGAGGACCCCACCACCAAGGAGCTCCGGATCCAGCAGGCCGAGCGCGAGGAGAAGGAGCGCCGCCAGGCCGCCGGCGGCCAGACGGAGGACGAGACCGCGGAGCACGCGCGCCGAGCCGACAAGGCGGCCTACCTGCGCGAGAAGCTCGAGGAGCGGGCCGACGCCGAGAAGGACTGAGGGCCGCCGCGCGGCGCCGGGATCGGCGGGACCGGCCGCGTATTGCTGGGTAGGGCGGCCGTGCTCGTGCGTGCCTGTCACATCTGTAGCGCTCCGGTCACACAGGCGCCGGCGTGCAAGGAGTGCGTGTGGTTTTCCTCGCGCTATCCGCGACTAAGTCAACACACGCTCCTGCGCCCTCGAGGCCCGTCACAGGACGACCGCGAAGCAGACAAGAACGCAGACGAGAACCAAGCGCTCCAAGGAGGCAGGGAGCGACGCGTGCTCCGCACGCGAGCGACCGACGACGCCGGAGCGCGCCGGTTCGCAGCCGGCTCAGCCCGCCCGCTGGAGGTCGCTGGGGAGATCGCTGGTCGCGTACGAGCCGACCCAGCAGCGCACGATGTCCCGCATCGAGAGCACGCCGGTCAACTCTCCGCCGTCCACGACCACGAGGTGGCGGAAGCCGCCCTTCACCATGGCCTCGGCCGCCCGTTCGAGCGACCAGTCCGGAGACGCAAAGGTGAGGTGGGAGGAAAGGTGGCCGGCCACGATCTCGGTGTCGGGGTCCTGGCCCGCGGCGATCGATTGGAGGATGTCGCGCTCGGTCACGATGCCGGGACCGGGTTGGTCCAGGTCGATGACCACGGCCGCGCCCACACGGCGCTCGGACATTGCGAGCGCCGCAGCCCTCAGCGAGTGACCGGGGTTCACCGTCAGCACGATCCGGCTCATCCCGTCCTGAACCAGCATCCTGTCCTCCTTTCGCGACTAGTGACGATCGGCGCAAACTACCGCATCAGGCATCCATTCGCGCCACTGTTGCGTAGTCAGTAGGTAGTGCGCCAGTCAACGATTTCGCGACGCCGCGAGCTCTTCGAGGAGGCGGTGGAGGTAATCGCGCGCGACTACGCGGCCGCGGGGCTCTCGCTGAGCACCGTCGCGCACCGGATCGCCACCTCCCCCAGGCAGCTGCAGCGGGCCTTCGCCGAGAACGGCGGCACGAGCTTCAGGCAGGAGCTTCAGCGAGTCAGGATGGAACGGGCGGCCGCGCTGCTTCGCTTCGGCTCCATGCCGGTCGGCCGGGTGGCCGCGTCGGTTGGCTATCGCCAGCCGGCCCAGTTCGCGAAGGCCTTCCGGCGGCACCACGGAAGGGCCCCGTCGGCCTTCCGAAACGGCTCCGGCCGCCTCGCCGCCTGACCGCCGAGTCCAATAGACTCGCGCCCCGGTGACCGAGTGGGAGCGCGACAGCGAGGTCGGGCCCGTCGCGCCCGCGGCGGAGCCCCGGGAGGACCCACGGATCGAGGGCGAGGCGCACCCGATCGGCCGGATGATCGGCATCGGACTGGTTGCCTCGGTGTTCGGCATCGCGCTCGTGCTCTGGATGGACTGGTTCCCGACGAACGCGTCGAGCGCCGGGAACGACATCGACACGCTCTACGACGTGCTCCTGATCGCGTCGGTGCCGGTCTTCGTGCTCGTGATGTCCGTCGCGATCTACTCGGTCGTCAAGTTCCGCGCGCGGCCGGGCGACATGCGCGACGGGGCGCCGATACACGGCAACACCCGGCTCGAGGTCCTGTGGGTGTCGATCCCGTTCCTGATGGTGTCGGCACTGGCGATCTACGGCTGGGTCGTGCTCGACGACCTGGAGGCCAAGCAGCCGAACGAGCTCGTGGTGAACGTCACGGGCCAGCAGTTCACCTGGCGCTTCGCCTACCCCGCCGAGAAGGTGCGCTCGGACACGCTCCTGCTGCCGAAGGACCGGCCGGTGGAGTTCCGGATCAACACGAAGGACGTGATCCACGACTTCTGGGTTCCCGAGTTCCGCCTCAAGTCGGACGCGGTGCCGGGCCTCACGACGAAGATCCGCCTCACCCCCGACCGGGTCGGCCGCTACCAGGTTGTGTGCGCTGAGCTCTGCGGGCTGGGGCACTCCGCGATGCGGCAGGACGTGCTCGTGGTCGAGAAGGGCGAGTTCGCGACCTGGCTCCGCAAGCGGCGGGCCGCAGCGAGCGCGGCCGGATGACGCGCCATGCGGAAGCCGCCGGCTCGGCCGGCGGCGCACCGATGCTGTCTTCCGGTAGGTCCGCCATGCGTGTGAAGTACTTTCCTCGGGGCATGGGTATGAGCCAGTGACGCTGACTCGGAGACTCCTCGCGCCGGGCTGGTACCGGGCCGGGCTCTTCATGGCGGTCATGTTCGCCGTGGGCACCGGAATCGTCGTGGCCGTTCGCAGCGCGTACGGCTGGGATCCGCTCTTCGACTGGAACGCGATCATCACGGTGGGCGCCCTCGTCGCGGCCCCGTTCGGCTACCTGATCGGCATCGGCTGCTTCGACTACTGGTTCTACTGGGCGTCGGGCAGGCCCACGCGCCCCGAGGACCACTCGGGCCACGGCGCCCGCTCGTGGAAGGACTACTTCCGCGTGAACACCGACCACAAGGTCATCGGGATCCAGTACATCGTCACGACCTTCTTCTTCTTCATCGCGGGCGGCCTGATGGCGATGCTGATGCGTGCCGAGCTGGCGCAGCCCGGCACGCAGTTCGTGGACCCGAACACCTTCAACGGGCTCTTCTCGGTCCACGCGTCGCTGATGATCTTCCTGTTCATCATCCCGGTGTTCGCCGGGATCGCGAACTTCGTCATCCCGCTGATGATCGGCGCGCCGGACATGGCGTTCCCGCGCCTGAACGCGCTCTCGTTCTGGATGCTGCCGGTGGCCGGCGTGATGATGCTGGCCAGCTTCTTCGCGGAGGGCGGCGCCTTCGCCACCGGCTGGACCGCCTACGCCCCGCTCTCCACCGAGACGCCGATGGGCCAGCAGTTCTTCACGCTGGGCGTGCAGTTCGCGGGGGCGTCGTCGATCGCCACCGCCCTCAACTTCCTGGTCACGATCATCACCATGCGGGCGCCTGGGATGACGTTCTGGCGGATGCCGCTGCTCGTGTGGGCCAACTTCACCACGTCGCTCCTGGTGGTGATCGCGACGCCGTTCATCGCCGGGTCGCAGTTCTTCGTGCTGCTGGACCGCTCGCTCGGCATGCGCTTCTTCGACCCCAGCGCCGGCGGTGACGTGCTGATGTACCAGCACGTCTTCTGGTTCTACTCGCACCCGGCCGTCTACATCATGATGCTGCCGGGCTTCGGGATCATCAGCGAGGTCATCTCGACGAACGCCCGCAAGCCGGTGTTCGGCTACCGGATGATGGCGTTCTCGCTCGTGGCGATCGTGATCCTCGGGTTCACGGTGTGGGCGCACCACATGTTCGTGTCCGGGATGTTCTCCTGGCTGCGGGTGCCGATGATGATCACGACGATGCTGATCGCGGTGCCCACCGGCATCAAGATCTTCTCCTGGCTCGCGACGCTATGGCGAGGGGTGATCCACCTCCGAACGCCGATGCTCTTCGCGCTCGGGTTCATCACCATGTTCACCCTGGGCGGGATCAGCGGGATCATGCTCGCGGTCGTGCCGTTCGACATCTACGTGTCGGACACGTACTTCATCGTCGCCCACATCCACTACGTGCTGTTCGGCGGCTCCGTCTTCACGATCTTCGCCGGGATCTACCACTGGTTCCCGAAGATGACCGGCCGGATGTACGACGAGACGCTCGGCAAGATCCACTTCTGGTTGTCGTTCATCTTCTTCAACCTGACGTTCGGCCCGATGCACCTCGTGGGCATCGACGGCATGCCCCGGCGGGTGGCCGACTACGCCGAGCAGTACGCGACCTGGAACGCGATCATCTCGATCTCGGCGTTCATCTTCGGCGCCTCGTTCCTGATCTTCCTCTACAACATGATCGCCTCCTGGCGCTACGGGCCTCCGGCTGCGGCCAACCCGTGGCGCGCACACTCGATCGAGTGGCAGGTGTCCTCGCCACCCCCGATCTTCAACTTCGACGAGATCCCGACCGTCGTCGGCGGCCCGTATGCGTACGGCACGCCGGGCGCCGTGCACGCGGTGTTCAAGGAGAAAGCTCCGGCACAGGTGCCCACGCCCGCCGGCGGCGGCGGCGCACCGCCACCGGCCGAATGAAGCGGATCCTGGTCGTGGCGAACGAGACGGTGGCCGGGCGGCCGCTGATCGAAGCCGTGAAGCGCCACGCCGAGGGCGGCGAGGTGAGCGTCCACGTGATCTGCCCCCAGAACCAGCCGAAGCACGGCTACGTGATCTACGACTCGATGGTCCGCGACGCAGCCGAGAACCGCGTCAAGATGACCGTGGCGCTCCTGCGCGAGGCCGGCATCGAGGCCGACGGCGAGGTGATGGACCCGGACCCCTACACCGCCGTGATGGACGCGCTCGGCGACCAGGACTACGACGAGATCATCGTGTCCACCCACCCCGAGACCCGCTCGGGATGGCTGCGCGAGGGGCTCGTGGACCGCCTGGCGCGAGCCACCCGGCGCCCGGTGGAACACGTGGTGGTGGACCTCGACACCGAGCGCGATGACGTGAAGCGGACGCTGGTGGTGGCCAACCAGACGGTCGGCGGCAAGGACCTGCTCGACACGCTGCGCGCGAAGGCCGAGCAGGAGCCCCGCCGCTTCATCGTGATCTGCCCGCAGTCGGCGGGCAACGGCGACGGCGGGGACGACGACGCGCCGGAGCGGCTCGCCCACACGCTGAAGGAGCTCCAGGACGCGGGCTTCGACGCGATCGGGCAGGTGGTCCACCCGGATCCGTACACGGCCATCCAGAACGCGCTCCAGTTCTACGCGCCGGACGACATCGTCATATCGACCTTCCCCGAGACGCGTTCGGGCTGGCTGCGCGGTGACCTGATCGGTCGCGTTCGCGCCTCCACGGGGAAGCCGGTGGAGCACGTCGTGAGCCAGGAAGGAGCCTGATGGAGTCGGCGTCGGTAGCCGTAGCCCACGAGCACGAGCATCACGGCCCCCCCGAGGCCAATCGCTCCTCCCGCGTGGAGGCCCAGTTCCTCGGGATGCTGCTTTTCATCATCTCGGAGATCATGCTCTTCGGAGCGTTCTTCACGGCGTACTTCTTCATCCGCGTCGTGAACGACGACGGTTGGTTCCCGCTGGACGGCAAGGACCTGCCGGTGGCGATCGCGGGGGTGAACACCGCGATCCTGATCTCCTCCAGCTTCACGATGCACTGGGCGCTCGAGGGCGCCCGCAACGGGAACCGGCGGGCCCTCCAGGTGGGCCTGCTCACCACGGTGATGCTGGGCCTCACCTTCCTCTGCGTCCAGATCAACGAGTACGTGCATATCGGGTTCGCCGCGCACGACAACGCCCAGGGCTCGATCTTCTACGGACTCACCGGCCTGCACGGCTGCCACGTGTTCGTGGGCCTGATGCTGCTCACGTTCGCCACGGTGCGCGCGTTCCGGGGACATTTCACGGAGAAGGAGCACCGCGGCGTGGAGGTGCCCGGCATCTACTGGCACTTCGTCGACGTGATGTGGATCTTCGTGTACAGCACGTTGTACGTGCTCTGAAGTGCTGAATCCGCTCCGCAGCGAGCAGGAGGCCTTCAGGTTCCTGATCTACGTGGCGGTGGCGGTGGCGCTGATCGTCGGGCTCGTCCTGCTGCTGAGAGCGGTCCTCTGAACCCGGACCTGGAGCTCGCCGAGCGGGCGGCTCGGGTGGCCGGCGAGGTGCTGCTCGGCTACTTCGGCTCTCCCGCCGAGGGGCTGGACACGAAGTCCAGCCGAACCGACCCGGTATCCGACGCCGACCGCGAGGCCGAGCGAGCGATCCGCGAGCTGCTTGCGGCCGAGCGCCCGGACGACGGCCTGCTGGCGGAGGAGGGCTCGCGCAGCGAGGCCACGAGCGGGCGTTGCTGGATCGTGGACCCGCTCGACGGGACCGTGAACTTCCTCTACGGCTTCCCGATCTGGGCGGTGAGCGTGGCGCTCGATGACGGTCACGGCGTGGCGGTAGGGGTGGTGCACGACCCCGTGCGGGGAGAGACCTTCCGGGCGGCCCGCGGGGCAGGCGCCGAGCTGGACGGCCGGCGCCTGCACGTGCGCGAGCGCCGCGAGCTGCGCACGGCGCTCGTGGCCACCGGCTTCAGCTACGACCGGGAGCGGCGGGCCGCCCAGGCGGAGATGCTGGCCCGCCTGCTGCCCGCGGTACGCGACATCCGCCGCGCCGGCGCGGCCGCGCTCGACCTGGCCTGGCTTGCCGCCGGGCGGATGGACGGCTTCTTCGAGCACGGCCTGAAGCCCTGGGACTGGGCCGCCGGCAGCCTGCTGGTGGAGGAGGCCGGCGGTGTGGTGGAGCCGCTCCCCGGCGACCCGGCCGGGCTGGCCGCCGCCGGGACGCCGCGAGGCTCTCTGGGCGCGCTCGTGGAGCACGCCGGCGCGCGCTGTGCGCCGCTCGTCTCAGGGGCATACCGCATGGAGCGGGAGGGATCGACGATCAAGGCGCTGCCTCATCAGGACGCACGAGGACGAGTCGTGGGCGGGATCTGGTGGCGCCGCCGCTGCTCGCGATCGGCATCGCCGTGGTGGCCTCGTCGGGTGGAGACTCCTCGGGACGAGCCGGCGCCGCCGGCGGCCCCGGGCGCGACGCCCGCGCGGTCTGACCAAGGCCCAGCGTGCGGAGGCGCGCGCGCTGCTGGAGGCCGACCCGAGGCTCACGGAGGCGCTCCGGGGACAGCCGCTCGACGTGGCGCAAGTCGGGCCGTGGAGCAGCGCCGAGCACGAGTTCATCGGGGCGTCCGCGATCCTGAGGCTTCGCCGTGAGCTCTCCTACCCGATGATGAGGTGGCCCGTGGTGGACGGCGACCCGCCCGGAGACGCCCCCTACGAGGAGCACGCGCTCGAGGTGAAGGCCTCGCGTGTGACGGAGTTCGTCGTGGACGTGGATCTCGGACGCGGCCGGGTCGTGGGGATCGATCCGGGGGGCGAGGAGGCCACGCTCACCCCAGGCCCGAGCGTCGAGCTCCAAGAGCCCTCGGGCGAGTAGCGCTAGCTGCCCAGCAGGTACTTCACGAGCGCGTCGATCTGCTTGTCGCTGAGCTTGCCCTGGTAGCTCGGCATCACGCCCTTGCCGAAGCCCGACACCGTGTAGGCGCCGGGATCGACGATCGCCTCGTGGACGTACTGCTCCGCGCTCTTGCCGGGCTCGCGCTTCCCGGCCGCCGCCGCCAGCTGGTCGAGGCTCGGACCGATGTTCCCGTTCGCGCCTGCCTTCGCCAGCTTGTGGCAGCCGGCGCAGCCGGCCGCGGTGAAGATCTGCTCGCCTGAGGTGGCCCCTGCCAGTCCGGCCTGCGCCAGGGCGCCGCTGTCCTCGCCGGTCTTGCCGGTGGCGTAGGCCACGTAGGCGGCCACGTCGCGGGCGTCGGCGCCGGTGACGAGGTCCTTGGGCATGACGCTGTTCCGGCGGACGTTCGCGATCTGGCGGTGGACGATGCCCTCCACCGTCTTGCGGTTCATTCCCGCCTGCAGCGCCGCCCTGAAGGCGTGGTCGAGCGAGGGACCGGTGGTGCCCGCGGTGCCGGCGCGACTCAGGGTGTGGCAGGAGCCGCACTTCTGCACGAACTGCGCCTTGCCGTTCGAGAGGTCGGTCTCCTCCCGGCCGCAGGCGACCATGGAGAGCGCGACGAGCGTCACCAAGAGTGCCGCCAGGCGGGGCCTGACCGTGTTCCGGACCGCGCTCACGGGTCGGGAACACTATCCGCTGAGGGGGCCGGAGACGGTAGCTCGTCGAGCCGGCCCTGGGCCGCCGCGATGACGCCCTCCGCCACGCTCTCCCAGCCGTAGTGCCGCCGGGCCTCCGCCGCCAGCGCCGCCCGCGCCCGATCGCGCGTGGCTACGTCCAGCGACAGCCAATCCACGAGCTTCCCCGCGATCTGCTCGACGGAGTCCGGGCCTACCTCGAAGGAGATCAGGGGCCGCAGCTCCGGCGGCAGCGCCGGCGCCAGCGTGGCGGTCACCTCGGCCATGCCGGAGTGATCGGCGGACAGCGGGAGCGCTCCACAGGCGGCCGCCTCGGCGGCCACCATGCCGAACGCCTCGGGGAAGGTGCTCGGCATCACCTGCGCCTCGCAGGCGGCCAGCAGGTCCGGGAGGTCCTCGTGCTCGAGGCGCCCCGTGAAGTGCACCCGCTCGGCGGCCGGCGGCGCTGCCCGGCGCCAGTCGTCGTCCACCCGGCCCAGGAACGAGGTCAGGTGCTTGAGTGCCCCCGGCGGCCCGCCCTCGAGCTCGCGTCCCCGCGCCGCGATCTCGCGCAGGGCATCCACGTCGGCGCGCGCGAGCGCGTCCACGAAGCGTCCGAGGGTCTCGCGGTAGGTGCCGAAGCCCACGATCACGAGGCGGGCCTCCGGGACCCGCGACACCACCAGCGGCCACGCGGCCAGCAGCAGGTCCACGCCTTTGGAGACGATCAGCTTTCCCACGTAGCTGACGATCCGGTCGCGGCTCGGGTCGAGCGAGGCGAGCGCCGCCGCGGCGTCCGCCTCCCCGCCCCACGCGGCGGCGTCCGCGGACCCGACGCGCCGGGAGAGCCGGAGCAGCCCGGCGGCCGCCTCCTCCGGCGGCCGCGGGCTGAACGTGTGGATGTCCACGCCCGGCGGGCCGAGCCGTGTCCGCTCGCGGAGTCCCGGCTCGGCCACGACCTCCCAGAGGCTCTCGGCGGTGTGGCGCGAGCCCACCAGCACGCCCGAGGCGCCGCGCAGGCCCTCGAGCGCGTACGGCAGAAAGCGCTCGCGGTGGGGCCGCACCGTGTACTCCAGTGCGCTCCCGTGGACCTTCACCGCGTAGGGCGTCTTGCCGTCGAGCGCCCGCGCGAGTATCACCGGTCCCATGACGAGGTGGTTGGCGAGGGCCACGTCGGGTGCCGTGCGCTCGGCCACCTCGCGCACGGCGCGCACGTTGGCATCGATGTAGTGCGCGAGCCGCTCGTCGTCCAGCTCCGGGTATGGCACCGCCTCGAAGCCTTCGTAGCGGTCGGCCACGTACACCGGCAGCACGCCCCCGATGTCCGGCACCGTCACGTTCACGCCGTCGGGGAGATCGAGCTCGCGCGGCCGACCGCTCCTGGCAGAGGAGCTCCACCTCGTGGCCGAGCCGGGCGAACGCCCGGACGAGGCTCGCGTTGTAGATGTTGCTGCCGGTGCCGCGCAGCAGGTAGCCGTGAAAGATCAGGATTCGCAAAGGCCGCTCGCTATTGTTCCGCGCCGTGTCCGAGCGCCAGAGATATCGCCTGCGCGCCCGTTCCGACCGTGAAGTCATACGGGAAGTGGAGCCCGGAGTGCGTTACGTGGACGGCGAGTCCGGGGAGGAGCTCCGCGTGGTGGCAGCCGTTTTGCCGCTCGCGCCGTCGCCGAGCGAGCTTCCCTACGCGGTCGAGAACCTGCGTCTGTGCGGATGCTCGCTCGAGCAGCTGGTCCAGAAGGACCTGAACGACTGCCCGCACTGCGGTCGCCGGCTCCCCGCCGTCGAGCGCTGACGCCACCGGCGTGACGCGCCGCGCGCTGATCCTCCTGCTCGCCGTGCTCGTGGCAGCGCCGGGGTGTGGCGGTGACGACGAGCCGGATCCCGCACCGCCCCTCCCCGACCTCACGGTGCCGCGGACCGAGACCGCGCCGCCGGCGGACCCAGTCACCACGCCCGAGACGGCCACGACCCCGCCGGCCGTTACCACCCCGCCGCAGACGCAGACGCAGACCGTGCCCGACAGCCCCCAGAACGACACCCCGCCGCCCGCGGACAGCCCCGCGCAGCGGTTCGAGGACTTCTGCAACGAGAATCCGGGGTCCCGGTCCTGCGGCTAGCTTGCGACGACGCCGCCGAGCGCCTCGTCACGCGAGCTGAAGATGCCCAGCCGGCCCACGAGGCCGGTGATCTGGAACGGGCGGAGGATTCGCTCGGTGGGACAGACGAGGACGAGGTTGCCGCTGCGCGTCTTGAGGTGGCGCAGGGCGTTCAGCAGCACGCTGATGCCGGTGGAGTCCATGAAGGTGACGGCGGAGAGGTCGACCACGAGCAGACGCTTGCCGTCCTCGGCCAGGTCGAGGAGGCGGCGGCCGAGCCGCGGCGCGGTGAGAGCGTCGATCTCGCCGTGTGGAGAGACCACGTGCGTGAGCTCGTCAACCGGCTCGTCAACTAGCCCAAAGTCGATCACTCCACCCATTTGGGGACCCTATCAGCCCCTGTGACGAGCGGGGACGGGTGGCCCCGGACGCCGTACACGCGACGGCAGCGGCCCCGGGACGAGCTCGCCGCCGCGGCGGCGGCGCGGCGTTCCCGGAGAGGAGTGGTCGCGGTCGCGCCCGCGCCCGAGCGGCCAGCGCCCCAGCGGCAGCCTGATCCCGTCGCCGCCCGGACCGTCGCGCCCAGGGCCGGGATCCGGGCCCTCGCCGCCGCCCCCGTCCTCGCCCGGCGGGTCGTCGCCGTCGTCGCGCAGCCGGAAGAACCAGATGAGCCACACGACCAGCAGGCCGACGTCGAACACCCGGAAGCCGACCATGAACATCCACCCCTCGGTGGTCACGGCCCGATGCTAGCGCGCCGGGGAGGCCGGGGAAAGACCCTGGCGCGTTGTTACTGCGCCTTCTTGCCCGTGGTCGGACGTGGATCCGGGATGTAGGTGGCGGTGTACAGCAGCCGGGCGCCCTTGTAGGTACACCCGTAGCGGATCACCTCACGCAGCTCCTCCTGCGTGGACGGCGGCGAGAGCGCGTCGTCGCTGCCGCATTTGCCCTTGAGCCTGGAGGAACGCCACCAGTTGCTCGCGCCGAGGTCGGCGGCCAGCGCCGGCAGCCAGGTGGGGACCGTGAGGGCGACGATGTTGTCCTTCTTCACCCTGAGCGGCTGCTTGAGCACGAACGTGGGGCTCGAGCCCAGGTAGTCCTCGACCTCGAAGACGTCCGACTGCCGCAGGAGACGGTGGTTCAGCCGGGTCTTCCGCTTGTCGCCGCGGCGGAGCGTGGACAGGCGCACCTTCGGCGACCCGCCGAAGCGCGCGTTGAACGAGTCGATCTGGGTCTTCTCGAGCTTCGGGAGCGTGACGGTGAAAGCGACCAGGTAGCCATCGCGCTTGACGATGAACGGGTCCTTGAGGTTGCCGGAGCGGCCTTGGTACCCGGTCACCTGGTAGACGGCCCTGCACGGGTTGCCGGGACAGCTCGACATGACCGTCTGGCTCGAGCCGGCGCCCAGCTCGACCACGCGTGCGGACGCGGCGGATGGCAGCACCAGGACGGCCCCGAGGGCCACGTGTGATGAGAGCGCGCCTCATGACCGGAACTGCAACACCCGGTTCTGCGTCGAGTTGCGCACCTCTACTTGTACCTGTACGTGATCCGCCCGCGATCGAGGTCGTAGGGCGAGAGCTCGATCTTCACCCTGTCTCCCGGCAGGATGCGGATGTAATGCCGGCGCATCTTGCCCGAGATGTGACCCAGGACATCGTGCCCGTTGTCCAGCTTGACCTTGAACATCGTGTTCGGGAGGGCCTCGACGATCTCGCCCTCCATCTCAATCTTCTCTTCCTTGGGCACGTGGTCCGGCGGCCTCAGATGAGGCGGACGTTCACCGCCTTCGGGCCCTTGTCGCCACTCTCTTCCTCGTAATCCACCTTGGCGTTCTCGGCGAGCGACTTGAAGCCCCCGCCGTCGATGCCTGAGTAATGAACGAAGAGATCCCGGTCGCCCTCATCCGGTGTGATGAAGCCGTACCCCTTCTCGTCGTTGAACCATTTGACGGTTCCCGTAGGCACGTACTGCCCCTTTCCTGCATGGGCCCGCGGCGGTGTTTGCTGATAGCGAATCCGAACCACGGCACCTGCTTTTCCTGCCGGCTGCGCCGACCCAACGGCCCGAACGCTACCAAGCCTTGCCGACCCCATCACCCGGAACGTGGCGCCTGGGCCGCAGCCCGTCAGCCGCGGATCTCTGCCGCCACGGCTCCCAGCTCCTCGCGCGAGGCCTGCTGGGGGTGCACGGGCAGGCGCAGGGGATCGTCCTCGTAGCGGGGGATCACGTGGATATGGAAGTGGAAGACCGTCTGCCAGGCCGCCGGCTCGCAGGCGTTCAGCAGGTTCACGCCGTCGCAGCCGAGGCGATCTCGCATCCGCTCTGCCAGCTCGCTTTGCCGCGGAGGCGGTATGGCGGAGGTCCTCTTCCGGCACCTCGTAGAGGTTGCGCGAGTGCCGGCGCGGGATCACGAGCGCGTGACCGCGCGTCCACGGGTTCAGGTCCATGAACGACGACGGTGTGCTCGTCCTCCTGCACGCGCTCGGCGGGCAGGTCGCCCGCCACGATCTTGCAGAAGATGCAGTCGTCGGCCACCGGGGGCAGCCTACAGCCAGCCGACGCGGCGGAAGTAGCGGTAGAGAACGAAGCAGATCGTGGCCATGAGCGCGACGGCCGCCGGATAGCCGAAGGTCCAGCGCAGCTCCGGCATGTGCTCGAAGTTCATCCCGTAGATGCCGGCGATCGCGGTGGGCACCGCGAGGATTGCCACCGCCGCGGAGATCTTGCGCACGTCCTCGTTCTGGCGCACCGTCACCTGCGCCAGGTTCGCCTGGAGCACGGCGGTGAGCAGGTCCCTGAGCCCCTCCAGCTGCTCGTGCACGCGCAGCAGGTGGTCGTTCACGTCCCTGAAGTAGGCGCGCACCTCGTCCGGGATCACGTCGTACTGCCCGCGGGCCAGCGCATTGATGGGCGCGATCAGCGGAGCGGCGGCGTGGTAGAAGGCGAGCGTCTCGCGCTTGAGCTTGTAGATGCGCTCCGTGCGGTCCGGCCGATCGGGCGAGAACACCTCGGTCTCCACCTGCTCCACGTCCTCCTCGAGGCCGTCGATCGCGGGCTGGTAGTCGTCCACCACCTTGTCGACGATCGCGTGCACCACCGCCCCGGGCCCGGACTTGAGCAGCTCCGGGTTGCCCTCGAGCCGCTCGCGCACGTCGTGCAGGTCGCTCGCCTCCCCGTGGCGGACCGTGATCACGAAGTCCTTTCCCGCGAACACGAGGATCTCCCCCAGCTTCACGACCTCGTGCGGGTCGACGTAGCGGGCGGTCTTGAGCACGAGCAGCACCATCTCGCCGAACATCTCGAGCTTCGGCCGCTGGTGCGCGTGGATGGCGTCCTCGACCGCGAGCGGGTGGAGGTCGAACTCGCTGTGAGAGCGACTCGAACTCGGCCGGCGACGGGCTCGTACAGGCCGATCCACGCAAACGCGCCGGACTCTCTGCACTGGCTGGTAGGCGTTCTGCAAGTCCACCTTGCCGTCGCGCCGGCGTCCGTCCTCGTAGATCGCGCAGTCGACGATCACCGGTCGGGATTCTGGCGCAGGGACCGGGCGAGTAGCACCGCCTGCTCGCGATCGCTCGCCTCGCCCGTGAACGCCGCCTCCTCGAGCCGCCGCAGCAGCCGCCCGAGCTCGGGCCCGGGGGCGATCCCGAGCTCGCGGGCCAGCTCGTCCCCGCGCAGGGGCGGTGCGGGCGGTCCGTCGGCGCGCCACGCGAGCGCGGCGTCCATGAGCTCCCGCGCCAGCTCCAGGTGCGCCGCGATCGCCGCCTCGGCGTTGCGTCCGCGCGTGGCGAGCCGGTCGGCGCAGGAGAGCAGCGTCACCTCGACCTCCACCGGGGCGGTGGTGGTCAGGTAGCGGTACACGGCGCGCCGGTCGAGCGGCCGCTCGTGGACCATGAAGCCGAGCACGAGGTGGGTGCGGGTGAGCCCCTCCAGGAAGCGGCTGAGGCGCTCGCTCGTGCGGAGGCGGCGGCAGAGCTCGCGCACCATGCGCTCGCCGAGCTCGTCGTGGCCGATGAACGTCACCCGGCCGTCCGGGCGCACGCCGCGCGTGGCCGGCTTGCCCACGTCGTGGAGGAGCGCGCCGAGCCGGATCGCCTGCCCGCGCGTGAGCTCGTCCGCCAGCGGCTCCGCGAGCACCGCGCGCAGCACGGGCGCAAGCTCCCCGAACACCTCCTCCAGCCGTTCCTCGAGCTCGATCTGGTGCGCCAGCACCTCGATGGTGTGGCCGTACACGTCCTTGTGGTGATAGCCGCTCTGCTCCACGTCGTGGAGGTCGTGGAGCTCCGGGAGCACCGCTCCCAGCAACCCCAGCCGGTCGGCCAGCGTCACGCCCGCGAGGGCGCCGCGCGCCACGATCAGGCGCCGCAGCTCGCCGAACAGCCGCTCGGGAGAGGCTTCCGTCACCCGCGGAGCCGCCGCGCGCGTGAGCGTCTCGGTCTCGGCGTCGGGCGTGAACTCGAGCTCGGCCGCCAGGCGCGCCAGCCGGAGCGCCCGCAACGGGTCCGCCTCGTAGGCGTCCGCCGAGAGGACCCTCAGCACACGCGCGTCCAGATCCGCCCGGCCGCCCTCCGGATCGATCACCGAGCCGCCCGCCACGGGCCTCGCCATGGCGTTCACGCTGAAGTCGCGGCGGGACAGGTCCGCCTCGATCGTCTCCCCCTGCAGGGTGGACACGTCGTAGCTGCGGCCGGTGTCGCGGTCGAGCGCCCGCCAGGCACCGAACCGCTCGGACAGCGGGAACACGGGGCCGCGGAGCACGCGCGCCACGGCACGCGCCGCGGTCTGGGGATCGCCCGCCACCGCCACGTCCACGTCGGCCACCGGCCGGCCGAGCAGCTCGTCGCGAACGGTCCCGCCCACAACCCAGGCGGGCGCGTCCCCGAGGGCGGCGATCAGCGGGTCGCTCACCGGAGCGTGCAGCCGGTCCACCCGCGCGGAGAGCCCGCAGGTGACCTCGTAGTTGATGGTGCCGAGCCGCCCCGCCACCTCCTCGGCGAGGATCCGCTCCTCTCCCTGGGCGCCGATCAGGACCACCGTGTCCCCCACCTCCAGCTCGGGATCGGGGCCGACGTCCACCGTGATGTTGTCCATGCTCACCGTGCCGACCAGCGGGTAGCGGCGGCCGCCGATCAGCACGTCCGCGCCGTTCGAGAGGCCGCGCCGCCAGCCATCGCCGTACCCGATCGGCACGGTGGCGACCCAGGTCGGCCCGGGAGCGCGCCAGCGGCGCCCGTAGCCGGCACCGTCCCCGGCCTCGAAGCGCCTGAGCGCGCCGACCCAGGACTCGAGCGCCAGCGCAGGCTCGAGCCCACGCTCCCCGGGTCGCCCTGGAACGGATCCAGGCCATAGAGAGCCACGCCGCAGCGGACCATGTCGAAGTGCGCGGCCGGGTCGCGGAAGGTGGCGGCGCTGTTGGCGGCGTGGACCACTGCCTCGGGATGGTCGTCCCTCAGCTCCTCCACGAACTCGCCGAAGCGCTCGAGTTGCTCCGGGAAGAGCTCGTCACCGGGCTCGTCCGCGGTCGCGAAATGGGTCATGACGCCCGCCACGCCGTCGCCGAGGAGCGAGCGCGCGAGCCCCACGTCCTTCGTGCCGAGCCGGCCCATGCCGGTGTCGAGCTTGACGTGGAGCCGCGCACCCGCCGAGCGCCGCGGCCGCCTCGGCCAGTTCGCGGGTCCACACCACCACGTCGGCGTCGCTGGCCACGGCCTCGCGAAGCTCGGCTCCGGTGAGAGCGCCCATCACGAGCAGCCGCGCCTCGATGCCGTGCTCGCGCAGCCGGCGGGCCTCGGCCGCCGTGGCCACCGCCAGCCACGTGGCGCCGCCGCGAAGCGCCGCCTCGGCCGCCGGCGCCGCGCCGTGCCCGTAGCCGTCGGCCTTCACGACGGCGCACAGGGCCGCCGATCCCGCCCGGTCGCCGAGCCTCCGGGCGTTGCGCTCGATGGCGCCGAGGTCGATCCGAGCGAGCGCGCGCTCGGCCCCGCTCACCGGGCGAGGGCGCCCAGCAGGTCCACGCGCGTGATCACGCCCACGAGCCGCCCGCCGGCGTCGACCACGGGAAGGCGATTGTGGCCCGAATCGTGGATGAGCCGCGCCGCGTCGCGGACGGTCGTATCCGGGCCGACCGCGTCGGGATCGGAGGTCATCATGTCCGCCGCCGTGGAGGCGAACGCCTTGCGAAGCCGCTTCTCGAAGCGGCCGAGCGGCTCGAGGAAGACGGTCCCGCCGAAGAGGTTCACGTAGTGCGGGATGTGGAGGTCGCCCTGGTCGTCAGGCAGCACCAGGTCCGCCTCGGTCACGATCCCCACGAGCGCGGCCCTCGCCGTCCACCACCGGCACGCCGGGCAGCTCGTGCTCGCGCAGCGTCTGGAGCACGTCCTCGACGCTCGCATCCAGGGACACCGACGCCGGGGTGCTGTCCATGATCTCCTCGACGCGCTCGGCCACGGCTCGCCGACCTTAGCGCCCCGCTGGGTCTCAGCGGAGCGTCAGTCCCGCCGGCAGCGCGTCGATCACGTCGCCCGCCATCACGTGGTCGGCGCCCAGGCGCTCGGCGGCGGCGCGACCCGCAAGAGCGTGACCCAGCGCCCCCAGCGCGGCGGCGTCGAACGGACCGAGGCCCTTGGCCAGGAGGGTGCCGATCAGCCCCGAGAGCACGTCGCCCGTGCCGGCCGTGGCGAGGGCGGGCGTGGCGCCGGGACTCACGGCCACAGGGCCGTCCGGCGCCGCGACGATCGTGTCGTCGCCCTTCAGCAGCACCACCGCACCGCTGCGCCCGGCCGCAAGCCGGGCGCACGCGAGCCGGTGGCGCTCCACGTGCGCGGTGTCCAGCTCGAGCAGCCGGCCCAGCTCGGCGGAGTGCGGGGTGAGCACCGTCGGGCCGGCCCGGTCGCGGAACAGCTCGAGCCGCCCCGCGTGGGCGTTCAGGCCGTCGGCGTCCACGAGCAGCGGCACCTCGACCGCGCGTGCCGCGAGGCGGGCGAACTCCACCGCTCCGGCACTTCGCCCGAGCCCGGGGCCGAGCACCAGGGCTCCCGCCCGCCCGGTCAGCTCGCGCAGCTCCTCCAGCCCTTCGGGCGCGTGAGCGCCGTCCACCTCGGGCAGGCCCCTCGTCATCTGCTCGAGCAGGCGCAGCTCCACCACCTGCTGGATCGACGCCGGCACGGCCACCTGCACGTAGCCCGCCCCCGAGCGCTGCGCCGAGCGGGCCGCCATCGTCGGCGCACCGGTGAGCCCGGCCGAGCCGCCGGCCACCACCACCACGCCGGAGGTGAACTTCGAGCCGCCGCGCACCCGGCGCGGATAGAGGTCGAGCACGCGCTCCGAGATCAGCCCGGCCCGCCCCGGCACGGGCGCGCCGCGGGGAACGCCGATGCTCGATCACTTCCACGGCGCCGGCGTGGCTCTTGCCCGGCTCCACGTGGAGCCCCACCTTCGAGCCGTGGAAGGTCGCGGTCACGGTCGCCCGGACGGCCTCCCCCTCGACCTCGCCGGTCGACGCGTCCACGCCCGACGGCACGTCGCAGGCCACCACCCGCGCGGGCTGCGCGTTCAGCGCCGCGATCGCGCGCGGCCACCGGATCGCGCGGCTCACCCTCGAAGCCGGTGCCGAGCAGGGCGTCCACCACCACTCCGGCCCCCGCGAGCCGGTCCGGGGCGAACGCCTCCGGCGGGGCGCCCGGGAGGCGCTCCAGGTTCACGGCCGCGTCCCCGCGCAACTCGGCCGGCGGCGCCACGGCGAGGACGATCACCGGATGGCCGTCCTCGCGCAGCAGGCGGGCTGCCACGAGCCCGTCGCCACCGTTGTTGCCCTTCCCCACCACCACGCAGACCGGACCCTCGCCGCGGCGGCGGCCGCCGCCGAACGGGCCAGACCGGCCCCGGCTCGCTCCATCAGGTCCAGCGAGGGCGTGCCCGCCTCCTGGATCGCCCAGGCATCCACGGCGCGCATCTCGTCCGCCTCGTAGAGCGGGTCGAGCCAGTCGGGAAGGCTGCCGCTCACCTGAGTTGGGCCACGGCCCCCGCGAGCCCGTGCGTGTGGGTGAGCGACACCACCGCCTCCACCCCGAGCTCGGCCGCCCGCTCCGCGGCGCGACCGCTCAGGCGGATCGAGGGGGCGCCGTCACCGGCCACCACCTCCACGTCGCGGAAGCTCCAGCCGCGCAGTCCCAGCGCCTTCGCCACCGCCTCCTTCGCGCAGAAACGTGCCGCCAGGTGCTGTCCCGGACGGCTCCTGGCCTCGGCATATGCCCGTTCGCCGGGCGTGAAGAGCTTGTCCGCCAGCTGCGGACGGCGCTCCAGCGCGCGCTCCAGTCGCTCGATCTCCAGAAGGTCGAGGCCGACCCCGGTCACTCGACCGTGACGGTCTTCGCAAGGTTGCGCGGCTGGTCTACGTTGAGGCCGCGCGCCCGGGCGATGTAATAGGCGAGCAGCTGGAGCGGGATCACGGCAAGGATCGGCTGCAGGAACCAATCGGTGGCCGGGACCTTCACGACCTCCTCGGCGTGGCCATCCACGCGATCGTTCCCGGCTGTCGCAACGGCCACCACGTGTGCCCCGCGCGCCCGCACCTCGGCGATGTTCGAGAGCACCTTGTCGAGCACCGGCGAGTCGGTGGCCACGCACACGACGGGGGTGTCCTCGTCGAGGAGGGCGATCGGCCCGTGCTTCATCTCGCCGGCCGCGTACGCGTCGGTCGGGATGTAGGAGATCTCCTTCAGCTTGAGCGCACCCTCGAGGCACACGGGCAGCCCGATGTGGCGCCCCAGATAGAGGAAGAACTCGGCGTGCCGCCAGTGCTCGGCGATCTTGCGGACCGGCTCGGCCACGTCGGCGAGCAACGTGTCGATCAGGTGCGGCAGCTCGCGTAGCTGGTGGCAGAGGCGGGCCTGCACGTCGGGCTCGAGCGTGCCGCGGACCTGGGCGAGCTTGAGCGCCAGCAGGTACATCACCGCCACCTGGGCGACGAAGGTCTTGGTGGCCGCCACGCCGATCTCGAGGCCGGCGCGGGTGAAGATGACGCCGTCGGAGTCCCGCGTTGCCTGGCTCCCCATCACGTTCGTGACCCCGAGGACCTTGGCGCCGCGCTCGCGCGCCAGGCGCATGGCGGCCAGCGTGTCGGCCGTCTCGCCGGACTGCGAGATGCCGACGACGAGGTCGTGCTCGTCGAGCACCGGGTTGCGATAGCGGAACTCGGAGGCGATGTCGATCTCCACGTGCATGCGCGCCCACGCCTCGGTGGAGTAGCGGCCCACCAGGCCGGCGTGGTACGAGGTCCCGCAGGCCACGAAGATCACCCTGCGGATGTCGCGCAGCTCGTCGTCCGAGATGCCGATGTCCCCGAGGTCCACCTCGTCGCCGACGATGCGGTCGGCCACGGTCTCGGCCACGGCGTCGGCCTGCTCGTAGATCTCCTTCAGCATGAAGCTCTCGAAGCCGTTCTTCTCGGCGGCGTCATCATCCCACTCGACCTCGTTCACCTCGCGGTCGATCTCGAGTTCCCGCGGCGTCGAGGAAGCGCGTGCCCTCGGCGGACACGGCGACGATCTCGCCGTTCTCCACCATCTGGACGTGGCGGGTCTCCGCCAGGAAGGCCGGGATGGCCGAGGCGATGAAGCCCTCGCCGTCGCCCAGGCCCACCACGAGCGGGCACTCCTTGCGGGCGCCCACGATCACGCCCGGCTCGTCGGCCGAGATGGCCACGAACGCGTAGTGCCCGCGCAGCTCGTTGTAGGCGTGGCGAACGGCGGTCGTCAGGTCGCCGTCGAAGTGCTTCGAGACCAGGTGAGCCACGACCTCGGCGTCGGTCTCGGAGGTGAACTCGGCGCCGTCCGCCACGAGCCGCTCGCGCAGCTCGGTCCAGTTCTCGACGATGCCGTTGAGCACGATGTGCACGCGCTCGGAGGTGTCCCAGTGCGGGTGGGCGTTCGCCTCGGTCACCCGTCCGTGGGTGGCCCAGCGCGTGTGCCCGATGCCCGTGGAGCCGCGCAGGTGCCCGTTCTTGGACACCACGGCGTCGCGCAGGTGCTGGAGGTTGCCCACGGCATGGACGGAGTCGATCGACCCGTTGGTGACGAGGGAGAGTCCCGCAGAGTCGTAACCGCGGTACTCGAGACGCTGCAATCCCTCCAGGAGCAGGTCGCGGCACTCGCGCGGTCCGACGTAACCGATGATGCCGCACACGAGAATTCGAGGTTAGTGCAGAAATCCTGGACCGGCCACTGCCTCGGCGGGGGCGTACGCCGATCGTCTAGGCCCCAAGCCTACGTTCGACCAGTGAAACCAGTCGGTCGCAGACCGCCTTGCATTCATCGGCGGTTGGCGCCTCGACCATTACCCGTACCAGCGGCTCCGTGCCCGAGGGGCGCACCAGCACCCTTCCGCGGCCCTCCAGCGCGCTCTGCTCGCGCTCCACCGCCTCCAGCACGTCGGCCGCGTGCTCCAAGGCGTCCCGGTCGCGCACGATGACGTTCACGAGCCGCTGCGGCAGCTTCTCCATGGCGTCGCGGTCGGCGAGATCGCGGTCCCCCAGCGCCTCCAGGGTGAGCAGGGCGGCGGCGGTGCCGTCGCCCGCCGGCACGAAGCCCGTGTCGATGATGTGCCCGGACTGCTCCCCCCCGAAGGCCCAGCCGCGGCTGAGCAGCTCGATGAGCACATTGCGATCCCCGACCGGGGTGGTGGCCACGTCGATCCCGGCCACCTTCATCGCCCGGTGAAAGCCGTAGTTGGTCATCACGGTCACCGCCACGCCGTCGCCCGGCAGCCGGCCGCTCTCGCGAAGGTGCAGGGCGGCCAGCGCCATCAGCTCGTCACCGTCCACCACGGCGCCGGCCCGGTCCACGGCCAGGACCCGGTCGCCGTCGCCGTCGAAGGCGAACCCCAGGTCGTGGCCACCCTCGGCCACGCGCTCGGCCAGGTGCTCGACATGCGTGGACCCGCAGTCCCTGTTGATGTTGCGGCCGTCGGGATCGACCGCCACGAGCTCCGGATCGGCGCCGAGCCGGCGGAAGATCTCGGGCGCCACGCGGTAGGTGGCGCCGTTGGCGCAGTCGAGCAGGATCCGGCGCCCGGAGAGGTCGAGGCCGGCGAACCGCGACTCGAGCTCCCGCACGTAGTCGCCGGCCGCGCCGTGGAAGTCGCGCACGCGACCGATCGCGTCGCTCGGCCGGTGCTCGTCCACGAGCCTCTCGATCTCGTCCTCCTGGGCATCGCCCAGCTTCGTGCCCTCGGGACCGAAGAACTTGATGCCGTTGTCCTCGTACGGGTTGTGCGAGGCCGAGACCACGGCCGCCAGGTCGAACCCGTAGCGCCGCACGAGCAGCGCCGCCCCGGGCGTGGGAAGCACGCCGCCGAGCAGCGCGTGCCCTCCGGCCGCGGATACGCCCGCGGCGAGCGCAACCTCGAGCATCTCGCCCGATTCGCGCGTGTCCCGCACGATCAGCACCTGCGGTGGGGCCCCGCCGGAGATCGTGGTGGCCGCGGCGCCGAGCGCCGTCGCGAGCTCCGCCGTCAGGAACTTCCCAGCGACCCCCCGGACGCCGTCCGTGCCGAACAGCCCCACGCTCGAGCTAGCGCTTCGAGAACTGCGGCCGCTTGCGGGCCTTCTTGAGACCGGCCTTCTTGCGCTCCTTGACGCGCGGATCGCGCGTGAGGTAGCCGCGCCGCTTGAGCTCGCCGCGGAGGGCGGGATCGGCCTCGACCAGCGCCCGCGCCACGCCGTGGCGCAATGCGCTGGCCTGGGCGGCCACGCCGCCCCCGTGGATGCGGGCCACCACGTCCATGCGGTTCTGGTAGCCGGCGGCCTCGAGCGGCTGGCGCGCCATCCGCTGGAGCCGGATGCGGGGGAAGTACTCGTCGAGGTGGCGGCTGTTGATCGTGTAGGTGCCCTCGCCGGGTCGCAGGATGACCCGCGCCACGGCGCTCTTGCGCTTGCCGGTGGCGGCGTAGCGCGCGTCGGCCGCGAGCGCGAGCGGCTCGCGGACCAGTGGCTCGGCCCCGGTCTCGGCCGCGGCGCCGGCGCCGGCCTCCTCGTCGCCGGCCTCCTCGTCGCCGGCGCCCTCGACCTCGTCGTACTCGCCGAACTCGCTCTGTGGACGCTTCTCTTCCTCGAGCACGAGATCGGGCTCGAGGTGGGCGCCGGGGATCAGCTCCTCGTCCGAGCCGCTCTTCTCACGGTCGCCGCGCTTGGGGCGGGGAAGGTCGGGGGACGCGTCGGCGCCGTCCTCTGGCGTCGGCTCCTCGGCCACGGGCTCTTCGGCCTGGTCGGCCGCGGGCTCCTCGGGCTGCTCGGCCGCGGGCTCCTCGGGCGTGCTCGGCCGCTCGGGCTCCTCGGGCTGCTCGGCCGCGTCGGCTGCTCGGCCTCCGGAGGCTCGGGCGCTTCGGCCGCGGGCTCGTCGGGCGTGGCCTCCCCGGGCTCGCCCGGCACGGCCTGCTGCTCCTGGCCTTCCTCGGACTCGGGCGAGTCGTTCGCCTCGGGCCCCTGGGCCGCGTCGTCGCGTTCCTCGGGCGTCATGCCTCCACCTCCATCGGCTCTGGCTGCTGTGCGGCGTGCGGATGGTCCGGCCCGGCATAGACCTTGAGCTTCCGCAGCTGGGCACGACCCAGCCGGGTGCGCGGGAGCATGCCCTTCACGGCCTTGCGCACGACCTCCTCGGGGCGACGCTCCAGCATCTCGGCCAGCGTACGGCTGCGAAGGCCTCCCGGATAGCCCGAGTGCCGGTAGTACAGCTTCTGCTCGCGCTTGCGCCCGGTTACCGCAGATCCGCTCGGCATTCACCACGATCACGAAGTCGCCCACGTCCAGGTGGGGCGTGTAGTCGGGCTTCCGCTTGCCGCGGAGCGTGTCCGCGATCTGCGTGGCCAGCCGTCCAAGCGTCTTGCCGGAGGCGTCGACCACGAGCCAGTTGCGCTCGCGGGAAGCGGGTGTCGCGACATACGTCTTCATGAAGCAAGGGGGTCAGCGCGCACGCCGAAACGGCGCCGACCGGTGGCGTAGTGTGGCACACGCCCGGTCCGGGCGAGGTGCGGGAAGGCCCGATCGCCTCCGGGGAGGCGGCTATACTGCCGCGCCGATTCAGCAGTGCCTGCCGAATCCCGCCGCCGAAGAGGGGGTGCGGGAACGGGGGAACCGTTCGGAGGCCGTCGAAGCGGTCTCCGAGGGGGCGAATCGGCCGGAACCCGGTCGTAGCGCCGCTCTTCAGGCGCGAGCCCGTCAGCTAACCCCGTAGGCCGATGGAAGAGAGGCCGAGAGGATTTGCGAGACAGCCGGATTTGCGCTGGAGGCGCGGCAGCCGCCCTCACGGGCTGCGCGCTCGCGCTGAGCCCCGCGGCGGCGGCCCAGTCCGGGGGCGGCGCGGTCTTCGTCGCGAAGCCCGAGCTGACGAAGGTGAGTTGCATCCGGCGCTGCGCCTCGCACAAGCGCGCCCGGGGAGGAAGCACGCTGCGCCTCGAGGGCCGCTCGCTCGATGCCGTGGTCAAGGTGCTCTTCCAGGGCAGCTCCGGGCACGGTGACGACACGGTGGCCCAGGTACGCCCGGGCAGCTCCAGCACGGCTCAGCGTCAAGGTGCCGATCGGCGCGGTGAGCGGTCCGCTGGCGGCTGTGGTGAGTCGAGCGACCCGCTCCCGCCCCTCGAAGGCCGTCGCCATCCTGCCTCCCCCGCCGCCGGCGCCGAACCTCGAGCTGAGCCCGGTGCCCTCCGCGCCCCAGCTCGAGACGGGCACGAGCGGCACCAAGGCCTTCGTGGACGCGCGCCGTGCGGTGACCTTCTCGTTCCGTGTCTCCGGCGCGGCACCCGCACAGCTCGCCGTCGAGCTGGTCCGTGCCAGCGACGGCATCCCGGTGAAGACGTGGAACCCCGACCCGGAGCCCGGCGCAGTGACCAGCGTCTCCTGGAACGGGAGGCTGGGGGCTGCCGCCGCCAAGCCAGGCCGCTACTCGTTCCGACTGACGGCGTCCGAGACGAACGGAGCAACCCTGCGCAGCGCCCAGCTGGAGGACGAAAGCCGCGATGCGTTCGACCTCTACGACAACATGTTCCCGATCCGCGGGAGCCACCGCTTCGGCTCGGGCACGGCGCGCTTCGGCGCCGGGCGCACCGGGCATAGCCACCAGGGCCAGGACGTCTTCGCGCGCTGCGG
Source organism: uncultured Thermoleophilaceae bacterium (assembly GCA_963759625.1). Lineage (GTDB taxonomy): Bacteria > Actinomycetota > Thermoleophilia > Solirubrobacterales > Thermoleophilaceae > JACVRW01. The sequence goes on along the minus strand of CAVXAD010000008.1, from coordinate 417,617 downwards.
CACGCCGCTCGTGGCCGCCCGCGGCGGGCGCGTGAAGTTCAAGCAGTACCACGCGGCGGCCGGCCACTACCTCGTGATCGACGCGGCCGGGACGAGCGAGGACTACGTGTACATGCACCTGGCCGAGGCCTCGCCCTTCGCCGCCGGAGATCGCGTGTACACCGGCCAGCGCATCGGGGCGGTCGGCGACTCTGGCAACGCCCGCGGATGCCACCTGCACTTCGAGCTCTGGCACGGACCGGGCTGGTACGACGGCGGCAAGCCGTTCGACCCGCTCCCCTCGCTGAAGTCCTGGGACGCCTGGTCGTAGCGAGCTACTCGTCCTTGCGCTCGCGCTTGCGGTCCGGCAGGAGCCGGTCCACGCGGTCGTAGATCGCGAGCAGCAGGACCGACGCCCCCACGGCGATCAGGAAGCTGCCGAAGTCGAACTCGTCGAAGTCGGCGATGTCGAGCCATGTGGTGGCCACGAAGCCGCCGATGAGCGAGCCGGCGATCCCGATAACGACGGTCACCCCGAGCCCGAGGCCCTGGCGCCCCGGCCTCAGCAGACGGGCGAACAGGCCCACGAAGAGCCCCCAGACGGCCCAGGTGACAATGCCCACGCGGCAAAGCTAGCGCGGTTGCCCGGTGCGCCCGGCGGCGGGAGAATCAGCGCGGCTCGCAAACGACTGAGGAGGCACGATGGCCGGCTACTCGATCACGTCGCTCGACGACGTGCCCGACGTGATGGGGGACTACCCGGGCGAGATGCGAATGGCCGCGAACTGCGTCGGGGCCGATCAGGTGGCCTTCACGTGGCGGCGGATGCCGGCGGGCACGGGTGGGAAGGGCAGCTACGGCCACCGTCACCGTACCCAGGAGGAGGTCTACTTCGTCGTCGCCGGCACGCTCGAGTTCAAGCTGGAGGACGAGGTGATCGAGGTGGGTGACGGCCACATCGTGCGCATCTCGCCCGAGGTCGTGCGCTCGGTCTGGAACGAGGGGCCCGACGACGCCGTCCTGATCATCGTGTCGCACCGGATCGCCGACGTGGACGGCGACGTTGAGATGTCCCGGACTTCTGGCCGGAGTGAGGCGCGGGGGCCCTGCCGCCCGGCGCCCGGGCGCTGACTGCGGCTGGGTAAGGCTGCTGTTCCTGTCGGCGTCCCGTCACATACGTGGCGTCGCCGTTACCCGGCCGGATCGAGATCGAACGTGGGCGGAACTATTGCGCCCTTTCATTCGCTGCTCGATCAGACCGCCGAGGATGACCGCCGCGCCGTCGCGCAACAGGACACCACGCCGGCGTCACCGGAGGCGCACAAAGAGCCACGGCGCCCCGGGCCACCACACCCCACCCCGCCGCCGTAGACGCCCGGCGCGGCGCACGGCCGAGGCCTACTCCCACTCGATGGTGCCCGGCGGCTTCGACGTGATGTCGAGCGTCACCCGGTTCACCTGCGCGATCTCGTTGATCATCCGCGAGGCCACCCGCTCGAGCAGGTCGTACGGCAGGCGCGCCCAGTCGGCGGTCATGGCGTCGTCGCTCGTGACCGCCCGGATCACCACGACGTACCCGTAGGTGCGCTCGTCGCCCTGCACGCCGACGCTGCGAAGGTCGCCGGGCAGCACGCAGAAGGACTGCCAGAGCTCGCGGTAGAGCCCTGCCGAGCGGATCTCGTCCTGGAGGATCGCGTCCGCGTCGCGGAGGATCTCGAGCCGTTCCTTGGTCACCTCGCCACCCACGACGCGGATCGCGAGGCCCGGTCCCGGGAACGGCTGGCGCCAGACGAGCCGGTCGGACATGCCGAGCTCGGCGCCCACCTGCCGCACCTCGTCCTTGAAGAGCGTGCGCAGCGGCTCCACGAGCTCGAACTCGAGATCTTCGGGAAGGCCGCCCACGTTGTGGTGGGACTTGATGGTGGCGGCTCCCGTGCCGCCACCGGACTCGATCACGTCCGAGTAGAGGGTGCCCTGAACGAGGTAGCGCGGGTCATCGAGGCGCGCGGCCTGCTCCTCGAACACGCGGATGAACTCCGCGCCGATGATCTTGCGCTTCGTCTCCGGGTCGGTCACGCCGGCGAGCCGGGCCAGGAAGCGCTCCTCGGCGTCCACGGCGATCAGCGGCACCTGGAACTGGTCGCGGAAGGCGGCCACCACCTGGTTGCCCTCGTTCTTGCGCATCAGGCCGTGGTCCACGAACACGCAGGTGAGCTGGTCGCCGATCGCCTTGTAGGTGAGCAGCGCGGCGACCGAGGAGTCCACGCCGCCGGAGAGCCCGCAGATCACCCTGCCGTCGCCGACCTGCTCGCGGATCCGGACCACCTGCTCCTCGACCACGGAGGCGGCGCTCCAGGACATGTCGCACCCGGCGATGTCGCGCAGGAAGCTCTCGAGGATCTGCGTGCCGTAGGGGGTGTGTGCCACCTCGGGGTGGAACTGGATCCCGTAGAGCCCCCGGCCCGGGTTCTCCATGGCGGCGACCGGCGACTCGGTGGAGGACGCAAGCGCCGTGAACCCGGCGGGCGCCTCGAAGACCGTGTCGCGGTGGCTCATCCAGCAGCTCTGCTCGCCCGGCACCCCGTTCAGCAGGCGCCCGTGCTGCGAGATGGTGAGCTTGGAGCGCCCGAACTCGCCCACCGCGGCTGCCTCCACGCGCCCGCCGAGCGTCAGGACCATCGCCTGCATGCCGTAACAGATGCCGAGCACCGGGATGCCGAGGTCGAGCAGCTCCGCCCGGAGCGCAGGGGCGCCCGGCGCGTACACCGACGCCGGGCCGCCGGACAGGATCAAGCCCTTGGGCCCGCGGCGGGTGACCTCCTCGAGCGCCACGTCGTGCGGCAGCAGCTCGGCGAACACGCCGCACTCGCGTACGCGGCGCGCGATGAGCTGCGAGTACTGCCCCCCGAAGTCGAGGACGAGGACCTCGTCCGTGGCCGGCCGCGCATTCGCGGTGGTGCCGGCGGTTGCGCCTTCGCTGACCCCCGCGCCGATCACCCGGGCACCGGGAGGCTCGCGAAGGTGGGGCTCACTCCCCCACTAGTGCCGGGTCGCCGGCGGGCTCGGGTTCCGCTTCGGGAGCGACGCCGTTGGCGGCGGGATGCGGCACCGCCGCCGAGGTGGCGCCCATGCCGACCGACTGCTCGCGCTGCAGCTGCTTGCCCTCGCTCTGGAGCGCCGGCGCGACCATCACCTCGGCCTTGTGGAAGGCCGGGATGTCCTCATAGCCGCAGGTGGCCATCGAGGTGCGCAGGCTGCCCATGAGGTTGAAGGTGCCGTCGTTCTCGTGGGCGGGCCCGAGCAGGATCTGCTCGAGGGAGCCGTTCTGGGTGGTCTTCACGCGCGCCCCGCGCGGAAGGGTGGCGTGGAACGTGGCCATCCCCCAGTGGTACCCGCGCCCCGGCGCCTCGTAGGCCCGCGCGAGCGGAGAGCCGACCATGACCGCGTCCGCGCCGCAGGCGATGGCCTTGGACACGTCGCCGCCGTTGCGCATGCCGCCGTCCGCGATCACCTTCACGTATTCGCCGGTCTCGAGCATGTGCTGGGAGCGCGCGGCGGCCACGTCGGCGATCGCGGTGGCCTGGGGCACGCCGATCCCGAGCACGCCCCGGGTGGTGCAGGCGGCGCCGGGCCCGACGCCCACAAGCACGCCGACCGCCCCGGTGCGCATCAGGTGGAGCCCCGTGGCGTAGGAGGCGCAGCCGCCCACCATCACCGGGATCGGAACCTCGCGGATGAACTCCTTCAGGTTGAGCGCCTCGGTGCGCGTGGAGACGTGCTCGGCGGAGATGACCGTGCCCTGGATCACGAGGAGGTCGAGCCCGGCCTCGATCGCGGTCTCGTAGTACTGACGCACCTTCTGTGGGGTCAGCGACGCGCACGCGACCACGCCGTGCTCCTTGATCTCGCGGATCCGCTGGGCCACCAGCTCCTCCCGGACCGGCGCGGCGTAGACGCGCTGCATCTCCGTGGTGGCGAGCTCCTTGGGGAAGCCCGCGATCCGCTCCAGCTCGCTGTCGGGATCCTCGTAGCGGGTCCAGATCCCCTCGAGGTTCAGGACCCCGAGGCCGCCCAGCTTCCCGATGGCGCCGGCCGTGGCGGGGGACACCACGCCATCCATCGCGGACGCCAGGAGCGGCAGCTCGAAGCGATAGGGCCCAAGGGTCCATGTGACGTCGATGTCGTCCGGGTCGCGGGTGCGCCGCGAGGGCACGATCGCGATGTCATCGAACCCGTAGGCGCGACGGCCCTTCTTGCCCCGGCCGATCTCAACTTCCATTGGGCCATCCTAAGTTCGACGACGGACGAACGCTTGAATTTAGCATCGCTCCGGCCCCGGCCAAGCCGGGGCCCTCGCGCACGGCGGCACCGCCGCCTACAAGGTCAGCCCACCCGCGCCGAACCGCCCCCGAGACCGCCCCCCGAACCGAGCTCGGAGGGCACGATCTGCTCCACGCGGACCTCCTGGCGGAGGCGCTCGACCTCGCGCAGGTCGACCACGCCGGCACCGAAGTGCTGGGTGGACTCGGCGCCGCACGCGACCCCGAAGCGCAGGCTGTCCTCGTTGCCGCTGCCGGAGTACCGGGCCGCCACGAACCCCGCCAGGAAGGCGTCGCCGGAGCCGACCGCCGACACCGGCTCGAGCGGCTCCAAGGTGGCCCGGAACACGCGCCGCTCGGGGCCGTCCCGCAGAAGTGCGGCGCAGCCGTCCGGCAGGGTCATGATCGACTCGCGCGCGCCCAGCGCGACCATCTCGGCCACGCCCGCCAGCCGGTCCTCCTCGTCCGCGAACTCGCGCCCCACGAGGCCCTCCGCCTCGAGCTCGTTCGGGCTCACGAGATCGGGGGCCTTGCGGGTGGCTATCGACAGCGGCTCGCCCTCGGAGTCGAGCACCGTGGACACGCCCAGCCGCTTGAGCTCCTCGATCAGCCGTCCGTAGAGGCCTTCCTCCACCCCGCGCGGCTGGGTGCCCGAGAACACGCACACCGAGGCACCCTTCGCGAGGTACATGAGCTTGTCCACGAAGCGCTCGAGCTCCGACTCGGACACGACCGGCCCGTACTCGTTGATCTCCGTTTGCTCGCCCGAGGTGGGGTCGATGACCGCGGTGGAGGTGCGCGACTCCTCGCGGATGCGCAGGAAGTCGTTGAGGATGCCTTCGCCGGTGAGCGCCTCGGTGATGAGCGTGCCGGTAGGGCCGCCCGCCACGCCGGTGGCGATGACCGGCTGGCCGAGCGCCTTGAGCGCCCTGGCCACGTTCACGCCCTTGCCTCCGGCCATGGCCGTCTGCTCGACGGCGCGGTGCCGGCGGCCGAGCCGGAAGTTCGGCACGGCGAGGGTCTTGTCGATTGCGGCGTTGAGAGTGACTGTGACGATCATCTGACGAGCCGCAGCCGCACTCGGATCCGCAGCGCGGCCAGGGCAGCGGCCAGCAGGATCCCGAGCACCATTAGCAGCGTCAAGGGGACCCCCAGGGCCGAAATCACTATCCGCACTGTACCCGCACCGGGTACATCGCTTGCCGTGACCAGCGCCGAGCGGCCGACCTCCCGCCCGTCCACCAGCAGAGTGACGCTGCCGACTCGCGTGCCCGCGGCCAGCGGTCCGTCGAGGCGGCCCGGGGCCACGATCCGGCGCCGGATGCGCTGTCCCGCCCTCACCGTCACGGAGACCGCGCGGCGCGGCACGAGCTCGGCGCGCTCGTCCCTGTGGGCGATCCCCGCGTCCACCACGGTGCGCCCGCGGCGGAGTGCCTGGACGCGATGGAAGCGGCTCAGCCCCCAGCGCAGGAGCCCGAGCGTGTCCACGTCGCGGGCCGCCTCGCTCGGCTCCCCGAGGACGACGCTCACCACGCGGCCCTCGCCTCGCCTGCCCGCCGCCCCGACGAGCACGTAGCCGGCGCGCATCGTATGGCCCGTCTTGACACCGGTCACGAAGGGATAGCGGCCGATCAGCAGGTTGCGGTTCTCCACCACCCGCGGATGGGCGCCGGAGCGGAGCCGGGCCGAGGGGCGGTCGACGATGCGCGCGAAACGCCGGTCGCGCATGAGCCGAGCGGCCAGTGTGGCGAGGTCGCGCGCCGTGGAGTACCCGCCGGGAGCGTCGAGCCCCACGGGGTTCGCGTAGCTCGTGTCGTCCAGCCCGAGCCGGCGGGCGCGCTCGTTCATGGCGTCCACGAAGCGGGCCGTGGTGCCGGAGACTCCGCGGGCGAGCGTCACCGCGGCGTCGTTCGCGCTCTCGAGCAGCAGCGCCTTCAGCAGGTCCGCCACGGTCATCCGCTCCCCGGCCGCCAGGTCGATCCGGGATTCCGCGGCCCCGGCATGGTAGGCCGGCGCGGTGAACACCTGTCCCGGCCGTGCCCGCTCGAGCACCAGCAGCGCGGTCATCAGCTTGGTGGTGCTGGCGATCGCCCGGCGCTCGCCCGCGGCACGCGCGTACATGACATGCCCGTCCCTGCGCGTCGACCACGATCGCCGCGGCGGACTGCACCCGCGGCGGGACCGCGGCGGCGGCGGCGCAGGGCAGCGCCGCCGCCAGCACGGCCACCGCGGCGGCGATGCGCGCGAGACGCGTCACTCGCGCAGGTTGATCTTCTGGCCCGAGAGCAGCGCCTGCGGATCGAGCTCCGGATTCAGCTCCTGGAGGCGCTCGACGCTGACGCCGGTCTTCTCCGCGATACCGCCGAGCGTGTCGCCGGTCTTGACGGTGTAGGTGGAGCGGCGCGGCCGGGGCTTGGCACCGGTCGTGGTGGTGGGGCTGGTGGCGGAGCCGCTGCGCGAGCCCGAGTCGTTCCCGCCCTTGTCGCCGCCCCCGTCACCGGAGCTCACCACCACGAACGCGATCGCCAGCGCGACTACGATCAGCGCGACTGGAGCGAGAAGGCGAGCGGGGCTACGAGGGCCGGTTTCGTGCATCTGGCTCCTGGGCTGACGAGGCGCAGCATAGGGCGCGCCACCGGCGGAGCCCGCCGTTCACAACTCCCACGCCGCGGCCCGAAGCTCCTCCGCGGCGTCCGCTGCCGCGCGGGCCGGCTCGCCCCCCCGCTCGCGATGGGCGTTCACGATCGACCGCGAGGCGGTGACGAGCCCCGCGGCGCGATGAGGGGCGAAGGCCGGCGCGAGGTCCTCCACCCGGCCGCCCTGGGCACCCACGCCGGGCAGCAGGAAGACGGCGCGCGGCATGAGCTCCCGCAGCCGTGCGAGCAGGCCCGGCGCCGTGGCGCCGGTGACCGCGCCCACGAGCGACAGCCCGCAGTCGCCCGCGACGTGCTCGCCGAGGTCCCTCACGAGCCCCGCGAGCCGCTCGTGCAGCGGCGGCTCGCCGGCGTCCTGGAGCTCGGCCGCCCCGGGGTTCGAGGTGCGGACGAGCACGAAGCAGCCGGCCCCGGCTGCCTCCGCCGCCTGGATCAGCGGCTCGAGTGCGTCGCGGCCGAGAAGCGGGTTGGCGGTGAAGGCATCCGCGCCGAGGCCGGGCACGGCGCCGTACGGGCCGGGCGTCTCGCCGACGAGCGCCTGCGCATAGGCCTCGGCGGTGACCGGCACGTCGCCGCGCTTCCCGTCGGCGATCACCAGCAGGCCGTGGTCACGCGCGATCGCCGCCGTTCGCTCGAGCGCCTCCCAGCCGGGAGCCCCGAGCCGTTCGAAGCAAGCAAGCTGCAGCTTCACGGCCACGCACGCGGGCCCGGCCGCGACGATCACCGCCCGGCAGTGCTCGGCCACGGCCCCGGCCGTGTGGACGCGCGCCGCCGCGCCTTCGCTCGGCCCGGCCGGCGCGACACCGGGCCAGAGCGCTGCCGGATCCGGGTCGAGCCCGAGCACGACGCGGCTGCGGCGCTCATCGACGAGCACCGCGAGCCGGTCGGCGAAATGCAGCCTCGAGCCCCCGGTCAAGGGGCCCTCAGCTCAACTGCCGCGCCGCCTAAACGACGAAAACCGAGCCTGACGGGGGAAGCAGGGAGCGCCGCCTGTAAGGCAGGCAAGCGACCGATGACCCCGTCAGGCGAAGGTTTGCAGTCGTTTAGGACCCCTTGACGGCGCTCTTGAGGGAAGAACCCGCGCTGAAGCGCGGTACCCGGCTGGCGGCGATCTGGATCCGCTCGCCGGTCTGCGGGTTCACCCCCTGACGGGCGCCACGATCGGCTACGGCGAACTTCCCGAAGCCGGTGAAGTTGATCTCGCCGCCACGCGACAAGACCTCCTTGATGGTGTCCAGGACGGCGTCAACGACCTTGCCGGCCTCTCCCTTGCCGGTGCCGGAGCGGTCCGCCACCTGGTCCACGAACTCGGCCTTCGTCACGATCTCCTCCTTAACGGGGGCATTCGAATCGGCCGCAACGTAACAATGCCCGCGGACGATGTGCGCCCCGGATGCCGCTTAGACACCGGAAATTGCCATCTCTTCGATGAGCAGCGGGGGGGTCTTGACGCTCCCCGCGAGGGGTATCCAGCGTGACTCGGACCCCACGCCGCGGACTCCGCGGAGCATGGAGACGAGGTCGCTCGCGATGGTCAGCTCCCGTACGGGCGCGCCCAGCCGGCCGTTCTCGATGAGCCGGCCGGAGGCCCCCACCGAGAAGGTTCCGGACACTGGATTGACGCCGGAGTGGAGGCCGGCGACGTCGGTCACGAGGAGGCCGTCGCCGGCGTCGCTCAGGAGCTTCTGGAGGTCGGCGTCGCCCGCCCCCACGATCAGGTTGGAGGTGCCCACCGACGGCGGGGAGCGGTAGGAGCCGCGCGCCGCGCTCGCCGTGGTCTCGCGTTCGGCGCGCCGCGCGGTGCGCACGTCGAAGAGGAAGGTGAGCAGCCTGCCTCCCTCCACGAGCGGCGTCCGGCGGGTGGCAGAGCCCTCCCCGTCGAACGGCGCGCTGGCCGGCCCCTCCGGGTCGGTCCCGTCGTCCACGAGCGCGAGCGCCGGGTGGGCCACCTCCTCGCCCTCGCGGCCGGCGAACAGGGAGCGTCCGCGCTGGACGGCGTCGGCGGACAGCATCCCGCCGATGAACGCCACGAACGAGGCGGCCACGAACGCGTCCAGGACCACCGGGCAGCGGCGGCTCTCCGGCTGACGCGCGCCCACCAGCGCGAGCGCCCGCTCGGCCGCCTCGCGGCCGATCGCCTCCGGGTCGAGCGCCGCCGGGTCGCGGCCCATTCCCACGCCGAGGCCGGTCATCAGGTCCGCGCCCTCGCCCGCGAACGCGGACGCATAGGCCCAGGCCTGAGTGGCGCTGTAGGAGCCTGCGAACCCGCGCGAGTTGGCGAGCGCCACCGACGCCTCGGTGTCCGAGTACACGCTCGCCTCCACCTGCGTGACCCCGGCCACCCCCCGCGCGGCCCGCTCGGCGCCCAGCGCCAGCTCGACCTTCTGATCGGTGGTCCAGCGAGCCAGCTCGGGCGAGGCCAACCCGTCGACCGGCGTCGTTCCGAAGCGCTCCGGCAGCCCGGCCCACTCGTCGGCGTCGGCCACGGCCGCAGCCTCACGGGCCGCGCTGCCCACCTCGCTCAGGCCGGAATCGGAGAGGTCGGTGGAGTACGCGTAGCCCCAGCGCCCGCCCACGAACGCGCGCACGCCCACCCCGCGCCCGCCGGCGTCGCTCAGGCTCTCCACGTGACCCTGGTAGACGCGGATGCGCCGGCTCTCATCCTCCTCGGCAAAGGCCTCGGCGTCCGTGGCCCCGGCACCGGTGGCGGCCTCGACCGCCCGGAGGGCGACCGCCTCGAGGTCCTCGCTCACGCGGTGCCGCCCACCGTGAGCTCGCGGATCCGGACGTGCGGCTGGCCCACGCCCGCGGGCACGGACTGACCCTCCTTGCCGCAGTACCCGGTGGCGATCGCCAGGTCGCCCGCGATCCCGTCGATCGCGGCGAGCGCCTGGAGGCCGTTGCCGATCAGGGTGGCTCCCCGCACCGGCGCCGTGACCCGGCCGTCCTCGATCAGATAGCCCTCGGAGACGCCGAACACGAAGTCTCCGGTGGCCGGCTCCACCTGCCCGCCGCCGAACGAGACGGCGTACAGCCCCTTCGCCACGCCCGCGATGAGCTCTTCGGCGGTGGCCTCGCCCGGGGCGAAGAACGTGTTCGTCATGCGCGGGATCGGCAGGTGGCGAAACGACGCGCGTCGCCCGTTGCCGGTGGAGTCCACGCCGTCGCGCCGCGCGCGCAGCAGGTCGTACAGGTAGGAGGTGAGCCGGCCGTCCTCGATCACGGTCGTCCTGCGCGTGGGAGTGCCCTCGTCGTCGATGCCGTCGCTGCCCCATTCGCCCGTGCGCGCGCCGTCGTCGTAAGCGGTCACCAGGGGCTCGGCGAGCTGCTCGCCGAGCCTCCCGGCGTACACGCTCGCCCCCTTCTGGATGGCGTCGGCCTCGAGGCCGTGTCCCACGGCCTCGTGCAGCAGCACGCCGCCGAAGCCGTTGCCCACCACCACGGGAAGGCGTCCCGTGGGGGCGTCCACCGCATCCAGAAGCGCCAGGGCCCGCCGGGCAGCGCGCTCGGCCACCTCCTCCGGCTCGGCGTCCACCAGCTCGAAGCCGGCGTGGCCGCCGCGCGTGTCGCTCCCCGTCTCCACGCGGTCCCCGCGCCGCGCCACCGCCTGCACGCCGAGCCGCACGCGGGTGCGGTCGTCGGCGGCCGCGCGCGACTCGGAGTTGTAGACCTCCACGCGCCGGTGCGACTCGGCGTAGGACATCCGCACCTGCGCGATCTCGCCGCTCGCTGAGCGGGCGCGCTCCTCGCAGGACCGGAGCAGGTCGGCCTTGCGCTCGGCCGCCACCGCGTCGGGGGCGATGCGGACCGGATGGTCGTGGACCCGCTCCGCGGCCGCCAGGGTCACGGTGGCGGCGTCCCCCGAGCCGCGGAGGGCCTGAGCCACGGACTCCGCCACGCGCATCAGGTCCGGCTCGGCGAGGCCGTCGACGTAGCCGTAGTAGGTGGACTCGCCGTTGACCACCCGCAGGCACGCGCCCGCCTCGCGGCCGCGCTGCGGCGCCTCCACCCGGCCGTCGTCGAGCGACAGGCCGAAGCCCTGGCGATCCTCCGCGTAGAGCTCGCCGAGGTCGCCGCCGTGGACGAGCGCGCGCCCCAGCACCCGCTCGGCCAGCTCGGGCGCAAGGAGGCTCACGGCTCGTCGCCCTCCACGATGCGGACCATCCGCTCGGACACCGCCAGCGCGGTCTCGTAGCCGCGGGCCTCCGGCTGGAGGAGGCGTGCGTAGCCGGTGGCGTCGTAGAGCAGCACCCGCGGCTCGCGATCCCGCTGCATGCGCCGCACGGTCGCGGCCACGCCCTCGGCGATGCCCGCGGCCCGGCCGATCGGGCCCTTTCGCTTCTCCTTCACGCCTCCTCGCGATCCAGCTCGGGCACCGGCGGGTCGGGCAGCGCGTCGCCCAGGCTCGCGGCGCTCACCGACGTTCGGATCGGCGGGCCGCCCTCGAGCTCTCCGAGCACGGCCCTCAGGTCGTAGAGCATCAGCGACGACAGCGCAGTGCGACGCGCCACCACCGCGAGCGCCCAGCGCGGCGTCCGCGAAGCGAACACGGCGCCACCATCCACCTGCGCCTCCACCTGTTCCGGCGGGTCCACGCCGTCCGGCCGGGGCGAGCGGTCAACCGCCTCGAACAGCTCGGTCGCCAGCTCGCCGAGGGCGCGCGCCCGCTCCGGATCGAGGTCGCTCGCGCCGGCGAGGGAGCCGGCGGCGTCCACGAGAACCGCCGCGCGGGCGTCGCTCGAGAGCTCGCAGAGACGCGCCGCGGTGCGCTCGGGAGTGAGCGACCCGGGCATCGAGGTCAGAATAGCGGCGTGCCCCTGTCCAGAATCTCCTGGATCGTGACCGTGGCGATCTGCCTGATCGCCTCCCTGCTGCTCCTCCTGGACGGCTACTACGGCTACTCGCTGGTGCTCCTTGCCGTGGGCGCCGCGGCGGCGCTCAACCTCAGCTGAGCGGGGGCTCGGGCTCGTCCGACTTCGCCGGCTCGAGGTGGATCAGCACGTCCGCCCCGCGCAGGCGGGAGCGAATCGCGTTCTGCAGCTCGTGGCTGATCAAGTGCGCCCGCTGGAGGGTCGTGCCCGCGCGGAACTGCACGTGGAGGTCCACATAGCGGCGGCTGCCGGCGCGCCGCGCGCGGAGCTTGTGGAAGCCGACGACCTCGGGCGCACCGTGATCCTCGATGGCCTGCCTCACCGCGTCGAGCTCCTCGGGAGGGAGCGCCTCGTCCACGAGCACCCGCGAGGAGCGGTTGAGGATCCGCACCCCGGCGACGACGATGGCGACCGCCACGAGCAGCGCGGTGATCGAGTCGATCTCCTGGATTCCGGTGATCTCCACGAGCGCGAGCCCGGCGAGCACTCCCGTTGAGGTGAAGGCGTCGGCCCGCAGGTGCGCGGCGTCCCCCTCCAGAGCCGGCGAGTCGGTGGCCCTGGCCCGTCGGTACAGGTACCCGGATACCACGAGGTTGGCGAGCGCCGAGAAGGCGATCACGGCTATGCCCACCCCGATCGATTCCACCTCGGCGCCCTGGGCCAGGCGCCGCGTGGACTCGAAGACGATGATCCCGGCGCCGAGCAGGATCAGCATCCCCTCGATCGCCGCGGCCAGGTTCTCGACCTTCTGATGCCCGTACGGGTGGTCCTCGTCGGCCGGCTCGTCCGCCTTGCGCACCGAGTAGAAGGCCACCACCGAGGCGATCAGGTCGATGCTCGAGTGGGCCGCCTCGGTGAGAATCGCGATCGACCCCGTGATCGCCGCAGCGGCGAGCTTGAGCATGATGAGCAGCGCGTTCGAGGCGATCGACACCGCCGCGGCGCGGTCCTTCCGGGGCATCTGGGCGTCGGGTCCCACGGCGCCCGCGGTGGCCACCGCCGCTCCGGCCAGCATGCCGTGGTCGCGGTGGCCCTCCGTCATCTGCCTCGCCTCCGCCGCCCCGGGCGGCGCGCCTCGGCCAGCCGCCGGGCGAGCTCCCGGGCGGCCCGCCCGCGGTGGCTGATGGCGTCCTTCTCGGCCGGGGACAGCTCGGCCATCGTCCTGCCGTCGGAGAGGTCCACCGGCACGAAGGCGGGGTCGTAGCCGAACCCGCCGGAGCCGCGGGGCTCGGCGGCAAGCGTGCCCTCGCAGCGCCCGTGGACCAGCTCCTTACGGCCGCCCGGCTCGACGTAGACCAGGGCGCAGACGTAGGTGACCCGGCGATCGTCGTCCGGCACCTCGCGGAGGAGCTTCGCGAGGTTCTCCTCGTCGGTGGCCCCCTCGCCCGCGTAGCGTGCCGACCACACGCCGGGCGCGCCCTGCAGCGCGGCCGCCTCGATTCCCGAGTCGTCCGCGATCGCGGGGAGCCCCGTGTACGTGGCCGCAACACGCGCCTTCACGAGCGCATTGTCGGCGAAGGTGGTGCCGGTCTCGGGCGGCAGCTGCACCTCCTGCGGGAGCGGCTCGAGCTCGAGGCCGCGGAGCAGCTCCGCCAGCTCGCGCAGCTTGTGATCGTTTCGGCTCGCGACGATCACGCGCACGGGGCTCCCTCCCGGGAGTCCCTAGACGCCCGCCGCGACGGCGGCCGTCTGAGCATCACGGAGGCGCTCGATGCCGGCCGCTGCGAGCGCCAGGAGCTCGTCGAGCGACGCGCGCGAGAGCGGGGTCCGCTCGGCCGTCGCCTGCACCTCCACCAGCCCGCCTTCCCCGGTCATCACGACGTTCGCGTCCACCTCGGCGCGCGAGTCCTCCGAGTAGTCGAGATCGAGCAGCGCCGCACCCTCGACCATCCCGCACGACACGGCCGCGACCGAGCCTGTGAGCGGCACCGCCGGGAGCGCCTCCTCCGCCACGAGCCGCCGGAGCGCAAGCTCGAGCGCCACGTACGCACCGGTGATGGAGGCGCACCGCGTGCCGCCGTCGGCCTCCAGCACGTCGCAGTCGATCCAGACGGTGCGCTCCCCGAGCGCCTTGAAGTCGATCACCCCCCGTAGCGACCGCCCGATCAGCCGCTGGATCTCCACCGTGCGGCCGTCGGGGCGCCCGCGCGTGACGTCCCGGCGCTTCCGCTCCCCCGTGGAGGCGGGCAGCATGCCGTACTCGGCGGTGGTCCAGCCACGACCCTGGCCGGCCATCCAGCGCGGCACAGACTCCTCCACGCTCGCGGTGCAGATGACCCGGGTGCCACCGGCCTCGATCAGCGCCGAGCCGGTGGCGCTGCGCATGAAGCCGGGCTGGATCCGCACCTCGCGCAGGTCGGCCGGGCCGCGCCCGTCGGCCCGGGTGCCCGTGCCGCTCACGCCGCCGCCCTCGCCGCGGGTAGGCGGTCGAGGTCCAGTCGATCCACCGCGCCGATCGGCAGTTGCAGGAAGCGCGTGCCCAGCCGCCGGAACTCCTCCACGTCGCCGGTGGCCAGGAAGCGGTAGCTGCCGCGCCGCTTCACGTCGCCCGCGAGCCCCAGCTCGGCCAGCCGGTGGCGTACCTCCTCGGCGATCGCCTCGCCGGAGCTGACGATCGCGATGCCGCGGCCCAGCTCGCGCTGCAGCACGGGGCGGATCAGCGGGTAGTGGGTGCAGCCGAGGATGACGGTGTCCACGCCGGCCGCCCTGAGCGGCCTGCAGGCGCTCTCCACGCAGTCGAGCACGCGGTGGTCCACGTCGCCACCCTCCTGGATCAAGGGCGCGAGCTCGGCCGTGGCCACAGCGTGCAGCTCGGCCTCCGGGGCAGCCGCCGCCAGCGCCCGCGCGTAGGCACCGCTCGCGACGGTGGCCGGGGTGGCGATCAGGCCCACGCGCCCGGTGCGGGTGGCCTGGGCGGCGAGGCGGGCCTCCGGCCCCACCACCCCCACCACCGGGATCCGGGCGCCCAGCTCCGCCCGCAGCGTTGGCAGCGCCGCCGCGGTGGCCGAGTTGCAGGCAACCACCAGCAGCTTGGCCCCCCGCTCCACCAGCGCCCCGGTGAGCTGTCGCGCGAAGGCCAGCAGCTCGCCGGGCGTGCGGTCGCCGTACGGGAAGCGCGCGGTGTCCCCGAGGTACAGGAAATCCTCCTCCGGGAGCGACACGAGGCACTCGTGCAGCACCGTGAGGCCGCCGACGCCGGAGTCGAACATCGCCACCGGCAGATCTCTGGGGTCGCGTGGCACGGGCGGCAATGGTGGCACGGCCGACGGCAGGCGGCCGTCGGGGGCGCGAAGTCACCGCCCCGTGGCCGATTCGTCACGTGCGCGTCTGGAACCGTGCGCCGCGCGGGCGGACGATCGCCTCCTCGGAAACCGCACACCCAGGGAGGCCCCATGTATCGACTGCAAGGACTCGTTCACGCCACACTCGCCCGGGCCGCCGCGGCGGTCCGGGAATCGCGCGGCCAGGGCACCGTCGAGTACGTGGCGCTCATCCTGCTCGTGGCCCTCGTGATGGCCGGGGTGGTCGCCGCGATGAAGGGCTTCCGCACCGACGAGGGCAAGGAGCTCGGCGACGTGATCCTGGAGAAGATCAAGCAGGCCGTGCGCCGGGTGCAGTTCTAGGGGCCGGGTGCGCTCACGCGCCCTGCGGCCATCCGGTCCCCGCGCACCCCCTGCGATCATGGGCGCGCATGTGCGGGATCGGCGCGATCCTCGATCCGGCCGGGGCGGTCGGCGAGCATGCGGTCACGGGAATGGTGGAGGCACTCCGCCACCGCGGGCCCGACGGGCAGGCGGTGCGGCGCATCGCCCCCGTAACGCTCGTCCACACGCGGCTCGCGATCATCGACGTTGCCGGCGGCGACCAGCCCCTGGACTCCGAGGACGGGAGCGTCACGGCGATCGTCAACGGGGAGATCTACAACCACGCCGAGCTGCGTGCCGGCCTGGAGCGAAAGGGTCACCGCTTCGCGACCGGGTCGGACAGCGAGGTGGTCGTGCACGCATACGAGGAGAGCGGGCCCGACCTCGTGCGCGACCTCAACGGCATCTTTGCCTTCGCCGTCTGGGACTCGCGCGCCAAGCGGCTGGTGGCCGCGCGCGACCAGTTCGGCGTGAAGCCCCTGTACTGGTGGACGGACGGCCGTCGCGTGGCGCTGGCCTCCGAGATCGGCGCCCTGCTGGCGGCCGGCCTCGTCGCGGCGGAGGTGGACCGGGTGGCCCTCGACCATTTCCTCGCCTGCCGCTTCGTACCCGCCCCGCGGACCCTCTTCAAGGGCGTGCAGAAGCTGCCGCCGGCGTCGGTGCTCACGGTCGAGGAGGGCGGCGCGCCGCGAGTGACGAGCTTCCGCGAGGGGCCCGGCGGGCCGCTGCGCGACGCCGGCGACGACGAGCTCGCCGACCGGCTGGCCGAGCGCTTCGCCGCCGCCGTCGAGCGCCAGATGATGTCGGACGTCCCATACGGCGCGTTCCTCTCGGGCGGCGTGGACTCCGCCGCGGTGGTGGCCGCGATGGCCCGCGGCGAGGCGGCGCCCCCGACCACGTTCACGATCGGATTCCCCGGCCACGGCGATGTGCTGGACGAGCGCCGCTACGCCGCCGAGAGCGCCCGCCTGATCGGCACCGACCACCACGAGACGACGATGGCGGAGTCGGACTTCCTCGCCGAGCTCGCCCGCTGCGTGCCGCGGCTGGAGGAGCCCTGCGGCATACCGTCGGCCCCGGCGCTGCTCCAGCTCTCGCGCTTCGCGGCGGCCGACGTGAAGGTGGTGCTCGCCGGGCAGGGTGCCGACGAGCCCCACGGCGGCTACGGCCGCCACCAGGCGGCCGCCCTGCTCGCGGGGCTACGCCACCTGCCGCCGGCGCTCGCCGGTCCGGCCGCGACTCTGGCCAGGGCCATTCCGCGAGCCGCGCGCGCCAGGCGCGTGGCCCACCTGCTCGGGGGGCGCGGCGACGCCGAGCGACTGCTGCGCCTCGTGGAGGTGAGCGACGCGGAGGTGCGCCGCGCGCTCGTCCCGGGCACGCGCGGCGAGGCGGAGGCCGAGCGCCTCGCGCGAGCCGGCGAGGTGCTCGGCGACGTTGCCGGCCGCGGTCTCCTCGAGCAGGCGCTCTACCTCGACACGCGCATGTTCCTCCCCGACGGGATCCTGATCTGCAACGACAAGATGTCGATGGCCGCCGGGCTCGAGCTGCGCGTGCCGTTCCTCGACCTCGAGCTGATGCGCTTCGTCGAGAGCATCCCGGCGAGCCGCCGCGTGCGCCCGCGCGCCGGGAAGCGGCTCCACAGGATGGCCATGTCGCGCCTGCTGCCGCCGCAGATCGCGGCGCGCCCGAAGCACGGCTTCGCCACCCCCTACGACGATTGGCTCAGGGCGTCCCTGGGGCAGGAGGTCCGGCGTCGCTACGCGGCCGGGTCCGCGCTGGCCGAGCTCGTCGAACCCGACGCCGTGACCCGGCTGGTGGACGAGCACGGGCGCGGCCGTGCCGACCACAAGGCGGTCCTCTACTGCCTGCTCGAGCTGTCCGAGTGGCACCACGCCTTCGTGGAGGCGAGGGAGCCCGTGGCGGCGTGAAGCGAGTGCTCTACGTCCACAGCCGCAAGGCGAGCTTCGTGGCGATCGACCGCGAGATCCTCGCGGAGCGCTACGAGGTGGAGGACCTCTACCAGCCCGGGCGCGTGCCGCGGCTCGACCGCGTGATCCGCGGGGTGCTGCGCGCCGACCTCGTGTTCGGCTGGTTCGCCTCCTGGCACACGTTCCTGCCCGTCACGCTCGCGTGGCTGTTGCGCAAGCCGTCCGTGATGATCGTCGGCGGCTTCGACACCGCCAACATGCCCGACATCGGCTACGGCTACCAGCAGGGCGGCCTGCGCCGCTGGGCGAGCCGCTGGATCATGCGCCGCGCCACCCGCCTGGTCACGAACTCGGAGTACAGCCGCGGGGAGATCGAGCGCAACACTCCGATCCCGCCCGCGAGCGTGACGGTCCTGCACCACGGCGTGCCGGATCCGTTCGGCGAGCTTCCGCCCCCGCCACCCGAGCCGCTCGCGCTCACGGTCGGGCACCTGGTGCGCTCGACGCTCGAGCAGAAGGGCCACCGCCCGTTCGTGGCCGCGGCGGCCGCGCTGCCCGAGGTGCGCTTCGTGTTCGTCGGGCGCTGGCACGACGACGCGATCGAGGAGCTGCGCGCACTCGCCGGCGACAACGTGACCTTCACGGGCTGGCTCTCGGACGAGGATCTGCACGACACCTACCGGCGCGCGTCCGTCTACGTCCAGGCTTCGCGTCACGAGGGCTTCGGGCTGGCCGTGGCCGAGGCCATGCTGGCCGGCTGCGTTCCCGTGGTGATGAACGTGACCGCGATGCCCGAGGTGGTGGGCGACGCGGGCATCCTGATCGACTCGCAGCGCCCCGAGGACGTGGCCGCGGGCATCAGCCGCGCGCTGGAGCTCGGACCGGCGGCCGGGGCCCGGGCGCGCGAGCGGATTCTCACCTCCTTCCCGATGCGCGGGCGCCGCGACGGGCTGCTGCAGATCGTCGGTCAGACCCTCGGCGTATAGTGCCGCGGCGGCAACGCGCCGCCGTGTTGTCATCGATGGAGAACCCTCCGAAGCGATCCACTCCGAGCGCCGGCCCGGACGCCTCGCGGCGGGCCCGCGACGCCCTGCTGCTCGAGCTCGGCGCGCTCGTATACGAGCTGCACCGCAAGGGGCGCCGTGCGCCCGAGCTGCTGCAGGCCAAGGCCACCGCGCTGGACGAGATCGAGGCGCAGGCGCCGCCCGGCGAGAACCCCTCGCTCCCCTGCCCGCACTGCTTCACGGCCACGGAGCCGGGCCAGCTCGTGTGCCTGCAGTGCGGTGAGGCGCTCGGCGTCGGCGGTCCGGGGCAGCCGCGCCGCCGGCCGACGGCGCTGCTCGTGCTCGCCGCCGTGGTGGCGCTGCTCGGCGCCGCCGCGGCCGGCTTCGCGGTGTCCGAGCTCACGAGCGACGACGGCGACGCTCAGGCGGGCGCGCGTCGCGCGGCGGCCAGCGTGGCGAGCAAGAAGGAGAAGCTCCCGTCCGGCGGGGTCGCGGCGGCCGAGCAGTCCAGCGGCCAGGGCGGCCCCGTGGCGCTGGCCGCCTGGCCGGCGGACCAGAGTGCCTACACGGTCATCCTCGTGACCTCGAGCGACGAGACGGGCGCCCGCCGCGTTGCGTCGGAAGCCGCCCGCTCGGGCCTCGAGGCCGGCCTGCTGCGCTCAAACGACTACGCCGACCTCGGCAAGGGCTTCTGGCTGGTGTTCGCCGGCCGCTACCCGGACGCCGCCACGGCGGAGCGCCGCGCGGCGCGGCTCGGGGCGCGCTTCGAGGGGGCGTACCCGCAGCAGGTGGTTCCGACGGGCTGAGGTCGCGGCTCTGCTGGCGCAGCCGCGGCCCTGGCGCTTACGGCGGCTGGGTAGGGAGCGTGCTGTTCTGTCGGCGTCCCGTCACGTTCGGGTGGTCGCCCGTGAGCCGCCGGAATCGAGTGGAACGTTAGGCGGAACTATTCAGCATCTACGTTCCTCTCGATCGCGGCGCGGGATAACCGCCCGCGACGCGCAACAGGACACCACGCCGGCGCAACCGGAGGCGCACAAACGAGCCCCGGCGCCCCGGGCCACCACACCCCACCCCGCCGCCGTAAACGCCCGACCCGCCGCGCCCTCCTACAGCGGCCAGTAGCGGCCCACCACCGCCGCGGCGCGCTCGGTCACGGGCTCGAGCGGGTGCGAGGCCGGCTCGCCGCCGGCCACCAGCGTCTCCATCGCGGCCGCGGTGGAGGCCGCCAGCGCATCGAGGTCGTAACCGCCCTCCAGCACCGCGCCCACCGGGACGCCGAGCGTGAGCGCCTGCCGGATCAGCTCGGCGTATGAGGAGGTCTCGAGCATGCAGCCGCCCACGGGGTCGTCGCGGTGCGCGTCGAAGCCGGCGGAGAGCAGCACGAGGTCGGGCTCGAAGTGCCGCGCGGCCGGCAGGACCACGTGCTCCACAAGCGAGCAGAACACCTCCTCGCCGGATCCGCCCGGAACGGGCAGGTTGATCGAGTAGCCCTCTCCGGGGCCCGAGCCCACGTCCTCGAGCGGCCCGGTGCCGGGATAGAACGGGTACTGGTGGATGCTCACGAAGAGCACCTCCGGCGAGGAGTGGAAGATCGCGTTGGTGCCGTTCCCGTGGTGCACGTCCCAGTCGAGCACCAGCACCCGCTCGGCCCCGAGCGTGTCGAGCGCGTGGCGCGCGGCGATCGACACGTTCGCGAACAGGCAGAAGCCCATCGCCCGCGCCGCCTCGGCGTGGTGCCCGGGCGGGCGCAGCGCCGAGAACCCCACGCGCTCGCCCCCGCCGAGCAGGGACTCCGCAAGCGCACAGGCGCCGCCGGCGGCGTGTAGCGCCGCTTCCCATGAGCCCGGGCTGAGCGGCGTATCGAGGTCGAACGCGCCGCCGCGGGCGCTCAGCTCGCGCACCGCCTCCACGTGCTCGCGTGGATGCACCGCGAGCAGCTGCTCGATCCGGGCGGCGGGCGCCTCGCGCCGCTCGTAGCCGAGCCAGTCCCGCTCCGCCAGAGCGCGCTCGATCGCCTGGATGCGCTGCGGCCGCTCCGGGTGGCCGAAGCCGGTGTCGTGCTCGAGCGACGTGGGATGGCTGAAGAGGATCGGCACGCCCGCAGGTACCGTACCGACGCGGTCGTGCAGGACTCTCCCGAAACGCTCCTTCGCACCGACGTGGCGGTCGTCGGCGCCGGCGCGGCGGGGCTGTTCGCCGCCCTGGTGGCGGCCCACCTGGGGGTGAACGTGGCGCTGGTGAGTCGCTCGCCACTCGCCCAGACCGCCAGCTTCTGGGCGCAGGGCGGCATCGCCGCGGCACTTGCCGAGGGCGACTCGCCCGAGCTGCACGTGGCGGACACGCTCGCAGCCGGGCGCGAGGCTGCCCGTGAGAGCGCCGTGCGGGTGCTCTGCGAGGAGTCGCCGGCGCGGGTGCACGAGCTCGAGGCACTCGGCGTGAACTTCGACGCCGACCGCCACGGGAACCTCGCGCTTGGGCTCGAGGGAGGCCACTCCGTTCGCCGGATCGTGCATGCCGGCGGCTCGGCGACCGGTCGCCGGATCACCCGCGAGCTGTCCGCGCGTGCCGCCACGCACGAGCGGATCCAGGTGCTCGAGCCGGCCGCTGCGGTGGCGCTGTGGACCCACGACGGACGCTGCATCGGCCTTCTCGCCCGGCGCCGCGACGGCGCCGAGCTCCCGCTGCTGGCACGCGCCACGGTGCTCGCCACCGGCGGCATGGCCGCCCTCTGGGAGCGGACGACCAACCCGGCCGGGGCGGTGGGCGCGGGACTCGGCCTGGCGGAGGTCGCCGGCGCGCGCCTCGCCGACCTCGAGTTCATGCAGTTCCACCCCACGGCGCTGCGGACCGGCGGGTCACGCGACGGCTTCCTCATCACCGAAGCGGTGAGGGGGGAGGGGGCGAAGCTGCTCGACGCGACCGGCGAGCGCTTCGTGGACGAGCTGGCCCCGCGCGATCACGTGGCCCTCGCGATCGAGGCGGAGCTGGCGCGCAGCGGCGAGCGGGCGGTGTGGCTCGACCTCAGGGACATCGACCTCGGACGCTTTCCCAACATCGCCGTCGTGCTCGCCGAGGTGGGCATCGATCCGGCCCGCGAGCCGGTGC
Source organism: uncultured Thermoleophilaceae bacterium (assembly GCA_963759625.1). GTDB lineage: Bacteria > Actinomycetota > Thermoleophilia > Solirubrobacterales > Thermoleophilaceae > JACVRW01. Next base: position 396,113 of record CAVXAD010000008.1, on the reverse strand, counting down.
CCGTGGCCCCTGCCGCCCACTACACGATGGGCGGTGTGGCCACCGACCTCGAGGGGCACGCCACGCTGCCGGGTCTCTACGCGGTGGGCGAGAGCGCCTGCAGCGGGTTGCACGGAGCCAACCGGCTGGCCTCCAACTCCCTCGCCGAGTGCTTCGTCTACGGCAGGCGCGCCGCGGTGGCGGCCACGGCCGAGCCCTCTCCCCCCGCGGCGCCCGGACCCGCCCCCGCCCCCGGTCAGCCCGGCCTGCCTCCGGAGTCCACGCGCTCGGCGCTGTGGCGCCACGCCGGGCTGCAGCGCGACGCCGCGGGCCTGGAGGAGCTGGCACGGGATCCGTTCCCGCTGGCGCGCCTGATCGCCGCGGCGTGCCTCGCTCGCGCCGAGAGCCGCGGCGCGCACCAGCGCACCGACTATCCCGCCACCGACCCGCGCCTGGACCGCAAGCATGCCCTGGTGGGCGGCGCACTCGAGCCCGCCTTCGAGACCTGGGAATGACACCCGGGCGTGAACTGCACGAGTTGTTCGTGGACGCGATGTCCTCGCTGGCGTCCGGCGTTGCGGTGATCACCACCCGCAAGCCCGACGGCCAGCCCTGTGGCCTGGCCGCGACCTCGGTGGTCTCCTACAGCGCCCACCCGCCGTCGCTGCTGGCCTCGATCAGCCACCAATCGCGCTGCCACGACGCGCTCGCGGACTCCGAGCGCTTCGGCGTGCACATCCTCCGGGCCGGCGAGAGCGAGCTGGCCCGCGTGTTCGCCGGGCAAGGGCGACGACAAGTTCGCCGGCGTCGACTGGGATTGGGACGACGGCGTGCCCGAGCTGCGCGGAACGCTCGCCTACCTGCGCTGCCGGCGCGCCGACACCTTCCGCCGCTACGACCACTCGATCCTGATCGGCGACATCGAGCACGGGCGCATCGAGGAGGGCGAGCCGCTGCTCTACGCGCAGCGGCGAATGGACTGGCTCTTGCGCCTCGAGACCGAGTAGGAGAGCGCAACCGCTCAGGAGAGACTGGCCAAAATTCCGCCTCCGAAGTGGCATCCGTGGCTTGCTAACCCGGTACTTCGAGCTTAATGTGGGCTTCGTCCGCGGTTAATCCGCAGCGGTTTCAATCAGCACATGCGGGGGGAAAGGACCCCCCAACCGCGGACACCGCTCAGGGGTAAAGGGAGGGCCCGGTGTACCAGTTCAGCCGCTCGATCTATCGGGAGCTCTCCTCATCCGTCGTCCCGACGAAGGGTGAGGATCTCGCGTCAACGCGTCATCGGTTTCTGCGCGCCTGCGAGGCGTCGATGGAGAGGCTCGCCCTCGACCGCCACTACTTCGCGCGGCCCGTGCACACGCTCTTCGCCGACGTGCGCCACTTCTTCCCCATCGCGGATCAGCTCCGCGTCTACCGCCTCGTGGAGAAGCACGTGCGGCTCGCCACCGAGTACGTGGACAGCCAGCTGCGCACCGGCGTGACCTTCGACGGCAGCCCTGCCTGCTGCCACGCGAGCACGCGCCGGGGCACGCCCTGCCAGCGCATACCGCTGCCGGGGAGCAAGTACTGCCCCTCGCACAAGCATCTCGAAGAGAACTTCGAGGTGGCCGCGGCTTAAGCCGACGCCAGCGTCGGCGAGGCGACCCCTGGTCGCCTCCGCCGTTTTCATAGCGTGCAGGGCGTGATCCTCGGGGTCGACGTCGGCGGCACCTTCACCGACGCGGCGCTGCTCACGGCCGACCGGCTGATCACGGCCAAGACGCCCACCACTCCGGAGGACCAGTCGGAGGGCGTGCTGCGGGCGGTGACGGAGGCCCTCGACAGAGCCGGCGCCCGCCCGGACCAGGTGGAGCGCTTCGTGCACGGGATGACCGTGGCCACGAACGCCCTGCTGGAGGGACGCGTGGCGCGCACGGCGCTGCTCGCCACCGAGGGCTTCACGGACATCGAGGAGCTCGGACGCCAGGCGCGGGCGGAGCTCTACCGGCTCTGCGCCTCCCACCCGCCGCCGCTCGTGCCCGCGGAGCTCCGGGTGGCGGTACCGGAGCGGACGGGACCGGAGGGGGTGCTCCGGCCGCTCGACGAGGACGCCCTCGCCGGCCGCGCTCGAGGGGCTGGAGTTCGAGGCGGCGGCGGTGTGCCTGCTCTGGGGCTTCCGCCATCCGGAGCACGAGCGCCGCGTGGCGGGGCTCGTGGAGCGCCGTCAGCCCGGCGCCCACGTGTCGACCTCGCACGAGACGGCAGGCGTGTTCCGCGAGTACGAGCGTTGCGCGACCACCGTGGTGGACGCCGCCCTGTCCCCCCTGACCGGCGGCTATCTCCGCGAGCTGGAGAGGCGCTGTGCCGACGCCGGCCTGCCGGAGCCCGAGGTGATGCTCTCGAGCGGCGGCGCCGCGGACCTCGGCACCGCGGCACGGCACGCCGCCTGGACCGTGCTCTCGGGCCCCGCCGGGGGAGCCGTGGGCAGCGCCCGGGTGGCCGCGCTGGCCGGGGCCGGCGACGCCGTGGGGCTCGACATGGGCGGCACGTCGTGCGACGTGTCGCTGGCGCTGGAGGGCGGCGCGGCCGTGAGCATGGGCCGAGAGGTGGGTGGGCGCTCGCTCGCCCTGCCGATGGTGGACGTGCACACCGTCGGAGCCGGCGGCGGATCGATCGCCTGGCGCGACGAAGGCGGCGCGTTGCGGGTGGGCCCGCGCTCCGCGGGCGCCGACCCGGGTCCCGCCTGCTACGGACGCGGCGGGCGAGCTCCCGACGGTCACCGACGCGAACCTGCTCCTGGGCCGCCTCGACGCCGGCTCGCCGCTCGCCGGCGCCGTCAGCCTCGACCGGGAGGCGGCTGAGCGAGCGATCGCCGTCGCTGGGCGGCGAGCTCGGCCTCGCTCCGCTGGAGACCGCGCTCGGGATCGTGCGGGTCGCGAACACCGAGATGGCCGCGGCGGTGCGGGTGGTGACCGTTGAGCGGGGCATCGACCCGCGCGATCTGGCTCTGGTTGCCTTCGGCGGCGCGGGGCCGTTGCACGCCGCCGAGATCGCCGGCGAGCTGGCGATGGGACGGGTGATCGTGCCGAACACGGGGGGCGTGCTGTCCGCGCTGGGACTCGTGCTCTCGGAGCAGCGCCGCGACGTGGTCGAGAGCGTGCTGCTGAGCGGCGGCGCCCTGGCCGACCAGCCGCTCAGCGCGGCCGTGGAGCGCCTGGCGGCGCGCGCCCGCGACCAGCTGGGCGCCGCGCGCCCCGAGCTGCGCGTCACCTACGACCTGCGCTACGCCGGGCAGGCCTTCGAGCTGCCGGTGGACGCACCCGCGGGCGCCGCGGTGGAGGACCTGCGCCGGGCCTTCGACCGCGCGCACGAGAGCCGCTACGGCTACCGGGACGACGAGGCGGAGCTCGAGCTCGTCACGCTGCGCGTGACCGCCGCGACCGCCGGGTCCGAGCCGCGCCCGAGCGCTCCCGCGGGCGCCGCGGAGCGCGGCGCCCGCCCGCTCGTGTTCGCCGGCGGCGAGCTGGAGGCGCGCGTGCTGGGACCAGGCGAGGCGCGGCTGGAGGGCCCGGCCGTGTTCGAGCTCGACGGCTCGACGCTGGTGGTGCCGCCGGGATGGCACGCGAGCGCCGGAGCCGACGCCGTGACGCTGGAGCTCGCGGCATGAGCGGGATCGGCCCGGTCACGCTGCAGGTCATGCTCGGCGCGCTGCGGGCAGCGTGCGAGGAGATGGGCGCGGTGCTGGTGCGCTCGGCACACTCGGCGAACATCAAGGAGCGCCGCGACGCCTCCACGGCCCTGTTCGACGCCGGCGGCGAGATGGTGATGCAGGCGGAGCACATTCCGGTGCACCTCGGAGCGATGCCGGCGGCCGTGGCAGCCGTGCTCGGCGAGGAGCACTCGCCCGGCCGCGCCTGGATCCTCAACGACCCGTACCGCGGCGGCACGCACCTGCCCGACGTGACGGTGATCTCGCCGCTGTTCCACGCGGGCGAGCTGATCGGCTTCGCAGCGAGCCGCGCGCATCACGCGGACGTGGGCGCGCGCGAGCCGGGCAGCATGCCGGCAGACTCGCGCACGCTCGCGGACGAGGGCGTGGTGATCCCGCCGACCGTGCTGACCGACGAGGTGCTCCGCGACCTGGCGAGCCGGATGCGGAACCCGCGCCAGCGCGAGGCGGACCTGCGCGCCCAGCTGGCCGCGGGCCGCGCCGGCGCGGAGCGGGTGGAGGCGCTGGTCGAGCGCTACGGCCTGGCACCCTGCGCGCCGGGCTGCGCGAGACCCTCGACTACGCCGAGCGCCGCACCCGTGCCCGGATCGCCGAGCTCGAGGACGGGACACGCACGGCGCGCGACGTGCTCGAGGCCCCCGAGGGCGACCTCGAGCTGCGGCTGGGCGCCACAGTCTCGGGTGACGAGCTGGCGCTCGACTTCGGCGGCTCCGCGGCCCAGCACGAGGGCAATCTGAACTGCCCGCTGGCCGTGACCGTGTCCGCGTGCTACTTCGCGCTGCGCGTGCTCACGGATCCCGATGTGCCCGCCTGCGCGGGGGCCTACCGGCCGCTCACCGTGGTTGCGCCGGCGGGCTCGCTGCTGAACGCGCGCCCGCCGGCCGCGGTGGCGGCGGGCAACGTGGAGACCTCCTCGCGCGTGGCCGACCTCGTGCTGGCCGCGTTCGGGCGGGCCTGCGGGCAGGGCACGATGAACAACCTGACGCTGGGCAACGACGACTTCACCTACTACGAGACGCTCGGGGGCGGCCAGGGGGCCTGCCCCGACGCACACGGCCCGAGCGCCGTGCACGTGGCGATGTCGAACACGCTGAACACGCCGATCGAGGCGCTCGAGCTGGAGTTCCCGCTGCGGGCGCGGGAGTACTCGCTGCGGCGGGGCTCGGGGGGCGCAGGCCGGCACCACGGCGGCGACGGGGTGGTCCGCGAGCTGGAGGCGCGGGAGGAGATGCGCTATTCGCTGATCACCGAGCGCCGGCGGCACGCGCCCCCGGGCGCTGACGGCGGGCTCCCCGGCACGCCGGGTAGGAATCTCCTCAACGCGGGCGAGCTGCCCGCCAAGTCGTCGGGGATCCTGCGTCCCGGCGATCGACTGCGAATCGAGACCCCCGGAGGTGGAGGACATGGAGAACCCTGACAGCGCAGCCACGCCCAGGCGCGTGGCGTTCCTCGGGCTCGGGATCATGGGCTGGCCGATGGCGGCCAACCTCGCGCGGGCCGGCTACGAGCTCGCGGTCTGGACGCGCACCGGCGAGAAGGCCGAGCGCTTCGCCGCCGAGCACGGGGCGCGGCCGGGCGCCACCCCGGCGGAGGCCGCGAAGGGCGCCGACGCCGTCATCTCCATGGTCGTGGACGCCCCCGAGGTGGAGGCGGTGCTGCTGGGCGAGCACGGCGCCGCCGAGGCCCTGGCGCCCGGCGCGCTCTGCATCGACATGTCCACGATCGCGCCCAGCGCGGCTCTGGCGATCGGCGGGCGGCTGCGAGAGCGGGGCCTCAGCTTCGTGGACGCGCCGGTCACCGGCTCGCGGCCGCGGGCCGAGGCGGGCACCCTCACGATCATGGTCGGGGCGGACGAGGACGACTTCGCACGCGCCGCTCCGCTGCTGGAGGCGATGGGCGGCCTGGTGGTCCGCGTGGGACCGCCGGGGCACGGGGCCATGACGAAGGTGATAGCGAACACGGTCACGGCAATCAACGCGGCGGCCCTGGCCGAGGCGCTCGCGATGGTCAACCGGGCCGGCCTCGACAGCGCGGCGTTCCTCGAGGTGGCCGGCTCGGGCTCGAGCGCCTCGACCATGCTCGAGCTGAAGGCCCAGCCGATGGTCGACGGGGACTTCGAGCCGCTGTTCAAGCTCGAGCACATGCTGAAGGACGTGCGCCACTGCCTGGCCGAGGCGCAGGCTCTCGGGGTGAAGCTGCGCCTAGCCGAGGTTGCCGAGCGCCTCTACGCCCAGGCAGCAGCCGAGGGCCACGCGGAGCTCGACTTCGCCGCCGTTGCGTTGGTGGCCGGCTGAGCGCCGCCGGCGCCCCGCGCACGAAAATCTTGAAACCGGCGCGTTCTTTCGCAAGAATGCCGTTCCCGCGCCTGCCTGACCCACCAATCACACGGGCGCGAATCGGAGCGTTTCCTCCCCTATGCCAGTAGCTATCAAGGAATGGGCTGTAACCGTGCGCGCGCTCGCCGAGGGTGAGCAGCTGCTTACCCTGCGCAAGGGGGGGATTCGCGAGGAGAACAAGCACTTCGAGATCGAGCACGATCGCTTCTTCCTCTATCCGACCTTCGACCACCAGCGCAACGACCTGGTCCGCCAATCGCACATGCCGGAGCTCGAGCGGGCGCTCGAGGAGGGGGTCTGGCCCGACCGCGAGCCGCCCGCGGAGGCGCTGCTCCAGGACGGCGGCATCCCGCAGCCCGACCGGGTGCGGATCCGGGCCTGGGCAGAGGTGTCGGCCAGCTACCTGATCACCGATCCGCGCGCGATCGACGCCCTTTCGCCCTACTACATCTGGACGAGCGACTACGCCGAGAAGCGCCTGGCGTGGAAGCGGCGGCACCCGCTTCACGTGATCGTCCTGCGCACCTATCGCATCCCGCGCCCGGTGACTGTGAAGGTGCGGCCGGAGTATCTCGGCTGCCGCTCCTGGATCGATCTCTACCGCGAGCTGCCCTTCGAGGGCACGCCGGTCCTCTCCGACGACGAGTTCGAGCGCGCGTCGGAGGAGATCGAGGCGATCGCCTCGGACGCGGTCCCGGTCCTGGCCTAGCCGCCGCGGCGGTACCGCGCCGCCGCATGTCAGAGTCCGACCGTGGCCTGGGTCGAGAGCCATTCGCTGTCCTTCTCCGCCCGTCACGAGTCGGCGCACGCGCAGCAGGCCGCCGCGGTGCTCGACGACCTGGAGGAGTTCCGGAACGACCTCGCCGACCTGTTCGAGGACACGCCCTTCGAGATCGCCGTGGTGATGCACGCGCGCTCGCTGGCGCTCTCGCTCGCCCATCCCTGGCTGCCGCTCGCACGCCGGGTGGCGGCGCCCGCGAGCCGCCGCTACTTCGCCGGCTGGTTCGCCGAGCACGAGATCCACGTGCTGGCGCCGAGCGCGCTCGAACGACGGGCCTCCAACGTGGCGGGCTCGCTCGAGGCGCTGCTCCTGACGCCGCGGCACGAGTACTCGCACCTGGTGCTGGGCGCCAACAACCCCGACTTGCCGCCGCCGTTCTCGCTCGCGCACTTCCGTCGCTACGTGCGCTGGGCCTGGCTCTGCGAGGGCGCGGCAGCGTGGCTCTCGGGACAGACCCCGCTCTTCCGGGCCGCGATCGTGCGCCGCATGCGCGAGGGCGGGCGGCCGGAGTTCCCGCCCGCTCCTTCCGACGCGATGCTGCTCGGCGGCACGGTGTTCACGCTGCTCGAACGCCGGCGCGGGCGCCACGTGGCGGCGGCGCTCGCCACGAGCCCGCTCGAGCGCGGCGCGCTCGGGCTGATCGCGGAGGCGTTCGATCGCCCGGTGGCGGCGGTGGAGCGGGACTGGCGCGAGGAGCTGGACTCGATGGTCGCGTCGGCGTAGGCGGGGCCTCCTCGTAGCCTGCGACCCGACGTTTACTGCGGCTGGGTACGCGAGCTGTTCTGTCGGCGTCCCGTCACATTCGAGTGGGCCGACCTGCACGCCCAGTAGACGCCGCGAACCGCCGCGGCGGACGGCCCCTACAGCCCGAGCGTCTTCGCGATGATGTTCTTCTGGATCTCCGAGGTGCCGCCGTAGATCGTCGTGACTACGGCGGCCCGCAGGTGGCGCTCCATCGGGTACTCCGTGGCGTACCCGTAGCCGCCCATGATCTGGACGCCCTCCAGCGCGGTGCGCTTCGCCAGCTCCGTCGCGGCGAGCTTGGCCATCGATGCCTCCTGGGGAAGCATGCGCCCGGGATCCTCATCGGTCAGGCGCGCCACCCACCGGACCAGCAGGCGGACCTTCGCGATCTCGGTGGCGAGCTCGGCGAACTTGTGCGAGATCGCCTGGAAGCTGCCGATCGGACGGCCGAACTGCCTGCGCTCCTTCGCGTAGGCGAGCGCGTCGTCGAACGAGCGCTGCGCGAGTCCGAGCGCGCTGGCGGCGAGGATCACGCGCTCGTAGTTGAGGCCGGCCATGAGCTGAACCCAGCCGCTGCCGTCGGCGCCGAGCAGGGCCTCCTCGGGCACGCGGACGCCGTCCAGGTGGAGCTCGTTGGTCTCCTCCCCACCCAAGGTCTTGATCGGGGTGACGGTCAGGCCCGCTGCATCGCGCGGGACGAGGATCATCGACAGATCCTCGTGGCGATCGCCGGCGCCCGTGCGGCAGACGATCAGGATCTCGCTCGCCTTGTGGGCGTAGGAGCACCACATCTTGGTCCCGTCGAGCACCCACTCGCCGTCCTCGCGGCGGGCCTTGGTCTTCAGGTTGGCCACGTCGGACCCGGCCTCCGGCTCGGACATCGCGATCGCCAGCGTGCCCCCCTTGACCACATGGGTGAACAGCCGCCGCTTCTGCTCCTCGGTGCCGAAGCGCCCGAGCGCCCCGACCACGATCAGCGTGACCCCGTACGCGGCCACGGGGATCTGACCGCGCGCGGTCTCCTCCAGGAACAGCGTGGCGTCGAAGAAGCTGCCGCCCGAGCCGCCGTATTCCTCTGGGATCTGGAGTCCGTACCAGCCAAGCTCGCCCATGCGGGCGGCCACCTCGTCGGAGTGCGCGTCCTCTCCCTCCACGGTCCACTGGGCCCGGCCGGCGAAGTCCCGAAGCGCCTCGACGAACGCGCGCTGCTCGTCGGACAGGCCGTGGTCGGCCGTCGGAGCGCCGGCGAGGACGCTCACGCTTCGACCGGCTCGCGCGGCTTGAAGCGGTTGAGCTCCCGCAGCGCGATGACCATCTTGTGCACCTCGTCCGGGCCGTCGGCGATCCGCAGCCAGCGGCCCTGGCGCCACATCGCCGCGAGCGGGGTGTCGTCCGACATGCCGAGCGCGCCGTGCACCTGCATCGCGCGGTCCACCACGCGCTGGTGCATCTGCGCGGCGATCACCTTGATCATGGAGATGTCCTGGCGCGCGGCGCGCTTGCCCTCCGTGTCCATCTTCCAGGCCGCGTGCAGCACCATCAGGCGGGCGGAGTCGATCTCCATCCGGGACTTCGCGATGAAGTCCTGGACGAACTGCTTCTCGGCCAGCGGGCCCCCGAACGAGGTGCGCTCGTGGGCGCGCCTGCACATGAGCTCGAAGGCGCGCTCGGCCGATCCGATGGCGCGCATGCAGTGGTGGATCCGTCCCGGGCCGAGCCGGTCCTGCGCGATGGCGAACCCGCCGCCGCGCTCGCCCAGCAGGCTGTCGGCGGGCACGCGGACGTCCTCGTAGCGCACCTCCCAGTGCCCGGGGCCCTCGTCGTGGCCCATCACCGGAACGGGCCTGATCCCCTCGAAGCCGGGAGTGTCGATCGGGACGACGATCATGCTCGCCCGCTTGTGCGGCGGCGCGTCGGGGTCGGTCACCACCATCACGATCGCCACCGAGGCGCCGTTGTAGCCGGAGGTGAACCACTTGTGGCCGTTCACGACCCACTCGTCGCCCTCCAGATCGGCGCGAGCGGCGAGCTGCGTGGGATCGGAGCCCGAGGTCTCGGGCTCGGTCATCGAGAAGCAGCTGCGGATCTCGCCGTCCAGGAGCGGCTGGAGCCAGCGCTCCTTCTGGGCCTCGGTCCCGTGCTCGGCGAGAATCTCCATGTTGCCGGTGTCGGGCGCGGCGCAGTTGAAGACCGTGGGCGCCACGCCGCTGCGTCCCATCAGCTCGCAGAGCATCCCGTACTCCCAGTTCGTGAGGCCGGGGCCGTACTGGTCGTCGGGCAGGAAGAGGTTCCAGAGCCCCTCGGCGCGGGCCTGCTCGCGCAGCTCGACGATGAGCCGCGCGTACGGCACGCCCGGGCGAACCTCCTCGTCGAATGCCCGCATCGCCTCGGCCTCCACCGGGTCCACGTGCTCCTCCATGAAGCCGCGGACGCGGTCGAGGAGCTCGGTTACCCGGTCGGAAGGCGCGAAGTCCACGAGCGGCTGATGATATCCCCTAACCCCCGCCCTGGAGCAGCCACGCCGCCAGCGCCGCCAGCCCGCCGCCGCCGAGGATGGCGACCACCAGCCTGAGTGGATTCGGACGCGGGCCGTGCGCTGCCGCCGGCGCCGGAGCGAGCTCCGTTCCCTGCAGGAGGGCGTGCGCGGTGGCGGCACCGGACTCCGGCACGAGCACGTCACGGGGCCCCGCGGCGAGGAAGTCGGGCACATCGAACCCGGCACTGCGACGCAGGATGCTCGGCACACCCTCCTCGAGCAGGATGCCCTGGATCAGCTCGGCCTCGGCCTGGTGGCGTCCGCCGGCCACCCGCACGAGCTCTCCTTCCGTGTAGGCCGGGTCGATCTTCCGCGCGCGGGCGTGGGCGTCGCTGAGCGGCTTCTCCAGCGGGGCGCTCTCCGCACCCACGAGCGGCGTGCCGCACTCGGGGCAGAAGACGTCGTTCTCCCCTCCGTCCGCGTCACAGGCCGGGCAGGAGAGCGGCGGCTCAGCTCTCGACGACGAGGTCTTCCTCCTCCACCGACCCATCCGCGATGCGCCATGCCCGGACGGTGGGCTCTCCCGCCAGCGACACGATCAGGTAGGTCCAGTGGGGATAGTGGGCGAGGTTGATGTCGGTCTGCGACGGCTCCGCCGCGCTCTTCGGGTGGGAGTGGTAGATGCCCACCTCGAAGCCGTCGTCATCCAGCTTGTTGGCGGCGAAGAGGCTCTTGTGGTCGAGCTCGTACCCGTACGGCGAGTTGCGCGGGTTCTCGGCCCGGAAGACCTCCTCCACCACGCCGTCCCGAGCCCGCAGGTAGCCGCAGCACTCGTTCGGCGCGTCGTCGCGCGCGTGGGCCACGAGCTCGTCCCACATTGCGCGCGCGATCCTCATGCGCGGAAGGCTAGTGCCGCGCAGATGCCAGGCCGCCGTCGACTATTCGTCGGGTCCCGAGGGGGGACGGCAGCCGGACCAGGGTCAGGCCGAAGAGGGCGATGGCGGGGCAGACCTGACCGCTTCCGTGGTTGCCCTGGAGGAGCGTGACCTCGACCGTCCGGCGGTGCTCGGCCACTCGGCTGCCGGCGAGGCTCTCGCAGACGCCGTACGTGTAGAAGACGACGGCGGTGCGGCCATCGGGCGACGGCCGGACTGCGTCGAACGGCGCGGGGTGCTGGTTCACGAGCGACGGGTCGGGCTCATTCGGTGCCCGCTCGACCACGGGCCTTCCGGCCAGCGGCTCGGGCAGCCGTAGCTCGGCGCTCTGGCGGTTGCGCCGGCCGCAGCTGCGGCCGGCGATCACAAACGGCATCAGCAGGACCCACCGCTCCCGCAGCGCAACGTCCACGTGGTCGAGCGGGTCGCAGGCGCCACGGATGAGCCCCAGCACGAGCTTATGACCACCGGGGCCTGCCTCGACCGAGCGCAGCCGCTCGAGCTCGCCGCCGCCAAGCGCACTGAGGAACCGATAGCGGCCGGGGGCGGGCTGGGTCCCGAACACCACCGGCGAGCCCCAGGGGAGGCGGACCCTGGACGGGAAGCCATCTTGGATCGTGACCCTCCTCGGACCGGCGAGGGCGGCCCGCGACAGCGTCAGCCGCCGTTCCAGACCGGAGCCCCTCGGCTCGTAGCGGATCGCCCCGCTGTAGATCGCCGGCCGCAGCCCGGCCTCGCGCAACCGCGCCAGCCGCTTCGCCCCGTGTGCGTCCCACGAGCCGCGGAACGAGCACCTCGGGGCTCTCGCACTCGCCACCGCCCACCGGCAGACTCCGGTGGCGCGGAGCCTGCCGGTCGACCGTGATGGTCAGCGGGAGGCAGGCGGGCACCTTCTTGAGCAGGAAGAACCCGGACCAGAACGTGACCGGGTGACCGTCCACGGTGCTCCGGGAGCGGCTCCTGCTGCACGCCTCGAACCGGATCGTGTGAGGAAATGCTCGGAGGTCGGAGCTGTCCCGCCCGTACTGGCCGTGACTAAGGCGCGCGAAAGACCTGGCGCTGCGGTCGACGCTGACGGTCACGGTGTGGCCGGCCCTGACGATCGCCGCCGACTTCACCCCGCCGAAGCGGACCAGGCTCTCTTTGGTTGTCTCGCGTGTCCCCGCACGCAGCCCGGAGAACGCGAGCGGACCCACGACCAGGTTCTCCGGTCGTCCGTACGCGTTCGGGAACGACGCGCTGGACTGGCGGGCACACGTGACCGACTCCAGGCCACCACCGGAGGCGGCGCCGGTCGGCGTCTCCCTGGCACTCGGCCCACCGGCGGCGACGAAGGCGCCCGCCGCGAGCGCTCCGACACCGAGGAGGCGCACCCGGGACATGGACAATCGATCTTAGACCGGCCGAGCGCCCTCAGGCACCGGCCGGGAGGAGGAGCCTACGAGGGGAACATCCGGCGCGCGCGCCAGAGCCAGCGCACGTCGCCCTTGGGGCGCAGGCGCCCGCGCACCGCCAGGCGGCGGGGGTCTTCCCGCCCGGACGTGACGTCCACGAAGTCCTCGAAGCGCGTGCGCAATGTGACCGTCGCGTCGGGTGCGCGCCCGGCCTCGGCGCGCGTGGAGCCGTTGGCCACCACCACGTGCCACGGCTCGGCGTCCGGGAAGTCCCATTGGATCGTGCCCGGCTCCGGTGCCATCGAGACGTCCAGGCCGGCGGCCACCGCCTCGAACAGCAGCCGCATGTCGTCGTGCGCCGTCGAGGGCGGCCCCACCTTCTCGCCGAGGTAGCCGGCCCGGACCATCCGCTTGCCCGTGATCGCGCGCTCGCGCGGGGTCCCGGGAATCGGGAACACCGGCGGCCCGGGCAGCTCCTCGATCGGCATGCCCGCGGTGCGCATCTTGGTCTCGAGCGAGGCGGCCCCCTCCTCGCCGATGTCCTCCATCGTGTAGCCGAAGCACTCGATGTAGCGCTCGTCCCAGTTCGGCGGGATCAGCACCGAAGCCGTCCACGGGATCACCTCGCGGAGCAGGTCCGCGACCGCCGCCGGCACGCCCACCGGGTCCATCTGCCGGAGGTCGGAGAGCAGCTTCACGCCGAAGCCGATGTGCCGCTGCTCGTCCTGGGCCACGTTCTCCATGCCCTCGCGGAAGCCGGGGAGCAGCTTGCGGTCCTCGAGATAGCTGGTGATGAAGTGCTGGCCCGGCTGGGCGAGCGTGGCCTCGATGACGATGTGGTAGAGCGTGATCGCCTGGGCGAGCTTGGGAATCGAGCGATCGCGCCGAAGCTCGTCGGCCATGCGCTCGAGGCGGTCGAAGACCTGGACGAAGCCCCAGGTGAGCTGCGGGCGGATCGCCTCGAGGGCGTCGCCGGCGGTGCCGCCGATACCCACGACCTCCTCCATGAAGCGCTTGAAGAAGACCGCGTGGCGGGCCTCGTCCACCTGCTGGGTGGCGAGGAAGTACTTCTGCTCCTCGAGCGGCGCGGCGTCGATATAGGGCGAGAGGCCGTCGGTCACGGCGTCCTCGCCCCAGAAGAAGAGCGAGTAGTTCCAGAGGGCGGCCGCGCGCTCGAGGTCGGAGAACTGGCTCTGCCACTGCTCGCGATCGACGGAGAAGTCGATCTCCGAGGCCCGCCAGTTACCGCGCTCCCAGCGCGCGTACAGGTCCTCGTAGCTGATGTTGTCCAGCGGGGAAGGGGCGCCGATGATCATCTCGTCCTCCGGGAGAGCCGTGGTACGTTTGTACCAGCCGATGGCACAAACGTACCAGAACGCACCGCGGGGGGAGGCGAGGCGCGAGGCCATTCTCCGCGCCACGCTCGACGTGATCGCGGGCCACGGAACCGACGGCGTGACCCACCGCGCCATCGCCGCCGCCGCCGGCGTCCCGCTTGCCGCCACCACCTACTGGTTCTCCTCGCGCGACGAGCTGCTCGAAGAGACATTGCGCTTCGCCGCGCGCGCCGAGATCGAGCGCTTCGAAGGCCTGGTGCTCGAGCTCGCCACCCGCGAGCTCACCCCCGCGGGCTGGGCCGAGGCACTCGCAGCCGCGCTGGCCGGAGAGCTCGACGCCCACAGGACGCGCCAGCTGGCGCTGTTCGAGCTCGCGCTCGAGGCGGCGCGCCGGCCCGCTCTGCGCCCGGAGGCTCAACAGGTTCGCGCCACTCACCTCCGGCTCGCCGAGATGGGCGCCCGGGCCGCCGGCTCGTCGGACCCCGCCGCCGACGCGCCGATCATCGTCTCCACGGTCACGGGGCTGATGTTCGACCAGCTCGCGGCCCCCGGACCGGAGTTCGAGCGCGAGGTCCTGCGGCCGGCGCTCGAGCGGCTGTTCGAGCGCCTCGTGGCGGGTACGCCGCAGCCGGCGTAGCGGCCCCGCGCACCACACATCGGGTGCGCACTACTGTCCGCGCATGCCCGAGCGGCTCACCAGACGGAGCGTGCTGGCCGCGGCGGCGGTCACGGTCTCGTCCTGCGGCGGTGGCGGCGCCCCGCCGCCGGGGCGAGGCCCGAAGCCGGGCTCGGGCGTGGGCCTCCTCAACTCCGTGCTTGCGTTCGAGCACGCCGGGCTCGCGGCCTACGCCGCCTTGTCCGGATTGCTTCCCGCTCGCGCCCGCGCGCAGGTGGAAGAGATCGCCGATCAGGAGCGCGAGCACGTGCGCCGGCTGTCGGAGCTCATCCGCGGCCTCGGGGGCACGCCGGTGCCCGGGCGCCCGGCATCGTCGTACGCCCCGACGTTTCCGCGCCTGCGCGACGCGGACGACGCGCTCCTGCTGGCGCGCGACCTGGAGGAGCGCCTCGTCCGCGCCCACCTCGACGCGCTGATGAAGCTTCCCGCCGGGCCGCTACGCCGGGCGGCGGCGGCGCTCGCGACGAGCGAGGCGGAGCACCTGGCCGTGGTGAACGGTCTCGGCGGCCGGCCACTCGCGCCGCAGGCGTTCGTGACCGGCACGTCATGAGGGTCGATCGGAGATCCGCGCTGGCGGCGGCCGCCGCGGGTACCGTGGCCCTTGCCGCCGGCACGCCGGCGCGGGCCCAGCGCGGCGCCGATCGCGACACACTCGAACGGCTCCTGTCGCTCGAGCGCGGCCTCGAGTCGGCCTACGACGCGGCCGCGCGGCGCGGCGCCCTCGACGGGAAGCTGGCCCGGCTGCTGCGCGACCAGGAGCGCGAGCACGCGAAGGGGCTCGAGGAGACGCTCACGGGCGGCCGCCGTGCCCCGCTGGCCACCGTGCCCTCCCCGGCGCTGAACCGCGCGCTCGCGAGCGGCGGCCGGGTCTTCCTGCGCTACGCGCTCGCGCTCGAGGAGGAGGCGGTGGCGGCCTACGCGGATGCGCTGACGAGCCTGCGCGACCCGGACCTGCTCCAGCCGCTCGGCAGCATCATGGGAAGCGAGGGCCAGCATCTGGTGGTGTTGCGCGCCGAGTTGGGCGTGCGGCCGCTCACGAGGGCGTTCGAAGGCGGCGGTTCGCCCGTAGCCGCGGGATAGCCTCTCTAAGATTGGGCTTCTTGTCGGCTCCCGGCCCCCTCGAGCTCATCGTCATCCTCGTGGTCGCGCTGATCTTCCTCGGCCCGAGCCGCCTGCCGGGCGCCGCCCGCTCGGTGGGCAAGGGGATGCGGGAGTTCCGGGAGTCGCTCGCGGGCATCGGTGACGATCCCGAGGACGATCCCTACGACGAGCTCGACGTGTCCGACGAGGACGAGGTCGAGGACGTGGATCCCGGCGCCGCTCCCGAGCTCGATGACGTCGAGCCGGATGAGGCCGAGCCGGAGCTCACGCCCGAGCCGGCGGCCGAGACCAAGACCGAACCCGCCTGACTACGACCGGCGCGCTGAGGACTACCAGAAGGAAGCCGCGTCGAGCTCGCCTTCGAGCTCCTCGATCGGCTTGGTGTAGACGCCGGAGCTGAGGTACTTCCAGCCGTCGTCCGGTGAGACGAACACCACGTTCCCCTCATCCAGCTCGTTCGCCACGCGCACCGCGATCGATGCGACGGCGCCGCTCGAGACGCCGACGAAGAGGCCCTCGTCGTCGAGGAGTCGCTTGGTCCAGAGAACCGCGTCCCGGTTCGACACGAAGATCTTCCGGTCGAGCAACGCCAGGTCGATGATCGGCGGGATGTAGCCGTCGGCCAGCGAGCGGAGCCCCTGCACCAGCTCTCCCTGGAGAGGCTCGGCCGCGACGATCAGCGTGTCCGAGTTCTCCTCCTTGAGCCGGCGCGCGTTGCCCATCAGGGTGCCGCCGGTCCCGAGGCCCCCGACGAAGGCCGCCACCTCGTCCAGCTCCTCGAGGATCTCCACCGCCGTGCCGTTGTAGTGGGCGTCGGGGTTCGCCTCGTTCCCGTACTGGTAGGGCATGTAGTAGGAGGGATCGCTCTCGGCCATCTCGAGCGCCATCGCCACGGCTCCGTTGGAGCCCTCTGCACCAGGCGAGTAGACGATCTCCGCGCCGTACATGTGGAGCAGCTGGGTGCGCTCCTGCGTGACGTTGTCGGGCATCACCACCTTCAGCGGATAGCCCTTTCGCCCGCAGATCATCGCCAGCGAGATGCCCGTGTTCCCGGAGGTGGGCTCGAGGATCGTCTGCCCGGGACGGATCAGCCCATCCTCCTCGGCACGCTCGATCATCGACCGTGCCACGCGGTCCTTGACGGAGCCGGTCGGGTTGTGGCCCTCGAGCTTCGCGTAGATCCGGACGCCGGGCTTGGGGGTCACGCGCTTGAGCTCGACGAGCGGCGTGTTCCCGATCGCCTCGACGATGTCGCCGTACCTGCCTCCGCAAGGGCGGTTGTCGAGGCGGGGCTCGAGCATTGCTTCAGAAAGTGTAGTGCCTGCCGGACGTGGTAGGAGGTCAGTTTGCCTGCTGCCACCCCCGGTCCTGGACTCAGGGGGCATGGCTGACCTCAACAACCTGGCCACGAGGATCGTTGAAGGACTCGACCGATCCCGCCCGAGACTGCCACCCAGACCAACGCCGCGCCGGGGTCATCAAGGGCGGCAAGGTGCGTACGGCGAGGCTCACGCCTGAGCGTCGCTCAGAGATAGCTCGTAACGCCGCTCAGGCCGCTGGCAGTCCTCTGAGGCCGTCGCGCTGCGCTGGTACTCGGGCCTCACCTAGCGTTCCTAAAATCCTACTCCTCCGTGAGCACCGTGTCCTCATCGCTGTAGGCGGGCGCGCAGGCGCACAGCAGCCGCAGCGGATCGGGACCAGTGTTCCAGACCTTGTGACGGACGCCGGGCGGGATTACGACGGCGTCCCCGGGGCTCACGTCGCGCTCATCCTGACCGAGGCGCATGCGCCCGCTGCCGTGGGTGAACAGATAGACCTCCTCGGTGATCCGGTGCAGGTGCTCGGTCGTGGCGCCGGCCGGCGGCAGGGTGGCCTCCGCCAGGCTCTGATTGGCGGCGTTGCCGGTGGCGGGGCCCGCCACCTCGCGGATCGTGGAGCCGTCGAGCGTCGTGAACGCCTCCACACCGTGCAGGCTCTCGATCCTCATCGCGGCGTGAGCGTACGCGCGTAGCGGACCTCGAGGATGCCCGCCCACACGTCCTCGCGGCGCTCGCTCCCGTCGCGCGCGAAGTCATGGCTCTCGTAGAACGCGTTCGCGCGTGCGTTGTCCGCGAACGACCAGACGGTCGCGCGCCGGAAGCCGAGCCCGGCCAGCTCCTCGAGAGCGCGGGCCATCAGACGGGTACCGACCCCGCGGCGCCACGCGGTCGGGTGGACGAAGAAGGTCCTCACCTCCCCCACCTCCTCCGGCGCGTCGCCGTCCCGGCTCGAGCCGAAGGCCGTATAGCCGAGCAGCGTCCCACCCTCCTCCGCCAGGAGCAGGTGCACCGATGGATCCAGGACCGTCGCCTCAAGGCGCTCGAGGTCGAGCTCCGGCAGGACGTGGCCGTCGGGCAGGAGCGGCAGGAAGCCCGCGGCGGCGGAATCCGCCCACACCGTCGCCATCGCGGCGGCGTCGTCGATCGTGCCCGGCCGGAGGTTCAGCTTCCGCCGGCCATCGCCGGCAGGATCACGATCGTGTCGCCGGCTCGGACCGACGTGTCGAGACCGTCGAGCACGCGCACGTCCTCGTCGTTGAGGTAGACGTTCACGTAGCGGTTGAGGTCGCCCTCCTCGGAGAAGAGCTGGCTCGCCGTGGCGGGGTGCTGCGCCGCGAGCGCGCGCAGCACGGCGCCGACGTTCTCGCCGTCGGCCTCCACCTCCTTGGCGCCGCCGGTGGAGCTCCGGAGGACTGGTGGGATCTTGACGGTGCTCACGGAGCGGAGAGAGTAGCGGCAACGATCCGCCCACAATCCCGCGGCGGGGCTTGCTACAACCCGGGCATGGCCCCACCCACGGATGGGCGGGGGCAGGTACGCCGCATCGCCGCCGCCCTCGCTCTCATCGGCGCCTCGAGCGCCATCGCCGCGCCGATCGCCTCGGCCGCGCCGCTGACGCTGCACGTGGTCAACACGCGCGGGGTCGAGCAGGCGAGCCTGGTGTCGCTCACCTCGGTGGACTGCGGCGGCCCGTGTGGGACCGCGGGCACCGACGGGAACGGTCGCCTCGACTTCGACGCGACACCGGGGGACCAGGTCACGGTCACGCGAGGGGCGGCCGCGCCCGAGGGCGCCGGGGTCGCCTACACGGTGCCGAGCCCGGTGCCGGCCGCGCCGGTCACGATCGCGCTCCCTGCGCTACCGGGCACGGTCGCGCCCGGGATCGACTCCGCCGAGGCCTGGCTCCTCACCCGCGTCAACGAAGAGCGCGCCGCTCTGGGGCGATCCGCGCTGGTGCTGTCGAGCACGCTCAGCCGCGCGGCCGACGCCTACACGCACTACCTCGAAGAAACGGGGCAGTTCAGCCACACCGCGCTCGCCGATCCGGGCGTCCGCGCCGTGGACCAGGGCTGGCCGGTGCCGGGCGGCTCGAGCGTGGGCGAGGCGCTCGCGCTGGCGCCGTCCAAGGAGTTCGCGCTCCAGGGCTGGATGCAGAGCTCGTCGCACTGGACCCTGCTGATGATGGACGGCCTCGACTCCGTCGGAGTGGGCCGCGCCGGCCAGCGCTGGATCATGATGCCGGCCGCCTGCAGCCTCGCGAGTGCCAAGGAGCGCTGCGGGCTCGGGTCGGACCCCGCCGACGTGCCGCCCGGATCCACCAGCCGGCCCGGCCCGGCGCCCATCGGCTCCCCGGGGCCCGGCACGCCCGGCGAGACCCCGGCGAAGCAGCGCCCCAAGCTGCGCATGGCCCTCCGGCACCACGGCAGGACGCTGGTCGTCCGGGTACGCGTGGCCAAGGGGAGCGGCCGCCTGCGGGTCCTGGTGCGCCAGGGCCGCCGGCAGGCCAGGCTCCACCGCCGCCACCGCGGCCACCTCTATCGCTACGCCGCGAAGCTGCCCCGCCGCGGCCGCTGGACGATCACGGTGCGCTTCGCGGGCAGCGGCGCCTGGGCCGACCGCCGCCTACCGGCGCGAACGATCCGCGTGCGCTGAACCGAAGCCGCGCCGCCGCGCTGAGGGCGCGAAAACCAAGCAGGGCAAGCAGGGAGCGACGCCTGCCAGGCAGGCGAGCGACCGAGACCGCCAGCGCCGGTTTGCAGCCCCTCAGCCTGCGCGGAGCAGAAGAGTTCGTAGTCCGGAAAGACGCCCATCTCCTCATCGGAGATCTCGCCGGGGTCCTTGGAGCAGATCGGGCAGTCGGGATCGCGGCGGACCTTGAGCTCGGTGAAGGTGGTGCCGAGGGCGTCGTAGAGCAGCAGCCGTCCGGCGAGGCTGTCGCCGGCGCCGGTGACGAGCTTGATGACCTCGACCGACTGGAGCAGCCCCATCACACCGGGGAGCACCCCGAGCACGCCGGCGGCGCCGCAGCTCGGAGCGAGCTCGGCGGGAGGCGGCGTCGGATACAGGCACCGGTAGCAGGGTCCCTCGTAGGGGTGGAACACCGAGAGCTGCCCCTCGAAGCCGAGGATCGAGGCCGATACCACCGGGATCTGCAGCCGTACCGACGCGTCGTTCAGCAGATAGCGGGTGGGGAAGTTGTCCAGGCCGTCCACGATGACGTCGTAGCCCTCGATGATCTCCATGATGTTGGAGGCGTCGAGGCGCACGGGGTACTTCTCCACGTTCACCTCGGGGTTGATCTCGTGGATGGAGATCTCCGCGGAGTCGACCTTGGGGACGCCCACGCGGTCGTTCGAGTGGGCGACCTGGCGCTGCAGGTTGGACAGGTCGACCACGTCGTTGTCCACGATCCCGAGCGTGCCCACTCCGGCAGCGGCGAGATAGAGCGCGGCCGGTGAGCCGAGCCCGCCGGCGCCGAGCAGCAGCACCTTGGCATCGAGCAGCTTGAGCTGTCCTTCGAGCCCGATCTCGGGGATCAGCAGGTGGCGCGAGTAGCGCTCGCGCTGCTCGGCGGTGAGCGCGCGCGGCACCTCCACGTCGTAGCCGCGGTCCTTCCAGAGGGTGATGCCTCCGCGCATGGACTCGACGTTCTCGTACCCGAGGAGGTCCTGCATCGTGTGCGCCGCGAGTGCGGAGCGGTTGCCGGTCGCGCAGTAGAGGATCACGTGCGAGGAGCGGTCGGGGGCAGCACCCTCGATGCGCTGCTCGAGGTGCCCGCGTGGCACGTGCACGGCGCCGGGGAGGTGAGCCTCCTCGAATTCGTGCTGCTCGCGGACGTCGACGATCACGGCGCCGTTCCCGTTCTGGGAGAGCTCCTGGACGTCGCGGGGGTCGACCTCGCGGATCTGTTCCTTCACCTTGCGGATCAGCTCGGCGCCGCTGGCCATCTGCTTCGTAACTCCTCTAAGTCGATCGGGATTCCAATACTTCAGAAAGTATAGCGCTGCCCGGATGGGTCGCGTCGGGCGCTTCGCCGGGCTTCAAGGCTCCCACCATCTCGAGCGAGAGCCCGGTGGCTGTGGCCGTGAGGCAGGGCCCGCACATCCCGCAGCAGGCGGCGGGAGCGGTGTCCTGCCAGCGGGCCAAGAAGGGCATCAGGTTGATGAGCCAGAGCCTGACCATCGCCTCTGAGTCTACGCCCGCAAGACGCACTCGAAACCGGCCATGACCCCTGAAAGCGGCCGGGGCGCCCGTAGGCGCCCCGGCTGGAAGACCCAGACCAATCTTCTGCGGAAGCCACCGCGACGTTTCCGCCACTGAAGCCTCACCAAGATTCTCGTCCTGGTGCGCGTCTGCCGATATGGGGTGGAGACCCCATATGTCCGCTCGAGGCGGATTCCGATTGACACAGAGACCAAGGATGACGCGCCGCGACGATTCGCTCATCGGCCAGGTCGTGGCCGCAAACGTCGTCCTCGTGGCGCTCACCCTCCTGGCCGCCAGCCTCGTGGCCGGCCTCGACCTCCAAGTGGCGAGCGAGCGCTGGCAGTTCCTCGTGCTGGCGCTCGCGATCATGCTCACCCTCTGCGTGAACATGTGGATGCTGCAGCGCCGCTTCCGGCCGCTGGAGCGCCTCATCGAGCGCATCGAGCAGGTGGACCCCGCCGCTCCCGACGCCCTGGACCTCAGCTCGGACCGGCCCGCGGAGGAGATCGGGCGGCTTGCCGAGTCCTTCAAGCGACTGCTGGACCGGGTGGAGCAGGAGCGACGCCGCTCCGGCCAGCTCGTGATTCGCGCGCAGGAGGAGGAGCGCCGCCGGCTCGCCCGCGACCTCCACGACGAGGTGAACCAGGCGCTCACGGCGATCCTGCTGCGGCTGGAGGCCCTGGCCCAGGACTCGCCGCCGGCTCACGCGCAGGAGGTGACGGAGCTGAAGCGCCTTGTGAACCAGGCGATGGACGAGCTCCTCAACCTCGCGCGCCAGCTTCGACCCTCGGCACTCGACGACCATGGGCTGGTCCCGGCGATCGACGCCCAGCTCAAGCGTTTCGCGGCGCGCACCGGCGTGGAGGTGCGAATGAACGCAGAGGGTGACGCCGAAGAGCTCGAGGAGGACGTCCAGACCGCGGTCTACCGGGTCGCGCAGGAGGCGCTCACCAACGCAGAGCGCCACGCGGGGGCCACCTGCGTCGAGGTGGAGCTCGAAGTGGAGGACGCTCGCACCGAGCTGCGCGTCCGTGACGACGGCGGCGGCTTCGACCCCGGCCGGGCAGCGCGCTCGGACTCGGGTGAGCGGTCCGTGTCGGGACTGGGGCTGCGCGGGATGGCCGAGCGCGCCCGGCTGGTGGGCGGCGAGCTCGACGTGCGCTCGGCCCCCGGCGGCGGCACCTCCGTGACCCTGAGGATCCGATGATCCGCGTCCTCATCGCAGACGACCACGGCATCGTGCGCTCCGGCCTGCGGATGCTCATCGACCGCCAGGTGGACATGCAAGTCGTGGCCGAGGCCACCGACGGCGTGGGGGCGCTCGAGTCCACCCAGGCCGCCCGCCCGGACGTGGCCGTGCTCGACGTGTCCATGCCGCGCATGACGGGTCTGCAGGCTGCGCGCGAGATCCGCTCGCATGCCCCCGCCACGCGCGTTCTGCTGCTCTCGATGCACGACGACGAGCACTACTTCGTCGAGGGGCTGGATGCCGGGGCGGCCGGATACGTGCTCAAGCGCGCGGCCGACACCGACCTCATCGAGGCGCTGCGCACGGTCGCCGCCGGGCGCACCTTCCTGTCGAGCGACGCGCAGCGGGCGCTGATGGAGAAGTGGCTCGACGGCGGCAGGCCCGACCTGGAGGAGCCGCTCACGCCACGCGAGCTCGAGGTGGTCAAGCTGATCGCCGAGGCGTACACGAACCGGCAGATCGCGGAGACGCTCAAGGTGTCCGAGAAGACGGTGGAGTCACACCGCGGGAACGTGCTCTCCAAGCTCGGGATGCGCGACCGCGTCGAGGTGGCGCGCTACGCGGTCCGGCGGGGGCTCGTGGAGCCCTAGCTCCGTACGCTGCCGGCCGTGGACATCCGTTCCGGACTGCGGCCGGGCGACCTCGGGGCGATCGTGCGCATGCACGGGCTCCTCTACGCGGACGAGTACGGGCTCGACGTGAGCTTCGAGGCCTCGGTGGCGGCGCGGCTCGCCGAGCTCGCCGCCCGTGGCTGGCCGGGCGACGGCGAGGGCGTCTGGATCGTGGCGGCGGGCGGGGAGCCGCTGGGGTCGATCACCCTGAGCGACCAGGGTGCCGGGCTCGCGCGGCTGGGCCACTTCCTCCTCCTTCCACCCGCACGCGGGCGGGGGCTCGGCCCTCGGCTCGTGGACGCGGTCCTGTCCCGCGCACGCGCGAGCGGCTACTCCCACATCGAGCTGCTCACCTTCAGCGAGCTCACGTCGGCGGCGCGGATCTACCGCGCTGCCGGGTTCACGCGCAGAGACCTCGGAACGCCGCTGGCTGTGGGGGAGGGAGCTCGACATCGAGCACTACGAGCTCGCTCTCTGAGGAGGCGCGCGACTCATTACCCTCGCTGCGTGAACCCTCGCGTGCTGATCGCGCTCGTGCTGGTGGCCGCGTTCGCCCTGGGGGCCGCGGTGCTCGCCGCCGGCGGCTCGGGCAAGGACGAGCCCGCCAGCGGCGGGAGCTCGTTCGAGGGGGCGGTCATGCCGCGCGGCCTGAGGGCGCCGGACTTCGAGCTCCGCGATCAGGACGGCGAGCCGATCTCGATGCGCTCGCTGCGGGGAAAGCCGGTGGTGGTGACCTTCCTCTACACCCACTGCGAGGACACGTGCCCGGCCCAGGCGCAGACGGTGAGGGGCGCGCTCGACCAGCTCGGGCACGACGTTCCGGCGATCGCCGTGGCCGTCGATCCGCCACGCGACACCGAGGCGAGCGCCCGGGCCTTCCTCTCGAAGCAGCGCGTGCTCGGGCGTATGGACTTCGTCCTCGGTGCCCGCAAGGACCTGCGGCCGATCTGGAACGGCTTCCACATCGCCGCGCAGTCGGTGGCGCGCGAGCATCAGGCGCGCTACACCCTCGTCGACGCCCGCGGCTACCAGCGCGTCGGCTTCCCCGGGCTTCGCGGCCACCCCCGAGGGGCTGGCACACGACCTGCGCATCCTCGAGCGCGAAGGCAGCTAGCCCGGCCGAGCCGCTTCCGCACGGGCACCGCGTATCCTACCTCCGAGGTAGGTATTCGAAGATTGATGTTCTCCACCAAAGCCGAGTACGGCGTCCGCGTGATGGTCCATCTGGCGCGCGCGCGGCGACGGCAATGGCGACGCCCCGGCGCCGATCCCGCTCGGCTCGATCGCCGACGCCGAGGGCCTGCCGCTCGCGTATCTCGAGCACCTCGTGCAGCGCCTGCGCCGAGCCGGGCTCGTGGAGTCGCGCCGGGGAGCGCACGGCGGCTACTCGCTGGCACGCCCGCCGGCCGACATCAGCATGGCCGAGGTGGTGGAGGCGCTCGAGGGCGAGATCGCCCCGATCGAATGCATCACCGCCGACGCGGACGGCGCCCTCGTGTGCTCCCGCGAGGGTGAGAGTCCCTGCCCGACGAAGCTGCTGTGGACCCGTGTGCAGGGGTCGATCGTGCGCACGCTCAACGACATGACCCTGGCCGACCTGGTCCGCCCGTTCTCGAAGTTGCCGAAGGAGAAGCTCACCGTATGAAGCTGGAGATCCAGAACCTGCACGTGCGAGTCGAGGAGCGGGAGATCCTCCACGGCGTGAACCTGTCCGTCGCGAAGGGCGAGACACACGCCCTCATGGGCCCGAACGGCTCGGGCAAGTCCACGCTGGCCAACGCGCTGATGGGGAACCCGAACTACGAGGTCACCGAGGGCAAGATCCTGCTCGACGGCCAGGACCTCACCGAGGCCGACCCGGACGAGCGCGCCCGCGCGGGCATCTTCATGGCATTCCAGTACCCGGCCACGATCCCGGGCGTATCCGTGGCCAACTTCCTGCGCATGGCGGTGAACGCGCGGCGCGAGGAGCCCATCAAGGTCAAGGAGTTCGGCCAGGTGCTCGGGAAGAACATGGAGCTGCTGAAGATCGACCGCGCCTTCACGAGCCGCTACCTCAACGAGGGCTTCTCCGGCGGCGAGAAGAAGCGCGCCGAGATCCTCCAGCTGGCGATGCTCGCCCCGGACTTCGCTGTGCTCGACGAGACCGACTCCGGGCTCGACATCGACGCCCTGCGGATCGTCTCCGACGGCGTGAACGCCCTCCGCGACGACGATCGCGGGTTCCTCATCATCACCCACTACACGCGCATCCTGGGCTACGTGCGGCCCGACTTCGTGCACATCATGCTCGACGGCCGGATCGTGCGCGAGGGCGGGCCCGAGCTGGCCGACCAGCTCGAGGACAAGGGCTACGAGTGGGTCCGCGAGGAGGTGGCCGCGAGTGCCGCCTGATTTCGTAGACGCTCGCCGCAAGGCCGGACTCGCGGCGTTCGAGGCGGAGGAGGTGCCCACCTGGCGCCGCTCGGGCTTCTGGACCACGAGCCTCCGCAACCTCGACCTGGACGCGCTCGAGCCGCGCCGCTACGAGGGCCTCGACTCGGACATCGTGCAGGAGCACCTCGGTGACGAGGAGCACGCGGCGCTGATCGTCCAGCGCGGGGCGAGCGTCGTGCACACCGACGTGACCGACGACCGCATCACCGTGATGCCGCTCGAGCAGGCCGTCGAGGAGCACCCAGACCTGGTGGAGCCCTGGTTCGCCAAGCGGCTCCCACACGACGAGGGCAAGTTCCCCGCCGGGAACGCCGCCTTCTGGACCGGCGGCGTATTCGTGCACGTGCCCAAGGGCGTACGGCTGGACAAGCCGATCCAGGCCGTCTGGCTGATCGACGAGCCCGGCACGGTCCAGTGGGCCCACACCCTCGTGGTGGTGGGCGAGCACGCCGAGTGCAAGATCCGCGAGTACTTCCTCGCTCCCGACTTCGAGGGCCCGGCGCTGCACTCGGGTGCGTTCGAGCTCTACGCGCAGCCGGGCGCACAGGTGGACCTCGCCCACTACCAGGACTGGGGTGCGGGCGATGTGTACGACCTGTCGGTGCGCCGGGTCGAGATCGGCCGCGACGCGCGCGTCAAATGGGTTCCCATCCACCTCGGCGGGCGCCTCACCAAGCAGACGCTCGACATCGTCACCGCCGAGCAGGGCTCGGACATGCGCCACACCGGCCTGTACTTCACCGAGCGCGACGAGCACCTGGACCTGTTCACGACGGACAAGCACGAGGCCGGCCACACGACCGGCGACACCGTGTGGAAGGGAGCCCTCACGGGCGACTCGCGCGCCTCCTACGAGGGCCTCATCCACATCGTGCCGGGCGCCCAGGAGACGGACACCTACCTGCAGACCCACCAGATCCTGCTGTCGCCCAAGGCGAAGGGCGACGCAATCCCCTCGCTGATCGTCGAGACCGACAACGTCAAGGCCTCGCACGGAGGCACGGTCGGCGAGCTCGACAAGGATCAGATCTTCTACATGATGACCCGCGGGCTCTCGCGCGCCGAGGCGGTGCGCGTGCTCGTCGAGGGGTACTTCGAGGAGGTCGTGCAGCGCCTCGAGGACCCGGGCCTCGAGGCGCTCGTCCGCAGGCGGGTCGCAGAGAAGCTGAAGGGCGCGGAGGAACAGGTGCGCGAGTTCATCGGCGAGCGGGCCGAGGCCGCCTGATGGGCGCCGTGACCGAAAGTCCACTCGCCGGCCTGCGCGCCGACTTCCCTGTGCTCGAGCGCGAGATCAACGGGCACTCGCTCGTCTACCTGGACTCCGCCGCCAGCGCGCAGAAGCCGCGGCAGGTGATCGAGGCGATGGAGAGCTTCTACTCGAACTCCTACGGCACCGTCCACCGCGGCGTCTACGAGCTGGGGCGCGAGGCCACCGAGCTCTTCGAGGGCGCGCGTGAGCGCATCGCGGCGTTCGTGGGCTGGGACACCGACTGCTCGATCTTCACCCGCAACGCCACCGAGGCGATCAACCTCGTGGCCTACGCATGGGGCCGCGGCAACGTCGGGCCCGGCGACGAGGTGCTCATCACGGAGATGGAGCACCACTCCAACATCGTCCCCTGGCAGATGCTCTGCGAGGACACCGGCGCCAGCCTGCGCTACCTCTCGGTGCCGGACGGCGGCGAGCTGTCGCTCGACGAGCTCGATGCCGTGCTCGCCGAGGGTCGCGTGAAGCTCGTGGCGGTGGGGCACGTGTCGAACGTGCTCGGCACCATCAATCCCGTGGAGGAGATCGTCGGCCGCGCCCGCGCCGCCGGCGCGCTGACTCTCGTGGACGGCGCCCAGGCGGTGCCCCAGATGCCCGTGGACCTGCGCTCGCTCGACGCCGACTTCTACGCCTGGACCGGCCACAAGGCGCTCGGGCCCACCGTCGGGCTCCTGCACGGGCGACGCGAGCTGCTCGAGGAGATGCGGCCCTTCCTGGGCGGCGGCCACATGATCTCCCGCGTCGAGCGGGAGCACTCCACCTGGAACGAGCTTCCGTGGAAGTTCGAGGCCGGCACGAACGCCATCGCCGAGGCGATCGGCCTCGGCGCCGCCGTGGACTACCTGGCCGCGATCGGGATGGAGAACGTGCGCGCCCACGAGCGCGAGCTCACCGGGTACGCGCTCGAGCGGCTGCCCGAGGTGGATGGCCTGACCGCTCTACGGGCCGCCCAGCACCGACCGGCGCGGCGGCGTGGTGCCGTTCACGATCGAGGGGATGCACCCGCACGACATCGCGGAGCTGTGCGACCGCGAGGCGGTGTGCGTCCGGGCCGGCCATCACTGCGCGCAGCCGCTCATGCGCGTGCTCCGTGTGGGCTCCACGGCGCGCGCCTCGTTCCACGTCTACAACTCGCGCGAGGACGTGGACCGCCTGGTTCACGCGCTGCACGGCGCACGCGAGGTCTTCGGGCTGGGCGGCTGACCATGGATGCCCTCTATCGGGACTACATCCTCGACCACTACAAGAACCCGCGGAACTTCGGGATGCTCGAGCCGCACGACCTCGAGTTCCACGACCACAACCCGCTCTGCGGCGACGAGCTGGGCGTGCACATCGTGGTCAAGGACGGCAAGGTCGCCGACCTTCGCTTCCACGGCCAGGGCTGCGCGATCTCCCAGGCGGCGGCGTCGATCAGCTCCGAGGAGCTCATCGGCATGCCCCTCGACGAGGTGGGCCGGCTCGGGGCCGACTGGGCGATCGAACAGCTCGGGATCGAGATCTCGCCCACGCGCCGCAAGTGCGCGCTGCTGAGCCTGAAGGTCATGCGCGGCGCCACCACCGGCGACCCCTCGTGGCCTGAGTAGGGACGCTCGTCAGCCCCCGGCGGCGCGGCGGGGTGGGTGTGCGGTGGCCCGGGGCGCCGGGGCTCGTTCTGTGCGCCTCCGGTTACGCCAGCGTGGTGTCCCGTTGCACTCGGCGAGGCGCGGGCCAGTGCCCCTTGACCCCTGGGCGAGTTAACCGTCTCATACCCGAATAACTCGCCCAACCCCCCGAGACGACTTGCAGCACACCACCCGAATGTGACGGGACGCCGACAGAACAGCGGCCCCCCTACCCAGCCGCAGTAGGCGCTCGCGGCGCGGCCGCGGCTCGCCCGGTCGGCGCTCAGGCGCTGGCGGCGGAGCGCTCGGCCGCCCCCGCGGGGTTCGCCTTTGCCCAGGCGATGATCTTGCGCGAGTCCTGGATCACCTCGCCGTCGTCGGTCACGAGCACCGGCACCTGTTCTGGCCGGTGAGCTCCCTGACCTTGCCTCGCGTGGGGTTGAGGGCGCTGCCGAGCACCCCCCAGCCGTAGGTCTTCTCGACATCGGGCTCCCACCCGGCCTCGCGAAGAGCCTCGTAGGCGTTGCGGCACGGATGGCCCCCCGGTCGTGGCGAGCCGAACGTGCCCCAGCAGACGTAGAGCTTCATGCGGCCGCAGCCTAGTCCACGCCGGGCGCCCGCCCAACGGCGCGGCCGATGCGCAGGAAGCCGGAGTAGGTCGCCGCGGGCAGCGGCGAGTTCCAGGTCTTCTGGGCGAGGACGCGCAGGCGCGGCGCGATGCCGCGCTCGGTCTGGGCGGCGGTCTCGCCATCGGGGTCGTCGTTCCACACGTGCAGCTCCGAGCCGAGGTTGCGGCGCGTCGCGCCGCGGGCACGACCTCGGGCGGGTTGGGCGGCACCGGCACGTTGAGCGCCGAGCCCCGCGAAGCGGTTGACCGCCCAGGATTCGTAGGCCGATCGCATCGAGGGGCGCACCGCGCCGAGCGGCCCCACGACGTAGTAGGTGGGCCACCAGCCGGCGTTCAGGATCCGGTGGCCGCCCGCGAGCAGCGCGCGCGGGCCGGGCCCGGAGTGGTCCGCCCACCACTCGACCACCACGTCGCGGCGCAGCTTCACCGCGCGGCCTCCGGAGAGGCCGTCGTGCCAGACGCGCAGGGTCCGGCCGCGGCGGCGGACGAGCCGGTCGATCCAGTTGACGAACCCCAGGTAGGCGTCGGCGCCGGTGGCGCGCGGGCCGTAGCGGGCCCGCGCGTAGCGCTGGAGCTGCGGATAGCGACGCGTAGTCGCCGGGGAACAGGTACTCGTCGGCCCCCGCATGCCAGTAGCGACCGCGGGAACAGGTCGAGGTACTCCAGGATCAGGTCGCGCGCGAAACGGCGCGCCGCCGGCAGCGTCACGTCGAGCTTGCTCGGCGAGCGCGCGCCGGCTGCGCCGGCCAGCTGCAACCCCGGGTGACGGGCCAGGGCGGCGCCCAGATGGCCCGGGCATGTCGATCTCGGGCACCACCCGGACGTGGTAGCGGCGGGCGAGTGCCACGATTCCCCTCACCTGGCGCTTGGTCAGGTGTCGCCGCGAGACGATCTCGGGATGCGAGCTGCTCTCGATCCGGAAGCCCTGGTCCTCCGAGAAGTGGAGGTGCAGCTGGTTCAGCTTGAGGTACGCCGAGCTCACGGATCTCGCGCCGGATCCAGCCGGGGCCGAAGTACCTGCGGCCGTTGTCGATCATCAGACCGCGCTCGGGGTAGCGCGGCCAGTCCCGCGCACGGCCCGGCGGGAATGGTGCGGCGGCGGTGCAGGAGCTGCAGGACGCTGCGCGTGCCGTAGAAGACGCCCGCCGCCGTGCGCGCTTCGATGCGCAGCGCCGCGCCCACCTCCAGGCGGTAGCCCTCGCGGCCGAGCCGCCGGTCGCGTCGAGCCGAGCCGCAGCTCTACGTCCCCCGGGCCGCGGCACCAGGCCGGGACCGGCCAGCACGGGGGTGGCGCGGCCCGTCAGGCGCCGGAGGTCGCTCGCGAACAGGCGAGCCTCGGACAGCGGCGCCCTCCCCCCGCGCCGGCACCAGGACGCGAGAGGACGGCCGCAGGACGAAGGCCCCGGGCGCCGCGCGCCACTCGCGGAGGGCGGGGATCGTGGCCGGCCGCGCAGCCGACGGCGGGTCCCGGCAGCGGCCGCGAGGAGGAGCGCGACCGCGAGCGCCGGCCGGGGCTAGTCGACCAGGCACGTGACCGCGTCCGGCGCCGGGCGCACGAACACGCGCGCGCCGACCTCGTGCAGCTCGAGCGACGGGAGCTGCACCAGCACGGTGCGGCCGCCTTCGTGGCGCAGCCGGTAGAGCACGTCGTGGCCGCGGAACTCGCGCGCGACCACCTCGGCGTTGCCGCTGCGGTCCGCGCGCAGCAGAAGCTGCTCGGGCCGCACCGCCACGTGCACCGAGCCGCTCGTGGAGGCGCCCACGTCGAACACGCCGAGCTCCGTCTCCACCCCGGTGCCGCGCGCCACGCCGGCGAGCACGTTGACCTCGCCCACGAAGCCGGCGGTCCAGCGGTTGGCCGGGCGCCCGTACACCTCCTGGGGCGCCCCCACCTGGACGATCCGCCCCTCGCGCATCACCGCCAGCCGGTCGGCCAGGGACAGGGCCTCCTCCTGGTCGTGCGTCACGAGCAGCGCGGTCGCGCCGGCATCCCTCAGGATCAGCTCCACCTCGCGCCGCAGCCCGGCGCGAAGGGTGGCGTCGAGGCTCGAGAAGGGCTCGTCGAGCAGGATCAGCTCGGGCCCGGGCGCAAGGGCGCGCGCCAGCGCCACGCGCTGGCGCTCGCCACCGGACAGCTCGTGCGGGTGGTCGCGCGGCCTTGTGCTGCAGCCCCACCAGCTCGAGCGTGCGGAGCGTGATGCTGTCGCGCTCCTCACGGGCACGACGCTCGAGGCCGAACGCGACGTTCGACTCCACCGAGAGATGCGGGAAGAGCGCGTAGTCCTGGAAGACGATCCCCACCCTGCGGCGCTCCGGCGCCACGAAGCAGTCCGGCCCGGCCAGCTCGCGGCCGCCCACCGCGATGCGACCGCCGTCGGGCCGCTCGAACCCGGCGATGAGCCTGAGCAGCGTGGTCTTGCCGCACCCGGAGGGGCCGAGCACGGCCAGTAGCTCCCCGCTGTCGATCTCGAGCGTCACGTCCTCCACCGCCCGCACGGGCCCGAACGACTTGGAGACCCCTTCCAGCACCACCTCACTCACGCCGGGACCGCCTCGCGCTCGACCTCGGCCCAGCTCCCCACCGACTGGCCCGCCTCGAGCTCCGCCCCGCGCCTGCCCGAGAGCTTGATCAAGAGCGTCACCGGCACCAGGCCCACCACCACGATCAGCAGCGCGGGCAGCGCCGCCGTCTTGAAGAGGGACTCCGTGGTGGCCTGCCACACCGCCACGGCCAGCGTGTCGCCGCCGAGCGGCCTCAGCAGGAGCGTGGCCGGAAGCTCCTTCATCACCTCGGTGAACACGAGCAGCGCAGCGGTGATCAGGCCCGTTCGCATGAGCGGCACGTGCACGCGCGCGATCACGTCGAGCCGATCCCCGCCCAGGCCGCGCGCCGCGTCGTCGAGCTCGCGCGGGATCCTGATGAGGCTCGACTCGATCGCCCCCCAGGCGAGGGCGAGGAACCGCACCAGGTACGCGCAGAAGAGTCCGATCACCGTTCCCGTGAAGATCAGTCCCACATCGAGGCCGAAGAGGGACGCGGCCGCGCCGTCGAGCCGGTGGTCGAGCCAGGCGAGCGGCACGATCACCGCCACCGCCACCACCGATCCCGGCAGGCCGTAGCCGATCGTAGCCAGCCGGGCCGATCCGCCCGCCAGCCTGCGAACGGCTCGTGCGCACCCCGTACGCGAGCGCCAGCGCCACGGCGGGCACGATCACGGCGCTCATCGCGGAGAGCAGGATGCTCGTCCGCGTCTCGGCGGCGAACTCCGGGGCGAGGAGGCCCTGCTGGACGGACTGGACCGACCAGACTCCGAGCTGGGCGAGCGGCCAGGCGACGACCAGCCCCACCAGGGCGAGCGGCACGATCACCGCGGCCGCGGCCGCCGGGCCGTGAAGCCGGATCGGCGGCACCACCTCTCCCCGCGACGCGGTGTAGTGGTAGCGGGCGCGGCCCCGGGCCAGGCGCTCGAGCAGGAGCAGCAGGAGGGTCACGGACATGAGGATCGTGGCGAACTGCATCGCGGCCTCACGGTTGAAGGCGTTGAACCAGACGCGGTAGATGGCGTCGGTGAACGTGCGGACGCCGAGGAGGTTGACCGTCCCGAAGTCGGCGAGCGCCTCCATCAGCGCCAGCGCCACGCCGCCGAGGATCGCCGGCCGCGCCAGCGGGAGCCCCACCCGCAGGATCGCGGCGCCGCGCCCGAGCCCGAGGCCGCGCGCCGCCTCGAGCAGCGTGCGCGACTGGGCGAGGAAGGCCGAGCGCGCGAGCAGGTACACGTATGGGTAGAGGACGAGCGTGAAGATCACGATCGCGCCCCCGGTCGAGCGCA
This sequence comes from uncultured Thermoleophilaceae bacterium, assembly GCA_963759625.1. Classification (GTDB taxonomy): domain Bacteria; phylum Actinomycetota; class Thermoleophilia; order Solirubrobacterales; family Thermoleophilaceae; genus JACVRW01. Next base: position 363,492 of record CAVXAD010000008.1, on the reverse strand, counting down.
CCGAGGGCACGTCGAGGCTGAGCGCGAAGAGCGTGAACACGTAGCCCGGCATGGCGAGCGGGAGCACCAGCACCCACTCGATCCACGAGCGGCCGGGGAAGTCGCAGAACGACACCAGCGCCGCGAGCGATGTGCCCAGCAGGAGCGTGCCGGAGCCCACGCCCACGATCAGGAGGCCCGTGGCGATGAACGCGTCCGGCAGGAAGTTCGAGTACTTCGACAGCTCCCCCGGGGCCACCAGGTAGCTGAGCGGCAGCCCGACCAGGGGGCCGACTATCAGGATCGCGCAGACGGCGGTGAGGACGCTCGCCCGGTCCGGCCGCCGCCGGATCGGCATCAGTCCCACCCAACCTCCTGCATCAGCTGCAGCGCGTCCTCCAGGTGCTCGCCGGCGCCCTGCACGTCGATCGGGTCGCGCTTGAAGGTGCCGAACTGGGCGATCTCCTGCGGCGGCCTTGACGTCCGGGTCGGCCGCGAACTCGAAGTTGTTGCGGGCGAACAGCTCCTGCTGCCTCGGCTCGGTCAGGTACTCCATGAGCTCGATGTCCTTGGCGCGTTGATCGGTGCCCTTGACCACGCCCAGGCCCGACAGGTTGAGGTGGGTGCCCCGGCCCTTCTGATCCGCCCACACCGGCGCGACCGGGAAGCTCGGGGTTTTCCGCCAGCTCGCGGCCCAGGTAGTAGGAGTTCGTCAGGCCCACGTCGCAGCGGCCGTCGGCGATCGTTGTCGAGCACGTCGGTGTCCGATCCGAGGATGTCCGGGTCGTTGGCCATCCAGCGGCGGAGCATCGCCTCGGTCCTCGCCTTGCCGTCCTTGGCCAGCCGGTCCGCGACGAAGGACACGTTGTAGTCGCTCGTGCCCGAGCGGAGGCACAGCCTGCCCTTCCAGCGCGGGTCGCCGAGGTCCTCGTAGGTGGTGGCGGCGCTCGGGCTCACGCGCTCGGTCGAGCGCATGATCGTGCGCGCCCGCACGGTCAGCCCGAACCAGTGGCCGCCCGGGTCGCGCAGGTTCGCCGGCACGTTGCGGTTGAGCTCCGGATCGTCGACCGGCTCGAGCAGACCGGCCTCGGTGGCCCGCCAGAGATTGGCCGCGTCCACCGTGATCAGCAGGTCCGCGCGCGTCTTGTCGCCCTCGCTGCGGATCCGCTCGTACAGCTCGGAGGCCTCGCCGCCGAAGAGCGTGAGCTTGGTGTCCGTCTTGGCCGCGAAGTCCTTGAACGGCTGCTCCTCGCCATAATGCGAGCGGGCGGTGTAGATCACGAGCCGGTTCGACGAGGAGCCCGAGGTGGCCACCACCACTCCCACGAAGCCGGCCACCACCAGCACCGCGCCCGTCGCGACCACTGCGATCAGCCTCCTGCGCGACACGGGCGTTAGGGTACCCTAAGCCGAGCGTTTCGAGTCGCTCCGGAGACACCGCAGCCGTCCTCGCTGTCGGTAGACTTCCTATTTCCGACCTCGGAAATTGGATTTGGGAGCAAATGGCCAGTACTGACAAGACTCGAGTCGCGCGGCCGAGCGCGATCAAGGAGAACGAGCAGGGGCAGCTCGTGGCCCGCAAGGGGATCTCGCGCGAGGTGATCGACGAGCTGTCGCGCATCAAGGGCGAGCCACAGTGGATGCGTGACAAGCGGCTCAAGTCCTTCGAGATCTTCGAGCGCAAGCCCATCCCCACCTGGGGCGTGGACCTGTCCGACCTCGACCTCTCCACCCTGGTCCTCTACTCCCCGCCCGAGGCCGGGAAGTACGACAGCTGGGACGACGTGCCCGCGAACATCAAGGACACCTACGAGAAGCTCGGCATCCCCCAGGCGGAGCGCGAGCACCTCGCCGGCGTCGTCGGCATCTGGCGCCAGGAGCCCTTCTACGAGGGCCTCAAGCAGGAGTACGCCGACCTCGGAATCCTCTTCTGCGCCATGGACACGGCGGTCACCGAGCACGAGGACCTCGTGCGCGAGCACTTCATGAACAAGTGCGTGCCGCCGCAGGACAACAAGTTCTCGGCCCTGCACGGCGCCGTGTGGTCAGGCGGCTCGTTCCTCTACGTCCCCAAGGACGTGAAGGTCGACCTCCCGCTCCAGGCCTACTTCCGCATGGAGGGCTCCGGCGAGGGCACCTTCGAGCACACCCTCATCATCGCCGACGAGGGCTCCGAGGTGAACTACATCGAGGGCTGCACCGCGCAGACCTACTCGGTCAACTCGATGCACTCGGCCGTGGTCGAGATCTTCGTGAAGGAGGGCGCCAAGGCCCGCTACACGACGGTCCAGAACTGGTCGAAGGACGTCTTCAACCTCAACACCAAGCGCGCCATCGTGGACGCGCACGGAACGGTCGAGTGGGTCGGCGGCTCCATGGGCGCCAAGAAGGTCATGCTCTACCCGGGCTCGTTCCTGATGGGCGAGGGCGCCCGCGCCGACCACCTGAACGTGGGCGTCGCCTCCGGCGACGTCTGGAAGGACACCGGCGCCAAGGTCCTGCATCTGGCGCCGAACACCACCTCGAACATCCTCGCCAAGTCGATCTCCAAGGACGGCGGGATCATGGGCTACCGCGGCCTCGTCCGGATGGGCCACAACTCCCAGGGCTCAAAGGCCCACGTGCAGTGCGACGGCCTCATGATGGACGACCGCTCGCGGTCGGACACCTGGCCCGACATCCAGATCCAGAACCCCCACGTCACCGTCGCGCACGAGGCCGTGGTGGGCAAGATCTCGGACGAGCAGCTCTTCTACCTCCAGTCCCGCGGACTGACCGAGGAGGAGGCGGCGGCGATGATCGTGAACGGCTTCATCGAGCCGGTCACGAAGGAGCTGCCGATGGAGTACGCCATCGAGCTGAACCGGCTCATCCAGCTGGAGATGACTGACAGCATCGGTTAGGTGGCTGCAAACCTTCGCTAGGCGGCGTCCTCGGTCGCTCGCGTGCGGAGCACGCGTCGCTCCCTGCGTCCTTGCCTAGCTCGGTTTTCGCAACCTAACCTCGCGTGCGAGCTCGAGCTGGCGTCGCCGGCCGCCTAGCGCCTGAACGGGCGCTTGGGCTTCTTCACCGCGCCGCCCGGCCTGTCGCGCACCGGTAGGCGGAACTTCAGGGCGGACACCTTGATCGACCAATCGAAGTTCGACGGGCGGCCGTAGGCGGAGTCCTTGCCCACCAGCTCCAGCTTCGGCACGTGGCCGGCTGCGAACTGCCAGCCGTTCGGGTGGAGCTGGAAGACCTGGTGCTTGCCCGGCCGCGGCCGGTAGAGCGCGCGGGCCACCAGGGTCTGCGTCGCGCCGTCGGGCGCCACGTCCCAGAGCCGTGCCGCCAGCGCCGGGGCGCGGCCGGTGACCGCGAACCGGGCGCTGAGCACGGGCGAGCCGAGCAGCGTGTAGCCCTGGCCCGTGGCGGCGGGGAGACGGTAGGTGGCCGTGCCCGCCTCGTCGGCGGCCGGCGTGCTGGCGCAGGCGCCCCCGCCGCCGAGCGGGTCGATCGGCCTGGAGATAGCCGGGTCACCCGAGCTCGAGAGCACCGTGCGCGCGCCGGCGGCCCCGTAGCGAACCTCGCCGCGGCTGAGGGCATCCCAGGTCCGAGCGCGGTAAGGGCCACCTGACGGAGCGGTCGCGGGGCACGTCTGGGTCAGCGCCTCCACGCCGCGCAGCACGTGGACCGACTCGCCCTTCAGGTAGCGGTCGAACCATTCATGGGTGCGCTCCAGGAGCAGCGCCAGGTCGGCGGCCTTGTTCTGGCCGCGCGGATGACCGAAGTCGAAGTGGAGCTGCGAGATCGGCGCGCGCGGGTACTTCGAGAAGACCTTGTTGGCGTAGCGCACGGCCTCGTCCGCCGGGAAGAGGTCATCGGTGAAGCCGTTCGAGATCAGCGTCGGCGCGGGCCGGACGCTCATCCGGAGGTAGTACGCCGAGTGGTTGTAGGCGATCTCGCGCGACAGCGCCCGGACCGCCGGGATTCGAGTCGTATGGCTCGCCGGCGGACTCGAGCTCGAACCAGCTGGTCAAATCGGCGTCCGGGTCGGCGCCCTTCGGCGCGTAGAACCCGGTGGCCATCCCCGAGGCGTAGAGGATGTTCTGGTAGCTCAGCTTCATTATCCCGAGCGGCGACAGGTCGTCGGTCGTGCTCGTGACCTCGGTGTCGAGCGTGCCGCCGTTCGGCGTCAGGGAATGCACGAGGTCGGACCACGGGACGACCGGGACGGCGGCCGCGATCTCCATCCGCTTCCCCTTCGGGCTGCGCCACGGAACGTACTTGCCGTTCCGCAGGCGCACGCGGTCGCGCAGCGTGCCGAGGATGAGCGACTGGCCGCCCCCGTAGGAGGCTCCGGTGACCCCGATCTTGCGCGGCGCCACGAGGCCCTGATCGGCCAGCAGGCCGGCGAGGTACTGGGTGTCCCGCGCCTCGTAGCGCGAGTCGCCCAGGTGAACCCAGCCGCGGGCGCAGCCGGTGGGATCGGCCGCGCGCGAGGCCGCGGACCCGCACGAGTCGCCGAACCCGCGCGCGCTGTAGTTGAGCACCGCGTAGCCGTCCTCGGCCCACTCCTTCGAGGAGCCCAGACCGCTCTTGCGGCCGGCCCATCCGTGGAGTTGGACGATCAGCGGAAGGTTCCGCGACGCGGTGGCCGGCAGGGTCACGTTCACGTCGAGCGGAACGCCGTCGAAGGTGGCCACCCGGGTGGCGATCGAGCCCTCGCAGAAGCGCACGCCCTCGGTGGGCACGCAGGTCAGCTTGCCGAACGGCTTGACCGCGCCCGTGCCCGCCAGCGCCGCTCCTGGAAGGACGAGCGCGCCGGCAGCGACGCATGCCGCGCCCATCATCCAGAGCCTGCACTCTCCTCCGCATCCCGGGCGAGCATAGCCCAACGCGCCGGCCCTCAACGAAAGCTGATCTCGCTGCCGATGCCCTGTCCGTGAGCGTCAACGACCTCGTGCTCGTGCAGGGGATGCACGACACCCGACTCGCGCTCGGCCGCTGGAACAAGGAGCCATGGAAGGCGCTGCGGCCGTGGCTGGCGCTGAGCCTCGTCATCGCGCTGCTCCTCCTGGTGTCCGTCTACGTGATCGCCACGCTCACCACTCCCGACAGCTCGCGCTACGTGATCCCCGGGGTGAACAGCGACGCCACCGTGGACGACTACCTGCACGTGCTGTACCGCAACTCGCTCGTGCTGGCCCTCCACGCGATGGCGTGCGTGGCCGGCTTCATAGCCGGCAGCGCGCTACCGCTGTCGGCCTCCCATCGCAGCGGCATCTCGCGCTGGGTCCACGAGAAGGCGGGCCGCTTCGCGATCGTCTTCGTGCTCTGCGCCACCACCTTCTCGCTGTGCACGCAGGCCTATCTGATCGGCTCCGGCGCGGCCACGATCGCGGCCCAGCTGGGCGTGACGCCCGGCGTGCTCCTGATCACCCTGCTCCCACACGCCATCCCGGAGTTGGTGGCGCTGTTCCTGCCGCTTGCCGCCTGGATCGTCGCGAGCCGGCGCGACGACTGGCAGGACCTGCTCGCCGCCACCGCCGTGACGGTGGCCGTCGCCGTGCCCGTGCTGCTCGCCGCGGCGGCCGTCGAGATCTGGGTCTCGCCCCACCTGCTGAACGCGGTGTCGACGGAGTCGCCGCCGCTGCTGGGTGGCCCTACTAGTCACCGGCACCAGAACGCAAACGGGGCGGCCCGAAGGCCGCCCCGTCTGGACACTGCTTTCGCAGGGGCGTCAGCCCACTAGCACTTCACGTCCTTGGTGGCGGTCTTCTTGACGCCATCCTCGGAGGTGAACGTGGACCGGATCGTCCGCTTGCCGGCCTTGCAGCCGATCGCGGAGTAGTAGCCGTACTTCTTGCCCTTCTTCTTGGCGACCCACTTCTTGATCAACGACTCGTTGTTCTGAACGACGTTGTCGAGACCCGCGGGGTGCAGCAACTCAGTCGGCACCGTGAAGCGCAGCTCGGAGGCCGGCAGGCCACCGATCTTCGTCTTCACGAACTTCGCCTTGATCGACTGATGCACGGGTGTCGGGCAGCCGATCGTCCTGGACCCCGCCGGCGGGGCGGGCGGATCGGTGTCGAGCCGGATGGCCATGCCGCCTTGGGACCCTGCGCCGCTGATGTTGTAGAGGGTCAGCTTGATGTTGCAGTACAGGCTGTTCGCCAGCGACAGGTCGCTCGCCGCGCCTACCACCGCCTGCACGAGACCGCCGCCGGTCTTCGCCTTCTTGCACTTCGAGGAGACGGTGGTGCTCGTCGCCTGAGAGAAGGTGCAGGTCGGGAAGTACTTCGGATAGGTCACGAGCCCCTCGGACCCGATCGCGTAGATCTGGATGGGCGAGCCCCTCAACGTCGAATCGGTGTTGCCGACGCCGAAGTTGAACTTCAGAGCGATCGGCAGCGGCTTGGACTTCGAGCCCTTGCCCTTGGGGGCGGCGCTGCCACCCACGGTGTAGGTGTTCTCCGCGTAGGCGACCGCGGCGAGATGCGAGGACCGCGATTGCGGTCGCCGCGAATACGTACAGCTTTCGCATTTACTCCTCCTGGAACGAGACGGGGTGTTCGGTAAGACGCCCGTCCGATTCTCGGCATGCGAGGCCCGGCGGGCCGTCGCAGCCTATAACACGCCGATCGGCATTTCGATGCGCGCGGACGGTGAGATCCGCGCTCGGGCATCCTTCGGCGCTCGTGCGCCCGCCCGCCGAAGCCGAGATCTCAGCGCCCGAGTTCCCGCCGCGCCTGGACTGGCTGGGCGTGCCGTTCCTGCGGATGGACCGCCTGCTGGGCCAGCACGCGGTGCTGGTCGAGTTCTGGGACTTCGCCCGCGTGCACTCCCTGCGCACGCTGCCCTACCTGCGCGCGTGGCACGAGCGCTACGCCGGTGCCGGCCTCCAGGTGATCGGCGTGCACTCTCCCGGGTACTCGTTCGGGCGCGACCGCGAAGCCGTGGAGCGGGCGGTGGCGCGGCTGGCGCTCCCCTACCCGGTGGTACTGGACCCCGACCTGGCCCTGTGGGGGCTCTATGGCAATCGCGGCTGGCCCGGGCGCTACCTCTTCGACCGCCGCAGCCTGCTGCGCTTCCTGCACTACGGCGAGGGCGAGTACCTGGAGACGGAGCTGGCGATCCAGGAGGCCCTGCTGGAAGTGGACCCCGAACTGGAGCTTCCGGCCCCGCTCGACCCGCTGCGACCCGAGGACGCGCCCGGCGTCCTGCTCGAGCCGCAGACGGCGGACATCGTGCTGCCCGCCGATCGCGGACGCCTCGACCTGGTGCGCGACTGGGGGGAAGGCGAGGACTGGCTCGAGGCCGCGGACGCGGGCGCCGCGGCGAGCTTCAGCTTCAGCGCCGGCGGCGCATTCGCGGTGCTGTCGGGCGACGACGTCGAGCCGGGGCTCTACGAGACGGACGGCACGGTGACCGCCGAGGCCCCCGGGCTGCGGCTCCACGCGGTGCAGTTCACGCCCGCGCCGCCAGCGCCTTCCGGATCTCCCGGGGCAGCATGAAGCGCACGTCCTCCTTGACGACCTCGAACTCCGATACGTCCTCGGTCCCGCGCGCGCGGAAGAAGTCCACCAGCCTCTGAACGAGCTCCTCGGGGGCGCTTGCACCGGAGCTGATGCCGACCACGCGCTTGCCCTCGAGCCACTCCTCGCGCACCTGGGTCTCGTTGTCCACCAGGTGCGCATCGGCGCCATGGTCGCGCGCCACCTCCACGAGCCTGTTCGAGTTCGACGAGTTGCTCGAGCCGATCACGAGGACCAGGTCGCACTCGCGGGCCATCTGGCGGACGGCCATCTGGCGGTTGGTGGTCGCGTAACAGATGTCGTCGCTCTTGGGGCCGACGATCGACGGGGAACCGCTCGCGCAGCCGGCGGACGATGCGGTCGGTCTCGTCGACCGACAGGGTGGTCTGCGTCAGGTAGGCCATGCGCTCGGGATCGTCCACCTCGAGCCGGTCCACGTCCTCCTCGGTCTCGATGAGGACGAAGTGGTCGGGCGCCTCGCCCATCGTGCCCTCCACCTCCTCGTGGCCTTCGTGGCCGACCAGGATGATCGTGTAGCCCTCGGCCGCGAACTTCTTGGCCTCCACGTGCACCTTGGTCACCAGCGGGCAGGTGGCGTCCACGGTGCGCAACCCGCGCGCCTCCGAGTTGGCGTGCACGCGTGGGCGCGACTCCATGCGCCGAGAAGACGACCGTCTCGCCCTCGGGCACGTCGGTCTCCTGCTCCACGAAGACCGCTCCGCGGGCGCGCAGCTGCTCGACCACGTGCTTGTTGTGCACGATCTCCTTGCGCACGTACACCGGAGGTCCGTAGAGCTCCAGCGCGCGCTCCACCGCCTGAACAGCGCGATCCACGCCGGCGCAATAGCCGCGCGGGGCGGCGAGCAGAAGCTTCTCAGGAGCTGCGAGCGGCATTGGGCTCAGAGGCTAGCGAGGAGCCGGAGCACGGTCTCCCCGGTGGCGTCGAGGCTGCGCTCGGATACTGCCGACAGGTCGTCGCAGCGCCGGTGCCAGCACGCGAAGTCGAAGTCGATGAGGTCCACCGAGGGCACCCCCTGCCGGAGGAACGGGAGATGGTCGTCGGCGATGCTCCCGACGGTCTCTGCGGGGAAGGCATGCGCCGCACCCGCCCGGCGCGCCGCGTGACGAAGGAGGCGCCAGAGCCGCGCGTTCGAGAAGCCCTCTCGCGGGATGCTGAGCCGCCGGTTGCCGACGAAGTCGAGCAGCACCATGGCGCGAGCGTCGCGTAGGTGCCGGGCGGCCACGCGACTGCCCCGGAGGCCCGCGCGCTCGAATTGGGAGTCGGGCGTGCCGCGCGGGCTCTCCTCGCCGTCGAAGAGGGCGAACACGATGGTGCGCCGGAGCGTGCGCGGCTTGATCGTGCGGGCGAGCTGCACGGCCACCGCCGTGCCCGAGGCGCCGTCGTTGGCACCCACGAAGCCGGGCAGGTCCTTCGTGTCGTAGTGCGCCCCCAGCACCACGAAGCCGGGGCCGCGGCCCGGCACGCGCCCGATCACGTTGCGCAGCCCGCCGGGCACGGCCTGGTAGCGGCCGCCCGGCAGCAGCCGCCGCAGCCGCGCGGCCAGCTGCCGGGAGCGCCGCGAGCCCGCCGGTCGCGGGCCCAGCTCGACCTGCATGCGGAGGAGCCCCTGGGCGGCTGCGGAGTCGAAGCGATCCGCGGGCGCGGCTTCGCCCGCGCTGGAGGCGCTCGGGCCGTCGTCCTCGAAGGGACCGGTTCCGGTGGCCAGCAGCGCGACGAGGACGCCTCCGACCAGCAGTGCCGGCCCGAAGCCGAGAAGTACTCGCTTCACGCGGCAATTGTGGCGAGCGGCGCGGCGCCCGGTAGGCTCCTCCGCGTGGACCAGCAGGCTCACCGGGATCGGCTGACGGCGATCGACGCTTCGTTCCTGCACCAGGAGAAGCAGTCGTCCCACATGCACGTCGGCGCGCTCGTGACGTTCGAGGGCCCGCCGCCCGCGCGCGACGACTTCATCGCGCATCTCGAGTCCCGGCTCGCGCTGATACCGCGCTACCGCCAGCGGCTGGCCTTCCCGCCGTTCGAGCTGGGCCGGCCCTTCTGGGTGGACGACCCGAGCTTCAACCTCCACTACCACGTGCGCCACACGGCGCTCCCGCGCCCGGGCAGCGACGAGCAGCTGCGCGAGCTTGCCGGCCGCATCTTCTCCCAGCGGCTCGATCGCTCGAAGCCGCTCTGGGAGGTGTGGATCATCCAGGGCCTCGAGCAGAACCGCTTCGCGCTGATCTCGAAGACGCACCACGCGCTGGTGGACGGCGTCGCGGGCGTGGACATCGCGACCGTGCTCTTCGACCTCTCCCCCGTCCCGCCCGAGGTGGAGCCGGAGGACAGGTGGGTGCCCGCCCCCGAGCCGTCGGACCTGGCCCTCGCGGCCGAGGGCGTCCGCGGCCTCGTGCGTACGCCGATCGAGGTGGCCGGCCGCGCCCTCGGGGCGCTGGGGCGCCCGGGCCGCTCCGTCGAGCAGCTGCGCGAGGCGGCCGAGGGAATCGGCGAGGTCGTGTGGGCGGGGCTGAACCCCGCGCCGGATGTGCCGCTCAACGTGCCGATCGGGCCCCACAGGCGGGTCTGGTGGGTGGAGAGCCGGCTGGCCGACTTCAAGGCCATCAAGGATTCGCTCGGCGGAACGGTCAACGACGTCGTGCTCGCGGTGGTGGCCGGAGCGCTCGGCCGCTGGCTCCGGAGCCGCGGGGTCCGGACCGAGGGGCTCGAGCTGCGCGCTCTGGTGCCGGTGTCGATCCGCTCGGCCGACGAGCACGGATCGCTCGGCAACCGCATCGCCGCGATGCGCGGTCCCGCTGCCCGTGTACGCGGAGGAGCCGGTCGAGCGCCTGCGCCTCGTGCGTGCGGGCATGTCGGACCTCAAGGAGTCGAAGCAGGCGCTCGGGGCCGAGGTGATCGCGGGCCTCACCGGCTTCGCGCCACCCACGTTGCTCGCCCAGGCGTCGCGGCTCAACTTCTCCACCCGCCTCTTCAACCTGATCGTGACCAACGTGCCCGGGCCACAGTTCCCGCTCTACCTGCTCGGCCGCGAGATGCAGTCGATCGTCCCGATCGCCTTCCTGCCCGAGAACCACGCTCTGGCGATCGCGATCATGAGCTACAACGGCAAGCTCCACTTCGGCCTGCTGGGCGACTACGACGCCATGTCCGACCTGGAGGCCTTCGGCGGAGACCTCGAGGACGCCCTCGCCGAGCTGCTCCGCGTGGCGTCGAAGTCAGGGGCGAAGGGGAGCGCGGCCGGCAACGGGGGCCGCCAGTCCTCGCCCGCGCGCAAGGGCTCCGCGAGCCAGCGCAAGTCCGGAAGCGCGCGCAAGCCCGCCTCGGCGGAGGCCGGCTCGGGCGGCACGGACTCGCCCGGCTAGGTCACTGGGCCATGCCGGGACGGTGCTCCGCCACCAGGCGGTGCGCCAGCTCGAGTGTCTCCTCGTCGAGCTCCGCCTCAACCAGCTCGCGTCCGCGCCCGTACTCGCCGAGCAGCGCGTCGCGCACCTGCTCCCATGTCGTCCCGGGCGCCTCGCCGGCCACGTCGCCGGTGGTGGACGGGATCCAGTCGAGCCCGAGCGTCTCGTAGACGGGAGCCAGCACCTCGCGGACACGGGCGGCGCCTTCGACCACGATCACGCACCCCACGTGGGCGGCGCCGCCGATCAACCGCTGACCGATGCCCGCGAGCTTCAGCTCGCCGCGCGCGCTCAGGCTGTACGTCCCTGGGCAGTACTCCCCCGGCACCGCTCCCACCCGCGCATCCACCCCGAGACCGGTGAGGGCGCCGGCCAGCAGCCCGGCGGTCGCCTCGAAGCGCCGGTGGATGCCGCTCCGCGGCGAGGCCTCGGGCACCGCGTGGGCGACCGCGACCGTGCCCTCGTGAAATACCGCGGCGCGGCCGCCCGCCAGGCGCAGCACCGCGTCGAAGCCGCGGCGCCGCGCGGCGGCCACCGCCTGCCCGTAGCCGGCCGCGACCGCATCCTGCTTGCCGAACGCCACCACCGGGCCCGGCCGCGCTACACGAAGCGTCTCGGGCAGCTCGCCCGCGGCCACCCGCTGAAGGATTGCGCGCCAGACCGCGATCTCGAAGACGGGCTCTCCGACGTCCGACTCGCCTATGACGTGGAGCCGGCTCAGCCTGGATCCAGGCTCAGTAGCCGAGGGCGAACTTCGCGTCCTCGCTCATCTTGTCGGGTGTCCAGGCAGGCGTGAACGTCATCTTCGGGTACACCCGCGTGACCCCGTCGAGCTCGCTCACGAACTCCTCCATCTGCTCGGCCACCTGCGGCCCGATCGGGCAGCCGGGCGAGGTCAGGGTGAAGGTCACGAACACCTCGCCGTCCTCCACCTCCACCTCGTAGATCAGGCCCAGCTCCACAAAATCGAGCCCCAGCTCGGGGTCGATCACGTTGGTCAGAGCTTCCTGGACTTCGTCTACGGAGGGCATGGCACAAGGGTAGTAGGGTCAATGGAGATGCCCATCCTGGGACTCATCCTGGTGTTCCTCGTGCTCCCCGTGGCGGAGCTCTACGTGATCCTGAAGGTCGGGGACTCGATCGGGATTCTCTGGACCCTTCTTCTCCTGGCGGCGGACTCCGTGCTCGGCGCCCTGCTCCTCCGGGCACAGGGCCGGACCGTCTGGCGCCGGTTCAACGCAGCGCTCTCCGAGGGCCGCATGCCGCATCGCGAGGTGATGGACGGGGTGCTCGTGATCTTCGGCGGCGCCTTCCTGATCACCCCCGGCTTCATCACGGACATCCTCGGCGTGCTGCTGCTCCTGCCGCCCACGCGGGCGATCGTGCGGCGCCTGATCGTCCAGCGCCTCGGGCGCCGGGTGACCATCGGAATGGCGGGCACCCGTCCTGCTCGCGGCTACGACGTGGAGGGGAGCGCGAGCGAGCACGACCTGCCACCCAGGCGGCTCGAGCATTGAGCGCACCCGCGCTCGCCGTCGCCTTCTACGACCACGCCCGCGAGCTCTACGGGAGCGCGCGCTCGGGTGCGACCGTGCTCTTCGAGGGGCGCCGCCCGGCGGTCCTCCCCGAGGGGCCCGAGGTGGAGGCCGTGGCCGGCGGCTGGAGCGTACGGCTGTCGGATCAGCTGTCGCTCGAGTTCGAGCGCCTCGCGCCGGAGGCGGACCTCGACGGCGTGTCCGCCACGGTGTGCCGGGTTCACGGCGAGGTCGCCGGGAAGCAGGTGGACGGTCTCGGCACGGTCGCCGAGACGCACTCCCTCCCCGCGTGGGACGAGCTCGACTCGCTGCGCACCATCTCCGCCCTGGCGGACGAAGAGCATGCCCTGGTCGCCCTGGCGCGCCGGCCGCGGGGCGCCGCCGGACAGGACGAGGAGAGCGTGACCGCGCGGCTGCTCGACGACGGCCGGCTGCTGGACGTGGAGACGGCCCGCATCTCGACCGTGTACGACGGCGGCGGGCGGCAGCGCAGCGCCGGACTCGAGCTCTGGATTCCCGGCGAGGAGTACCCGCGGCGCGGTTCCGGGCTCGTGCTCGCCGGCTCGTCGCTCGACCTCGACGGGATCCAGGTGCATGCGGCCATCTTCCGCTGGCGCCTCGACGGGCGCGATGCCACCGGGGCGTACGAGTTGATGGTGCGCACCGACCCGCCGGCCGCGGCGTGAGGAACGCGTTCATCTCGGACTTCGGCGGTGTGCTCACCTCGCCGCTGTCGGAGGCCTTCATCGCCTATCAGGAGGAATCCAAGGTCTCGCTCGAAGACCTGGGCCGGGCGCTTGGCCGCGCCGCCGAGGCGGACGGAGAGCACCCGCTCTTCGCGCTCGAGCGGGGTGAGATGAGCGAGCGCGAGTTCGCCGACAGGCTCGAGCGCCAGCTGCCCGGCTTCAGCTTCACGCGCCAGCGCGAGGTCTACTTCGAGCGCCTGGTGCCGAACGCACCGATGATCGCCTTCGTGCGCGAGCTGCGCGAGCGAGGCGTCCGCACTGCGCTGCTCACCAACAACGTTCGTGAGTGGGAGCCGCTCTGGCGCGCGAAGCTCCCCGAGATCGACGAGATCTTCGAGGTGGTGGTGGACTCCGCCTTCGTTGGGCTCCGAAAGCCCGACCCGCGCATCTACGAGCTCACGCTCGAGCGGCTCGGGGTCGCGGCGGGCGAGTGCGTCTTCCTGGACGACCTGGACGTGAACTGCGTGGCCGCCCGCGCCCTGGGCATGGCCGCGGTGCGCTTCGAGGTGACCGAGCCGGCGATCGCCGCGGTGGAGGCGGCGCTGGCGGGGGGTTAGCCCGGGCGCCCGCCCGGCTCGCCGCGCCGTTGAGGGCCCGGCGGCTACTGCGGCTGGGTATGGGTGCTGTTCTGTCGGCGTCGCGTCGCATTCGGGTGGTGTCCCGTCGCCCGCCGGTTCGGGGACCCGCCGTTTGGTCTCTATTCCAGCCCAAACTGCAGAAGCGTCGGGGCGAGTGACGGCCGCGACCTTGGCGCCTACTGCGGCTGGGCAGAGGTGCTGTTCTGTCGGCGTCCCGTCACATTCGGCTCGTGCGCTGTACATGGCCTCGGGGGGTTGGGCGAGTTATTCGTGTATGGGACGGTTAACTCGCCCAGGGGTCGAGGGCGCCGGCGCCGCCCCACGCCGAGCGCAACGCGACACCACGTCCGAGTAACCGGAGGCGCACAAACGAGCCCCGGCGACCAGGCCGCCGCACCCCCACCCCGCCGCCGTAGACGCCCGAGCGCCGAGCGCTACGGCGCTCGCGTCAGCGCGGCCAGCGCGGTCCGCATCGCCGCTCGCGCCCGCTCGAAGCCCAGGCGCTGGTGGATGCGGTAGCTCTCCCAGGCCGGCCAGGACGAGGCGGCCACCATGGCCGCCTTGACGGTCGCGCGCGAGTAGTCGGGCAGCTCGCCCAGCTCGCGGGCGAAGACCTTCTCGACCTCACGCGCCTTGGACCGCCTGGCGCTGTTGAGCCAGGCGGCGATGGTCTTCGACTCGTGCTCGCGCAGCAGGGCCGCGCGACGGACGCCGGTCACGCGCTCGAGCAGCCGGGCGCGCTGGGCCACGAACGCGTCGAGGCGCTCGTCGAGCGGGAGCTGGGGGTCGATCACGCGAAGGTCGGGCGTGACCCGCTCGTACTGGCGCACCGCGGCCGCCTCGAACAGGGCCTCGCTGTCACCGAAGTGCTGGAAGATCGAGCGCTCCGAGACCCGGGCCCGCTCCGCGATGCGCTCCGCGGTCGGGCTCAGCTCGCCGGCGTCGAGTAGGCCGAGCAGGGCCGTGACCACCGCCTCGCGCGTGCGCTCCGCGCGTACCGTTCGGCCGTCGCGGGGTCTGGTAGCGGGCGCGGCCATTTACACAGGATATGTTTTTTCATCGGGCCTGCAAGTTTTGACCGGGAGTCCGGCGGCCCTGAGCCCGCGGAGAGAAAAAAATGAGACGCGAACTCTGCGCTTGAGGAGCGCGCCCACGTCGGCCGAAGCCTACGGGTCGCGCGGCGGGCCCCACACCTCGTGGCCTCGCTCTTTGCGCTTACGTCCGCGTCTCGGGAGCTAGTAGAACAGCGTGCCCGAGACGGGTCAAGGGGGAACCGTCCCGGCTCCCCGCTCATAGCGGGGAAAAGGCCCTCAGCCGCGCCGCTTGCGCAGCTCGGCGCGAGCGATCTTCCGGAAGCGGAGCACCTTGCGGCCGTTGATCCGGTAACGCTGCAGGTTCGACGCGGGAGGCAGCTCGAACCCGCCGATGAGCCGCTGCGGGATCACCGCCCAGGCGCCGTCCTCCTCCACGAGGTCGCCGCGCACCTGGAAGTTCCGCTGCCAGGTGAAGTCCTCGCTGTGATCGTGCGCGGTCACGCAGGCGAGGCCCGGGTGCCAGGGGACGCCGACCGGCGCTCCCCCGAGCCGGATGCGCCGCGCTTCCCGGTCCAGCGAGATGGGAAGGCGCACGGAGAAGGGAAAGCCGTCCGGGGACACGAGCGACACGACCGCCCGGGGATAGCGCTCCCCGAGCTCGTCCATGCGCTCGTCCCACGCCGGAGTGCCGCCCACGGTAGGCGCGAGCTCCTCGCTCGGCGTCTCGTGGTGGCCGGAGCGCACCTCCTCCATGTACGCATCGAAGAGCTCCGGCTCCAGTGAGGCGTCGCCGCCATGCCAGACGTAGACCCGCTCGGGGCGAACATGCACGTAGATGCGCGTGAAGTACCAGCCGAACATCCGCCGGAGCGGCTTCGGCGGCAGCTGGTCGGCCGTGGCGGGCAGCTTCGCGACCGATTCGCGGGCGTAGCGCTCGCGGTTCGCGGCGAGATCGCGGTCGTCCACCTCGGCTATGCCCTGGACCAGCACCTGTGGCGCGTCCGGCGCACCGCTCCCCGTGGGGTCGGAGAACAGCAGCCCGACCTTCGGGTTGCCGCGCGCGTCGTTCGCTTTCTTGGGATACCCGAGCCCTGTGGTCACGTCGATGCAGGGGCCGCCGAGGTCGTAGTACGGGGTCACCGGCCAGGTGATCGGCTGGCCCCCGCGGGTGACGGTCGTGTACTCGGTGGTCACGAAGCGGTCGAACACCTGCTGGACCTCGGGCGGGAGGCTGGCCGTCATCGCAAGCGCAAGTCAACCACCACAGCGGAGGAGCGCAGCGCGACACCGCACCGACCGATAATCCCCGCACCTGCAAGCGATCCTGCACCGCCTCCGCCCGGCGCCTCGTCCAGTCGCGTTCCTGCGCGTAAAGCCGCCCGCCGTTGCGGCCGATACCGGACATGCAGCGCCCTCGCGAAGGAAGACTGGCTTGCAGACCATCCAGACACTCAGACAGGTCGTTCGTCGCCGACCCCTGTCCGCGCTCCGCGCGGAGCGCGGGTCGATGCTGATCGAGGTGATGATCGGCGCGGTGATCCTCGCGCTGGCGACGACGGCGGTCCTGAACGGCATCGACGGCGCCCAGAAGACGGGCGGCCGCAACAAGGCCCGCTCGGTGGCCGCAGCCCTCGCCGAGCAGGACCAGGAGCGCATGCGCTCGCTGCCGGTGTCGAGCCTCGTGCCGTACGTGACCGCCCCCCTTGTCCGCACCGTCAAGGTCAAGGGCGTCGACTACTCCGTCAAGTCGCTGGCCACCTGGGCGACCGACCCGGGCGGCGTGACCACGAGCTGCTCGAGCACCACCAAGACGCAGGCCAACCTTCGGATCGTGTCACAGGTGACCTCGCCGCTCACCCGCGGAACGGTCGACCTGGCAAGCCTCGTGACGCCACCCCCCGGCGCCGGGTTCTCGACGGGTGAGGGCAGGGTCATCGTCAAGGTCGTGGACCGCGACCAGGCCGCGATCGCGGGCGCCTCGGTGACCCTTAGCGGCGGCAGCTCATACTCGGACCTAACCAACGCCGCCGGCTGCGCGGTCTTTCCCTTCGTGCCCGCGGGTAACTACACGGCCAGTGCCAGCTCGGGGACCATGGTGGGCTGGCAGGGAGAGTCGCCTGTGACCAAGGCGACCAGCTCCACGGCCGGCATCTCGACGGCGATGACGCTCGAGATCGATCGACCCTCGCACGTTCAACATCAACTTCGAGACGAAGGTGGGCAGCGCGGCCGTGGCGGTGGCGAAGTCGCAGTACGCGACGGTCACGAATGCGAACCTCACCGCGCCCGGCGCGAAGAGCATCCAGGCGACTCCAGCCGGTTCGCCGAACACGCTCGTCACGGCCGCCGGGCTGTACCCCTTCATCGGCACCTACGGCATCTATGGCGGCCAGTGCCTGACGAACGACCCGTCGAAGGCACCGACCAACAGCCTCCCGCTACTCCAGACCTTCTCGCCGACTCCCAACCAGACCTTCTCGCCCAACCCGAAGATCCGCGTGCCTTCGATCAACGTCCGCGTGGTCAACGCCG
This sequence comes from uncultured Thermoleophilaceae bacterium, assembly GCA_963759625.1. Classification (GTDB taxonomy): domain Bacteria; phylum Actinomycetota; class Thermoleophilia; order Solirubrobacterales; family Thermoleophilaceae; genus JACVRW01. Next base: position 346,157 of record CAVXAD010000008.1, on the reverse strand, counting down.
CACGCCGTCGCCGCGGTGGCCGGCGCGACCGTGATCGTCAAGACGGCGGACGCCGGCTGCACGACCACGTACCCCTCGCAAGTCTCGGCGACCACCACCACGGGAGGCCTGGGGTCGATCCCCGAGCCCGGATACCCGTACGGCACCTACAAGATCTGCGCCCAGTCGAGCGCGACGGGTCCCCACGGCCACGCCGACATCCGCACCGGAACGAGTCCGTTCTACGACGCCAAGCACACCACCACCACGGCCATTGCCGAAACGGTCGCCAACCGGGTGGACGACGTGGTCTCGAACACCAGCTCAACCGGTACGCCGACCATCAACGCGAGTCCGATCTATCCCAACACGCCCGTGCTGCCGGCCACCGTCGGCTCGATCATGATCCGGCTCGACCGGACGGGCCCGTGCGACTGATGCCCGGTCCCCGGCCCTCCGACGAGCGCGGCTTCACGCTCATCGAGCTGCTCGTGGCCATGTCCATCGGCATGATCGTGCTGCTCGGCGCGTTCATGTTGCTCGACCGCTCCTTCTCCGCCTCGGGCCAGGTGGCCGACCGCGAGGACGCGCTCCAGCAGGGACGCCAGAGCATGGAGCTGATGACCCGGCAGCTGCGCTCGCAGGTCTGCCTCGGCAAGAACAACACGCCGCTGGTCAGCGCGAACGACAACAGCGTGACCTTCTACGCGGACCTGACGGCCGATCCGCAGAACACCAAGCTGCGCACGCTCGCGCTCAACACCGGCACGGGCGTGCTCTCGCAGACGGTCGTGAGCGCCGCCAGCGGGACCTACCCGAATCTCGTGTTCGCCGGCGGGGCGACGCAGACCACGACCCTCCAGACCAAGGTCCAGCAGATCCAGGACGGCGCGCCTCCAACGGCGCGGCCGGTATTCAAGTACTACCGGTACAAGCCGGGCAATCCCGATCGGCGACCTCGAGCTGATTGCGGCACCGGGGACCGGCACCAATCTCGACCGCGTGGCCGCGATCAAGGTCAGCTTCAAGTCCTTCGCCCAGCGCCCGCTCAGCGACCAGGGCGACTCCACCGAGCTCGAGGACGACGTGTACGTGCGCCTGTCCGACCCGACCGAGACCCAGGATGGTCCCGTATGCGTCTGATCCACCGCTGTCAGGAGGGCTTCACCACCGTTGTGCTGATGGGCACGCTGATGGTGGGCGGGCTGCTCGTGGCCGCGACTTTCGCGGCCGTGAACCCCGACATCGGCTTCAGTCAGAAGGACGACGACTCGAAGCAGGCCTACGCCGCCGCGGAGGCCGGGCTGAGCTACTACTTGAACCGCCTGGCGCAGGACAACATCTACTACACGCACTGCGCCAACGTCTTCGCGCCCACCCAGAACGCCGTGAACCTGGAATGGACGACGGGGACGACCGACCCGCGCCGCTTCCGCGCAGATCCCCGGCTACCCGTCGGACTACACCGTGGAGCTCCTCGCCGTCCAGGACCCGAGCGTGGCCGGCACCGAGCAGTGCGTGGAGAACGTGCCCGGCTCGATGGTCGACCCGAAGACGGGAGCGTTCCGGATCCGGGTGACGGGCCGGGCACGCCCGCCCAAGAACGCGACCGACAAGCCCAGGAAGCGCAGCATCATCGTGACGCTGCGGCGCAAGGCCTTCCTCGACTACCTCTACTTCACCGACCGCGAGACGCTCGATCCCTTCGCGTACGCCGACCCCGCCGACCAGGCCTGGGCCGGCCTCAACTGCACCGGACCGCGCCAGACCCGGCCGTCCGGCTGCACGCGACATCAACTTCATCACGCAAGACAACGTGAACGGTCCCCTGCACACGAACGACAGCATCCTCGTGTGCGGCTCACCCAACTTCGGGCGCGTGACGCCCACGGGCGACGCCATCGAGCTGAACCAGGACTCGCCCGGCTGGTTCGCGTCGTGCGGGGGCTCGAGCCCGGACTTCCAGGGCACGGTGGACTATCCGGCGGGCGTGCTGCCGATGCCGCAGTCGAACGCGTCGCTGGCCGACGCGGCCGACACCGACTACGTGTTCACCGGCGAGACCACGATCAAGCTCAACGGGAGCAGCATGAACGTGACCAACGGCGGCAGCACGGTGACGAAGCCGCTCCCTCCGAGCGGCGTGGTCTACGTGAAGAGCTCGAGCTGCCCCGCGGCCTACTCGCGCAAGCAGCAGTACGTGGCCGCGCCGGGCTGCGGGAACGTCTACGTGTCCGGCACCTACAACAACGACCTCACGATCGGCGCCGACAACGACATCATCGTCACGGACGACTTCACGCGCGGAAGCTCGACCGTGCTGGGCGGGCTGATCGCCAACAACTTCGTGCGCGTGTACCACCCGGTGAACAACTGGAACAACAACGACCGCGACTGTGACAACAACGGCGGCCCCGGAGACATCACCATCGACGCCGCCATCCTGGCGCTGAACCACTCGTTCATCGTCGACAACTGGTACTGCGGCAACCCGACCGGCGCCCTGTCGGTCACGGGCGCGATCGCGCAGAAGTACCGCGGTACCGTCGGCACGTTCAGCGGGGGCACCATCAACAGCGGGTACGCGAAGAACTACGCGTACAACGACACGCTGAAGTTCCGCGAGCCGCCGTACTTCGTGAGCCCCACCGAGTCGCCCTGGCGGGTGGTTCGCCAGAACGAGCAGGTGCCGGCCAAGTGACCGGCCGGGCCACGGCCCGAGGCTAGCCGCCGGAGGTCGCGCAGCCCGAGCGGGCCCAGAGCCCGCGCCCGGCCTCGCGCGCACGGCGCGCGGCGGCCCGGAAGCGCGCCGCGTAGTCCACGTTGGGCGGGATCGTGAGCGGCTGTGCGTAGCCGCGCTCCACCAGCAGCGCGTTCAGGAAGCGCCCGTCGCGCAGCCACACGTAGGCGAGCGCGCGGCCGTAGCGGTCGCGCTGCTCCACGCCGAGCCGGTAGCGGACGGTCGAGCCGACCGGGACGAGCCGGCGGACGAACGCCGACGCCTCGCGACCGAAGCACTCGACCCGGCCGTAGACCTCGGGCGTGTCCACCCCGATCAGCCGCACCCGGCCGAGGCCCGCCAGCCGGATGGTGTCGCCGTCGGTGACCTTGGTGACGGTTGCGCGACCGGGCGCCGGAGGCGGACGGCGCCGGGGTGTCGTCCTCTGAGCAGCCCGCCGCGAGCGCGATCCCGCAGGCGAGTAGCGAGGCCTAGTTGTCGGACCCCAACCGGTCCCAGCAGTAGAGATCGACCGCCTCCTGGGCCAACTGGAGCAAACGCTCGATCGACAGCCAGGGCAGCACGGTGTCGAGGGCCTGCTCCTCGCTCACCCCGGCCTCGAAGGCGTCCTCGCCCTTGAAGCCCGCGGCGATCCGGAGCGCCTCGCGCTGGTGGCTGCCCGAGGTGCCCGAACGCTCCGAGGAGAAACTCCTTGTTGGCGATCGGATGGCCCACCTCCAGTGAGGCGTGCCAGGCGGCGAGCATCGAGAGATCGTCGTCGTCGAGCTCCTCGACGGCCTTGGCGTAGTGCACCAGGAGCTCGTCCTCGGGGATCTCGTCGACCCACGCGCGCACGACCTCGCCGAGCAGCTGACGGCGCGCCTCGCGGCCGATGCTCTGCGCTACGACTCTGATCGCTTCCTGCGGCTCGATGAAGCAGAGAGGCATCTGCCCTGACTCCCCTTCGGTTCGCATGCTGGACCTGTCGCAAGATAGGCCCCGCTCCTGACGGAAAGCCGTTCTCAGCCGGCGGTCGCGGGCTCCGCGAGCGTGTGCTCGGGACCCCAGCTGCAGAGCGACGCCCGGCCGGGGCAGTCGGCGCAGAGCTCGCGGTGCGGGGCGTCCGTGGGCTCGAACCGGGCCTCCACGACGCCGCGCGCCACCTCGAGCAGCTGTTCCTCGAGCCGGGGGGCGTCGGCGGCGGCGTACTCGACCACCGCCGCCTCGTCCGGGCACTCGAGGAAGCAGTGCGCCACGGTCACGCGGGCGGCTCCGGCGCGCAGCGCGGCGAGGGCATACACGAGCCGCTGCGTGGCGTAGGCGCGGGCACACAGCTCCTCGGGGTCGCGGCCCTCGAGGGCGTCGCTCTTGTAGTCCACCACGAGCACGCCATCCGGCTCGGTCGCATGCACGTCCACGACGCCGTTCACGACGAGCTGCCTGCCCCCCGCCCCCGGGCGGCTCGAGGGTGAACGCGAACGGCAGCTCGGTGCGCACCCGCTGCGCCGCCGCGATTCGCGCGCGCAGCTCGGAGCCGGTGAACCGCTCCACCATGGAGCGGAGGTCCTCCACGTCGTCGTCCCTGGCGGGCACGCCCTGGCGCTCGATGAGCGCGGCCACGTCAGCGGCGGAAGGAATCTGCGGGCGCTGGAAGTCGAGCTGCTCCAGCAGCAGGTGCACGAGGCTGCCGCGCGTGAGCGCGCTCAGGCCGGCGGCCACCGGGTGCCTGTCGCGGCCGGGAGCCTCGACGGGCCGCAGCCCGAGCGAGCGCTCGAGATAGAAGCGGTACGAGCAGCGCCGGTAGGCCTCGAGTCCCGAGTAGCTGAGGCGGCTCACCGGGAGCGCCCGCGGGGCGGGCACCGCGCCCAGCTCCAGCTCCGGCTGCTCGCCGCCGCCGGTGGCGATCGGCGGGAGCGGGCGCGGCCGGGGCGAGGTCGGCGGGCTCCAGCAGCTCCGGGAGCGTGTCCGGCGTGAGCCGGCGCCATGCGACGAGCACCTCGCGGCCCTCGCGGCGGTCCACGTGGACCCCCTCCGCGCCGTCGTCGGGCAGCCCGGCGCAGAAGCTTCGCCACACCCAGCGCATCGGCTCACAGAGCTCGTCGGGGTCGGGGCGCTTCTCCAGGTCGGTGGCGCCGCTCAGGATCAGGTGCCGCTTTGCGCGCGTCACGGCCACGTAGAAGACGCGCCGCTCCTCCTCCTCCGCGGTCGTCTTCTGCTCGGCCTTGATCCGGTCGAGCTCGCGCGAGTTCACGGCGCCGCCGCCGATGCTGGCGAGCCGCATGCCCGTGGTGCCGTCCGCCGAGATGCGCAGGCGCCCGTCGTCGTCGCGCCCGATCTTGCCGAGGTCGCCCACGGCCACGACGGGGAACTCGAGGCCCTTGGCGCGGTGGATCGTCATCAGCCGCACGGCGTCGAGCGTCTCGGCCTCGAGCGGGGCCTCGCCCTCGCGCTCCTGGAGCACGTCGCGCTCGGCGATGGCGTCGATGAAACCGCGCAGGTCGCGACCCTCGTCGGCCTCGTATTCGCGCGCCATGCGCATCAGCTTGCGCACGTTGGCCATGCGCCGCTCGCCGGCGGGCAGCGAGAGCAGGTGGCGGTCGTAGCCGGTGCGGGTGACCGCGCGGTCGATCAGCGTCTCGAGCGCCACCCGCGGCGCGGCCGCGCGCTCGTCGTCGAAGCGCTCGAGGAAGGTGCGCGCCCGCGCGAGGTCCGCGGGGGGCAGCGCGGCGCCGAGGGCGTCCTCGGGGCTCGCGATCGCCTGGCGCAGCGCCCACATGGGGTCCCTGCGCTGCTCGCGCGCGTGCAGCGCGAGCAGGGTGACCGAGTCGAGCGAGAGCCCGGCGAGCGGCGAGCCGAGCACCGAGTACAGCGCCAGCTCGTCGAGCGGGTTGGCCAGCGCCGCGAGCCAGTGGCGCAGGTCGCTCACCTGCTGCTGGCTCCAGTACCCGCGACCGCCCACCACGTGGGTGGGGATCCCGCGCTCCACGAGCGCGCGCTCGTACACGGACATGCTGGTGGTGGCGCGCAGGAGCACCACCACGTCGCGGTAGTCGTAGGGCCCGTCCCCGGTGAGCTCGTCGATCCGGCGGGCCAGCAGCCGCGCCTCGAGCGCCCGCCACGGGGTGACCCCCGCCATGCCCGCTCCCAGCGCTCCCTCCTCGGGAGGCAGGGCGGCGTCCCAACGCTTCTTCTCGAGGTCCACCACCAGCAGGTCCACGGCGGGCTCGCTCACGGCCGGCTCGCGCGCGCCGGGGGCCTCGCGCAGCGGCTCGTAGTCCTCTCCCCAGAGGCGCTCGAAGGCGAGGGCCACGGCGTCGATCAGCTCGCCGCGCGAGCGGAAGTTCACCGTCACGCTCAGCGCCCGGCCCTCCGCCGCCGCCGCCTCGCGGTGCTCGCGGAAGACGTTCACGTCGGCGTGGCGGAAGCCGTAGATCGACTGGTTCTCGTCCCCGACGCGGAAGAGGTTGCCGGGCGCGACCAGCCCCAGCAGCTCGCTCTGGAGCGGGTTCACGTCCTGGAACTCGTCGACCATCACGTGCTGGTAGCGCGACGAGTACTGCTCGCGAAGCCCGTCGTCGCCCTTCAGGAGGTCGCGGGCGAGCAGCTCGAGATCCTCGAAGTCGAGGGCCGAGCGGTCCTGCTTCGCCTTCTCGTAGCGGCGTCCGTACAGCTCGAGGAGTACGCGCAGCAGGGCGTGGTTGCGGGCCTGCTCGGAGTCGAGGCAGAGGTCCCGGTAGGCGGCGAGCGCCTCGCGGTATTCGTCGCACGCGGCGGTGGCGAGCGCCCTGGCGTTCCCCTTCTTCAGCTCCAGCTCCTTCAGCCGTGCCGGCGCGGCCGGCTGCGAGCCCGGCAGCCGCTCCAGGAGGGTCACGCAGCGCTCGAGCGTCGCGCTTCCCCGCTCGGCCGGGCTCTCCTGGCCGCCGGCCGGCCCCAGCTCGGCCAGGGCCGCCCGGGCCGCGGCCTCCAGCCGCGCGGCCTCACCGCTCGGCTGCGGTCGCGCAGCCGCTGCCAGGCTGGGAAAGCGCTCGCCGCGGCTGCGCAGGTGCGAGTAGGCGGTGCGCACCATGTCGCGGAGCCCGTCGGGGGTGTAGGACGCCACCAGCTCGAGCCGGTCCGGGGCCTCCTGGCCGGGGGCCTCCGAGGGCGCGCCCGCCGGGCCGAGGAAGTCCTCCAGCGCCAGGTCGAACGCGTCCACCGCCACGCGCTCGGCCTCCAGCCCGTCCAGCACGTGGTAGTCGGGGTCGATCCCGGCCGCGAGGGCGTGCGTGCGAAGCAGCCGTGCGCAGAAGCCGTGGATCGTGGAGATAGCGGCGCCCTCCGCCGACCGGGCGTCCTCGCGGCGCCCGAGCTCGAGGAAGCGGGCCCGCACGCGCTCCCTCATCTCCGCGGCTGCCTTGTCGGTGAAGGTGATCGCGAGCATCCCCTCCACCGGCACCTCGTCGTCCACCACCGCGCGGACGAAGCGCTCCACGAGCACCGTGGTCTTGCCCGTGCCGGCCCCCGCCCGCACGAGCAGGGAGCCCTCGCGGCGGTCCACCGCCTGCTGCTGCTCGGCGGTGAGGCTCACCGCTCGCACCGGCACAACGACGGGTAGGAGCAGCCGCCCCGGTAGGCACACGAGTCGGGCGTGGAGGTGAGCTCCCCGCGGCGGATCGCGGCCGCGGTGGCGCCGATCCGCTCGCGCGCCCAGTCGAGCTTCTCGGCGAACACCTCCGGAGGCACGCGGTCGTTCCCCACCCAGCCCGAGCCGAGCGCGGGCACGTCGGCGGCGAGCATCCCCCGCGGTCGCGGATCCTCGGCGCCGAGCGCCACGTACACGCCGCCCACGGCGCGCCGGCCGAGCAGCTCCTCCACCGCCAGCATGTAGAGCGCCGCCTGGAAGCGGTTCTCGGACTCCCAGCTCGCCACCTTGTACGAGTCCACCCTCCGGCCGCTCTTGTAGTCGATCACCAGCGCCATCCCGTCCGCGGTGTCCACCCGGTCGATGCGCCCGCTCACCAGGAGCCCCTGGCCGATCTCCACGGGACCGTGCTCCATCTCCTCGCCCTCCCCGAAGCGCAGCTCGAGGCTGTGCGGCACGAAGGAGCCGTCCCGCTCCGCCTCCCTGCCCAGATGGCGAAGCAGGTCGAACTCGAGCCGGCGGGCGGCGGCCCGCACGCGCGACTGCTTGGGGGAGATGCGGAACTTCGAGCGGCTCCGGTCGAGCTCCTCGAGCAGGATGCGCTCCGCTGCCGCGAGGTTCGAGCGGGTCACGCGCGGCTCGCCCGTCTCCTCGGCCACGCGCCTGAACGTGTGCTCCAGCACCTCGTGAGCGAGCTGGCCGCGGACCATCTGCTCCGGGTCGGGCTCGAGCGCCTCGGGCCGCAGGACGCTCTCCACCAGCCACTTGACGGGACAGTCGGCGAAGCGCTCGAGCCAGCTCGCCGAGAGCGCCCGGCGCTCCTCCAGGAGCGCGAGGAGCGGCGCCGCCGTGAGCTTCCCCGGGAGGCGCTCCTCGCGCCGTGGCCCGCGCGCGGCGAGGGCACGATCCCACTCGGCCGCGGTGGGCGCCTCCTCCGGCGTCCAGGTGACCTCGCCGAGCGAGCGCACGCGGACGGGCGGAGCGTCGACGAGGAGCTCTCGCACGTCGTCCAGGAAGAACGAGGGCGCCTCGGGGGTGCCCTCCTCGTCGCTGGTGCGCGAGCTCAGCACGAGCAGCCGCTCGGCCCGCGAGGCGCACACGTAGAACAGGTAGCGCTCGCGATCGAGCCGGTCCTCGCGCAGCGGCAGGACGAGGCCGCTGGCCGTCGCGATCTCCCTGCGTACGTCGTCGGGCAGGAACGGCTCCGGTCGCGCCCCGCCGGGGAACTCGCCCTCCTGGAGGCCCAGCACCAGCACCGCCTCGAAGCGCCGTGCGCGGATCGCCTCGGGGCGCGCCACGTGCACCCGGTCGGGCTGCGGGTTCTCGCCCACGTGGACGCTCAACCCGGCGAGCACCTCCTGCACCCGCTGCGGGTCCACCCTGGCCCCGGTATCGAGCAGCGCGCGCAGCTCGGCGAGAGCCTTCTGCCCGGCGCGGAACACGCGCGGGTCGTCCAGCTCGGGTCCCGCCAGCACCGGCGCGCGCCGGTGGTACGGCGCGCTGAACAGATGCGCCAGCACGGCCTGCAGCTCGTCCACGTAGGCCGCCGTGTCCTGGGCGCCGGTGAGGCGCTCCAGGTCCGTGAGCGCCCAGTGCTCGCTCTCCCAGATGGCGCGGGCGCGCTCAGCGCTGTGGGCGCCCTCCTGGCGCACGCGCGCCTCGAGCCGGTCGGCGAGCGCCGGCTGGGTGAGCAGCCCGGGGGTCCTCAGGTAGGCGAGGAGGTCGTCGGCCGTGCCCGCAGGCGCGCCGCAGCGGATCAGGGCGAGCAGGCCTCGGCCGAGCCCGGTGTGGGCGAACGGGAGCGCCCGGTCGAGCGAGTAGGGGACGCCGTAGGCCCCGAACACCTGCTCCACGAGCGACGAGTAGCGCGTGGGATCGCGGAACACGACCGCCACGTCGCCGGGCGAGGTGCCGCCGCGCAGCAGGTCGAGCACGCGTGCGGCCGCCAGCTCGACCTCGGACCGCGCCCCGCCGGCCGAGTGGAACGCGATCGCCTCCCCCGCCTCCACCGGCGGCGGCGGATCGGCCTCGAACAGGCCGCGCTCCACCTGATGGAGCGCCGCACGCGAGCCGGCCGCGTAGTGCTCGTCCACCGCCGCCAGCTCCCGCCTGTCGGTGGCGATCTCGGACAGCCGAGCGTGCACCGTCGCGGTAGCCCGGAACGCCGCCCGTCCCGGCTCGAAGGGCAGCGACACGTACAGGTGCGCGCCGCAGCGCACCGACAGCGTCTCCAGCGCGTCGAGCTCGAGCTCGGTGAAGTCGTCGAAGCCGTAGACGAAGAGCGGGGTGCCGCCCCAGCGCTCGGGCTCCAGCCGGAGCGCATCGAGAGCGCGCCACGCGAACAGCTCGGGGTCCACGAGGCCGGCGTTCTCGAGGCCGCGCCGGTAGCCGCCGTAGATCGCCGCCACCTCGTCTGCATAGGGCCGTCTCGGCCCGTCCTCGGCCCAAGCCCTCAACGCCTGCGTGAAGCGGCCCGGGTCCACCCGGGCCCGCCCGAGCTCGGCCACGAAGCGCGCCGCTGCCCGAACGAAGCCCGGCCGCGACGCCGACTCGGCGAGCACGCTCAGCCCGGCCCCTTTCACGCTCGCCTCGAGCAGCAGCTGGCGCTGCACTTCGGAGGCCACCGGCTCGCCGTACCCCGCCCGCGCGGCGATCTCGCGATAGAGCCGCTCGAACCGCAGGACCAGCGCTCCGAACACCGCGCCCCGCTCGGCCAGCTCGCGCTGCGCGTGCTCCACGTCCTGGAACGCGGGCACCACCAGGATCGGGTCCTCCTCGAGCCGGGCCCGGAGCCCGCCCAGCACCTCGCCCGCCTTGGCGGCGTTCGCCGGACCGGTGACGAGCGTCAGGGGCAGGGCGGACGAGGGTCCGGCTTCAGGCGGGCGCGCCGGCCGGCTCGAAGCGGACGCCGGTCATCTCCTCCGAGACCTCCCACAGGCGCCGCGCCACCTCCTGGTCGCGGGCGGCCTTGTTGGGCGAGACCGGCTCGGGATGGCCGCGCTGCTCGCCGAAGCCGTCGGGCCCGACGTAGGTGCCCCCCTCGAGCCCGGGCTCCGTGGCGGCGTAGAGCTGGGGCAGGGCCCCCATCTCCTCGCTCTGGGCCACCAGCCGGTTCGTGACCCGCATGATCGCGCTGTCGAGGCCGGGCGGACCGGCGTGCTGGAGGTTGGTGGCCGCGTACCCGGGGTGGGCCGCGAGGCTCTTGACGGACGACCCCGCCGCGCGCAGCCGGCGGTCCAGCTCCAGCGCGAACAGCAGGTTCGCCAGCTTCGACTGCCCGTAGGCGCGCCAGCGGAAGTAGTGCTTCTCGCCGCCCAGGTCGCCGAAGGCGATGCGCCCGGTGCGGTGCGCCGTGCTCGACAGCGTGACCACGCGGCCGTCGGTGCGGCCCTCGATCGTGTCGATCAGGAGGCCGGTGAGCGCGAAGTGGCCAAGATGGTTGGTGCCGAACTGCAGCTCGAACCCGTCGGCGGTCTGGCGGCGTGGCGTGGCCATCACGCCGGCGTTGTTGATCAGCAGGTCGAGCCCGTCGTGACCGTCGCGGAAGCTGCCCGCGAAGGTGCGCACGGAGTCGAGGCTCGACAGGTCGAGCTCCTCGAGCTCGAGCTGGGCGCCCGGCACCAGGGCCAGGATCCCCGCGCGGGCGGCCTCGCCCTTCTCCAGGTTCCGGCAGGCCAGGACCACATGGGCCCCGGCACGCGCGAGCTCTCGCGCCGTGATCAGGCCGAGGCCGCTGTTCGCGCCCGTGACCACTGCCGTTCTCCCGCTCTGGTCGGGAATGCTCTCAGCGGTCCACTTCGTGCTCATGATTCCTCCGGGCCGGGAGCAGCCACGGTATCGCCCGCCGCCAGCACACCACGCTCCGCGGCGGCCATCAGCGCTTGGGAGAAGCGGTCGGCCGGCAGCATCACGGGCGCCTCCTGGAGCTGCCAGCCCGCGTTCGGCCTCAGGATCCAGCGGCCGATCCGCACGCGGTCACCGCCGATTCGCTCGACCCGCAGCTCCTCGCGCATCTCGCCGGTACGGCCCGGGCTGGAGCCGTACTCGCCCTCCGAGGCGGTGGCGCCGTTGCCGAGCGCCGCCACGCCGAGGAGCCCCTTCTCCGCCGCGTCGGCAAGCAGCGCAGGAAGGTCGGCGGCGTCGAGCACGGGAGCGCGCCGGGCGATCTGCCCGGCGTGCCACTCCGCGAGCCTGAGCCCGCCCGGCACCCGCTCGAGACGCACCTCGACGCCGCCGGCGTAGGGGCCGGCGGCCGCGTAGGGTCCGCGTGGGCTGGACACGGCCGCGGCCCCCCGGGGCGAGCGCTTGGAGCCGCCTGAAGCGGGCCGGGCTTTGCGCGCCGAGGCGCGGGCCGGATCGAGCACCGTGCCCTTCGAGCAGATCGGGCAGTCGACCATGAGCCGGTTGTGGCGGCAGAAGCGCGACACGTCACTGAGATTAGTCCGGCTGCCACCATCCCGCCGGTGAGATTCGCCGTCGTCTCCGACCTGCACCTCGGACTGCTGAGCAAGGTGGACGTGGCGCGGCTCCCGGCCGTGCGCGAGCGCTTGATCGAAGCGGTGGCCGGCGCCGACCACGTGGTCCTGCTCGGCGACGTGCTCGAGATGCGCGAGCGCCCGGTGGCCGAGCTGCTCGAGTTCTCGCGACCCCTCTTCGAGGCGCTCGGAGAGGCGACCACCGGCCGGCGGGTGACCTTCGTGCCGGGAAACCACGACCACGCGCTCGCCGCGCCCTGGCTCGACCGCCTGCGCCTGGACGGACGCGAGCTCGGCAGCGAGCAGGAGTGGGAGGTGCGTGCCGATGACGGCCCCCTCGGCCGGATCGCGTCGCTCATGCCGCGCACACTGGTCGGCGTGGCGTACCCGGGGCTGCGTCTGCGCCCCGACGTCTACGCCACCCATGGCCACTACCTCGACCTGCCGCTGACGGTGCCGCGGATCGAGTCCGTGGCGGCCTCCGCGATGGCGCGCGTGACGGGCCGCGGGCGCGACCGCCGCTCGGCGGCCGACTACGAGGCCGCGCTCGGACCGCTGTACGCCCTCCTGGGCGGGATCGCGGAGGGGGCTTCCGTCGCACGGCTGCGGCGGAGCGGCAATCTCTCACGCAACGTCTGGCAGCGGGCCAACGGGAGCGGGCGGCTGGCGGGGCTCCTGCTGGTGCGCGCCGCGATACCCGGCGCCGTGGCAGCCCTCAACCGCCTGGGCGTGGGGCCGCTGGAGCCCGGGATCTCGGGCGAGGACCTGCGCCGCGGCGGGCTGGCCGCCATGCGCGAGGTGGCGGAGGGGCTGGTGCCCGACGCGTCCCATCTGATCTTCGGGCACACCCACCGCCCGGGTCCGCTGCCCGGCGACGAGGAGTCGGACTGGACGTCCGCCACCGGCACCCGGCTCTGGAACAGCGGCAGCTGGTGCCACGAGCCGGCATTCGTGGGGCCGCCCGCACACCCGGGGCCCTACTGGCCGGGCACGGTGATCACGCTCGGGGATTCCGGCCCGCCGCGCATCGAGAGCGTGCTCGAGGGCGTGGCGCTGCCCGCCCCGGCCGTCTGATCAGCCGGCGCGCGACCGTCCGGGCTTGCCGGCGGCGGCTGCCGCAGGGGCGATCTCGGTGGGGGCGGCGCCGTTGCCCGCATCCTCGGCGGCCGCGGCCGCCTCCGCCTCGGCGCGTTCCTCCTCGGCCTCGCCCTTCGGAGGCTCCTTGGCCCACTCCTCGTCGAACTCCACCCGCCACTTGCCCGGCTCGGCCTGCTCCAGCCTGAGCTTGGCGCGGAAGGTGCGGCCGGCGCGGCTGCGGAAGCCCGTGACCGGCTTCTCGGTGCGGCCCACGCCCGGGTCCTCGCCGCGCTCGCGCGAGGCCCTCAGGCTCTCGATCAGCTCCTTCGCGACGGAGATCGGGAGGTTCTTGCCCGCCTTCTTCTTCCAGATGACGAAGCCGCAGCCCGGGTCCTCGCGGGACCAGCACGAATAGCCCTTGCGATTCTCGGTGATCTCGCGACCGCAGACCGGGCAGGGACCGAGCTTGGCGCGCTCGATCTTCACGCCCTTCAGCTTGTCCAGCTCCTGCACCGTCTCGGTCGTGAACGTGGTGATGTCCTTCATGAACGCAGGACGCGTGTCCTCGCCCTGCTCGATCAGCCGCAGGCGCCGCTCCCAGTTGCCGGTGAGCTCCGGCGAGGTGAGCTGGTGCTCGCCGAGCAGCCGCACCACCTGGAGCGCCTTCTCGGTCGCGATCAGGGAGCGGCCCTCGCGCTCGAGGTAGCCGACCGTGACCAGCCGCTCGATGATCGACGCCCTGGTGGCGGGGGTGCCGATCCCCGCGTCCTTCATGGCCTCGCGCACCTCGGCGTCCTCGGCCTCCTTGCCCGCAGTCTCCATCGCGCCGAGCAGGGAGGCGTCCGTGAACCGGCGTGGGGGCTGGGTCTCCTTGCGCATCGACTCGACCGACGCGGGTGTCCACCGTCTCGCCCTGCTCGAGCCGCGGGAGCAGCTGATCGCCGCCGGAGTCGTCCTCGGTCTGCTCGGGCTCGGCCTCGTCGCCGTGGACCGCCTTCCAGCCCGGCTCCACCAGGCGCCGGCCGCTCGTGCGGAACACCTGGTCCTCCACGGTGGTCTCGACGCGCGTCCGCTCGAACTTCGCGTCCGGGTGGAAGATGCCGAGGAAGCGCTTGACCACCATGTCGTACACCTTCAGCTCGTCCTGGCCCATGCGCCCGACGTCGTGCTCGGAGCGCGTCGGGATGATCGCGTGGTGGTCCTGCACCTTCTTGTCGTTGACCACCCGCTGGAGGGGCAGGCTCTCCAGCGAGGTCACGTACTCGGCCGCCTTCGCGTACTGCGCGTTGTGGCCCACCAGCTCGGCCGTGGGCTTGATCTCGGCGACCATGTCACCGGTCAGGTAGCGCGAGCTGGTACGCGGGTAGGTGAGCGCCTTGTGCTCCTCGTAGAGGCGCTGCGCGGCGGAGAGCGTCCGGCGCGCCGAGAAGCCGTACATCGTGTTGGCGTGGCGCTGGAGCGAGGTGAGGTCGTAGAGGAGCTGCGGGCGCTCCGTCTCCTCCTTCTTCTCCAGCTTCGTGATCTCGCCCTTGTTGCCCTCAACGGCGGTGACCACGGCGGTGGCCTCGTCCTCGGTCGGCAGGCGGCGCCCGCCCAGGTAGCGGCCGACGTAGCGCCGCTCGCCCGAGGCCTCGAACTGCGCCTCGACCAGCCAGTAGGGCTCCGGCTTGAAAGCGCGGATCTCCTCCTCGCGCTTGGCGACGAGGGTGAGCGTGGGCGTCTGGACGCGACCGAGCGACACGGCGCCGTCGAACGCGGCCCGCAGGCGAATCGACGCGGCCCGCGTGGAGTTCATGCCCACCAGCCAGTCGGCCTCGGAGCGCGAGCGCGCCGCGTCCTCGAGCGGCTTCATCTCGGCGCCGGGGCGCAGGCCCGCGAACGCCTCGGTGATCGCGCTTTTCGTCATCGACGACAGCCAGAGGCGGTCCACCGGCTTGTCCACGCCGGCGGTCTCGAACACGTAGGCGAAGATGAGCTCGCCCTCGCGCCCCGCGTCGCAGGCGTTCACGATGCGCTCTATCTCGGGATCCTTCATCAACTTGTGGATCGCCTTCAGCTGCTTCGCGGCCCGGTCGTCGATCGGCACCAGCTTGAAGTGCTCGGGCACGATCGGGAGGTCCGCATAGCGCCACTTGCGCAGCTTCGGGTCGTACGCGTCCGGCTCGGCGAGCCCCACCAGATGGCCCACCGCCCAGGTGATCACGAACTCGTCGCCCACCAGATGGGTCTTGTCCTTCGACTGCGTGTAGGAGCCCGGCAGCGCCGCCGCGATATCGCGGGCGACGGAGGGCTTCTCGGCTATGACGAGCGTCTGGGCCATCGGAGTCCGTCACCAAGATAGACATCACATATGCGGATCGAGAGGCATACCGCGAGCGGATGGTGGCTCGAGGAGGCGGGCGAACCCGCTCCCAGACCGGCCCTCGACGGTGATATTCGCGCCGATGTGGTGGTGATCGGAGGCGGCTTCACGGGGCTGTGGACGGCGTGGCATCTGCTCGAGCGCGACCCCGGTACCCGGGTTGCAGTGCTCGAGAGCGGGGTCTGCGGCCACGGTCCCAGCGGGCGCAACGGCGGCTTCTGCGAGTCGCTCTGGCTGAGCGCGGCCGCGCTCAGGACCCGCTTCGGCGACGCGCCGGCCCGCGAGCTGCTCGATGCCTCGAGCCGGACCGTGGGCGCGATCGGCGAGTGGTGCCGCGAGAACGAAGTGGACGCCTGGTTCGACCAGTCCGGCTACCTGCGCGTGTCCACCGCGCCCGGGTTCGACCACGTGAGCGCCGCGGCCGTGGAGGCCGCCGCGGCGCTGGGCGCGCCCGAAGCCGTGACGGTGCTGGACGAGGCGGCCGTGAGGGCCCGCTGCGCCTCCCCGGTCTTCCGCGGCGGCGTGCTCGTGCCCGATTTCGCCACCCTGCACCCGGCCCGGCTGGTGCTGGGTCTGCGAGCGCGGCTGATCGAGCGCGGCGCGCTCGTGTACGAGAACTCGCCCGTGGACTCGCTTGCCGCCGCGGCGCGACGGCGAGGGCGTCGTGGTCACCACCGGCGGCGGCTCGCGTGCGCGCGGACGCGGCGGTGCTCGCGGTCGGGCCGGCCGCCCGCGGTGTGCGCTCGCTGCGCTCGCGGCTGTCGGTCACCTCCTCGCACATAGTCCTGACCGAGCCGGTGCCCGAGCTGCTCGAGGAGATCGGCTGGACGGGCGGCGAGTGCATCACCGACGGCCGCACGCTCATCCACTACTTCCGGACCACGCGCGACGGCCGGATCGTCTTCGGCTGGGGCGGCGGCCGCCTGGCGTTCGGCGCCCGGGTGAACGGCCGCGCCGAGGTGGACGAGGACGTCGCGGCGGAGGTGCACCGCTCGCTGCTGCGGATCTTCCCGGCGCTCGAGGGCAAGCGGATGACGCACGCCTGGGGCGGCCCCATCGACGTGTCCCCGAGCCACATCCCGCAGATCGGCAGCCTGCCCGGGACGCCGGTGCACTACGCGTTCGGATACACGGGCAACGGCGTCGGGCCGTCCCACCTCGCCGGGCGCACGCTCGCAGCGCTGGCGTCCGGCGGCGGGGACCCGGTGACCCGGCTTCCGATCGTGAACTCCGCCGCCGGGGCCTGGGTCCCACCCGAGCCGCTGGCATGGCTGGGAGGCTCGCTCGTGCGCTCGGCGCTGGTCCGCTCCGAGCGGATCGAGGAGGAGGGCGGGCGCGCCGGCCCGCTCACCCGGGCGATCTGCGCCGCCCCGCGGGCGCTGGGGATCCACCTGGCGCGGTGAGGGTGGGCGGGCGGCGGCCCGCAGGCGCCGTGGCGGGTCGGGCGTTTACGGCGGCGGGGTGGGTGTGTGGTGGCCCGGGGCGCCGTGGCTCGTTTGTGCGCCTCCGGTCGCGCCGGCGTGGCGTCCCGTTGCACGACGCGCGCGGCGCCGGCCCGGCGCCCTGATCGACAGGAACAAAAGGGGCAATTGAATAGCTCCGCCTAACCTTCCTCTCGATCCGGCCGGGTACACGGGCACGCCACGAATGTGACGGGACGCCGACAGAACAGCAGCCTCCTACCCAGCCGCAGTAAACGCCAGGCCCGCAACGGCGACGGCGGTGAGCCGCGCGCCGTGGCGGGTCGGGCGTTTACGGCGGCGGGGTGCGGATGTGGCGGCCAGGTCGCCGGGGCTCGTTCTTGCGCCTCCGGTTACGCCGGCCTGCGTGCCCGCGTCACTCGGCTGGCGCGCGTCGGCCCTGAACCGCGCGGCGTGACGGGACGCAGGTCACAGATCGCGCCGGCGGGCCCACAGCGGGGCGGTCAGGCCTCAGTACTCGTCCGACTCGTACAGCGGGCGCCCGCGGTCGGGCCCGCGGCAGCCCACCCGCCGGGTGGCGGAGTGGAACGGGAGTCGCACGATCACCTGGGACTCGTTGTTGTCCTCGTTCGCCTCGTAGAGCACGTTGGTGGGATCGGCGATGTGCACGTAGGCGAAGCAGCCGCGCAGCCCGCTCACGTCGATCCACTGCTCGGGATAGGTGGGCGGGTAGATGTCGGACCAGCCGGGCGAGGTGCCGAGCGTCACGCGCTTGCCGGCGCCGGGTACGTGCTGCACGCCGGATAGACGGCGCGCTTGGGGGAGCGGGGCACGCCCGGGCGGGTGCGGCGGAGGTCGCGCAGGCAGTAGGCGATCTTCGCGCCCACCCGCACCCGCCGGGTACGACGGCCGCGGCCGTCGACCCGCCAGAGCTCGAAGCGCGCGGCGTTGTACCACTTCCACCAGTGCAGCCCGAGGTGGGCGAGCTTGAACTGGAGCCGTGCCCCCGTGCTGAACCCGAGCCGCCTTCCGTCCCGCGTGTAGATGCGCTGGCGCGCCTTCATGAAGCGCGGGCCGATCCGGACCCCGTGCAGCTCGGCGGGCCCGCGGCCGATGTTGTCGATCGAGTTGCCGGCGCGCAGGAGGGCATGACCGGCGCGGGACTCCAGGTACAGCTCGTGCGGACGGCGCATGACGAGGTCCGGGCAGCGGAGCCCGGGGGCGAACGCCGAGAGGCAGGGGTTCACTTCCACGGCGGCATGAGCCGGAGGCGTGCCTTCCGGGGGCGCGGCCACGGCGAGGGCGGACGCCGCGAGCAGCGCTGCGGTGGAGGCGAGCACGACCCTCAGTTCTAGCGGGCGCGGCCGTCGACTGGGCCGATCAGCGGACGCAGGGTCCGGTGTCCACCGGGCCCTCGACGCGCCGGAGCGCATCCCTGACGACCGAGTCGGGAACCCCGAAGCCAGTCCTGCCGCCGTCCGACACGCTGGCGGCGAAGATGGTGGCCACCACGCGGCCGTCGCGGTCCACCACGGGCCCACCGGAGTTGCCCGACCGGACGCGCCCGCGGAGGGACGTGATCTCGCGCCGCACCGGTCCGCGGCCGTAGGCGTCCTGGGTAAGGACCTCCTCGGTCTGGCCGAGGCGCGCCGGGCGCACGTCGTACGGGCCGTTCTCGGGGAAGCCCAGGATCGCGGCGGGCAGGCCCTGCCGGCTGTCGGGGCGAAGGCGAAGCGTGGGCGCGCCCGCGAGGTCGGGAACGCGCAGCAGGGCCAGGTCGTTGTGCGGGTCGAACCACACCGCCTCGGCATCGGCGGGCGTGCCCTCGCCGCGGAGCTCGACCTCGGTGTCGTCCTGGCCCGACACCACGTGGGCGTTCGTCACGACCAGGCCGCCGGGCCCGAGCCACCCGCTCCCCTGCACGCCCAGCCCACAGGCTGTGCCGAGCACCTTCACCGCGCTGCGACCGGCCCTGCGCACGTCCGGATCGCGCGCGATGGCGGAATCGGGCGGGCCCACGTTCGGGCTCGGGCCCGTGATCTGCGGAAACGCGTCGAAGCGGGCCAGCGCCTTCAGCACGCCGCCGGAGGGCGGGAGGTGCTCGTTCAGCGCGGACAGGATCGCCGAGCGCTGGATCGGCTCGCGCAGCTCGCGCGCACCCGGTGTGTTGAGCGCCACTGCCCCGCCGATCCATGCGAGGCCGAGGCCCAGGGCCGCCACGAGCACCGCGCCGGCAAGCCCGTCGAGCACGCCGAGCCGCTCGCCGATCGCGCCGCGGATGCGGAACCCCAGCACCTCGAGCCCGGAAGCCAGCATCCCGCCGAGCAACAGGGCGCCCACGAGCGCGAAGACCGGCGCATAGGGCGAGTGCGAGCCTTCATCGAGCAGGAGAGGTCCCAGGCGCGAGCCGGCGAACGCACCTGCGAGGAATCCCGCGAGCGAGAGGGCCCCGACGATCAGACCCTGCGCGTATCCCCAGGCGGCCATGAGCGCCACGAAGGCGACGATGATCCAGTCGAGAGGAGTCACACGCCGGAGTCAGCGTAGCGCCGCGCCACAGGGCTCGGCTGGGGTTAGGATCGAGGCCGCTCGCCCGTGAGAGAGCTTGCTCCCGAGCGCCGCAGGCGCCTGATATTCCGTGCGCTCCCCGCGGTGGGCGTGATCGCGGTGATCGCCTTCGCCGCGGGCCTGATGGTCGGCTCGGGCGCCCCGTCGACGGCCGAGCGCACCGCCGGCGGCTTCGCCCAGGCCTGGCAGCGCGGCGACCTGCGGGCCATGCACGCGATGCTCGACGCGCGCTCGCGCAGCTCCTATCCGCTGCCGGCGTTCAGGCGGGCATACCAGCGCTCGGCGGCCACGGCCACCACGATCCGGGTGGCGGCGGGCGAGCCCGAGGGCGAGCGCGACGGCTCGGTCGTGGTGCCGGTGTCCGTGCAGACCCGGGTGTTCGGCCGCGTCCGGGCACGCCTCCTGGTGCCGGTCCGGGACGATCACGTGTCCTGGACGCCCAGCCTCACCTTCCCCGGCGTACCCGCCGGTGAGCGCCTTTCGCGGCAGAGCCGCCCCCCGGTGCGAGCGTCGCTCCTCGCCAGCGACGGCGAGGTCTTGGCCGAGGGGCCGGCCACTGCGCGCAGCTCCCCGCTCGGAGGGCTCGCGGCCTCGATCGCGGGCATCCTCGAGCCCGAGCAGACGCGAGCAGACCGGGACCGCCTCTACGCGCGCGGGTTCCCGCGCGACTGGCCGGTCGGGCGAAACGGGCTCGAGCGCGCGTTCGAGTATCGGCTGTCCGGCCGTCCCGGAGGCCTGCTGATCGCCGGCGACCGCGTCCTCGCCAGCGCCGAGCCGCGCAAGGCGGCCCCGATCCGCACCACCATCGACACCGACCTCCAGGAGAGCGCCGTGGCCGCGCTGGCCGGCCGGCTGGGCGGCATCGCCGCGGTGGACCCGCGCACCGGCGAGGTCCGGGCTCTCGCCGGCCTGGCCTTCTCCGCGCCTCAGCCCCCTGGGTCGACCTTCAAGATCATCACGACCACCGCCGCCCTGGAGGCGCGGGCCGTGAAGCCGAGCACCTCGTTCCCGGTCCAGACGGCCGCGACCGTGGACGGTGTAGAGCTCGAGAACGCGAACGGCGAGTATTGCGGCGGGAGCTTCCGCGACAGCTTCGCCCACTCGTGCAACTCCGTGTTCGCGCCGCTCGGCGTGAAGATCGGGGCCGAGCGGATCGTGGACGCGGCCCTGCGCTACGGCTGGAACGCCCCGCCGACGGTGCCCGGCGAGGCACCCAGCACCCTCCCTCCGGCCGAGGAGATCCGCACCCCGCTGGAGGTGGCGTCCACCGCCATCGGACAGGGCAAGGTGCTGGCCACGCCGCTGCGGCTCGCCTCGGTGGCCCAGGTGGTGGCGTCCCGCGGCGTGCGCCTCGAGCCGATCCTCGAGGCCGGGCGGACCTCCGTCGCGGTCCGGGTGACCACGAGAAGGGTGGCCCGAACCCTGGCCCGGCTCATGCACGGCGTGGTGGCCTACGGCACCGGCACCGCGGCGGCCATACCCGGCATCCGCGTCGCGGGGAAGACCGGGACGGCGGAGCTCGAGGACACGCGCGGGCCGGACGCCGTCACGAAGCCCCCCGCCGACGGCTCGAACACCGACGCCTGGTTCACCGCCTACGCGCCGATGGGTCGCCCGCGCATCGCGGTGGCCGTGCTGCTGGTGCGGGCCGGGGCGGGCGGCGAGACTGCGGCGCCCGCGGCCCGGCTCGTGCTCGGGCGGGCGCTGGGCGCGCTGAGCGTCAGATGTCCAGCTCGTAGGTGAGCTTCTCGGTGCCCGTGCCCTCGATCTCGAGCTCGAGCGGGCGGTTCTCGGTGGTCGTGAGCGGCAGCTTGAAGAGCAGGAGGGATGCAGCGGCCGGGCCGAGCTGGGCCACGCTGCCGGCCTTGGGGATGCACTCGTCGGGCGCCAGCTCGCGGGCGTGGTAAGCGAAGGGATTGTCGAGGGGCAACGTCACCGGCGTGAACTCGTTGTCCTGGTTGTCCTTGACCTTGAAGAAGTCGGTCGGCGTCTGAGGCTCATCGGTGTGGTTGCAGGCCTGGATGAACACGCCGTAGAGGGTCTCGTGCTTGTTCGGCGGCGGACCCGAGTAATAGGCGTCGTCCGCCGGGATGTCGGTGTTCAGCTGCCGGGTGATGAGGACGTTGTAGTCGATGCCGTCGAGCTTCAGGGCGAGACCCTCGCGGGCAGGCTCCTCCACACCCTGCTCGACGTCCTTCGGACAGCCCGAGAGGACCAGGACCGAGGCGACCGCGAGGACGCAGGCGGCGGCGGTCGTGGCGCGGCGCGGGACCATCGGGCCCGGCAGTCTATTAGGAGGCCTGACGGGGCGCGCGTGCCGGGTCCATGCCCGTGTGCGCCCCGAAGCGGGCTGCCTTTGCGGCCTCGTAGCCGGCGATGGTCACCCGGTTCAACGGCTTGGAGCGCGGGTCCTCGAAGATGGCGCGCAGACGGTCGAGGGCCTTCCCCGTCCGCCGGCGCACCCACCAGGCCGCCCCGATCTCCCTCACCCGGTCCATCGCGGTCGCGGGCTCGCTGTAGATGGTCAGCTCCACGCGGGTGAGGTTCGGGGCCTCCTGCGTGAAGTCGTAGACCGCGATCGAGCGGTTGCGCCCGCGTCGGCCGACGCGCAGCTCCTCCACGATCCGGCGCGGGCGGTCCACCTCCTTGACGAGCAACTCCCCGTATTCGGTGGCGAGCGGAACCCTGAGCCGGAACCGCGCCGCCGCCCCCTCGCCGACCGGGTTCACGCGTGCGAGCCGGTAGTCCTTCAGGAAGTGGTCCATGTAGGCCGGGCGGGCGGCCAGGTCCGTGACGAAGTCGAACACCTCCTCGCGCGGGGCGGAGATGTGGGTGTCCACGGTGACCTGGCGCACGCGCCGGCCATTCTACGGGCGCGGCTCAGGCGGCCATCGGGACGACCGAGAGCGGCCGCTCGCTGGCGTGCACGCGTTCGGAGCTGACCGCGAGCCGGCGCTCTTCGGGCAGCGCGGCGAAGCAGAGGTCACAGAGGACGCCGCCGGTCTCCAGGCGGTGGAGACGCTCGCCGGGCAGCGGGGTGCGCCGGCAGTCGCCGCAAGCCTCCGCTCCCGGTCCGGTCGAGCCGAGGCACCTGCGGATGAGCATCGCTGAGAGGTCGGGCATGGACGCCCCTTCCACGCCGGATGCCGCTCTCCTGCGCGGGGTACAACTAGGCATACTGCGGGCCTCGCCATGCGCCGAAACGGCGAACTCACCGCAAAGTGCGACAGAAGGAATTCCATTGGTCGAATGACTCGTTACCATCGCTACTACCTTCTGGCCAAGGAGATCTGATGACGGACGCCTTCAACTCGGGAACGCTTGCCGGCGCTGGTTCGTTCCGCTGTGAAGCATGTGACTTCGCGATCGCCCTCCGGGAGCTCGATCCGCTCCCCGAGTGCCCGGAGTGCGGGGGTGGGCGCTTCCGGCGTGCCCTGCTGTTCGAGCCCCAGGGACCGACCGGCGACCGCCACGAAGTGCATGGCGCGCCGGGCTGGTTGGCGTCCGCGCGCGAGGACATCGCCGAGGCCGGCGACTACCTGGCCTTTGCGGGCGACGAGCGGGCGGAGCTCATGGCCCTGGATCCGGGTTGGACGCGCGTAGGTCGGAGCCTCTCAGCCGATCTCCGCTTCGACGACCCCACGGTCTCGCGCCGGCACTCGCTCGTCTACCGCGATCCCGACGGCGGCGCCCGGATCCTCGACGACCGAAGCCTCAACGGCGTGTTCGTGAACGGCGAGCGCGTGGACCTGGCTGAGCTCAACGACGGCGACGAGATCGCGATCGGCCGCTTCACGCTCTTCTTCCTGCACGCCTCGGACGATGCGGGGCGCGAGCCCAGCACGCCCCGCAGCGCTCTCGCCTCGTAGTCCGAGGACCTACCGGCTCCCCTGCGCCGTATCGGGGGCATGTGGAAGCTGACCGCCGCCGCCGCGCTCGCCGCGGGGGCGCTCTTGGGGTCCACCGCACAGCCGGCCGCCGACGCGCCTGACCGGCGGGCCGCCGCCGGCCTTCCCCACGACCGGCTCGTCCTCGGCCTGCACCCGCCCGAGCGGGTCGCGGTGGTGGACGTGCGGACCGGGGCACTCGCGCAACGCAGGCTGCCGGGCGGCACCCTCTGCCATGGACCGTTGATGGTCGCCGGCAACAGCGTGGTCTACCTCGGCAGCCGCGACCGCCGCTCGGCGCTGCTCGCGCTCGGCCTGGACCTCCGGCGCCCGGCCCGGGTGCTGGACGTGGGCACAGAGCTGTACTTCCCTGTTGCGGGCGGGCGGCACCTCTGGTCGCTCCGAGTGAGGTACGGGCGCGCGATGGGCGTGACCGGCGTCCGTCTCCTGTCCGCGACCGGGAGGGTCCTCTTCCACGCGCGCCGGCGGCCTCCGGCCGGCTATCCGACCGGTGCGGCGCCCGGCGGCCTCGTCTTCGAGCACCGCGGGCGCGTGCGGATCTGGGACCCTCGCAGCGGCGCGCGGCGCGCGGCATCGGGCTCCTGGCTGGTCGCGGCGTCAGCCCGCGGGAGCGCCTGGTGCAGCGGAGACTGCCGGCGCCTGACCCTCGAGTCCGCCGGCGCCGCGCCGAGCTCGCTTCCGGCGCCGCGCGGCTGGTCCTTCCTGCCCGACGGCGGATCGGTCTCGCCCGACGGATCGCTGATGGCGGTCGCGCTCACCCGGACCCACGGTGCCGGCCGGCGAATCGCGCTCGTCCACACCGCCGACGGCTCGCTGGAGCTCACGCCGGTCAACCCGGACTCGCGGGGCCAGCTCGACTGGTCGCCCTCGGGCGAATGGCTCTACGTGGCCAGCGAAGGCCGCCGCATCACGGCCTACCGGCCGAGCGACGGGCGCATGGTCACCCTGCCCGTCCGCCTGACCGACGAGGTGATCGACCTCGCGGCGGCGCCGGCAGCCGGCGCTTAGGCGCCGAGCTCCGGGGGGTTGGGCGAGTTTTTCATCCATGCGATGAACAAAGCGCCCAAGGGCCTCGGCGACCACCGTTCCTGCGCCGGCTCAGCCGCAGCACCAGCCATCCACGCGCGGGAACCCGGCCGTTCCGTCAGCCCCCGGGTCGAGCTGCTCCGCGATGCGGGAGAAGGTGACCACGCGGCGCGCGCCCGGCGCGCCGCGGCGCGCGCCCGGCGAGCCGATGAAGACCCACTGGTCGGCGTCGCGCCAGGCGGCCAGCAGCCAGCGGCCGTCCGGCGACCAGGCGAGGCCGGAGAACCGTCCCTCGCCGTCGAAGAGCTTTCGCGGCGACCGGTCGGCGCGCGTGAGCGAGAGGCCCACCACTCCGGCCTCCGGCCCGGCCACCGCCACGCTGCGACCCGACGGGTGCACCGCCATCACCAGCTCCCCGCGCAGGCGCGGGAGAGTCCGTTCCGGTCCGGGTGTGCCATCGGGCCCGTAGCTGCGGACTCCGCCGGGCGTGAGCGCCACGAGGCGCTCGCCGCCCGCGCTCCACTCGAGCTCGCTCGGCCGGCCGTCGGGATGCGCCGTCCAGAGGACTCGACCGGTGTACACGTCACGGGTGACGATGTCGCCGGCCAGCGTCACGTAGCTGAGCACGTAGCCGGCGCCGGGCCGCCAGGCCGGCGTCACCGGCGCCACTGCCCCGGCCACCAGGTGATCGCCCACACCGCTGCCGGTGAGCAGGCGCAGCGCGCGGCCCTCGAGGTAGGCCACCCGGTAGCCGTTCCCGGGCGACCACGCCGGGTGGCCCACCGTCCCCGTGGCGAACGATCGACCAGCGCACCGTCCCGTCGGGCTCCACGGCGTAGAGGCGCCGCCCCCGGGCCGTGACCACGAAGAGGCCGTGCGGCGACCAGCCGGCACTCGAGTAGTCGCCGAGGCGCCGAAGCGAGCCATCGCCGTGCACCACCCAGCTGCCGCCCGCCGAGCTCACGAGGAGCCGGCCGCCTGCGGGCAGGCGCGACAGCGTCGGGGAGGGCTCCGGATCGAGCCGGTCGCCGATCCAGCGGCGCACCTCGGCCCCCGCCGGGCTCAGGACGGTGCCGAGCGCCGCCAGCGCGAGCGCGAGCGCCAGCGCCGGCCGCAGGAGCCCGCGACGGCGCGCGGCCGCCGGTGGGGCCGCCGCGTGGGCCGCGCGCAGGACGCGGAGGGTGCGCTCGGCCGCCTCGGCCTCGCCCGGAACGGGACGCTCCCGCAGCGCGCGCCGGAGCTCGCGCTCGGTCATCGCTCGTCCTCCACCGTGTCGGCCAGCCGATCGAGCGCGCGGCGCAGCCGCGAGTTCACGGTCCCGCGCGGGAGCCCGAGCGCCCGCGCGATCTCGCCGGGGGTCCACTCGAGCAGGTAGCGCAGCACCACCACGGCGCGCTGTTCAGGCGCGAGCGCGGCCAGCGCGGCGAGCAGGTGATCCGAGATGCGCGGGGCTTCCGGCGGAGCCTCCGCGGGGGCGGCCAGCTCGGCGCCCACCTCGCGCCGCAGCGTCCGCGCCCGCGCGAAGTCGATCGCCCGGTTCACCACGATCCGGTTGATCCAGGGCGCAAAGGGCCGCCGTGCGTCGAAGCGGTCCAGCGCGCGCACCGCGGCGAGGAACGCCTCCTGGGCGATGTCCTCCGCGGCGGCGGCGTCATGGACGATGTAGTACGCGGAGCGGTAGGCGGTCGGCCAGTGCAGCTTGAAGAGCGCCTCGAGCGCCTCGCTCGAGCCGCCCTGAGCGGCGCGCATGAGCCGCCGCTCGGCGGCCCGCCCCGCCAGACGGGCGTCGTCGCCGCCGGCGGCTGCCGCCGGCCGGATCGTCATGAGGAGCCGCTCGGCGCGCACGCTGGCTGTGGAGCCTCTCACTCCCATCACTTCGCGTCATTACGTACGAACGGCGGACAGAGGTCCGATGGCGAGATCGCGTGAGCTGACGTAGGGTGGAAAACCAGAGGCGATCTGGTTTATCGCGCCGCGGACCCAGGGATGGAGACAGTAAGGATGATCAGCAACCAGGCGCGCATGCGACCCCTCAGGCCCCTCCGCGGGCGCGGTCGCTTCGTGCGCGAGCGGGACGTGGCGATCGCCTCCCTGCTCGGCGCCAGGCCGATGGCCGGCGAGACCCTCGAGGTGGAGGTCCGGCCGGACATCTCGATCCTCTGGCAGGGCGAGATTCCGCTCGCGGCTTGCCTCGGAGCGAGCGTGCTGGTGCGCCGTGGCGGCGACCGGCAGGCCCACCGGGCGATCGAGGAGGCGGCCAGTGCCGCCGGCCTGCTTCTCGAGCCCATGGGCGAGCAGCGCCTCTGGGCGCTGCTGGGCCCGGCCTAGCCGCTCCGCCGGCCGTAGAAGTGCACGAGCGTCACGGTCAGGCCGCGTCGCTCATAGAAGCGCATGGCACCCCGATTCGTGGCGACCGCGCCCACGAACAGGTCGCGGATGCCGGCCCGGGCGAGCTCCTCGTCCACCGCGTCCATCAGCGCGGTGCCTACCCCGCGGCCGCGCCAGGCAGGGTCCACGCTGAGCGTCTCGATCACGGCCACCCGCTCGTCGGTGGACCAGGTGTCGTCACCGTCTTCCACCCGTACGAGCGTGTACCCGATCAGGCTCTCGTCGGCCTCAGCGACGAGCGTGAAGGAGCCGGGCTCGGCCAGCCAGACGTCGTACTCGGCCCGTCTGCGCCGCCACGACTCCGCGGGATCGCGCGTGGCCGGCAGCACCGGCGGCGCCACGTTGCCGTGGTGCTCCAGGAGGGCCTCCCAGAGCGGCCTGACGTGCTCGATCGCGCGAGCCTCGAGCGGCCGGATCGTCAGCTCGTCCACGCGCGCATGGTGCCACGGGCGGAACGGGCAGCGCCGCGGTGGGGGGAGTCCCCGCCGCGGCGTTGCCGAGCGACCATCCCTAGACGCTGAACTGCGGTACGTACCCCTGCGGGCTCCGGAGGGCCCGCGCCGAGCTCAGTGCGAGCTTCGGAGCGGAGCGCCGGCCGGAGCCCGGCCGTCCATCGTTACGGAGAAGTTCTTGGGGCTCGCCGAAGGTGCGTGCCCGGCCTCGGAGGCCTGGGGGCTGGCGGACGTGGTCAGGACCAGGACGATTGCCAGCACAACCGTGAACGTGGAGCGGAGAGCCATGTCTCGACCGTAGGAGCGATCGCCGGATCTCGCCTGGCCCCGGCCGCCCATGCTGAAGCTTCGGGCGCCAAACCTGCGCGATTGCCGGCCGAAATGGCTCAGCCGGGCCGGCGCGCGTAGGGCTCGAGGCCCTCCATGGCGGCCTTGATGGCCACGTTGTGGTTCCAGCGGAACACCGGGCGCAGCACCGGGGTGAGCACCCGGAGCAGCGCCCGGTCGGCGAACACCCGCCAGTCGAAGCGCACGTGGACCTTTCCGTCACGTGGGGCGAGGGTCCACGACGCCGTGGCCGCGGAGGTCCCCGTCCACGTCCACCTCGAACGCGTCGGGGCGCTCCATCCGCACGACCGTCGAGACGGTCGAGAGCGTGTAGGGGAGGTTCGCCTTGAACTTCTGGCGGGACGAGCACCCCACCGCGGGCGGCCCGTCGGAGTCGACCTGCCGGTACACGGGCGTCCACCACTCCGGATAGGTGCGCGCGTCCACGAGGGCGTCGAAGACCCGCTCCTGGGGAGCGTCCACGTCCCACTCGTCGAGGAACACGTACTCGGCCGCCATCGCCACTGCTACTTCTACCCCGCGCCAGGGCGCGGGATCAAGGGAGGCCCGCTAACCGGAGCGCTTGCCGAACAACTGCGTGCAGATCGCGGGCGGCCTGTCGCCGCCGTCTGAACGCATGATCCCGGACTTGGCGTGCTCGAGGCCCGCCTGGTGCCCGCGCTCGTGCACGACGGTCCAGCAGAGGTCGAGCGCACCCGCTCGCCCGCGCCAGGAGTAGCGCGTGCTCAGGCGGATCACGCAGTAGGCGGCGGGCAGGTTCGGACCGATGAAGGCGTCGCCCTCCGCGCGGTTCGAGAGCGCCGCGTACTCGAGGCGCGGCTGGGGACAGGCCGTGAGGCCCTTCTGCAGCCAGTAGGCGTCCGCCGCCTGGAGGGCGAGCCGCTCGGTGCGCGCCGAGGCGTGACCCGAGCCGGCAGGCGGGCTGGCCTGCGCCCCGGCCGGAAGCCCGAGCGCCACCGCGAGGACCAGGGCCAGAAGGAGCGTGAAGGTGGACCGGCGGGGCATGGATCGAACGTATGAGCGATCACGGAATCGCGCCCGAGTCCGATCGCGGGTGCGGAGGTTCCGGAGCGGAACCTGCCGCGCATCCTCACCACGCGGCCGGCGCCCTGTATCAGCGAACGAACTATTCCGTCGAGACTGACGGATCGGTCTGCTCGCGCTCCGGAACGACCATCAAGAAGTGCCCCGCGGCGTCGCCCGCCAGGGCCCCGATCCGGTGCGCCTCGCCGTCCTGTCCGGTCGCCCGCAGCTCGTCCGCGTACCAGCCGAGAAGCTCCTCCACGTCGAGCATGCCCTGGGCGTCGAGGGCCTCGAGCGCCACCTTCGCCCCCTTGCCGCGCCGCCGCTCGAGCGCCTCGCGGTCCAGGCCCCACTCGTCGTTCACGCGCAGGTAGACCCTCCCGCCGGTCTGACCGGCGCAGAACCAGGGCCCGGGATCGCCGAGCACCACCGCGCGGCCGTCGGTCATGTACTCGAACGCGAAGCCCTTGAGGTTGGCGCGGTCGGCCACGCAGCCGAGCGCGTCGTCGAGCGGCCGGCGCGGCTCGCCGCCGATCACCACGTCGGCGCCGGACAGCCGGATGCAGAACCGCGAGTCGGCGTCTCCCTGCACGAAGAGGCGGCCGCGCTGGGCGCCGTAGGCGAAGGACTTGCCAACCGACCCGTTCACCCGCCGGCCGAGCCGGTTGAGCCCCTTCATCACCGACACCTTGCCGCCGAGCATGGCCTTCGCGACCCCGTCCTGCGCCCCGCCCTCCACCGTGATGTCCACCCCGTGGACGTTGAACGCGCCGAGCCCCTGCCCTCCTATCGAGCCGGCCGCCGAAGCGCAGGGTGGCCAGCGTGTCGCCCGTTGCGGGCGGCCCGTGGCCGCCGATCCGCCGGCGCGCCAGCGCCCCCGCCAGTTCGGTGCCGAGCACGCGGTCAGCGGCGTCCATCGTGTCCGCCGAGCCGGGCTCGCGCTCCGCGAGCGGCCGCCGAGGAAGCGCCGGCGCGCATGCGGATCGGGCTCGCCGCAACCAGGCCCGCGGCCTCGCGCTCGTCCGGCGGCGCCGGGCATGTCGAGCGGCTCGAGATCGAGCATGTCGTCGATCGGGTGGATCAGCTCGTGCAGGTCCACGGAGTGGGTGGCCCGTGCCTGGACGAGCAGGTCCGAGCGCCCGACCAGATCCTGGGAGCGCTCGAACCCGAGCGACGCGGTGAGCTCCCTGACCTCCTCGCCCATCGCGGCGAAGAAGCGCGCGCAGCTCTCGGCTGCGCGCTCGAGTTCCTGCGGGGTGAACTTCTTCAGCCCCTTCAGCTGAGCCTCCTGCTCGGACTCGATCTGCGTGGCGATGCCCACATGGCAGGTGTCGAGCTGGCAGCCGCGGCAGATCGTGCATCCGAGCGAGACCATCGCGAGCGTGCCGAAGCCCACGCGGTTGGCGCCGAGGCAGTGGAGCTTCACGATGTCGTGCGCGTGGCGGTAGCCGCCGTCCGCCCAGATCTCCACGCAGTTGCGGATCCCCGCCTCCATCAGCGCGAGGTGAACTGCGCGCGTGCCGATGTCGCTGGGCAGGCCCACGTGCCTCAGCGCGTGCGTGCGTGCCGCGCCCGTGCCGCCCTCGAAGCCGGAGAGCGTGATGATGTCGGCCCCGGCCTTGGCGATGCCCACGCCGATCGTGCCGATGTTCGGCACCACCGGCACCTTGACCGACACGCGGACGTCGGGGTTCGCCGTCTTCAGCTCGTCGATCAGCTCCGCCAGGTCCTCGATCGAGTAGAGGTCGTGGTTGTTGGAGGGCGAGATCAGGTCGGTGCCGGCGGTGGCGTTGCGGGCCGCCGCCACCTTCTCGGTGACCTTCCTGGCCGGCAGGTGGCCGCCCTCGCCGGGCTTCGCGCCCTGGCCGATCTTGATCTCCACGAGAAACGAGGAGTTGACCATCTCGCTCGTGACGCCGAAGCGGCCGGAGGCCACCTGCTGGCCGCGCCAGAGCGGGTACTTCCCGTACATGTCGCGGATCTCGCCGCCCTCGCCGTTCATCGCCACGATGTTGATCCGCTTGGCCGCCTCGGCGTAGGCGCGGTACGCGGTCTCGCCCTGCGAGCCGAAGCTCATCGACGAGATCACGATCGGGTAGCTGTGGAGCCCCACCTCGGCGTCTGCCCGCTCGACCGGCAGCGGCTCGCGGTCCGAGCGCAGGTCGAGGATGTGTCGCAGCGAGACCGGCTGGACGAGCTCCAGCTCGCGGACCTTCGCGGAGTAGTCCGCGTAAGCCGCCGAGCCGTTCGCCGCCGCCACCCCTGCCTTGTAGACCTTCGGGTAGAAGTGGAAGGTGCGGACCGGCTTGGTCTCCTCGTGTCCGGCCAGGATCCGCATCCGCTCGTCGCCGTCGCGGTCCAGCTCGGCCCAGCCGGTGCCGCCGCGCTCCGAGCCGAAGTAGGCGGGGGTGTCGAAGATCGCGGCGAGCTCCGGCCTGAGGCCGATGCTCGCGAACAGGCGCGAGTAGCCGCGCACCTCGTGGATGCCGATCGTGGAGATGACCTTCTCGATGCCCTTGCGCAGCGCGGTGGCGAGGTTGGCCACGTCGCTCCGGTAGTCGTCCATCAGCGCGACCTCGACCATCGTGTACGGGCACAGCCCGTCGGCGCCGAGGCCCAGGGCGACCATCACGTCGTGGACGTTGCGGATGGCGGCCGAGCGCAGGACCAGCCCGCAGCGGCGGCGCAGGTTGGTCTCGCCGGGGCGGATGAAGTGCTCGCGCAGCGCCAG
The DNA here is from genome assembly GCA_963759625.1 of uncultured Thermoleophilaceae bacterium. Classification (GTDB taxonomy): domain Bacteria; phylum Actinomycetota; class Thermoleophilia; order Solirubrobacterales; family Thermoleophilaceae; genus JACVRW01. The sequence goes on along the minus strand of CAVXAD010000008.1, from coordinate 315,059 downwards.
GTCCACGGCCGCGAGCGCCAGGTGCGGGATCGAGGTAGCGGCGGTCGCCCTCGTAGGCGATCCGATCCGACAGCACGAGCAGCTCGGCGCCGCCGGTCACGGCGCTCGTGGCCTCGTGCTTCAGCCGCTCGATCGCGCCACGGGTGTCCTCCGCCTCCAGGCAGGAGAGGTCCAGCACGCGCGCGCGGCCGCGGAACTCGCTCCCAGAGATCCTCGAGCAGGAAGGTCTTGTGATCGCGCGCAACGCGGCGGTAGTCGCTGTCGGAGAGCGGCGCGAGCCCGTCGTGGCCACCGAGGATGATCGGGAACGCGGTCTCCACGGTGGTCTGCTCCTCGGGCACCGCCTCGATCCCGGGCCGGGCGCCGAACACCGCCCGGCACGAGAAGTGCTCCACCTCCCGCTCGCGGTCGATGGCCGGGTTGGTCACGACCGCCACCGACTCCTTGAAGTAGTCGGCGAGGTTCTGGCGCTCGGGGGAGAGGGCGGCGAGCGGGCCGTCGTACCCGAGCGAGCCGATCGGCTCGGCGCCGGTGGCGGCGAGCTGCTGCACGAGCTTCATGTCGTCGCGCTGCCAGCCGAAGCCGCCCAGCACGCGATCGGCCACCTTCACCGGCTCGGAGGGCCCGGCGCTCGTATAGCCGGGGATCTCGGGGCCCTCGAGCGGGCCGCCCACCGGGATCGCCTGTGCAAACGCGTCGCCGGCCGTGCTCCCGGTCCGCTCGCGCCAGCGCCGGCAGCAGAGCCGCTGCATGGCCGGGTGGTCGAGCAGCGTCGCGGCGCCCGCGGCGCGGTCGAGGGTGACCATCAGCTTCTCGCCGGGCGCGAGCGGCTTGGGCTCCGCCGCCGTGTCCGCGACCGCGACCACTCCTGCTTCGCTGGAGAAGACGAACGCGTCGGCGGTCTCCATCGACCAGAGCGGGCGCAGGCCCAGCGCGTCGACGGAGAACACGCACTCGTCGCCGTGGCGCGACACGAGCGCCACCGGTCCCTGCGCGAGCGGGCCGAACGCCTGGCGCAGGTACATGTAGAAGCCGCGCAGCTCCTCCGGCATGCCCTTGATCTCGTTCACGATCGGCGGGAGCACCAGCTCGAGCGCCTCGGCGAGCGTGAGGCCGTCGCGGTGGATCAGGGCCTCGACCGTGCGCGCGAGGTCCTGCGAGTCGGAGCCGTCGCGCGGCAGCGGCACGCCGATCATCCGCGCCTCCTGGCGCAGGCGGCCCACCGTGTTGATCTCGCCGTTGTGGCCGAGCACGCCGAAGGGCTGCACGCGGCGGAACGCGGGCCAGGTGTTGGTCGAGTAGCGGTTGTGGCCCAGCACGCGCGGCGCTCTTCGCGCGGACGTCGCCGAGATCCGGGTAGTACCCACCCAGCGCGGCGGGGGACCCGAGCACCTTGTAGACGACGGAGTGGCGCGAGCACGACGCCACGTGAACGTCCAGCGCCGTCTCGAGCTGAACCGTCAGCTCGAAGCACGAGCGCTCGTCCTCGATCAGGCCGCCCACCTGCCAGAAGAGCGGCTCCTCCTCCCTCGCCTGCGGACCGAGCGCCGTGGTCACCACCTCGTGGTCGCGCTCGGCGAGCACGTGCAGCCCGATCCGGCTCATCGTCTCGCGCGCACGCTCCTTCAGCGCGGCCACGTCGCCCGCGCCGCGCGGGATGAACACGTGCGCGACCGCGAAGCGCGGATCGAGCGACGTGGCTCGGGGCGTGGCCGCCCGAGCGGACCGCCTCCGCCCACAGCTCGCGCGGAATGTCCACGCTCAGGCCGCAGCCATCCCCCTCGCCGCCCACGTTGCCCGCCCGGTGCAGCATCTTGTCGAGCGCCACGAGGGCCGCGCTCGATGGCGTCGTGGGTGGGGCGCGCGTCCTTGGCCAGCCACGCGTACAGCGCGCAGGCGTCGCGGTCCTCCACCGTGGTGGGCGCCCGGCGCGGCCGGTAGGCGCGCGTCGGGTCGTGGCGGGTCATGTCTTGTCTCCTCGGTTCCGCGGCTTCTCCGAGCGGCCGCGCGACGGGCAGGCGAGAGATTCTAGTCTCGGGGCATGCGCGCGATCCTGACCACCGCAGAGCCCCCGCACGTCCGCCTCGGTGAGGCGCCCGACCCCACGCCGGCGCCGAGCGAGGCGCTGGTGGAGGTGCGGGCGATGTCCGTCAATCGCGGCGAGGTCCGGCGCCTCGAGGCGCTGCCCGAGGGCAGCCTCACCGGCTGGGACGTGGCCGGCGTGGTGCGCGAGGCCGCGGCCGACGGCAGCGGCCCGCCGGCCGGCGCACGTGTGGTGGGAGTGGGCGGAGCGCTCGCGCGGGCGAGCGCGTGGGCCGAGCTTGCGCCCGTGGCCACCGACCGGCTGGGCACGCTGCCCGACGAGGTGTCGTTCGCGGCAGCGTCCACGCTCCCGGTGGCCGGGCTGACCGCCTACCACGCCCTCGGTCTCGGCGGGCTCCTGGTCGAGCGTCGCGTGCTCATCACCGGCGCCGCCGGGGGCGTGGGCCGCTTCGCGGTCCAGCTCGCTGCCGGCTCGGGCGCCCATGTGACCGCCGTCGCGCGCGACGCCGAGCGCGCCGCGGGCCTGTCGGAGCTCGGCGCGGAGCAGATCGTCCACGAGCTCGAGCCCGAGGGCGAGCGCTTCGATCTGATCCTCGAGTCGGTCGGCGGGCCGTCGCTGGCCGCGGCGCTCAAGCGGGTGGCGCCCGGCGGCGTGGTGGTGAGCTTCGGCGACTCGTCGGGCGAGCAGGTGAGCTTCGGCGCGCGCGACTTCTACCGCAACACGGGCGCCACGCTCTACGCCTTCTTGATCTTCAGCGAGCTGGACCGGCGCGGCACCGGCTCCGCGGACCTGGAGCGCCTGGCCCGCCTGATCGCGGCCGGCGAGCTCGACCCGGGCGTGAGCGTGGAGGCGAGCTGGAGCGAGGCCGGCCCGGTGCTGGAGGCGCTGCTCGAGCGCCGCGTGCAGGGCAAGGCCGTGCTGCACGTGGACTAGGCGAACGGGCGCTCCTCCGCGGCGCTGGCCGGAGCTAGGCGTGGACCGAGTTAGTCGCGCATAGCGCGAGTAAACGGACCACGCCCGGCCGCCCGCGGGGTTTCGCGCCGGGTGGCGCCCGTACGTGACAGCGGCGTGCCATAGCGGTCTAACAGCGGCCGCTGATCCCGCGCGAGCGCAGCACGATCCCGCGCAGCTGCGCCTGCGAGAGGCCGAAGCGCTCGGCGGTCGCATGCCTGCCGATCGCCTGCGCGAACAGCGCGATCCTCCGCTCGTCCCGCACCTCCGCCCAGGTCCTGGTGGACGCCGGCACCGCGGCGAGCGCCTCGGGGCCGAGGAGCGTGGCCATCCGGAGCCGCACTCGCGCCTCGCCGTTCGTGATGCCGATCCGGCGGGCCACCGCCTTCACGGTGCGGACGCGGCGGCGGACCGTGGCCACGCGCTTCAGCTCCTGCAGCACGACCTTCGGGTACACCGGCGCCGGCAGCGGCCCGGACGGGGCGCTCTCCGAGCGGCGCCGCAGCAGGTGCACGGCCCGCCCCGCGCGGGCGCGGCTGTGGGCGAAGACGGTCACGCTGTGCCGACCGATGCCCACGTCGATCCCGTCCTCGTCGGCCACCGCGATCGCGCCACCGCGCACGCGAAACACGCGCCGCCGGCCCGGGTTGTCGAGCGACAGCGGGTTGCGCTCGCAGAGCGGGTGGTGCTGGACCTCGTACGGCGGCGAGCAACCCGAGTCGTCGCCCGGCTTTGCAGGTGCCGTAGATGTAGGTGTCCTCGAGGGTGGCCGCCAGCGGCAGGCCGCGGTAGGAGGTGCCGAGCCAGTAGGGGCCGCCCTTCGCCGCGGACGATGCCTGGCCTGGAATTGCCAGACCGGCGGCCGCGGCCACCACGACGATCGCGCGCGCGGCTCCGCTAGCGCTCGTCACGCGGACCGGACCAGAAGGCGTCGCCCACGGTCACGGTGCGGGCGATCTCGGCCTGATGGCGGAGCGAGTTCGGGTCGCCGTCCTCGTAGGCGAACATGCCCTGGGCGGGGATGCGGCGGGCCTCTCCGGTCCCGCCCAGGTACTGGTCCACCACGCGGGCGCAGCGGCGCCCCTCCGCGATCGCCGTGACCACGAGCGACTGGCCGACGCGGGCGTCGCCGCAAGCGAACACCCCGGCGACCTTGGTGCCGTAGACCGGCGCCTTCAGGTTGCCGCGGCCATCGAGGTCCAGGCCCAGAGCCGCCACCGCGCCCTCGTGCTCGGGGTGGCTGAACCCGATCGCGATCAGGACCAGCTCGGCGGGCTCGACGAAGTCGCTGCCGGACACCGGCTTGAGGTCGCGCGAGGACGTGCCCTCCACGCGCCAGCCGCGCACCGCCGACACCTGGCCGTCCTCACCCATCAGCTCGATCACCTCGGCGCCGAAGCGCCGCTGACCGCCCTCGTCGAGCGCGTACGTGGTACGAGTCCGCTTCGGTGGCAACGGCCACGGGGTGCTGGGCATGCGTCCCTGCGCCGGGAGCGGCGGGTACACGTCGAACATGAGCACGCTCTCGGCGCCCTCGCGCAGCGCATTCGACACGCAGTCCATCCCCGTGTCGCCGCCGCCCACCACCACCACTCGCCTGCCCTCGGCGCTGATGGTGGCCTCCGGCGGAGTCTCGCGTGCCGGGCGTCCCTGCGACCGCGCAACCCAGCGGTTGCGCTGGTAGAGGTAGTCCATCGCGAAGTGCACGTTCGCGAGCTCGCGGCCGGGCGTCTCCAGGTCGCGGTGCACGCGCGACCCGATGGCCATCACGAGGGCGTCGTGCGTCCGGCGAAGCGCCTCGGCGTCGGCGTTCCCGCCCACGTCGGTGTCGCACACGAAGTCGATCCCCTCCTGCTCGAGCAGGGTCACCCGGCGGTCGATGATCCACTTCTCGAGCTTCGCGTCGGGCACGCCGAAGCGCAGCAGCCCGCCCGGGGCCTCGTCCCGTTCGTACACCGTGACCTTGTGGCCGAGCTTGTTGAGCTGGGCGGCCACCGCCAGCCCGGCCGGGCCCGAGCCCACGACGCCCACGCTCCTGCCGGTGCGGCGGTCGGGCGGCTCGGGCTCGATCCAGCCCTCCTCGAACCCGCGGACGGCGATCGCGAGCTCGATCTGCTCGATCGTCACCGGGTCGTCGTTGATGTCGAGCACGCATGCGGACTCGCATGGCGCCGGGCAGATCAGCCCGGTGAACTCGGGGAAGTTGTTCGTGGCGTGGAGCTGCGTGAGCGCGTCCTGCCACTGGTCGCGGTACACGAGGTCGTTCCAGTCCGGGATGCGGTTCCCGAGCGGGCAGCCCTCGTGGCAGAACGGCACGCCGCACTCCATGCAGCGGCCGCCCTGGTCGCGCAGCGTCTGCTCGTCCGGCAGCGCGAAGTACTGCTTGTAGTCGTGCACGCGCTCGCGCGGGTCGCGCTTCTCGAAACCCGCCCGCTCGATGCGCAGGAAGCCCTTCGGATCGCCCATGGCTAGCTCCTCGCGGCCGCCGCGGACGTGACCGCGGGCTCAGCCGGCTCCTCGGGCTCCGGCTCCTCGAGCTCGGCGAGCGCCCGCTTGTAGTCGTGCGGCATCACCTTCACGAAGCGGTCCACGCTCGCCTCCCAGCGCTCGAGCAGCCCGGCGGCCACCGTGGAGCCGGTGCGGTCGGCGTGCTCCTGCACGAGCTCCCGGAGCTCCTCGGAGTCGTCCCCCGAGATCTCGTCGAAGCCGACCAGCTCGGTGTTGCAGCGCGACCGGAAGGCGCCGTCGAGGTCGAGCACGTAGGCGATCCCGCCGCTCATCCCGGCGGCGAAGTTGAGGCCCGTGGGGCCGAGCACCACCACGCGGCCGCCGGTCATGTACTCGCAGCCGTGGTCGCCCACGCCCTCGACCACCGTCACCACGCCGGAGTTCCGGACAGCGAAGCGCTCGCCGGCGAGCCCGCGGAAGAACGCGCGCCCGCTCGTGGCGCCGTAGAGCACGACGTTGCCGACGATCACGTTGTGCTCGGCGGCGAACCGGGCCGCGTCCGGCGGGCGCACCACCAGCGAGCCGCCCGACAGGCCCTTCCCGACGTAATCGTTGGCGTCGCCCTCCAGCACGAGCGAGACGCCGTGTGCGAGCCAGGCGCCGAAGCTCTGGCCCGCGGAGCCGCGGAGGAGGACCTCGACCATCCCGTCGGCCAGGCCGGCGGAGCCGTGCCGGCGCGCGATCTCGCCCGAGAGGAGGCCGCCCACCGCGCGGTTCTTGTTCTCGATCGGCCGCTCCGCCCGCACGCTGCGCCCCTCCTCCATCGCTCCGCGGCAGAGCTGCAGGAGGTCCACGTCGATCGAGTCCCAGAGCACGGGCTCCGGCGCCCGCACGCGCGAGCGCGGCGCGTTCTCCGGCACGGAGTCCGGAACCTCGAGCAACGGGCGCAGGTCGATGCCGCGCGCCTTCCAGTGGTCGACCGCCTCGTCGGCCGCCAGGAGGTCGGTGCGGCCGATCAGCTCCTCGACGGAGCGAACGCCCAGCGACGCCATCAGGCCGCGTGCCTCCTCGGCGACCATGAACAGGTAGTTCACGACGTGCTCCGGCCTCCCCTCGAAGCGCTCGCGCAGCTCCGGATCCTGCGTGGCCACGCCCACCGGGCAGGTGTTGAGGTGGCAGACGCGCATCATCACGCAGCCCAGCGCGATCAGGGGGGCGGTTGAGAAGCCGAACTCGTCGGCGCCGAGGATGGCGCCGATGACCACGTCGCGGCCCGTGCGCATCTGGCCGTCCACCTCGACCATGATCCGCGAGCGCAGGTCGTTGCGCAGGAGCGTCTGCTGGGTCTCCGCGAGCCCGATCTCCCAGGGGATCCCGGCATGCTGGATCGAGGCCTGCGGCGAGGCGCCGGTGCCGCCGTCGTGCCCGGCGATCACCACGTGGTCGGCGTTGGCCTTGGCCACGCCCGCCGCGATCGTGCCCACCCCCACCTCGGACACGAGCTTCACCGACACCCGTGCGCGCGGGTTGGCGCAGCGCAGGTCGTAGATCAGCTGCTTGAGGTCCTCGATCGAGTAGATGTCGTGGTGCGGAGGCGGCGAGATCAGCGTCACCCCCGGCGTCGAGAAGCGCAGGCCCGCGATGTAGCGGTCCACCTTGTGGCCCGGCAGCTGGCCGCCCTCGCCCGGCTTGGCGCCCTGGGCCACCTTGATCTGGAGCTCGTCGGCGTTCGCGAGGTAGTGCACGGTCACGCCGAAGCGGCCGGAAGCCACCTGCTTGATCGACGAGCGGCGCTCGTCGTCGAAGCGGGCGGGATCCTCCCCGCCCTCGCCGGTGTTCGACTTTCCGCCCAGCCGGTTCATGCCCACGGCGAGCGTCTCGTGGGCCTCGGGGGAGAGCGCCCCGAGGGACATCCCGCCGGACTTGAAGCGGCGCACCACGTCGATCGCGGGCTCGACCTCGTCGAGCGGGAGCGGGTCGATGTCGTCGCGGAAGCGCAGCAGCCCGCGCAGCATGGACCGCGGAGCGGCCACGTGGTTCACATAGCGGGCGAAGCGCTCGTAGGCCTCGGCGCCGTCGCCGCTCCGCGCGGCGTGCTGGAGGCTCGCGATCGTCTCCGGGTTCCAGCCGTGGAACACCCCGCCGCGGCGCCACTGGTACACGCCCGCCGACGGCAGCAGCTCCGACGTGGCAGCCGGGTAGGCGCGCGCGTGCCGGTCGAGCGCCTCGCGCGCCAGCACGTCGAGGCCCACGCCGCCGATCCGGGACGCCGTGCCGGTGAAGTGCCGGTCCACGACCGCTCGCTCGATCCCCACGGCCTCGAAGATCTGGGCGCCGGTGTAGGAGCGGATCGTGGAGATGCCCATCTTCGAGAGCACCTTCAGAAGCCCCTTGCCGATCGCCTTCACCGTGCGCTGCTCGGCCTCCTCGGGGCCCATGCCGTCCGGCAGGCGGCCGGCGCGGTGGAGCGAGTACAGCGACTCGAACAGGATGTAGGGGTTCACGGCCGACGCGCCGTAGCCGGTCAGGCAGGCGATGTGATGGATCTCGCGGGCCTCGCCGGTCTCGGCCACGAGCCCGATCTTGAGGCGCGTGCCCTCGCGAACGAGGTGGTGATGCAACGCCGCCGTGGCCAGCAGCGACGGCAGCGGCGCACGGTCCGGCCCGATGTTGCGGTCCGAGAGGATGATGATGTTCACGCGGCGCTCCACGAGCTCGGACGCCTCGCGGCAGATCTCCTCCACCCGGGCCTCCATGCCCTCGGGACCCGCCGAGATCGGCCAGGTGGCGTCGATCGTGCGCGCCTCGAACACCTCGTGGTCCACCTGCCGGAGCTTCTCCAGCTCCCCGTTGCGCAGGAGCGGCTCCGGCATGACGAGCTGATGGCAGTGGTCCGGCGTCTCGCCGAGCAGGTTGATCTCCGGGCCGATCACGGCCTCGAGGCTCATCACCACCGACTCGCGGATCGGGTCGATGGCCGGGTTCGTGACCTGGGCGAAGAGCTGCTTGAAGTACGAGAAGAGCGAGGGCCGCGCGTCCGACATCGCGGCCGGGGCGAGGTCGTTGCCCATCGAGCCGGTGGGCTCGGCGGCGTCGCGCGCCATGGGAGCGAGGATCACGCGCAGGTCCTCCTCCGACCAGCCGAAGGCCAGCTGGCGGGCCCGCAGCGGCTCCACGCGCGGCACCCGCGGGCTGCGATCCGGAAGGTCCTCGATGTGCACCACGCGGTCGCGGAGCCACTCCCCGTAGGGGCGGCGCCGCGCGAGGTCGAGCTTGATCTCGTCGTCCGGGACGATGCGGTCCGCCTCGAGGTCGACCAGGAACAGCTTCCCGGGCTGAAGGCGGCCCTTGGCGCTCACCTGGTCGTCGGTGGTCTTGAACACGCCGGTCTCCGAGGCGAGCACCACCCAGCCGTCGTGCGTCGTGAGCCAGCGTCCCGGCCGCAGGCCGTTTCGGTCCAGGGTCGCCCCCACCACGCGCCCGTCGCTGAACGCCACCGCCGCGGGGCCGTCCCAGGGCTCCACGAGCGCCGCGTGGTAGGCGTAGAAGTCGCGTACCTCCTGGGGAAGCTCGGGCCGCCCCTGGAAGGCCTGCGGCATCAGCATCGAGATCGCGTGAGCGGTCGAGCGGCCGCCGAGCACGAGCAGTTCGAGCAGGCCGTCCAGCGAGGCCGAGTCGGAGATGTCGTCCCTGAGGAGCGGCTTGATCTTCTGGATGTCGTCGCCGAACAGCTGCGAGGACAGATCCCCCTCACGCGCGCGCATCCAGTTGCGGTTGCCGCGCAGCGTGTTGATCTCGCCGTTGTGGGCGAGCATCCGGTACGGGTGCGCGAGCTCCCAGCTGGGGAAGGTGTTCGTGGAGAAGCGGGAGTGCACGACCGCGAGCCGGCTCTCGAAGCGCGGGTCGCGCAGGTCCGGGTAGTAGCGCGAGAGCTGCGGCGCGGTGAGCATTCCCTTGAGCACCAGGGTGCGCGAGGAGAAGCTCGCGATCGACAGGCCGTCCAGCTGCTCGTGTCTCCACCACCCGCCTGATCACGTACAGCTTGCGCTCGAGGGCGTCCCGGTCGGCCACCCCGTCTCCCGCCGCCCCCACGAACAGCTGGGCGATGTGCGGCGCGCTCGCCCGGGCGCCCACGCCGCAGGCGCTCTCGTCGATCGGCACCTCGCGCCAGCCGAGGAGCCGTTGTCCCTCGGCCTCCACGGTCCGCTCGATCAGGTCCACCGCGCGCCGGCGCAGGTCCGGCTCCTGGGGCAGGAAGCACATGGCCACGCCGTAGCCGCCCGCGTTCGGCAGCTCGAGGCCGGACTCCTCGCGCAGGAAGCGATCCGGGATCTGTACGAGGATCCCCGAGCCGTCGCCGGTGTCGGGGTCGGCGCCCTCACCGCCGCGATGCTCGAGCTGCTCCAGTGCGTACAAGGCACGGGAGATCACCTCGTGCGAACCCGGCGCACCGAGGCGCGCGACGAACGCGACGCCGCAGGCGTCGTGCTCGTAGGTCGGGTCGTACAGGCCGGGCACTGCCTGCAGGGCTCTCTTCACCTCCTCGGAATCCGCGCCTTCTCCGAGTGGGCGCGCGACGGGCAGGGAGCGCGAAACTATAGAGCTAGGGAGCGTCCCGGCAGAGCGGCGAAGGCCGCGGGATTCTGACCCGTGCCGGATAGGAGATCCGGGTCGAGGGGTCCGCGCGGGCCGGCTCGCCGCCCCAGGGCTCAGAGCGGCCGCGCACCAGCACCGGGCGCCCCTCCTCGTCGAGGAGCACGGATCCCTCCCGGTCGGGAGCACGCTCCTGGTCGGTGAGCCGCCAGATGACGAGCGTCCGGCCCGAGCGGTGCTCCACGCGCGCGGAGCTCACCTCCGGGACCGCTCCGCGCCGCTGGTCGCGGAAGTCGGCGCGCTCGAACTCCGTGGAGGTGTCGTAGCAGGAGCGATCCGCCAACCAGTAATGCTCCACCCGCCGGTTGGCCCAGTTGAGCACGTGGCCGCTCTCCACGATCACGTTGAGGCCGGGGGCGTAGGTCTCCACCCTGCCGTGCGGGCGCTCGACCACGACCCTCGGCGCGTCCATCAGACGTTGCCGGGCCTGGCCCAGAGCCTCGGTGCCCGACGGCTCGTTGCAGCCCGGAGAGCCGAGCAGGGCCACGATCAGAAGGCCGGGACCACTCCACCGACGGCGTACGAGTATCTTCGCCTGACTCGTGGGCACCACCATCACGATCCTCTCCCAGAAGGGCGGCACGGGCAAGACGACCACCGTGCGGACCCTCGCCGACGTGTTCCGGCGGGCGGGCCTGGAGGTGCTGTGCGTGGACCTCGACCCGCAGGGCAACCTCTCCGACTACTTCGACGTGCCGGCGGATGCCTCCCCCACCGTCGCGGACGTCCTGTCGGGCCAGGCCAAGGCCGCCGACGCCGTGCACGACGACGTGCTGCCGGCCAACCTCGGCCTCGCCGAGGCGGAGCTGATCCTGGGCGGCAAGATGGGCCGGGAGCTGACGCTCCGGCGCGCGCTGCGGGAGCTCAAGCGCCGCTACGACCTCCTCCTCGTGGACTGCCCGCCCTCGCTCGGGCTGCTCACCGTCAACGCCCTGGTGGCCGCCGACCACGCGCTGATCTCGAGCGAGGCCGAGTACTTCTCCCTCCAGGGCGTGGAGCAGGCGCTCGAGGTGGTGGAGCTGGCGAAGGAGTCGCTCCATCCCGACCTGGACTGGCTCGGGGTCGTGCTCAACATCGCGGACATGCGCCTCGTGCACTCGCGCGAGGCCCTGAAGCAGCTGCAGGAGCGGTGGGGCGACAAGGTGTTCCCGACCGTGATCCGGCGCTCGGTGCGCTACGCCGAGTCGGCGGAGCGCGGCGTCTCGATCGTGGACTTCGCGCCCGAGCTCGGGGCCGACTATGCCGCGCTCGGCCACGAGGTGCTAAAGCGGCTGGGCGGCTACGAGGACGCCCGCGAGCGCCTCGGCGCCTTGCGCGCCGAGCTCGTGCCCGCATAGGCTTGACGACCTTGTCCGAGCTCCTCTTCAAGCCCGTGGCCGAACTGGCGCGCCTCGTCCGCGAGGGCGAGCTCACCTCGCGCGAGCTGGTGGAAGCCTCGCTCGCGCGCATCGAGGCGCTGCAGCCGGAGCTGAACGCCTTCGTGCACGTGGACCCCGAGGGCGCGCTCGCCACGGCGGACGCGATCGGGGAGGGCGATCCGCGCCCCTTCGCCGGCGTGCCGATCGCCATGAAGGACACCACGCCCGTGGCGGGCATGCCCTTCACCTTCGGCTCGGACCTGTTCGGCGACTTCGTGGCGCCGAACGACTCCTTCGTCACGCGCCGCATCCGCGACGCCGGGCTTCGTGATCGTCGGGAAGACGAACATGCCCGAGTTCGGGATCCTGCCCGTGAGCGAGCCCCGCCGCTTCGGCCCGGCCCGCAACCCCTGGGACACCTCGCGCACCCCGGGCGGCTCGTCGGGCGGCGCGGCCGCCGCGGTGGCGGCCGGCATGGTGCCGATCGCGCACGGCAGCGACGGCGGCGGCTCGATCCGCATCCCCGCGGCCTGCTGCGGCCTGGTGGGGCTGAAGCCCACCCGCGGCCGCGTGTCGCGCGGGCCCGAGCAGGGCGACGACTTCCTCGTGCAGGACGGCGTGCTCAGCCGCTCCATCGCTGAGACCGCGGAGCTCTTGGACGTCCTGGCCGGCTACGAGGTGGGCGATGCCACCTGGGCGCCGCCCCCGGCCGAGCCCGTTCGCCCGCGCGGCCGCGCGCGAGCCCGGGAAGCTGCGGATCGGCGTGACCACGGCGATGCCGATCGCGGGCGAGCTCGACCCGATGGCCGCGGCCGCGGTGACCGAGGCGGCTGACCTGCTGACCTCGCTGGGCCACGAGCTCGAGGAGTTCGAGGCGCCCTGGGCCGGCGCCGACCTGCTGCCGACCTTCACGGTCATCTTCGGGACAGGCATCGCCACGGCGATCTACTTCGGCGGCCTGCTGACCGGCCGCGAGCCCTCCGAGGACCTCGTGGAGCCGCTGTCGTGGGAGACCTGGAAGATCATCCAGGAGAGGGGCGGGATGGACTACCTCCTCGCCCGCACCCAGCTCCAGGCCGTGTCGCGCGCCTGGATCGGGCTCATGGACAAGTACGACGCCGTCCTCACCCCCGCCCTGGGACAGCGCCCCGTCGCGATCGGCGAGCTCGACGCCTGCAGCGACGACCCGCTGGATGACTTCCGCCGCTCGGGCAACTTCACGCCCTACACGGCCTCGTACAACGTGTCCGGCCAGCCGGCGATCTCGCTGCCTCTGTTCCACGGCGAGGACGGGCTCCCGCTCGCCGTGCAGCTGGCCGGCCGCCCCGCCGACGAGGCCACCCTGCTCTCACTGGGCGCGCAGCTCGAGGCCGCGCGCCCCTGGGCCGACCGCCGGCCCGAGCTGGCGACGGCGTAGCGCCGGGATGACCGGCCGCTCAGCCGAGCCCGGCGGCGCGCAAGAGCTCGTGGTCGCGCTCGTAGGTGAGCAGCGCCCGGGCCTCGTCCGGAGGTGAGCCAGCGCACCTCGTCCACCTCGTCGTTGGGCGTGAAGCCCAGATCCTCCACCAGCTCCATGAGCCAGTAGCGCACCCGCTTCGGGCGGCCCTGGTTCACGTACTGGACGGGCGGGAGCTCGCGCACGAGCCGGCAGCGCACCGCCGCCTCCTCCTCCACCTCGCGGAGCGCCGCCTGCTCCCAGGACTCGCCCGGGTCGAGCTTGCCCTTCGGCAGCGACCAGTCCTCGTAGCGCGGTCGGTGGACGATCAGCACCTCGCCGTCGCGCACCACGAGCCCGCCCGCCGCTCGGATCTCGTCGCTCACAGCGCCCGCACGTCCGCTCCCCCGGGGGCGAAGGTGGCGCGGCGCAGGTCCCACCCGCTGACCTCGCTCCGCAGCCGCTCCACGAGCGCGCCGGTGGCCTGCCAGTCGCACCAGAAGAGCACCGTCGGGCCCGCGCCGGAGATCGTGGCGCCCACCGCCCCCAGCTCCGCGGCGCGATCCACCAGTTCCATCGACTCCGGATACAGCGCGCGCCGGGCGGGCTGATGAATCCTGTCGCTCAGGCCACGGCCCACGAGCGAGAGGTCGTCGTGTGCCAGGCCGAGCACGAGCAGCGCCGCGTGCGCCACGTTGTGAACCGCGTCGGCCAGCGGCACGTCCGCAGGCATCGCGGCGCGCGCCTCCGCCGTGGGCACCTCTCCCGGCGGTCGCGCCAGCACCGCCTCGAGCGCGGGCGGCGGGTCGAAGCGCACCGGCTCGCCCTCGGCACAGATCACGAAGCCGCCGAGCAGCGCCGCGGCCACGTTGTCCGGGTGGCCCTCCAGCTCGCGCGCGAGGTCGAACAGCGGCGCGTCGAGCTCGTACATGTGGTCGGCGGCCACCAGGCCCGCCACGATCGCGGCGGCGCTGGAGCCGAGGCCCGCGGCCGGGGGGATCTCCGAGCGGATCTCGAAGCGGATCCCGTCGGCGGGATGGAGCGCTTCGAACGCGCGCACACACAGGTTCGAGCGGTCCAGCGGCAGCCCTTCGAGATCGGAGCGCACCTCGAACTCGCCCGGTCTCCTCCACCTCCAGCTCGAGTGAGAGCGAGAGCGCCGCCGCGAGCGCGTCGAAGCCGGGGCCGAGGTTGGCGGAGGAGGCGGGCACCCGGATCGAGCGGTGGCGCCTCATGCGAGCACCGCCTGCTCGACGCTGTCGATGTCGGGCTCACACGGGACGACCGACGCGGCGCGGCTCATGGCGGTCTGCGGGTCCTTCAGCCCGTGACCGGTGAGCACGCAGACGACGGTGCCCTCGGCGCCGTACTTGAGCAGCCCGGCCACCGACGCCGCCGAGGCCGGCTCGCAGAACACACCCTCACGGGCGCCGAGCAGCGAGTAGGCGGACAGGATCTCCTCGTCGGACACGGCGCGCACCTCGCCGCGCGAGGAGGTGAACGCGCTCATCGCGTCCTCCCAGCGCGCCGGGTTGCCGATCCGGATCGCGCTCGCCACGGTCTCCGGGGCCTCCACGGGGGCGCCCCGCACGAGCGGCGCGGCGCCCTCCGCCTGGTAGCCGTGAAGCCGCGGCGCCGCCTCGTACTCGCGTGAAGCCGCGCCACCAGGCCGTCACGTTGCCGGCGTTGCCCACCGGGATGCAGAGCACGTCGGGAGCCTCGCCCAGCTGGTCGCACACCTCGAAGGCCCCGGTCTTCTGCCCCTCGATGCGGAACTCGTTGACCGAGTTGACGAGCGCGATCGGGTGGCGCTTCGCGAGCTCCCTCACCAGGGCGAGCGCCTCGTCGAAGTTCCCGCGCAGCGCCACCACCCGGGCGCCGTGCATGAGCGCCTGGGCGAGCTTGCCGGTGGCGATCTTGCCCTCGGGCACGATCACGGCTCCGCGCAGCCCCGCCCGCGCGGCGTAGGCGGCCGCGCTCGCCGCGGTGTTGCCGGTGGAGGCGCACACCACCGCCTCGGCGCCCTCGAGCACGGCGGCCGAGACCGCCACCGTCATCCCGCGGTCCTTGAACGAGCCGGTGGGGTTGGCGCCCTCGAGCTTCAGCCACACCGCGCACCCGGTGAGCTCGGACAGGTGCGGCGCAGGAACGAGCGGCGTGTCCCCCTCTCCGAGGGTCACGAGCGGCTCCACCGGCAGCCGCTCCCGGTAGCGCCACATCCCCTGGGTCACCCCCGCACCTACTCGAACACCTCTTCGATCACGCGGATGACCCGCGGCGCGGAGCGCACGAAGTCGAGCCGCGATATGAGGTCCACGGCGGCGCGGAAGCGCGACTCGAGCACCGGGTGCATGACCATCACGAGGCGGGCGTCCGCCCCGAGGCCGTGCTGCACCACCGACCTGATCGACACGCCCTGGAGACCGAGGATCTCCGCCACCTGCGCGAGCACGCCGGGATGGTCCGCCACCTCCAGGTGGAGGTAGAACGAGAAGGCCACGTCGGTCACGATCGGCTGGGCCACCGGCCGCGGCGGCAGCGAGGGCGGCGGGATGATCGCCGAGATCACGTCGCCGAGCACCGCGGAGGCGGTCTGGGGACCGCCCGCGCCCGGGCCCGGAGAGCGTGATCTCGGTGATCGCCGGCGACTCGATGGTCACCGCGTTGAACGCGCCGTTCACGGACGCGAGCGGGTGCCCGGCGTAGAGGAAGGTCGGGTGAACGTGCACCGCAATCCCGCCGTCGATCCGCTCCGCCGAGCCGATCAGCTTCAGCGAGAGCCCGAGCTGCTTGGCGTAGGCGATGTCGTCGGCGGTGATCTGGTCGATCCCCTCGTAGCTCACCTGGTCGAGGTGCACGTCCGCGTTGAAGGCGAGCCGAGCGAGGATCGCCATCTTGGCGGCGGCGTCCTTCCCGGTCACGTCCTCGGTCGGATCGGCCTCCGCGTAGCCGAGCTCCTGCGCATCCCGCAGGGCGTCCTCGTAGCCGGCCCCGGTGCGCGCCATCTCGGTGAGGATGTAGTTGGTGGTGCCGTTCACGATCCCGTGGACGCGCTCGATATGGGCCGCGGCGAGCGTCTCGGACATGACGCGGATGGCGGGCACCACGCCGGCCACGGCGCCCTCGAAGCGCAGCTGCACCTGGTTGGCGCGGGCGGCCTCGAAGATCTCCTCGCCGAACTGGGAGAGCAGCTGCTTGTTCGCGGTCACCACGTGACGGCCGGCCGCGAGCGCGCGCAGCACGTACTCGCGCGCCGGTTCGGTGCCGCCCATCAGCTCCACCACCAGGTCGCTTCGCTCGAGCAGGTCGTCGAAGTCGCCGCGGCTGCGTGTGAGCACCCCCACGACCTCCGGGCGGCGGCCCACCTCGGCGGCGATCGCGTCCGCGCGCGACTCGAGCAGCTCGTGGAAGGCGGCGCCGACGGTGCCGTGCCCCAGGAGGGCGACCCGGAACGGGCCCTCAGACGTCACGTAGGGTCAGATCGTCGAAGGTCTCGCGGCGGACCACGAGGCGCGCATCCCCGTCGCGGCAGAAGACCACCGGCGGGCGCCGGGCCGCGTTGTAGTTGTTGGCCATCGAGTGCCCGTAGGCGCCGGTCGCGGGTATCACGAGCAGGTCGCCCGGGCGGGGATCGTCGAGCGGCACGTCGCGCACGAGCACGTCCCCGGACTCGCAGTGCATCCCGGCGACCGTGCACAGCTCCTCCCCCCCGAAGCGGCCCACGATCTCCGCCTCGTAGCGGGCGTCGTAGAGCATCGGCCGCAGGTTGTCGGACATGCCGCCGTCCACCGCGACCCAGGTCCGCACGCCTGCCACCCGTTTGACGGTGCCCACGGTGTAGACGGTCACCCCGGCGTTCCCCACCAGCGAGCGACCGGGCTCGCAGAGCACCTTCACCCCCGGCGGCACGTGGCGCAGCAGCGCCTCCGCGTAGGCCTCGATGCTCGGCGGCTCGTCCGCGGCGGTGTAGGCGATGCCCAGACCGCCGCCGAGGTTGAGCAGCGGCCACTCGCCGATCCCGCGGAGCACCTCGGCCACCGCCTCGAAGGCCTCGAGGTCGAAGATCTGCGACCCGATGTGCGCGTGGAGCCCGCGCAGCTCGAGCCCCGCCTCGGCGCAGCGCTCCACCGCTCGCGGCACCTCGGAGAGCGGAAAGCCGAACTTCGAGTCGGCCTGGCCGGTCTGGATGTAGGAGTGGGTGCTGGCCTTGATTCCCGGCGTGACGCGGATGAGCACGCGCTGCCCGGTGCCCTCGAGCCGGTCGATCTCGTCGAACGAGTCCACGACCACGTGGCCCACGCCCCGTTCGCGCGCGTAGTCCAGCTCCGCCTGGGTCTTGTTGTTGCCGTGCATGTAGATCCGCGCCGGGTCGAAGCCACCGGCGAGCGCGAGGTGAAGCTCGCCCGCCGAGGCCACGTCGCACGACAGCCCCTCCTCCGCCATCAGCCGGAACGCCGCCGTGGCGGGGAACGCCTTGGCGGCGTAGACCACCTCGAAGCTGTCGGTGCGCGCTCCCAGCGCCTCCACGTACGCCCGGGCGCGGGCGCGCATGTCGTCCTCCGCGTACACGTACGCGGGCGTGCCGAACTCGCGGGCAACGTCGGCGAGGTCGCATCCGCCCACCTCGAGGCGGCCGTGCTCGTTCAGCCGGGAGCCCAGCGGATAGACATGGGATACGGCCACCGCTGCCACGGGCGGCGATTATGAAGCACCGCCTGGGTGCGAGACTCGTAGTTCATGAAGCACGCCCCACCGGCGCCACCCGAGCTGGGCACGAGCGACGGGCTCGCCTACGCGCTGTTCCTCCCCGAGGGCCGGCCCGCGGTCGGCGTGGTGGTCCTCCACGGCGCGGGATCGGCCAAGGAGAGCCACTTCGACTTCGCGCGCGGCTGCCGTGACGACGGCCTGGCCGCGCTCGCGTTCGACGCGCGCGGCCACGGGCGGTCGGAGGGGCGCTACGGGCCGGGCGCCGTGGACGACGCCCTGGCGATGCTGGACCTGCTTCGGAGGTACGTGCCCGTGGTCGCGCTGCGCGGCTCGAGCATGGGCGGCTTCACGGCCATCCACGCCGCCGCCCGGGACCCCTCCGTCGCCGCCGTGGTGGCCATCTGCCCGGCGCCGGAGGAGCTGCTGGTGCGAGCCCTGCGCGCCGAGGGGCCGGAGACCTTCCGCTGCGACGTGGAAGCGACCGAGGCGTGGCTGCGCTCGCTCGACCTCTATCGGGCGGTTGCGGAGCTGGGGCCGGACACGGCGCTGCTGCTCCTGCACGCCCGCGGCGACGAGCAGGTTCCGTACACCACGAGCGAGGAGCTCTTTGCCGCGGCCCACGAGCCCAAGCGCCTGCTCGTCCTCCCCGGCGGGCACCACCGTTCGCTGCAGCACGACATGGAGCTCCAAGCGGTGTCGCGCCGGTTCGTGCGCGATGCGGCCCGCCGGGCCGGCGGCCCGAACTGAGAACGATTCTCGTTTAGGCTTCGGGCGGTGCCCTCGCCGGTCGATCTCGTCGAGCTCCCGTTCCTTCGCGAGGCGCTCGCGGAGGTGGTGCTGCTCGCGCTCGCCGGAGGGCTCGTGGGGGCCTGGGTCATCCTGCGGCGGCTCGCCTTCTACTCGCACGCCGTCGGCTCGGCCACCTTCCCCGGCCTCGTGACCGCCGATGCCACCGGCCTCAGCCCCACGTTGCTCGCGCTCGCCATGGCGCTGGGATACGCGGGCGGGGTGGGCGGCGCGCGCCGGACCGGCGAGGACTCCGAGGCTGCCACCGCCCTGCTGCTGGTGGCGGCGCTTGCGCTCGGCGTGGTGCTGGCCAGCGACGTGTTCGAGTCCGGCGCCGGCGTGGACCGGCTGCTGTTCGGCACGCTGCTCGGCCTCGACGGCTCGGACCTCGCCCTCTCCGCCGCCTGCGCGGTGCGTGGCGCTCGCGGCCACCGTTGCGCTCGGCCGCACGTGGACGGCCATCGGCTTCGACCCCGACGCCGCCCCGGCGCTCGGCCTGCGCTCCGCTCGCGCGGACCTGGCGCTGCTTGCGCTCGTGGCGCTCACCGCGGTCGCGGCCATCCCGGCAGTGGGGGCGCTCCTGGTCGGGGCGGTGTTCGTGCTCCCGGCCGCAGGGGCGCGCCTGCTTGCCCGCAGCGTTCCCGGGCTTCTCGCCTGGGCCGTCGGGCTCGCCCTCGGCGAGGCAGCCACCGGGCTCTACCTCGCCTACTGGCTCGACGCTCCCCCGGGCCCGCCGATCGCCGTGCTCGGCGCCGCCGTGTACGGCGCGCTGGCGCTCACCGCGGCGCTCGCCGGCCGGGTGCCCGCGGGCGCCGACGCCGTGAGCGAGCCGCGGGTGGTCGCGGAGGGCCTGAGCGCGGGCTACGGCGGCCCGCCGGCACTGCGCGACGTGAGCTTCGCCGCGGGGGCCGGCCAGTCGGTCTGCGTGCTGGGGCCCAACGGCGGCGGCAAGACGACCCTCTTCCGGGCTCTCCTCGGCGAGCTGCGCCCGGCCGCCGGCTCGCTGCGCCTCACGGACCGTCCCGCCTACCTCGCGCAGACCGACCGCACCCGCCTCGACTTCCCTGTCAACGCCCTCGACGTGGCGCTCATGGGCACGCTCTCCGCGGGACGCTGGTGGCGCCCGCCGGCTCGCGAGGATCGGGCGCGTGCGCACGCGGCACTCGGCCGGGTGGGGCTGGCGGACAGCGCCCGCGTCCCTTTCGGGGAGCTGTCGGGGGGACAGCGCCGGCGCGCCCTGCTCGCCCGATCGCTCGTGCAGGGAGCCGAGGTGATGCTGCTCGACGAGCCGCTCTCCGGCGTGGACCCGGCGAGCGCCGAGCTGATCGCCGGGGTGTTCGACGCGCTGCGCGCGGAGGGGCGCACGCTCCTGGTGTCCACGCACGACGTGGCGAGCGCCCGAGCATTCGATCTCGTGCTCTGCCTGAATGGCCGCCAGGTGGCGTTCGGCCCGCCCGCCGCCGTGCTGACGCGGGAGACGCTGGAGGCCACCTACGGACGCGAGCTGATCGTCCTCAGCCACGGCGGCGAGGAGCGGCTCGTGACGGTGCAGCACCACCACACCGGGCACTGACGGTGGAGATCCTCGACCCGATCCTCGATCCGCTCCGCTCCGGCATCGACCGGCGCGCGCTGCTCGAGATCGCGCTGCTCGGAGCGGTGTGCGGCGCGCTCGGCTTCTGGGTCGTGGTCGAGCGCCTCAGCTACGCCGCCGAGTCGCTCTCGCACGGGCTGCTGCCGGGTTTGGTGCTCGCGGCCCTGGCCGGCGCCCCGCTTCTGCTCGGCGCGGCCGGCGGCGTCGCCGTGGCGGCGGCTCTCATCGCCGTGGCCGCGCGCGACCCGCGCATCGGCCCGGAGGCGGGCACCGGCGTCGTGGTCACGGGCCTGGTGGGGCTGGGCGCGTTGCTCGCCCTCTCCCCGGACTCGCCTCAGCGCCTCGAGGAGCTGCTCTTCGGCGATCCGCTGGGGGTGTCGGATTCCGACCTGATCGCGGCCGCGGCGCTCGCCGGGCTCGGCGGACTGGCCCTCTTCGCGCTCCACCGCCCGCTCGCCGCGACCGCGTTCGACGGCGCTACCGCCGCTGCGCTCGGCGTCCGGCCACAGCTGATCCGGCTCGCCCTGGTCGCGCTCGTGGCGGCGGCGGTTGCGGTGGCCGTGCAGGGCCTCGGCGCGTTGCTCTCGCTGGCTCTGATCGTAGGGCCCGCCATCGCCGTGCGAAGGCGCGCGCACTCGACCGGGCGCGCCGTGATGGCCGGCGCGGCCACGGGAGTGGCCGGCGGGATCGTGGGCATCTACGCGTCCTACCACGTGGGCACCGCCGCGGGCGCCTCGGTCGCGCTCGCGCTCTGCCTCGCCGCAGCGGCCGGGAGCCTGCCGCTCGGCAGCCGCGCTACGCGAGCGCGGGCTGCCGCTGCGCGGCCCGGCGCGTGACGATGATCGCCGCCCCGATGGCGGCCACCGCCACGCTCACCAGCTGCGGGAGCGTCAGGCCCGCCACCACCGAGTCGTTGCGCCTGATGATCTCGATCAGGAAGCGCTCCACCCCCACGATCACCAGGTAGATCCCGAACAGCACGCCCGGCGCGAAGCGGTCGCGTAGATGCCAGAGCACGAGCGTGGCGATACCCATCGCGAAGGTCTCGTAGACCGGCGTCGGGTGCACCCGGTCCGTGGTGGGCACGGTCCCGTCCGGATAGGCCATCGCCCAGGGCAGGTCGGAGCGCGTGCCGTAGTCGCCGTCACCCGATACCTGGCAGCCCACCCGGCCCACGACGTATCCGATCGCAATCGGCACGGCGGCCCAGTCGGTCAGCTCCCAGCTGAGCACGCCGCGCCGCAGGGCCCAGATGATCACCCCGATCGCGCCGCCGAACAGGCCGCCGAAGAACACGAGCCCGGAGCCGGAGAAGATATTGCCGAGGAGATCGCCGGAGACCCTGTCCCAGTTCTGCACCAGGTAGTCGATCCGCGAGCCCACGAGCCCGCCGATCAGCGCGGCGAAGACCATCTCGTACACCCAGTCCACCGGCTTGCCGACCTCCTCCAGCCGGCGCGCCATCGTGAGGCCGGAGGCCACGAACGCCAGTGCGAAGGCGATCCCGAAGGTCTGGAGGGTGACCGGGCCGATGCTGATCTCGGGGAGCACCGATATGCACCCTAGCGCCCGTCCCGATACGCACTCTGACACCCGTCCCTACCATCGTCGGAGTGCGTAAGGCCCTGCTCGCCACGTTCCTGGCCGCCGTTTCCGCCGGCGCCGTCACCGCCCCGGTCCAGGCGGACGTGGTCGACGACGCCGCCCTTCGGCAGGCGGCCCGGCAGGGCGCCCGGGCCGCCGCGACCGGGCCGCGGGAGCTGCCGCTCCCCGCCGCCGGCAAGGCGCTCGCCGCGTCCGCCGGGGGGTTGCGGTCGATCGCGCTGTCCGCCGGTCCGGTCCGGGTGCTGGTAGGCGCACGCAAGCACGCGGACACGGGTGCGCTGGCCGCGGAGCTCGAGCGCCTCGGCGCCCATCCCGAGGCCTTCCGGCTGAGCGGCATCATCGCGGCCACCGCTCCGTCCGGGCGCGCGCTCGTGCGCGCTCTGGGCTCCGACCCCCGGGTCGCCTACGTGGAGCGCGATCGCCGGCTGCGGATGACCGTGGATCCGTTCGACTCGGTGGACGTCACGGCAGGGGGCTCGGGCATCAAGTACACCTGGGCCTACGACGAGGTGGGCGCGGCCGCCGCGCTGGCCGCCGCCGGCGGCGGCTCCCGGCACAAGATCGCCGTCGTGGACACGGGCGTCGACGTGACCCACCCGGAGCTCGCGGGCAAGATCGCGGGCACCTACGACCTCTTCTCGGGTGGCCGCACGGTCACGGACGATGTGGGGCACGGCACCTTCGTGGCCGGTCTCATCGCGGCCGTGGACGGCAACGGGATCGGCGGCAAGGGCGTGGCCGGCACCACCAAGATCCTCGCGGTCCGGGCGTCGCGCGACGGCAACTTCACGATCAGCGCGATGGTCCGCGGCATCGAGGCGGCGATCGCTCGCGGCGCGTCCGTGATCAACCTGAGCCTCTCGGGCCCGGGCTACACCCTCAGCCAGCTGCGAGTGCTCGAGACGGCCTTCTACAACGATGTCCTCCCCGTGGCGGCGTCGGGCAACGACGGACAGTTCGGGAACCCGCTCGAGTTCCCCGCCGCGGCCGTGGGCGGCTCGCGCGGCGGGCGCGGCATCGGCCTCTCCGTCACGGCCACGCGCCCGGGCGGGGGCAGCACGGCGTTCTCCAACCACAACGACTACGTGAGCCTCGCGGCGCCGGGCGCCGGCGCCGGCAGCTGCGCGCTGGGCGTGTTCTCGATCCTGCCGGCCGCCGCCACGACGATCTGGGATGACCCGCTCTCCTGCTTGCGGGTGTTCTCCCAGGGAGGTGCGCGCTTCGCCTACGGGCAGGGCACCAGCTTCGCGGCCCCGTTGGTGGCCGGGATCGCAGCGCTCACCTGGCAGGTGGAGCCGCGCCTCGCGTCCGAGCAGGTGGCCGACGTGCTGGTCCGCTCGGCGCGGCAGACCGAGGGCACCGGGTGGAACGAGCGGACCGGCTCCGGCGTGGTGGACGGCGCGGCGGCAACCGCGCTCGCGCGCACGTACGACGTGACCCCGCCCCGGAAGCGCGGCCGCGCTCGACGGCGCGACGGCACCCACGTCGCGGTGCGCCTCTCGCGCGCGAGCGACCGCACGGCCAGAGGCCGCGAGCTGGCCGGGCACCTGACCTACTCCGTGCTGGTGTCGCGCGACGGCGGCCGCTCCTACGCCGTGGCCGTCAGGAAGCGGAAGCCGCTCCGGCGGGTAATCCGCCTCAAGGGCAGCAAGCTGAACGCCGTGGCCACCGCCGTCTGCGACCGCAACGGCAACTGCGCGATCAAGCGGCTGGGCAAGTTCCGGCCGCCAGTCCTAGGGTCTCCTCACTCTGAAGCGCAGCGTGGTCGTGCGGCGAGCTGTTGTCCGAGTTGTCGTAGGCCACGAGCCTCAGTCGGAAGGGTCCGGGCTGGAGGCCGTTCAGGCCGAGCCGTCTCCGGAATGGTCCCTGGGGCGCACGGAACCACAGCGTGCGGGCGAGCCGCCAGCGCCCTCGCTTGCGGCGATCGATCCGGCCGACGAGGCTTGCCGGCTCGGAGGTGGTGAGTCGGAGGTACGTGCGGGTCCGGCGGCAACGGCGGGTGTGGCTCCGACAGACCCGTTTTTTCCTGAGGCTTACCTTGGTGAGCTGTGGCCCTGTGACGTCCGGGGCGACGGGGGCGATCACGATGACGGCGCCCCGCATGGTGGGATGAACGCGACAGCTATAGGTGAAGCGCCCCAGGTGAGTGAAGGTGTGTGTGAAGACGAAGCCGGCCGCATGGTCTATCTCGGCGGGCTGCTTGCCGGGGTCCGACTCGAAGCTCTCCGTCTGCCCGGGATCGGCGGTGACCGAGTGGTTCGCGACCGGCCCGTACCACTTCCACACCACGGTGTCGCCCGTAGCGACGGTCGCCGTCGCGGGAGCGAAGAGGTTGTCCGCGACGTAGACCTCCGAGGGCCCGTGGCCTGGGTGCCCGAGCGTCGGCGCGGGGGTGGCCACGAGCGCCGCGACCAGCCCGCCCGTGGCCATCAGGCGTCGCACCGCGTCAGAGGCGGGTCGCCCAGTAGGACTTGGAGCCGCGGCTGCAGTAGACACGGATGCTGCCGGCCGGATCGACGCAGCTGAAGCCGGATGGCTTTGCGCCGCTGCGCAGATAGCGCCCCACCCACTTCCGGGCCGAGCTGCAACTCATGACCCGCGCTCTGACGCTGTAGTCCTTGGAGCCCTTCGACACGACTCCGCACCCCTTACCGTGGGAAGCGGGCGCGGGAGAGGCGCCGACAAGGGCGAGTACGAGGCCTGTGACGAACAGAAGGGAGAGCCGCTTCCTCACGCCGCGAGGTTACCGCTAGCCCAGTCCCTCCACGCTCACCGGACCCTCGAGCGGGCCCTCGGTCCCGACCAGCCGACAGCTCGCGATGGACCTCTGACTGCCTCTTCGGAGGCGCTGGTGAATGTGAGCCTCGAACACCCCGCCGTCGGTGCTCCGGAAGGGCCACCGGTGTCGCCCGCGGAGCACGACTCTGCCGGTGCGGTCGAGGCACTCGAGAGTGACCTGTTCGTGACCACCGGCACGCTCACTGGTGTTGGCCGCCTCACCGACGTAGACGATTACCTCCCCGAGCGGGGGAGGGATGGGGGACAGCTCGATCCTGAGGCGGGACTCACCACTCGTGTCCTCCGAACCGCATCCCGCCGGGACGATTAGCCACGTCGCGAACGCCAAGGCCACGAGCGCGATCCGGAGAGCCGGGCTCGAGTCCATCTTGAAGCGATGCTATCCGCGACACGGCCTGCCGACGCTATGTGGCGCGCTTGCGGGCGGCCGTCAGTCCGCCTGCTGCGCGCCACGATGCGCGAGGCCGACGAGGCCAGACCTAGTCACCGTAGCGTCGTGCAGAGGCCCCGCACGGTCGCAGTCGCGGCGCTGATCGTCACGGCGTTCCTCGCTGGCTGTCATCGCGGCCACGGCGCCGCCGAGCCGGCCGTCCCCCGCCACCCACCCGTCGTCTTCATTTCCTTCGACGAGTTCTCGACCACGTCGCTGGTCGGCGCCGACGGCCGCATCGATGCCGTGCGCTATCCCAACTTCGCGAAGCTCGCCCGGGACGGCGACTGGTTTCCCTACGCCACGGCACCGGCCGACGAGACGCCGCGGGCGATGGGAGCCCTGCTCACCGGCAACCTGCCCAGCCGCGGCGTCAGGCCAACCTCTCGCCAGATGCCGCGCAACCTCTTCACGCTGCTGGGCTCGCGCTACCGCATCGACTCCTCCGAAGAGGTCACCAGCCTCTGCCCGCGACGCCTTTGCCCCCACGTGCGCACGCGGACCTCGCGGTCGGTCCTGCACGAACTGGCGCAGGGTCGCCCGGAGCGATTCGAGCGCTGGATCCGCTCGATCCGGGCGACCACCAAGCCCACCTTCTACTTCAAGCACGTCCTCATGCCCCACGGCCCGTGGCGCTATTTGCCCTCGGGACAGCAATACCTCACAGGGGCCGAGCCGGTGCCCGGCTGGGGGCACGCCTTCGGCAGCCCCTGGGTCTCGATCCAGAAGTACCAGCGCCATCTGCTCCAGCTCGGCTACGTCGACCAACTGGTGGGCTCGCTCATCGCTCGGTTGAAAGCGCAGGGCCTTTACGACAAGGCGATCGTCGTCATCAGCGCCGACAACGGCGAGAGCTTCGGCCGGGTCGACAACGGGCACGAGATCTCGCGTCGCAACTTCGGCGACATCGCGCTCACGCCGCTGTTGATCAAGCGCCCCTATGAAGCGCACGGCACGGTGCCGGCGCGGCACGTGCGCAGCGAGGACGTCGTCCCCACGCTGTCGCGTCTGACCCACGTGCCGATTCCCTACCACGTAAGCGGCCACTCGATCTACGGTCCGGCCGCCCGCAGTATCCCCGGCAAGACGGTGGTCTACCAGCGCTCTGGACGCCGTTTCACGCTCACCTGGCCGGGACTGCGCCGCTGGGCCAAGGGAGCACAGGCACTCAAGTTGCGGCTCTTCGGCGCGGGCGACCGTGCTCCGGGCCTCTATGGGATCGGCCCCTACCGCGGTCTCGTCGGCCGCCTGGTCACCCGGCTCGACCCGGCCCCTGCAGGGCACACCCGAGCCACGCTCGACGACGCCCGCGCCTACCGCGAGGTGGATCCTTCGTCGGCATTCGTCCCGAGCTCACGTGACCGGCCGTCTGACCGGTGTGCCCGGCACCCCGCCGGCGGCCGTGGCGGTGGCCATCAACGGAAAGGTTGCGGGCACCTCGCCCGCGTTCCGCACGGTTCGCGGCGGCCCCCTCTACTACGCCGCGCTGGTGCCACCAGCCACCCTCCGCGCCGGCGCCAACCGCGTCCAGCTGCTCGCCGTGAGCGGCAGCCGCGCGCGCCCCGGCTCCACCGGCTGGGCTAGCTGCGCAATGGGCTCCCGCGCGTCCGGCGCCCGGCGTGGTCGGGCTGTCGACGGCGGAGGAGCTCCGCCGCGACGAGCACCACGGCCGGCGGGATGGTCGCTGGGAGCACGTCATAGAGGAGGAAGAGCTGGTCCCAGCACAGGGACACGCCGATCATCGCCAGCGCGGCGCACCAGCTGCGGTCCGCGCTCGGCCGCGACGATCGCGCCGACCACGCCGGCGGCGAAGAAGTCGCCGTAGCCGAGGCCGGCTTGGCCGAACGATGCCGACTGCAGCTGAGGGAGGCCCGGGCCGGGCGAAGCGGCCACGAGGACTGCGTTGGGCGCCTGGAGGCTGTTCGAGAACACCAGGATGGCGTCCACGGTCGCCATCGCCACCACTGCGGCCTTGAGCAGCGCGAGCGGCGCCGCGCTCGCCAGCAGCCGCCCGAGCGTCACGGCTGAGCCGACGATCAGCGCCGTGGTCGCCGCTTGTCCGAGTCGCTCGTCCTGCATCGTCCACGCGATGGCGAGCAGCGGCGCCGCGAGGGGGGCCAGCCACGGCCGTGCGCCGCGGGCGGCCCAGCCCAGCGCCAGCCCGCAGCCGACCGGGACCAGGAGCAACGCGACCCAGGTCAGGACGTCCGCTGTGGAAGGCACGACCGCGATCGCCCCGACCACCACGGCGATCGACAGCGGCAAGACGAACGCCCAGGCACCGGTTCGAAACCGCCTCGTCCACGCCGGCACCCCGGCGCCCGGCAACGCGACGCAGGCCGCCTGAGCGCAGGTGAGCGCGAAGTTGTCGCCGCCGAACCACACGACACAATCGATGGTGTCAGGCGCGGCCGACTCGGCTCGGTCAAGCCGGTCGGAAGAGCGCGGCTAGAGGTAGCCCATCGGGTCCACCGGCGACCCGTTGATGCGGGTCTCGAAGTGCAGGTGGTCCCCGAAGCAGTGGCCGGTGCAGCCCACGTAGCCGATCACCTGGCCCTGCTGCACGGCGGCCCCGTTGGAGGTGCCGAACCGCGACTGGTGGCCGTAACAGGTGGACAGCGAGCTGGTGTGCTGGATGCAGGTGTAGTTGCCGTAGCCGCCCACCCAGCCCATGAGCACCACGCGGCCGGAGTCGGCGGCGCGGATCGGCGTGCCGGCGGGCACGGCGATGTCGATGCCCGCGTGGAGCCGTCCCCAGCGCATCCCGAAGGGCGACGCGATGGGGCCGTTCACCGGCCAGATCAGCTGGCCGCTGCCCTGCCTGACCGGGCCGGCGAAGGCGTTGCCGCTCGCGCCCTGCAGGGTGGAGGCCACGCGTGCCTGCTCGGCCTCGAGCGAAGCGAGGTCCCCCTCCAGGCTGTCCCGGCTCGACCGGACCTGGGCGAGCGCCCCGCGCCGGTCGGTGCGCGCGGCGGCCAGCTGCGTGCGCGAGGACACGAGCTGGTCCTGAACCGAGGCGATCTGGTCGCGCTCGCGCAGGATGCGCTCCGCGGCCAGCTGCTCGCGGTGCTCCAGGCTCGCGAGCTGGTCGGCCTGGTGCTTGGCGCTGTCGCGCAGCCCGCGCACCTGGTCGGTGATCTCCCGGTCCTGGTCGGAGATGCGATCGAGGAAGTCGGCGCGCTCCAGCAGGTCGCCGAAGCCGTCGGCCTCGAGTATCACGGTCAGGGCGTCGGGCGCGTCCGCCTTGTAGATCTCCACGAGCCGGGCGGCGAGCACCTTGCGTGAGGTGGCCAGCTGGCTCCGCAGCCGCTCGAGCCGGTCGCGCGCCGTCTCGAGCCGGTCGCGCACCCGGAGCAGCTCCGACTTCTGCTGGTCGAGGCTCCTCTGCACCCGGCCGAGCCGGTTCTGCGTCGCCGAGATCTCACCCTTCAGGCCGTCGATGCGGTTCGAGTAGGTCTGGATCGTGGTGGTGAGCACGCCCTCCTTCTCCTTCACGTGCTCGAGCTGCGAGCGCTTCTGGTCGATGCGCTTCGACAACGGCGCCGACTGCCCCGGCAACGGGAGCACGAGGTAGGCCACCACGGCCAGGGTTATGGGAACCCAGAAGGTCTTTCTCATCATCTTCGTCTCGCCGCGCGCTTACGGAGTTAGCTGACGGGCTCGCGGTGATGGCCGCTACGCCGTACCCAAAACGGCGATTCGCCCCTGACCCTCGGAGAACTGGTTCCCCCGTTTTCCCTGTTGTGCAGGGAAATTCAGCGCTTGAGACGGCGGGACTGTATCAGAGGCCGTCGAGGCGCAGCGCCGCTTTCCCCCCTCTGCACGTGCCTGTGCAGCTTGGCTGATTCGTGTCCCCGGCCTGGGTCACTACAGTTCGATCCATGGCGCAGCAGCGGGCCATCTTCCCTCGTGACCGGGGTCTCCAATTCCGGATGCTGTTGACGCTGTTCCTGCTCGGAGTCCTCTACGTCGTCTTCATCGGAGTGCTCGCCGCGGTGGGCGCGGGCGCCGTCGTGACGCTGGTCTTCGTCGGTGGCCTGCTCGCCGCTCAGTTCTTCCTCTCGGACAAGCTCGGCCTGGCCGCGATGGGCGCCAAGGAGGTCACTCCCGAGGAGGCGCCGGGCCTGCACGCGATGATCGAGCGGCTCTGCATCCAGGCGGACCTGCCGAAGCCCAAGATCTGCGTGGCGGACACCGAGGTGCCCAACGCGTTCGCGATGGGCCGCTCCCAGAAGAGCGCCACCGTGTGCGCCACCACGGGCATCATGAAGGCGCTGTCGCCGTCGGAGCTCGAAGGCGTCATGGCCCACGAGCTCACCCACGTCAAGAACCGCGACGTGCTGATCATGACCGTCGCGAGCTTCTTCGCCTCGGTCGCGTCGATGATCCTCCAGTTCTCGTTCTTCTTCGGCGGCGGCGACGACGACGACGGCGCTCCCGCCGCCCTCGTGATCTTTCTGGTCTCGCTCGTCGTCTACATCGTCTCCTTCTTCCTCATCCTCGCGCTCTCGCGCTACCGCGAGTTCTCGGCCGATCGCGGCGCCGCGATCATCACCGGCCGGCCGAGCGCCCTCTCCGCCGCGCTCGTGCGGATCTCGGACCGGATGCAGCAGGTGCCCACCCAGGACCTCCGCCAGGCCGAGAACCTGAACGCGTTCTTCATCGTGCCCGCCAGCGTCAAGGGCAGCCTCAAGACCCTCTTCGCCACGCACCCGCCGCTCGAGAAGCGGATCGAGCGCCTGCAGCAGCTCGAGTCCCAGCTTCAGGGCACCGCCGCCTAGGGGATGGCCGCCTAGCGATGGGCTTCCTCGACGCGCTCCTGGGCGGCAGGGGGAAGACGCTCAAGGCCCCGGCGCCGGATCGCCTGTTCGCGATGACCACGGCACAGGTCACCCTCGAGACGGGGCTGGGCCTGACGCACCGAGGCGTGGCCGCGATCGTCTTCCAGCCGCTCGGCACCGCCGACTTCCAGTCGATCGTCAAGGACACCCAGGAGCTGCTCACGAGCAGCGCCCGCGACACGGGCACCGTCGTCGAGACCGCCGACGACGAGTTCGGCTACCGCTGGCTGATCCTGCGCGACCAGGACTTCGAGGACCTGGTGGTGTCCCTGAACACGGTCTCGACCGAGCTCCAGGGCGGCGGCTACGGCGACCGGCTGCTCGCCGCCGTGTTCGCCTTCGAGGAGGAGGGCCGGCCGGTCTACTTCATCTACAACTTCAAGCGCGGCGCGTACTACCCGTTCGTCCCCAAGGGGAACAAGGAGCGCGACAGCGAGCGCGAGCTGCGGCTCAAGGCCCAGATGGGCGGGGAGCTGCCCTTCGAGGAGGACATGTCCCGCTGGTTCCCGCTCTGGGAGATCCCGCTCTAGCGAGCGGCGGCGCGGTTCGCCGTCGGGCGCCGGGCCGCCGGCGGGCACAAGCGCTCTGAACGGCGGCTGGGTGGGGAGGTGGTGCCCCGGGCGCCGGGCTCGTTTGTGCGCTTCCGGTTGCGCGCAGGTGTCTTCCCGTTGCACTCGGCGTCGGGCGGCGCCGGGGCCCTCGACCCCTGGGCGAGTTAACCGTCTCATAGACGAATAACTCGCCCAACCCCCCGAGGCGATGTACGACACGGACACGCTCCGACCCGACCCCGCGGGACCGCCGCTCGCTGAGTCGGGACGCAGACGGTCCTGAATGCCCGAACAGACACCCTTACCCAGCCGCAGTAAGCGCCTGCGGCGGGCGCTCCGGGCGCGACGCGCGGGGCGGGCGACCAGGCGCGGGCCGCAGCGCCCCCGCCCTCGGCGCGGTCACTTGACGACGATCTTCCCCTTCATCTGGGTCGGGTGCACGGTGCAGATGTAGCGGTAGGTGCCCCGCTTGCGCAGCTTCTTCGAGTAGGTGCCGGACGTCTGCGTGCGGGAGTGGAACTTGCGCGGCCCGCTCGTCACGGTCACGTCGTGTGGGGCTTCGCCGACCCAGGTCCACTTGACGGTGTCGCCGCTCTCGACGGTGATCTTGCTCTTCTTGAAGAAGAGATCGCCGACCTTGACCTTCTTCGTCGCAGCGGCGTGGGCGGCCGGCTCGGACGCCGCCGCGGGAAGCGCCACACCGGCGAGGCCGAGGGGGACGAGGACTAGGGCGATCTGCTTGCGCATCTGGACGGCACCTCCCGATCGACGAAACCTGACCGAGGGTATACGGCGGCGCCGGCCGGCCGGTTCGATTCGGCGGCGCGAGTCAGCCGGCGAGGTCGACGCGCAGCCGTCCGAGGGTCCGCTTGCCGCTCCGCAGGACCACGGTCACGGCCGGGCTGCCCTTGCGGAGCAGGTCGGAGTCGACCCGCAATCCGCCCGGCTCGGTCCCCACGGCCAGCTTCCTGAGCGTCCGGCGCTTGAACGTGGCCACCACCGTGCGTCCGGCGAGCTGCAGCGAGGCCGGCCCGCCCGTTCACGAGCGCCCTGATCGCCTTGACGCCGCCGTCGACGGACACCGCGGCGGGGAGGTGCACCACGGCCGACGTGACTCCCTTCGGCGGGGAGCCGAACCTGAGCGAGGTCACCAGGCGGCGCTCCTCGGGGCCGCCTCGCACGGCCGCGAAGGCCCAGGACGACGCCCGTGAGTGCGACAGGGAGCGCCCGTCGAGCTTCCACGAGGGCCTGACCCGCACGCCGAGTTGGTGCAGGACGGTCGGCGCGATGTCCACCACACGCGGCTTCACGATCTTCCGCCCCAGACCCGGGCCCCGAGCCGATCACGAACGAGGTGATCTCGAGTGGTGTCTGGCTGAGGTGGCTGACCAGCGACGGCTCGGTGAGCGCCTTTTGCCCGTGGTCGGTGGTCACGAGGATCGTCCAGTTCTCGAACGGATAGCTCGGGCGCGAGCGGACGGCGCGGATGAGCCTCCCGATGCGCCCATCGGTGGTGGCGATGGCAGTCGCGTAGGCGGGCAGGGCCGATCCCGCCAGGTGCGCGGTCTCGTCCACCAGGCCGAGGTACACGAAGCTCGCGTCCGGGTCGCCGGTGCGGAGATAGCGCTCGGCGTCATCGGTCACCTCCACGTCGCCGGCGTTCCAGGCGGCAAGCGTCTCGTTCTCCACCCCGATCGTGAAGCGCGCGTCCTCGAGGCTCCCGAAGATGGGCCCGCCGTTCTCCGCCAAGCCGATGTTCGCCCAATCGCTGGCGAGGTAGGTGTCGAAGTCGGACACGTTGTTCTCGATGCGGGTGAGGAAGTCGCGGTAGCCGTTCTTCGTCGCCTGTCGTGGGTCCATGTTGAGCTTCGAGCCGTCCACGCCGTGCTTGTCCGGCCAGACGCCGCTGGCGATCGAGGACCAGCCCACCTCGCTGAGCGTGAGGACCTCGGGGCCGTACTCGAGCAGCGACGGGCGAGCGAAGCCCTCGCGGCCGAGCCGGGCGAGGTTCGGGGCACGGCCTGACTTCATCGCGGCCTGGAGGAGATCCCAGCGCGTGCCGTCGGTGCCCACCACCAGCACCTTGTCGAGGCTCATCTCGGGCGGGGCATGCCCGGCGGCCGGGCTCCCGAGCGCCGGCGAGGCACCGAGCGCGAGCAGGAACATGGCTGTGATGAGCGATCGCATTTACAGCATTCTTACTTCTCAGGCCGACCGACCAGCCGGGGCCGCGGGCTCCGGCAGCTGCCGCCACTCCACGAACTTCCCGCCGCGTGAGCGGAAGCGCACCCGGACCACCCCGTCGCAGGCGGCGGGAGGGACTCCCGGGCGCGGGCTCAGCGAGAACGCGGCCACCGACGTCTTCCCCTCGTCCTCGACGCGGGTCACCTTTCCGCGACAGGGGAGCGAGATGTTGAACGCCAGCGCCGCGCGGCGGGTGCGCAGGCGGAAGGTCCGGCTCTGCTGGATGAGCGCCCCCCGGGCGAACAACGCGGCGGCGGCGCGGAAGTCGTCGCGGCCGAGCGCGGCCGACCAGGCGCGCACGAGGCGCTCGTCCGCCGAGCGCTCCGGGACGGGAGCCGGGTGGTCCGGTGCATCCGAGCCGCCGCAACCCGCCACGATCGCGGCCGTGAGCGCCACCAGCCCAGCGCGACCGGGCGAGAGCAAGATCATCTCCCGACAGTGTGGCGAGTGCCGCTCGACACGCCCGCAGGGTGAGTTACTGGGAGACTTCCCGCATGAGCTACGACGTCGTGGTCGTGGGCGCGGGCCCGGGCGGGCAGCACTGCGCCGGGCTGCTGGCCGACGCCGGCCTGCGCGTGGCGATCGTGGAGCGCCACCTGGTGGGCGGCGAGTGCGACTACTGGGCCTGCATCCCGTCGAAGACGCTGTTGCGTCCGGGTGAGGCGCTGCAGGAGGCGCGCGAGGCGCCCGGCGCGCGCGAGGCGGTGAGCGGCGGGGTGCGCCCCGAGCCGGCCTTCGCCTGGCGCGACTTCATGGTGTCCGGTTACGACGACACCCACAAGGCCGATTACCTCGCCGGCAAGGGCATCGAGCTCGTCCGCGGCGCCGCGCGGCTCGCGGGCCGCGGGAGCGTGCAGGTCGGCGAGGAGGTCCTGTCCACCGATCACGTGGTGATCGCCACGGGGTCCGATCCGGTGTTGCCGCCGATCCCCGGGCTGAGCGAGCTCGACGGCGTGTGGACCAACCGCGAGGTCACGGCGCTGACCGAGGTGCCGCGCCGGATGCTGGTGCTTGGCGGCGGGCCCGTGGGCGTGGAGATGGCACAGGCCGTGTCGCGTCTCGGCGCGTCGGTGGCGCTCGTGGAGGGGATGGACCATGTGCTGCCGCAGGAGCCGAAGCCGCTCGGCCAGGCCCTGGGTGAGGCGCTCGCCGCGGACGGGATCGAGCTCTGCTTCGGCCAGCACGCGTCGGCCGCCCGCCGCGACGGGGACGAGTTCGTGCTCGAGTTCCCCGAGCGCGAGCAGCTGCGCGGGAACCGCCTGCTCGTGGCCACCGGCCGTCGCCCCCGCACCGAGGGCCTCGGACTCGAGACCGTGGACGTCGAGCCCACCCCGCAGCGGGATCCCGGTCGACGATCAGATGAACGTGACCGAGGGCGTGTGGGCGATCGGCGACGTGACCGGCGTGTGGCCGCTCACCTACATGAGCAAGTACCAGGGCCGCGTGGCCGCCGCGAACATCCTGGGCCGGCCCCGCGCCGCCAACTACGACGCCGTGCCGCGCGTGGTCTTCACGGATCCGCAGGCGGCGGCCGTGGGCGAGGCCGACGGCGCGGTGACCGCGACCGTGCCGCTGTCCGAGGTCCCGCGCACGTCCACCTACACGCGCGCCTATGCCGAGCGGCCGGGCTTCCTCACGCTCGTGTCCGACGGCGAGCGGCTCACGGGTGCCACGCGCTCGGGCCCGAGGCCGGCGAGTGGCTCGGGCAGGCCACCGTCGCGATCCGCGCGCGCGTGCCACTCGAGGTTCTGAACGACGTGATCCAGCCCTTCCCCACCTTCTCGGAAGCCTTCCTGTACGCGCTGCAGGAGCTCGGGGCACGGTTGCAAGCCGCGGCTTAGCAGCCACGTGGAGCAGGCGCCCGCCGCGGCGGGCGCTAGACTCGTTCCACGGTCGGACGTCCGTTCGACCCAAAAGCAGTGCCCCGCGTTTTCGCAGTTGTTGCCTCGCAGCACCCTCCGCGTTTCGCAGTGCACCTTCCGGAGGGATAAGAGATGGCCACAGGAACCGTGAAGTGGTTCAGCGACGACAAGGGCTTTGGATTCATCACGCCCGATGACCCAGGCAAGGATCTGTTCGTGCATCACAACGCGATCCAGGGCAGTGGCTTCAAGTCGCTGACCGAGGGCGCGAAGGTGAGCTACGACGCCGAGCAGGGCGCCAAGGGCCCAGCGGCCGCGAACGTCCAGACGCTCTAGCCCTCGTCTACCTCGACAGCTCGTCCGGGACCGCCAACGGTCGCGTCCGCCCAAATAGGAGGAGAGCATGGCCTCAAGCGGCAAGAGGAAGACCACGATGGCAAAGCTCAACCGTGAACGCAGGCTCCTCGAGCGCCGGTTCGAGAAGCAGGCCAAGAAGCTCGCCAGAAAGCAGGCGGCTGCCCATGACTCGGGCGCGCCCGACGACACGCTGACCGGCACCGACGGCTAGCGAGGCAGGGCGCTGGGGATCTCCGCCTCGAGGGCGTCCACCACCGCCGGGTCGAACTGGTGCTCGCGCCCGCGACGCAGTTCCGCGGCCACTCCGTCGGCCGAGAGCGCCGGCCGGTAGGGCCTGTCCTCGTTCATGGCCACGTACGCGTCGGCCACGGCGAGGATGCGGCTCTCGAGCGGGGTCTGCTCCGCATCCAGGCCGTCCGGATAGCCGTGGCCGTCGAAGCGCTCGTGGTGATGGCGGACGATCTCGGCCACTCCTTCGAGACCGGGGATCCGGTGGACGAGCTCGGCGCCCCAGCCGGAGTGCTCGCGCAGCAGCTCCGTCTCGAGCTCGTCGAGCGGTCCCGGCTTGTAGAGCACCGCGTCGGGCACGCCCACCTTGCCGATGTCGTGCACGCGTGCGGCGAAGGCGAGGTCGCGCTGCTCCTCGTCCCCCAGGCCAAGTCGCCTGCCGAGCTTGGAGGCGAGCTCTACGACGCGCGTGCAGTGGTCGCGCGTCTCGCCGTCGCGGAGCCCGAGCGTGTCGGCCAGGACCTCCACCGTCGCGGACAGGAGCTCTTCCGACGCGGGGGCACTTGCGGAGTGAGCCATCGTGGCCGGATTCGCTGCACGCGGCCGCTCCCCTTCCCGCGGGCCGGAATCCCGCCGGCGGGTCTTGGCTAGTCGGGGATCAGCCCGACGCCCGTGAACTCGGCCTTCGCCTCCTGGAAGGTCACGTCACGGGGCGGCATGATCACGTCGGACTCCACGAGCTCGTCCTCGGCGAGCTCATTGCCATCGCTCGCCACGATCTCGAGCATCTGGCTCCAGAGCTCGCGAAATCCGGTCTCGTCGCCCTGCTCGACGGCGGCCACGGCGCGGTTGTCGAGCTCGTTCAGCCGGGCGGCGTCCTCGTCGGGCAGGCGGAACTGCCCCTCTCCCGAGATTCGGACGATCATCAGGCGGGCTTCTCCTGCTCGCCCTGCTCGAGGGCCGGAGCGTCGCCGCCAGGGGCGAGCTCGGCCTTCATCTTGGCGAGCTCGTCGTCCACCTGGCCGCCCGCGCCGATTTGTGCGAGCTCGCGGTCGATGTCATCCTGCCCGCCGCCGAGCTGGCTGAGGTCCTCGAACGTTCCCGCTGCCTCGAGCTCCTCGACGGCCGACGCACGGGCGCGCATCTGCTCCGTCTTGTCCTCGGCCCGCTGGATCGCGAGACCCAGGTCGGCCATCTCCTCGCCGACCCCGTTGGCGGCCTCGGAGATCTTCACCTGGGCCTCGGCCGCCGAGTACTGCGCCTTGATGACCTCCTTCTTGGTGCGGAAGGACTCGATCTTGGCGCGCAGCTTCTTCTCGTTCTCGGTGAGCGCCTCCTGCTGGTGCTGGAGCTCCGTGACCTGCTGGTCGAGCGACTGGAGCTCCGTCTGCGCCACGGTCTTGCGCTCGAGCGCGGCGCGCGCCAGGTCCTCGCGTCCCTGGGCGAGCGCCTGCCGCGCCTGGGTGTCGAGCTTCACCACCTGCTGCTCGAGCTTGCCCGACTGCATCTGCAGGCGCTTCTTCGACGTCGTGACGTCGGCGATGCCCTTCTTGACGTTCTGCAGCAGCTCGACCTGTTTCTGGTACCCGTAGTCGAGCGTCTCGGAAGGATCCTCGGCGCGATCGAGCGCCTTGGAGATCTTCGCCTTGATGACAGTGGACATGCGACCCGCCAGCCCTGGCATGCCGCCCTCCTTCACGCTCGAGAACCCGTACGAGCGCCGTACACTAGCGCCGCGTGCAGCCCCGGTCTCCGTCAGCCTCACACTCGGTCCTGACCCGCTGGCTCGGCGTGGCCGACTCGAACACCGCCGGCTACGTACACGGCGGGGTGATCATGCGGGCCTGCGACGAGGTGGCCGGGATCGCCGCGGTCCGTCACTCCAGCCGGCGCGTGGTCACCGCCGCGATGGACCGGATGACCTTTCTGAATCCGGTGCACATCGGGCAGCTGCTCACCGTCCAGGCGAGCGTGAACGCCGCCTGGCGCAGCTCGATGGAGGTGGGCGTCCGGGTGACCTCCGAGAACATCCGCAGCCGCGAGACGGTCCACGTGTCCACCGCATATCTGACGATGGTCGCCCTCGACGAGGAGGGTCGGACCATCGAGGTCCCGCCGCTGGCCCCCGAGACGCCGGACGAGGAGCGCCGCGCCCGGGAGGCCCAGCTCCGCCGCGACAACCGGCTGGCGGAGCGAGCCGGCATCGAGGCGGAGCGGGCCCGGGCTGCAGACCGAGTCTAGGACTCGCTCGCTTGTGGGCGCCGCGCCGGTGCGTCAGGCCGTCGAGCAGGACCTCGACGGGCGATTGCCTGTTCGCCCTGTCCAGCTGCTCGCGGATCTGGTGGACATCGTCGGTGGTGGCCGAGGCCTGCTTCCTCGCCGCGCTCAGCTCGCGCGCAACCTCCCCCAGCGCCTCGGTCGTTTTCACCAGGCCGCTCTTGCGACCGATCGGCAGGCCGAGAACCTTCCGCCGCGGCGCCAGGATCGCTGCCGATGCCGCGCCGGCCGCCGCTCAGCCGGGAGCCGAGGGCAAGCCCGCCGGCCAGGCCCGCGGCCGTGGCGCCCGCCGTGAGCACGGGTCCCTTCGCCCGCCGTGCCGCCGTGGCCACGGAGCCGCCCGCCTCCTGGGCCTTTTCGAGCGCGCTCGCGGGTGCGCTGCCGTTGACCGACGGCGTGCGACCTCGTCTTCGTTGCTGCCATGACGCAGTCTCCTTCCGGTCTAGCCCAGGATCTTCCCGATGCGCTCGGCCTGGTCGCCGACCCGCTCGATGTCCTTGGAGACGTTCTTCGAGCTCTCGCCGAACCGCTTGCTCGCCTTGCCCACGGTCTTGGCCACCGACTTCACGTCGAGGTCCGGCAGGCCCGCCTTCCTGATCGCGCGCGGAACCGGCACGCCGAGGACCTTCTTGGGCCGCGTGAGGCTCTTGAGTGCAAGCCCGCCGGCGACCCCAGCCACACCGGCGCCCACGGCAACGGCCGGTCCACTGACCTTGCTGGCCGCGCTCTTCACGGTCGCCGACCAGACCCATTGTCGGTCTGGCTGGTGCGCTGACTGGTCGCGGGCGAGCGCCGGTGCCGGAGCTCGACTTGCTCCGGCTCTGGGGGCGCTTGCGCTCCCGCTCCCGCTCGACCGCGCCGAGCCGTTCGCTCGAGCGCGGGCGCTGCTGCGACTGCGCGCCGAGGCCGGCGACTGTCGATCGCGAGAGCCGCGCTCCTGCTCCACACCCGACCGAGACGCTCCGCTCGACTCTGCCTTCGAGCCGGACCCGTTCGACGAGCCGCTCCTGCTTTGTCCCGAGCGTGAAGCCGATTTAGCTGCTGGCCATCCCTCATCCCTTCCATCCGAGATCCGGCCCTGCCCGCTCTGGATACCCACTGCCCGGCGGTTAATCCGTTTCGCACCGATTTGCACGAAACCGCACATGAATCGTCCAGCTCCGGGTAGGCGGGGGCGAGTTCGAAGCAAACGATCACGGAGGAGGAGCGGAATGCCCGAGACGCCGGCCCGCGACGCGAAGCTGGTCCAGTTCCTGAACGAGGCCTACACGAAGGAGAAGCAGCTCGAGACCGCGCTGCAGGCACATCTCCAGATGACCACGAACGACGAGTACGCGAAGCGCCTCAAGGATCACCTGAAGGAGACCAAGTCCCACGCGAGCCAGGTGTCCAGACGGATCAAGCAGCTCGGGGGCAACCCGGAGACCGTCTCGCTCCCGGGACCCGAAAGCCTGGCGAAGGCGGCGGAGAGCGTTTCCGAGGTCGTCGGAAAGGCCAAGGCGGCGGCCCAGGGGCCCACTCCACGCGGTTCGCGGATCCGGCGAGCAGGAGAAGATGCTTCGGAACGCGCGCTCCGAGTACCAGGAGGAGGCACACGAGATCGCGACCTACACGGTCATCGACTCGCTGGCCACGGCGGTCGGCGACAAGGAGACCGCGAAGCTGGCAAGGGACATCCTCCGCGAGGAGAAGCGGATGCAGGAGTTTCTAGTCAAGCTGCTGCCCGAGCTGTCTGTGGACGTGGCGCACGACGAGATCCCGGTCTCGGAGATCGAGGGCCGGGCCGCCCGCAGGACCGCGGCGGACTCAAAGCGCAACGGTCCGGCCGCCAGGAGCAGGGCAAGGCCTGACGGCACCTCAGCCGGCCGCGACGGTGGCGCGCTCGGCCTGGTCGTGCTCCTGCGCCGAGCGGTAGAAGAAGAAGCCGACCGCGAAGAGCATCACGAGCATGTCGAGGGCCATCATCATCCCCCCGGCCACCTGCTGATCCGTGAGCGGCGAGAGCCCGTGGTCGCGAGCGCGGTCGCCGTAGTACGAGACGTAGGCCGGGGAGTGCAGCAGGATCAGCGCCATCCCTAGGAACATGCCCGCCAGCCGCGCGCCGATCAGGTAGGGGACCTTCCAGAGATCGCCCGGCAGGCGGCGCCGCTTCGGCTCGATCACCGACCACCAGACCAGCATCGCGCCGAACAGGAACGAGAGGTGCTGCACCACGTGGAGCAGCGGATGTCGCAGCGCCGCCGTGAAGGCGAACGAGAAATGCCAGCCGTAGAGGATCACGACCCAGACGGGGATCGCCACCAGCGGGCGCCTGAGCACGCGGAAGAACTGACGCAGCCGGCGCCGGTGGGCGAGGCTGACGAGCAGCGGGCGAGGCAGGTAGAAGGCGTAGACCGGTGAGCGCAGGCCGATGAGCAGGAAGGGCGCGGCGAGGTCCCCGATCAGCAGATGCTGGCCCATGTGCGCGAGCACCAGGTCGTCCGAGAGAGCGTCCACCGGGCCCGTGAGCCCGGCCGCCGTCAGGAAGATCCCGAACCACCAGGCCGCCTGCTGCGCGCCGGGCACCTCGTAGCCCCGGCGGCCGAGCGTGGCCACCGCGCGTGCGTACAACGTGGCCAGCAGGGCCAGGAGCGCCACAGCTCCGGGTTCTAGGGCGAACGGCACCGCCTCCTATTGTGGCCGCTCCGCGCGCTACGCCGTGACCGGATCGCCCGGAGCGTTGCCCGGCGCCTGTGACAGCACCGTCGTGGCCTCCTCGATGCGCTGCCGGTAGTCGGCGCGCTGCATGCGCGAGATCACGAGCCGCTGCACCTGGGCCGTGCCCTCGAAGAGCTGGTAGATCTTGGCGTCGCGGAACCACTTCTCGAGCGGGCAGTCGGTGGTCTGCGCGTACGGGCCCACGAGGTCCATGAGGGTCGTGGTGGCCCACATCGCCGTGTCGCCGGCCTTGAGCTTGGACATCGAGCCCTGGCCCCCGGT
The DNA here is from genome assembly GCA_963759625.1 of uncultured Thermoleophilaceae bacterium. Taxonomy (GTDB): domain Bacteria; phylum Actinomycetota; class Thermoleophilia; order Solirubrobacterales; family Thermoleophilaceae; genus JACVRW01. Next base: position 274,910 of record CAVXAD010000008.1, on the reverse strand, counting down.
CATCGGCATGCCGTTGCGTCCCATCCAGGCGGCGCGCCACACGAGCAACCGGGCGGCCTCGATCTCGGTCGCGACGTCGGCGAGCTCCTGCTGGATGCGCTGCTGCTCGAGCAGCGGCACGCCGTCCTCGGACTTGTCCTCGAGGTACTCGAGCGTCCACTCATAGGCCGCCTGAGCGATGCCCAGGGCGGATGCGCCGACCAGCGGGCGCGTGAGCTCGAACGTGGCCAGCGCCCCGGAGGAGCGGCCGGTGGACTGCCCCGAGCGCGCGCGCTCGAGCTTCTTCTGCAGCTTCTCGTACCCGCCGAGCAGGTACTCCATCGGGATCCGGCAGTCCTCGAGCACGACCTCGGCCGTCTGCGACGCCCGGATTCCCAGCTTGGACTCCTTCTTGCCCATCGAGAGTCCCGGGGTGCCCTTCGGCACCAGGAAGGACGCCTGCCCGCGGTGGCCCAGATCCGGGTCGACCGTGGCGACGACCACCGTCACGTCGGCGATGCCACCGTTCGTGATGAAGACCTTGGTTCCGTTGAGGATCCACTCGTCCCCGTCCTGCTTGGCGGTGGTCCGCAGCGAGCGGACGTCCGAGCCGGCGCCGGCCTCGGTGACCGCGTAGGCGCCGAGCTTGATCTCGTCGCCCATTCCGAAGCACTCGGGCACCCAGCGCCCGATCTGCTCGGGGGTGCCGGAGCTGGCGATCCCGGCCGCTGCCAGTGAGCCGCCCTGGATGGCGAGGGCGATGCCTGCACAGCCCCAGTGGAGCTCCTCGGCGTAGATGCAGCTCACGATGCCGTCGGGGTCCGAGCCCATGCGCTGGATGTGGTCCAGCCCGTGGAGTCCCCACTCGCGGGCGGCCTTGATGGCCTCCCAGGGCACGCTCTCCTCGCGGTCGTACTTGTCGGCGATCGGCCGGATCACCTCGCGCGCGAACCTGCGGCAGGTCTCCTGGAACTCGAGCTGCTCCTCGTTGAGCTTGAAATCCATCGTCGGGCGCCTCCCGGCACTGGTTGACTGACCAGTCAATCGTACGCGAAGTGGCGGAATGCTGCTCGGTTTCGGCGCCCCGTCAGGGGCCCTGCCGCTCTCGCCGCGGGCCTAGCTATCGTGCTCCGCGCCGTGCGCAGGCCCCTGGCCACCCTCGTCCTCGCCGCCCTCACACTCGCCGGGTGCAGCCTCGGCGACGACGATCCGCAGCCCGGGAGCAAGGGCGCCTCGAGCAGCGACGAGCAGGCGGCGGAGAAGCTCGGCTTTCCATCCGCCGCAACTCGCAACACGGTCCGCGTGCCGGGCGCCGACGCCGCCGCCGACGCCGCCGGCGTCGCGAGCGCGCTCTTCCCGGCGGTCACGGACGCCGACCGGCCGACCGCGGTCGTGCTCGTGGACAGCGGCGACTGGAAGTCCGCGGTCGCCGCGGCGGTGCTGGCCGGGCCGCCGATCGGCGCACCCATCCTGCTCACCGACGGCAGCGGTCTGCCCGCCGTCACATCGGACACGCTCGACACGCTCAAGCCACGCGGTTCGGATCTGGCGAAGGACGCGCAGGTGATCAGGATCGGCGACGGCGTGGCGAGACCCAGCGGCTTCAAGACCGCCGTGGTGGAGGGCGACGACGCCTATGAGCGGGCCGCCGCGGTGGACCGCTTCTTCTCGGCGGCGCGCGGGCGCCCGTCGAGGGACGTGATCCTGTACTCCGGCGACGAGGCCGACTACGCGATGCCGGCCGCCGCCTGGGCCGCGAGGTCGGGCGACACCGCCCTGCCCGTGAAGAGCGACTCGATCCCGGACCCGATCAGGCGCGCGCTGCGCGAGCACGACCGCCCGAACGTCTACGTGCTCGGCCCGGAGCGAGTCGTGTCCAAGAAGGTCGTGGCCCAACTTCAGAAGGGACTCGCCGGTTCCGTGAACAGGATCGCCGGCCCAAGCCCCGTGGAGAACGCGATCGCGTTCGCGCGCTATCGCCAGGGGAACTTCGGCTGGGGTGTGGAGGTGCCCGGCTACAACTTCACGCTGGCGAGTACCGACCGCGCTCTCGACGTGGCCGCCGCGGCGTCGCTCGCCACCCGCGGGGTGTTCGCCCCGCTCCTGCTGACCGACCGCGCCGCCGATCTCCCGAAGCCGCTCGAGAGCTACTTCCTCAGCGTGCAACCGGGCTACGAGGACGACCCGGGCCAGGCGGTGTACAACCGAGTGTGGATCCTCGGTGGCGACAACACGATCTCGCTGCGGGCGCAGGCGCGGCTCGATCGCATCAACGAGCTGATCCCTGTTCAGGCGACCGCGCCCTGAGCGGCGGATAACCTCCCCGGCGTGAGCGAGTACGAGCGTCCCGACCGCGGCGTCCGCGAGCCGACCCTGGAGGACGTGCGGCAGCTGATGGGCGCCTCCACCCCGCACTTCGCGCTACAGCTCCGCAACCGGATCCAGAACCTGATCGCCGGCCTGCCTCCCGACCATCCGGCCAGGATCGAGGGCGAGCGCGAGATCGCGCGGCTCGAGGCGCTCGCCCACGGCTCCGAGCGACGGGGGCCGATCCAGGCCCACGAGCGCGGGCCTCCCCAGCTTCCCCGGCGACTAGATAGGCTCGCCTCAGACACCGCACACGAGGAGGGTCCATGGCCTGGGAGTTCCACATTCTGGTCGTAGCCAACGTGACCGCCGACTCGTCGGAGCTGATCGAAGCGCTCAGGGAGCGGGCCTCGACGGCGCAGTGCGCGTTCACGCTGGTCGTGCCGGCCCCGGCGGGCGGACGGATCGGCCGTGAGGCCGCCCAGGAACGGCTCGCGTCGGCGCTCGGAGCCATGCGCTCCGCCGGACTCGCCGTGGACGGAAAGGTGGGCGACCAGGATCCGATCGCCGCCGTGCACGAGGCCTGGGACCCGACCCAGTACGACGAGGTCGTGGTCTCCACCCTGCCCACCGGCACGTCGCGCTGGCTCCAGGTGGACCTTCCGCACCGCATCGAGCGGCTGACCGGCGTACGGGTGACGCACGTGGTCGCGTCGCCGAAGCGCGCGGCGCCGCAGGCGCAGCCGGCGCACAAGCCCGAGAGACAGGGCGTGCTCTCCCCCTTCGCGGCGATCACCGGCCGGCGGCCGGACGGCGCCCCGCCGGTCTAGCGCACCGCCGCTGAAACCTACAGCTAAACCGCGGCCGCTTCGGCCGCCAGGCCCGTGATGTCCGCGAGGCGGTCGCGGTGCTCGCGCGCCGAGCCGTAGAGCAGCCCGCCTGCCTTCGCGCGCTTCAGGAAGAAGTGCAGGTCGTGCTCCCAGGTGAAGCCGATTCCCCCGTGCACCTGCAGCGAGGAGGCGGTCACCCGCCAGGCGGCGTCCGAGGAATACGCCTTGGCCATCGCGGCCGCCGCGGGGAGCGACTCCGGCTCGGCGTCGGCCGTCCACGCCGCGTAGTAGGAGGCCGAGCGTGCTCCCTCCGTCTCGAGCAGCATCTGCGCGCAGCGGTGGGCCACCGCCTGATAGGCGCCGATCGGACGCCCGAACTGCTTGCGCTCGCGCGCGTAGTCCACGGCCATCTCCATCGCTCGCTGCGCCACGCCCGTGAGCTCCGCCGACAGCGCCGCTGCGATGCGGTCGAGGGCTGCGCCGGCGTCGCCGGCGAGCGGCTCGCCGCCGTCGGCCCGAACGTGCGCGAAGCGGCGCGTGGCGTCGATCGTCTCGATCGCCTCCACCTCGGCATTGCCCGCCTCGACGAGCTTGCCTCCGTCGCGGTTCAGCAGCACGATCAGCTCGGCGCCGTCCGCGTCCGGACCAGACGGGCCTCGCCGTTGGTGGCCAGCCCCGCGGTGGCACGCAGCTCGCCGGACGCAATTCCGGGCAGCCAGCGCGCGCGCTGCTCGTCCGAGCCCGCGAGCTCGAGCGCCAGTCCCGCCGCGACCCTCGAGAGGAAGGGCAACGGCGCGAGGGCGTAGCCGAGCTCCTCCATGAGAATCACGAGCTCGACGATGCCCAGACCCTGGCCGCCGTGCTCCTCGCCGATGAAGATCCCCGGCCAGCCGAGCTCGCAGATCTCCTTCCACGCGTCGTCGTCGTAGCGGCCGCCCTCGGCGAGCTCGCGCACGCGATCGGCGGTGAAGCGCGCGGCCAGGAAGTCCTTGGCCGTGCGCTTGATCGCCTGCTGGTCGTCGGAGAAGTCGAAGTTCACCTGGCGTTGCCCCCTAGCGCAGCTTCGGCAGGCCGAGCACGCGCTCGGCGACGATGTTCTTGAGGATCTCGGTGGTGCCGCCCTCGATCGAGTTGGCACGAGAGCGCAGGAAGCGGTAGGTCCAGGGCGAGTCCCACAGGGCTCCGTCCTCGCCGAGGATGTCCACGGCGAGCTCGGTGAGCGACTGGTTGAGCTCGCCCCACTGCCACTTGACCACCGAGCCCTCCGGCCCGGGGATGCCCGTCTTCATGATCGCGGTGAGCCCGCGCCAGGCGTTCAGCCGCAACAGCTCCACCTCGATCGCGATCTGGGCGAGCCGCTGGCGGATCACCGGGTCATCGGTCACCCCGCGCTCGCGGGCGAGCTGCGCCAGCTCTCCGAGCGCGATGCGCATGCCCGCCGCGGCCGAGGCGCCGAGGCCCGCGCGCTCGTGCATCAACGTGGTGATGGCGACCATCCAGCCGTTGCCCACGCCGCCGACGACGTTCTCGTCGGGGATGCGCGCCTCCTCGATGAAGAGCTCGTTGAACTCCGCCTCGCCGGTGATCTGACGGAGCGGGCGCACCTGCACGGCCTCCTGCTCCATGTCCATGATGAAGTAGGTGAGGCCCTGGTGCTTCTGGGCGTCGGGATCCGTCCGCGCCACGAGCATGCACCACTTGGCCTTGTGGGCGTAGGTGGTCCAGACCTTCTGCCCGGTCACGACCCACTCGCCGTTCGACTTCACCGCGCGCGTCTTCAGCGAGGCGAGGTCGGAGCCGGAATCGGGCTCCGAGAAGCCCTGGCACCAGATCTCGTCGCCGGAGAGAATGGGGCGCAGCCAGCGCTCCTTCTGGGTGTCGTCGCCGTGGGCGATGACCACCGGCCCACCCATGACCATGCCGAGCACGTTCACCGGTTGCGGCGCCTTGGCGTGCGCCATCTCCTCGCCGAACAGCGCCTGCTCCACCAGCGTCGCGCCGCGGCCGCCGTACTCCTTCGGCCACGAGAAGCCGGCGTAGCCGGCCTCGTGCAGCCGCTTCTGCCAGGCGCGGCGGTGCTCGAACGCGGCGTCGTCTCCGGGCGGATCCTCGCCCGGGTGGTTCTCGGCGAGCCAGGTCCGGAGCTCGTCCCGGAAGGCCTCTTCGGACGGCGAGAGGGTGAGATCCATGGCGCCGTACCCTAGTGCCCCGCCGCCCCCGCCGGAAGCGAGGCCGGCCGGAGCCCGCGCAGCAGCCGTGCGGCGACGCCCTCGCAGGGTCTGCGTGGCGTACGCGTGGCCGGGACTCGACGTGGTCATGATCGCCACCGAGAGTCGGCGCCTGCCGCGGCGCAGGAGCGCCACCTGGTGGTCCACGGCCCCGCTACCCGATCCCCAGCCGCCCTTGAAGTAGAGCGCCCAGCCGGGTGGCCGCACGCGCGCGATCCCCCAGCGCTGCGACGGCACGATCGACCCGAGCAGCCTGAGCGCGGCGCGCCTGTGTCGCCGCGGCACGGGCCGGTCCACGTGCAGCAGGAAGCGCGTCTGGTCGGCGGCGTCCACGCTCGACAGCCCCCAGACCGGCGCCGCCGGCCGGAAGCGCTCCATCCCGACCCGGTGGGCGAGCCGGACGAGGCCCGCACTGCCCACGATGCCGAACACACGGCTGGCCGCCACGTTGTCGGACCAGCGCACCATCGGCGCGAGCAGCTCCCGGTCGGCGCGGCGCAGCGCCCGCCGGCGCACCTCGGGCCGGCGCAGGTAGGCCACGAGCAGCATTGCCTTGAGCACGCTCGCCGAGGGCACCGCACGGGGGGCGTCGCGCCCCCAGGCGCGCTGCTCGGTGCGGACGGCGAACGAGATGCTTCCCGACCTCGTGGCGGCGTAACGGGTCGCGGCGTGGATGTCGGGCTTCCACCCGGCGGCACCGGCCGGGGTGGCGCCGAGACAAAATAGATACGCCGCCGTCGCGCAAACGAGAAAGGGGCGCCTCACGCGTGCGCCGTCAGTAGCACGCCGGCGCTCAGCCGGCGGCCGGGTGCTCCTGCGCCCAGCGCGCGATTGCGGCCGAGTCGCTGATCACCTCGCCGTCGTCCAGGACGAGGATCGGCACCTCGTTCGTTCCCGACAGGCGCTTGACCTCGGCGCGGTCCCGGGCCCGTGAGCGCCAGGTCCACGGCAGCAGCCGGTAGCCCCCCACGGGCTTGAGCTCGTAGCTGTGGCCGGCCGCATCCAGGGCGCCACCCGCCTTGGCACAGGGGTGCAGCGCGCCTGGCCCGGACGTCTTGCCTCCGCACGTGTAGAGGATCACGGGCGCACCCTATCCGGGGCGCCGGTCCCGGTACCTTGAGGCGCGGTGCGACTGGCCACCTGGAACGTCAACTCCGTCAAGCAGCGCGTGCCGCGGCTGCTGCCCTGGCTGGACGAGCGCCGTCCGGACGTGGTCTGCCTGCAGGAGACCAAGCTGGCGGACGCAGCGTTCACCGAGCTGCTCGGCCAGGAGCTCGCCGACCGCGGGTACGCGGTTGCGCTGCACGGCGAGGCGACCTGGAACGGCGTGGCGATCCTCTCGCGCGTCGGGCTCGACGACGTGGTCGCGGGAATCGCCGGCGCGCCCGGCTTCCCGAATCCGGAGGCGCGCGCCGTGTCCGCGACCTGTGGCGGGATCCGCGTCGTCTCGGTCTACGTGCCGAACGGGCGCGTGCCCGACTCGGAGCACTATCGGTACAAGCTGGAGTGGCTGGCGTCGCTGCGGGAGATGGTCGCGGCGGGGCCGGAGGCGACCGTGGTGTGCGGCGACATGAACATCGCGCCCACAGACGACGATGTGTTCGATCCGGACGCCTATGCCGGCGAGACCCACGTGACCGCCGCCGGAGCGGGCCGCGCTGGCAGAGCTGCAGGCGCTCGGCCTGCGTGACCTCGTGCGCGATCGCTGGCCCGACGAGCGGGTCTTCACCTACTGGGACTACCGGGCGGGGATGTTCCACCAGGACCTGGGCATGCGAATCGACCTGGTGCTGGCGAGCGGGCCGGTCGCCGAGCGGGTCAAGGCGGCGTGGGTGGACCGGCAGGCCCGCAAGGGCAAGGGGCCCAGCGACCACGCGCCGGTGATCGTGGACCTGGACGAGGCGCCGGACGGGGACATCGGGCCGGTGGTGCCGCCGCCGTCAGCTCCGGTCACGAAGCGCGGCGCGAAGAAGCTCCCGCAGGCGCCGTAAAGGCGCTCACTTCTTGCGGTCGGTGTCGCGCGAGGGCTGGACGCGCTTCGGCTCGCCCGGCATCTTCGGGTAGTCGGGCGGGTAGGGCATGTCGCCCTCCTCGTCGCGCTCGTACATGTCCAGGAGCGGCTGGAGCGAGTGGGCCACGTCGTCGATCGCGGCGTGGCGGTCGCCGACCTCGGCGAAGCGGCCGGGCATCGTGGCGACCGTGAAGTCCTCCGGCGCCACCTCGGGCAGCTCGTCCCAAGTCAGGGGAGCCGAGACCGGCGCGCCCGGCTTCGGCCGCACGCTGTAGGCCGAGGCGATGGTGCGGTCGCGCGCGTTCTGGTTGTAGTCGACGAAGATGCGCTCGCCGCGCTCCTCCTTCCACCACTTCGTCGTCACCTCGCCCGGCATGCGCCGCTCGAGCTCGCGCCCGAAGGCGATCGCGGCGTGGCGGACGTCCGTGAACGTCCAGCGCGGCTCGATCCGGACATAGATGTGCACGCCCCGGCCACCTGAGGTCTTTGGGAAGCCGACGTAGCCGAGGTCGTCCAGGAGCCCCCGCGCCTCGGCGGCCACGCGCACCGCGTCGTCGAAGTCGGTGCCCGGCTGCGGGTCGAGGTCAAGGCGCAGCTCGTCGGGATGGTCCACGTCGTCGCGCCGAACCGGCCAGGGATGGAACGTGATGGTCCCCATCTGCGCGGCCCAGCCGACCACGGCCACCTCGGTGGGACAGATCTCGTCCGCGTGGCGACCCGACGGGAACTCGATCCGCGCGGTCTCGAGGTAGTCGGGAGCGCCCTTCGGGACGCGCTTCTGGAAGAACGCGTCGCCGCCGCCCTTCTCGCGCGTGGACAGGACGATGCCGGGGTGCACGCCCTTCGGCCAGCGCTCGAGCGTGGTGGGCCGCCGGTCGAGCGCGCGCATGATGCCGTCCTCGACTGCCAGGTAGTACTCGACCACGCCGAGCTTCGTGATCTCGGGCGTGCGCTCGGTCGCCGGGAAGATCACGCGGTCGGGGCTGGACACGCGCAAATCGCGTCCGCCCGCCTCGATGATCGTGGCCTCCGTCGCGATGGCGCTAGTAGCTCTTGGGCAGGCCGAGCGAGTGCTCCGCCACGTAGTTGAGGATCATCTCGCGCGACACCGGCGCGGTGCGGGTCAGGCGCACGCCCCACCACATGTCGCTGAGCTCGTACTCGAGCGCGAAGCCGTTGCCGCCGTGGGCTTGGATCGACCGGTCCACGCAGGCGATCGCCGCTTCGGCGGCCGCGTACTTCGCCATGTTGCTGGCCTCGCCCGGCGCCGGGCGCGCCGGCGTCGTAGAGGGCCGCCGCCTTCTGCGTCATCAGGCGGGCCAGCTCGAGCTCGATCTTGGCCTCGGCGAGCGGATGCGACACGCCCTGATGGCTGCCGATCGGGGCGCCCCAGACCACGCGCTCGTTGGCGTAGGCGGACGCCTTGCCGAGCGCCCGCCGGCCGGCGCCGCAGGCGATCGAGGCGCCCATGATGCGCTCCGGGTTGAGCCCGTCGAACACCGGGCCGAGGCCGCCGCCCTCACCGCCGATGAGGCGGTCCTCGTCCAGCTCCACGTCGTCGAAGAAGAGCGTCCACTGCTTGTCCGGCCCGATGTAGGGCATGGGGATCGCCTCGCGCGTGAAGCCGGGCGCGTCCACGTCCACCAGGCAGAGCGAGGGCAGCCCGAGCGAGCCGTCGGGCAGCCGGCTGCGCGCCACCACGAGCACGGCGTCGGCGTGCTCCACGCCCGAGATGTAGGTCTTCTGGCCGCGCAGCAGGAAGCGGTCGCCCCGCCGCTCGAGCGCGGTCGAGAGGTTGTGGGAGTTGGTGCCGGCGTCAGGCTCGGTGATCGCGAACGCCACCTTGGTCGTGCCGGCGGCGATGCCGCGCAGCCAGCGGTCCTTCTGGTCGTCGGTGCCGTGGCGCGCGAGGATGCTGCCCACGATCGCGGGCGACACCACGATCAGCAGGAGCGAGCTGCCGGCCGCGGAGATCTCCTCGCCTACCGCGGCGAGCGCGGACATCCCGAGGCCGCCCCCGCCCCACTCCTCCGGGATGTTCACGCCGAGGAAGCCCTTCTCCGCGAGCGCGTCCCACAGCTCCGTGGGCGGCTCGCCCTCCGCGTGCTTGCGGCGCGAGTACGAGGGGCCGAAGCCGGAGCAGATCGCGCCGACGGTGCCGCGCATCATGCGCTCCTCGTCGCTGGGCACGAGCTGCAGCACAGCCGGCCCGGTGTCAGTGGCTGAGCGCATGCACCCCCGCCGTCGCGTGTCGGCTGCGGTGGCCGGCGTACATGCGCGCCACCCAGGCGCCGCCGGGCCGCGCCATGAGCTCCTCGCGCAGCTCGAGCACCGCGGGCGCCGCGACCGGGGGGACGTAGGGTCGCTCGGGCGGGTTGAGCAGCGGGGTGAACAGCGACGCAGCCGTGAGATCCGCCACGGTGAAGCGATCCCCCACCAGGTACTCGGACGGGCCCAGCTCGCTCTCGAGGCGGTCCATCGCCGCCCTGACCGCGTCGCGCCCGCGGTCGGCGGTCGCGCCGGTCACGTTGTAGTCGCGCCGCACGGCCAGGCGCGCCACCGGGGCGGTGGCCCGCAGGAGCCGCTCGCGCACGGGGCTCGGCCGCTCGAACAGGGTCCGGGCCACCAGGTCGGTGTCGGGCAGCGTGTGGTGCCACACGAAGCGCCTCACCTCGGCTCCGAGCTCCTCGTCGAACCAGTCCTCGAGCGCCAGCGCGCGGGCGCGAGCCTCGGCCTCGGCCGGATAGAGCGGCGGCTCCGGCGTGTGCTCCTCCAGTGCGGCGATGATCGCCGTGGAGTCACCGATCCGGCGTCCGTCGAGCTCCAGGACCGGCAGCCGCCCGTGGCGCCCGCGCGTGGCCGCCAGGGCGCTCAGCCGGTGAAGGCCCGGCATCGGCACGCGCCGCTCGTACGGAATGCCCTTGTAGTCGAGCGCCCAGCGCACCTTCTCGTTGTAATGCGAAACCTCGATGTGCCAGAGGACCACGGCCACGTGCGCCATAGAATGCCAGCGTGCGCGTCGGGCTGTACGTGGCCTACTGGCCGTGGTTCTCCGCCGAGGAGCAGATCGCCCTCGCGACGCAGGCCGATCGGGCCGGGCTCGACTCCGTCTGGGTGGCCGAGGCCTGGGGGCAGGACGCGGTGTCGGTGCTCGGTCACCTGAGCGCCGTGACCGAGCGCATCGGGCTCGGCTCGGCGCTCATGCAGATCCCTGCCCGCACGCCCGCCCTGACCGCCATGACCGCGGCCACGCTGGACGTGCTCTCGGGTGGGCGCTTCCGGCTCGGCCTGGGGGTCTCCGGCCCCCAGGTGTCCGAGGGCTGGCACGGCGTGCCGTTCGCCCGGCCGCTCGCGCGCACACGGGAGTACGTGGAGATCGTGCGCAGGGCGCTTGCCCGTGAGGGCCCGCTCGAGTACCACGGCAAGGAGTTCCAGCTGCCGCTCGACGGCAGCGAGCTCGGCAAGCCGCTCAAGCTGCTCGCCAAGCCGGTGAGCGAGCGCATTCCGATCTACCTGGGGGCAATCGGGCCCAAGGCGGTCGAGCAGACGGCGCGAGATCGCCGACGGCTGGATCCCCTTCATGTTCAACCCGGAGCGGGCGTCGGAGCTGCTCGAGCCGTTCGAGGGCACGAACGTGGACATCGCGCCGGCCGCCCTGATCTGCGTGGACGCGGACCGCGACCGCGCGCGCGACCTCGCCCGGCCCTGGCTCGCCACCTACCTCGGCGCGATGGGCGCGAAGGAGAAGAACTTCTACGTCGACACCGCCGAGCGCTTCGGGCACGGCGACTCCGCCCGCGAGGTGCAGCGGCTCTTCGCCGCCGGCGACCGCGCGGGCGCCGCCAGGGCGCTCACTCCCGAGCTGATCGAGGGCTCCGCGGTCTGCTGCGACTACGGCGAGCTGGACGAGCGTCTGGCCGCCTACGAGCGCGCCGGCGCGAACACGCTGCTGGCGCTGCCCTTCGGCGACCGCCCACGCATCGTCGAGGCGCTCGGCGCCGCGGTCGTGGCCTGACTAGAGGCGCTCGGCCTCCTTGCGCGCCCGCTTCAGCTCCTGCTCGACGGTCTTGCGCCGATCGTCGAAGGTGAGGCGCTTCTCGAGGTAGGGGATCGCCGCCGCGGGGTCGCCGGAGAGCCTCAGCGCCCTGCCCAGGTTGAAGAGCGCGTAGGCGTACTCGATGTCGCGACTGCCCTCGGGCCATGAAGCCACCGCCCGGCGGAGCACCGGCACCGCCTCCTCGAAGCGGCCCGCCCGCATGAGCCTGAAGCCCCGCGCGTTCAACTCCGGGCCAGTCCCCGCTGCGGGCGCCTCGGCCTGCGTGCCCGGCGGCTGCTGCGCGCGCCGCTCGCCGCTATCGTCGCCCGCCGCCAGCAGCGCCATGGTGGCGGCGGCCACCGTGACGATGGCGCTCACGACGGCGAGGGCCACCCAAGGCCAAGCGCTCGAGCGCGGCGGCGGCGGCCAGCCGGCCGCGGCCGGATCGGACGCGTGCCCAGCGGCGCCGGCTCGGCCGGCCGCTCGAGCGCACGCCGTAGCTCGGAGCCAAGCTCCCCGGCCGAGGCCGGCCGTTCCTCCGGCTCCCGCGCGAGGCCGCGCCGGAGGATGTCGGCGGCCCGCGCCGGCGCCTCGCGCAGGTGGTCGCGCAGGTCGGGCGGGGGCTCGGTGGCGATCGCGCTCGCAATCTCCATAGGAGTGCGCCCGGAGCGAGCCATCCGTCCGGTGAGCGCCTCGAAGCAGACGGCGGCGAGCGCGTACACGTCTGCCGCCGGGCCCGCCTTGCCGCCGTCGAGCTGCTCGGGCGCCATGTAGACGGCGGTGCCCATCAAGATGCCGGTGCGAGTGATCCGGGTCAGGTCCGCCGCGGTCGCGATCCCGAGGTCCGCGAGCTTCGCGGCGCCGTCCTTGCGGAGCAGCACGTTCGCGGGCTTCACGTCACGGTGCACGACCCCGTGGGCGTGAGCGTGGTCGAGGGCGTCGCCGAGCTCGGACGCCATCGCCGCCACCCGCTCCGGCTCGAGTGGACCGCGCCGCAGCGCCTTCGCGAGCGACTCGCCCTCCACGTACTCCATGACGATCAGGACGCCCTCGTCGTCCGTCGCCGTGTCGTAGACCGCCACGAGGCTCGGATGGTTCAGCGACGCCCCGAGCCTCGCCTCGCGGGCGAAGCGCTGCTCCATTTCGCCCGGGCTCGCGGCGTGCAGCCGCTTGACCGCCACCCGGCGGCCCAGCCGCTCGTCGTCGCAGAGCAGGACAGACGCCATGCCGCCTGAGCCGAGCTGCCGGACCACGCGATAGCGCCCTGCCAGCAGGATTCCCCGAGTACGCGCCGGCACGTCGGCCTTCTACCCGCCGCGCAGCGGGGGTAACTGCCGCCTACAGCCGCTGGATGAGCGTGCCCGTGCCGAGCCCGCCGCCGCAGCACATCGTCACGAGGCCGATCTCCTTGTCGGAGCGCTCGAGCTCGTGCAGCAGCGTCGTGATCAGGCGCGCGCCGGTCGACCCGAGCGGGTGCCCGAGCGCGATCGCGCCCCCGTTCACGTTCACGCGGTCCATGTCCGGCTCGAGCTCGCGGCGCCAGGCGGCGAGGACGGACGCGAACGCCTCGTTGATCTCCACGAGGTCGATGTCGTCCATCTTCATGCCGTTGCGCTCGAGGAGCTTCCTCGTGGCCGGGATCGGGCCCGTGAGCATGATCACCGGGTCCACGCCCACCGTCGTCTGGTCCACGATGCGCGCGCGCGGCTTGAGGCCGAGCGCATCGGCCTTCTCGCGCGCCATCAGGAGCACGCTGGCGGCGCCGTCGGAGATCTGCGAGGCGTTGCCGGCGGTTACCTTGCCGTCCTCCTTGAAGGCCGGCTTCAGCTGCGACAGCGTCTCGAGGTTGGTCTCGGGCCGGATGCCCTGGTCGGTGACGTGCGTGTGGCCGTTCACCTGGAAGGGCACGATCTCGCGCTCGAAGCGGCCCTCCTCGGTCGCCTGGTGCGCGCGCTGGTGCGAGCGCACGCCGATCTCGTCGAGCTCGGAGCGCGGGATCTCCCACTTGTCGGCGATCATCTCGGCCGAGATGCCCTGCGGCACGAGGTTGTAGCGGTTCATGAGCTCCTCGGGCCAGGGCGAGCCCACCTCGTCGACCCACTTGAAGCCCACGCCCATCGGGATGTGCCCCATGTGCTCGACGCCCGAGCCGATCGCCGCGTCGTGCACGCCCGACGCGATCAGCGCCGCGGCGAAGTTCACGGCCTGCTGGGCCGAGCCGCACTGGCGGTCGACGGTGGTGGCGGGAGTCTCGATCGGAAGGCCGGCCTGGAGCCAGGCGTTGCGGCCAACGTTGAACATCTGCTCGCCGAACTGCTGCACGCAGCCGGTGATCACGTCCTCGACCTCCGCGGCGTCGATGCCCGCGCGCTCGATGACCTCGGTGTAGGTCTTGCCGAGGAGCTCGTTCGGGTGGGTGTCCTTGTAGTAGCCCTTCTCGGGATGGCCGCGCCCGATCGGGGTGCGAACCGCCTCGACGATGACTACTTCACGCCCGTGCCCGTTCTGCATGTGACCTTCTTCCTCCGCGGTCGATTGTGGTAAGCGTACTCGATTGACTGTCCAGTCAACCAACCGTCGTTCCGGGCTGGAATCCGGCTCCAAATGGGCATACCGGGGCTGCTGAAGCATGTCTGAGAAGCTCGGGATAGTCGGCAGCGGCGCCATTGCCCGCGGCCTTGCCCGCGTGGCCGCGGATCACCACGAGGTGGTCGTCTGGGCGCGCAGCGAGCGCTCGGCCGAGCGCGCCGAGGAGAAGGTGGGCGACTCGACGGTGGTCACCGACCTGGCCGAGCTGGCGGACTGCACGATCACGGTGGAGGCGGTGGCGGAGGACATCGAGATAAAGAGCCTCGTGCTCACGCGCCTCGGCGCCTTCCTGTCCGAGGAGGCGCTCGTGGCGAGCACCACCTCCTCGCTCTCGGTGGCCCAGCTCGCGGCGGCCAGCGGCCGCCCGGACCGCTTCGCCGGCCTGCACGTGTTCAACCCGGTGGAGCGGATGGAGCTCGTGGAGCTCTGCTTCCCCTCGGAGGCCACCGCGTCGACGCGCGCGCGCTTCCGCGACCTCTGCGAGCGCTTCGAGAAGACCGCCGTCGAGGTGCCGGACTCGGCCGGCTTCGTGGTCAACCGGCTGCTGTTCCCCTACCTGTTCGACGCAGTCCGGCTGCTGGAGCGCGGCGGGCTCGACGCCGAGGCTGTGGACACCTGCATGAAGCTCGGGGCCGGGCATCCGCTCGGGCCGCTCGCCCTGCTCGACTTCGTGGGCCTCGACGTGGCCGTGGCGATCGGCGAGTCGATCGGCGCGGAGGTGCCGGAGGGAGTCCGCGCGCTCGTGGCGGCGGGCAAGCTCGGCCGGAAGACCGGCGCCGGCTTCTACGCGTACTGAGGAACGGCGCCCGCTAGGCGGGCGGCTCGGCGCGGGGAGCCGTCGTGGCCATCCCGGCGGTCAGGTCCCAGACGACGTCGGCCTCTCCGATGCCCTGCTGACTCGCCAGCTCAGCCACGCGCTCCCAGGGAAGCGACGCCTCCGGCAGGTCGTCCCACCGGCTGAGCTCGAGCGCCTCGAGCGCCCCCTCCAGCGCCGGGCTGATCTCCTCCTCGCCCAGCCGCTCGGCCTGCTCCTTGATCAGCGCGCGCAACGCGTCACGCTCCGAATCGCTCAGCTTGACGCACCACATGCCGCCCGAACGTAGAGAGCGCGGCGGACGGACCGCGAGTCGCGGCTATCCGCCCTGCCGGGGTTCCTGGCCGCGCGGCGTGGCGGCGGCCTCCTCGACGGGCCGCTGCGTCGTAGAGTCGCCGCGCTCCGGGCCGTGGTGGTCGCGGATGCGCACGGCGTCGATCCGGTTCTGCCGCACCGACTCCACGCGGATGGAGTAACCGTTCGTCTGGACCATGTCGCCGCGCTTGGGGAGTCGTCCGAGCTCGCCGAACACGAAGCCGCCCACCGAGTTGTAGGCCTCCGAGTCCACCGGCAGGTCGAGCCCGTAGTCGTGGAGGTCGGTGATCGGAACGTGGCCGCGGACCCACCAGTCGCCGTTGGCGAGCCGGCGGATGCCGGCAACCGCCGGGTCCGTCTCGTCGGCGATCTCGCCCACGACCTCCTCGATGATGTCCTCGATCGTGACGATGCCGGCGGTGCGGCCGTACTCGTCCACCACCACGGCCATGGAGGCGCGCTCGCGCTGAAGGTCGGCGAGGAGATCGTCGAGCGGCTTCGTCTCCGGCACGATGAGCGCGTCCTTGACGGCCGGCTCGATGGATGCGCTCGGCCCCTCGGTCATCAGGAGCCGGACGAGCGAGTTCCCGTGCACGATGCCGCGGATCCGGTCGGTGTTGCCCTCCTCGGTCGCGACGAGCCTGGTGTGGCCGGAGTCCACCATCCGCCGAAGCGCCGTCTCCACGTTCTCGGAGACGTCGACGGTGACCACCGCCGGGATCGGCGTCATCACCTGGCGCGCCTGCTGCTCGTGGAGGTGGAAGACGCCCGAGAGCATCCTGCCCTCGCCCGGGTCGATCTTGCCGCCGTGCGCGCTCTGCGCGATCAGCAGCTTGAGGTCCTCCGAGCTGCTCGCCTCGTCGAACTCGGCGCGGGGATCGACCCCGATGACGCGCAGGATTGCGTTGGAGGCGGAGTTGAGCGACCAGATCAACGGCGACAGCGCGCGCTTGAAGAGCTCCAGCGGCCGCGCGGTCCGGCGGACCGTCGCCTCGGCGTTGACGATCGAGTAGATCTTCGGCACCTGCTCGCCGAAGGTGATGTGGAGCGAGGTGGTGATCAGGTAGGCGATCGCGAGCGAGATCGCGACGGCGAGCCCGTGGCTCACGGCGCCCCCGAAGGCCGGCTCGAGCAGCTCCGCGATGGCGGGCTCGCCCAGGAAGCCGATTCCGAGCGAGGCCATGGTGATGCCGAGCTGGCACGCCGACAGGTACTCGTCGATCTGGTCGACCTGCTTCATGGCGAGCGCCGTGCCACGCACCCCCTCGGCGCGCATCTGCTCGAGCCGTGAATGGCGGGCGCGCACGAGGCCGAACTCGGCCGCCACGAAGAACCCGTTCGCCGCGACGAGCACAACCACTCCGAGCAGGAACAGAAACTCGATCATCGGGCGGCGCTCAGCCCTCGGGCGAGGGCCTTGCGCCTGCTACTTCGAGGTCGCTCTTCGTCGCTCATCAAGGCGAAGGAGGCGAGAGTAGCAGGAGGCCCCCCAGCGGAAGCAGCCGGCTCGGCCGGCTGCGCACCGACGGTCTAAGCGACGCTGTCGATGCGCCCCGCCAGCTCGAAGTCGTTCGCCGTCAGCCCGCCCTCCGAGTGCGTGGAGAGCGTGACGGTCACCTTGTTCCAGGAGATCTCGAGGTCCGGGTGGTGATTCATCTCCTCGGCTACCGGAGCGAGGCGGTTCACCAGGCCCACGGACCACATGAAGTCGTCCCCCTCGTAGTGCTTCACGATCGCGTCGCCCTGGCGCTCCCAGCCCCCCAGCGCGGCAAGTCGTTCCCCGATCTCCCCGTCACTCAGACGTGCCATCCTCGTCTCCGTGTTGGTCGCTTCACTCGTTCCCTCGGCCACCGAGATGCTGTTCGCGCTCGGTCTCGGCGATTCCGTGGCCGGGGTAACCCACGAGTGTGATTATCCGCCAGGCGCGGAGCAGCTGCCTCATCTGACCCGCAGCGTGATCGAAGAGGGCCTGCCGGCCGCCGAGATCGACCGCGCGGTGCGCGAGCGCACCGGCCGCGGCGAGGCGCTCTACGAGCTCGACGAGGCGCAGCTCGCGGGCCTCGGGGTGGACTTCATCGTCACCCAGGCCGTGTGCGCCGTCTGTGCCGTGTCGTTCGAGGACGTACAGGCCGTGGCCGAGCGCCTGCCCGCCCGCCCGGCGGTCATCTCGCTCGACCCGTCCACCATCGGCGAGGTACTCGCCGACGTGACGCGCCTCGCCGACACGGTCGGTGCGCCGGACGCCGGGGCCCGGCTCGTGGCGGAGTCGGCCGCGCGCATCGAGGCGGTGGAGCGCGCGGTGGCCGACGCGTCGCGCCCGCGCACCGCCGCCCTGGAGTGGCTCGACCCGGTGTACGTGGGCGGCCACTGGGTGCCGCAGATGATCGAGCTGGCGGGCGGCCTCGACGTGCTCGGCTTCGCCGGCGAGCACTCGCGCACGGTGGAGTGGTCCGAGGTGGAGGCGGCGGCGCCGGAGGTGGTGGTGTCCATGCCGTGCGGCCTGTACGCGGAGCAGGCGGCGGCCGAGACCGTGCGGCACCGCGAGCGCCTGGGGGGCCTCGACGCGCGCGTGGTGGCCGTGGACGCCGCGGCCTATTTCTCGCGCCCCGGCCCACGGCTGGTGGACGGCGTGGAGCTGCTCGGCCACCTCCTGCACCCGGAGCTCGTGCCGGCGCCCGATTCGCGGCGCTCGATCGAGATCGACCTGGCGCGCAGCACGCCCGTCTGAGCTCCGCAGCGGAAGCAGCCGGCTCGGCCGGCTCCCTAGGCCGAAGCCGAGACCGCGATCGCGCCGGCCACGGCCACGGCAGCCAGGCCCGCGCATACGACCGCGAGCACGCCCTCCGGCACCCGCACCCGGTCCCCGAGCTCGAACATGACCACGGCAGCGACGCCGCCGCCGATGAAGCCGCCGATGTGCCCGCCGATCGAGATGTTGTTCACGCTGAACGTGATCACGAGGTTGAGCACGATCCAGATCCCGAGTCCGCTCTCCATGACGCTGATGCCGCGATTGCGCATCACCACCGCGGTCGCGGCCATCAGCCCGAAGATGGCGCCCGAAGCGCCCACGGTAGGGGCCGTGGGCGTGAGCACCAGCGCGCCGAACGAGCCCGCGAGGAGCGACACGAAGTAGATCAACCCGAAGCGCAGGCGGCCGACAGCGGGCTCCAGCAGCCCGCCGAGGATGTACAGCGAGAGCATGTTGAAGAGCAGGTGGAAGAAGCCCGCGTGGAGGAAGCCCGCGGTGATCAGCCGCCAGTACTCGCCGTCGGCGATCGTCGCGCGCGACACCGAGCCGTCCTGCAGCAGCGTGCTGCTGCCGATGCCGCCCCCGGTGGCGCTTGCGCCGCCCAGCAGCGCGCCGAGGGCCACGACCACGTTCACCCCGATCAGGATGTAGGTGAGCACCGGTTCGTCGCTCGTGCTCGCCATGGTGCGCACTCGGGTCCGCTGGCTTGCACATTCCGGGCAGCGCATGCCGACCGAGGTCGTGGTCATGCAGTCGGGGCAGATCGGGCGGCCGCAGTTCGAGCAGCTGACGCCGGTCTCGCGGTTCGGATGCCGGTAGCAGACCTCCATGTGGCGGTCAGACTAGTGGGCCGCCGCGGCGCTTCCGGGCTGCGCGGAAGCGCCCCGGCTACAGGTCCACGCGCATGATCGGGCTCTCGCCCGGCACCAGCGCTCCGCCGCGGCGCTCGCGGGTCACCAGCACGGCGCTCGCTCCGCTCAGGTCCTGCGGCAGCGCCACCGCTCCCCTCCCGTCGCGGCTCGCGACGAACGTGGGCGCCGGGAGAATCCGATCGCCGCGCTGCACCCACGCCTGGTACACCCGCCCTCCGCCGAGGTCGGGCAGCCCCTCCGCGGTCAGCACTGCGTGGTCGCCGTCGTCCTCGACCCGGAGCTGGGCGCTCACCATCGGCAACCGCGTGGCGTCCACCTTGGCGGCGAGCGTGCGCTCGTCCCCACCCCCGGAGCCGAGCTGCGCCACGCCGTACCCGGCCAGCAGTGCCACCGCGACCATGGCGCCCGCGAGGGCCGGGCGCAGGCCCGCGCCGGTCGGGATCAGGTCGCGCAGGCGGCGCCGGCCGGGCCGTCGCGGCCGGGCCGCCTCCGCCTCGTGCGCCTCGCTCTCGACCACGTCCATCAGCGACGCCCGGAGCCGCTCCGGCGGCGCCACCTGCTCCACGGTGCGGGGCAGCGCCTCGGCCGCCGGGCGCAGCCGCTCCACCTCGTGGCGGCACTGCGGGCAGGACTCCATGTGCAGCTCGAACGCCTGGCGCTCGTCGTCGCCGAGCGCGCCGAGCAGGAAAGCGCCCGCGTCGTCGTGGAAGCGCTCGTGCTCGATGCCGCTCATACGAGCTCTCCCGGGGTGAACCCCTCCGCCAGCTGGTCGCGCATCTTCTCGAGGCCGAGCCGCATGCGCCCCTTCACGGTGCCGAGCGGCATCCCCAGCATCTCGGCGATCTGGCTGTGCGTGAAGCCGCCGAAGTAGGCCAGCTCGAGCGTTCGCCGCTGCTCCGCCGGGAGCGTCTCGAGCGCGCTCCGCACGCCGCGCGCCTCCTCGCGCCGAGCTGCCTCCACGTCGGTGCGCTCGGGCGCCTCGTGGCGCTCCTCGACCCCGTCGAGCGTCTCGCGCCTGCGCTCGTGCACGGTGCCCCGCCGCAGCGCGTCGATGGCGCGGTTGTGAACGATGCCGAGCACCCAGGTGCGCACGCTTCCGCGCGCGTGGTCGTAGCGCAGGCGACTGCGCCATATCGACAGGAAGGCCTCCTGCGTGATGTCCTCTGCCGTCACTCTGTTTCCGACCATTCGGTAAGCGAGCGAGTAGGCGGGCCGACCGTGGCGGTCGTAGAGCAGCTCGAACGCGCGCGGGTTCCCTCCCTGCACCAGCTGCATGACCTCCTCGTCCGCGAGGTTTCGGATGTCGGTGGTCACGACGTGCCGTTCCTACGCCGAGAGGCCGAGCATGGATCACTCACGGCGAGCTGCGCGCCGGTCTCCCGGGCGTCGTCCGCGGTTACCGGCGCAGGCGCCGCTCGATGTCCACGGCCGCATCGCGGACGCTCTTCTCGAGCGCCCGGAAGCCGCTCGCCTGCCGCTTGCGCTGGCGCTGGCGCGCGCGGACGAGTACGAGCGCGCCGCCGGCCATCGTGCCCACCACCGCCGCGGCGGCGGGGCGAGCCCCAGTTGCGCGGGTCGCGCATGGCGGCCGGGTCGAGGTCCGCGAGCTCCTCGGCCGCCGCCTCCGTGAGGCCGGACAGGGTGCGCGCGAGCCTGTCGCTCAGCGCCTCCGGGGGATCCACGGGCACGAGCGCCGAGCGCAGGAGCCGCTCGAGCCGCTCGCCGTCAGTCATGGCCGTCCTCCTGGAGCCGCTGCTCGAGCTGCTTGATCGCCCTGTGGATGAGCACCTTGGTGGCACCCTCGGAGCGGTCCAGCGCAGCCGCGATCTCGCGGTTGTCCATCCCGAGCGCGAAGCGCATGATGAGCGCCTCGCGGCGGTCGTCCGGCAGGTGCGCGACGCCCTCGAGCACGTGCTTCACCTGCTCGCGCCCCTCGACGATCGTCTCGGTGTCGTGCGGCGCGGTCAGGACGGTGGCGTCCTCCAGCTGGGTCATCGGCCGGCGCGAGCGGTCGCGGTAGTAGTTGGCCGCCAGGTTGTGCGCGATCCGGATCAGCCAGGGCCGCAGCGGGCGGCCGTTCGATTCGCGCTGCGCACGGTCGAAGTGACGGTAGGCCTGCAGGAAGGTCTGCTCGGTGAGGTCCTCGGCGTCGTGGTGATTGCCGATCCGGTAGTAGGCGTAGCTGTACACGTCGCGCAGGTGCGCGCGGTAGAGCTCCGTGAAGTCCCGGTCCAGTCGCTGCTTGTCGGCGGACGCCTCCAATCATGCGGAGCCTACCCGCCGAGCGGTACCGTCAGGCCGCTCGCCTCCCGCGAGCGTCGGAGCTCGACCGAATGCTCTCGAGCCACTGGTCCGCCGAGGTGTCTCCGTCGAGCACCTTGCGCAGTCCGGTCGTGACCGGGGCGTCGATGCCGTCGCGCTCGAACGCGAGACCGAGCAGCGGCACCGTGGCGAGCGACTCGGCGGTCTGGTGGATCGCGGCTGCGACGGCGCGCGAGGGGAGCCCCGCTCCAACGAGCTCGCCGGCGCGCCTGTTGCGACTGCCCTCGGCCACCGCGGTCGCGACCAGGTCGCCGGCGCCCGCGAGTCCCGTGAACGTCTCGCTGCGACCGCCGTTGCGCAGGGCGAGCGCGTGCACCTCGGAGAAGACGCGACCGGCGGCCGCGCCCGCGAGGTTCGCGCCGCGCGGAGCGGCGGCGGCGGATGCGAGGGCGGCGGCGTTCTTGGCGCACGAGGCCAGCTCGGCGCCGGTCACGTCGTCGGTCGTCTCCACCGTCAGCCCGCCCGCCTCGAGCACCTCGCCCAGCTGGCGCAGCAGGTCCGGGTTGCGGGTGGCCAGGACCACCGACGCGCCCAGCTCGATCGCCTCGCGCGCGTGGGCGGGTCCCGCCAGCGACGCGACCGCGCGCGCCCTCACGCGCTCCACCACGAAGGCGGACGGCGTGGTGCCGAGCGGCGGAACGAGTCCCTTCGAGGTCACGAGCACGGCGCTGCGCTCGCCCACGCGCGCGCCGATCTCGCCGACGGCGGCGGGGAGCGAGCTGCAGGGCACGGCAAGCACCACCAGGTCCACCCCGGCGAACTCCACGTCGCGCAGGGCGCGCGGCTCGATTGCATCCTCGAGCGCCAGCCCGGGCATGTAGGCCGCGTTCTCGCCCTCGGTCCGCAGGCAGCTCCGCCTGCTCGCTGGTTCGACAGCCGAGCTGCACCTCGAGTCCCGCCCGCGCGAGCACCACCGCCGCGGCGGTGCCCATCGATCCCGCGCCCACCACGGCCGCGGTGCGCAGCGGCGGCAGGCCGCCGAGCCACTCCCACTGGAGCTCCACGCAGGGCCAGATCCGCTCGGTCACCTCACCGGCCAGGAAGGGCGACGGGCTGTCCACGCGCGGGAACGTGAGCGGAGCCCCGAAGCGCAGATGCACCTTCACCGGCCTGATCCGCCAGCCGCGCCGGGCGCGCTCGCTGCCGGTGACCGCGACCGGTACGACGGGGGCGCCGCTCTCGAGCGCCAGCCGGCCGACGCCCTTGTGCGGGCGACCGAGCGAGCCGCGCTTGATGCGCGTGCCCTCCGGGAAGATCACCACGACCTCGCCGCGCTCCAACAGCGCCCGGGCGGTCTTCATCGACTCCTCGTCCGACTCGCCCCGCCGCAGGGGAAACGCGCCGAGGCAGTTGAGCAGCCAGCCGACGAACGGGTTGCGGAAGATCTCCTGCTTCGCCATGAAGTAGATCGGCCGCGGGATGCAGGTGCCGAGCACGAACGGGTCGAGGAAGCTGCGGTGGTTCGAGGCGAGGATCACGCCACCGCCGGGCACGTGGCGATGACCGCGCCGGGCGAGACGGAAGTACGCGAGCAGGGCCGGCTTCGCGAAGAACCGGATGGACCAGTACACGATCCGGTGCGCGCCACGCCGCCGGGTGCGCTCGTGGTACAGCTCGAGCGGCCGCGGACGCGTCCATCTGCCCAGTCCCGTCACGCCCTCAGCTACCCACCGCGGGCCGTGCCGTTACGCTGCTGGTGTGAACGAGCTCCGGCGCACGATGAACGGGGCCGTGGCCGGTGCCGCCGCGGCCGCCGTGTGGGCAGCCCAGCAGCCACTCGACAAGCGCGTTTTCGGCACCCGTTACGACGACGTGGAGCTGCTCGGCAAGTTCGCCACCCGCGGGAGCGGCTGGCCCGGGGCGGGCGTTGCCATCCACGTGGCCAACGGCGCCGCGTTCGGCGCCGGCTACGCGCTCGTACGGCCGCTCGTGCCGGCTCCGGCCACCGCCACCGGCGTAGCTGCGGCGCTCTTCGAGCACCTGGCCTCCTGGCCGCTCGGGCTGCTCGTGGACCGCTACCACCCCGCGCGCTCGGAGCTCGAGCCGCTGCGCGGGAACCGGCGCGCGTTTGCCCAGGCCGCCTGGCGACATCTCCTCTTCGGTCTCGTCCTCGGCGAGCTCGAGCGGCGGCTCAACGCCGAGGGCGAGTTCGAGCCTCTCGAGCATGTGCCGGTGGCGTCCAACGGCCACGGGAACATCGAGCACGCCTCCGCGGGCGCGGCGGGCGCCGAAGCGCACTAGCTGCGCGCTGGGCGCCCGGGCCGCGTCAACAGGCCGCGGTAGGCTCGGCTCTACCCCCGCCGGAGTAGCTCAGGGGTAGAGCACCGGTTTTGTAAACCGGGTGGCGCGGGTTCGAATCCCGCCTCCGGCTTGCGCCGCTAGACCGCTCCCCTGCCGCCGTAGCGGGAGCCGAAGCCGAAGCCGCCGCTCGGGATTCCGGCGAGCAGCACGAGCACGGCGCCGACGATCGCGACGATCGCCGAGCCGGTGATGGCGGCGAGGATCAGGTAAACCACGGCGGCCAGCAGGACGGCTATCAGGATTCCGACCATTTTCTCCTCCTCGTAGCGGGTACTGGACCCGTCATGTACCCGCCCGGGGGACGCCGGAAACGCGCGACCGGGCCTAAGAACGGATGAAGACCGGCGTGCCGAGCGGGACGAGCCGCATGAGTACCGCGAGGTCGGCGTCCGCGGCCCGGAGACAACCGGCCGAGGCGGCGCTGCCGATGGTGCCGGGCGCGTTCGTGCCGTGGATTGCGAGGCGATCGCCGCCGGTCCAGCCGGGCGGCGGATTGGTCTGGTGCCCGGTGAGGGCGAGGATGCAGCAGCCGTAGTAGGCGCCGTAGCGGGTCCCGGCGATCTTGTCGGTCACCGCGTAGCGCCCGGGCGGCGTGGGCGACCCGGACGTGCCGACGGCCACGCTCAGGCGCTTGACGGTCCTGGGCCCGCGCCGTAGCTCGACGCTGCGCTCCGAGATGTCGGCGTGGAGCGACCAGGAGGTCCGGCCGCTGCGCAGGGCTCGGTCGTTGTCCCTGACCCATGCGAGGCGCCCGTTCGGCTGCTCGTCGGTGACCACCCCGAGCCAGGCCCCGCGGCGGGCCGCCACGCTGAGGACCCGCGGGGAGCCGAACTGCGTGGTCGGGCCCACCAGGGCCACGGCGTCGCCGCCGGGCCGCTTGCGAAGGGCGACGTTGCCGTGGACGCTCAGGAGGTCCGGGGCGCGCCGGCGGGCCGGAGCGGGCGCGGGCACCACCGGAGGAGGCGGGCTCGCGGCCGGGATGGCGGGCGCCGCCCGGGCGCGGCTCGGCCGATGCCTCGGCGAGCTTGACGTCGGCGCGATAGATGCAGAGGGCGAGCACCGCGGCCAGGGGCAGGATGAGGGAGGGGCGGACCCGCATACGGGTCCATCGGCCATCCCGCTACGCGGGGCCCATCGGGACGGATGGCCCCGAACATTCGTCCAGGGCGGTATTCGGCGGTGGGAAGCGGCTTGCGGCCTAGAGCAGCACCTGGCGGGATGCAAGATGCGTGCCGACCTTGCGCTTTACCCGCTGCAGGGCGTTGTCCACCGTCTTCGTGTCGCAGGCGAGCCGCTCGGCCACGCTCTCATAGCTGTACCCGTCCAGGTAGAGCGACAGGACCGAGCTCTCCAGCTCGGAGAGCACGCTCGACAGGCAGGTGACCAGGCTGTGGAGCTCCTCCGAGGAGATCACCTGGTTGGCCGGATCGTGCGCCGTCGGCCCGGGCAGGAGCTCGTCGAGGGTCGGATCGCCATCTCCGCCGCCCGCGGCGGGCGTCTGCGAGAAGGACACGTACTCGTTCAGCGGCGTGTGCTTGTTGCGAGTGGAGGTCTTCACGGCCGTGATGATCTGGCGCGTGATGCAGAGCTCCGCGAAGTTCCGGAAGCTCGACTCGCGGTCGGCCCGGTAGTCGCGAACCGCTTTGTAGAGCCCTACGAGGCCCTCTTGGATGAGATCGTCGGAGTCGCCGCCGATCAGGAAGTAGGACGACGCCTTGAGGCGCACGAAGCCGTGGTAGCGGCGCACGATGCGGTCGTATGCGTCCTTCTTGCCCTGCTTCGCGAGCGCGATGAGGTAGTGATCATCAAGCTCAGCTTCAGAGTTAGATTTCGGCCCGGTATAGCGACGTGCCGTCGCCGGCCGGGGGGTTGCGGAAGTGGCCATCCAATGCTCCTCTCGGGCTAAGAAGCCCTTGAAAGCTCGGTGGCGCGCTACCTCCCCTGGGCGCCAGGTTGTTCTGAAGTCTTGCACCTAAAGCTCGACTTCAGCCTGATCTGCCGGGCAAGATATGGGAGTTATGGAGCCCTGTCAAGCCCTCCGCGCAGGTGCAAGATCGTGTACACCAGCGCAGCCGCCGCGGTCGACACGTTGAGCGAGCCGACCTGTCCGCGCACGGGAAGGGCCACGAGCTCGTCACAGGCGGCGGCCACGCGCGGCCTCAGGCCGCGCCCCTCGGAGCCGAGCACGAGCACCACGCGCCCCGCATAGTCCGGCGCGCCGTACGACACGGAGGCTCCGGCGTCCGCGCCGTAGACCCAGGCGCCCGCCCGCTTGGCCGTGCCGAGCCAGTCGGCCAGGTTGCGCACGCGCGCCACCGCGAGGTGCTCCACCGCGCCGGCCGACGCCTTGCATGCGGCGGGGGTGACCGTCGCGGAGCGGCGCTCGGGGATCACCAGCCCGGCGCATCCGGCCGTCTCGGCCACGCGGCAGACGGCGCCGAGGTTGTGCGGGTCCTGGACCTCGTCCAGGCAGAGGACGAGGGCGTCCTCGGACTCCAGCAGGGAGTCGGCGTCCGCGTACGGGTACGCCGTGGCCTCGGCACAGATCCCCTGGTGCTCGGGTGAGTCGCTGAGACGCTCGATCTCGTCCGCAGGCGCGATCGCCACCTCCACCTCCGCGAGCCAGGGCTCGTTCGCAGCGCTCGGCGTGGCCCACACCCGCAGGACGCGGCGCCGGCCGCGGAGCGCCTCGCGCACGGGATTGCGGCCGTAGACGATCACGCCCGGACCCGCCTGGCGCTCACGGCGTGCGTACGAGCCGCGCGCCGTCAGGCGTGTCCCGGACCTCCCAGCCGCGCTCGGCCAGCTCGTCGCGAAGGCGGTCGGCGGCGGCGAAGTCGCGCGCGGCCCGGGCCCGATCCCGTTCATCGGCCAGCTCCCGCACCTCGTCGGGAGCCTCGTGATCCGCGTCGAGGAGCCCCTCCAGGCCAAACGCGTACAGCATCTCGGGCAGGCGCCCGGGGCCCAGCCGCTCGCCGGCGTCGAGGCGCCGGTTGGCCTCTCCGACCCACTCGGAGAGCGCCGCTCGCGCCGCCGGCGTGTTGAAGTCGTCCGCCAGCGCGTCGAAGAAGCGCTCCACGAGCGCGTCCATCCCGTCGTCCGCGGGCCCCTCTCGGTCGAGACGGCGACCGAGCTCGCGCAGCGTTCGCACGCCTGCCTCCGCCTGCGCGAGCGCCTCCTCGGAGAAGCCGATCGGCTTGCGGTAGTGGGCGCTGACGAGCCACATGAGGATCGCGTCACGGCCGTATTGGTCGAGCGCCCCGTGCAGCAGCCGCACGTTGCCCACGGACTTGGCCATCTTCTCGGTGCCCATCTCCACCATGCCGTTGTGCATCCACACCCGCGCGAGCGGGGCGTGGCGCGCCGCCTCCGTCTGGGCGATCTCGTTCTCGTGATGCGGGAAGACGAGGTCGGAGCCGCCGCCGTGGACCTCGAAGTCCACCCCGAGGATCGCCTCCGCCATCGCGGAGCACTCGATGTGCCAGCCGGGCCGTCCCTCACCCCAGGGCGAGCTCCAGCGTGTGTCCTCGTCCTCCTTGGCCGCCTTCCAGAGCGCGAAATCCTGCGGCGCCCGCTTGAGCGCGGCGGCGTCGTCGCCCTCGCCCTGCCGCATGTCCTCAGCGGGGCGGTTCGAGAGCTTGCCGTACTCCGGGAAGCTCTCGACGCTGAAGTACACGTCCCCGCCCGCCTCGTAGGCGTGGCCCGACTCGATCAGGTCCTCGATCAGCGCCACGATCGCGCCGATCGTGGCGCTGGCCTTGGGCTCGCTGTCCGGCCGCCCGAGTCCGAGCCGATCGGTGTCCTCCACGTAGGCGGCGGTCATCGCGCGGGCCAGCTCCTCGCTGGAGACGCCCTGTTCGCGCGCGGCGTCGTAGATCTTGTCGTTCACGTCGGTGACGTTCACCACCAGCGTGGGGTCGTAGCCCTCGTGCTCGAGGAAGCGCCGCAGCAGCGCGAACACCACGTATGGACGCGCGTTGCCAATGTGCAGCCGGGCGTACACGGTCGGCCCGCAGGCGTAGATGCCCACCCGCGGAGGCTCGCGCGGCTCGATCGGTCGCAGCTGGCCGGTCAGCGTGTCGTGTAGGCGCACCTCGCGCACGGGCGAAAAGGCTAGGGTCGAGGCCGGGGGCCTCCGGTCGGCGTCAGGGGAGCCGGGGGCTCGGCCGGCGGCTGGTCCAGCCCACGTCGGCCTCGAGCTGCGCGGCCAGGGACAGCAGCGTGGTCTCGCTGTCCGGGGGACCCACGAGCTGCACTCCCAGCGGCAGGCCCTTGTCGCTGAGGCTCGGGGCCGGCACCGAGCACGACGGCTGCCCGGTGTGGTTCCAGATTCCCGTATAGGGATAGGCGTCGGCCATCCCGACCAGCGTGCGGGCGGCGCTCATGCCCTCCCACTCGGCCGCGCCCACCGGCGGCTTCCCGGTGGTCGGGGTCACGAGCACGTCCACGTCGCCGAACAGGCGGTTGATCCGGCCCGCGTGGGCCACCGCGTCGCGCCTCGCCCGCTCCACCAGACCTCGCGGGTATGGGCCTGCCGAGCCGCCCGAAGCCGCGCGTCCGGCGCTGGAGGCGGTCCGGGCGCGGCACACCTGCCACGTCCTGTGCGATGCCCGCGAGGAAGCGGACGACGAAGCCGTTTCCGGCGGCGAGGCCGTAGTCCGGGTCGCGCACGTCCACGGAGTGGCCGAGCGCCCGCAGGCGCTCGCCGGTCTCCTCCACGGCGCGCCTGAGCTGAGGATCCACGCGCGCCGGGGCGGCCGCCTGCGTTGAAAGCGCGACCCTCAGCGGCCCGGGTGACTGCTCGGCCGCCGCCGAGTAGCGCCGCTCCGCGGTGGTGCCGGCGCCCACGTCGAGGAGCAGGGCCGTGTCGGCCACGCTGCGCGTCTCGAAGCCGATCACGCTCAACCCGTACCAATGCTCGGTGAGCGGCGCCAGCGGGATCCGGTCGCGTTGCGGCTTGAGTCCCACCAGGCCGCAGTTGGCCGCCGGGATGCGGATCGAGCCGCCGCCGTCGGATGCGGTGGCCGCGGCGGCGAGACCGGCGGCCACGGCCGCGGCGCTGCCACCGCTCGAGCCGCCCGGCGTGGCGTCCAGGTCCCAGGGATTGCGCGTGACTCCGAAGGCGGGGCCTTCCGTGCAGCCCATGATCGCGAGCTCGGGGAGGTTCGTCTTCCCGATCACCACGGCGCCGGCGGACCGAAGCCGCGACACCAGCTCGCCGTCCCGTGCGGCGGGCTCGCTGAACGCGGCCGTGCCCCGGCGCGTGACCTCGCCGGCCACGTCCTCCGTGTCCTTCACCGCGATCGGGACTCCGAGGAGGGGCCGGTCGTCGCCGGCGCCGCGCCGCCCGTCGGCCTGGTCGGCATCCGCGAGCGCTCGCCCGGGCATCACGATCCGGTACGAGTTCAGGGCCGGGTCGAGGCGCCCGATGCGGTCGAGATACAGCTCCACCAGCTCGCGTGAGGAGACCTGGCCCTCTCGCACCATCCGCGCGAGAGCGACCACGCCCGCGAATGCAACGTCGTCGCGGTCCATGCGGGAGAGACTGTATTCCGATCAGGCGGGTGGGGCGCCCGCGACGGCCACGCTGACCGTGGCGAGCGCGCCGATGCCCTCTCCTCGGCCCACGAAGCCCATCCCCTCACCGGTGGTGAACTTCACGCTCACGTCGGCGGAAGCCAGGCCCAGCGCCGCCGCGAGGCGCTCGCGCATCGCTTCGCGGAACGGGCCGAGCTTCGGCTCCTCGCACATCACGACCGTGTCGACGTTCACGGGCACGAGCCGCTGTTCGTCCAGCAGCGCCCTCACCTCGCCGAGGAGCTCGATGCTGTCGGCGTCGCGCCAGCGCTCGTCGCTGTCGGGGAAGTGGACGCCGATGTCCCCGAGACCCGCGGCACCGAGCAGCGCGTCCATCACGGCGTGCGCCAGCACGTCCGCGTCCGAGTGGCCCGCGAGCCCGCGCCGGGAGGGCACCACCACGCCGCCGAGCACGAGCCGGCGCCCCTCCTCGAGCCGGTGCGAGTCGAAGCCGATCCCGGAGCGAACCGTCATCCCAGTGGCTCCAGGCGCTTCCGGCGCCCGTCGAAGACGGCCAGTTCGGTCACGCCGAGTCCCTCGAGCCACTGCACGGCTCGCTCGTACTCATAACCCAGCTGCTCCGGCAGATGGGCGTCGCTCGAGAGCGCCACGGGGCGGCCGGTCTCGAGGCAGAGCTCGAGGAAGCCCGCGGCCGGGTAGATCTCCGCGACCGGCTTGCGCAGGCCCGCAGTGGACACCTCGATCGCCACATCCGACTCGGCGATGCCGTCCATGGCGCGCTCGTAGAAGCGGCGCAAATCGCCATCCGGCCGCGGCACGCGGGCACCCCAGACCTTGACCAGGTCGGGATGGGCCAGGATGTCGAAGAGGCCGCTCCGCGCCGCCTCGCCGAGCGTCTCGAAGTACCCGGCCCAGACCTTCTCCGGGTCGTGCGAGCGCCAGATGTCCCAGGCCTCCCAGTCCGGGTAGGCGTGGAGGTCCACCGCCTCGTCGCGGAGGAAGTGGAGCGAGCCGACCACGTAGTCCCAGGGCCGCCCGTCGAGCAGGTTGGCGAGCCGGTCCTCGCGCCCGGGCAGGAAGTCGGCCTCGATGCCCGAGCCGCAGGTCGGTGTCCTCACGGACGAAGGCGCAGTAGGCATCGAGGTCGTCGTGGGCCCAGTGCCGGTACCAGGGATGGGTCCAGACGTCGAGCGACTGCGTGAAGCGGTGGATGTGCTCGGCCACTCCGAGCTCCTCGATCCCGCGCTCGGCTCGCCGTCTCGCGGTAGCGCTCGGCGTTGGCCGCCGTGAAATAGCGCTCCGGGGTGGTCCCGTCCTCGTCCGGGCGCAGGTGAACGTGGTAGTCGGTCAGCATCGGGAGCGGAGGATCGTCTCGGCCACCCGCAGGTCGAGCGGAGTGGTGACCTTCATGTTCTCGGGAGAGGCTTCCACGAGTCGTACGCTGCCGCCCGCGTCCTCGACCAGCGACGCGTCGTCGGTGGCCGTGGCGAGTCGCTCCGCGCCGGCGTCGAGCGCGCGCCGCAGGACGTCGGCCCGGAACACCTGCGGCGTCTGCACGGCCCAGAGCCGGGAGCGGTCGAGCGTGCGGACTACGCGCCCCGACCCGTCCGCCTCCTTCACCGTGTCGGTCACCGGCGCCGCGGCGATCGCGCCCTCCCAGCCCTCGAGCCCTCGCAGGCAGGCCTCCACGAGGTCCCGGGTCACGAGCGGGCGGGCGGCGTCGTGCACGACCGCGATGGTGGCCTCCGGCGCGGCCGCCAGGGCGTTCCGCACCGACGCAGAGCGGCTCTCGCCCCCTCGCACCCGGTCGGGCGGATCCTCCAAGCCCGCCGGCACCGCCACGACCACGCGCTCGCAGACCGCGCGCAGCGCCTCCAGGCTCCACTCGACCATGGGCCGGCCGGCAAGAACGGCGAACGCCTTGGGGCCGTCGGCTCCAAGGCGTTCGCCGCTACCGCCGGCGGGAACGATCCCGACGACGGACAAGGTGTGCGCTAGGCCGTGGCCGGCGCGCCGTTCCTGCTCGTGTGCGCGTCGCTGATGAGGGACTCGAGGTGGCTCTCCGCCTCGTCCTCCTCCATGACCAGCGCGTACATGAGCTCGGACGCGAGGATCTTCTTCGCACGGGTGTACATCTGCTTCTCCCCGGTCGAGAGACCCTTTTCGGTCTCGCGGATCGCGAGGTTGCGGACCACCTCCGCGAGCTCGAACACATCGCCCGTCTTGATCTTCTCGCGGTTGTGCTTGAAGCGCCGATTCCAGTTCTTCGGCATCTGGCTCACGTCATCGCGAAGGACGGCGAGCACCTTCTTCACGTCGTCCTCACCGATCACGCGCCGCAACCCGGCCCGATCGGCGTTCTCACACGGCACCATGACCGTCATGTTGTTGTGGAGGATCTTGATGGTCAGGTACTGACGCTTCTCGCCCAGCACCTCCTTCATCTCCTTCTTGAGGACCTTGCCGGCCCCGTGATGGGGATACACGACTTGGTCGCCTATCTCGTACACGGCCGGAGGCCGGTGAATCTCCAGGTCCTCGACTAGTTCCTGCTCCAACACTGCGTCGCTAATGATGCCCTCCTACGTAGGTGCGGCGCTCGTGCGCCGCTTTTCCCCATCAGGTCTGTAGATACCGGTCCACGAGGTTGATCTCTTGCAGGCGGCGCAGGCCCTCGCGGATGTCCTTCGCGCGCATGTCTCCAACTCCCTCCACCGACTCGAGCTCGGCGTCGCCCGCGGCGAGGATCTCGTCCAGCGAGCTGAACTCGGCCACGATGCCGTGCACCATCATCCGCGGCAGGCGCGGGATGCGCCCGAGGATCCGATGGCCACGCGGCGAGGCCGGGTGGTCGAGGGTGTTGAGCTTGCGGTCGTAGCCGAGTAGCTCGGCCAGCCGACCGAAGTCGAGCAGGTCCTGGTGCGGAAGCCTCGCCAGCGAATCGAGCACCATCGCGTGGCCCTCGTCCGTGGGGTCCACGATGTAGTCGCGCACCAGGGCGGACTTGTCGGCGGCCACGCCGACCATCGTCTCCTCCAGCTGCATCTCGATCAGCCGCCCCTCGGCTCCGAGCTCGACGATGTAGCGCTCGATCTCGACCGCCATGCGCGTGACGAGCTCGGCACGCTGCAGCACGGTCAGCACGTCGTGAAGGGTCACGCCGCCCTCGAACTCGAGCGCGGTCAGGCGGGTGGAGACCTGGTCGAGACGGCTGCGGTACTTGTCGAGCGTGGCGAGCGCCTGGTTCGCCTTGGCGAGCACGACCGGGATGTCCTGGAGGATGTACTTCGCACCGTCGAGGTAGAGCGACACCACGCCACGGCCCGCGGAGATCGCGATCACGAGCGCGTCCGTCTGCTTCGAGACGCGCTCCGCCGTCCGGTGCCGGGTGCCGGTCTCGAGCGACAAGATCGTGGGATCCGGCATCAGCTGCACGTTGGCCCAGAGGATCTTGGTGCTGTTCGCGGCCAGGATGATGGCCCCGTCCATCTTCGCCAGCTGGTAGAGCAGCGCGGGCGTGTAGTCCACCTCGAGCTTGACGCCACCCGAGAGGAGGAACCCGAGCTCCTCGGACTCGCCGAGGCAGATGAGGGCGCCGGTCCGGGCGGGGACGATGTTGTCGAGACCCTCCCTGACGGCCGTGCCCGGCGCGACCATCTCGAGCGCCCGAACCAACCGGGGCTCTTGCCGGGCTTCGAGCTCTCCTGCGTCGTCCCCGGCATACGGCATGAGTGCGAATTCTACGCGAATGCGGCTCAGGGCGCGCTGTTTTCGGCGTTGAGCGGTGCGTTTAAGCGGTTGTCGCGCTTCCGGGCTCGGGTCCGGTCCCAGCCCCGGCCAGAGCAGGCGCTTGGGCTCTGGGACTGGCCTCTACAGGCTTCTTCGTTTAGCTGGCTTGACTCTTACGCGGCCTGTGCTGCGCGCACGCCTGTGAGGGCCGCTGACAGGGTCGTGAGGCTGGGGCTGGGGTGGAGGACTTCGCTGAGGCCGAACTTGCGGGCCTCGGCGAGCCGGCGGTCCGCGTGGGCCGCCTGGCGCAGCTCCCCGGTGAGGCCGAGCTCGCCGAACGCGGCGGGCGGCCGGGCGCCTCCGTCGAGCCCCTGCGCCGCGGACGCGAGTGCCAGGGCGATCGCGAGATCGGCTCCCGGCTCCTCCACGCGGACGCCGCCGGCGATCGAGACGAAGACGTCGCTCCCGCCGAGGCGCACGCCGCCGTGGCGGGCCAGGACGGCCAGGATGAGCGCCAGCCGGTTGCGGTCCACGCCATTGGCCACGCGCCGCGGCGGCGAGAGCTCGCTGGGAGCAACCAGCGCCTGGACCTCCACCAGCAGGGGGCGCGAGCCCTCCATTGCGCAGAGCACCACGGAGCCAGGGGCGTGGGTGGCCTCGGCCACGAAGCGGGCCGAGGCGTCCTCGACCTCCACCAGGCCGCTGTCGTGCATCTCGAACACGCCGACCTCGCTGGTCGAGCCGAAGCGGTTCTTGAGGGCGCGGAGCGTCCGGTAGGAGCGCTCGCGCTCCCCCTCGAAGCTGAGCACGCAGTCCACCAGGTGCTCGAGCACGCGCGGGCCCGCGATCGAGCCCTCCTTCGTCACGTGACCCACGAGCACCACCGCCGTGCCGCGCTCCTTGGCGACGCGCATGAGCCTGCCGGCGACCTCGCGAACCTGCCCCACCGACCCCGCCGACCCCGACAGCGCCGGGTCGTAGAGCACCTGCACCGAGTCGATCACGCAGGCGTCGGGCCGCTCGGCCTCGATGGTGGCCACGACGCTGTCGAGGTCGGTCTCGGCCACGATCGGCACCGAGAGCGCGGCGGGGCCGAGCCGCTCGGCGCGCAGCCTGACCTGAGCGGCGGACTCCTCGCCGGACACGTAGAGCACTTTTCGCCCGGCGCCGGAGAGATTGCCGAGCGCCGCGCAGGTGAGCGTGGACTTGCCGATGCCCGGCGATCCGCCGATCAGCACCAGCGAGCCGGGCACGAGGCCGCCGCCGAGCACGCGGTCGAGCTCGCCGATGCCGGTGGTCATGCGTGCGACCGCCCCCGCCTCCACGTCGGCCAGCACCACCGGCCGGAGCGCGCGCCCCGAGCGGCCGGCGCGGCCCGCGGGGGCGGCTGTCCGGCGCTCCTCGACGAACGTGTTCCACTCGCCGCAGCCGGGACAGCGGCCGTGCCACTTGGGGCTCTCGTGGCCGCACGCGGAGCAGGCGAAGAGGGTGGCGGAGCGGGCCATGCAGCGAGGCTAAGCGCGCGGGTGGACGACTTCGCCCCCTGCAACGCCGCGGTCCATCCGTCCGCGGGCTTAGATTGCATCGGCTCGGTGGAGATGCTCGAGCAACCGGTGGCGGGCGCCGAGTTCGTCGCGCTCGACACGGAGACCAACGGTCTCGGTGGTGAGCTGTGCGAGCTGACCGAGGTGGGCGCGGTGCTCGTGGGCGGCGGGGAGCTCCACGAGACCTTCGACTCGCTCGTACGCCCGGAGCGGCCGCTCGCCCGCGGGATCCAGCGCTTCACCGGGATCACCCAGGCGATGGTGGACGCGGCCCCGGCCCCCGCCGAGGTCCTGCCCGAGGTGGCCGAGCTGCTGCGCGGGCGGGTGCTGGTGGCGCACAGCGCCGGCTTCGACAGGCGCGTGCTCCGCCAGGCGTTCGAGCGCGCCGGCCTCGACTGGCCGCGCCCGCCGGTGCTCTGCACGGTCCAGCTCGCCCGCCGCTTCGCGCCGCTGGCGCGGCGGCGGGGGCTCGCCCCGCTCGCGGACGCCCTCGGGATCGAGGTGGAGGAGGTGCACCGCGCGCTGCCCGACGCGCTCACGTGCGCTCGCGTGTTCTGCGCGCTGTTCCCGCGCCTCTGCGCGAACGCCGTCACCGTCGGCCAGGCGCTCGAGCTGCTCCGCTCGCGCAGGCGGGAGCGCAAGACGGAGCCGGGGGCCCGGATCCCGCCCTCCGAGCGGCCCGACCTCTCGACCCTCCCCGACGACCCGGGCGTGTACGTGTTTCGCGACGACCGCGGCCGGCCGCTCTACGTGGGGAAGTCGGTGTCGCTCCGCTCGCGCGCCCGGGCGCACTTCTGCGCCCCGGCGGGCTGGACCGAGCGCGCCGAGATCGTGGACTACCGGCCCACCAACTCGGAGCTGGGCGCGCTCGTACTCGAGAACCGGCTCATCAAGGACTGGCAGCCGGCGGGCAACCGCAAGCTGAAGCGCACCGACCGGCACGTGTTCCTGCGCTGCCGTCTCGACATCCCCTTCCCCGTGCTCGAGGTGGCGGGCGCGCCGGCCGGGGGCCACGCCGTGAACGTGGGGCCGCTCGGGAGCCGCGCGCTCGCCTCCGAGCTCGCCGACCAGCTCACGTCGCTCTACCGCCTGCGCCACTGCGGCCGGACCCTGCGACGCCGCGAGAACCCGTCCGCGTACGGGCAGATGGGGCGCTGCGTGTCCCCCTGCCTGGGCGACCTGGACCCGAACGCCTACCGGCGCCAGCTCGACGCGGCGCTCGGCCTGTTCGAGGGTCCGGAACCCGGCGGGCGGCTGCTGGAGGAGATCGACCGGCGGATCGCCGAGGCCTCCGCGGACCGGCGCTACGAGCGCGCCGCCGCCCTGCTGCGCCGCCGGGGCCGGCTCGCATGGCTGCTCGAGCGGCTCGAGGGCATCCTGCGGGCCACGCACACCACGCCCCGTCTGCTCCTCGCGCGGCACCCCGTCAAGCCGCGCTTCGACGCCTTCTGGATCGTTCGCGGCCGGCTCGCGGACTGGGGGCCGTTGCCCGGCCACTCGGAGCTCGTGGAGCGCACCCGCACGGCGCTCGAGCGCCACGAGCGCGGCGGGCGCACGCCGGTGCCGGCGTCCGAGGTGGACGAGCTGCGCATCGTCTGGGGCTGGCTGGCCGACAACGAGCCACCGGAGCTCGCCCTCGACCCGGCCCCGGAGCCGGAGGCGATGGAGCGCTTCGTGGCGGCCGCGGCCTAGCCGCCCGCGCGTTCGCAGGCCACGAAGCCGTTGTGCTTGTGCGAGGAGTCGCAGAAGGGCTTGGTCGCGGACCCGCCGCAGCGGCACAACACGATCGGCTCATCGTCCGCGCCGAGGTCGTACTCGTTCCCATCCGCGTCGATCAGCCGAATTGGCCCGGTGACCTTGTACGGCCCGTTGTGACGGACCTTGATCTCAACCTTGTCCATGTACCAGAGCCTAGGCTCCGGTGCTCGTGCAGCGCGTCGCGAAACTCGAGCATGCGGAGGTCCACGAGATCGTGCCCTCGCATCACTGCGTCCTCCGCTTCCGTCAGCGACGCCCGGTCCGCGAACGCGGCACCGAGGCGGTGGCGGAAGCGCTCATCGCCGCCCTCGAGGAGTGTCACGTGAGCGGCTGGCCGCCGGCGTGGGCGCAGGGCGAACGACAGACAGGCCTATGGGCCGCGACCGCCGACCTCGCCTTCCCGCTCGAGCGCACGCCCACGCCAGGCCGCTACGTGGCGACCACCTGCCTGAGCCGGCCGCGGCGCTAGGCGCGCTGAGGGGCGTCGGGCTCGTCGCCCTCGGGCGGGCGGCGGCGGCGCATCAGGAACGTCCGGCAGGACCTCGGGCTCGTCCGGCAGGTCGGGACCACCCGACTGCTCGGGCCCGCCCTCGTCCGCGCCCTCCTCGGCCTCGGCGCCCTTCGCGCCGACGCCCACGGGCTCGCGGACCTCGCCCTTGCGGATCTGGATCGTGACCTCGCGCTCGTCGCCCTCCGGCGCCCGGTCCACCTCGACGGTCGAGCCCGGGGGCATCGACTGCGAGAGCACCTCGTCGGCCAGCGG
Source organism: uncultured Thermoleophilaceae bacterium (assembly GCA_963759625.1). Taxonomy (GTDB): domain Bacteria; phylum Actinomycetota; class Thermoleophilia; order Solirubrobacterales; family Thermoleophilaceae; genus JACVRW01. The sequence goes on along the minus strand of CAVXAD010000008.1, from coordinate 238,222 downwards.
ATCCTCGATGTAGCGCTGGATCGCGCGGCGCAGCGGACGGGCGCCCATGGCCGGGTCCCAGCCCTTCTCGACCAGCAGGTCGGCCGCGCCGTCCGACAGGTTCAGCGACAGCTCGCGCTCGGCGAGCGACTCGCGGATCCGCTTGAGGAGCAGCTCCACGATGGTGGTGATCTCCTCCTTCGTGAGCTTGTGGAAGACGATCACCTCGTCGATCCGGTTGATGAACTCGGGCCGGAAGACCTTCTTGAGCTCGCCCATGATCCGGTTCTTCATGTCGTCGTAGGAGAGGCCGGTCTCGTCGCCGACGGTGAAGCCGATGCCGGTGTTCTTCGCGATCTCGGACGCGCCGATGTTCGAGGTCATGATCACGATCGAGTTGCGGAAGTCGACCGTGCGGCCCTGGGCGTCCGTGAGCCGTCCGTCCTCCAGGATCTGGAGCAGGATGTTGAACACGTCCGGGTGGGCCTTCTCGATCTCGTCGAGCAGGAGCACGCTGTACGGCTTGCGCCGCACGGCCTCGGTGAGCTGGCCGCCCTCGTCGTACCCGATGTAGCCGGGCGGCGAGCCGACCAGCCGCGACACGGAGTGCTTCTCCATGTACTCGGACATGTCGATCCGGACCATGGCCTCCTCGTCGCCGAAGAGGAACTCGGCGAGCGTGCGCGCCAGCTCGGTCTTGCCGACGCCCGAGGGGCCGAGGAAGATGAACGAGCCGGTCGGGCGCTTGGGGTCCTTGAGTCCCGCGCGCGAGCGGCGGATGGCCTTCGAGACGGCCTCGATGGCGGCGTTCTGCCCGATCACGCGCTTGTGGAGCTCGTCCTCCATGCGCATCAGCTTCTGCGTCTCGGCCTCGGTGAGCTTGAACACCGGGATGCCGGTCCACATCGAGACGATGTCGGCGATCTCCTCCTCGCCGATCTCCGGCCGCTCGCCGGACTCGCCCGAGCGCCACTGCTCCTCGAGCTCGCGCTTCTTGTTGGTGAGCTGGCGCTCCTTGTCGCGCAGGTTCGCGGCCTTCTCGAACTCCTGCGCCTCGATCGCGGCCTCCTTGTCGCGCCGCGTGCTCTCGATGTCCTCCTCGAGGTCGCGGTACACGGGCGGGGCCGTCATCGACTTGATGCGCGCGCGTGAGGCGGCCTCGTCGATCAGGTCGATCGCCTTGTCGGGCAGGAAGCGGTCGGAGATGTAGCGGTCGGCCAGCTCGGCCGCCGCGTCCAGCGCCTCGTCGGTGATGCCGACGCGGTGGTGCTGCTCGTAGCGGTCGCGCAGGCCCTTCAGGATCTGCACGGTCTCCTCGGTGGAGGGCTGCTCCACCCGGATCTGCTGGAAGCGCCGCTCGAGCGCCGAGTCGCGCTCGAGGTACTTGCGGTACTCGTCGAGCGTGGTGGCGCCGATCGTCTGCAGCTCGCCGCGGGCGAGCGCGGGCTTCAGGATGGAGGCCGCGTCGATCGCGCCCTCGGCGGCGCCCGCGCCGACGAGGTTGTGGAGCTCGTCGATGAACAGGATGATGTCGCCGCGCTGGGTGATCTCCTTCATCACCTTCTTCAGGCGCTCCTCGAACTCGCCGCGGTACTTCGAGCCGGCCACGAGCGCGGCCAGGTCGAGCGTGTAGATCTGCTTGTTCTTGAGCGTCTCCGGGCACCTCGCCCGCGTTGATGCGCTGAGCGAGTCCCTCGACCACGGCGGTCTTGCCCACGCCGGGCTCGCCGATCAGGACGGGGTTGTTCTTCTGCCGGCGCGAGAGGATCTGCATGATCCGCTCGACCTCGGTCTCGCGACCGACGACCGGATCGAGCTTGCCCTCGGCGGCGAGCTTGGTGAGGTTGCGGCCGAACTGGTCGAGCAGCTTCGAGGACTTCTTGCCCTCGCCCTGCTGCCCGGCCTGGCCGGCGCGGCCCTGGCGGCCGCCGGGGCCGGAGAGCATGCGGATGACCTCGTTGCGGATCTTCTCGGAGTCGGCGTCGAAGTCGAGCAGGATGCGGGCGGCCACGCCCTCGTTCTCGCGCACGAGGCCGAGCAGGATGTGCTCGGTGCCGATGTAGTTGTGGCCGAGCGAGAGCGCCTCGCGCAGCGCCAGCTCGAGCACCTTCTTGGCGCGCGGCGTGAACGGGATCTGCCCGGAGGTGACCTCTTCGCCCGACCCGACGATGCGGACGACCTGCGCGCGGACGCGCTCGACGGTGATGTCGAGCGACTCGAGCACGCGGGCGGCCAGGCCCTCCTCCTCGCGGAGGAGCCCGAGCAGGATGTGCTCGGTGCCGATGTAGTTGTGCTTGAGGATGCGGGCCTCCTCCTGGGCGAGGACGACCACCTGTCGGGCCCGTTCGGTGAAGCGCTCAAACACTGCTGCTCTCTTCTGTCGGGTGCTACGAGGCGGGCGGTTCCCGATCCACTTTCCCCCTTCATCGGCATCTACGCCAGCGGGATGAAGATGGACTGGGCCCCGACCTGCCTGAAAGCCGAGTCTACCAACGGCCCTCGGCGTGAATTTTGGCTTTATCGAGCCCTAAATCCGGCTCGCAGCGAGGTTTTCCGAGGGACCGCGGACCGATGGGCCGCGGGGGCGCACTTGCAGCGACTTTGCGGCTGCCCGCCGGCTCAGTCCCGCATCGCCGGGAACAGCACGACCTCGCGGATCGAGCGCCGACCGCTCAGGATCATCACGAGCCGGTCGATGCCCACGCCGATCCCGCCGGTGGGCGGCATTCCCTGCTCGAGGGCGCGCACGTAGTCCTCGTCGTAGGGCTGGGTCTCCTCGTCGCCGGCGGCCTCGTCGGCGCGCTGCTGCTCGAAGCGGGCGCGCTGCTCGTCCGGGTCGTTCAGCTCGGTGAACGCGTTCGCGAACTCCATCCCGGCGGCGAAGCACTCGAAGCGCTCCACGAGCCCCGGCTCCGAGCGGTGGTCCTTGGCGAACGGCGACAGCTCCTTCGGGTAGTCGAGCACGAAGGTGGGCTGCTCGAGCTTCGGCTCCACGTGCTTCGACAGCAGGTCGTCCACGAGCTTCGCCCAGGTGGCGCCGGGATCGAGCTCGATGCCCGCGCTCCTCGGCGGCCGCCACCAGCTCGTCGCGGTCGCGCAGAGCGAGCACGTCGAGGCCGGTCGCCTCCTCGATGGCGTCCGCGCAGGCGTCACGCGCCGCCACGGCGGCGAGAAGTCGATCGGGCCCGTCGTAGCCGACCTCCTCGGCCACGTACGAGATCAGCTCCTCCAGCCTGACCGCGATGTCGTTGTAGTCCGCGTAGGCCTCGTACCACTCGAGCATCGTGAACTCGGGGTTGTGCTTGTGCGAGACGCCCTCGTTGCGGAAGTCCTTGCCGATCTCGTACACGCGCTCGAGGCCCGCCGACGATGAGGCGCTTGAGGTAGAGCTCGTCGGCGATCCGCAGGTACAGCTCGCGGTCGAGGGCGTTGTGGTGGGTCACGAACGGCCGCGCGAGCGCGCCGCCGTAGAGCGGCTGGAGCACCGGCGTCTCCACCTCCAGGAAGCCGCGCTCGTCGAGCCAGCGGCGGATCGCGCGCACCACGCGGCTGCGGAGGATGAAGAGCTCGCGCACCTCCTCGTTGGCGATCAGGTCGAGCTCGCGATGGCGGTAGCGGGTCTCCACGTCCTCGAGGCCGTGGAACTTGTCGGGCGGGGCGCGCAGCGACTTGGCCAGGAGCGTCCAGCCGGTGGCGCGCAGGCTGAGCTCGCCGCGGCGCGAGCGGAAGGCCGTGCCGTCGACGCCGATCAGGTCGCCGAGGTCGAGCGATGCGAGCGTGTCGAAGGACTCCTCGCCGAGCACGTCGCGGCGCGCGTGCACCTGGAGCCGTCCCGGAGCGGTCGACGATGTCGAGGAAGGCCGCCCCGCCGTGTCCGCGCCGCGCCGCGAGCCGGCCGGCCACGCGGTAGGCGCTGTCGGTCTCCTCGCCGTCCTCGAGCTCGGCGTGCTCCGCGTGCACGCGCTCGATCGGGACCACGCCCTCGAAGGAGTGCGGAAAGGGCTCGATGCCGTCGGCGCGTAGGCGCTCGAGCTTCGCGCGACGGTCGTCCACGCGCGGGAACTCTACGCGGGCGGGCCGTGCCGCGGCCAGCCGCGCGCTTCGGCCCTACGCGCGCTCGATCTTGGTGATCTTGAGCTTGCGGGCCGGGCCGCGGGGCACGGGGACCGTGACCGTCTCGCCGCGCTTGTGGCCGAGCAGTGCCCTGCCGACCGGCGACTCGTTCGAGAGCTTGCTCTCGGCGGGGTCGGCCTCGGCGGAGCCGACGATGCGGAACTTGGAGGACTTGTCGGTCTTCTGGTCCTTCACGTGGACGGTCACGCCCACCCCGACGACGTCCGTGTCCACGTGCTTGGCGTCGATCACTCGGGCGCTGCGCAGCTTGTCCTCGAGGTCGCCGATCTGCTTCTCGAGCATGGCCTGCTCGTTCTTGGCGTCGTCGTACTCGGCGTTCTCCGAGATGTCGCCGAACTCGCGAGCCTCCTTGATCCGCTGGGCCACCTCGCGCCTGCGATCGGTGCGCAGGTGCTCGATCTTGGCCTTGAGCTCCTCGAGCCCCTTAGGTGTGAGGATTGTCTCTCGTGCCGCCATAGAAAAACCCTCCTTGACGCGCGCGCCTTGCGCGGTGCTCGCTAGAGCTGGAGGGACAGCGCAGTTTAGCAATCACTCCAGCGGAGCCCGATGCCTTGCCGGCCCACATCCCTAGTCCGAGAAGCGCCTTGCGAGGCGCCGTAGCGCCTCGGTTTCGCGGCGTATCTCCGGGGTTCGCAGACCCGGGCCGCGCCCCAGAGCGTCGATCCTGTCCGCGATCGCCACCACCTCGCCGGCGAGGCGCTCGGTGGGTCCGGCCGGGGCGCGGGCGCTCGTCGCGGGGCGTGGCTGGAGGCGTCGCAGGATCGGCGGCAGCACCGTGGTCAGGACCAGCACCACGAGGCAGATGGCGATGAACTGCGGACTGCTGTCGTCGTCGTATTCGGCGAGGCCGCTGACCGGGACGATGATCGCGGTCGCGTCCACCGCTCCGGCAAGCAGCGAGATGGCCACCAGCGCACGCACCGTCTCGCTGTCACCTTGGCGGCGGGAGCCCAGGACCAGGCAGGCGTGCGAAGCGGCGACCGCGACGATTCCGGCGCATCCGAACGCGCGCCAGAGGCCGTCGGCCTCATCGTCGATCCAGAGAGCGCCCACGAGCAGGGCGAATCCCACGACCGAGGCGATCGCAGCGGCGGCGCCCAGCAGCTGCAACAGCCTTGAAGAGCGCAGCCGGGCTGAGGCTCCCGAGGCGCCGGTGGCGCTGAAGAGGGCGAATCCGAGGCTCGTGCCCAGCACCCGCCAGTCGGTGTCGTCAAATGACCCCGCCGACCAGGGCGCCGATCGCGGTCAGCGCCGCCACCGTGAGCGCGGCCACCAGCGCCCAGCCCAGCGTCTGCCTGATCTCCGTAGCCGACCGGTATCCCATGGATCGAGCTATCGGCAGCCGCCGCCCAAACTAAATGCTCAGTCTCAGCTGAGCGTGGCGGCCGGGGCAGGCACCCGCTCGAGGCTCCGCAGGGCCGTGCGTGCATGCTCCGTGGTGGGAGCGGTGACCAGCGCCTGGCGCTCGCGCTTCGTGAGCCCGAGCGTGTCCGCGTACCACGGGTAGAACTTGCGCAGATAGCGGCCGGCGCGCTCGCAGCCGAGGTGTTCCTCCGCGCACTCGATCACCCATTCGAGCTCGTCCAGCACCTCCCGCGGCTCGGGCTCGCCCTCGTAGCGCCCGAGCAGGCGCGCGAACAGCCAGGGGTTGCCGAACGAGCCGCGCGCAAGCATCACCGCCGCGGCGCCGCTCTCCTCGAAGGCCGCGAGGGCCTCGGCGTCGGAGGACAGCCCGCCGGTGACCACCACGGGCGTGGGGAGCCGCTCCACGAGCTCGCGCGCGAGCGCGTAGTCGGGCTTCCCGGAGTGCTGCTGGGAGGCATGCCGCGGATGGAAGCCGATGCCCGCCACGCCGGCCTCCTCCACGAGGCGCCGGGCGAGGTGGACGCCATCGCGCTCGCCGGGGCGCAGGCCGGGCCGCAGCTTCACCGTCACCGGCAGACCGGATCCCTCGCCCGCCGCCTTGGCGATCGCCACGGCCCGGTCCGGCTCGGTGAGCAGCGCCGCCCCGGCGCCGGTCTTGCACACCTTGCGCACGGGACAGCCCATGTTGAGGTCGATCAGGTCCGCACCCGCTTCGGCGGCCATGGCCGCCGCGCGGCGCATCACGTCCGGGTCCTGGCCGAACAGCTGCAGCGACACCGGGTGCTCGTCCGGGTGGATCCGGAGGAACTCCTCGACGGTGCGCCTGTTGCCGTAGGCGAGACCGAAGCTCGAGACCATCTCGGATGTCACGAGGCCGGCGCCGAAGCGCTTGGCCTGGAGGCGCACGAACCAGTTGCCGATGCCGGCGAGTGGCGCGAGCACCACGCGGTTCTCGAGCGAGTGGCCGCCGAGCGTCCAGGGGTCGGTGAGCGCGGGCATGGCGTGGAAGAAGGTAGCGCCGGCTCACGCCGCCAGCAGCGTCCTCAGGTCCGCGGCCACGGCAGCGGGGTCGGCTGACAGCTGCCGCCAGGTGACCCTGATCACGCGCCAGCCGGCTGCCTGGAGCAGCCGGTCACGCTCGCGGTCGCGCTCGAACGCCTCGCGCGTGCCGTGGGCGGCGTGTCCGTCGAGCTCGACGATCAGCCGCTGGCCGGCCAAGCGCAGTCCACCTCGATTCCGTCGATGTACGTGTTCGTGCGCGGCCGCGGCAGCCCGTGGCGCTCGAGCAGGTCGAGGAAGCGCTCTTCGAGCTCGCTGCGGGTGACCGTGGCGCCCGCCGCGCGCGCGGCGAGGGCCGCCGCGATCGCGGGCGTGCCCGCCCGGCGCGGGTAGCGGACGAGTAGGTCGCGCAGCGACAGGGCGTCGGTGAGGCGGAGCACGTCGGCCTCGTTGATGGCCCGCTCGAGCCGGCGGCCGTCGAGGACGGCGGCGAGATCGAGGAGGGTGCGCGGCACGGTCGTGACCGGGATGCCGTGGAGGACGGTCCCTCGTCGGGCGGGATGGCGGTGCGGTGGAACCGGACGCCGCTGCCACTGTCGCCGCTGCTGTGCCACCGTCACATCGATCGAGCACCGCGGTCGACTCGACGCAGCCGCCAGAGCGCGCCGGCCGGCGTGGTGGCTCAGGACGGCGCCGGGTCCGCCCGCGAGCACCGCGGCCATCCATCGGCCCTCGCGGGTGACCGCACGTGCCCGACCGCGTACACACCACGATGGAGCACGTGAAGTCGGCCGCGCCGGCGCCGGCCCTCGATGCTCGTGCGCGTCAGCCCGAGGGCCAGGAGCTGCTCCGGGCGACCACCCCGTGCTGGCGCCCGGCAAGCTCCGCGATCGCCCGATCGAGTCCGCGTCACGTTTGGCCACCTATACGCGGTCAACGTTACTCGGATCCGGCATGGCCTCAGCATTCCGCGGCCGGGCGTTACGCGTGGGCGCGCGTGTGTTACGGGTCAGTCGCGGTTGCGCTCGAAGACGAGCTTCAGGCCCGTCAGGGTGAGGAGGTCGTCCACCTCGTCGACCTGCTCGCAGAAGGGGACGATCGACTGGGCGAACCCGCCGGTGGCGATCGCCGTGGCCTCCTCGCCCAATTCCTCGCGCAGCCGCCCGAGGATCGCGTCCACCTGGCCGGCGTAGCCGTAGACCACTCCCGACTGGATCGCCTCGGCGGTGCCCTTGCCGATCGCGTGGCGCGGGGCCTCGATGTCCACCCTGGGCAGCCGCGCCGCCCGCATCGCGAGCGCCTCCAGCGAGACCTCGATCCCGGGTGAGATCACGCCGCCGAGATACTCGCCCTGCCCGGACACGACGTCGTAGTTGATCGCCGTGCCGAAGTCGACCGCGATGCACGCCGCGCCCACCCGGTCGTAGGCGGCCACGGCGTTCACCAGCCGGTCGGCGCCCAGCTCCAGGGGGTTGTCGATCCGGATCGGCATGCCCGTCTTCAGCCAGGGGCCCACGAGCATCCCGTTGCCGTCGAGATAGCGCGCGATCAGCTGGTCGTACTCGTGCGCGAGCGACGGCACAACCGACGAGATGATCGCCGCCTTCACGTCGCGGAGCCGGAGCTCGCGGAGACCCAGGAGGCTCGCCACGCCCGGTGGCGAGCTCGTCGGCGGTGGCGAAGCGCACGGTGGCGAAGCGCCAGTGCTCGACCAGCCGTCTCGCCGTCGAACATCCCCACGTGGGTCTGGGTGTTGCCGACGTCGACGACGAGGAGCATGTGGCGCGATTATCGCTAGAGCTCGAGCGGGGCGCCCATCGCGTGGAAGCCGCCGTCCACGTGCAGGATCTCGCCGCTGATGGCCCGCGCCCGGTCGGAGAGCAGAAAGCAGACCGCCTCGGCCACCGGCGCTGCGTCCTCCGGGTCCCAGCCGAGCGGCGCCTGGGCCCCCCACATCGAGGCGAGCCGCTCGAAGCCCGGGATGCCGCCCGCCGCCGGCGTGGAGACCGGGCCGGCGGCCACCAGGTTCACGCGGACGCCCCGCCCGCCGAGGTCGCGCGCCAGGTAGCGGCTCACCGACTCGAGCGCCGCCTTGGACACGCCCATCCAGTCGTACACCGGCCACGCCACCGAGGCGTCGAAGGTCATGCCCACCAGGCTCCCGCCCGCCTGCATCAGGGGAGCGAGCGACGAGCCCATCGCCTTGAACGAGAAGGCGCTCGTGCGGAAGGCCTGCTCGGCCGACTCGGGCGGCGTGTCCAGGAAGCCGCCCCCCAGCGCGTCCTCGGGCGCGAACGCGACCGCGTGGAGAGCGCCGTCGACCGCGCCCCAGCGGGACTCGAGCTCGGCGGCCAGCGCCTCGAAGTCCTCGCCCGCTGTTCACGTCGAGCTCCAGCACATCCGGAGGATCCGGAAGCTTGGCGGCAGCGCGCTCCGTGAGCCGCCGGGCGCGGCCGAAGCTCGTGAGCACCAACTCGGCCCCGTCCTCCTGCGCCCGCTCCGCCACGGCGAAGGCGATGCTGCCGCGGGTGAGCACCCCCGTGATGACGAGGCGCTTGCCGTCGAGCAGCCCCCGCTCACGGCGCCTCGATGCAGAGCACCGACGTTGTGGCCGCCGAAGCCGAACGCGTTCGAGATCCCCACCACGGGCCCGTCGCCGGCCGGCAGCGGCCGCGCCTTTCCGGGCACGTAGTCGAGGTCGAGCCCCTCGTCGGGTTCCTCGTAGCCCAGCGTCGGCGGAGCGATCCGGTCGCGCAGCGCGAGCAGGGTGGCTATGGCCTCCACCGCGCCGGCGGCACCGAGCAGGTGCCCGATCGCGGACTTCGTGCGAGCTGACCGGCACGGCGCTCGCGCGCTCTCCCAGCGCCGCCTTGATCGCCTCGGTCTCGGCGCGGTCGTTGAGCGGCGTGGAGGTGCCGTGCGCGTTCACGTAGTCCACGTCGGCCGCGCTCCAAGCCCGCGTCCGCGAGCGCCAGCCCGATCGCGCGCGCCGCTCCCCGCCCGCCGGGCTCCGGCGCGGTGAGGTGGTAGGCGTCGGAGGTGGACGCGTAGCCCGCCAACCGGCCCAGGATCCGCGCCCCCCGCTCGCGCGCGCCCTCCTCCTCCTCGAGCACCAGCACGCCCGCGCCCTCGCCGAGCACGAAGCCATCCCGGCGGCGGTCGAACGGTCGCGAGATCCCCTCCTTCGAGAGCGCCTCCATCTTGCTGAAGCCGGCGATCGTAAGCGGAGTGAGCGTGGACTCGGTACCGCCCGTGACGGCGCTGTCGGCGTCCCCGTGGGCGATCAGCCGCGCTGCGATCCCGATCGCGTGCGCCCCGGCGGCGCAGGCCGACACGGTGCCGAACGACTGCCCGCGCAGGCCGTGCTTCATCGCCATCACGCCGCTGGCCGCGTTCGCCATCAGGATCGGGATGCCGAGCGGCGAGACCCTGCTCCGGCCCGCGCTCCAGCATGATCGAGTGCTGCTCCTCGATCGTCGTGATGCCGCCGATGCCGGTGCCGATCACGCAGGCGCGAGCGGTCCCGGTCACCCGGCGTGTCGTCGTCCCATCCGGCGTCGGCGAGCGCCTCGTCCGCGGCGGTCAGCGCGAGCTGGGTGAAGCGGTCGGAGCGGCGCACCTCCTTGACCGAGAGGTGCTCCTTCGCCTCGAACTCGTCGCAGCGCCCGAGCCCGTCCTCGATGCCCGAGCGGCCGGCGCTCCAGCGCTCGTGGAGCGTCCGCGCCCCGACGCCGAGCGGCGTGACCGCTCCGACGCCGGTGATCACGACGCTGCGGCTCACGAGAGCTTCGACATCACCAGGTCCACGGCCTGGCGGACGGTCTTGACGCCCTCCAGGTCCTCGGCTCCGAGCTTCACGCCGTACTCGTCCTCGACGATCTGCGCGAGCTCCACGATGTCCAGCGAGTCCACGTCGAGCGACTCGAAGGTGGAGTCGGGCCCGATCTGCTCGGCTTCCGCGCCGAACTCCTCGAGCGCGGTGAATACGCGCTGCTCGAGCACTTCCCTGGTCACGGTGGTCGACATCCAAATCCTCCTTTTGTAAACCTCGGTGCGCCGCCGGCCGAGCCGGCGGCTTCCGCTAGGCGGTGAGCCCGCCGTCCACGGTAAGCATCGTCCCGGTCACGTATCCGGCCTCCTCCGAGGCCAGGAAGCGCACGCAGGCGGCCACCTCCTCCGGCGTTCCCATCCGCCGTGCGGGTACCAACTCAAGCAGGCGCTCGTCCACACCCTCGGTCATGTCGGTCTCGACGAAGCCGGGCGCCACCGCGTTGACGGTCACCGAGCGCCGCGCCACCTCGGCGGCAACCGTCTTCGTGAGCGCGACGAGGCCCGCCTTCGCGGTCGCGTAGTTGGCCTGTCCGGGCGCCGCACGCTGCCCGGCCACGGACGCCACGTTGACGATCCTCCCCCAGCGCGTCCGGATCATCGCCCGCAGCGCCCGGCGGGTCATCCGGAAAGCCGCGGAGAGGTTCGTGTCGATCACGCGCTGCCACTCCTCGTCGCTCATCGCAGGCGACAGGTTGTCCGCGCGCACCCCTGCGTTGTTAACGAGCACGAGCACCGGGGCCGAACTCCTCCTCGAGCCGCGTGAAGAGTGCGTCGACGGCGCCGGCATCCGACACGTCCGCCTGGAGCGCCAGCGCGCGGCCGCCCGCCGCCTCGATCGAGCGCACGACCTTCTCGGCGGCCGCCGCGTCCGAGCGGTAGTTCACGCCCACCGGCCAGCCCTCCTCGGCCAGCGCCTTCGCGATCGCCGCGCCGATGCCCCGCGACGCTCCCGTCACGAGCGCCGCTCCATCTCTCGCAAGTGGCACTGATGGGGAGTATCACCAATCGTCGTTGCCACGCGCGGCCGCGCGTGGAAGAGTCGCGCTCGTGGTCCGCCTCGTCCGCGCTCCCTGGTCCACCAACGTCGAGCGTGTGGCACTCGCCTTGGCCCACAAGGGCGTGGAGGTGGAGTCGATCGTGATCGACTACTCCGATCGCACCAAGGCGCTCGAGCTGTCCGGCCAGTCGCTCGTGCCGGTGCTCGACGACGACGGGACAGTGGTGGCCGACTCGCGGAGGATCCTGCGCCACCTGGAGGCCACCCGGCCCGACCCGCCCCTGTTCCCGAGCGACCCCTGCCGGCGGGCCGGGCTCGAGGTGTTCATGGAGTGGTTCGACGAGGTGTGGAAGGGCCCGCCGAACGCGATCGCGGACGCTCTCGACTCGGGAGCCCCCGATCACGAGGCGATCGCCCGCGACGTGCAGCGGATGGACGCCTGGCAGGAGGTGTTCGAGGACTTCCTCGAGGGCCCCGACCACCTCCTCGGCGAGTTCTCGGCCGCCGACTGCCTTGCCTACCCGTTCCTCAGGTACGGGGCCATGTCCGAGTCGCCCGACGACGAGACCTTCCACCACGTGCTCGTGGAGCACCTGTCGGTCGAGGGCCGGCCGAATCTGGCCGCCTGGATCGAGCGCATGGACGCGCGCCCGCGCGTCTGAAAGTCACTAACCGCCGAGCCCGAGCCGCTCGGCGCGCCGGACCGCCTCGGTGCGATTGCGCACCCGCAGCTTGCGGTAGAGCGCGCTCGTGTGCTCCTTGACCGTGTGTGGCGACAGGTACAGGAAATCGGCGATCTCCTTGTTCGTCTTGCCGGACGACATCAGCGAGAGCACCTCGCGCTCGCGCTCGGACAGGAGCGCCGACGGCTGCTCGGCGCGGGCCGCGAACACCGTCTGCCCTCGGCCCACCATGAGCACTGCCTTGGCCACGTCGTCGGCCGGCCAGTCCTTCGAGACGAAGCCCGACGCCCCCGCCGCTCGAGCGGCCTGGGGGGAGATCCAGCCGGCGCCGGAGATCAAGAGCACGCGCGTGGACGGCGACTCGCGCCGGATCGCCTCGCTCAGCTCGGCGCCGGACTCCTCGCCGAGGAAGAGGTCCACCAGCGCCACGTGCGGCTCGTAGCGCCGCGCCAGCCCGAGCGCCTCCTCCACGTTGGCGGCGGTCAGGCAGCGCTCGACCCACGGCTGCTCGCTCAGCAGCAGGCGGAAGCCCCAGTGCACCACGTCGTGATCGTCCACCACGAGCACGCGCAGGTTGCGCTCGGGGCTCACTCGTGGTCATCCCTCACTGGAACCACCAGACGCACCCGCCAGTCGCCCGCGCCGTCCGGCCCGAACTCCACGACGCCACCGCACTGGAGCGCCTCCACGGCCGCCAGCCGCAGCCCCATCCCCGTCCCGCGCGCCGACGAGACCGCGCCGTCGTTGCGAACCTCGAGCACGAAGGTGCCGTCCGTGACCGCGACCTTCATCCGCACGCCGGTGGGGCGCGCGTGCTTGTCGGCGTTGCGGAGCGCCTCGGCGAGCACCGACTGGGCGAGCGGCTCGAGCTCCTGGGGCACCTCGACGCCCGGCTGCCAGTCGAGCTCCAGGGGCAGGTCCTTGTAGCTGCCGCCGAGCCGGTCGAGCTCGCCGCGAAGGGTCACGCCCGTGTCCACCGCCGCCGGCGCGAGCGGCCGCTCGAGCGCGTCGCGCAGGTCAGCGAGAGCGGCCTGCATCTCGTCCGCGCAGCGGCGCCGCGCATCGTCGCTCAGGCCTCCCTCCGACCCGAGCGCGAGCGAGATGCCGAAGAGGCGCTGGACCACTCGCTCGTGGATCTCGCGGGCCAGGTCGATCCGGGCCTGAAGCAGACGGGCGCGGCCTTGCTGGTTGGTCGCGATGCGCACGCTGGCGGCGAGCGCCGCCGTCTTGCCGATCGTCCACATGGAGTCGCGCTCGTCGTCGCCCAGCTCGAAGGGCTCGCCGCCGCGGTCCGCGAAGATCACGCCGAGCCAGCGCCCCCCGGCCGAGACGGGGGTGCAGGTGAGCGTGTTCAGCTGGGCGAAGTCCGCGTAGCGGGCGGGCACCCAGCGCTCGAGCTCCTCCGACACCTGGACCACGCGGTCCTGCGAGAGCGCGAGCTGGGCGATGGGCGTCTCCTCGAGGCTCCCGTACACGCCCGCGAGCAGCTCCGCCTCGAGACCGTGGCTTCCCACGGGGACGACGAGCCGCCGCGCGTCGTCGTACAGCATCAGCCCGGCGCGCTTCATCGACGCCTGGCGGCAGAGCGCCTCGCAGAGACGGTCGTAGAACCCGCGGCCGCCCGGCCGCGGGGTCTCGTCGAGCTCGGAGATGAGCTCGACGATCACGTCGAGCGCATCGGTACGTGGGAAGGACCTCGCCTCCGGCATCGCTTGGTTGTACAGCTAGCCGGCGGCCGGGGTTACGCCGAGGCGGATCAGGCCGGCTGCAGCGAGAGCCTGAGCGTCTGCTCCGAGGTGAGCGAGACGATGCGCTCGTACGCGCAGGCACGGCAGCGGCACACCACCTGGCCCTCGAAGTCGTCCACCAGCAACGACCACTCGACGTCGCTCGACAAGCACGCGCGGCAGGCGAGCGCCGCCTCGACGAGGCAGGAATCGTCGTTGCCGCGGAAGCTGGCGAGCTCGAGTGTCTGATCCATGTCACGCAGGGTGGCTGACGGAGCGCGAGAAAAGAACGAAATGCAGGCCAAAACCCCCCGGCTGGGGGGTCGCTCAGAGCGCGCCGGCGGCGGTGACCGGCTGGTCGGCCACGGCGGCGAGGCGCGCCGCCAGCGGCGTGCCGTCGGGCAGCCGCAGCTCCGGGTCCAGCTCCAGAGCGGCTCGAGCACGAAACGCCGCACAGCCAGGTCCGGGTGCGGGAGCACCAGGCGGGGGGAGCGGTGTACGACGGAGCCCAGGAGAAGCACGTCCACGTCCACGGGCCGCGGGCCGTGGCGCGGGCCGCCGGGACGGCGCCCAAGCTCGCGCTCCACCGCCTTGCACACGTCGAGGAGCGCCTCGGGATCGAGCTCGGTCTCGATCCGCAGGCAGGCGTTGAGGAAGTCCGGCTGGTCGAGCACCTCGCCCTGAGGCGCCGTCTCGTAGACCGAGGACGAGCCGCTCACCTCCAGGCCGTGGCGCTCGAGCCGCTCGCGCGCGGCGCGCAGCGTGGCGCGCCGGTCTCCCTCGTTCGAGCCGAGCCCGAGGTAGCCGGTCAAGCCTCCTTCCAGACCTCCACCGAGACCTCGTCCACCGGCAGCGGGATCGGCGGCTCCGGCTTGGCCGCCTTGACGCGCACGGCCTCGGCTCCGAAGCGGTCCATCAGGCGGTCGGCCACGGCGGCGCAGAGCCGTTCGAGCGTGTGGTAGGAGCGCTCCTGCGCGGCCAGCGCCACCTGCTCGCAGACCTCGGCGTAGTCCACCGTGTCCTCGACGCGGTCGGTGACCGTCGCGTCGCAGTCGTAGAGCTCGAAGACCACGTCGAAAACGAGTCGCTGACCGAGCTCGCGCTCCTCCTTGCTCACGCCATGGCGCGTGTAGAGGGAGAGGCCGCTCACCTCGATCGTGACCGCCGGCCCGGCGCGCTCGCGGTCCTCGTCGAGCCCCGCGTCATCGATGTCCTCGAAGTCGTCATCCGGCTCGATCGGCTCCGGCTCCCAGGTCATCGCCGCACCGTAGCAGCGGCCACCGCGAGCGCATCCGCGACGGGACCCACGTCGTGAACGCGGAACACGCTGGCCCCGCGCTCGAGCGCGAGCACGTTCGTGGCGATCGTGCCCGGCAGCCGCTCGTCCGGCGCCCTGCCTCCCGCCAGCTTGCCGAGAAAGCTCTTCCGCGACGTGCCCACCACCACCGGCCGGCCGATCGCGACGATCTCGTCGAGCCGGCGGAGGAGCTCGAGGTTGTGCTCGAGCTTCTTGCCGAAGCCGATCCCCGGATCGAGCCAGATGCCCTCCTCCGGAACGCCCTCGGCGACCGCGAAGGCGAGCCGCTCCTCGAGGAAGGCGCGCACCTCGGCCACCACGTCCTCGTAGCGGGGGTCGCGCTGCATCGTGCGCGGCTCGCCGCGCATGTGGACCAGGCAGCAGCCCGCGCCCGCGTCCGCCACCAAGCCGGCGAGCTCGGGCTCGAAGCGAAATGCCGACACGTCGTTCACGATCGCGGCGCCCGCCGCGAGTGCCGCCCGCGCCACGGTCAGCTTGGTGGTGTCGATCGAGACTCGCACTCCCTCCGCGGCCAGCCGCTCGACCACCGGCAGCACGCGCCGCAGCTCCTCGTCGCCGGACACCGGCTCCGATCCCGGTCGCGACGACTCGCCGCCCACGTCCAGCAGCCCGGCTCCCTCGCCCACGAGCCGTCTGCCGAGCTCCACGGCGGCGTCGGCGTCCATGAAGCGGCCCCCGTCGCTGAAGGAGTCGGGCGTGGCGTTGACGATCCCCATGACCACCGGCGTGTCCATGACACGGAGTAATACAGTCGCGG
Source organism: uncultured Thermoleophilaceae bacterium (assembly GCA_963759625.1). Lineage (GTDB taxonomy): Bacteria > Actinomycetota > Thermoleophilia > Solirubrobacterales > Thermoleophilaceae > JACVRW01. The sequence continues at coordinate 222,432 of CAVXAD010000008.1, read as the reverse complement.
CGTGCTGGTGAAGGCGTGCCTCAACGGCGGGCGCCCCGCTCGGAGCACTCCGGGGTGCCCGTGATCGCACGATGACGGTCGCCGAAGCGGCCGCGGTAGCCGCCGCGCACGCCGAGCACGGCGAGCGCGAGCGTGGCCTGGCGCCCGAGGTGGTGGACGCGCTCCGCGCCGGCGATCTCTTCCGGCTGTGCGTGCCGAAGGCGCTGGGCGGGGCCGAGGCGCCGCCGCTCGCCCTCCTGGAGGCCGTGGAGACGCTCGCGCAAGCCGACGCCAGCTCAGGCTGGTGCCTTGCCGTGACCGCCACCAGCGGCCTCGTGGCGGCCTACCTCGAAGAGGATGCGGCCCGCGAGGTGTACGGCACGGCCGGGGTGGCCGTGGGCGGCGTGTTCGCGCCGCGTGGGCGCGCGGTGGCGGTGGCGGGCGACCTCGAGGTCTCCGGCCGCTGGTCCTTCGCCAGCGGAAGCACGTTCTGCGACTGGCTGATGGGCGGTTGCGTGACCGAGCGCGAGGGGGAAGGGCCCGAGCTCCGCCTCGTCCTCTTCCCGCGTGCCGACGTGGAGATCGTGGATACCTGGACGGTGTCGGGCCTCCGCGGCACGGGCAGCCACGACATCGCCGTGGACGGACTGCGCGTGCCGGCGGCGCGCTCGGCGGCGGTGATCGGCGTCTCGCCCCGGGTGGCCGGGGCGCTGTACGCGTTCCCCCTCTTCGGGCTGCTCGCGGCCGCCATCGCCGGAGTGACGCTGGGAATCGCCCGCGGGGCGATGACGGACCTGCTCGAGCTCGCGGGCGCGAAGACGCCCGAGGGCAGCCGCCGCCGCCTGGCCGAGCGCTCCACCGTTCAGTCCGAGGTCGCGCGTGCCGAGGCGGCGCTGCGGGCCGCCCGCGGACTGCTCGTGGACGCGCTCGAGCGTGGTTACGCCCGCGCCCAGGAGGGCGCCGGCATCGACACCGACCAGCGGCTGTCGGTGCGCCTCGCCGCCACCCACGCGACGCGCAGCGCCGCGAGCGTGGTGGACGCCTGCTACGAGCTCGGCGGGGGCAGCTCGATCTACGCCACTAGCCCGCTGCAACGCCGCTTTCGCGACGTGCACGCGGCCACGCAGCACATGCTGGTTGCGCCGGCCACGTTCGAGCTCGCCGGCAGGCTTCTCCTCGGCCTGCCCACCGACACCTCACAGCTCTAGCGAGACCGGACGAAGCGGCGCCTACACTCGGCCGGTGCCGGCAATCGAGCTACGCCAGGTCGTGAAGCGCTTCGGCGACATCACGGCGGTGGACCACCTCGACCTCGAGGTGCCCAAGGGCATCTGCCTCGGCCTGCTGGGCCCCAACGGGGCGGGCAAGTCCACCACGATGCGCCTGCTCACGGGCCAGGCGATCGCGGACGAGGGGGAGCTGCGGGTGCTCGGCCACGAGCTTCCCGCGGAGTCCAAGGAGGCGCGGGCGAAGATGGGCGTCGTTCCCCAGCTCGACAACCTCGACGTAGACGTGACCGTGGAGGACAACCTGGCGGTGTTCGCGCGCCTCTACCGCGTCAAGGACGTCCGCGCCGCCGTGGACCGCTCACTTGCGCTCGCGCGTCTTCAGGACCGGAGGAAGGACGCGGTGGACAAGCTCTCCGGCGGGATGCGCCGGCGCCTGCTGCTCGCCAGGGGGCTGGTGCACGACCCCAAGCTGCTGCTGCTGGACGAGCCGACCGTCGGGCTCGACCCGCAGATCCGTACCGAGCTGTGGTCGTTGATCGACGGGCTGCGCGGCGAGGGCGCCACGATCCTGATGTCCACGCACTACATCGAGGAGGCCCAGCGCCTCGCCGACGAGGTGGCGGTGATGACGAACGGGAAGGTGATCGCGCGCGGGAAGCCCTCCGAGCTGATCGCGGAGCACGCCGGCCGTGAGACCGCGGAGGTGTACGGGCCGCCCGAGCGGCTCGCCGAGGTGCGCGCCGAGGCCTCCTCCCGGGGCCTGGGGGTGCGTCCGGCCGGCCCGGCGGTGGCAATCATGGGCTCGGAGAGGGCCACCGACGGCGCGGTACCCGACGACGCCGTGCGCCGCGCGGCCTCGCTGGAGGACGTGTTCGTGCTCCTAACTGGCGAGGAGGCCGAGTGAGACGCCTAGAGCCCGCAGCCATCACCGGGATCATGAGCCGCGAGGTGGCGAACTTCCGGACCTACTGGAAGTCCACGACCTTCTCGAGCGTGCTGGAGCCGGTGGTGTACCTGCTGGCGTTCGGCCTCGGGCTCGGCGCCACCGTCGTGAACAAGGTGGACGGGCTCGAGTACGTGGAGTTCGTGGGCACCGGAATGGTGGCCACGGCGGTGATCTTCTCGAGCGCCCTGCCGGCGATGTTCGGCACCTTCGTCAAGCACCGCTTCCAGCGCACCTACGACGCGATCCTCGCCGCGCCCGTGGACGTGGAGGAGCTGGTCACGGCCGAGATGCTGTGGATCGGGATCCGCGCCGGGTTCTACGGCTGCTTTCCGTTGATCGTGGCCATGTTCTTCGGCCTCGACCCGGCGCCGGGGATGCTGGTGGTCCCGCTCTTCGCCTTCGTGACCGCACTCGGCTTCGCGGCCTTCGGGATAGCCACCGCCGCGACCGTGTCGAAGATCGACCAGTTCAGCTACGTGACGACGCTGGTCGTGACCCCGCTGTTCCTCGTGGCGGGCACCTTCTTCCCGATCGACCAGCTGCCCCAGGGCGTGCAGATAGCCGCAGAGTTCAACCCGCTCCACCAGCTCGTGGAGCTGGTTCGCCACGCGTGCTTCGGCTTCGAGGCAACCGACGTGCTGCGCCTGGGCGCCCTGGTGGTCTTCGCCCTGGCGCTCTGGCGATTGGCGGTGGCACGGATGACGGACCGCCTGATCGACTGAGCGGCGCACACACCAGGACTGCCAGCCGTGCCCGCCCCCTTCCAAGCTGTCGTGTTCGACAACGACGGCCTCCTGCTCGACACCGAGGAGGCCTGGACCCGCGCCGAGGAGACCCTCTTCGAGCGGCGCGGCCGCACGTTCACGATGGAGCACAAGCGCTGGATCATCGGCTCGTCCAGGTCCACGGCCTCGGCGAAGCTCGAGACCATGCTGGAGCTGCCCGGCGAGGGCGACGCCCTGATGGACGAGCTCCACGAGCTCGTGATGGCCGAAGCGCTCGCGGGCGTGCCGCCCCGCCCGGGCGCGATCGACCTGCTCGACGCGCTCGGAGCGTCGGGGACACCGCTCGGGCTGGCGTCCAACTCCTCGCGCGAATTCGTGGAGCGCACGCTCGCCACGGCGGGGCTGCTGGACGGCCGCTTCCGATGCGTGGTCACGGCCGACGACGTGGAGCGCCCCAAGCCCGCTCCCGACCTCTACCTGGCGGCCTGCCGGGCGCTCGAGGCGGAACCCGCCGCCTGCGCGGCGCTCGAGGACTCCCCGCCGGGCGTGGCGTCGGCCGTGGCCGCGGGCCTCTACGTCATCGCGGTCCCGTACTTCCCGGATCAGACTCTTCCCGGCGCCTCCCTCATGGCAACCTCGCTGGCCGACCCCGAGGTGGCGCGCGCTCTCGGACTGCACTAAGGAGGAGGGCGAGGCGAGGGATGGTTGAGACGCTCGATGCATGTCCCCCGTGCAAGGGCTGGGTTGGGGAGCGGCCGTGCGGCTGCTGCGCTGGCTGCCGATGATCGCCGGCCTGATCGTGCTGGATCGCGTGCACGGAGTGAAGGGCCTCGTGTTCGGGGTGGTGGCGGCGATCGACGTCGCGGCGCTGTGCGTGCTGATCCACAACCGGCTTACCGGGAACGTCGACCGGCCGGTCCCGGACCCCGCCTGGTTCGAGGCGCTCCTCGTGTGGGCGAACGTATCCGTGGTGCTGGCGCTCCAGGTGGCGCTCGGTGATCCCGGCGGGACCGTGGGGCGCGTGGCGGCCGTGCTGGCCGGCCTCGCCCTCGGGACCCTCGGGAGCGAGCTGGTGGCGGCGCGGCGGGCAGCGGCGGCCCCTCCCGGCCTGCTCCGCTAGGCCCTCGGCCACCTCGGCCTGGACCAAGGGCCAGGGCGAGGGCCAAAAATGGCTGAGACGCTCGGTGCATGGAGACCACACGACCACTCGCATGGGGCGCGGCAATCCGCTGGCTGCGCTGGGCACCGATGATCGCCGCGCTGATCGCCTTCGATGCGATCACGGGCTCGATGGCGGGCGTGCGCTCGCTGGCCGTAGGCGTCGACGCCGGGCTGATCTGCGTGCTCGTGCACAGGCTCTTCACCAAGGACATCGATCACCCGGTGCCGCCGATCACCTGGCTCGAGGGGCTCTTCGTGGGCGCCCTCACCTGCTCCCTGCTCGGCATGCAGGTGGCTTTCGTGGACCCCGGCGGAGTGACCGGCCGCGGCGTGGCGGTGCTCACCGCCCTCGCCCTCGGCACCCTGCTGACGGAGCTGGTGGAGGCACGCCGGGCCCTCGAGGACTCCCGCGGCCAGTCCCACCGCCGGTCGGCGCGCACCTACATCGCGGGCTAGCGGGTCGGTTGATCTCCCACGAGCCGCGGGTGTAGGTTTCGCCCCCGGCTGCGCCATGCGCGCGGCCGCCGAGCCGGCGACGCGTAGGGGGACGAATGCGGGGTATCGAGTTGCGCAGGAACACGCTGCGGCCTGTGGTTGCGGGATTGCTGATCGTGGCCGTGGGTGCCACCGCCGCCACCGCGGTCGCCGCCTCACCGAAGAAGGGAGCCTCCTACGTGGGCGAGCTCTCGGAGACCACCGCGCGCCTGTCAAAGCGCGTGGTGCTGAAGGTCTCCGCGTCTGGCACGACCGGCAGGGTTAGGCTCGAGTGCAGCAGCACGCGGGTCGGCGTCAGCTCGAAGTTCACGATCTCGAAGGGGAAGTTCACCGCGAAGAAGACCACCGGCTCACTGCTCGTCTGGCGGCTGCGGGGGAGCTTCAGCTCGAGCCAGAAGGCGACGGCGAAGCTCTACCTGCCCGCGGCCTGCGACGGCAAGGGCGGGAAGATCACGCTGCTCTTGAAGTAGGGGCTCTGTCGCCGCGGTTGGGCTCCGCCGTCCAGCCGACCGCGGACCTGCTCGCTCGTACCTCGCTCGTTCGTCGCCTTTCGGCTCCTCTGGCACGGTCCGCGTCCGCCTGGACCGCGGAGCTCTCGGATAGCGCGGCGGACGCCTCCAAGCGCGAAGCAGGGCGTACGGAAGCGCGGGAGTGCCACGTGGAGATGGCCGGGCGACTCGGCTCCCGGCGTCGCGTGGGCTTCCGGAGCATGCGCAGCGCCACCCGCGCCTGAAAATGCTTATGGCCTCATCAAGCCGAAGCCGCCGACGGCATCAACCAGCGCCCCAGAGAACGTCCGTCACTACGCCCGAGAGGGCGCCGCCGTCCGCGCGAACGCGGACCGTGCCAGAGGAGCGAAGGCGACGAACGAGCACGCGCAGCGTGCGAGCAGGTCCGCGGCCGCGCGGACGGCGGCGCCCAACCGCGACGAGAGCCCTCAGGCGGATCGACGGACCGCATCTCCGCGGTCCCGCCCGCCAGCCCCGGTCGCGGCAGCGGCGCCGGGCCCCGCTCGGGCCGCCGCTCGGGCGCCTCGGGCGCCGCCGGCGGGGGCGGCACGGGCACGATCTCCTCGTCGCGCCCGAAGACCTCTTCCTCCGACTTGCCGGCCAGCAGCTCCACGAACTGCTCGCGCTCGATCGTCTCGCGCTTGAGCAGGACTTCCGAGACGGTGTCGAGCTTCTCGCGGTGAACGCCGAGGATGTCGCGCGCCGCCTGATGGGCCTCTTCCACGATGCGCCGGATCTCGTCGTCGATCTCGCGGGCGATCTCGTCGGAGTAGTCGGGCTCGGAGGAGAACTCGCGGCCCAGGAAGGGCTGGCCGTGGTCGTGGCCGAACACGCGCGGGCCCAGCTTCTCGGACATGCCGAAGCGCATGACCATCTGCTTGGCGGTGGCGGTGACCTTCTCGAGGTCGTTCGACGCGCCGGTGGTGACCTCGTCGAAGACGAGCTCCTCGGCGGCGCGCCCGCCCAGCGTCATGGCCATCGTGTCCGACAGCTCCGCGCGGGTGGTCAGGAACTTGTCCTCCGTGGGCAATGAGATCGTGTACCCGAGCGCCTGGCCACGCGAGATCACCGAGATCTTGTGGACCGGATCGGTGTGATCGAGGTAGTGGGCCACGAGCGCGTGTCCCATCTCGTGGTAGGCCGTGATCCGGCGCTCCTTCTCGGACATCACGCGGGTCTTCTTCTCCGGGCCCGCGATCACGCGCATGATCCCCTCCTCCAGCTGGAGGTGGTCGATCTCGCGCTTGCCCTGGCGCGCGGCGAGCAGCGCGGCCTCGTTCACGAGGTTCTGGAGGTCGGCGCCGGTGAACCCGGGCGTCTGGCCGGCGAGCGTGTCGAGCTCGATCGCCTTGGCGAGCGGCTTGCCGCGCGTGTGGACCTCGAGGATCCTGGTGCGGCCCTTGCGGTCGGGACGATCCACCACGATCTGGCGGTCGAAGCGGCCGGGGCGCAGCAGCGCCGGATCGAGGATGTCGGGCCGGTTGGTGGCGGCGATGAGGATGATGTTGTCCTTCATCTCGAAGCCGTCCATCTCCACGAGCAGCTGGTTCAGCGTCTGCTCGCGCTCGTCGTGGCCGCCGCCGAGACCCGCGCCGCGGTGCCGGCCCACGGCGTCGATCTCGTCCATGAAGATGATGCAGGGCGAGTTCTGCTTCGCCTGCTCGAACAGATCACGCACACGCGAGGCGCCCACGCCCACGAACATCTCCACGAAGTCGGAGCCGGAGATCGAGAAGAACGGCACGCCCGCCTCGCCCGCGACGGCGCGCGCGAGGAGCGTCTTGCCGGTGCCCGGCGGCCCGTAGAGCAGCACCCCCTTTGGGATGCGTGCGCCGAGCGCCTGGAACTTCTTCGGGTTCTCGAGGAACTCCTTGATCTCCTGGAGCTCCTCCACGGCCTCGTCCACCCCGGCCACGTCGCGGAAGGTGATCTTCGGCGAGTCCACCGACATCCGCTTCGCGCGCGACTTGCCGAAGGACATGACCTTCGACCCGCCCCCCTGCATCTGGTTGATGATGAACAGCCAGAACAGCAGGAAGATCACGAACGGCAGGATGTAGGTGAGCGCCGTGAGCCAGCCGGAGCCGCCCTTGGCCTTCACGTCGATCGGGATGTTCTCGGCCCGCAGCTGGTTGACGAGCGCCTGCTCGGTGTTGTCCGGATAGGCGGTCTGGTACTTCTTTCCGTCCCGCTTCAGCTCCACGTCGATCCGGTTGTTCTTCGTGTTGAGCGTGACCGACTTGACCGCGTTGTCGTCGACCTGCTGCAGGAACTGCGAGTAGTTCGGGTCCGGCGTGCGGTCACCCGGGCTGATGAGCTTCTGGGCGAAGAACGCCAGCACCACCACGATCAGGATGGGGAAAGCGGCGCTCTTGAAAAATCTGCTCACGGGGGGCCTCTCGTGTCTCCTCTACGCACCCGGACCGGGTTCTTCTCAGCGAGGAGTTCAGGGTCCGGAGTGAAACGCAAGCCTAGCAAGGGGGTAGTCATCCCTTATGCCGTTTTCGGCAGCCGGGCGCGTCTCCTTCACTCCGCCAACACCGCCACGTACGGCAGGTTGCGAAAGCGCTCGGCGTGATCGAGCCCGTAGCCGATCGCGAAACGGTTCGGGATCTCGAACCCGACGTAGCGGATCGGCAGGTCCACCTTGCGCCGCTCGGGCTTGGTGAGGAGCGCGCAGACCTCCAGTGATGCGGGGTCGCGAGCCTGCAGCGTGCGCATCAGGTAGGACAATGTGAGGCCCGAGTCCACGATGTCCTCGACGATCAGCACCTCGCGTCCCTCGATCGAGACGTCGAGGTCCTTGAGGATTCGCACCACCCCCGAGGAATCGGTCGAGGACCCGTAGGAGGACACCGCCATGAAGTCCACCTCGCAGCGGGTCTCCAGGTGGCGCATGAGGTCGGAGAGGAAGAACACGGCGCCCTTCAGGACGCCCACGAGCAGCAGCTCGCGGCCCTCGTAGTCGCGCGAGATCTCCTCCGCCAGCTCGCGCACCCGGTTCGCGAGCTCGTCGCGCTGAACCAGGATCTCGCCGACGCCCTCCTCGTCCATCGGCCGCGAGTCTAGGCGTCGGGCGCTTCCGGCCTCAGCTCGCCGGGCGTGCGCTCAGGCCCACGGCTGCCTCGTCGCCTTCCGTTGCCGCAAAGCGCTCGTCCACCGCCACGCCGGCGACCCACACGATCGCGTCGCCGGTCTCGACCACCGGCAGCTCGGAACGCAGCGCGCGCGGCACCTTCCGATCGGTGAAGAGATCCTGGAGCGACTTCGTGCCGCCCAGCCCGAGCGGCTGCATCTGGTCGCCGTCGCGCCAGGTCCGCACAGTCAGCCGGTGGCCCACCGCGGCTGCGGACACGGCCACCTCGCCGCGGCCGCCCGCCACTGCCTCCACCGCCCAGGAGCCGAAGCGCACACTGCCGGGCACCGGAAGCTCCACCGGGGCGGGCGGCTCGGCTTCCTCGCGCGTGAGCACGAATCTGAGCGTTCCGTACTCGGCCACCGCCCGCAGGCCACCGCCGAGGTCCAGGCTCTTCGTGCCCTCACGGCCGAGCGCGGCAACCGCCTCGGCCTCCCGCCGCGAGAGCGAGCGCGGCTGGCCCGCGGCCACCTCGGCGAGGCGTCGCAGCACCAGCCGGCGCAGCCCCACCGGCAGGTGGTCGAGCGCCGCGAGCGGCACCGCCGGGCCACCGCCCACCGCCTCGAGCGCGTCCGAGGTGTTGATGTCGAGGATCTCGGCCTCCTCGCGCAGCTGGCGCGCGGTCTCCGCGATCGCCTGCTCGGCCTTCGGGTTGAGCTGGCGCAGCGCAGTGATCACCTCGTGCCGAACGCGGGCGCGAGCGAAGCGCGCATCGGCGTTCGACGGGTCCTCGCGCCACTGGAGGTAGCGTGCGCGCAGGTACTCGCGCACCTCCTCCCGGGTCACTTCCAGCAACGGCCGCACGAGGCGACCGCGCCGGGACTCCATGCCGCGCAGGGAACGGGTGCCGGGCGACACCGCAAGCCTGTAGAGCACGGTCTCGGCCTGGTCGCTGGCCGTGTGCGCGGCGGCATAGTCGCCGCCGCTCGCCGCCTCGGCCAGCGCGTAGCGAGCTTCCCTGGCCTCCGCCTGGAGGTTGCCCGACGGCGGCAGCTCCACCCGCTCGACGGTGAGCGGTACGCCCAGCCGGTTACAGAGCCGCCGGCAGAACTCCTCGTCGCCGTCGGCGGTGGGGCGCAGGCCGTAGTTCACGTGGAGGGCCGACGTCTGGGCGCCGATCCGCATTGCCACGTCGAGCAGGCACACGGAGTCGCCGCCGCCGGAGAGGAGGACCAGCAGCGGCTCGCCGGTCCTGATCAGGCCGCCTTCGCGCGCGGATTCCAGTGGTCGGTCGCTCATCGCTGCCTCGGGGTGGCACGGCAGAGCTGGTGGGGCTCGTCGAAGCCCTTGAGCTTCACCTGCCCGATCGGCTCGAACGTGAGGTGGGTGGAGTCCCGCACCGCATCCAGCACCGAGTCGGTCAGCAGCACCTCACCGCCGCGCGCCCTGGCGACCACGCGCGAGGCAAGGTTGACCTCGCGCCCGAAGTAGTCGCCGTCGCGGTAGAGGGTGCTTCCGTAGTGGATGCCGATCCGCGGCTCCGGGCGCTCCTCGAACATCGCGGCGAAGCCCACCGCCCAGTCCACGAGCGCGTTCACGTCCTGGCCCACCACCATCACCTCGTCGCCGATCGTCTTGACCACGCGGGCGTCGTCGGGCAGCGTGTTGCTCACGCCCTCCACGAAGCGCTCGACCGACGAGAACGCCTCTTCCTCGCCCTCCTCCTCCGTGAAGCGCGTGAAGCCGGCGAGGTCGGCGAACGCGATCGCCACCCGCACCCGCCCGAGGTCCACGTCCTCGGCTTCCAGGTCCATCTCCATGTGGCCCACCACGTCCTGCTCCACGAAGTGCTGCAGGAAGCGGCGGTGCACGTAGTCCATCAGCGGTGAGGAGAGCGGCAGGAGGTCGCGCGCGAGGCCCTCCATCTCCTCGGCCATCTCGAGCCCCGGCACGCCCTCGCGCATCAGCGGCTCGTGCACGTAGAGATGGAAGAGGCGCACCTCGGCGTCCGCGATCTGGGAGAGCGCCTGGCCATACACGCGGCAGAGCTGGAGGAACGCGACGAGCGGGAACCCGGCGGCGAGCACCGACGCCACGTACTCCACGACCCTGGTGTCGTCCTCGCTCATGCGCTCGAGGCCCGCCGCGGGAAGCCCGATGCCGGCCCAGAAGCGCTCGATCAGCGCCGGCTCCAGCCCCGTGAGCTCGGCCACGTCGTCCAGCGTGCGGGGCGGCTGCTCGTCGGCGAACAGCCCTTCGATGAAGCCGTAGGCGAGGCGGCCCTGGCGGCCCGCCTCGCGGATGTGCTCGAGGCTGTGCCCGCGCTCGCGCATCCGCGCGACGATGCGGGCATGCGAGACCGCCGCGGGGCTCCACGTGCGGGATCCGTTGACGTTCGGGATCACGCCGCTCTCGGCCCAGCGCTTGAGCGTGGCCGGCGTGACGCCCACGCGAGCGGCCGCCTGCTTGAGGGTGAGGGTGTTGGGATCCACGGCTGTCTGCCCGCGAGGAGGCGATTATCCATCGGTGCGCGGCGCCGAGCCGGCCACTTTCGCGCATTACCGAGTCTGACAAGGACGCCCGGCCGAGGCGCTCCCGCCGCGGTCCACCCCGCACTCCACGGCGGGATAGACTCGCCGCGCGCATGTTGATGCCATCGGTAGTGGAGGAACCTTGAACTACTTCGTGACCGGGGCCACCGGCTTCATCGGCAGGCACCTGGTGGCCGAGCTCCTCAAGCGGGAGGGCACGATCTACGTGCTGGTGCGCGACGGGTCGCGCGGGAAGCTCGACGCGCTCGTGCAGCGGCTCGAGGCTCCCGAGGGACGGATCGTGCCGGTGGCGGGCGACCTGGCGCGGCCCGGGCTCGGCGTGGAGGGCTTCGACGAGCCGATCGACCATCTCTTCCACCTCGCCGCCGTGTACGACGTGGAGGCCGACGAGGATTCCTCCGAGCGGGCCAACGTGGAGGGCACCCGCCACGTGATCGAGTTCGCGAACGCCCACGAGGTGGGGCGGTTCCACCACACAAGCTCGATTGCGGTGGCCGGCGAGTACCGCGGGGTGTTCCAGGAGGACATGTTCGACGAGGGGCAGCGGCTGCCCCACCACTACCACCGGACCAAGTACGAGTCCGAGCGCCTGGTGCGCGCCAGCGTCGAGGCCAAGACCCTCGTATTCCGCCCCGGCATCGTGGTCGGCCACTCCGAGACCGGCGAGATGGACAAGATCGACGGCCCCTACTACTTCTTCAAGCTGCTCCAGCGGTTGCGCCGCGCCCTGCCGGAGTGGGTGCCGCTGGCCGGTCCGCAGGGCGGTGAGACCAACATCGTCCCCGTGGACTTCGTCGCTCGCGCGATGGACCACATCGCGCACATGGCCGACGACGATCTCCCTGGGGACACCTTCCACCTCGTGAGCCCCGAGCCCATGAAGGTGGGCGAGACCCTCAACGAGTTCGCGAAGGCCGCCCACGCGCCGCAGCTCGCGATGCGCGTGGACTCGAACGTGACCAACGCCATCCCCAAGCCGGTACGGGCGGGCCTGATGGCGCTCCCCACGGTCAAGCGGATCCGCAATCAGGTGTACCACGACCTCGGGATCCCGCCGGCGGCGATGGAGAACCGCGACTTCCACTGCAAGTTCGACGCCCGCGACTCCCAGCGGGCACTGTCCGGGACGGGCATCGCGGTGCCGCCGCTGTCCACCTACGCGCCGCGGCTGTGGGACTACTGGGAGCGCAACCTCGACCCGGACCTGTTCCGTGAGCGCAGCCTGGCGAGCTCGATCAAGGGCAAGCGGATCCTCATCACCGGCGCGTCGAGCGGCATCGGCCTCGAGACCGCGGTCAAGATCGGCGAGGCCGGCGGCGAGGTGATCCTCGTCTCGCGCACGCGCGAGAAGCTCGAGGAGGTGGCGAAGCAGGTGGAGGCCGCCGGCGGCACCGCGCACGTGCACCCCGCGGATCTCTCCGATCTCGATGACGTGGACCGCCTGGCGGCCGAAGTGCTCGAGGAGCACGGCGGCGTGGACGTGCTGGTGAACAACGCGGGCCGCTCGATCAGGCGCTCGGTGAAGGCGTCCTACGACCGCTTCCACGACTACGAGCGCACGATGCAGCTGAACTACTTCGGCGCGCTGAAGCTGATACTCGCGTTCCTGCCGGGGATGCGCGAGCGGCGCTCGGGACACATCGTGAACGTGTCGTCCATCGGGGTGCAGACCAACACGCCTCGCTTCTCCGCCTACGTGGCGTCCAAGTCGGCGCTCGACGCGTTCTCACGCTGCGTGGCGCCTGAGGTGATCGGCGACAACGTGAACTTCACCACGGTCTTCATGCCGCTGGTGCGCACGCCGATGATCGCCCCGACCGACATCTACAAGGCCTTCCCGACGCTTACGCCGGAGGAGGCCGCGCAGATGCTCTGCGACGCGCTGATCGACAAGCCCAAGCGCATGGCATCGCGACTCGGCACCTTCGGCGAGGTGCTCTACACGGTCTCGCCGAAGACCGTGGACATCGTCCTCAACACCGCCTACAACCTCTTCCCGGACTCGCACGCGGCCAAGCGCAAGAAGACCGAGCTGGTGGCGGGCGAGGCCGAGCAGAAGCCGGACCAGGAGATGTCGTCGGAGGCCGTTGCCATGGCGTACCTGCTGCGCGGGGTGCACTTCTGAGACGTCGCTGGACACTCGCGGCGGTTCTCGCGGCGGCGGCGCTCGGGATCGCCGCGGCGCCGGCCACGGCCGGGCGCGGCGGGGGCGGCGGGCTCTGGGACCTCTACGACGAGGGCCTGCGCTCGGCCAAGTACATCGACCTCACGCACACGATCACGCCCAGCATCCCGGTCTGGTCGGGCTTCGGGCCGTCGGTGTTCTCGCCCAGCCTCAATCCGGCCACGGCGCAGCCGTACACCTACGCGAACGACGGCTTCGAGGCCACCTCGTACCGGCTCTCGACCGACCAGCTCGGAACGCAGCTCGACCCGCCCGCGCACTGGGCCCCCGAGTTCGCCGCGATCGACGAGCTGCCGCCCACCTTCGCCGTGCGGCCGCTCGTGGTGATCTCGATCGTGCGCCAGGTGAAGCGGGACTTCAACTACCACCTTCAGGTGGGCGACATCCGCCGCTTCGAGCGGAGGCACGGGCGCATCCCCCGCGGAAGCGTCGTGTTCGTGCGCTCCGACTGGTCGAAGGACTGGCCCGACCCGGCGCTCGCGACGCTGACCCGCTTCCCGGGCGTGTCGCTCGCCGCGCTCCAGTTCCTGCACCTGGAGCGCCACATCCTGTTCCACGGGCACGAGCCGCTCGACACGGACTCCACGCCGACGCTCGAGGGCGAGGCCTGGCTGATGCACCACGGGTTCGCTCAGGCGGAGGGCGTGGCCGATCTCTCCGGCGTGCCCGCCACCGGCTGCCTCCTCGAGATCGGCTACCCGCGCTTCGGCGGCGGCCTCGGCGGCTACGCGCGCTTCGTGGCGATCTGCCCGCCGGGCACGAGGCGCGGGGTACGCATCGGCGAGGTGCCGGAGGCGCCCCTCCAGCAGTACGACACGCCGCTCCACTGGGACGACCGGCAGGGCATGCGCGTGCGCTGAGGCGCCGATCGGTTCCGCATTTTGCGTGCAAGCGGCCGGCCGGGAGCTTGCGTCCGTCCGGGTCGTGATGAATAGTTAGGAATCCCTGAGCGCCGCTCCCCGGGAATGATTCTCGGGGAGCGGCGGGTTTTCGGCGGTCGGGATCACACGAACGTGGACCCGCGCCGCACCAGGTTCGAGTACACCGTTTGCTGGATCGTCTCGCGCACCCGTTCGGAGAGCTCGAACACGAGCGACCTGTTCTCGGCGGCCCCCTCCGGGTATCCCGCCGTCTCGATCGGGGCGCAGAACTCGATCCGCCACTTGGAGGGGAGCGGAACCAGCCCCAGCGGGCCCAGCCAGGGGAAGGTGGGCGTGACGGGGACGAAGGGCGCCCCGATGAGCCTGGCGAGCTGGGGCACCTCGCCGAGCTTCGGGTAGATCTCCTCACTTCCCACCACGGCCACCGGCACGATCGGGGCGCCGGTGCGGAGCGCCAGCTCCACGAAGCCGCCGCGCCCGAAGCGCTGGAGGCGGTAGCGCTCGGAGAAGTGCTTGCCCGTGCCCTTGGCCCCCTCGGGGAAGACGGCCACGAGGTGGTCCTGCTCGAGTAGCCGCAGGGCGTTGTAGGGAGACGCGACCACCCCGCCCAGCCGGCGCATCGCCGTGGAGATCCAGGGCAGCTCGAACGCCCAGTCGAGCACCAGGAAGCGCGGGTGGCGCGGGAGCGGGTGCTCGCGGAGCAGCCCCACCGCCATCATCGTGGCGTCCCAGGGCAGGATGCCCGCGTGATTGGCCACCAGGAGCGCGCGGCCGTGGGAGGGCACGCGCCGGGCGCCCTCGACCTCGACTCGCCACCAGCGGTCGTAGAGGAACTCGAACAGCGGCTGCACGATCTCCACGAACTCCTCGTCGAAGCCCCACTCGTCGTCCGAGTAGTCGCCCGCGAGCCGCCGGCGCCCCAGCCGAAGGGCCTCGGTCGCCTCGCGCGGCAGTGCGAGCGCCCCGCGCCCGACCGCCTCGGGAAGGTCCGCGCCCGCCTCGAGCCCCTCGCGCAGCCGGCGCATGAACGCGATCGCGGTGCCCACACCGGGCGCGCGGTCGTCGCGCCGCGGCGGCGAGTCGTGCGGCTGGCGGGGCGGCGCGGCCGTACCCGCGCGGTGGGTGCTCATGCGGCCGCCGCCCGGACCGGCGGCGCGATCGCCATCCCGGCGCGCGTCCGCGCCCAGTCGTGCACAGCCGCCTCCGTCGAGAAGCGTGGCCGGAATCCCACCTCGCGCACGAGCCGCGTGAGGTCCACGCCGCGCCCGTGGCGCAGGAGCCGCCGGAAATCCTCCGAGAGCGGCGCCATCCCGGCGCGCCGGGCGGCAGCCGTCACGGGTCCGAACAGCGGACCGGCGAGGGGGAGCGCCGGCCGGCGCGCCAGCCTGATCATGCGCGTCACTCCGATGGTGCCCTCGCCGGCCACGTTCACCGCTCCCCGCACCGGCCGCGCCACGGCCGCCGCCAGAGCGTCGAGACCGTCGCGCTCGTGAACCACCTGGAGGCGCGGATCGAAGCCCAGGTGGGTCGGGCACGCCGGAAGCGACAGGTAGCGCGTGATCTGCGAGTCCACGGAGGGCCCGATCGCCGGCTGGTAGCGGAGCATGGTGCAGACCACCTCGGGGTGCCGGCGCGAGTAGGTCTCGAAGTAGTTCTCGATCTCGGCTACGTCGCGCTGGAAGCGCGAGCGGAGCGGGAACAGGCGGGTCATGTCCTCGGTGAAGAACTGGGGCGCGTGTGGCTCCGCCCCGTAGATCCCGGCGGAGCCACGCACGACGATCGTCCGCACCGTCGGCGCCTTCTCGAGCGCGGCCAGCAGCTGGAGCGAGCCGATCACGTTCACGTCGTGCATCCCCTGCGGGGACAGGCCGGCCCCCGGCTGCCGCACGATCTGGTTGTGCACGATCGTGTCGACCTCGAGCGCCGGGATGAGCTTCGCGATCACCGGGTTGCGCATGTCGGCGTCGATCACCTCGGTCCGCTCGAGCGCCAGCTTCGGCGCCCGCGTGTCGAGCCCGGCCACGAACTCCACCGTCGGGTCGCGCTCGAGGCGCGCGGCCAGCTCGGCGCCGAGGTGACTGCCGACGCCGGTGATCAGCACCCGGCGGCCGGGCATCAGCCCGCGCGCGTGGCGGGTGGCTTGCGCTTGCCCGAGCCGCGCTTCGCCGCGCCCGGCTTGGCCGCCTTCGGGCGGGCTTGCGGCGCGCGGGAAGGCGCCCTTCGATCGCGTCGAGCCGGCGGCCGATGGCGCGCAACTCGGCCTTCAGCTCACGGATGTCGTCGTAGGTCGCCGGCCGGCGGGTGTCGATCGCCTCGGCCACCGCGCGCCTGCTGCGGGCGAGCCGCTGCTCAGCTCCCTTGCGGAGATCGGCGGCGGTCTCCGCCAGGTCGTCGAACGCGCCCTGCGCCGCGTCGCGGCTGCGCCCGGCCGACCCGAGCGTGCTCTCCACGGTGCGCTCCACCGCCTCGCGCAGCGCGTCCGGCAACTCCTTGGGGTTCGTGGGTCGCTTCGCCATGAGGCGCTGAGTGTTCCACGTGGACGCCCGGTCTGTCGGCTTCGGGGCGAGATACGGCGGCGGGGTAGGAGTCGGTGGCGTGCGCTCTGTCACACCGATGCGCTGTCACGGCGCCGCGCTCGCCACCTCGCCGGGGGGTGGCCCTTTGCATCTATGCATGCATTTGCGGCCACACCCCCGGGATGGCGGCCACCCCGCGGCCGGCTCGCCCCACCCCGCCGCCGTACGTATCGTCCACGAGCGTGCCGCTCGACCATCGCATCCGCTCCATCCACCTCAGACCCGCGACCGATCTGGCCGAGCGGGTGCTGCTCCCCGGCGATCCGCACCGCGCCCTCGCCGTGGCCCAGGACCTCCTCGACCAGCCGCTGATGTTCAACCACTCGCGCGGCCTCTGGGGCTATACCGGCACCGCCGACGACGGCGAGCCGCTGTCGATCCAGTCCACCGGGATGGGGGGCCCCAGCGCGGCGATCGTGTGCGAGGAGCTCATCGCCCTCGGGGCCCGCCGGCTCGTCCGGATCGGCACCTGCGGCGCCCTGCGTGACGACATCGACCTCGGCGCGCTGCTGGCCGCGACGGAGGCGCTCGCTGCGGACGGCGCGAGCACGGCGCTGGGCGCAGGCGACTCGGTGGCGGCCGATCCCGTGCTCGCGGAACGGCTCGTGGCGGCCGGCGCCGCGCCCGTGACGGTGGTCACCACGGATCTCTTCTACGACGGCCGCGGCGACGACTGGGTCGCACGCGGCGCGTCGGCCGTGGAGATGGAGGCGGCCACGCTCTTCCGATTGGCCGAGCTGCGCGGCGTGGAGGCGGCGTGCGTGCTCGGGGTGAGCGACGTGCCAGGGGGGCCGGACGGGTTCCGGCGAGCCGAGCCGGAGCAGCTCGAGGAGATCGGCCTGCGCGTGGGACGCGCGGGCTACGAGGCCCTCAGGGCTCGCTGACGGTCAGGCGCTCCTGAGCTCGCGGCACCGGCGCCTGGCCCGGATCGATCGCGGCGCGCAGGGCCGCCACGTCAGCGGCGATCTCGTCGAGACGCCCCTCGATGGCGGCGAGCCGGGCCTCTGCGGCGTCGCCGCGCGAGCGCTCCTCGATCCGGTCCATCGCGTCCTCGATCCCCTCGAGTCGCTGTGAGAGGGAGCGGAGCCGGCGGGTCACCCGCTCGATGTCCGCCGCCGACGGCAGGTTGAGAGCCCCCATCGCCGCCTCCTGAGCCTGCACCGCCTTCTCGCGCGCGTCGAAGGCCCGCGCGATCGCCCCGTTCACGACCGAGTTGCCGATCAGCTCCTCGGCGATCTTTCCGAGCGCCTCCTCGCCCTGCCGGGAAAGACGGTCGACGAAGCTCTCGTCATGCTCGGGGGCGGCCACCGGCGGCAGGGTAGCCGATCGTTTCATCGACGTCGCGCACCGCCCCCGAAAAGCCACTCTCCAGGGCCGTTTCTCACCCTCGACTCGAGGGTTAGGTCGTGCATGGTGCCCTGCACCCGGCGAGCGGTGCCTGCGAGCGACTGAAGTTCTCGCGCTGGGCGGTCGATAGAGGGACTTGATCTCGAGTCCCGCGCACGGGCAGCGGCATGCCCGGCGGGGACCCTCCGTCACACCCCCGATTTGGCTTCGCAGAGCACAAGACCAGCCCCCGGCTCCCGGCCCGCCAGGCGCGGTGTCCTCGGGCTGCTCGGCATGCCGGTGCAGCTCCCGCTGGCGATGCTGTCGATCCTGACCGTGGCGGCGGCCACCCTCACGGCTCTCACGATCCCGGCGGCGGCCCAGACCCAGACCGTGCCGGCGGCCACCACTCCCGGGGCGGTCGTGCCCGTCGAGACGCCGCCCCCTGTGAGCACCGAGAGCACGGGCACTCTGGTGCCCGGGGCGACCGAGACCGCGCCCGCCGCCACGACCCCCGCGCCTGAGGCCCCCCAGCCGGTCGAGCAGCAGCGAGGCGGCTCCGGCACCCACCGAGACCACCGACAGCGCCGCCACCGAGACCCAGCCGGCGGAGCAGCCCGAGCAGGCGCCGCGCGCCACCGGCGGCTCCCCTCAGGAGCGTACGGGCAGCGGCGTGCTGGTCAAGCGGCCGCGGCAGGACGTCAGGCGGATCGGCCCGCGTGTGAAGAAGGCCAAGCCCAAGCACTCGCCACAGCCCAAGGCGAAGCTGCGTAATTCGGATGGTTCGCCGGCGCGGTCGAATCCGGGGTTTGTGGATGTGTTGCCGGGTCCGTCGTCGGCGGTGGGGGTGCCGAATTTCATCATCCGCAAGTTCCGGGTGCCGCCGTTTCTGTTGCCGATCTATCAGGCGGCGGGGATCCAGTACGGGGTGCGCTGGGAGGTGTTGGCGGCGATCAACGAGATCGAGACCGACTATGGCCGCAACCTGAACGTGTCGTCGGCGGGGGCGGTCGGCTGGATGCAGTTCATCCCCTCGACCTGGCGTCGCTACGGCACCGACGCCAACGAGGATGGCCGCAAGGACCCCTACAACCCGGTCGACGCGATCTTCGCCGCGGCCCGCTATCTGGCCGCGGCCGGCTACGACGACGACGTGCGCCGCGCCGTGTTCGCCTACAACCACGCCGACTGGTACGTCGACTCGGTGCTGCTGCGGGCGCGGCTGATCGCCGGCGTGCCCGCCGACCTCGTCGGCTCGCTCACCGGCCTCACCGAAGGCCGCTTCCCGATCTACGCACGCGCACGCTACGCCGACGACATCGCGGAGCGCGACCTCCTCAAGCACACGAAGACCGGCGAGAACGCCGCCAACCTCGTGGAGTCGAGCGACAGCCGCCGCAGCATCGGCATCTTCACGCGCCTCGGCGCCCCCGTGGTGGCTGTGAACGACGGCGTGATCAAGAGGACGGGCGAGAGCCGGAAGCAGGGCCGCTACGTGGTCCTGCAAGACGTGTACGGCAACCGCTACACGTACTCGCACCTCGGCTCCGTCTCGAGCTTCTACCCCGTGCCGAGGACCGATCCGGCGGACGAGCGCCGCGCCGCGCGCGTCGTGCGCGCGCACGACGACGTGGAGGACCCGGCACCCACCGCGCCGGCCTCCGCGGGCAGCCAGCCCGATCCCTCCACCCGCGACCGCTACACCACCGCGAGCCCCGGCTCGGTGGCCTCGCTGCCGGTAAAGGAGCGCCTCTTCGCCCACCCGGACAACCCGGGCGCCCGGGACGCCGGCGGCCTCGAGCAGATGGCGGAGTCGAAGCTTGGCAAGAAGGACGGATTCGAGACCTTCGACGCCTACTTCTCGCGGCCGTTCGGGCTCAACCCGTCCAAGGTGCGCCTGCACCGCCTTCGCAAGGGCGCGCACGTGATCGGCGGCACCGTGCTCGGCCGCGTGGGCAGGCCCGACTCCGGCGGCGCCGCTCGTCTCGACTTCTCGATCCGCCCGGCCGGCCGCGGTGCCCCGCTGATCGATCCGAAGCCGATCCTCGACGGCTGGAAGCTGCTCGAGGCCACCGCCATCTATCGCGCCTCGGGCCGCAACGTGCTCTACGGGGGCAAGGGTGGGTCTGCATCGATCGGACAGATCCTGCTCTGGCCCAAGCGCCTGCTCGAGCGCCGGGTGCTCTCCGACGAGCGCATCGAGCTGTACGCCTGCGGCCGCGACGACGTCAAGTCGGGCCAGATCGACCGGCGCGTGCTCGCCACGCTCGAGTACCTGGCCGAGTCCGGCCTCAAGCCCACGGTCACCTCGCTCAAGTGCGGCCACGGCCTCTACACGAGCTCCGGCAACGTCTCCGAGCACAGCTCCGGCAGCGCCGTGGACATCGCCAAGGTCAACGGCATCCCGATCCTCGGCCACCAGGAGGCCGGCGGCATCACCGAGCAGACGGTGCGCCGGCTGATGCGCCTCCAGGGCACGATGCAGCCGCACCAGATCATTTCCCTGCTCGAGATGGGCGGGCCGACGATGGCGATGGCCGACCACGCCGACCACATCCACGTGGGCTTCAAGCCGCTGTTCGGGGCGAACAAGAAGCTCGGACGCCAGGCGCTGCAGGTGCTGAAGCCCGGCCAGTGGTCGGATCTGATCGCCCGCCTCGGCGAGATAGATAATCCCGTCGTGCCCACCAAGCCCTCCAAGTACGCCCTCCCGGTCGGCAAGCGCCACCGGGCGAGCGACGCCCACCCCGGCGAGTAGCGCCACGGCGCCAGCTCCGGAGACGCCGGCGACCTTCGGGTTCGTCCAGCTCGAGTTCGGCTTCCTGCTGGGGCCGCCGGACGGCCGCTACCTGGTCCGCGCCGCGTCCGATGCGCCCCCCGAGGCGGTGCTCGTGCTCACCACGCTCGGCGCGCCCGAGCGGAGGCGCTGGCGCAACCGCCGCGGGCGCGAGGTGGAGGACGCCTCCGCCGAGCCCGTGCCCACCACGCGCGCGACGATCGTCCGGCCGGCGCCGTTCGGATCGCGCGACGAGGGCGACGCCTGGCTTTCGGAGCTGCGCGCCGGCGGCCCTGAGGCCGAGCTCGAGGCCGCCTTCGGCATCCTCAACCGCGCCCTGCACGCCTGGCGCGCCGGCGCAGCAGACCCGTACGCCTGGGACGTGGCGCTCGAGCGCGCTCTGGTGGCGCGCATCGGGCTCGGGGCCGGCGAGTCCGTGGCCGACGGGCGTTTCGCCGATGCGTGGGAGCTCCCGCCCCCGGGTGCTCGGCGCACGCGCCGCTCGATGGAGGCGCCCGAGGAGCGCTTCGCCGCGCTGCTGGGCGGTCACGCCTCGCCCCTGGCGGCCGAGGAGCTCGTGCTCCGGGCTCGCGCCGACGTGGACGCCGGGCGCATGCGCGAGGCGGCGCTGCAGGCCCGGGTGGCGCTCGAGGCGCTGCTGGCGGAGCTCGGGCCGGCGGCGTCCGAGGATCTCGAGCGGGAGCGGCCGCCGGTGGCGGAGGCGGCCAACCGGGCGCTGCGCGGCGACCTCACCCGGGAGGCCGGATCCGAGCTCGCGGCATGCGTCGAGCGCATGGAGGCGGCGCTGCGCCGGATGCGGCTCGGCGGCTGAGCGCTCCCTCCGCTTGGCCGAATCTTCACCTCCCCTTGAGGGCGGCGCGCTGAAATCCCGCGCAATGGATCCGATCGCCATCACACGCCGTGGCCGCCGCACGACCCGACGACGGGACGGCCTGACGCTCGTGCCGCCGCCCGCAGCTCCGCGCCCGCCGGGCCGGGCGTGGATCAACGGCCGCGAGGTGGGCGGAGCGCCCCCGGGCGTGGCCCACCTGAGTCGCTTGTACGACTGACCCTAGGAGCGCGCCGCCGCCGAGTACCGCGCCGCAGCGGCGCGCAGGCTGAAGCCCTGGACGGGCCACGTGAACACGTGCCGGGAGTTCGGCAGCCGCTCGGTGACCGTCCAGCTCCCCACGCGGACGATCGTCGCCCGCGGGCGCGCGCGGCGGAGGATCCGCACGGGCCCGGCCACGTCCGCCGAGGAGCTGAACGAGATTCCGCGCCCGCGCGCCCCGTGCACGTCGCTCACCGGCAGCGACAGCTCCCAGGCAAGGTGGGTCTGGTAGGAGCGGTTGACCGTGGCCGGTCCGAAGAGCGTCGTGTAGCGGGCGCCCACCGAGTCCACCGCACGCGCGAGCTCTGCATGGAGCGTGGAGCGCTCGATCGCCTCGCGTCCCTCCGACCGGGCCACGCCAACGTGCGTGGCCAGCTCGGGCGCGGCGCCGGCGAGGAGCGCCGCGGCGGCCACCAGCCTGCCGGCCGCGCTCAGCCGCCCAGCGGCCTCCACGAGCAGGGCGGCCCCCACGCCGCCGAGCACCGCGATCGCGGCCAGCGCCGGCAGTACATAGCGGGCGTTCCCGGAGAAGCCGGCCTCGGTCATGCCGCAGTAGAGGACGACGTTGGCGCCCGCGAACCCGGCGAGCGCGGCCACCGCGGTGGGCTGGGCGGGACCCGGCGGCCAGCGCCGGCGGCCGCGCACCGCGACGGCCGCGAGCACCACGGCCGCCACCGCAGCGAGCTCGAGCACCAGCCATGCCTGGCTCTGGGCCACATGGAGCGCGGCGCGCCAGGGCACCGGGGCGAGCGAAAGGCTCCACGAGGGCTCGCTTCGCGCCTGCGTGCCGGCATAGAGGGGGTCACCGGAGCCGATCCACGACGGGACGAGCCAGGCCGCGATCACGATCACTACGGATACCCCGACCAGGGTTCGGCTTCTTGGCGAGCGCACGCACAGGTAGGCGCCGTAGAGCAGGACGAAGCCGAACAGCTCAGGCCGAGCCAGGCAGGCGACGGCGCCCGCCAGGAAGGCGGCATTCCGGCGGCCCTCCAGGTGCCGGTCGAGCGCGAGCAGCCCCAGGCCAACCGCCAGCGGGGCCTCGTTCCCGTGGATGAGATAGCGGATCCACTCGGGGGAGAGGGCGAGCGCCAGCGCCGCCACGCCCCCGGCGATCGTGCGCCGGAGCAGGCCGCCGCCCGCAACCCGGGCGGCCACCCGGAAGGCGAGCACGAGCGCGAGGAGCCCGCCCGCGCGCGCAACCACGATCCAGAGCGCGGGCGGTATCCGGTCGTCCACGGCCGAGAGCGGACCGAAGAGGGTGGTGAACACCACCGGAAGCGGCTTCCAGGACGGCCCGCCCGTCGTGTCGAGCGTGAGGTGGCCGATCTCGCGCCCCCACACGAGCCATGCCCACGGGTCGTAGCTCGGCTCCGACGGCCCGAGCAAGGAGAGCGCCGCAAGCAGCAGACAGGCCGAAGCCAGTCGCGCCATCCCGCCTCACGGTAGCCCGGCGGAAGGGTCAATTGTGAACGGGTCGCCTAGATGGTGTGAAAGCTCGGGCCGCCGGGACGCTCAGCCGCCCGGACGGCCGCTGCGGAGGCGCCAGTGCTCCGGGAGCTCAGGATGCTCGAGGAAGAGGATGTGGTCGTCGGTGCCCGACGCGGCCACGGCGTTCCATACCCGCCGGAGCGCGTCCTCGCGATCGTCCGCCTCGAGCGCGACTTCGAAGACGCCCAGGTCGTCCGCGTCTCCCACACGAGCCTCCGGCAGCGCCGCCGCCAGCTCCTCGCGGGCCTGCCTGTCGCGCGGCGTCCCGTGGTGCATCATCAGCATCCCGATCTTGTATCGCTCGGTCATACCCCCGGTAGTAGACCACCGCCCGGGCGCGCGACCATGCCACGTGTGGGGTACGGTCGCCGGCACGTAGGCGATCGGCCGGCCGACCGAAAGGGGATCGCAATGCCAGGAACGACCGTGGCGCGCCAGCCGGACGAGGGCGAGGCCTTCTGGCTGCTCGGAGGCCTCTACGAGGTGAAGGTCGCGGGCGCGGAGTCCGGCGGCGCGCTCAGCATGATCGCGATGCATCTCCCGGCAGGGCTGGGCCCGCCGCCGCACCGGCACCCGGGCGACGAGTCCGTGTACGTCCTGGAAGGCAGGATCCGCTACCACATCGAGGGAGAGACCTTCGACGGCGTCCCGGGCGCCGCCTTCCACGTCCCGAAGGGCACGCTCGAGAACTTCGAGCCAGTCGAGGAGAGCCGGCTACTCGTGGTCTACACCCCGGGCGGCATCGAGGGCTTCTTCGCCGAGGCCGGCGAGCCGGCGCCGCGGCGGGAGCTGCCGCCGCCACCCACCGAGCGCCCTGACATCGAGCGCCTGATCGAGATCGGCGAGCGCCACGGGATGCGGATAGCGCCGCCCACTCCGGCCTGAGCTACGCTGGCCGGATGGCTCGGCCGGCGGCTCCGTTCCTGGCCCTCATCCTGATCCTGGCATTCGCCGCGACCGGGTTCGCGGACACCCAGAAGGTCAACGACCCGCGCCATGACGGCCACAGAGGGTGCGAGATCTACGCCGCCACTGCCGGCCACGCGAAGGGCGCGCGCCTGAAGCACACCGTCACGGTCGCCGACCGCATCTCCTCCCGGGCGCTCGCGCCGATCGTCCTGATCTTCGCCAGGAAGAGCGAGGTGGGCGGCGCCCCGCGGATGACGTTGTCCCCCGGTTCGAGCGGCGTGAAGGCGACGCTCAGCAAGAGCAGGCGCACCGTCGCCTACACGATCAGGTCCTGAAGCTCCGAGCCGAGGCCCGCATCTCCAGCGGCCAGCGGTCGTATTACTGGGTCGCCAACGGCTGCTTCGCCAACCCCGACTGGGCGCCTGGCACGCGCCGCGGCGGCCCGAAGCTGAAGGCGCACCGCTTCAGGCCTTAGAACCCGATGGCGCCGAGGCAGCCCGTCGCTACGCCCAGGCGCTCGGCACGAGCACCACGCGCCAGCCGTCCGGGTCCGCGAACGTGAGCGCGCCGAGGGTGTCCCACCACGGGTTCTCAGCCGGCACGGGCTCGCTTCCGAGCGCGCGGAGGCCCGCGGCCGCCCGATCGCGCTCCTGTGCGTCGCCGAGGTAGAAGACGAGCAGGTTCTCCGCGCTCGGGGCCACGCCGGGGCTCCCGTCCGCGTGGGTGAGGAACTCGAGCTGCAGCTCCCGTCCCGGGAGCCCGAGGATCACGCCGCTGTACCCCGCGTGGTCCTCGAAGCCGCCGATCCGCTCCAGGCCGAGCCCCTCGACGTAGAAGCGAACGACCGCGGGCAGCTGATCGGTGGGGCGGGCGAACCGGATCTGATCCGCCGCGCGAGCCACGTTGGCGGTAGCCACCCGGAAGACCCTATAAGGGTAGGTGCCGGATGACCGCCGGCGAACCCGTGCAGATGGCCTGGGTCTACCTCCTCCGCTGCTCCGACGACAGCCTCTACTGCGGCTGGACCACCGATGTCGAGCGGCGGCTGGCCTCCCACCGCTCGGGCACCGCGAGTCGCTACACCCGTAGCCGGCGCCCGGTGGAGCTGGCGGCGGCGATCGCCGTGGCCGACCGGTCCGCGGCCCTCCGCGAGGAGGCCAGGATCAAGCGTCTGCCGCGAGCGGCGAAGCTTCGGCTGATAGCTGTCACAGCAGGGCGGGGCGTCTCGTCTCAGGGTTGAACCCAACGAGAGGAGACGTCATGAAGGTCCTCGTCGCAGGCGCCACCGGGGCACTCGGCAAGCAGCTCGTTCCCCGGCTCGTGGCAGGCGGCCACGAGGTGGCAGGCACGACCCGCCAGCCCTCCAAGCGGGAGGCCATTTTCGCGCTCGGGGCGACGCCAGTAGTGGTTGACGCGCTTGATCCCGACGCCGTGGCTCAGGCGGTGGCCGAGGTGGAGCCCGAGGTCATCGTCCATGAGCTCACAGCGCTGGCGGACTCGCTCGACTTGAGGCATTTCGAGCGCGACTTCGCGCCGACCAACCGGCTCCGCACCGAGGCGACCGACCATCTGCTGGCCGCGGGCCGGGCGGTGGGCATTGGAAGGTTCGTGATCCAGAGCTACGCGGGGTGGCCGTTCGCCCGCAACGGCGGCGCGGTCAAGACGGAGGACGATCCGCTCGATCCCGCTCCGGCCGGTCCGATGCGCTCGGCGCTCGAGGCGATTCGCCATCTGGAGGACGCGGTCACGGGCGCCGGCTGGACCGAGGGCGTGGTGCTGCGCTACGGCGGCTTCTACGGCCCCGGCACCTCGCTCGCCGCGGAAGGGGAGCACCTGGAGGCGATCCGGCAGCGGAAGTTCCCCGTCGTGGGGAGCGGGGCCGGCGTCTGGTCCTTCGTCCACATCGAGGACGCGGCGGAGGCCACGGCGATCGCCGTCGAGCGTGGCCGGCGCGGGATCTACAACATCGTGGACGACGAGCCGGCGCCCGTCGCGGAGTGGCTGCCGGCCGCCGCGGCGGCGCTCGGCGCCAAGCCGCCGCGACACGTTCCGCGACTCGTGGGCCGGCTGCTCGCGGGCGAGGCGGCGACGGTCATGATGACCGAGGTGCGAGGAGCCTCGAACGCCAAGGCGAAGCGCGAGCTAGGTTGGCAGCCGCGGCATCCCAGCTGGCGTGAGGGCTTCGCCGAGGCGGCCGCGTGAGCGACCCGCACGAGCAGCTGCTCGACGAGCTCCGGCCGGCGGCATTCGCCATCGCGTACCGGATGCTGGGGAGCGTGGCGGAGGCGGAGGACGTGGTGCAGGAGGCCCTGCTCCGCGTCCTCCGCGCTCTCGAGGAGGGTGAGCGGATCGAGTCGCCGCGCGCCTACGTGGCGACGGTGGCCACTCGCCTCGCAATCGACCAGCTGCGCTCGGCACGGGTGCGGCGGGAGACCTACGTGGGCGAGTGGCTCCCGGAGCCGCTGCTCGCGGACCCGGCAGACGACCCGGCGCGCCAGGCAGAGATGGCCGACTCGCTCTCGCTCGCCTTCCTCGTCCTGCTCGAGAGCCTGTCACCCGAGCAGCGCGCGGTGCTGCTGCTGCGCGACGTGTTCGACTACGGCTACGACGAGATCGCCGCGATCGTCGGGAAGAGCGAGGACAACACCCGTCAGCTCGCCGCGCGGGCGCGCCGGCACGTGGAGGAGGGCCGGCCGCGCTTCGAGCCCTCCCGTGAGCAGCGCGACGAGCTCGCCCGGCGCTTCTTTGCCGCCGCCCAGGAGGGCGACCTCGGCGGGCTCGAGGCGCTGCTCGCTCACGACGTGGTCCTGCACGGCGACGGCGGGGGCAAGGCGCCGGCGCTCGCCCGAGCGGTTCAGGGCCGGACGCGCGTGGCGCGGACGCTGATGGCCTGGATGCGGCAGGGTGCCCGGATCCCCGGAGCGTCGATCCGCCGGGTTGAGGTCAACGGCCAGCCGGGCGCGCTCCTGCTGGACGGCGAGCAGCGCGTGATCAGCGTGATGGCGCTCGACATCGCCGAGGGGCGGATCCAGGGAGTGCGCTCGATCGTCAACCCGGACAAGCTCGGGCACGTCGGGCCCGTGGCGAACCTGGAGGAGCTGCTGAAGCGACGGTCGCGAGGGTGAGCTCGCTAGATCGCGCCTTCGGACAGCGGACCCAGGACCTTGCCGGTGAGCTCCTCACGCAGGTCGTCGTCGAAGGCACCGGAGACGTCGGTGAACACGATGAACGCGATGGCGCGCCCGGTGCGTACGAACACGATGTCGACGTGGAGGTCAAGGTCGGAGCCGTCACCGGAAGCCGGCACCGTGAAGCGGGCAGCGTCCCGTTCGTCGCCAAGGGGGTTGATGCTTAACCGACCGGTCTCCACGTCACCCACCTCCACGTCCTCGCCGACGTCGAGGTCGTCTTCGAAGGCCTCCTCGAGGCACCGGCGGGTGTCACGATCAGCAATCGCCGTGAATGCTTCCTTGGCCTTCGTCTCGTCGGCAAACAGGTAATTGGTGTTCTCGACCTCGGTTGCTTCGTCCTTCGTGAACGACGGGGCCGCGGCCCAAGCGGTTGCGCTGCTTCTTGCGTCTGCGATTGCCCAGCACTTCGCCTCGCTACGGCTGTTCTCGTCATCGTCCTTCTCGGTCCAGCCGGAGGAGAAATCGTCGAGGCCCAGCAGCGCGGAGCGGGCGATCTTGCGATCAGCGGCGCGGTCAACGACGGGTTCTGGGGCCGTAGTCGACCCCCCGGTGGCTTCCTTCGCTTCCTTGCCGTCCGCGCCACATCCGGCGAGCGCCAGCAACCCGACCACCGCCGCAGCGGCGATCACGCCTTGTCGCACCGTGAGCTCGGGTTGACCGTGCCTCCAGGGTACGCGGCGACCTGAGTCGGTGGTCGAGGAGGGCGCGCGGCAGGAGGGACCGCGCCGCGACGAGTCCTCTAGAACTGGAGGACCGTGTCCCCCTCGGTGACCGCGGGCGGGTTGGCTGTCGCGCTGACGTTCTCCTTGACCCAGTCCGCAGCACGCCTGGAGGACTCGTCCGTCCCCGCCTTGTCTTCACAGACCGTCACGGTCACGCCGCCGTCACCACTGCGAAGGGCCGCGTAGCTGACGAAGCCTGGGACCCCGGTGATGAGGGCCTTCACGTCCTCCTCCCGCTGCCCGAGAAGATCGAAGAGCTCCGACGCTCCCTGCCCCGAATAGGTCCGAACGACTGCGTACATGCGGCCTTCCTTTCACGTGGCTGGTGCCACCTCGATGGCCTTCCGGCCCACCCTATCCGACCACTGCCAAGGCTCCGGCCCCCGGGGTGAGCGGCAAAAACGCGCACGAGTCGGGGGACTCGTATACGGTCGCTCCGCACGTAACAAATGCGACGAGGGGAGAACCATGCTGTTCATGACGACGTACAAGATCAAGCCGTTCCTCAGCAACGAGGAGACCAAGAAGCTGCTCCAGGTCTTCGCCAAGGAGGGTCCCGGACCCGGCACGATCGCGCATTACGTGGCTGCGGACGGGAGCCACGGCGTGGTGATCGCCGATACCGATGATCTGGCCGGGGCGTACCGGAACCTTGTGAACTACACGCAGTGGGTGGAGTACGACACCAAGGTGATGCTGACGGTCGAGGAGTCCGTGCCGCTCCTCATGGAGGCGCTTGCCTGACCCTGCGTAGCCGAGGCTAGGCGAGATCCGCTGTGCACTGGGGGCAGCGGGTGGCTGCGGCCGGGATGCTCGTCGTGCAGTATCGGCAGTCCTTCACCTCGGGCGGTGGCGGGATGAGTCCGACCCGCTGCGCGGGCTTGAGCACGAAGAAGTAGATCGCCGCGGCGACGCTGACGAAGGTGATCAGGGCGTTGAGGAAGTCGCCGTAGAGAAACCTGCTCTCGTTGATCTCGAAGGTCAGCCCCGAGAAGTCGGGCTTGCCGAAGATCGCCGCCACTATCGGAGTGATCAGGTCCACCACCAGCGCGCTGATGAGCGCGGCGAACGCCGTCCCGATGACGAACGCGACCGCCAGAGCGATCAGGTTTCCCTGCATCAGGAACGCCTTGAAGTCCTGAAACACCTTTGACAAGGCCACTACCTCCCTGCGCTGCTTCGATCGACGGCGCGATCATAGGCAGGGGGTGTTCACGCGATTGCGGATGCAAAAGATCACCCTGCGCGGGTGATGTCGCGTGGTTCTCGCCGGAGCATGCTCCCTGAACCGCCCCCGGCCGGTGAGGAGAGGTGCATGATTTCGAGGTTGCTGTGGATCATGTTCGTGCTGGCGATCGCGGCGTTGGTGGCCGCGGGGTGCGGTGGGGACGACAAGCCGGCCTACTGCGAGAATGTCGCCGATCTCCAGGAGTCGGTCGACGACGTCAAGAACGTCCAGCTGACTGAGAGCGGCGCCCTCTCCACGCTGCAGACCGACCTCCCGCAGATCCGGAGCGACGCGAACGCGGTCGTGAGCTCGGCGAAGGAGGATTTCCCGAGCCAAACCAGCGCGCTGAAGTCCTCCGTCTCGAAGCTCTCCACCACGATCGATCAGCTGCCCTCGTCCCCCACGGTCCAGCAGCTCGCTCCGCTCGCGCAGGAGATCAGCAGCGTGGTGACGGCTGCGAACGACCTGGCGAGCGCCACAAGCTCGGCCTGCGACTGACCAGCGTGCATTTAGGGGCCGCTTCCGCCGTGCGAGGTAGGCTGGCTCGGGCATGCGCCGTCGACGCCTCTTGACGATTTTCGGCCTGGTGGTGGTCCTGGCGGTGTGCATCAGCGCCTGCGGGGACGACGAGGAGACCCCCGCGACCGGTGAAGCTGCGGCCCCGCCGGCGACTCGAGCGTTCGGCGGGCTGCGCCAGGCCCTCGAGGCTCAGGGGCTTGTTGTCGATGAGCTGCCCAAGTCGTCACTGGACGGCGCCGAGGAAGGCGTCGACATCTCGGGCGATAAGGACGGGAGCGGACGGCTGTTCTCGACCGAGGCTGATGCAAAGGCCTACGCCCACCAGGCCTCCGAGCAAGGCGACGCCACGGTCGTCGTCGGCACCGTCGTGTTCCAGTCCACGACCCAGGAGGACGCCCAGTTCTTCGCTGATGCGTACGAGGGCGGTTGAGTCCGCACCGCTCCCGGTCCTACGCCGCAAGCGCCGCCAGCACCGCTTCCAGCTCGTCCACCACGTCGCCGTCCAGCTTCACGACTGCGTCGTCGTCGTAGGGCGTCGGGCCGGCGGTCACGAGCGCGAGCTGGCCGCCGGCCCGCAGGGTGATCCCGGGGAGCGCCGCCACCGGATTGACCTCCAGGGAGGACCCAACGCACAGCAGCAGATCGGCATCCGCGCAGAGCGCGTGCGCCTCCGCCAGCGCCTCCTCCGGCAACAGCTCCCCGAACAGCACCACGTCCGGCTTCAGCGGCGCGATGCAGGCCGGGCACTCCGGCGCCTCGGTCGGGTTCGCGCCCAGCAGCTCCACAACGCGCTCCAGCGGCTGCTTGCCCCCGCACTCGAGGCACACGCTCTTCTCGATCGACCCGTGCACCTCGATCAGCCGCCTGGTGCCGGCGGCGCCGTGCAGGCGGTCGATGTTCTGCGTGATCACCCCGCGGATCAAGCCGAGCTCCTCCAGGGAGGCGAGCGCCCGGTGGGCGAGGTTGGGCTGCTTGTCCACCAGCGATCGCGAAGCGCTGCCCGTAGAACTGCCAGAACCGGTCCGGATCCCCGCGCCAGGCGTCGATGTGGGCGACCTCCATCGGGTCGACGTTCTCCCAGAGCCCGGTGCCGGGCGTGCGGAAGTCGGGGATCCCCGACGGCACGGAGATCCCCGCCCCGGTGAGCGCCACGGCGCTCGAGCTCTCGGCCAGGAGGTCGGCGAGGCGAGCCGCGCCGACCGCCGCGGTCATCTCCCCTGGAACTTCGGCCTCCGCTTCCCGAGGAAGGCCCCGATGCCCTCCTTGGCGTCCTCCGAGCCGAACACCTCGCCGAAGGCCGCGCCCTCGGTGGCGAGCCCCTCGTCGAGATCAGGGCGGTGGGACACCTTCTTGATCTGGCCTACGGCAAGCGGCGCCTGGCCCGCGAGCTTCTGAGCCCAGGAGAGGGCGGTGTCGAGCAGCTCGTGGTCGGGCACCACCTGGTTCGCGAGTCCGACCCGGTGCGCCTCGTAGGCGTCGATCGGATCGCCCACGAGGTTCATCTCCAAGGCCTTCGACTCTCCCACCAGCCGCGGCAGCCGCTGGGTGCCGCCGAACCCCGGGATGATCCCGAGGTTGATCTCCGGCTGGCCGAACGTGGCCGACTCGGCGGCGATCCGGAAGTCGCACGCCATCGCCAGCTCGCAGCCCCCGCCGAACGCGATCGAGTTGACCGCCGCGATCGTGACGGTCGACGACGACTCCATCCCGCGCATGAAGCCGTGGGCGGACTCCACGAGATCGCGGCCCTCGGCGTCCGGGCGTCATCTTCGTGAACTCCTTGATGTCGGCCCCCGCCGAGAAGGTGAAGATGTTCGAGGAGGCGAACACCAGCGCGCGCAGCTTCCCCTCCACCTCCTCCCAGAGCGAGATCAGGTCCTTGACCGCCTGGGGCGACAGCGGGTTGGCCGGCGGCCGGTTGAGCCACGCGATCCCCACGTCGCCGCGGGTCTCCAGCAGCACGGTGTCGCGCTGGTCGCCCGGCGTCGGGCTGCGGGTAGGGGAAGAACCCCTGGCCCGACTTCTTGCCGAGCCGGCCCTGGGCCACGAGGCGCCGGAGGACGGTGGGCGGCTCGTAGCGCCTCGCCCCACTCGGCCGCCGGCCCGCTCCAGGGCCTCGAGCACTGTGTCGAGGCCGGCCTCGTCGGCGCGCGAGAACGGTCCCGGGAGGATCCCGGCGCCCATCATCATCCCGAGCTCGATGTCCTTCGCGGAGGCCACGCCCTCCTCGAGGACGAGGCAGGACTCCACCAGGGTCTTCAGACCCATCCGCTCGACGATCGTGTCGAGCCCGCTGCTAGTTGCCGTGCTCATAGAAACCCTTTCCGGTCTTCTGCCCGAGGTTTCCGGCGGCCACCAGCTCCTGCATCTTCGGTGAGACGTAGAAGCGGTCGCCGTAGGAGTCGCGCAGGTGCTCGGCCACGTGGAGGACGGTGTCCAGGCCGAGCAGGTCGGTCAGGAAGTACGGGCCCATCGGCGTGGTGCCCGACTCCTTGATGACCCTGTCCACCTCCTCGACCGAGAGGCCCTCCTCGTCGGTCACCCGCCACACCTCGGACGCCGCCGAGTTGAGGATCCGGTTGACCACGAAGCCGGGCACCTCGCCGCAGCGGACCGCGGTCTTGCGGATCGACATGACGAAGTTGGTGGCCGTCTTGAGCGTCTCCTCGGAGGTCTCCTCGCCCTCGATCACCTCGATCAGGCGCATCATCGAGGCCGGGTAGAAGAAGTGGAAGCCCACGACCTTGTCGGGGCGCAGGGTGGCCTCGGCCATCTCGGTGATCGAGAGCGCCGAGGTGTTGGAGGCGAGGATCGCGTGGCCCGGCGTGACCGCGTCGAGCTCGGCGAACACGCTCTGCTTGATCTCCATCCGCTCGGGAACGGCCTCGATCACGAAGTCCACGTCGCCGAAGCCGTCGTAGTCGAGCGTCCCGGTGATCCGGCCCAGGATCTCCTCGAGCTGGGCGTCGGCCTGCTCCTGGGTGATCTTCTCCTTGGCCACGAGTCCCCCGAGCTGACCCTGGGTGACCTGCCTGGCCTTCTCGAGCCCGGCGTCCACGAACTCCTGCTTCACGTCCTTGAGGACCACCGGTATGCCGGACGACGCGATGACCTGGGCGATCTCTCCGCCCATCGTCCCCGCGCCGACGACGGCGGCTTTGAACACGAACACGAATACCTCCTGGCGTTGCGCGGGCGGCCCGCCAGGCTACCGGAGCCCGGCTTCCTCCTCCGCCTCCACCGCGAAGCGGCGCAGCGTGCGGCGCAGCGCGTCGCGCAGCGCGCGCCGGATGAAGATGGCGTCGGCCAGCCCGCGGAAGGGGCCCGCCGCGGCCAGCTCGTACTCGAGCGTCAGCTCCACGATCGATCCGCCGTCCGCCGGGCCGGGCTGGGCCGCGAAGGTCTGGGTGCCCGCCAGCGCGTCCTCGAAGACCTGGGTCACCAAGCGGCCGCTCGCCGCGCTCCATGACCAGCTCGGTGACCCGGCCGCGGCCGCCCGGGATCGAGTCCCAGACGGCCTTCGAGCCCGTGTCCGGGCCAGGCGGCGGTCCACCTCGAGCACGTGGCCGAAGCCCTCCACGAAGGCGGGCCAGCGGTCCGGGTCCGTCCACAGCGCGAGCGTTCGCCCGGGCTCGAGGATCACGGCGCGCGCGGGCGCCCGCGAGCCTCACTCCCCGTACACCTCGCGCACGATCTCGTCGATGCTGGAGCGCACGGAGTCGAGGAACGGCCGCACCTCCTCCACCAGCCGGTCGTACTCCTCGCGGCCCGCGTCCGGTGAGCGAGTAGTAGCGCCGCGTGCGCCGCTCCGGGTGCTCCCAGCTGCCCTCGATCAGCCCGCGCCGCTCGAGCTCGCGCAGCAGCGGGTACATCGTGTTCGGGTTGACCGACAGCACGCCGGCGGTCATGCCGGCGATCCGCTCCATCAGCTGGTTGCCGTAGCTCGGCGCCTCGGCGATCAGGTGCAGCACGAGCAGCGGCAGCACGTCGCGGCGGCGCAGCTCGCCCGTGATCGGATCCTGCGCGCGGGCCCGCGCCGGGCGTCGCCGCCTCGAGGCCACCGGCGTGCGCCACGGCTTCGTGCACGGCCTCCCGGCTGCGCTCGCGCTTGGACTTGCTCGCCCGCGCCATTCCCGCAGCATCCTGACAGCGGAAGGGCCGCCGGAGGCGGCCCTTCCCAGAAAACATCGCTGCGCACCCGGCCGAGCCGGGCGCTTGCGCAAATCACGCTCGCCTGGTGAAGCGAACGCTACGCCACGGCAGCCGGCTCCTCCACCCGGCGAGGCATCAGCACCTCGCGGGCGATCACGAGCCGCTGGATCTGCGAGGTGCCCTCGTAGAGCTGCATGATCTTCGCGTCGCGCATCAGCTTCTCGACCGGGTACTCCTTGATGAAGCCGTACCCGCCGTAGACCTGCACGGCGTCGACGGTGATCTCCATCGCGCTGTCCGCCGCGAAGCGCTTGGCGTGCGAGGAGGCGAGCGTGTTGCGCTCGCCGGCGTCGAGCAGCGCGCCCGACTTCCAGACGAGCAGTCGCGCGGCCTCGATCTTGGTCGCCATGTCGGCGATCATGAACTGGATCGCCTGGTGCATCGCGATCGGCACGCCGAACTGCACGCGCTCCTTGGAGTAGTCGCGGGCGTACTCGAACGCCGCCTGGGCGATGCCCACGGCCATGGCCGACACGCCGGGGCGCGTCCGGTCGAGGGTCATCATCGCGAGCTTGAACCCCTTGTTCTCCTCGCCGAGCAGGTGGGAGGCGGGGATCTCGACGTCGTTGAACGAGATCATCGCGGTGTCGGAGGCGCGCTGGCCGAGCTTGTCCTCCTTCTTGTCCACGGCACGACGCCGGCGTCGCGCGGGACCACGAAGGCGGAGATGCCGCGGTGGCCGGCCTCCTTGTCGGTCTTGGCGTAGACCGTGTACCAGTCGGCGTAGGAGCCGTTGGTGATGAAGCACTTGGTGCCGTTGATGACGTACTTGTCGCCCTTCTTCACGGCGGTGGTGCGCATGCCCGACACGTCAGAGCCGGCGTCCGGCTCGGTCAGGCAGAAGGAGGCCAGCTTGGGCTCCTCGGTGAGCATCCCGAGGTACTCCTTCTTGATCTCCTCGGAGCCGCCGAGCGCCACGGGGGCGCTGGCGAGGCCGTTGCACATGAGCGAGGTGCCGATGCCGGAGCAGCCCCAGCCGAGCTCCTCCTCGATCAGGCAGCCCGACAGGTAGTCGAGGCCGGGACCGCCGTACGCCTCCTCGATGTGCGAGTTCATGAGGCCCACTTCCCAGGCCTTCTGGATGACCTCTTGGGGGAAGCTGCCGTCCTTGTCGTGCTCCCATGCGACGGGGCGGATCTCCTTCTCCGCGAAATCGTGCGCGAGCTCGCGAATGTCCTTCTGCTCGTCGGTGAGGGTGAAGTCGACCACGTGTCAAAGCTCCTTGGTGGGAGACGCGTGCGGCCGCCGAAAGGCGCCGTCCGTCACCCGATTGATTGGTCAGTCAATACCTCTCCGGAAAGGGTACCCCACCCTTCCCCCGCTATCCACCCAGGCGTTCGTTCTTCAGCACTGGAGCTCACCCGGACACCAGGCGCACGACGACATAGATGCCGACCGCGAACACCACGAACGTGAAGAACGCCAGCCCCACCTGGTCGGGATAGAGCACCGGCCGGCCGGGGGCCATGGTGCGGCGACGGAGACGGCGCCACATGGGGCAGACTCTACGGGCGATGGACTTCGGCACCGTCCTGATCGTGATCGCGGCCCTGGCGCGTGATCGTGGCGGCGATCTCCTTCTGGGGCAGCGGCCGCATCTACAGCGGCCTCGGGCGCACCGGG
Organism: uncultured Thermoleophilaceae bacterium; assembly: GCA_963759625.1. Taxonomy (GTDB): domain Bacteria; phylum Actinomycetota; class Thermoleophilia; order Solirubrobacterales; family Thermoleophilaceae; genus JACVRW01. Next base: position 187,010 of record CAVXAD010000008.1, on the reverse strand, counting down.
TCGCTGACCATGGACGAGCGACGACCACCGGCCCGGCCCCGAGCGCCCCTTCGGCGCCTGAGGCCCAGGAGGAGATCAGGCAGATGCTGGAGGCGAAGTCGGCCCGGCGCGAAGCCCGCGGCGAGGCGCCGCTCGATGTGGACGCGGAGCTGGCGACGCTGACCCGCTCCGCGGGCGCCGACGACGCGCTTCGCGAGGAGGTCCGGCAGCTCGTGGTCGCGCGCAACGAGCGCCGGCGGCGACAGGGCCAGGAGCCGCTCGACGTGGAGGCCGAGGTCGAGCGCCAGCTACGTGATTTGGGGGCGTGACTCGCCGCCACCGGAGGTATAGGCTGCGCCGCGAATGGCCGAGGACGCGCGTTTCCAGCTCGACGACCTGCTGATCCGCCCGGGCTGCTACCTGAACCCCCAGACCGAGGTGATGGTGGTGGTGGACGACTCGCCGTCGATCGACGGCGAGATCTTCAACCTCGAGGAGTTCGAGGGGCGGACTGGGTGCTGATCGCCGACGAGGTTCCCGTGGACGAGGCCCGGCGCGACGAGCTGCTCGAGGACTTCCAGGCCCACTACCACGGCGGGGACGGCCGCGAGGTCTCGGAGGCATCCGTCGAGGACCCCGACGACGAGCTCCGACGGAGACGACGAAGGTCCCGACGAGTAGTCCCCCGTCCGGGGGAGCCCGCGGTCCCTAATCTTCCGGCGGCCGTGCGCCCGATCCACTACCTAGGCGTCTTCATCCCGGCGGCCGTGGCGCTCGAGCTGGCCGACGCCACGCCCGTGCTCGTCTTCTCCGCCGCGGCGCTGGGCGTGATCCCCTGCGCGGCGGTGATGGGCGAGGCCACCGAGGCGATCGCGGCCCGGACCGGCCCGGGCATCGGCGGCCTGCTGAACGTGACCTTCGGCAACGCCCCGGAGCTGATCATCGCCTTCTTCGCGCTGAACAAGGGCCTCCAGGAGGTCGTGAAGGCCTCGATCGTGGGCTCGGTGATCGGGAACATCCTGCTCGTGCTCGGGCGCGGCCATGCTGGTCGGCGGCCTGCCGCGGGAGAAGCAGACGTTCAGCCAGCACCGCGGCCAACGCCCAGGCGGCGATGCTCCTGCTCGCCACTCGCGGCGCTGATCCTGCCCGGCGCTGTTCCAGCTCATCCACGGCGGCGGGCTGCCGGCCATCGGCGAGGAGCGCACCGACTTCGGCTCGGAGCTGGAGACGATCTCGTTCGGCGTGGCGCTCATCCTGCTCGCCACCTACGCGGCCGGGCTCGTCTTCTCGCTGCGCACGCACCGGTCGGTGTTCAATCCCTACAGCGAGCAGGGCGAGGAGGAGCACCACTGGCCGGTGCGGCGGGCGGTGGCGTTCCTCGCCGGATCCGCGCGTGCTGGTGGGCCTGATGAGCGAGATCCTCGTGGGCTCGATCGAGGAGGCGTCGCACGACATCGGGCTCTCCCAGTTCTTCGTCGGCGTGTTCGTGGTGGCGATCGTGGGCAACGCCGCCGAGCACTGGGTGGCCGTGCTCGTGGCCATGAAGGACAAGATGGACCTGGCGGTGAACATCGCCATCGGCTCGAGCGCCCAGGTGGCCCTGTTCGTGGCACCGGTGCTCGTGCTGCTCTCGTTCGTGGTCGGCCCCGCGCCGATGGCGCTGGTGTTCAACGGCTACGAGATCGGCGGGCTCATCTTCGCGGTGCTGATCGCGACGCTCGTGACCGCCGAGGGCGAGTCGAACTGGTTCGAGGGCGTCCAGCTGCTGGCGCTCTACGCCGTCCTGGGCCTCGTCTTCTACTTCGCCTGACGCGACAGGGTGGCCAGCGTGCTCCGCGCGGCCCGAGCCAGGTCCACGAGCACGCCGGTGTCCACGTTGCGCAGGCGATCGCAGGGGAGGTGGTAGCAGGGGTCGCGCGGGCGACCGCCCGGCCCGCGCGCGGAGGCCCCGGTGAACACGCCGCCCACCGGCACCCCCGCCTCGGCGAAGGGCACGTGGTCGGACGCTCCGCCGATGCTCTCGGCCGGGCGTACCCGCTTGCGCAAGAGCCGCGCTATGCGGCGCCCCGCGGCGCGTGCGCGCGGGCGGGTCTGGGTCGCCGAGTACACGGCCCGGACGGCGTTCGGCGAGCCGACCATGTCCAGGTTCAAGTACGCGCCGATCGCCCGGCGCTCGGCTCGGCCGAGCGAGCGTACGTAGCGGCGGGAGCCGTACAGGCCGAACTCCTCGGCACCCCAGAATCCGAGCCGGATCGGCGCCCCGGGCGCCCGCGGGCCGGTCGACTCCGCGATGGCGAGGAGCGCGGTCACCCCGCTCCCGTTGTCGTTGATCCCCGGCCCCGCCGGCACCGAGTCGAGGTGGCCGCCCGCCATGACCACCCGGCGCCCGTCTCCCCGGCTCTGCCCGACGACGCTCACGTCGGTGCGCTGCCTCGTGGTCGCCGCCACCCGGAGCCGCACGCGGGTGCCGGCCGCGAGCCGTCTGGCGAGCGCGCGGCGCACGATCAGCACCGGCAGACCCGACCCCGGCGCCCCCAGGGTGGCGGCTGAGGCCCCGTCACTGCGCGAGGGGTCCACGAGGAGGAGCGCCGCGGCGCCCGCGCGGGCGGCGTTCGCCGCCTTCACGCGGAAGAGGCAGCCGTCCGGCCCCGCGATGGCCACGTCGCCGGGGCGGATGGCGGCGAGCTCTCCCGCCGTGCACGCGTTGCCCGTGGGGCGCAGCGGTCCGTCGGCCTGTCCCGCGCCCGAGTAGATGACCGGACGGAAGTCGCGGCCGTGGCGCAGGCGCCCGCCCGGCGCCAGCCGCATGACGGACGAGCGCTCGCTCCACCAAGGAAAGCGGAAGCGCTCGAGCCGCACGGTCCAGCCGGCGTCACGGAGCACGCTCGCCACGTAGCGCGCCGACTCCCTGTAGCCGCTCGTGCCGGCAGCGCGGTTGCCGCCGTTGCCATCGGCGGCGCGCTGGAGCGCGCGCAGGTGGCGCATGACCAGCGGAGCGTCGATCTGCTTGGCCGCGGCGCCCTGCCGGCCGGCCGCGTGCTCGTCGCCCCCGGAGTCGCAGGCGGCGAGCGCGAGCGTGGCCATCAGCGCGGCGATCAGGAGCCTCACCCACCGAAAAATGGCAGGCGCGGCACCTGCTGGCCATGCCCTACGCTCGCGCGAACCCGGAGGCCCTCTTCTGCAACTCGTGCTCGGCGATCACCCGGTCGACCAGCCCGTAGTCCACCGCCTCCTCGGCGCTGAAGAAGCGGTCGCGCTCCATGTCGTCGTGGATGCGCTCGAGGTCCTGGCTCGTGTGACGGGCGTAGATCTCCTCGGTCCGAGCGCGCAGGTCGAGCACCTCGCGGGCGTGGATCTCGATGTCGGTCGACTGGCCCTGGAAGCCCGACGAGGGCTGGTGGATCAGGACACGCGCGTTCGGCAGTACGAGCCGCTTGCCCGGCGCCCCGCCCGTGAGGATCAGCGACCCGGCCGACATCGCCATGCCGTAGCAGATGGTCTGAACGTCGGGCCTGACGTACTGGATCGTGTCGTAGATGGCCAGCCCGGCGTGAAGTGAGCCGCCGGGCGAGTTCACGTACACGGACACGTCCTTGTCCGGGTCCTCCGATGCGAGGTGCAGGAGCTGCGCGACCACGAGGTTCGCGAGGTCGTCGTCGATCGGCTGTCCGATGAACACGATGCGGTCGTTGAGGAGCCGCGAGTAGATGTCGAAGGAGCGCTCGCCACGCGCGGTCTGCTCCAGGACCATCGGGACGAGTGAGCTGTGGGCACGGCCGATCTGCATGTGGGGTCTCCTGTTCGCCTGTTCGCTATCCTGCAACCGTTCGGTTGCTAGACAGTAGCAACCAATTGGTTGCACTTGGGAGGTTGCATGGAACCCGTGGTGGAGCGCGAGCTGCTGTTGCCGGCGAGTCCGGAGGAGGTCTGGGAGTCCCTGGCTGAGCCGGGCTGGCTCGGTGAGGACGCCCATGTGGACCTGCGCCCCGCGGGCGAGGTGTGCGCCGGCGAGCGGCGCGGCTTCGTGGAATGGGCGGACGCCCCCCGCAGCCTGGCCTTCTGGTGGAGCGAGGGCGGCGAGGAGTCGACGCGCGTGGAGATCACGTTGGAGGAGGCATCCGGCGGGACCCGCGTGAGCGTCACCGAGTCGCGCCCCCTCGCCGTGCTCGACGCCGTGGGCAGCGACCTCCACCTGGACCTCGGCCTGCCGAGGCCGGGAACGCCCGAGCTGGCCGCGCGCTGATGGCCACGCTCGACCGGACCGACGCCGTCTTCGGCGCGCTCGCGGACGCGAGCCGGCGCCGCCTGCTCGCGGTCCTGGGCGAGCGCGGTGAGGCGAGCGCGACCGAGCTGTCGCGCGGGCTGCCGGTGAGCCGTCAGGCCGTGCAGAAGCAACTGGGCCTGCTGGCGGATGCCGGCCTCGTGAGCACGCGCCGGGCCGGGCGCGAGGTGCTCTACCGCTCCACGCCGGAGCCGATGTCCGACGCGGTGGCGTGGATGGCCGAGGTCGGCGCCGAGTGGGACGGCCGCCTGGCAGCGCTCGAGCGGCAGGTCGCCCGGCGGCGCCAGGCTCCCACCTAGCGCGAGGGCGGCGCGGCCGGCTCCGCCGCGTGCGTCTCCTTCATGTGCTCCATCCGCTCCTCGCGCTTCTCGCTCGGCGTCCGGGTCACGGCGGTCGGCGCGCACGGAGAGCCAGATCCCGATCGTGAACGCAACGGCGATCACGGCCAGGCTCGGGAGCGGGCCGACCTTCACGACGTCCTCGATCAAGAGCTTCACGCCTACGAGGCCGAGCACCACCGCAATCGTCTCGTCGAGGTAGCGGAAGCGCGCGATCAGGCTCTCCACGAGCACGAACAGCGCACGCAGGCCCAGTAGCGCGAATACGTTCCCCATCCAGATCAGCAGCGGGTCGGTGGTGATCGCGAACGCGGCCGGGATCGAGTCGATCGCGAAGGCGATGTCGGCGAACACGACGGCCGTGAGAGCGAGGAACAGCGGCGTGACGTAACGACGGCCACCCTCCTTCACGAACCAGTGGCCCTCGCGGAAGTCGTCGGTGACCGGGTAGAAGCGCCGCACCAGGCGCACCATCAGGTTCTTCTCGGGATCGACGTTGTCGTCGACACCGCGGAAGATGCGATAGGCGAGCACCAGCAGCGCGACGCCCAGGATGTAGATGACCACGTGGAACTGCTCGATCAGCGCGGTGCCGCCGAGGATGAACGCGCCGCGCAGCGCCAGGGCGGCCACGATGCCCCAGAAGAGCAGCCGCGGGCGGCGCTCGTAGGGCACGCCGAAGTACGCGAACAGCAGGAGGAAGACGAACAGGTTGTCGAGCGACAGCGAGCGCTCGATGAGGTAGACGGTGGTGTAGAGCACCGCGTCCTCGCCGCCCTCGAACGCCCACACGACGAGCGCCACCAGCAGGCTGAGCACGAGCCACCCGACGGACCAGAACGCGGCCTCCTTGAAGCTCGGCTCGCGCCCGCGCGCAAAGAAGTGCAGGTCGAGCCAGAGGAACACGAGGAGCGCAGCGATCAGCACCGCCCACGGCGCGATGTCGATCACGGCCATCGCATGGACCTTAGAGTGCAGGTATGCCTTCTCACGTCGCGCTCGGCGCCTGGAGCGGTGGGCGCTTTCTCCACTTCGGCGAGGCCATTCCGGAGGAGCGCCTGGCAGCCCTGCTCAGACCCGGGGCCGGCATCGAGACTCTGATCACCGCTGACGCGTACGGCGCCGGCGCAGGCCGATCGTGTAGTGGGACGAGCAACAGCCGGTGTCCCCCGCACGGAGTACACCCTAGTGGGCGCCATCGGCCACGACTTCTACGAGGGCGAGCGCGACGGGCCGCGCGGCTTCCCGCGCTTCACCGATCCGCGGCTGCGCGGCCCCGAGGGCTATGGCGACTACGTCCGGATGGCAGCGGAGCGGAGCCTCGAGCGGTGCGGCGCCGACTCGTTCGACGTGCTGCTCTTGCACAACCCGGACCGGCGCGGGTACGAGTCCGAGGTGGTCTGGGAGGCGTTGCGCTCGGTGCGCGACGAGGGTCTGGCCGGTGCGATCGGGGTCGCCCCCGGCCCGGCAAACGGCTTCACGCTCGACACGATCGGCTGCTTCGAGCGCTACGGGGAGCTGATCGACTGGGCGATGCTGATCCTCAACCCCTTCGAGCCCTGGCCGGGCGAGCTCGCGCTCGCGGCTGCCGCGCGCAGCGAGGTCCGGGTGATCACGCGCGTGGTGGACTACGGCGGCATCTTCCACGACGACGTGCTCCCCGGCCACGAGCTCGCCCAGGGCGATCACCGCGGGTTCCGGCCGGAGGGCTGGATCGAGGCCGGCCGCGAGCGGCTCGACCGCATCCGGCCGATCGCGGACCGGCACGGGCTCACCATGCTCCAGCTGGCGTGCGCCTGGAACCTCTGGCACGAGCCCGTGAAGTGCGTGGCGCCCACACTCATCCAGGAGTTGGGGCCCGGCGCCAAATCGATCGAGCGCAAGCGCGCGGAGCTGGCCGCAGTGCCGGCCGAATCGCCGCTCTCCGAGGAGGAGGTGGCCGCCATCCGCGCCGTCGGTGACAACACCGGCTCGATGCTGCTGAAGGGCGCGACGCCCGATCACGACGGCGAGGAGCGGCCCGACCGCTGGGCGATCGAGCCCAGGCACGCGGAGATCGCCCGGCGCTGGGGCATCGAGCCCGACCGGGACCTGCGCCGGACGCCGGCGGCCGTCTAGCCGGCGCCGACCCCATCGACCGCAACTGACCCGGTCGGTGCGCACTACGGCCGGTTCAGCAGCTCCGCGCAGCGCTGGAGCGCCTCGGTGTCCTGCGGGCGCGCCTTGTCGAGACAGTCCGCGTATTCCTTGAAGTCCTCGGCGCTCGGCGCGTCCTGGCTCGTGGAGGAGCCGCTCGGCGGGACCGGGGCCACGCCCACGCCGTTGCCTGCGCCGCCACCGCCCGCGGCCTGATCGCCGGCGCCGCCGAGCAGGCTGCTGCCGCCGAGCGACCCCGTGAGGTCAGCCAGCGGGCGGGCCCTGGCGGGCGCCTCGATCGCCTGGTCGCCGTTCACGTTCGCGAGCTCCACGGAGAAGTCCAGGGAACCCCCCTGGACGCCGCCGAGTGAGCCGCGACTCTCCTCGGGCACCCCGAACTCCACGTGTCCGGACACCTTGCGGAGCATGTGGTCCTTCTTCCCCACGTACAGATCGAACTCGGGGTCCTTCACGACCTCGGGCAATTGGGCTATGTCCGCCTTGGTCAGCGGCCTGGCCGCGGCCTGGCCGCCGGCCCCGCTCAGCGTGGCCGCGGCGCGCTGCACGAATACGTTGATGTTGCTCATCAGGCGCTGCACGTCGAGCCGGCCGGACAGGTGGCTCGTCTCGACACCCGCCACGCGCTCGTCGCCCTCCTCCTTGGCTTCAGTGAGCCAGGTGCGCGGGTCGAGGCCGAGCGAGCGAAGCCAGCCGTGGCCACCGGCCTTGCGGATGGACCGGTTCGTAGCGCGGACCTGAGCCGCGGGTTGCTCGTAGTAGACGTCCTCGAACTTCACGAACGCGCGGTCTCCCGTGGACAGGTAGCCGGTCTGGACGGTCTGGCCGCCGCCGTCGGTGCCCACCTGCAGTGCCAGGTCCACGGAGGGGAGCTTCCCCTCGTTGGCCCTGAACGGGCCGCTGGCCTCGATGCGCAGGGGCCGGTCCAGCGTCGGGGTGCCCTTCAGCTGGAGCCTGGCGTCGAGCTTCAGATCGGCGCTCTCGATGGGCTGGCGAAAGGCTCTGTCCAGGACATTCTCGACATTGCCCTGATTGCTTTCTCCGCCGCAGGAGACCAAGGCGGCCGCCACGAAGACCAACACCGAGAGGCGGAGACGCACGCGGCGCAGGGTACTAGGCGCTACCGCAACTCCTCGCAAGTGCCGACGTTGGAGAAAGGATGCGGATCCCACGCAGAATCGTGGTCCTGGCCGTGCTCGCGGCAGCACTGGGCGGAGCCCAGGCGCAGGCCGCGCCGGTGACCGTGGTGGACGGCGACCGTGCCGTCCGGCGCGACGACCCAATGGTCCCGAGCCGCTCGGCGAGCGACCTGCGTGCGCCCGGGCGCACGCACGTAACCGCCACCGCCTCGGTCGCCTCCACGGCGAGCGGCCGCCGCGCGATGAGGCGGGCACTCCTGGGCGCCCTGCGCAAGGAGAAGATCGAGCGGCCCGAGTACAGCAGCTGGCGGCACGAATACCTCGCCGCGCGGCGAGCTGTCCGGCGCCTCCGCGGAGCACGCAGGGCGCAGCTCACGTACGTGATCGCCGCGGCGGAGCGGCTGGCCCTGAGCGGCCGGCTGATCGCCTCGCGGATGCCGGTGGTGTTCCTCCAGATGGAGCGCAACCGGCAGTACTGGCGCTCGCTGCCCTTCCCGGCGACGGGCGATCGCGTGACCTTCAAGGGCAGCGAGATCCTGTTCGAGTACTTCCCGGGCCGCGGGCTCCAGCTGCATCCACTCTCCACCTTCAAGAAGGCGAACCTGATCCACGGCGCCTGCGTGCGCGAGGAGCCCGGATGCGACCGTGCGGTGCTCGCGCGCCTGCTGGACGAGATGCAGGGACTGGCGGCCTGGCGCGGCCGCCGCTTCATCGCCTGGGAGTACATGTTCAGCTTCGGCGGCGGGGCGCCGCCCTGGATGAGCGGCATGGCCCAGGCCACTGCGATGCAGGCGTATGCGCGGGCGGCGGAGCTGCTCGGCAGGCCCGACTACCTGACGACGGCGCGGCGCGCGCTCGGAGCGTTCGAGACGCTCCCGCCGATCGGGGTCCGGGCGGTCGGGGCCACCGGCGGGATCGCCTACCTGCAGTACTCGTTCGCACCGCGGCTCTGGATCTTCAACGCCTTCCTGCAGTCGCTCATCGGCCTCTACGACTACTCGGAGCTGACCGGTGACGAGCGGGCGCGCAAGCTCTACGACGAGGCCGAGCCGGAGGCGCGGCGCGAGGTGCCGCTCAGCGACGTGGGCGACTGGTCGCTCTACAACTATGCCGGGCACGAGTCGTCGAGCGACTACCACGAGCTGCTGCGCGAGTTCCTCCAGAGCATGTGCTCGCGCCGGCTCGGCGAGGTCTACTGCACCTACGCCAAGCGCTACCGCGGCTACCAGGTCAACCCGCCCGTGCTCGATCTCGACGTGCCCGAGCTGACCATGAAGGGACAGCTCACGGCGATCCGCTTCAGCGTGTCGAAGCTCTCGGCCGTGGAGGTCACGATCAGCAAGGGCGACAAGGTCGCGCTCAACCGGGTCGCGACCTTCCGCCGCGGCGGCGGATCGTTCCTCTGGCGCCCGCGCTCGCGCGGCCTCTACACCGTTCGCCTGGCCGCCAAGGAGCTGCGCACGGGCCGTGGACTGAAGGATCGCGGCAGCGCCGACCTCGAGGTGGAGCCGGCTCCCGGAGCGTAGGATGGGCGGCGCCGATGGCGCCTCGCATCATCCTCTACACCGGGAAGGGCGGGGTCGGGAAGACCAGCGTGGCCGCGGCCACCGCAAGGCGCTGCGCCGCGGCGGGGCTGCGGACCGTCGTCCTGTCCACCGATCCCGCGCACAGCCTGTCCGACTCGCTCGAGGCGCCGCTCGGAGGCGACCCCACCGAGGTCGGCCACAACCTCTTCGGCCAGGAGGTTCAGGCCCAGGTGGAGATGGAGCGCCACTGGGAGGGCGTGCAGGAGTGGCTCGGCGACCTGCTGGCGCAGCGCGGCGTGGACCGGATCTCGGCCGAGGAGCTGACGGTTCCCCCGGGGATGGACGAGCTCTTCTCGCTGCTCTGGATCAAGCGCCACCACGAGGAGGCCGAGTTCGACTGCGTGGTGGTGGACTGCGCCCCGACCGGCGAGACGCTCCGGCTCCTCTCGTTCCCCGACGTGGTCACCTGGTGGCTCGAGAAGGTGCTGCCCTGGGAGCGGCGGCTGGCGCCGCTGGCTCGCACCCTGTTCGACGTGCCGATGCCGGGTAACGCCGTGTTCGACGACGTCGAGCGCCTGGCGCGCAACCTGGTGGCGATGAACGGGATCCTCCGCGACCGCTCGCATACCTCGATCCGGCTGGTGATGAATCCCGAGCGCATGGTCGTGAAGGAGGCCATGCGCACGTTCACCTACCTCAACCTCTACGGCTATCTCACCGACGCCGTGATCGTGAACAGGGTGCTGCCGCCCGACGCGGCCGCGGGCTACTTCGAGGCCTGGCGCGAGGCGCAGCAGGAGCACCTCGACCTGGTGCGCTCCGCCTTCGCGCCGCTGCCGATCCTCGAGGCGCCCTTCTTCGACCGCGAGGTGGTGGGACCGAAGATGCTCGACCTGCTGGCCGAGAAGGTCTTCGGGGAGCGCGATCCCGCCGAGCTCTTCCACCACGAGCTCGAGCAGGAGCTCGCGACCGACAACGGCCGCGCCACGCTGCGGGTCCGGCTCCCGTTCGCCGAGCGCGGCGAGATCGATCTGAAGAAGATCGGGCTCGAGGTGATCGTGCGGGTGGGCGGCCAGAAGCGCACCATCATCCTGCCGCCCGCCATGTCCGCCTACGCCACGAGCGGCGCGCGCTTCGAAGAGGGCGCGCTTCGAATCTTCTTCGAGAAGCCCGAGGATGCACACGCACCGAGCTGAGCCACCCGGGTCCGGCGGCGCGGCGGAAGCGACGACCGGCCGCCGACCGTGGAGGACGCCTACGCCGCCGGCGCGGCCGGCGCCGAGGAGGGGGCGCAGCCCCCGCCGCCGCGCGGCCGCACGCCGGATCCCGCGGCCCTGTTCGTGCTCCTCGACGGACTGCGCCGGGCGGCGCCGCGCGAGCTCGAGCAGCAGGTCACGAGCCTGATCCGCGAGTTCCTGCTCACCCTGCGGTCACTGATCGACTGGTACCTGGAGCGGCTCGACCGCCCCGACCGCGAGCCGCAGGTCGAGGACATCCCGATCGAGTAGGGATCGGCGCGGCGCTCGCAGCCGGTCCTAGCCGCCGCCGGGACTGTCGAACCGCGGCAGGCGCTTGTTCCCGGCGTCGCGCTTGATGTAGCCCCAGAGCCGGCGCACCTGATCGGGGTGCTTGGCCGCGACGTTGCGACGCTCGCCCGGATCGGCCTTGGTGTCGTAGAGGCGCTTCTCGCCGCCCTGGTTGTGAGCGATCAGGAGCCAGCGGCCGTCGCGCACGTTCACGTGGTCGTTGTAGGCGGCGGTGCGGTAGCGGCGCCGCGGGGGCTGCTTCCCATCGAGCAGCGGCGACAGGTCGGCGCCGTTCATCCACTTCGGGCGCTCGTAGCCGAGCGCCCCCAGCACGGTCGGGCCCACGTCGTGGGTGGACGCGAAGTACCGGGATGAGCGACCCCGAGCCTTGCCTGCCGGGTGGCGGATCACGAAGGGCACGTGGCAGAGCGCCTGGTGCATCTCCGAGTAGCGCTTGCCCACCCAGCCGTACTCGCCCAGCAGCACGCCGTGGTCGCTGATCGCCACCACGAGCGTGTTCTCGTCCATCCCCAACCCCGCGAGCCGCTCGAGCAGGCGCCCGAGCCAGCGGTCCACGAGCGTCACCTCGGCGGCGTAGAGATGGGCCATCCGCCGCACGAGACCACGCGACAGGCCGAGGGACTCGGGGCGGCCCGCGGGCGTCGGGAAGGGCTGGATCGGCTCCACCCCCGGGCGTGGTCGGCTTGTCGTAGATGTCGATCAGGTTGAGCGGGGCGTCCCAGGGCTCGTGGGCGTCGAAGGAGTCGACCACCAGCGCGAACGGCTGCCGCGTGCGCGCCCACTCGAGCCAGTCCATGCCCTGCTTGAAGACGCGTGCGGCGAGGAACTCCTCCTCGGGCCGGTCGCGCGGGTTCGAGCGCAGGTACTCGAGCATCCGCGGCTCGGCCCGCGTGCCTCGGATCGAGGGCGGCAGATGCTTGTAGAGCTCGGCCTTCGACACGTCGTGGGCGCCCTTGCGCGCCTCCGGCACCTGTCCGTAGATCAGCTCGGGGCGATCGAAGCGCTTACGGAAGTTGTCGTGCGCCGAGGACACGATGTGCGGGTTGTCGGTCACGTACCCGGTCGTCCAGCCGCGCTCCTGCAAGTAGTCGGTCCAGACCGGCCGGTCGTGGCCGATCGGCTCCCAGCCCGGCTGGGCGGTCAGGCCCTTGAACGGATGCCAGCCGCGGAAGGGGTACACGCGATGGCCCTCCATGATCGACCGCCGCGCCGGGATCGTGGGCATGCCCTCCGGGTAGGCGCGCGTGAAGCGCAGGCCGTCGCCCGACGAGCGAGTCGATCGCCTCGGTGCGCGCATGGCGGCCGTAGACGTGGTCCACGCGCAGGCTGTCCATCACCACCACGAGAACGTTCATCGCGCCGGCGGGGGCGGGCTTCCTCACCAGCGGCGCCGGCTTGGCCTGGCCGTCGTCGCTGGCGCAACCGGCCTGCCCGAGCAGGGCGAGGCCCGCAGCGCCGGCGCCACTGGCGATCAGGTCGCGTCGTGTGAGGTCTCGTGCCATTCTAGATCGGTGCCCGGGGCGGCGCTCAAGATAGTGGGTGCCGGCGCCGGCAACCGCATGGTCACAAGAGCCTGTCGTGCCGGGAAAGTTGCGGCGGGCGCGCCGCTAGCCTTCCGGACCCCGAACCGTTGGAGGCTCGAAGTGCCGCTGAGCGCGCGTAATCAGATCCCGGGCACGGTCACACGTATCACCGAGGGCGAGGCCACCGCCAACGTCGAGGTGGACGCATCCGGCCAGCGCCTCGTGGCGTCCATCACCGTGGAAGCCGCACGCGAGCTCGGCCTGACCGAGGGCAAGGAGGTCACCGCGATCATCAAGGCGTCCGACGTGCTGCTCGCCACCGACTTTCGCTAGCGCCCTAGCGTCCGCGCGTGATGTCGATCGCGCGGATCGAGTGCTCGTCGGGCAGCTTCTCGAGCACCTCGCGCACGACGGCGTGCACCTCCGGCTCGTCGTGGCCGAAATCGTTGAGAAAGGCCTTGAGCGCGGTATGGGTGATCTTCAGCTGCGCCGGCGTGAGGTCGAGCCGGTACGCGATCTCGTCGGGCCCTATCAGGTGAAGCTCTTCGTCTGCCATGGCGAGTCCGCAAACCCTATACCGGCCGCCGGTAGGCTTGGCGCCGTGTCCAAGACCTGGATCCTCACCGGCTCGCTCGACAACTTCCGGGCCACGCGCGAGCACGGCTTCCGGGTGATCGGCGCCAAGGAGCGGCGGCGTGCGATGGCGGAGCAGATCGAGCCGGGCGACCGGATCGTCTTCTACGTCACCGGCATGCAGGCGTTCGGCGGCTTCGTGGAGGTCACGGGTGCCATGTACGAGGATCGCACGCCGATCTGGCCGGGAAAGCCTGGCAAGCGCGACCCCTACCCGTGGCGCTTCGAGACGCGGCCCGAGGTCGTGCTCGAGGAGGACGACTTCGTGCCGGCCGTGGAGCTGGTGGGCGACCTGGAGCACGCACGCAAGTGGCCGTCGGAGCACTGGCAGCTGGCGTTCCAGGGCCAGCTGCGCACCGTCTCGGAGGCGGACGCCGAGCTGCTCGAACGCCGAATCCGCGTGGGCGCCCGCGCGGCGGTGTGACCGGCCCGGCCGGGCCATGACCCACGTGCGTCACTACTCCGTCGAGGAGGCGTCGGCCGCGCTCCCGGTGGTGGCCGAGCTGCTGGAGCGCATGCGCCGCGCGCGCGAGCGCCTGACCGACTCCGAGGCCCGCGCCGCCCTGGAGGAGGCCGCACCGACGAACGGTGGCGGCGAGCCGGGCCGCACGGTGTCCGCGGGATTCCTCGAGCTCCGCGACACGCTCTTGGCGCTGCACGAGCTGGACGTGGTGCTGCGCGACCTCGAGCGCGGGCTGGTGGACTTCCCCTCCTACCGCTCCGGCCGCGAGGTGTACCTCTGCTGGGAGGAGGGCGAGGATGAGATCGCCTTCTGGCACGAGCCGGAAGCCGGCTTCTCGGGCAGGCGTCGGCTCGACGATGGCTGACGCCGCGAGAGCCGCCGTGCGGGAGGTGCCTGCGCTGTTTCGAGCGCTCAACCCGGAGCAGCGCATCGCGGCCGTGGGCGCCGTGCTACTGCTGGTCAGCACCTTCGGGCCGTTCTCGTTCGTCGAGGCGGCGGAGGTGCTCACTGCCCTCGCCGTGCTGGCGCTCCTGCGCGCGCGGGCGCTCGGCAGGCGCTTCCACCTGCCGCTGGGTGACGGCACCGCCATCGCGGCCGCGGGCCTCTGGGCCGCGTTGCTGATCGTGGCGAGGCTGTTCGACCGCCCGCTCGGCCAGAACCTGCTCGCGCTCGCCTGCGCCGCGATCCTCGTCTTCGCCGGCTTGCGCGAGCGGGCAAAGCGGCCTCCGGACGACCTGCCGGCCGAGCCTGCCGGCCGCCGACCGCTCCCCGAAAGGTTCTCGCCGGAGCGCCTGGCGGCCGTCGAGCGACGCCGGCAGCAGTCCGCCGGCGGTGCCGAGGACGCCGCGCCCGAGCCGAAGCCGGCCGGAGCCGCCGAGGAGCCCCCGCCCCCCGGCGAGCAGCTCACGCTGCCCGAGGACGACTCGCCCGAGGGCTGAGTGGGCACCGGCAGCTGTCCCCGCTGCGACGCCCCGGTCACCGCCGCCGGGGACAGCTGCCCGCGCTGCGGCTTCGTGCTCGTCGAGGGCGCCGGTGGAGCGCGGCTGCCTCCGGCGCGGGGCATCGCGGCGACCGTCGCCGCCGCCGCCCTGCTCGGTGGCGGCGCGCTGCTCGCGACGCGCGAGGGGGAGCCGCCGGTGCCCGCGCCGCTCGCCGTGCCGCGGGCGGAGCGGCTGCTCGAGCACCAGTTCACCGCAAACGAGGGCGACGACACCGCCGCCGTGACGTGCCCGGCGGCCGTGGAGGCGCGCACGCGGGTGCGCTGCCAGGTGCGCTACGCGCTCGGCGGGCGCCAGCCGATCCTCGTCCGCCTCACGCGCTCGGGCGAGTTCGACGTCAGGTTGCCGTAGCGGGCTCGGCGGGCGGGGCGGACTGGTCGCTCCAGTCGCAGGGCGAGGAGCGGGCTCCCTCGCGAGGCACCCCCACGAGCTGGCCACCCGGGCATTCACTGGCCGCGACCCGCCGGCCCGGGTTCTGGATGCCCGCGAGGCCGACGAGGCCGGCGAACGCCACCAGCACCGCGGCGATGCCCACTCCCATGTGGAACGCCTCGACCGACGCATCGGTGGCCGCTTGCTCCACGGCCGGGCGCAGCGGCCGCGGCACGGCCTTGGCAGGGACCGGGGCGAGCGGCTGGCGCTTGGCGTCCGCCACCGCGGCGGACAGGCTGGGCCGGTCGGCGAGCGGACCGAGCTTGTCCTCGAGTGAGGAGCCGTACGAGGACGCCACGACCGCCCCCACTCCCGCGATCGCGATAAGACCGGCCACCCGGGCGATGGCGTTGTTCACCCCCGAGGCCACGCCCGCGTTGCCCTCATCGGCGTCGGCCAGCACGGTGGCCGTGAGCGGGGCGACCGTCATCGAGAGGCCGAGCGCGAACACGAGCAGCGCGGGCAGGAGGTCGGTCACGTAGTCCACGTCCGCGTCGAGCCTCAGGGTGAGCGCGAGGCCCACGGCGGTGACGAGCGGCCCCACCCCCATGAAGAAGCGGGGCCCGTGGCGGTCCGCCAGGGCGCCGAAGCGGGTCGAGAGCGCGAACATGACGAGCGTGACCGGGAGGCTGGCGGTGCCCGCCTCGAGCGCGCTGTAGCCGGCCACCTGCTGGAGGAAGAGGATCAGGAAGAAGAACAGCAGCCCCAGCCCTCCGTACATCGCGAACGTCTCGAAGTTGCCGATGGCGAAGTTGCGCCTGCGAAACAGGCCCAGTGGGAGCATCGGGTGGTCGGTGCGCC
This sequence comes from uncultured Thermoleophilaceae bacterium, assembly GCA_963759625.1. Lineage (GTDB taxonomy): Bacteria > Actinomycetota > Thermoleophilia > Solirubrobacterales > Thermoleophilaceae > JACVRW01. The sequence goes on along the minus strand of CAVXAD010000008.1, from coordinate 171,195 downwards.
ACTCCCAGAGGAGGAAGCTCGCGAACAGGATGGCGCCGAGGGCCATCGCGCCGGAGACCATCGGATCGCTCCACCCGTGCAGTGGCTGCTGGATCAACCCGAACGTGATTCCGGCGAGCCCCAGGGCGCAGAGCGCCGCTCCGACCACGTCCACCCGCGTCCGGGACTCACGGACGCGACCCTCCGGCACCACGCGGAGGATCAGGAGGATGGTGACGACCACCAGTGGCACGTTGATCGCGAAGATCCAGCGCCAGGAGGCCTGGTCCACCAGCTGGCCGCCGATCACCGGCCCGAGCACGCTGCCGATACCGCCCCAGGCGGTCCAGGCGCCGACGGCACGCCCACGCTCGTCGGGCGGAAAGGTCGACACGATCACCGCCAGCGCGGCGGGCGTGAGCAGCGCGCCGGACACACCCTGGAGCGCGCGGGCGCCCACCAGCACCTCGATCGTCGGCGCGAGCGCGCACAGCATCGAGGTGGCCCCGAAGCCTGCTACTCCGAGCGCAAACACACGGCGCTCGCCGAAGATGTCACCCAGCGACCCACCGATCAGCAGCAGCGAGCCAAGCGTCAGGAGGTAGGCGTTCGACGTCCACTGCTGGCCGGCCAGCCCGCCGCCGAGGTCCTGTTCGATCGCGGGCAGGGCCACGTTGACGACGGTCGAGTCGACCGTGACGACGGTCGTCCCCAGAATGGCTGCGACGAGAACCAGGCGCTTGCGCGCGGCGGTCATCGCGACGGCGGCCGGCTGGCCGCCATCAGGCCTCGGGCGGCCCGCCGTTGACCGACGTGGCCGAGCGCGGCGGGGGACCGACGTAGCGCGCGCTCGGCCGGATCAGCCGGCCCTCCCGCTTCTGCTCCATGATGTGCGCGGACCAGCCGGCCACGCGTGCGCAGGAGAAGAGCGGCGTGAACAGCTCCGTCGGCACGTGGGCGTAGTCGAGCACCACGGCCGACCAGAACTCGACGTTCGTGGCCAGCACGCGGTCGGGCTTGCGCGCCTTCAGCTCGGCCAGCGCGGCCGCCTCGAGCCGCTCCGCCACCTCGAGGCGCGGCGCGCCGATCTCGCGGGCGGTGCGCCGGAGCACGCGTGCGCGAGGGTCCTCAGCCCGGTAGACCCGATGGCCGAAGCCCATGAGCCGATCGCCCCGGTCCAGCATGTCCTTGACGTAGCGCTCGGCGTCGCCGGTCTCCTCGACGCCGTCCAGCATCGTGAGCACGCGCGAGGGAGCGCCGCCGTGAAGCGGGCCGGAGAGAGCGCCCACGCCGGCCGACAGCGCGGCGGCCACGTCGGCGCCGGTGGACGCGACGATGCGCGCGGTGAAGGTGGAGGCGTTCATGCCGTGCTCCGCGGCGGAGATCCAATAGGCGTCGATCGCCTTGACGTGGTTCGGGTCGGCCTCGCCGCGCCAGCGGATCAGGAAGCGCTCCGGGATCGACTGCGCCTTGTCCACCTCCCGCTGCGGCACAGGCGGACGGCCGATGCCCCGGGCCGACTGGGCCACGAAGGAGAGCGCCATGACGGACACCCGCGCAAGGTGGTCCCGCGCCTCCTCGTCGCTGATGTCGATCAGCTGTCGGAGCCCCCATTCGGGGCCGAGCATCGCGAGGGCGGCCTGGAGGTCCACACGCGGGTCCCCCGTTCGCACCGCGAGCGGATGTGGCTCGGCGGGCGGCAGGCCGGGCGCGTAGGAGCCGTCCACCAGGAGGCCCCAGACCTTCTCGAAGGGCACGCGACCAACGAGCTCCTCGATGTCCACCCCGCGGTACCGGAGCGCCCCGCCCTCCTTGTCGGGCTCCGCGATCTCGGTGTCGAAGGCAATCACGCCCTCCAGGCCGGAAGGGACCTCGATGAGCTCAGCCACTGCGCCTCCTTTCACCGCCGGGGGACCGGCCGCTGAGGATACTTGTCGCGTGTCCGCGGCCAGACTCGCCCAAGCTGCCGACGCCGAGGTGGTGGCGCGGCTCATGTCGGAGTTCCGAAACTGGGTGGGGAACGACGCCCCGGACGACCGCAGCTTCCGCGCAAGCGCCGAGCGACTGCTCCAGGACGAGGACACCGAGTTCCTGCTCTGCGGTGATCCGCCGGACGGTGTCTGCCAGGTGCGCTACCGCCACTCGATCTGGACCGCGACCGACGACTGCTGCCTCGAGGACCTGTTCGTCCGCGACCGGTCCCGAGGGCAGGGTCTCGGACGGGCGCTCCTGGCCGCCGTCCTCGAGCGAGCACGGGCCCGCGGCTGCGCCCGAGTGGAGCTGGACACGAACGAGCGCAACGCTCCCGCGCTCGCCCTCTACGAGTCGTTCGGGTTCAGCGCCTCCTCCACCCGCCCGGGAGAGGGCAGGAATCTGCTGCTGAGTTTGCGTCTCTGAGCGCGGGGCATCAGCGAGCCACTTGGCCGCGCCCAGAGACACGCTCCCGGTGACGATCACCCCCTACCGGGACGGTCCGCTCATCGTCCGCGGGCCCGTGCGCCTGCAGGACATGCACGGCACCGAGATCGTCGTCGAGCGCGAGACGGTGGCCCTCTGCCGCTGCGGCCGCTCGCGGACCCGGCCGTTCTGCGACGGCACGCACAAGCTCACGCACTTCCGCGCGCCCACGGGGGCCGAGAACGGGCGCGAGCGGCCGGGCGCCTAGGTCGCTCGGACGGGGAGCCGCGCGTCGGCGGCTCGCAGCGAGGACTCGCCGGCCTCCCAGGAGCGCAGGACGCCGTCGGTCCAGCGCGCGTCGAGCCCGGCAAGGGCGCGCGCACCCCAGAGCACGTCAGGCCCGAGATCGGGCTGCTGACGTACCAGGCCGCCCGCCAGGTCCACAGCGGCGATGTTCTCGTGCACGGCGTCGGCTTCCACGTGCTCGTCGAAGAAGGCCGTGGCCCGCTCGCCGAGGCCGAGCCGGCGCAGCCCGGTCGCGTAGCGCCGGTTCGGTATCGACGAGGTCATCTCGAACAGCGCGAGGTGGCCTACGATCGCGCCGCGCCAGCGCCGGTGGAGGCCCAGGAGCGACATCAGGTTGACGGTGGCGAGCGTGTAGCCGGGGATCGCGTCGAGATAGGCGCCCGGGGTCGAATCGAGCTGCAGCGCCTCCATGGACCGGGCGAACATCGTGGCGTGGATCCGCTCGGGCCTGCCGCCGCCGTACTCGTCGGCCTGGATCTCCACGAGGGCCGCCTTCGGCGGTCCGCTGAGCCGCGGCAGCGCCCACGAGTGCGGGTCGGCCTCCTTCAGCTGGTAGGCGGAGCGGTGGATGAGGAACTCGGTCACCTCGGCCAGGTTGGCGTCGCGCTCGACGTAGGTGGACAGCGAGGGCCCTTCGTCGCTCTCGGCGATCGCCCTGAGCGCCAGATCCATCTCCTCCGGGCGCGCTGAGCCGGAGGGCGGGCCCAGCTCGTCCAGCAGGGCGTCTTCGAAGGCCGCCTCGAGGCCGGCACGGACTGCCAGCAGCCACGGGTTCCACTCCCAGCGGTCGTCCACGCCGGGGAGGCCGCCGTAGTGCAGCTCGTAGCAGCAGTAGAGAGCCAGCTGCAGGTCCTCGTCCGCCAGCGGGTCGAGCCGGTCGACGGCGGGTGTCGTGGGCCCGCGGTCTCCGGGAGCTCGGCGCAGAGCGCGTAGCAGCATCTCGCTCACGGATCCGCGCGGCTCGGGCAGCTCGGCCATCCGCACGCCGTTACCCGCCGTTCGCCCCGTAAATCAGAGGCCGTGGGCGAAACGATCCGCGAGCCAGGCCCCCAGCGCACGCACGTCCCGGGCGGCCGCGACCTCGCGCTGGCGGATGGCGCCGTTGCGCTCGATCAGCGCGCGTGCCCGCTCGAGCTCGCCCGCGGCTCCGATCCGCTCCGCCACGCGCTCGAGGCGGTCCACCAGCGCGGTGAGCACCGTGCGGGTGGGCGTGCGCTCCCCGGTGGCGAGGTCGGCGAGGGCACCCTCGACCCCGTGGCGGCACGCGGACCAGCGGTTCTCGGCGATCCGCCAGGTGGGTGCCGCGTGCTCCAGATCGTGCGCGTCGTGACGCTCTGCCAGCCACACGACGAGAGCGTGGGCCACTGCCGCCACCGCGGCCGCCTCCGCGACCGTGGTCTGGGCGTCCGGCACCCGCAGCTCGAGGGTCCCGTGCATGAGGTGCGGCCGCAGCTCCCACCACCACAGCCCCATCTCGGGGAGGGCGCCCGCCGCGGTGCCCCAGCGCAGCTCCCCTGCCAGCTCCTCCCAGCTCGCGAGCGCCGGGGGATGCCCTGCCGGGGCAGTCCCTCCGAGATCTTCGGGCGGATCGAGGCGAGCCCGGTGTCCTGCCCCGCCTGGAAGGGGCCGTTGGCGGCGAGCGCCGCGAGCTCGGGGAGGTGCTCGCGGAGTGCGTTGTACACGGCGAGCGTGCGCTCGGCGCCGCCCACGGCCACGTGCACCTGGAGCGCGCTCACGAGCTGGCGTCTTGCGATCCGGCCGTACTCGGCCTCGGTGCGCTCGTAGCGCGGGCCGTCGTTCAGGCGCCCCTCCTCGGGGCTGAACGGGTGGACCGCGGCCGCCGCCGGGCGCACGAGCCCGTCAGCGGCATCGAGCAGCGTCCTGCGAGCGTCGGCCAGCTCGCGCATGGCGGCCGGCACATCGCCGTGGGGCGCGGTCACGAGCTCGATCTGCGAGGCCGGCAGCTCCAGCTTGAAGCGGCGGTCGCCGGCCAGGCGCCCGAGCACCTCCGGCGCTCGCTCGGATAGCTCCAGCGTGTCCGGCTCGAGCAGCATCACCTCCTCCTCGATACCGACGGTGAACGGGGCGGGCGCGTCGAAGGCGGCCCGCAGCCGCTCGGCGCTCAGGCCCATCGGTTTGCGGCGGTGGACGGTGAGGGCTTCGACCTGATCGTCAGCAACCCGCCGTATGTACCCGCCGAGACGGACGCAACGCCCCACGCGCCCCGTCGCGCTGGACTCGACTAGGTTCTCCACGGTGCGGATCCTCGACGAACGCGTGCAGAGCTACCTCGCCGGCCTGCGACCGGACCGCTCAGGCCCGATGGCCGACATGGAGGCGCTCGCCGAGCGCGAGGGCGTGCCGATCGTGCACTGGGAGGCCGGCAGGTTCCTGGCGGTCCTGTGCCGCTCCCTCGACCCGGTGGTGCTCGAGGTGGGCACCGCCATCGGCTACTCCACCCTCCACATGGCCGAGCAGCTGAGCCGGGGCCGAGTGGTCACCCTGGAACGCGACCCCGCCCGCGCGGAACAGGCTCGGGAGTTTCTCGCTCGCGCCGGCGTGGCCGACCGGGTGGAGCTCGTGGAGGGCGACGCGCTCGCCACCATCCCGGAACTGGAGGGCCCGTTCGACCTCCTGTTCGTCGACGCCTCGAAGGGCGAGTACGCGCGGTACATAGAGCTGGCCGAGCCGAAGCTGACCGACCGCGCGCTACTGGTGGTGGACAACCTGCTGATGTCGGGCGAGGTGGCGCTGCCCGCCGACGCCGACAGCGTCTGGGGCGCCGAGTCGCTGCGCTCCGCGCGCGAGCTCAACCTGGAGCTGTCCACCGGGTCGCACTGGCTCGGGATGGTGATGCCCGTGGGCGACGGGCTGGGCTTCGCCACGCGGCAGTAGGGCGAGCGCGCGCCTCGGCCACCTGCGCTGCGCTACCGCCACCCGCGGCGCTCTCCGCCGCCGGCGCTCCGCCGCCTGCGTCTACTGCGGCTGGGTAGGGGTGCGGTTCTGTCGGCGTCGCGTCACACTCGGGCGGTCGGGCGTCACGCGGCCTTCCTCCTGGGCGACGTTGTTCGTCTATGATGCCGAATAAGCGTCGCCGGGGTCCGGCGCGCAGCCACCCCCGGCCGCCCGGCACAGCGCTGCAACAGCGACGCGTCCGCGCAACAGGACGCGCTCAAGGCAAAGCGAGCCCGCGCTCCCTACCCCGCAGCGGTAAACGCCCGTCCCGCCCGGCGGCGCAAGCCCCGACCTACCGCGTGATCCCCAGCCAGATCGGGATGAACACCGTGGCCAGGAAGATCATCGCGATGCCGATGATCACGAGGCCGCGCGCGCGGATCACGTGCCCCACCGTGCCGATCGCGAAGCCCGCCAGGACGAGCACGAGGAAGACGGTGGGCGACACCCTGAAGCCGCCGCCCTGGTCGGGTCCTCGACGGGGGTCGAGGAAGTCGGACAGCACGAGCAGCATTGGAGCCAAGTGAGCGAAAGTATCCTTCCCTGCGGATGCGCGTAGACCTGGAGACCATCGAGGAGACACGCGACGGCCTGGCCGGCGCCGGGTATCTCGCCGACGAGCGCACCGCCCTCGTGTCGTTCCTCGCCTCGCGCCTCGGCAAGCCGGTGCTCGTGGAGGGGCCCGCGGGCGTGGGGAAGACCGAGCTTGCCAAGGCGCTCTCGCGTGCCACCGGCCGCGAGCTGATCAGGCTCCAGTGCTACGAGGGGCTCGACGAGGCCAAGGCGCTCTACGAGTGGAACTACCGCAAGCAGCTGCTGCGCATCCAGACCGAGGCCTCCGACACCGGCTGGCACGACGTGAAGGAGGACATCTTCGGCGAGGAGTTCCTCCTCGCGCGTCCGCTGCTCACGGCGATCTCCGCGGAGCACGCCGTGGTCCTGCTGATCGACGAGATCGACAAGACCGACCAGGAGTTCGAGGCGATGCTGCTCGAGGTGCTCTCGGACTTCCAGATCTCGATCCCCGAGCTCGGCGTAGTGGAAGCGACGACGCACCCGCTCGTGCTGCTCACCTCGAACAACTCGCGCGAGCTCACCGAGGCGCTCAAGCGCCGCTGCCTCTACCTCTGGCTCGACTACCCGACCGTGGAGCGAGAGCTCGAGATCGTCCGGCTCCACGCGCCGGACCTCGATGAGCGGATGGCCCGCAGGCTCGTCGAGGTCGTGCACATGGTGCGCTCGCTCGACCTGAAGAAGCCGCCCTCGATCGCGGAGTCGATCGACTGGGCCCGGGCGCTGCTGCTGCTCGGCGCGGAGGACATCGACCAGGCGGTGCTGGAGCGGACGATGTCGATCATCGTCAAGCACCGCACCGACCTCGACCTGGTGGCGGAGCGCGTGGGCGTGAAGCTGGGCGATGGAGTCCTCGGAGCCGGCCGGCAAGCGGGCTAACGCCGGCCTCTACGGCGGCATGCCCGGTCGGCCGGGGCCGCCCGGCATGGCCGCGCGGCTGCTGGAGCTGGCCGACGAGCTGCGCAACGAGGGCGTGGCGGTCGGCACCTCCGAGCTGCTGGACGCCTTCGAGGCGCTCGGAGCGGTCACGTGGTCCTCGCAGGAGGACTTCCGCGAGACGCTCGCGGCCACCCTCGCAAAGTCCCAGGAGGACCGGCACGTGCTCGACGTGTTGTTCGATCGCTTCTTCTTTCGCGCCGTTGAGCGTGAGGCCGTGGAGCGCGGGCTCACCGAAGAGCGCTTCAGCGGCGGCGAGGGCATCGACCTCGAGGGTCTGCGCGAGCGCATCAAGGAGGCCATCCGCGCGGGGGCCGACGGTGAGATGCGTGACCTTGCCAGGCTCGCGATCGTGGCCTTCGGCCGTCAGGGCGAGGGCTCAGGCGTGATCGGCGTGGACGTGCAGCGCATCCGCCGCAGCCTCGGACTCAGGGGAGAGCGCCAGCAGCCGGCCGGCACCGAGCTCCCCGATCCGGACGCCGTGCCGCGCGACAACCTCCAGCAGTTCGAGGCGCACGTCCGCCGTGAGCTCGAGCGGCTGCTGATCGAGCGCACGCGCGCCCTACCTCCTGCCCGGCCGCTGCGCGAGCTCGATCGTGCGCTGCCTTCGAACCCGGCGCAGGACCTGAGCCAGGTGCACAAGGTGGTGGCTCAGCTCAAGCGGCGGCTTGCCTCGCACGGGCGCGAGCACCGCGGCCGGCGGCACAGCTGGGCGGTGGACGTACGCCGGACGATGCGCGCTTCGCTGCAGACGGGTGGGGTACCGCTCGACCTGAAGTACCGGCCGCGCCGGCCGCGCCGGCCGGAGCTGTACGTGCTCTGCGACGTGTCCACCAGCGTCACGAGCGCCAGCGTCTTCTTCCTGTCGGTGCTGCACGCGCTCCACGACCAGTTCCGCAAGCTCCGCTCGTTCGTCTTCGTCGAGCGGATCTCGGAGGTGACCGACGTGTTCGAGCGCGAGCGCTCCTTCGCCGCGGTCTCGCGCAAGATCGCCACCGATGCGGGCGTGGCCGACGTGTCCGGCTACACCGACTACGGCCGGGTGTGGCTCGAGTTCCTCGACAGCGTCGTCGACGACCTCGACCCGCGCTCCACCGTGATCGTGCTCGGCGACGCCCGGACGAACGGGCGCGAGCCCCACGCGGCCGCCTTCGGGCGGGTGGCCGAGGCGGCGGGACGAACGCTCTGGATCAACCCCGAGCCGAAGCTCTACTGGAACTACGGCGACTCGGTGATGTCCGTTTACGAGCCCTTCTGCACCGGCGTCTACGAGTGCTGGACCACCAAGCAACTCGAGCTCTTCGTGAACGACCTGGCCGACCTGCGCGCCTCGTCCTGAGCGCCGCGGGCACAGGCGGGCCGCCGGCCGGCTGACGCCGGCCGACGGCCCTGTACCCCTGCCTTCCCGGCTAGCTCACGTCCGACGCGTCGGCGTCGCCACCGCGGGCCTTGGCGTCGCCGCCGTTCCCGCCGTAGGCGTCACCGCTCTTCGCGGACGTGTCGCCACCCTCGGAGTCGGCTCCGCCGAACACCGAGAACGCGAGCGAGTTCCCGTTCAGGAACTGGGTGTTGCCGGTGTCGGCGTCGCCGCCGTCACCGCCCTCGGCGTACGCCGGACCGCCGAACGCGCGGTCATCACCCTGCTCCAGCCAGGAGCCCTTCTCCTCGCGCTTGCCGCGACCGCGGCCGCAGCCACGCTCCCGGGCCTCGACACGATCCGAGGCGTCGGCGTCCCCACCGCGGGCCTTGGCGTCGCCGCCATTGCCGCCGTAGGCATCACCGCTCTTGGCGTGGGTGTCGCCACCCTCGGAACGGGTCTCCGACTCGTGCCGGCTGCCCTTCCCGTGGGACGACCGCTCCGGCTTCCCGCCCGGCGAGACCGCCAGCGAGTTGCCGTTGCCGAACTGCTTGTTGCCGGTGTCGGCGTCGCCGCCGTCACCGCCCTTGGCGTGGCCGTTGCCTCCAACGGCCACGTCATCGCCCTGCTCGACGTGCGAGCGGCTCTTCCCGCTACGAACGCCGTCTGAGGCGTCGGCGTCGCCACCGCGGGCCTTGGCGTCGCCGCCATTGCCGCCGTAGGCGTCACCGCTCTTGGCGGACGTGTGGCCGCCCTTGGACTTCGCGGGGCCGATGAGCGTCACGGCAGCAGAGTTGCCGTTCAGCACCTGCGTGTTGCCGGTGCTCGCCTTTCCACCGTTCCCGCCGATGGCGCCTGCGGCGCCCCCGACGGCGGTGTCGGCTCCCTGGGTGATGTCCGACCCGGTCGCCTGCCCCACTACGGGGAGCGAGGCGGAGGCCGGCGCGGCACCCACTGCCATGGCGACCGCGGCCGCCGTCAGCACGGATATGCGCTTCATTGCGTGTTCCTTTCGTTGTCTCTTGCTGTCGCCGGGCTGGAAACTGGGTCCCCGGCGCGACCCTGGCTTCAGACGACGGGGCGTCTAGCCAGGGCGCTCGAGCAACGAGATGAAGGGCGCCGGGCCCAGTGCGGCCGGCGCCAGGCGAAGTCTTCGTGTGGGCCCGACGAGCAGCAGGGCCGCGGCGCCGAACAGCGCCAGGAAGCCCGCGAACATCAGGCCGCCGGGAGCGATCGAGGCGCCTCCCGAGGGAGCCGCGGGGAGCTCCGGCGCCGAGGGCGCGGGGCCTGGGGAGCGGGAAGGAGTGCCGCACGGCGGGCACGCCCGTGGCGGTGCGTGACGCAGATCCCGACGCTTCGGCGGCGAAGGACCGCGCGGAGCCGGCGAGGTCGCGGCTGCCGCCGCGGCCGTGCGCCCCAGCGCCTGGCCGGCGGGCACCGTGAGCGTTCCCGGAGTGCCCGGAACGGCGCCGCCGCGGACGCCGTCCGCGGCGAAGAGCAGGCCGTCGAGTGGGCCCACGGTGGACCGGAAGCTCGAGCTGACCGGCGCGAGGCTCGTGCCCACGACCCGATCGAGGGCGGCGACGGTCTCGCCGACTCGGTCACGGGAGGCGGCCAGCGTGTCGCCGGCCCGGCGGGTGACGGGCGCCGCGGTCTCGCCGGCGGCGCGCGTCACGTCGTGTGCCGTGGGCGCCGCGGGGACCTGAACGGCGGGGGCGTGGGTCGCGACCGGCGTTGCGGCCCGCGCTGCGGGCGCCGTCACGCGCACCACCGAGGCCGGCGCCTTCGGCTGCACGACGACACTGGGAGCGGCCGGCGGCTGGACCGACGTGACCGCCTGTGCCGACCTGGCGGAGGCCGGCGGCTTGGCCACGGCGGCGGTGGCGGTCTCACGGCCTGCGCGGCCATGGCTCCCACGTCGGGCAGCCCCTGAGCGCCGGCGGAAGCGGGGAGAAGCAGGCAGGCGAGGGCGATCACCGGTGCGAGAACACGCACACGTACGGATGGGGCCTCCCCTGCCAGGACGACGGCCATACGTCCAAAGTACCCCGATTTCCACGGGATTCAACCCCCAACCTGTGCAGGGGCAGCGCACCGGCGGCCTGCCGCGCCGGGGGTGCGAATAACGTACGAAATATGAGCATCGCCACGCTGGCCGGACTGCTGCTGGTCGCCGTCCCGGTGGCGTTCAACGCGTCGTTCGCGCTGCTGGCCGCGCGCTTCGACTACCCCGACGTCCTTCGCCGCCCCACCGGGGAGGTGCTCGAGCGCTTCAGCGAGGGCGGCACCGCACTGGTGCTGATCTGGTGGGCGTTCGCGCTCACGGCGGTGCTCTTCGCCCCGCTGGTGGTGCTGCTCTCCAGCGCCATCGGCGATGCCGACGCCACATTGCTCGCCGTCGCCGAGACGATCGGCGTGCTCGCCGCGGTCGTCCAGTTCCTCGGCCTGATCCGCTGGCCGTTCCTGGTTCCCTACCTCGCCCGTGCCCACGCCGACCCGAGCGCCGGCCCGGCCCGGCGCGAGGCCATCGACGTGGTCTTCCAGTCGTTCAACCGCTACCTGGGCGTCGCCGTCGGTGAGCACCTCGGCTACGCGCTGACCGGAGCGTGGAGCCTGCTTGCGGGGGTGGCCCTGACGCAGACCGCTGCTGCCCCGTCGTGGGTGGGCGTGGGAGGGATCGTCATCGGCCCGCTCCTGCTGATCTGCTCGCTGGAGTTCGTGGGACGCTTCGAGCCCACGGGTTGGCAGGTGGCCGAGAAGCTCACGCCGATCGCCTACATCGCCTGGTCGCTCTGGCTGATGGCCACGGGCGTGGCGCTGCTCGCTTGAGCTCCGGGCCGGGCCGCCACCTGGGCGCTCGGCTAGACTGCGCGCTGCACACCCAGGGGGGCTCGCGGACAGGCGGGCTGAGATAGCGCCCCCGGGAAACATCGGTGCGCAGCCGGCCGAGCCGGCTGCTTCCGCTGAGACCGTCCGGCGCTGACCCTTCGAACCTGTGGGGTAATGCCCGCGGAGGGAGCTATGCAGGTCGAGGCCGAGGCTCCTGCACAGGAGCCTCTTTCACTTCACGAGACGGGAATCTCGCTGAGCGGCGTGGAGCGCCGCTATGGCCGGCGTCCGGGCGTGGTCGCGCTCAGCGCGCTCGATCTCGAGGTCCGCGCGGGCGAGGTGGTGGCCGTGGTGGGTCCCTCCGGGTGCGGCAAGTCCACCCTGCTCGAGCTGGTGGCGGGACTCCAGGAGCCGGATGCGGGCTCCGTAGAGGTCATGGGCGCGGCCGCACCGAAGGAGCGCCGGGAGGTGTCCGCGTACATGCCCCAGCGCGACCTGCTGCTGCCATGGCGCGACGCGCTCGGCAACGCTGCCCTGGCACTCGAGTGCCAGGGCGCCACGAAGAAGGAGGCCCGCCGGCGGGCGGAGCCGCTCTTCACCCGCTTCGGGCTCGCCGAGTTCGAGCGCACCTCCCCCGCCGGGCTGTCGGGCGGCATGCGCCAGCGGGTTGCGTTCCTGCGGACGCTCCTGGCCGGTAGGCCGGCGCTGCTCCTGGACGAGCCCTTCGGAGCGCTGGACTCGATCACGCGCTCCTCAATGCAGGAGTGGCTCGCCGGGGCCCTCGCAGCCGAGCCGCGCACGGTGCTGCTGGTGACCCACGACGTGGAGGAGGCCATCCTGCTCGGCGACCGGGTGGCGGTGCTCTCCCCTCGGCCCGGCCGCGTGGTGGCCGAGCTGACCGTGGGGCTGCCGCGGCCGCGCCGGCGCCGCGACGCGCTCGCCGACCCCGAGTTCGTGCGGCTGGTGCGCGAGGCGCTCGACGCGCTCGAGGGAGCCGCCGCGTGAGCGCTCGGCGCGTGGTACCGGCCGCGCTCCTGTTCGCGGCGTTCCTGGCGGCCTGGCAGGGCGTGGCCACGCTGCACTCCGTCGACGACCTGACGCTCGCCTCGCCGGCCGAGACGCTCGCCGCGCTCGGCGACGACTGGTCGCTTCTGATCGACAATGCCCGCGTCACGCTCGTGGAGGTGCTGCTGGGATTGGCCATCTCCGTGGTGACCGGCGTGGCGCTGGCGGTGGCGATGCACCTGCACCGGCCGGTGCGCGACGCCGCCTACCCGCTGCTGGTGGCATCGCAGGCGATCCCTATCGTCGTGCTCGCCCCGATCTTCGTGCTCGCCTTCGACTATGGGATCGGTCCCAAGCTCGCCATCGTGGCCCTCATCTGCTTCTTCCCCATCACCGTGAACGTGCTCGACGGCTTGCGCTCGGCTCCCGCCGAGCTGCTCAAGCTGATGCGCAGCCTGGGCGCCTCACGGCTCCAGGCGCTCCGCAAGGTCGAGCTGCCCGCGGCGCTGCCCTCGTTCTTCACCGGCCTGCGGGTGGCCGCGACGGTGTCCGTGATCGGCGCGGTGTTCGGCGAATGGGCCGGGGCCGACGAGGGCCTCGGCCGCCTGGTGCTGCTCGCGAACAACCAGCTCCAGACGCCGCGCGCGTATGCCGGGATAGTGCTCCTCACGCTGATCGCGGTCGGGCTGTTCGCGCTCGTCACGCTCGCCGAGCCGGCTGCTCTGCCCCTGGACCCGGGAAGAGCTGAACGCGTGAGAAAGCTCGCGCTCCTGCTCATCGCGCTCTGCGCCCTCGGCACGGCCGGGTGCGGCGAGAAGGATGACGTGCTCACCCCCGAGGGCTCGAAGCGGATCGAGCTGATGCTCGACTACTTCCCGAACGCCGACCACGCGCCGATCTACGCCGCGGAGGCTGCCGGCTACTTCAAGGAGGCCGGCATCGACGTGCAGATCCGGCAGCCGCCCGACCCGGCCGCGCCGCTGAAACAGCTGGCCGCCGGGCGCGTGGACCTCGCGATCTCCTACGAGCCCGAGGTGCTGCGCGCCCGCGACGAGGGGCTCAACGTGGTGTCGGTGGGGGCGCTCGTGCAGCGCCCGCTGACGTCGATCATCTCGCTGCCCAAGGCCAAGATCCGCAAGCCGGCCGACCTGGAGGGGAAGACCGTGGGCACGGCGGGGATCGACTACCAGTCCGCCTACCTGCGCACGATCCTGCTCGAGGCGGGGGTCACGCCCTCCACGGTCAAGGAGCGCAACGTGGGCTTCGGGCTGGTGCCGTCGCTGCTCACGGGCAAGGTCGACGCCATCCTCGGCGGCTTCTGGAACTACGAGGGCGTGGACCTCAAGCGCCGCGGCAAGAAGCCGCGGATCATCCGGGTGGACGACGCCGGCGTGCCCACCTACAACGAGCTGGTGCTGGTGGCGAACGAGGATGCGCTCGACCGCGACGGCGGCACGATCCGGGCGTTCATCGGCGCGCTCTCGCGCGGCGTCCGCGACCTGGGAGACGATCCGGACAAGGCGATCGACGGCCTCCTGAAGGCCAACCCGGACCTCGACCCGGCGCTCCAGCGCGCCGCGCTCAAGGCCACGCTCCCGCTGTTCTCACCGCCGCGCGGCAAGCCGTTCGCCTGGCAGGACCCCGAGCAGTGGGACGCCTTCGCGGCCTGGATGCAGGACAACCGGCTGCTGGAGGGCGCGCCCGACGCCGCGCGGCGCCTTCACCAACCGGCTGCTGCCCGGCGCCGGCCTCTAGTCCGCTAGTCCTCGTCCAGGTCCAGCGAGAGCGAGTTGATGCAGTAGCGCTGCCCCGTGGGGCCGGGGCCGTCCGGGAAGACGTGGCCCAGATGGCCGCCGCAGCGCGCACAGGTGACCTCGGTGCGGACCATGCCGTGGCTGCGGTCCTCGTGGAGCTCCACGGCGTCGGCCACGGCGGGCTCGGTGAAGCTCGGCCAGCCGGTGCCGGACTCGAACTTCGAGTCGGAGCTGAACAGCTCGGCGCCGCAGGCGCCGCAGCGGTACATGCCGTCGGCCTTGGAGTAGGTATAGGCGCCGCTGAACGGCGGCTCGGTGCCCTTCTCGCGCAGCACCTGGTACTGCTCCGGAGAGAGGTCCTCGCGCCACTGGGCGTCGCTCTTCTCGATCTTCTGGGTCATGTCTCGAAGAGTACTCAGGCAGAGCCGAGCGTCTACCGATCGCTCAGGCCACCCGAGCGTGCAGCGCGTACATGCCGGCCAGCGCGGCGTGATCCTCGTAGGGCGCGAAGAAGGTGCGCACCTCCTCCACCTCGGCGCGCCGGCCGAGGCGCGCCAGGCGGCCCACGAGCTTCACGTAGGCGAGGTCGCCGGCGGGCAACTGGTCGTCGCGCCCCTGGCCGTGGAAGGCGAGCGACTCCACCGTCCAGGCGCCGATGTTCGGGATGGCGAGGAGGCGGCGCCAGCTCGGCTCGTGGGCCGCGAGATCGACACGGCCCGAGCTGACCTCGCGCGCGGCCCGGATCGTGGCCAGGGCGCGCTTCCCGGCGAGCCCGCAGGCCTCCAGCTCGGCCGGCGAGCGGCCGGCCAGGCGCTCCGGCGAGGGCGGGGCGCGCAGCGTGCCGCAGGCGCTCGTGCTCCCGAGCCGCCACACCAGGCGACGCTGGATGCTCGCGGCGCGCCCCGACTCGATCAGCTGCTCCGAGATCGCCCAGACGAGCGCCTCGAACGGCTCGGGGCGGCGCCGCGGCCGCAGCCAGGGCTTGGCGCGGATCACCGGCCCGACGAGCGGATCGCGGCGGAAGCGCAGGTGGAACTCGGACAAGTCGTGGTCGGTGCCGAGCGCGAAGCGCATGCGCTCGATCGCCGCGAGCGCGCCGTCGCGCGAATGGGCCTCCGCGCGCATCCTGACCCGGTTCGCCGCGGCCCAGGCCCGCGTCACGACCGGCTCGCCCCCCACGTGCAGGAGGCGCTCCAGCACCGCGCCCCGGCGCAGCAGCACGCCGTCACGGCCCGGATAGGGCATGCGGTAGCGGCCGACGGGGAGGACGTCGCGCTCGACGACGGCGCCACCCGTCACGGGCGTGGCTACCGGTCCTTGAGGAGGTGAACGTCGATGAGGAACGACCGAGTGGCGGCTACGTCCACGCGCTTGCCGTCGCGCCTGCGCGCCCTTCCCGGGCGCATGCTCGCTCGCGGGCGGCGCAGGACGCGCACGAGGACGAAGGTGGCCACGCCGAGCAGGAAGCCGCCCGTGGCCGCTGCGATGGCGGCCGGCACGGTCACGACCGCGGCTCGCTGGACCGGTCGCGGCTCGGCCAGGACCGGGAGCGGCCGAACTTCTGCCTCGTGTTCGTGCTCGGGCTCGGGAAGGGCGGCGGGGTCTGGCATCGAGCGAGTGTAGCCGGGAACGCGGGCGTCGCCGTGCCCGGATTCATCGCTCACAGCGGCCTTTCATAGATCCGGTAGCGCTTGACGATCTTGCCGCCCATCCCCTCCATCGCACGGTTCATCGGGGTGTTCGTCTCGAGGATCCAGCCCATCTCGCCCCACTTGACCCGGGTTCGCTCCGACGTGTTGAAGTGCTCGGCGTAGAGCGCCGCGGCGACCCCGGTGTGCTGGTAATCCCGCTTCACGCCGAGGAATCCGACCCGGCAGCCGTCGATGATGCGCCTGCGCCGCAGGTAGTGCCACCAGCCGAGCGGGAGGAGCCTGCCGTTCATCAGCTTCTGCACCTGGTTGATGTCCGGAATCGTGATCGCCGCGCCCACGGCCTCGCCGTCGGCGGTCTCGGCGACCATGAACCAGTCGGGGTCGAACACCAGATGCAGCTCCTGGGCGTAGGCGTCGAGATCCTCCTTCGAGAAGGGCACGAAGCCCCAGTTGCGCGACCACGCCTCGTTGTAGATCTCGCCGAACACGTCGAGGTCGCGCCGCAGGGTCCGCCGCCGCATCCGGCGCAGGCGGATGCCGTGCTCGGGCTCGAGCTTGTCGGCGAGCTCCCAGATCACCGGCAGGACCTTCTCCCTGCCCGAGATGTGCAGCTCCCACATGAAGAGGTCCACCGCCTTCTCGAGGCCGGCACCCTCACACAGTTCGCGGTAGTAGGGCGGCTGCCAGGGCTGGCGCACGAGGGGCGGCCGCTCGTAGCCCTCGATCAGGACCCCGCACTCGTCGAGCATCGTGAAGTCCATCGGCCCCACCGCTCTGTCGCGGCCGTGATCGCGCAGCCAGCCGTACGCTGCTTCGAGGAGTGCCGCCATCGCCTCGGGGTCGTCCTCCAGCTCCAGGAAGCCGAACATTCCCCAGGCGTTCTGCTGGTAGTCGTTGAACGAGCGGTCGAGCTGGGCGCTGATCCGGCCGACTACACGGTCTCCGCGCCGCGCCAGGAACAGCTCCGCCTCGCCGTGCTTGAAGAAGGCGTTGAAGCGCGGGCTCAGGAAGATCCGCCGCTCCAGGCGCAGCTGGGGGACCCACGGCGTCCCGTTAGCATGCAGCCTGTAGGGAAGCTCGATGAACGCGCGCAGATCGGCGCGCGAGCCCACGGACGCCACCTGCACCGGCACGGCGCGGGACTGTACATGCCCACCGCAATCGATCTCTTCGAGAAGGCGCGCCGCCACGAGCGGCTCGAGCAGCTACAGGCCGCTCGCGACCACGACCTCCTCCCCTATTTCCGCGTTGTCGAGGCCGAGCCGGGTCCGGTGGCACGTATGGAGGGCAGCGACCGGATCACGCTGGGCTCGAACAACTACCTCGGCCTCACCGGCGATGAGCGCGTCAAGCAGGCCGCCCGCGACGCGCTCGAGGAGTTCGGCACCGGGCTCACGGGCTCGCGCTTCCTCAACGGGACCACGCCGCTCCACCTCGAGCTCGAGAGCGAGCTCGCGGAGTGGATGGGCACCGAGGAAGCGATCGTCTTCACGACCGGCTACCTCGCGAACACGGGCTGCATCGGCACCCTGCTCTCGCCCTCGGACACGGTGATCTGCGACTCGGGCGACCACGCGTCGATCCTCGACGCGGTGACCATGTCGCGGGCGCGGATCCGTCCCTTCCGCCACAACCGCCTCGACAAGCTCGCCAACATGCTGGAGCGGGCGGAGGGCGACGGCGGCGGCGTGCTGGTGGTGGTGGACGGCGTGTTCTCGATGGAGGGCGACGTGGCGCCGCTACCCGACATCGTCGCGCTCTGCCGTGAGCACGGCGCGCGGCTGATGGTGGACGAGGCGCACGGAGTGGGCGTGCTCGGCGCGCGCGGCGTGGGGGCCTGCGAGGCCTTCGACGTCGAGGAGGAGGTGGACCTGCGCATGGGCACGTTCTCCAAGTCGCTGGCGTCCTGCGGCGGCTTCGTCGCCGGCCCGGCCGAGGTGATCGACTTCCTCAGGGTGCAGTCGCGCTCGTTCATGTTCACCGCATCTGCCGTGCCCGCCGCCATGGGCGCTGCCCTCGGCGCGCTGAAGGTGATCCGCTCGGACGAAGGACCGGAGCTGATGGCGAAGGTGCTGGACAACGCGCGCTACCTGCATAGCGGCCTCGCCCAGCTCGGCTATCGCGTGAACGAGCCCACGCCGATGCCCGACGGCAGCGACCTGATCACGCCGATCATCCCCGTGCTGGTCGGCGACGACTGGCGCGCGGTGATGCTGTGGCGCGCCCTCTACGACGCCGGCGTGTACGTGAACGTTGCGATCTACCCAGCCGTGCAGCGCGGCGGCGCGCTGCTGCGCACGAGCGTGATGGCCACGCACGAGCGCGAGCACCTGGATCGGGCTCTCGAGGCCTTCGAGCAGGTGCAGAAGGACGTGCCCGAGCCTCCACCCGGCGCACCGCCCCTCGGGGCCCTCTGAGCCCCTCGGAACCGGGGGCGGGAGGAGCCGCAGGAGGGCGCGGCTCCTCCCGCCGGGGAGAACGCTCGGTGGGATCAGACCGCGGTCGGGCGCCGTTTGGCGCGCTGCGACGCGGAGGGCGCCGGCTGGGCGCGCCGGAAGCGCCGGCTGCGCGGGCGATTGGTCGTCACGCGCTCGAGGTCACGGACCTCCTCGGCGCGGGCGCTGGCCACGAGGTAGTCGATTGCCGATGTCATGCCCGCGCCTCGCCGCGGATCGCCGGCGCGAGCCGTGCCAGCCACGTGGAGACCCCCGGCCCGAGCGGACGCTCCTGGGCCGCCCGGGCACGCACGAGCTTCACGAGGTCGGCGGTGAGATGGAACGGATCCGCCACCGCCCTGCCGTCGGAACGACCCACGGCCACGCGCAGCTCGCCGTCCACGAACGCCAGCAGCGCATCACCCTCGGGGGCGGCGCCGCCGTCGAGCAGCGCCAGGTCGCGGATGGCCGGGAAATCGGACTCCGCTGAGCTTCTGATGGTGATCGCGCCTGTCATGCCTACCTCCTGATCGAGTCCTCGCTTGAACAACGATCGTGCTTCCGGTCCCGTGAGATCGTCTGCGAGGCTTGTAACCGCCATACCCACTTGGTTGGTAAGCTTATCACCGGCTATCATGGATAGGAAGTTATGAATGCTGATGCCCCCGATAAGCGCCGCTGCAGTGCTGATGGCCGGTATAAGCGGCGCTTCAGCGGAAAGGAGCGCAGCTAGGGTGGAGACCCCGGTGGTCATTCCCGAGTCGAGTCCCGAGAAGACCGCTCCAGAGCCGCTGCGACTCGTTCAGCGGTTCATCAACAGCACCGAGATCCACGAGACGCGACCGACAGACGAGGAGCTCGCGAGCCCCGAGGCGCTGCGCGACTGGCTCGCCGAGCGCGACCTGATGGATCGCTCCGAGGTGGTGAGCGATGCCGATCTGGCGCGCGCACTGGACGTGCGCGAGGGCCTGCGCGCGCTGCTCATGGCGCACAACGGCGAGCCGCTCGACTCCGAGCGGATCGAGAAGCTCGACCGCGTCGCGCGCCGGATGCCGGTGCGCGTGTGCTTCGGCGAGGACGCGCAGCCCGAGCTCGTGGCGGACTCCGGCGGCGTGGACGGAGCGCTCGCCCGCCTGCTCGCGATCGTGGCCACCGCAGCGGAGCAGGGCACCTGGGAGCGCCTCAAGGCCTGCCCGCGCGACTGCTGCATGTGGGCCTTCTACGACCGCTCGAAGAACCGCTCCGGGCGCTGGTGCAGCATGGACAGCTGCGGCAACGTCGAGAAGGCGCGGGCGTTCCGCGAGCGCCGCCGGGCCCAGGACTGAGGCGGTCACCTCGCCGCACGGGGGTGGGTCGACTTATCCACCGCATAGGGGGCAAAAGGCGACGCACCCCCCTTGGAGTGACCACACCCCCCGCCGTGGGACCGCCCCGACCGGAGCCCGAGCTACTCGAGCGTGTGGACCTTGAACAGGTTGGTGCCGCCGGAGCGGCCGGCCGGCAGGCCGGCGGTGATGCCGATCTTGTCCCCCGGCCGCGCCATTCCGGCCTCAAGCGCCGCGGTGGCGCACGCCTCGATCAGGTCGAGCGTCTCCATCGGCTCCTCATGCAGCAGGGGATGCACACCCCACAGCAGCTGGCAGCGCCTCACCACATCGAGGCTCGGTGAGAGCGCCAGCACCGGCGCGCGCGGCCGGTAGGCGGAGATCAGCCTCGCCGTGGTGCCCGTGTTCGTAGGCGCCACGATCCCCTTGAGCCCCAGCTGGTACACCCCGCCCACGGCGCCGAACGCGATCGCGTGGTACTGGTTGTTCGCCTGCGGGCCGCGCTCGGCGAGCCAGCGGCCGTAGGGCAGCTCGCGCTCGGTGCTCGTGGCGATGCTGGCCATCATCTCGACCGCCAGCACGGGATGGCGGCCCACCGCCGTCTCCTGGGAGAGCATCACCGCGTCGGTGCCGTCGAAGATCGCGTTGGCCACATCGGCCACCTCGGCGCGCGTGGGCCGCGTGGAGTGCACCATCGACTCGAGCATCTGCGTGGCCGTGATGGTGGGTTTCGCCCGCCGCCCGGCGAGCGCGAGCAGCCGCTTCTGGACGAGCGGCACCTCCTCGATCGGCAGCTCGATCCCGAGGTCGCCGCGCGCGATCATGATGCCGTCGGCCGCGTCCACGATCTCGTCGGCGTTCGCGGCCGCCTGCGGCTTCTCGACCTTGGCGATCAGCGGTATGTCGGAGCCGCGTGAGCGGAGGTGCTCGCGCACCGGCTCCAGGTCCTCGCGGCGGCGCACGAACGACAGTGCGAAGTAGTCGAGGCCCATGTCGATGCCGAAGTCCACGAGCGCGATGTCCTCGTCGCTCACGGCCGGGAGGGACACGGTCACGTTGGGCAGGTTCAGGCCCTGGCGGGAGGCGACGCTGCCGCCCACCTCCACCTGCGTCACAACGTCCGAGCCCGTCACGTGGGACACGCGCAGCCGCACCGCGCCGTCGGCGAGGTAGAGCACGTCCCCCTCGTCGACGAGGTCGGAGAACCCGCGCCAGGCCACCGGAAGGCACTCGGGGCTGCCGTCCACGTCGGCCGCGGTGAGCACCACGCTCGTGCCGCGGCCGAGCTCCGCCACCCCGTCGCCGCCCACCGGCCCGATGCGGAGCTTGGGACCGGGGATGTCGCCGAGGATGGCGACCTCGCGGCCGGCGCGCTCCGCCGCGGCGCGGATCAGCTGCGCCGTCTCGGCGTGCTCCACGGGGTCGCCGTGGGCGAAGTTGAGTCGCGCCATGTCCATCCCCGCACGGATCATCTGCTCCAGCACGGCGGGCTCCCGGGAGGACGGCCCGATGGTCGCGACGATCTTGGTGGAGCGCGGCACGCGGCCCAATCTACTCCGATGCACTCCCTCGCCCGGCTCGCTCAGCTTGTCCAAAAATGGACAAACGAAGCTGCTCACGAAAAGCCCGCTCTTAGCGGGCGGTCACCTCGGATCCCGGTTGACGCCCGAGCGGGAACAGGCTTTATTGGGCGCCGGCCTTAGGCGGGCCGGGATGGGCGCAAGCGGGTGTGGCGCCGTCGTCGGGTCGAATCACCGACGGGCGGCATTGGCCCCCTCCGATTTGTGGATCCTCCCGCCGGATTCGGGGCCGCCGGGGAACTTGCATTCGCTTGAGAATCGCACGAAGTGCGGGGAGGTCTGATGGGCAATTCTGCCACGGTCGATGCCGGTCGAGAGCAGCACTTGAGAGCGCTGGAATACGCGAACCGGGTGCGCCTCGCCCGAGCGCGGATGAAGCGCCGGGTCGCCGCCGGCGAGCTGACCGCCGCGGAGGTGGTGATGAACTGCCCGTGGCAGGCGCAGAGCATGTCGATCAGCGATCTTCTGATGAGCCAGAAGCGCTGGGGACGCACGCGCTGCAGGCGCCTGCTGATGTCGCTGGGCGTGCCGGAGAACAAGCAAGTGGGCACACTCACCGACCGTCAGCGGATCGCGCTGGCAGCCGTGCTGACTCAGAAGAATGCTTCGGCCGGCGACGACGACGCGTCGACCACCGGCATGGAAGCACGGGTGCTGACGGCCGCCTGACCGGAGCCGAGCCGCGGCGGCCGGGTTCGGCCCGGTCGCCGCTTGCTCCGTCTCAGCCGGCCTCGGGCTGCTCGTCCACCGTCAGGCCCGGGCCCTCGGTGGCGAGCTCCACGATGTGGCCATCCGGGTCGCGCACGTAGAGCGACTTGAAGTAGACCCGGTCCATCACCGCCGTGCAGGGAACGCCGCGGCCGCTGAGGTATTCGTGCCAGGCCACGAGCTCCTCCTCGGTGCCCACCCCGAGGGCGAAGTGATGGGTTGAGCCGGGGCCGACGTGGCCCTCGTCGAGATCGGGATACTCGAGGCAGGTGACGATCGAGCCGGGCCGCGCCTCGGCGTCGCCGAAGAACAGGTGGCGCGCCGACGGGTCGTCGCTGTTGACGCTCTGCTTGACGAGCCGCATGCCGAGCAGGTTCCGGTAGAAGTCCACGGCCCGCTCCACGTCACGGCAGATCAGCGTGATGTGATGGAGGCCCCTGATGCGCAGGCGTCGCTCGTCCATCGGCGCGGCCACCTTATCGAGCGCTCAGCGGAAGCCGAGCCCGCCCGAGCGGCGGCGAAACAGCTCGCGCATCCCGTAGAAGGTCCCGCCGAACACGCCGACCGCCACCACGAGCAGGAGCCACAGCTTCACCGGTCCGGCTCCGAGCGCCACCGCCGTCACGGCCACGAACGTGACCACCCCGGCGAGCAGCGAGGAATGCGAGCGGTATCCGGCCAGGTGCTCGCGCAGCGCAAGCTCCCCGCCCCCGAGCGACGCGATCACGAGTCCACCGGCCACGCGTGAGCTCCCTCCCTCGCCGCTCAGGAAGCCCCAGATGATGAGGAGGATGCCGAGCAGCACCACGAGCTCGGAGAGCGGGAAGTTGCCCCACGGCGCAGTCGGCCGGTCGTCACCCGGGAGCCGCGTCCGCGGGCGCGCCGCGGAGGCGGACTCGACGCCGCGCTCGCGCCGCGCGGCGTCGCGCTCCGCGCGCGTCGTCTCCGTCCGCTTGCGGCTACGTCGTCCCATCAGGATGTCAGGTGGCTAACGGACAGCCCGAGGAGATCACGACCCGCCACCAGCCCGCGAGCATCCCGAGCAGCCCCATCCGCGGTCGCACGTGCCAGTGGCGGCAGCCCGGCTCGCCGATGTCCTCGTGGGACACGCGGGTCCACTTGTGGTCCTCCGGCGCGAGGAGCATCTCCTCGATCAGGCACCGGTTCTGCTCCTCCACGTAGGTGCGATCCGACAAGGCGGCTCGGCCGCTCCGCACACGGTCGGCCAGGTCGTCGCGCAGTTCCTCGAGCTCCCCGAGCGAAAGCAGTCGCGGGCCCGCCCGGCCGGGCACCCGCCACTCGAAGCCCTTGCGGGGCCAGGTCGAGCAGAAGAGGGACGCGAGCTCGGCCTCGAGGCGCTCGACCTGATCGAGCAGCGACCTGCGCGCGGCGCGCTCGTCCGGACGCGTGCGCGGAGGAGCCCCCAGGTGCGCGCTGACTCTCGGCTCCAGAACGTCGGGCACGTGCCTCCCCGCGGTCGAGTCGGTCAACTGTACATCAGGGTCTCACCTGCGGTCCACAGTGCCTCCTCCACGCTGATGCGCGGCACGCCCCCGACGCTGAGGGCGCAGAGGAGCACGCGCTCCGCCTGCGGCGTCACGCCGGCGTCGGGCGACACGTCTCCGAGGACGATGGCCACCGGGCGGCTCTTGTCGGCAATCACGATCTGGCGCGCCGAGAGCGGCCTGCCGGCGCCCAGCATCTCACCCGACCGGCAGAGCCGGAGACCGGGTTGACCGTCGAGGCGGTCGGGGTCCAGCGCAATCACCGGAACGCCCGT
Organism: uncultured Thermoleophilaceae bacterium; assembly: GCA_963759625.1. GTDB lineage: Bacteria > Actinomycetota > Thermoleophilia > Solirubrobacterales > Thermoleophilaceae > JACVRW01. The sequence continues at coordinate 147,624 of CAVXAD010000008.1, read as the reverse complement.
CTCGGCCACCGCGATCGTGAGGGCGTCATCGAGCAGGCTCTCGCTGCGGAGGCCGCCGTGCTTGAGCCGGTCGAGCGCGATCTGCTCCACCGGCGTGCGGTCGGTGTCGGGGTCCACGCCGACCTGCCGCGCGAACACCCGGTAGGCCCATGGCACCGGGTCCTGGCGCATGTGGATCACCTTCCCGCCCGTGTAGCGGTCCGCGAGCGCGCGCAGGCGGCGCTTCAGGTCAGGAGGGCTCTTGCCCGGCCGAACCTCCACCGGCGCGAGCACCAGCCCGATGCCCGGCAGCTCCTCGGCCAGCTCCGGCTCCACCCAGCCGTCGCTCAGGTCGAGCTCCATCAGCGCACCAGGCGCCGCGCCTCGGCGCGCAGCTCGCCTTCGGTGAGGTTCCCGAGCTTCGTCTCCAGGACCTTGCCGCCCGCGCGCGCGAAGACGGTGGTCGGGCAGCCGCCCACTCCGTAGACGTTCGCCACGGCGCCGTCGTCCACCGCCACCGGCTGCTTCCAGCGCCGGCCCTCGACGATGCGCCGGAGCTCGTCGCGATTCTTGTGGCTGAAGAAGACGGTGGCGAAGCCCACTCCGTGCACATCGTCGCGCACCCGCTCGGTGCGGTCCACCTGTGGCAGGCAGTCGGCGCCCCGGTCGAACACGAAGGTGAGGATCAGCGGGCGCCTGCGCAGCTCGCATACGTTGACCACTCCCTCGCCGCGCACCTCGCAGGCCGGCGTGTTGCCGTTGGTCTTGTTGCAGTCCTTCTTCCGCTGGCAGACGTTCGACTCGCCCTCCAGGTCCCCGAGCGCGGAGGGGGCGGCGAACGCCTTCAGCCGCGAGCCTGGCTCCGGCCCCCTCAGCCCCTCACCGCTGTTCGGCAGGGTCGTGGTGAACAGGAGGACGCTCAGGCCCATGACGGCGAGGATGCCCACGAGCCAGGCGTACTTGTTGCCGGGTCGCGGGACCTCCGGGCGGCGCACCGGCTCGGGATGCGTACGGTCGCGCTCGGCCAGGCGCTCGCCCAGCTCCTGGGCGTTGTGCTCGCGCGGCTCGCCGCCGAGGTCGCCGAAGCGGTCATCGCTCACGGTGCGTCCGCCGGCGTGCGCTGCGCGCGCAGTTGGCGCAGCCGGGGCCGGGGATCGAGGTCGCGCAGGGCGAAGGGCCCGTGCTCCTCGGCCCAGAGGAGCGCCGCGGGCAGGACGATCATCACGCCCACGAGCGACACGGTCAGGTCTACGACGGTGACCACCCCGAAGTCGCGGAGCATCCTGATGTCGGACGCCGCGAGGGCCGCGAAGCCCGCGATGGCCGTGGCTCCCGAGGCCAGCACCGCGGCTCCCGTGGACGCGTAGGCCAGCTCGATCGCGCGCGCCGGACCCGCGCCGTTGTGGCGCTCCTGGCTGTAGCGCGCCGAGAGCAGCACGCTGAACTCGGTCGAGATCGCGATCACCAGGGCGCCCAGGGTCACGGACATCGGGTTCAGCTGCACCTGGAGCGGACCGGGCAGCAGGCCGAGGACGAAGAGAATTGCCCCCGACCAGCCGGTCGCGAGCGCGATCGGGATCAGCGTCACCGCGGCCGCGCGCGCCGAGCGCCGCACCGCGAGGAGCACGAGGAACACGCCCACAAGCGCCGCGAGCAGGGTCAGCGCCCGGCGCCACGGCGAGGACAGCGCGCCGTTCGCCTCCGCCGCGAGCACCGGCAGCCCGACCACATCCGCCTCCACGCCGTCCGGCGGGTCGAGCCGCCGCTTGATGTCGTCCACCACCTGCTTCTGGCGATCGAGCGGCATGAGCCGGATGCCGAAGGCGAGGTTGGCGGTCCTGCGGTCACGGGTGATCACCCCCTGGGAGAAGTAGGGCGGTACATCGCGCAGCAGCTTGCGCACCCTCTGCTGATCGCCGGCCGCGGAGCCGAACAGGTCCGGAAGGGAGAGCGCCGGACAGAGCTCGGGAGCGTCGTGGGCCTGCGTACAGCGCTTGCCCTCGCGATACCCGTGCGCGCGCAGCACACCGCTCTGGAAACTCGTCATCCAGCGCAGCACCGCGGGTCGGGTGATGTCGTCCGCCCGCACGGCCACGTCGATCTCGCCCGACACCCCGGTGGCCTTCTGGAGCTCGTCCACGTCACGCAGCGCCTGGAGGTCCTGCGGGACGAGCTGCTGGACGTCGGACACGACCTCGCTCTGGGTGTCGAGCGCGAGCCCGAGCACCGCCGCCGCCAGGCCTACCGCGAGCACCTTTCGCGGCTGCGCCAGCGCCACGCCGAGCGCACGCCAGGAGTGGTCCGCCAGGCGCTCGCGTGCCGCCTCCACACGCGGGTGGGCGCCGATCCCGGCCAGCCGCTCGCGCACGCGGCCGCGGCGCGGCTCCGCGCGTCCTCCGAAGCGCACCAGCACGGCGAAGCCGGCCACGATGGCGCAGGCGAGCGCGACCCCGATGCCCAGCACGAGCAGCAGGCCGAAGCCGCGCACCATGGGGACCGGCGAGAGCAGCAGCACGAGGAACCCCACCGCCGTGGCGGCACCGGCCGTGACGATCGTGGGACCGCCCGCCGTGGCCGCGGCCACGGCGTCCTCCACGACCGCGGCGCGCTGGTCGCCCGCCTCGGCGGGCCGGCGCCGGCGCGACCGCTGCTCGTCGAAGCGCGCCTGGAACTGGATCGCGTAGTCCACCGCGAGCCCGATGAGCACGGGAAGCACAGCGATCGAGGCCATGGTCAGGCTGCCGCCGGCCAGCGAGAGCGCCCCGAAGGTCACCGCCGCCGCGGCCAGAGCGAGTCCCAGCGGCAGGAGCCGCAGACGCGTGCGGAAGACGAGCGTCAGCGTGGCCGCCATCACGAGCACTGCGGCGATCAGGAGGACCACGATCGAGCTCTGCACGGCGTCGGCCAGCGCCTGCGAGACCACCGGCACGCCGCTGACCACGTAGGTCGCCCCCTCCCTCGGCCTGAACACCCGCGCGTGCGTGGCCTCCCGCACCATCGCCACGGCCTGCCGGCGCTCGGACTCCGAGAGCTCCGGGCGCATGCGGATCTGGATCAGCGCCGCGTTCTTGCTCGGGAACAGGTACCCGAAGCGCGACTTCGGCACGCCCGGCCTGGTCGTGTCGAACACCACCCGGCTGACGAAGTTCGGATCGCTGATGGACGGCACCCCGAGGAGCCCGAAGCGCAGCGCGATGCGCGTCACGTAGAGCTGGAACTTCGCCATCACGGCCTCCCGGGCGGCGCCCGCGAGGCGCTGCTGCTCGGCGGGGGGATCGCCGCGCGCGGCGGAGAGCTTGCGTGCCGCGCGGGCCGCCCGAGCCGCCTGAGCGCTGGCCGCATTGGAGCGCTTCAGGTATTCGTCGCTGATCTGCGCCGCGGAGGTGTTGATGAACGTCGCGGGCCCGTAGACCGCGCGGGCCGGGTGGAGCTTCGCCAGGTCGCCGCACACCGGCGGCAGCCCGCGCGCCGGGTTCTTACGGTTCTTGGCGAGCGCCTGCTCCAGCCGCTTCTCCGGAATGTTGCCGCTCAGGCAGCCCTCGAGCCCGAGCACGCGCAGCAGGTCGGGGGTCAGGACCGTCCTCGTCAGGGGGCCCTTCACCAGCACCACCACGGCCTCGTCGCCGAAGTCGCGCCGGTAGCGCTCGGTGTTGTGGAAGCTGTCGGAGGAGCGCCCGACGAGCGTGTCCGTGGCGGCGCTGGGCTCGAGCCGCAGCGCGAGCGCCGCCCCGCCCAGCGCGAGGGCCAGCGTCAGCACGAGTACGGGGACCGGTCGGCGCCCTACCAGGCGCACGATGCGGCCGAAGGCGTTGCCGCTCACGCAGTCAGCTTAGGGAGCGCCTAGGGCAGCGGCTGGAGGAGCGGGTACACGCCGGTCCCGCCGTTCGTCTGGCGTCCGAGCGGTGTCTGCGGGTCACAGGGCGGAGCCGCGTTGTGGTTCTTCGGGTTCCCGAAGGCGTAGTAGTTGAGCCCCGCCAGCACGTCCGCCGGCAGCGCGGGGGTGGGCGCGGGCGGGTTCGGCACCGGGTTGGAGGTGCAGAGGTAGCCGCCGAACGTCTGCAGGTGGCTCAGGCTGGCGAGGTTGTCGTAGCCGCCGGGCTCGATGTAGGGGTTGGAGCGGTTGGTGGACAGCCGGTTCGGATAGGCGGCCATGATCTCCGGGTTCACGGGGTTCTGCGTCCGGAGGTAGTGGAGCGCCTTGCCGCCGTTTGCGCCGTGCACGGCCTCCGTGACCGCCGTGTCATTCGCGAAGAACGCCGCGATCTCACGCTTGTAGAGCCCCAGGTAATCGATGATCGGCGTGAACTGCTGCAGGAACGTCTGGAGCCGGCCGAGTACCGGCCGCGTGTTGTTGAGCGCCTGCGAGCTGGCCGGCAGCCCCTTCTTGGACACCTGGACGAGCGGCTTGATGTTCGTGAAGAAGCCCTTGAGGTCGGGCGCCACTGCGTCGAGACCGACCAGCGTCGGCGATAGCTGCCGGGCCGCCGGCCTGAGCTGGTCGATCAGTGGATTGGTGTCCTTGGCGAACTTCGTGAGTCGAATGTTCGTGAGGGTGCTCTCACGGAGGAAGGTGGGCAGCACCGTGAAGGTCTCCGCGAGCTCGGCGTCGCGCCGGGCCGTTACCGCCCACACCGTGTTGGAGTTCCGGATCAGCTCGCGGAGCTGTCCCTTGCGCTCGGAGAGCGCCCCGAAGACCTCTCCCGTGTTCCGGACCAGGCGGCGCGTGGCGGCGCTCTGGACGCGTAGCACGCGCAGCACGTCATCCGTGTTCTCCGCGAACGGAGTGAGGTTGCCGAGCGCGTCGTTGATCGCCTCACCGTTGCCCAGCGCCGCCTCTCCCTGCTGGTCGAGCCACGTGGAGAACCGCTCGCGGGTCTTGGGGTCGAAGGTGCGCAGGATCTCGTCGAGCTGCACCGTGTCCGCCACCTGACCCTGGGCGAGCTGGCCACCGTCCGGAATCGTGCCCGAGCTGTTGCTGCCGGGGGCCAGCTCCACGTAGGTCTCGCCCAGGAGCGTCTTCTGGCGCAGGATCGCGCGCGCGTCCTTGGCCAGCGGCGCATAACGCGCATCGATCTCGAGCACGGCCGACGTCAACCCGCTCTTCTGGTCGGCTTCGACCTTCCGCACCTTGCCGACCTTGACACCGGAGATGCGGATCTCCGCCTCCTGTGCGAGCTGCGTGGCCTCGGGGAAGTTCGCGGTCACGCGATATCCCTCGGGCTGAAGCGGCACCGAGCCGCCGAAGGACAGCCACAGGAAGATCAGGATCCCGAAGCACGACAACGCGAACGCCACCATGGTGAGGATCCGGCCGACGCTGGGTGCTTGCTTGATCACGCGATCACTTGCCCACCGGGGGAGCGAGTACCGGCTTGCCGTAGAGCGCCAAGTGGGGGGGTGGGCAGAGCACGGCGTCGTTGGGGAAGTTGGCGAGCGCCGTGAGCATGCCGAGCTGCGGGTTCGCGGCCACGAGCTGGCTCAGCGTCTGGAAGTCGTTGCACGTGGCGAGCACGATTCCGCGGATCATCGGCCCGTGCGCGTCCTCGAGGGTGCTGAGCAGGGTCCCGGAGTGCGCCGCCCAGCCGCTCCAGAAGAGGTAGGACTGCGCGTCGCCCGGGGGATCGTAGGCCAGCTCGTTGAAGAACTTGTTCAGGACCTTGAACCCCCTCGTGAGGTCCGGGGTGACGGGCGCGAGCTTGCTCGTGGCCGAGCGAAGGTCGCGAACGGTGGGCTGGACGTCGCGCGCGAAGGGCCGGACCTGGTTCTTGATGATCGGGGTGGTCTCCCGCAGGAAGGGGCGCTGACGGGTGAGCGAGGTGGGCAGCGCGTGTGCGAAGGGCAGCAGGCCCTCGAGCGTCGGGCCGAGCTTCTTGGCCAGCGTGTTGACGTCGGTGAGCGTGGTGGCCGTCTGGGAGAGCGTGCCGGGGAACAGCGTGAGCGCCTCGCGGAGGCTGGCCTCCTCCTCCGCGAAGGCGGAGAAGTTGGCGTTGGCCGAGTCCACCAGCGCGGCGAGCTGCTTGTCCTTCGCACCGAGGGCGGTGGAGATCAGCTGGAAGCTGTGGATGGCCCGGCTGATGTTGTGCCGGCGCTTTGCGAGCTGCCTGGTGATGCGCACGCTGTAGCGACCGGTGGGCTCGAAGCGCTTGAAGGTCTCGCGTAGATCCTGCGAGGCCGTCTGCCCGGTGGCCGCCGAATTGGTGTCTCTGAACGCGGTCCCGCCCGCGTTCAGCAGGATCCGCAGGTAGTCGCGCGTGTCTCCGTCCAGCGCGGAGAGCACCTCGTCCGGGTTCACGTCGGGGAGCGTGTTCCCGACGCTGATGCGCCCGCCCTCGGGCACCTCGCCCGCCGCCGGAGTGCCGGGGTCGAGCGCGAGGATCATGTCCTTCAACCCAGTCTTGGGACGCAGGAGGATCGTCGCGTCCTTGTAGATGGGCTTGTACTTGTCCTTGATCTGCATCTTCACGACGGCGCGGCCGTCCTCGAGGTTCACGGACCCCACCTCGCCCACCTTCACCCCTGCCACGTTCACGGTCTGGCCCTGGCCGGGCACGACCGCCTGGGCCGTCGACAGCTCGGCCTCGACCTCGTAGAAGTCGGTGCCCACCACCGGAACCCAGGCCGGCAGGTAGAAGCGCTGGTTCGAGAGGATGTAGCCCGCGACTCCGATCGCCACCACGAAGAGCACGACGATCGCCGCGAACACCCGCGCCTGCTTCTTGATCTGGCGCCTCATGGGGCCCAGGCCGGCCCGGTCTTGGCCGAGTTGAGGTTGGGCGTCGGCTGCGTGTGACAGGCGGTGCTCGGCTTGTACGGCGGCTTCGGGCCGCGCGCCGGGCGGCTTCCGCCGCCGGCCACGGTGGCATTGCCGAAGCGCTTCTCGGTGCCGGCGTTCGTCGTGCTCACCTGGGTCGCTCCGCCGCCCGGCTGGAAGCGGGTGTACGTGCCGTTGCCGGTGAAGTTCTGGCCGGCCCCCAGGAGCCCGGTCAGCGACTGGAAGAACTCCTTGTAGTTCTGGATGCCGGTGCTGAGCGCGCCGTCCTGGATCACCTGCTCGCCGCTGGGCAGCACCACCTCCAACTGGCAGCGATTGAACCCGTCGAGCTTTGGCAGCAGCTCCAGCTGTCCGTGGGTGAAGCCGGCGAAGTCCGCGATGGCGGGCTGCAGGTCGTCCACGAGGCCCTGGAGCTCGGAGGGAGCCAGCAACGCCTTGGTCTGGCGCACCCACGGGAACGCGGCGTCGATCGTGGGGGCGGTCTGCTCGACCCCGGGGATCATCGCGAGCGCCCAGGCGCGCGTGGGCGGGAAGGCCGCGTTCAGGTTGTCGAGAGCCGGCTGCGCATCCTCGAGCACGACCGGCAGGAGCCGCACGGTCTCGCTGAGGTCGGCCTCCTCCGAGGCGAGCGCCCCCATCGTCGTGTTGAAGTTGGTGATGAGGTCCTTCAGCTGGCCCTCGTTGCTGGACAGCGCCGCCGTGACCTTCTGCTGGCCGGCGATCAGCTTGGAGATGTCGTGGCGCTCCCGGCCGAGCAGAGCCTGGTTCACGATCGCGGTGCCCCGGAAGGCGTCGGGCCCGTAGTCGAGCGACTTGTTGAGCGCCTGTCCCCCCGTCAGGCCGCGGACGGCCGGGTCCTGGTCATCGTCCTCGCCCGGCTCCGGCTTGGCGTTGAGGGCGCCGCCGTAGCCGACGAGCAGGTCCTGCAGGTCCTTGCGGGTGTTGGTCTTCAGCGTGCCCAGCACCTGGTCCAGCTGCACCGGGGCGGCGGTCTGGGACGCGGGCAGGGTGTCGCCGTCTTCCACCGTGTCCGCGCTCGGGGAGCCTGGCTTGATGTCCAGGAAGAGGTTGCCCTCGAGGAAGATCCGCTCGCGCAGCTTCACCTCCGCGTCCTTGTGAATCGGAAGCGCCTCGTCCTCGAGCTTCATCGTGACCTTCACGCCCGCGGAGTCGCCCCCGATCGCCTCCACCTTCGAGACCTTGCCCACGTCGACGCCGGCGATTCGCACCGCCGTGCCCTTCTGGAGCGGGAGGCGCGTTCTGGAACACCGCCGTGAGCTGGAACGGCTTGGTGAACGGGATGTCCTTGGTGAAGCCGAGGTAGGCGCCGATCATGATCAGCACGATCGCGATCAGTCCCGCCTGGAACGTACTCAGCCGCGGGCCTCGGATCCGCCTCATCAGCCGCCACCCTTGTCGTCGCCCAGGCCCTTGACGGTGCTCGTCTTGGTGCCCTGGTTGCCGGGCGGGTTGCCGATGACCTTCCTGCCGCTCGCGAAGCGCTCGTTGCCCGCTTCGCATTCCTTCGTCTGGCCGGGCGACGCGGTGTTGGGGTAGGGATTGGCGTGGAGGAAGTTGGCCGGGCCGGACCCGTTGGCCGGGGACCGTGGACGGTCCGACCTCGTTGTTGAAGGAGTCGTAGGTGGCCGAGGCGAGGGGGACGGTCGGGATGATCGTGAAGCGCTGCCAGGTCCCGATCGAGTCACCGTCGGACAGGTGGCTGGCCACGTTGCGGAAGAGCAGCGTGGCGTAGTTGCAGGTGGTCTGGACCGGCGTGATGAACTTCAGCGTGGGATTCAGCGACGTGGAGAGCCGCGTGAGCTGGTTCACGCCGCCGGTGACCATGCGGGTCCGTGGAGAAGGACGCCAGGGTGTCGAGGCTGTCGGCGAGCTCGCGATTGATGGGCGGCGTCAGGGGCAGGTTCTCGGTGCCCGCCTGGAAGGCATCCGCCAGGATCGGCGCGGAATGGGGGAGCGTGGCCACACCGGGTTGCAGCTCGTGGAAGAACGCGGCGTTGTTCAGCAGGAACGGACGCTGACGCGGGAACTCCCGGATCGCGACCTCCTCGCTGGGGGGCCACTCCGTGATCGACTCCTGAATGAAGGGCCGGGCGACCGAGGCGAGCGCCGTGAAGGTGGTGTCGAGGTTCACGAAGAGGGAGGCCTGCTCCTCGGCAACGGGAGCCACCTCACCGGCCGTATCGGCGAGCGACTTGAAGAGCCGGTCCAGCCGCGTGGCAGGACGTGCAAGGTTCCTCGTGACCGGCTCGAGATCGTCGAGCAGCGGCTGCAGCTGGTCGATCGCCGTGTTCAGGTCGCGGCCCCGGCCCGCGAACCCGGTGCCGATGCCGTCGAGCGAGTTCTGCGAGCCCCGGCGCGCCTTGTCGTCGAACATGTTGAAGAAGTCGTCGATCTCCACGACCGCGGGCCGCGCCTGGCGGATCGGGATCGTGGCGCCGGCCTTGAAGCCGGCCTGGCCGCTGCCCGGAGCGATCTGGAGGTACTTCAGGCCGAGGGTGGACCGCGGGCGCACCAGCACGGTCGAGTCGGCCGGAAGCGGCTCGATCTCCTTGTCGAGCTTCAGCGTGACCTGGGCGTAGGCGGTGCCGTCCGGGCGGCGCTTCGGCGTGATCTCCGAGACCTGACCCACGCGCGCGCCGCCGATGCGCACGTCGAACCCGACGACCAGCTGCGACGCGTTGGGGAGGTTGGCCTTCAGGTCGTAGGTGGGGACGAACGGCAGACCGGTGTTGGCGTTGTAGGAGAGGAAGACGGCCACGATCGTGACGAGCACCGTCACGGCGCCCACGAGCACCGGGCTGGCGGTAAGCGCGGCGCGAGATCGGCGGGGGCTCACCGCTCACCCCCGAGCAGGTAGTCGAGCACCGGCTCGTCGGCCGACGGAAGGACGGTCGAGCCACCCGCCGCGCGCCGGCGGATACGGCTCAGGCCCTGAGTCCGCGCCTGAGTCTCGGCCTTCGTCTCGGGGTTGCCGAGGAGATCCTGCAGCAGGTCGCTGCCCTGCGGAGAGGCACTCCGTGGCGTCTTCGCGATCTTGGCGCTGCGAGTCCCGGAGGAGGCGGACGCAGACTCGGCGCTCGGGTCGAAGAACAACGCGTGACAGTCCTGCGGCGCCCGACGGTACGAGCGCGTAGTTCGAGCACGTGGTGGTGGTCACGAGCCCCGCCCGGAGGTAGTGCCCCAGCGAGTCGAACCCGTTCGTGGAAAGCGAGCCGTAGTAGAAGAAGTCGTTCAGCCGTTCGATGCCGCCCGTCTTGTTCAGGCTCGCCGTCAGCTTGTCGAGGTTGCTCGCCACGGGCTTCAGCGGCGTGCCGAGCTTGCTCAGCTGCTGGATCAGCGGCCGCGCGGTGATGAGGTCCGGGCGGGCACTGTCAAGCGCGTCGCCGAGGCTCGGGAAGCTCTCCTCGCCCGCCTCGGAGAACGTGCCGAGGCCCTTGATCAGCCGCGCGAGCTGCGGCGCCGCGGTGCCGAGGTCGCCTACCACCGGCGTGCCCTGCTTGGCCAGGCGGTCGAGGTCGGCCATGAGCGGCTCCAGCTCCCGGAGGAAGGCGGGCAGGCGATTGATGCCGAGCTTGATGTCCTCGCGCCGCTCGGCGGAGGCCTCGCCGGTCTCGTTCGCCTGGACGATCCAGTCGGCCACCCGGTGGCGCTCCCGCGCGAGCGGGCCGAGGGCGCGGTCGGAGTCACGCGCCAGCTTGACCAGGGTGCGGTTCTGCTTGGCCAGGATCGCCAGCACCGCGTCCGTCTGCTTCAGCGCGGGGTTCGCGCGGTGGATGACGGCGTTCAACTGGTCGCCGCGACCGGCGAGACCGGCGCCGAGCTCGCTGATCAGGATCGAGAAGCGCTGCCGGTAGGGCAGCCGGAGGATGTTGTTCAGCATGTCGAGGTCGACGGGCGAGCTGGTGCGCGCGACCGGCAGGAGTCGTTCGCCCTCGCCGTCGCCCCTCTGGAGCGTCCGCAGCGGCGGAGCGGAGCTCGTGCCGGGCTCGCACTCCACGAACTTCTCGCCGATCAGCGACTGGGGGCGGATCAGGCAGTGGGCGTCCGCCTTCCAGGGAGTGAAATCCTCGTCGTCGATACGCAGCGTCACGGCGGCCTTCTTGTCGTCGGTCACCTCGAGCGAGTCGACGACCCCCACCGCGGCGCCGGCGATCTTCACGTCCTCGCCCGGCACGAGCGAAGAGGCGTTGTCGAAGATCGCGCGCACGAAGTAGCCGTCGCTGTGGTCATCCCCGCCGGCGGCGTCCACCACGCCGATAACGAGCCACGGCGCGATCGCGACGAACAGCGCGATGTAGATGAGCCGCCTCACGGGCCGGGCGGGGTCGAGGCTGGATTGCAGGAGCCCGCCGCCACCGGGTTCGAGCCGTCGGGTGCGGGTTGCACGGTGCCGCCCGGGCAGCGGGTGAGATTGCCGGTGACGAAGCCGTTCAGCTTCTGTGACGGCTGGTTCGCGGTGAGGGTGCCGCCCGAGAACGTGGAGGGAAGGAACATCGGCTGAACGCGCGCGTAGCGCCCGTTGGCGTCGTAGTTCGAGGCCAGCTGGCCGAAGTTGGCGAGCCATGACGCCAGGTCGGGCGTGTAGCTGCGCGCGTACTCGAACACCGGCTGAGCCCGATTGAGCGTCTTGATGGCGCGCGGGAAGACGGACCCGGTGAGGCTGGCCAGCTGCGGCTGGTCCCCGATGAGCTCGATGGCGTCGTTGTTGGGACCGGGCTTGCGGATCAGCGTGTTCAGCTTCGCGACCGTCGGCTTGGCCTCGGTCACCAGCGGGCGCAGCTCCTTCAGGAACGGCGCAAGATCCTTCGTCGCGGGGTACGAGACCGCCACGAGCTTGTCCAGGTCATCCAGCGTCGAGCGGAGGTTCACGAACGTGGTGTTCGCCTTCCGCAGCGTGTCGGGCAGCAGCGACAGCGCTTGATCGAGCGCGACGTTCTGCGCGGCGATCGCGCCGAAGGTGGTGTTCGTGTTCGAGACCAGGTTCGCGAGGTCGTCGCGGCGCTCGGCGATCGAGGTGACCGTCCTGGAGGTGTCGATGACGAACCGCTCCAGGACCTTCTGGTCGAGCGCCAGCTCGCGAGTGAGGTCGCTCGTGCTGACCAGGAAGGGACTGAAGTACTTGGTCGCCTTGTTCGCCTCCGCGCCCTTGCCGTCGTACCAGTCGCCCGATCCGCGGATGAAGTCCTGAAGCCCCTTCCGTGTCTTCGTGTCGAGTGTGTTGAAGAGCGTGTCGAGGTCCACCGGCGCATTCGTCTCATCCGCGCCGATGGTCCCGCCGTCGTCGATCTCCTCGGCGTTGTTCGGACCAGGCTGGAGCGACACGTAGCGGTTCGCAATGCCCGACAGGGAGGTGGCCCGGATGGTTGCCGAGGTGCCCTGGTGGAGCGGCGCGTAGTCGTCGTTGACCTTGAGCGTCACGACGGCCTGCGCGTTGTTGTCGAGCTCGATGTCGTTGACCGAGCCGACCTTGCCGCCGCCCACCAGCACGGGGTTGCCCTTCACGAGCTGGCCGGCGTTGAGGAAGACGACCTTGACCTTGTAGCCGTTGCCGCCGCCGAACATGGCGAGCGCGATGAGCGCGACGGCCGCTACGAGGGCGCCTAGAGCGGCAACCCGGGCGAGCGTCGATCCGCGCTCACCATGTAGCGCATCCCGGGTCCGTGCATCTCTCCTCGTCGATTCCAAGGGCGAACCAGCGACCGGCGCCTCCCGCTGACCCAGTATTCCACCGAGCCAGCGGTTGCGCGAAGGTCGCAAGAAGCTATTCCATGCCCAGCGGCCCCTGGGCCTCACCGGAGAGGAACTGCCGCACGAACTGGTTGTCCGAGTTGAACAGCTCGCTCGCCGGTCCCGATTCGACGATCCGGCCCTTCCAGAGGATCGCGATGTAGTCCGCCACCCTGCGGGCGGACATGATGTCGTGGGTGATCACGCAGTAAGCGCCGCCGTTCTCCGCGTGGACCTCCTGGATCAGCTCGCACAGCAGCGCCGTTCGCACCGGGTCCAGCCCGGAGTCCGGCTCGTCGAAGAGCACGATGTCCGGATCGAGCACCAGCGCGCGCGCAAATCCCGCCCGCTTCCTCATCCCGCCGGAGAGCTCGTTCGGCATCTTGTCCCTGGCGCTGGTGAGACCGACCTCGCCCAGCCGCCTGTTCACGATCTCGGCGATCTCCTCCTCGCCCTTGTCGGTGTGCTGGCGCAGCGGGAAGGCCGTGTTGTCGAAGACGTTCATCGAGCCGAAGAGCGCGCCGTCCTGGAAGAGGACACCGAACTTCTTGCGCATCTCGAAGAGCTCTTCGTCGGCCATGTTGGGCACCGACTCGCCATGCACCAGCACGTCGCCCTCGTCCGGGTAGAGCAGGCCGACCATGTGCTTGATGCACACCGACTTCCCGGTCCCGGATGGGCCGAGGATCATCGAGATCTGGTCGTTCGGCAGGCCGAGGTTCAGTCCGTTGAGGATCGTGTTGTTGCGGCCGAACGACTTCTTGACGTCGATGAACTCCACGGCGTCGGTGGCGCCGTGCTCGCGGGTGCGCCCGCTGTGCCACTGGTAGGGGTGCTCGCCCTCCCGCGTCTGCTCGCGGATGTTGTCGGGCACCTCCTCGTCGGGCACGAAGCGCGCCCGGGTGTCCTCCGTGGCCGTTGGGGCCTCCCCGGCGCCACCCCGGCGCTCCTCCCAGTCGCGGGGATCGAGCGGTCCCTGGCCCCCCTGTCCTCGTTGCTCGCTCAAGCCTCTCTCCTCATGTGTCCGTCAGCCCCCGATCGGAGCCCTGGGGTTGGACCCCCAGAAGATCTGCGTGCCCACCATGCCCACCAGGTGCACGAGCACGGTGTTGAGCACCATCGACTTCGCCGTGGCCGTGCCCACACCCACCGGCCCGCCCGACGCGTTGTAGCCGTAATAACAGCCCACCAGCACGATCACGGTGGCCATGGCCATGCCCTTAATCAAGCTGTAAAGAAGGTCGGGTGGGTTCTGGAACATCCAGAAGATCAGGAAGAAGCCCCCCGAGGACACCTCGCCGATCTGCTGCACCACCGCCAGATAGCTTCCGAAGAAGCCCACCCCCACAGCCGCGATGTACATGAAGGGCAGTACGAGCCAGGCCGCCAGCAGTCGGGTGGCGCAGAGGAACGTGAGCGAGTTGATGCCCATCACCTCGAGCGCGTCGATCTCGTCCGAGATCCGCATCGCGCCGATCTCGGCCACCAGTCCGGTGCCGACCTTGGCGGACATCATGTAGCCGAACGCGTAGGGCATGATCTCGCGCAGGTCGCACCACGCTGAGAACACTCCGGCGTAGGCGGGCGCGCCCACCGAGCGGTTGAAGTAGGCCCCCTCGATCCCGCACTGCAGGCCGAGGATGAAGGCGAGCCCCCAGATCACCATCGCCGAGCCCAGGATCAGGATCCCAGCCTGGCGCAGGGCCTCGCCGAAGAAGCGGAACACGCGGCCGCTGAACACGCCGGCCACGACCGTGCCGCAGAACCGCGCGATCTCCCCGCACGAGGAGATCCAGTCCTTCGGAACCGATAGCCACGAGGTGGGCATGGCTACTTGATCACGGAGATTTCGGGGTGGGTGGCGAGCAGTGTTTGGGTGAAGACGTAGTTGAAGGCGAAGATCGCGAGGAAGGCGATCACGACGCCCTGGTTGACCGAGCGGCCGACGCCTTCGGCGCCGCCGGAGGCGGTCATGCCCTTGTAACACGAGACGATCGCGATGATCGCCCCGAACAGCGTCGTCTTCACGACCGACCCCCAGAGGTCGGTCGTCGAGGCGTTGTTCAACAAGGTCGCGAAGAACGGCCCCAACGGCGCGTCGAAGGTCAAGGTCGCCAACACGCCGCCGAAGATGCCGAAGATCAACGCATAGATGTTGAACAGGCCGGTCACCACCATCAACGCCAAAAACCTCGGCACGACCAGGTTCTTGATCGGATCGACGCCCAACACCTGCAACGCGTCGAGCTCCTCACGGATCTTGCGCGCACCCAAATCGGCCGTGATCGCCGTGCCGCCCACCCCCGCCAAAATGATCGCCGACGCAATCGGCGCGAACTCGCGGATCGACGCCAACACAAAAAAGCCGCCCAACCGGTCGATCGCCCCGAACAAGATCAGGAAATTGCCCGCCTGCAACCCCGGCGCCCCATAGCCAAACGCGATCGTCGTGATCATCAGCGGCAACCAACAGAGCCGCAACATGAACAAAAACTGCTGCACGAACTCCGTCCCATACGGAAACGGCGGCCGCACCGCCGACACCAACGTCTTCCCCGTCAAAATCATCATGTCCCCAACCTGCTCCAACAGGGACTTAGTCGGCAGAAAAACGCGATCAGCAGCGCTGCGGACCAACTAGCTCCTCCTCCTGGCGAGCGCCCTCCGAGGCGCTCTGGAAGAGCCAAGCCTATGGCATCGGCCCCCCGACCGCCAGAGGCAACGCCGCGGCCGAGCCGGCCCCCGTGCGCTGCGGCGGGTGGTATGTTCGCGCGGCTGTGAGGGCAAGGAGCACGCACGGTCTGTGCGCGGTCGCAACAGCGGCGCTGCTAGCCGCGGCGGGCTGCGGCGGGGGCGAGCGCCAGGACGCCAACGAAGCGTCGGGCGACTTCCCGGTCGAGGTCGTGAGCGCCTCCTTCCCGAAGGTCCAGAAGCTCGGCAAGACCACGGAGTTGGAGATCACCGTGCGCAACGCCGGCCAGGATGCCGTGCCCAACCTGGCCGTGAGCGTGAACGGCTTCGACTCCCGCGCGGAGCAAGCGGACCTCGCCGACCCAAGTCGCCCGCGATTCGCGGTGACCGGGATTCCGGCGGAGGTCGGCGGCTTCCCCGAGGCGCGCGATGGCAACCCACCGGGGTGCGCGACCGCGTACGTGAACACGTGGGCCTGCGGGACCCTCGAGCCGGACGCCGAGAAGACGCTGCGCTGGTTCGTGACCCCGGTGGCCACGGGCGCTTACAAGGTGGACTACAGGGTGGCGGCGGGCTTGAACGGCAAGGCCAAGGCGGTGCTGGCAGGTGGCGACTCGGCTGTCGAGGGCAGCTTCGCCGGCACGGTCTCCGACAAGCCCAACCACACTCGCGTGGGCCCGGACGGCAAATCGGTCGTCAACTAGCACCGGCCGGGCCGGTCGACCTGCTCCCAGCCCGCGCAGCGCTCCACCGGCAGCCGTGGGTACTTCCGGTAGCGATCGTCGAACTTGGCGCGCTCGCACAGGGAGAAGGCGCTCCCGCGCGTGTTCCGCACGATTCGCTGGTGGCGACAGCTGTCGCAGAGGCCGGCCTTGATCGCTCAAGCGTAGGCTGTCCCGACGCGGGTAGACGACGGCCGTGCGCGCGCTCGTAACCGGGGCCACCGGCTTCATCGGCGGCGGCCTTGCACACGGGCTCGGCGCGCGCGGACACGAGGTCCGCTGCCTCGTGCGCGATCGCGGCCGCGCGCAGGACCTCGAGCAGGCCGGGTTCGAGCTCCATGAGGGCGACGTGCTCGACGCCGCGACCCTGCGGGGCGCCGGCGAGGGCGTGGACGTGGCGTACTACCTCGTGCACTCGATGGGCCGCGGCGGCGATCGCGGCGGATTCGCGGAGCGCGAGCAGCAGGCGGCCAGGAACTTCGCGCGCATGGCGCGCTCCGAGGGCGCCGAGCGCGCCGTGTACCTCGGCGGGCTCGGGGAGCCACGGTCGGAGCACCTGCGCAGCCGCGCGGAGACCGCGCGCGTGCTTGCCGCAGAGGGTCCGCCGCTCACCTACATGCGCGCGGCCATGGTGATCGGCGCGCGCAGCGAGTCCTACAAGGTGGTCAGGTATCTCGTCGAGCGGCTGCCGGCGATGATCGCTCCCGCCTGGCTGCGCAACCGCACGCAGCCGATCGCGGTGGACGACGTTCTCGAGTACCTGGCGCAGGCGGGAGAGCGGCCCGAGCCCGTCCCGGGCGAGGTGCAGATCGGCGGCGCCGACGTGCTGACCTACGGCGAGCTGCTCGACCTGATGGCCGAGGTGCTCGGCAAGCGCCGCCGGCCGCGATTGCCCGTGCCGCTGCTCACACCGAAGCTCTCCTCGCTCTGGATCGGCCTCGTGACTCCGGTCGACGCCGGCGTGGCCCAGCCGCTGATCGAGAGCCTCGCGAGCGATACGGACGTGACCGACCCGGGGCCGGCGTCGCTGTTCGACGTCACGCCGATGGGCAGTGCCGAGGCGCTGCGGCGGGCTCGCGCGGAGGAGACCGCCGGGCGCGCCTAGGGTCACGCCGTCATCCTTCACGGCGTGGAGCTGCGCCCCAGCACGACCAGCCTCGCGCTGGCCGAGGACTTTGCGATCGCGCGCGGATCGCGAACGACCCAGGAGGTCGTGCGCGTGGAGCTGGAGCACGACGGCGTGGTAGGCCGCGGCGAGGCCGCCCCGATCTACTACCGGGGCGAGTCGACGGCGTCCGCGCTGGCGTTCCTGCGCGACGAGGCGCCGGCCCGGATAGCGGCGGCGGGAGACGACCCATTCGACCTCGAGCGAATCGGCGACGCCGTGTGGTGCGGCGGCTCCGAGGCCGGGGCTCGCGCGGCCCTCGACGCGGCCCTGCATGACTGGGTCGGCAGGCGGCTGGGGGTGCCCCTGTGGCGGCTGCTCGGGCTGAGCCGCGCGGTACCCCCCACCTCCTACACCATCGGCATCGACAGCGTGGAGGGCACGCGCGACCGCGCCCGCCGCGCGCGCAACTTCGCGGCGCTGAAGGTGAAGGTCGGCGGCGCCGATGACCTGGAGCGCCTGGCGGCGGTGCGCGACGAGTCGCCGGTGCCATTGCGCGTGGACGCCAACGAGGGCTGGACGCTCGAGTCCGCTCGTGAGCTGCTCCCGGCGCTGGTGGAGCTGGGGGTCGAGCTGATCGAGCAGCCCTTCCCCGCCGAGGACCCCGACAGCTTTCGCGCTTTGCGCGAGCTGCAGCCGCGGCCGCCGATCGTGGTGGACGAGGGCTGCCACGACCTCCGCGACGTGGCGACGGTGGCCGGGTACGCGGACGCGATCAACATCAAGCTGGCGAAGGCCGGCGGCGTACGCGAGGCGGTGCGCATGGCCCACGCCGCGCGGGCACTCGGCCTCGGCATCATGCTCGGCTGCATGGTCGAGTCGCAGCTCGCGGTGGCCCCGGCGGCCCACATCGCCTCCCTCGCTGCCTGGGTCGACCTGGACGGCCACCTGCTCCTGGCCGAGCAGCCGTTCGTGGGGCTCGAGCTTCGCGACTCGCGCGTGATCCCCGCGGCCACGCCCGGGCTCGGTGTCGAGCCGGCATGAGCGAGCGCCTCGCGATCTTCGCCGAAGGCCTGTTCGAGAGTCACAGCGGCAAGACCGCGCACGGAGTGATCCGCTACGGCAACCGCGACGTGGTGGCGGTCGTGGACTCCACGAACGCCGGGCGCACGGCTGCCGAGATCGAGCCGTTCTGCGTCCGCGACGTGCCCATGGTGGCCACCGTCCGGGAGGCGATCGAGCGGGGTGCCACGACGCTGTTGATCGGGGTCGCCCCGACCGGCGGGAAGCTGGATCCGGCCTGGCGCCCGGCATTGCTCGATGCGATCGAGGCCGGCCTCGACCTGGAGGCCGGCCTCCACACCGAGCTGTCCGCCGATCCGGAGCTGCGCGAGGCGGCCGAGCGGCGCGGCACGCGCCTGCGCGACCTGCGCGCGGCGCCACCTGATCTGACCGTGCCGCTCGGGCCCGCGAGCCGGGCGCCCGGGGTGCGCGTGGTCCACAGCGTTGGCTCGGACACGGTGATCGGGAAGAAGGTCGTGACGCTGGAACTGGATCGGGCCGCGCGCGAGCGCGGCCTCGCCTCGGTGTACGTGCCAACCGGCCAGACCGGCGTGGCGATCGCAGGCTGGGGGCTGGCGGTGGACCACGTGATCTCCGACTACGTGGCGGGCGCTGCCGAGCGACTCGTTCACGAGGGCTCCGAGCGGGGCGACCTCCTGTTCGTGGAGGGCCAGGGGGCGATCTACCACCCGGCCTACTCGGGGGTGACGCTGGGGCTTCTGCACGGCTCGGCGCCGGACGTGCTCGTGCTGGTGCACAAGGCCGGGGCCACCTCGCTGCGGAACTACCCCGACCTGCCGCTCGAGCCATTGCCGGCATTGGTCTCGGCCTACGAGGCGCTGGCCCGGCCGGTCCGGACCGCCCGGGTGGCGGCGGTGGCGCTCAACACGAGCACGCTCGACGAGGGCTCCGCCCGGGCGGCGGTCGCCGACGCCGAGCGGGTGACGGGCCTGCCGGCGGACGACGTGGTCCGCTTCGGCGCGGACCGCGTGCTGGAGGCGGTGCTGGAAGCCCTGCCCACCGCCTCGACATGAGGGCCTGCCGCGCGCGGCGATCTTTGGCCACCGGTCCCTGTCCGCAAATAGCGGGCTGAACGAACATGAACCGATGCGGTCGCCCACTCCCCGCCGAATCGCGCTGGTTCCGGTCAGCGGCGACGAGCGCGTGGCCACCGGCGCGCGCAATGTCCGGCGCTATGCCCTCGCGCGGGTAGCCGTGTCTCCGCGCTCCGCGCTCGGGGTCGATCGGCACGAGCGCCTGGAGAACGTGGCGGCGGCCGAGCGCCGCGGTCGGACTCCCTGCGCTAGCGTCGAGCCAGCTAACGCACACATCTAGCGCGGCAGCGACGGCGCGATGATGCGGAACGCCTTGAGGCCGAGGCCGAGGCGCTCGCGATCCTCGCTCGTCAGCGGGTCGAGCCCGGTGAGCTCCTTCACCCGCTCGAGCCGGTAGCCGACGGTGTGCCGGTGGGCGTGGATCGCCTGCGCGGTCGCGTTCATGTTGCAGTTGTTCTCGAGATAGGCGTCGAGGGTGCCGAGCAGATCCGTGGAGTACTGCTCGTCGTACTTCACGAGCGCCGCCACGGTGTCCTCGTAGAAGCTGCGGACCTCCTGCGGATGGCTGGCCATCACGCGGAACAGCAGGCGGTACGTGCCGCCCCCGATCTCCTCGACCGGTGCGCCGCCGCCGGCTGCCGTGACCCCCAGGACCAGCTCGGCCTCCTCGAGGGCGCGCGTCAGGTCCGCCGCCTGCGCGTAGTGCGACGAGAGCCCCACGGTCGCGTGACGCCCCAGGCGCGTGGCCACCCGGCGGGCCAGGTCGGGATCGCCCGGGAGCAGGGCGTAGACCTTGCCGTCCACCGGTTGCGCCAGCACGCCCGGCACCTCGGCGGCGAGCGCGGCCACCAGCCTGCCGGGGCTGCGCCCGCCCGGATCGCCGCACAGCGCCGTGTAGCCCGCGGCGAGGTCGCAGCCGAGCCGGGACGCACGCCGCTGCACGTCCGCCGGGTCCAGGTCGGTCCGCGTGAGCGCCTCCTCCAGGAACGAGCCGCGCAGCGACTGCTCGGTCTCGTCGCGAGCCTCGACCACGGCCACCTCGGTGAGCGCCGCGATGGCCGCCATGTGAAGGTATTCGCCCGCCTCCTTGCACCCACGTCCCAGCATCAGGACCGCGCCCAGCTCGCGGCCACCCGACGAGATCGGCACCTCGAGCTTGAGCTCGGCGGGGGCCTGCGGCCGGCCGCCGGCCAGGCGAGCGCCGACGTAGCGCTCGTAGTCCCCCCACCCCTCCACCGGCGCGCCGAGGCGCGGAACGATCACCGCGACCGGCGCTCCGGCGTGGGAGGAGGCAATCTCGGCCACCCGCTCGAGCCCGTCCCCGGCCAGCACCGCGCCGACCATCTCGAGGTGCGCGCTGCGCGGAGTCGGGGTCTCGTCGGGGCCGCTCGGCGCGGCGCTCAGGTGGCCTCTGGAGGCGCCATCAGGGGCGGGCATCTCGATGTCCCAACGGTTCACCTCCGGCGAAGAGGCGGGGCGCGCCCCGTAGGACGCGCCCCGCGGCGCGGCGCCTCTCAGGTGCCGGCCGGGATCTCCTCGCTGTCGTGTGCCTGGAGGACCTTCTCGCCCTCCTCACCGGTGCGGATGCGGATCGCATCCTCCACCGGGAGGAGGAAGATCTTGCCGTCCCCCACCGAGCCGGTTCGGGCGTGGCGGAGGATCGTCTCCGTGATCACGCCCACGTCCTTCGTCTCCACCACGACCTCGAGCTTCAGCTTCGGACGCAGGTGGACGGCGAGCGCCGAGCCGCGATAGTGCTCTGTGATCGCCTTCTGCCTGCCCGAGCCCTTCACCTCGGTGATCGTGATGCTCGGGAAGCCCGCCTCGAGGAGATCCGCCCGGATCGCCTCGAAGGCCTCGTGCCGGACATATGCGACGACCATCTTCATGCCGTCACCTCATCCGGGCGCGTGGCGGTGGCGAGCGTGGCCGGCGCAGGAGCCGACGACACCCCCGAGGGACCCCCGTCCGACGTGATGAACTGCTCCGGGTATCCGTACATGCCGTGCTCGACGATGTCCAGACCGGCATCCTCCTCGTCCTCGGACACGCGCAGCCCGATCGGTGGCCTTGATGAGCGAGAACGTGAGGTAGCTCATCCCGAACACGAAGCTGAACGCCACCAGCACGCCGACCGCCTGGGCGATCAACTGGGTGAAGTGCCCCGAGTAGAACAGGCCCGCCTTCCGGATCGCCGAACGCGTTGTACTGCGCCAGCCGAGGCGCGGTGAAGAGGCCGCACGACAGCGTGCCCCAGATACCCGCCAGGCCGTGCGCAGACGTTGCGCCGATCGGATCGTCGATCCACTTGTCGATCGCGATCACGCCGCAGACGACGATCACACCCGCGACCGACGCCGATGATCGGTCCCGCCCAGATCTCGACGTACCCCGAGGGCGCCGTGATCGCCACGAGGCCGGCGATGGCTCCGTTGGCCACCATGCCGATGTCGATCGTGCGCTGCATCACCTGCGTCATCACGAACGCGCCGAGGATGCCGCCCGCGCAACCCATCAGGGTCACGATGCAGACCTCGGCCGAGCGTGTATCGGTGATGTTCAGCGTGGACCCGGGGTTGAACCCGAACCAGCCGATGAACAGGATGAGCGTGCCGAGACCGACCAGGGGTATCGAGTGCCCCGGGATCGCCCGCGGCTTCCCATCCGGTCCGTACTTCCCCTTGCGCGGGCCGAGCAGCAGCAGCGCCGCAAAGGCGCCGGAGGCGCCGATGAGGTGCACGGCCGTCGAGCCGGCGAAGTCCTGCATGCCGGTGGGCATCAGGCCCGTGTCGCCGTTCTGCAGCCAGCCGCCGCCGAACACCCAGTGCGACCCGATCGGGTAGATGAGCGACGCGAACACGATCGCGTAGATCACGTACGCCGCGTACTTGATCCGCTCGAGGGTCGATCCCCAGACGATGGCCAGCGACACGGCGCAGAAGGCGAACTGGAACAGCCACTTCGCCTCGACCGTCGCGTCGGAGAGCCCCATCACGGGGAAGGCCGTGGCATCCGTTGCCCGAGAACTGCAGGAAGAACCCGTTGCTCCCGATGATCTGGCTCGAGATTCCGAGCACGTCCGCGCTGCCGAAGGCAAACGCGAAGCCGACCGCCCAGTAGCAAATCGCGGCGATCGACAGGTTGGTGAGGATCTTCGCGACCCCGGTTCCGGCGTTCTTCATGCGCGAGAAGCCGATCTCGAGCATGGCGAACCCCGCCTGCATGAAGAGAACGAGAATGGCGGCGAACAGCACCCACAGGGTGTTGATCGCCACCGTATCCCCCAGCTTTCCGTCGACGGCCTGGGCGAGGTCGTCAGCGGTAGCGAGCAGCAAATCCATCCGTTTCAGCCTCCTTCCGAAAGTCCCACACTCAAGCTATGAGCGGTGCGCGGAAGGGTCTTTAGACACCTGTCGAGAATCTCGGGGGCGCGTTTCTCCTTCTGGTCGAGGCCTGGTTGGCCAGCCGGGCCAGCTTTGGGCGCCCAGGGCAGTGGGCTTGCGCTCCGGTGGGCACTTCCGTTTCGGACCTGAACAAACGGTCCGATCCGGAAGTGCCCCCCGTCGCCGCCCCTGCCCGCCACGCCCAGGGCGGTGCTTCGGGGCGTGGCTGCCTACTCGGAGAAAGCTTTTGCTCTAAGCAAAAAACAGCACCGCCCCTGCCCTTCGCACCGCCCAGCGCGGTCGGTGCGGGGGCGGTGACGGCTGTCGGTTACCGGATGAGTGAGCGAAGCGAGCTCGAACGGTGACCGACGCCGGAACGCAAGCCCACCGCCCTGGGCAAAAGGCCCTAGGCGGGAACCTCGTCCGCAGGCACCTCGGCCTCGACCGCGCCGTCGGCCGGGTCCACCTCGGGCGGCAACTCGCCCCCGCGGTCTGTCCCCGCGATCAGCTCGTCGGGCCGCTTGTCGGCGGGCACGAAGCCGGACTTCATGCCGAAGTACACGGCCTGGGGGTGGTGGGCGATGATCGCCACGGTGGACTGCTCGGGCATCACGGCGAAGCCGTCCGAGAGCGTCATGCCGATCTCCTCGAGCCCGAGCAGTCGCCAGACCTTCTCGTGCTCGGACTGGTCCGGGCAGGCGGGGTAGCCCCACGAGTAGCGGCGTCCCTGGTCGGCGTCGATGCCCAGCTCGCGGCGCGCCTCGGCGTGCAGCCACTCGGCCAGGCCCTCGGCGGTCTGCACGCCCAGTCCGTGGGTGTAGAGCTGCTCGGCGAACTCGCCGTCGCGCTCCAGCTGCGCCATCAGCTCGGTCACCTCGTCGCCGACGGTCACGCCCTGGAGCACGACCACGTCGCGCTCGCCCGAGTCGAGCGGGCGATAGAGGTCGGACAGGCAGATGCGGTCATGGCGAGGCTGGCGCGGGAAGCGCAGGCGCTCGAGCTCGCGCTCCGGATCCTCCGGATCGAAGACGATCAGCTCGTTGCCCTCGGAGGCCGCCGGGAAGTAGCCGATCTTGGCGCGCGGGTGCAGGTACTCCTGCTCGCGCCACATCCGCTCGAGCCGGGGGGCGAAGCCCTCCTCCTCGCCGTCGCCCTCCACGATGCGCCGCCACTCCTCGCCCTTCTTGCCGCGCCCGCCCCAGTGGAGCTTGAAGAGCACGTGGCGGTCGAGGTAGGGGAACACCGCGTCCAGGTCTACCGGCACCTCGCGCGCGCCCCAGAACGGCGGCTCGGGCACGGGCACGTCGGTGCGGAACGCCGAGCGCACGGAGTCGTCGTCCACGGAGGGGCCGTCGTCCACGACCTCCACCTTCTCGCGCAGCTTGCGCGCCTCGTCGCGACCCTTCGCGACCAGCGCGCCGCGCGCCTCCTCCTCGACGAGGGCGTCCATGGTGTCGAGCCCCTGGAAGGCGTCCTTGCAGTAGAAGACGCCAGGCTCGTAGACCTCGTCCGACTCCTTCCCGTGCGGGTAGAGGATGCGGCGCCCGAAGTCGCGGTTGATCGCCGCGCCCCCGATGAGGACCGGGAATTCGAGCCCGCGCTGGTGCAACTCCTGGACGCAGGTCGGCATCTGCTTGGAGGTCGAGACCAGCAGGGCCGACAGGCCGATGGCGTCGGCCTCGTTCTCCACCGCGGCGTTGATGATCGTGTCCACCGGCACCTGCTTGCCCAGGTCGATCACCGTGTAGCCGTTGTTGGTGAGGATCGTGTTGACGAGCGACTTGCCGATGTCGTGCACGTCGCCGAAGACGGTGGCGATCACGACCTTGCCCTTGGTGTGGCCCTCGATCCGGTCGAGGTAGTTCTCGAGCTGCGCCACGGCGCGCTTCATCACCTCGGCCGACTGGAGCACGAACGGCAGGATCAGCTCGCCGGCGCCGAACTTGTCGCCCACCTCCTTCATGGCGGGAAGCAGCACCTGGTTCAGCGTCGGCACCGCGCCGATCTTCTCGACCGACTTGTCGATCCAGTCCTCCACGCCGTCCTTCTTCCGGCGCAGGATGTGCCAGTGGAGCGCCTCCTCGGGCTCCATGTCGGCGGTCGGGTCCACCCCCGCCTCCTGCTCCTGCTCGCCCTTCTGCTCGAAGTGGCCGATGAAGCGCTCGAGCGCGTCCTCGCGCCGGTTGAACACCAGGTCGTCGGTGAGCTCGCGCTCCTCCTGTCCGATCTCGCTGTACGGGGTGATGTGGTTCGGGTTGACCATCGCGAGGTCGAGACCCGCCTCCACGCAGTGGTGGAGGAACACCGAGTTGAGCACCGCGCGGCCGACCGGCGACACGCCGAAGCTCACGTTCGAGACGCCCAGCGACGTCTTCACGCCCGGGATCTCCGCCTTGATGCGGCGGATGCCCTCGATGGTCTCCACGGCGCTCGGGCGCCACTCCTCGTCGCCCGTGGTGAGCGTGAACGTGAGCGCGTCGAAGATCAGCAGCTCCGGATCGAGACCGTGGTCGTCGCAGGCGATGTCGCGGATGCGCTTGGCGATCTCCACCTTGCGCTCGGCTGTCTTGGCCATCCCGACCTCGTCGATGGTGAGCGCGATCAGCGCGGCGCCGTGGGCCTTGGCGAGCGGGATCACCCGGTCGGCCTTGTCGCGGCCGGCCTCGAGGTTGATCGAGTTGACGATCCCGCGCCCGGGCATCTGCTCGAGCGCGGCCTCGATCACATCCGGCTCGGTGGAGTCGACCTGGATCGGGGCCGGCTGGCTCAGCGTCACGCGCTTCACCACCTGCCGCATCTGCTCATCCTCGTCCTGGCGCTCGGTGAGCGCCACGCAGAGGTCGAGCACGTGCGCCCCGCCGGTGACCTGGTCCTCGGCCACCTGCACGAGCCCGTCGTAGTCGTCGGCCAGCAGCAGCTCCTTCGCCTTGCGAGAGCCCTGCGAGTTCACGCGCTCGCCCACGAGTCGTGGGGCTCGGCTCCTGCGCCAGCGGCGTGGCGGTCATCATCGACGAGACGCTGCGGAGGCCCCTTCGCGGGACGCGGCGCCGCGGAGCGCCCGCCCACGCGATCGACGATCGCCGCGATGTGCTCGGGCGTGGTGCCGCAGCAGCCCCCGACGACCGATGATGCCGTAACGCTCCACGAACTCCTGCAGCGTTGCCGCGAGCGGATCGGGCTTCTCGGGGAAGATCGTCTCGCCGTCCGGACCCTGGAGCGGCAGCCCGGCGTTCGGGATGCAGTGCACCGGAAGCGGGCTGTTCTCGCCGAGGAAGCGGATCGCGTCGCGCATGTCCTCGGGGCCGGTGGAGCAGTTGAGCCCGATCGCGTCCACGTCGAGCGCGGTCAGCGTGGTGAGCACGGCCTGGATGTCCGTGCCGAGGAGCATCTTCCCGCCCTGCGGCAGGAGCGAGACCGAGCACTGGATCGGCAGCGTCTTCCCGGTGGCCTTGAATGCCTCGCGGGCGCCGAAGATCGCGGCCTTGACCTCCAGGATGTCCTGGGCGGTCTCGATGATGATCAGGTCCGCCCCGCCCTGCACGAGGCCGCGGGCCTGCTCCTCGAAGGTCGTCACGAGCTCGCGGAAGCTGATCCGCCCCAGCGTCGGGTCGTCGCTCGACGGGCAGGTGCCCCGTCGGGCCGATCGAGCCGGCCACGAAACGACTCTCGCCGGCCGCCGCGCGGGCGATCTCGGCGGCGCGCTGGTTGATCTCGAGCGTGTGGTCGTCGAGGCCCCACTCCTCGAGCTTCAGGCGGCTGCCCTGGAAGCTGTCGGTCTCGAGCACCTCGGCGCCGGCCTCCAGCATCGACTCGTGCACGCCCTGGATCACGTCCGGGCGGTTGAGCACGAGCGCCTCGTGGCACTTGCCCTGAAGCCCGCCGTAGTCCTCCTGCGTCAGGTCGAACTGCTCGAGCGTGGCGCCCATGCCCCCGTCGAAGACGACCACGCGCTCGCGCGCGGCTGAAAGAAAGTCTCGGTCCACGCCAGCAATGCTACCGAACCTTGACACGATTGTGTAAAGGTTGGCTCCTCACGCGTAGGGTGTCGCCGTGGCCGTCGCCCTCGTTACCGGAGCCAACCGCGGGATCGGGCGCGAGACCGCACGGCAGCTGGTCGCGGCGGGCTACGACGTGGTGCTCAGCGCCCGCGACGAGAGCAAGGCGAACGAGGCCGCCGAGGCCGTGGGCGCGCGGCCGCTCCAGCTCGACGTTGCCGATCCGGAGAGCATCGAACGGGCCGTCCAGCGGCTGGGCGAGGACCCGGGCCGCCTCGACGTGCTCGTGAACAACGCGGGAGTGGGCACCGACTGGGGCGTGGCCGGCGCGGACCCCGACTTCGGCGCGATTCAGGCGGCCCTGGACACGAACTTCTTCGGCGCCTATCGCCTGACGGTGGGCCTTCTACCGCTGCTGCGCGCGAGCGAGCACCCGCGGGTGGTCAACGTCTCGAGCGGGATGGGCGGCATCGCCGAGATGGGCGGATGGTCTCCGGGCTACCGCGTGTCGAAGGCGGCGCTCAACGCCATGACCCGGATCCTGTCCAACGAGCTTGCCGAGGCCCGGGTGCTCGTGAACTCCGCTTGCCCCGGCTTCGTGTCCACGGACATGGGCAGCCAGTTCGGTGCCACGAAGCCGGTGGAGGACGGCGCCTCCGGGATCGTCTGGCTCGCCACGCTGCCGGACGACGGCCCCACGGGCGGCTTCTTCCGCGACGGCAAACCCGTCGCGTTCTAGGGCGGCGCTTCTGACGCCCAGGCCAGGGGCTTGCGCTCCGGTGTGCATTTCCGTTTCGGACCTGAACTAAACGGTCCGATCCGGAAACGCCCACCGTCGCCGCCCCTGGACCAACGTCGCTGGGGCGGGGGTCCAGCGGAGCGGTCCGAACCGGAACGCTTATCGCTCACCAAGGGGGCGGGGCCGGAGTGAGCCGTGCGCCGCGCGGCCCGCGCGGGGCCGGAGCGCAAGCCCACCGCCCTGGGCAAGCGCGCCGACGGCGTCGGGGGCAGGGCTGCGGAGCCCGCCCCCGACGCCCGTCAGCGGTGCTTGGCGACGCCGCGTACGCGTCCACGGCCCCGTGTCCGAAGAACCCGTTGAAGTCCTCGTCGCCCTCGCACACGGCGGTGTAGTCGGGCGTGAGGTCGGGGTCGGGGTAGGTGAAGGTGCGCGGCTCGGGACATGCCTTCTCCCGGGCCGTGCTCTTCAGGATGCGCTCCACCTTCCTGGGCGACAGCGTGAGCCCGCCGTTGCGCTTGTCGTGACGGCCGCGCGAGGACACCACCAGCGCCGCCACGCCCACGGCGTGCGGCGACGCCATCGAGGTGCCCTGGAGGTACTGGTAGTAGGCGCACTGATCAGCTCCGCGCGAGCAGTCGGCGAGCACGAACGGCGTGTTCGGCGTGCCGTCCGGGTTCAGCTCCTCGTTGGCGATGGCCAGCGCCTTCGGGTAGGGCGCCAGCACGGTGTTGGCCGGATTGTCGTACTGCGGTGTTCCGTAGAACTCGCGCCTGTCGCCACCGGGCGCCGACAGATCGGCCTGCTCGAGGCCGTAGTCGGAGTAGTACGCCTTGCGGCCGCTCGGCCCGAACGAGGTGATCCCCAGCACGTTCGGCGCCTCGAGCGGCATGCTCTCGCACGAGTTGTCGATCTCGCGCTCCCGCTCGTTCTCGGGCGGGTAGTCCGGGCTCGTCGCGTCGACCACCGGCTTCCCGAGGTCGGTGTTGCCGTTGCCCTCGGCGGACACCAGGGTCACGCCGCGGGCCCGCGCGTAGGCGAGCGCCCGCTCGGTCGCCTCGATGACCGTGCGCTGCTCGAGCTGCTCGGCCGGCGAGTCGGCCGGATTGTCGGCGCAGTTGTAGAGCCACGGATCGATGTAGTAGGACATGTTCACCACGTCCACGCCGATGTCGGCCGCGTAGGTGAGCGCGTCCACGCTCGGCTTCAGGAAGAAGTAGCCCGAGTCCTGCCCTGCGCGGATGTTCACGAGCTCCACGCCGGGGGCCACGCCCGCCATGCCGAGCCGGTTGATCGGGGCCGCGACCGTGCCGGCCACGTGCGTGCCGTGTCCGTCCTCGTCCACGTCAGCCGGGTCGCTGCAGGAGCCGTCCGGGTCGGTGTCGCAGGCTCCGTCCACCACCGGGTCGTCGGTCGTGAAGTTGCGGCTGAGCGAACGGTTGAAGTTGGGGGCGATGTCGGGATGCGAGCCGTCGATCCCGGTGTCGAGGATGCCCACGCGCACGTCGCTGCTGCCGGGCTGGCGCCGGTACGACTTGGACGCCGTGGCGCCGATTGCCTTCATGTCCCACTGCAGGTCGGCGAACGGCTCCTCGAGCGGGGGCGGCCGGTGTCCGCCACGGCGAACGCGTCCCTGGCCCGGGGCGCGCGCCCGCAGGCTGCTCATGCGCTCGATCGCGAACTGATCCGAGGGACGGGTGGCGGGAGCCTCGCCGATGGGGCGATTGCGGGCGGCGCCCTGCACGGCCTTCGTGCGGGACACGTCCGCCACGAAGTCCGCGTTCGTAGAACGGACGGTGGCCACCCCCACGGCGCTGTTCAGCGACACCACGCGCCCTCCGGCGCGCCTGACAGCCTGCTTGGCGGCGTCGGCGGAGGCGCCGCGCTCGATCAGCACCACGTAGGTCTGCTTCTTCGTATCGCGGCTCGCCGCTCCCGCGGTGAGCGGCACGACCAGCGCCAAGGCGCCCAGAGCCGTCAGAAACGCCGCCTTACGCACTACCCCTCCTCGTTCGACTACACAGGGGTTGCCCTACCCGGACCACGCCAAAGCCACGCCTCGCGCGGCCGGCGGCCAGCGGAGTTCCGGGTGCGGAGGAGGCTCAGGCCTCGACTTCGGCGGCGTCCGACCTGCGCCGCGATCCGCCGCGCAGTTCCACCGGTGAGGCGTGGAGGGCACGCAGCCGGAGGTCCTTCCAGGTCATGCCCTCGCGCACCAGCGCGGGCATGCCCATGGCCAGCGCGGTCGCGATCTCGACCGCTTGGAGGATGATCCCGTAGGCGAACGCGTTCGTCTTGCTCACGCCGTATGCCGAGAGCACGGCCACGCAGGCGGCCTGGAAGACGCCGAGGTTGGAGGGCGTGGCCGGCAGCGCCGCGGTGACGTTCACCGCGAACAGGACGGCGGCGGCAGCCCCGATGCCGGCGTGCCCGTCGAGCCCCAGGGCCACGAGCAGGACGTAGCACGCGAGCCACTGGATCGCCCAGGCCGTGAGCTGCATCGTGGCGGCCCAGCCGCCGAGCCGCGGCCGCCTGAACACCTGGAGCCCCAGGCGAACCTGCAGCATCGCGCGGCGGGCCACCGCCGCCGCCTGCTGGACGCGCTGAAAGCGCGACGGCTTGCCGCTGCGGAGGATCCAGGGCGCTGACACCACCAGGGCCAGGAGCAGCACGGGAGCCAGCGTGACGAGCACGAGCGCGTCCTCGCCGCGGCTGAAGACGCCGACCGTGGCGAACATGACCGTGCCGAGCACGCACAGGGCGAGGATGTTGAGCAGCGTCTGCGACACCAGTGTGCCGAGGACCACGGGGAAGCGGTCGCGCATCCGCCCGAGCCTCCGCGACACGATCAGGGCGCGGGACGGCTCGCCGAGGCGGGCCGGCAGCGTGGCGGACATGAGCACGCCGATCATGGTTGCCCGCGCGGTGTCGCGCCGGCGCACCCGCGTCCCGGGCAGCGCCGCGCGAAGGATCGCGTGCCAGGCCTCGGCGCGCACGAGCATCGAAAGGCACATGAGCATGAAGCCGACCAGCACCCACACGGGCGTGGCGGCAAGGAGCGCGTGTCCGATGGACTGGATCCCGAGCCGTTCCAGGGCCAGCACGGTGAGCCCGGCACCGGCTGTGCGCGCCGATGCCGACCGCCACCCGCCGCGCCACGCGAGCTGCGGTGCGCCGGCCGCTGGCCCGGTCGTCCGGCTCCAGGGAGGGAAGGCGCTCCGGCCTGGCGCGTGGACCGGGCTCCGTGCGCGCGACCCCCACCCGCCGCGCCGCGTGGGCGAGGCCGCCCTCTGGTCGCGGGAGCGCGACCGCGCCCTCGTAGACCTCGGTCACCTCGGCCGTCACGCGCGGCCACGAGAAGCGGCCGGCACGCTCGCGCGCGGCCACGGCCATCCGCTCGCGGCGAGCCCGGTCTGATGCCAGAGAGCGCAGCGCCTCGCCGAGCTCGACCGGATCGCCCGCCGGCACCAGAAGGCCGTCCACGCCGTGCCGGACCACGTCGCGGTATCCCGCGATGTCGGAGGCCACGACCGGGGTGCCCGAGGCGAACGCCTCGGTCAGCACCATGCCGAAGCTCTCGCCTCCGAGCGAGGGCGCACAGAGCAGGTCCACGCGAGCCGAGGAGCCGCCACTTCTCCTCCTCGGTCACCCGCCCGACCATGTTCACGCCCTCCGGGTCGAGCAGGAGCGGCTCGACCTCCTCGGAGGGGACGCCCGCGATCGTGAGTCGCGCGCCCACGCCGGCCCCACGCAGCGCCTCGAAGGCCCGCAGCAGGATCGGCAGCCCCTTGCGCCCCTCGGCGCGACCGACGAAGAGGATCTCCAGGTCGTCCCCGGTCGCCGGCCCGGGCCGGGCGGCGGCCAGGTCCACGCCGTTCGGGACGATGCGGTAGCGGCCGCCGTAGAAGCGGCGTGCGGTCCACGCCGCGGCCTCGGACACGGCCATCCTGGCGCTCAGCTTGTTGTAGAGGCGACGCGTGCCGGCGATGTTCGCGGCCACGTGGTTCGTCACGCGGGCCGTGGAGTAGGTGTGGAAGGTGCCCACCACGGGAACCGGGCTCCATTCGACGGCGAACCAGCTGACCGCCGGGACGTTCGGCTCGTGCACGTGCACCACGTCGTAGCCCCCGGTGCGCAACTCGTGGCTGATCACGCCCATCGAGCCCGTCGAGAACGACAGGTTCGACATCGCGCCGTTCATGGGCAGCCCCATGGTGCGTCCCAGCGAGATCCCGTACTCGGGCAGCGGCCGACGCTCCGGCGAAACGCCGCGATGCATGGCACGAGCCAGGCGGTCGTCGGGGTCGAAGGGGGTCAGCAGCCGGACCTCGTGGTCCTGCCGCATGAGCTCCTGAGCCAGAGCCTCCACATGACGCCCGACCCCGCCCGGATACGTGTACGAGTAGGGCGAAACCAGCGCGACGCGCACCGCATCATCGTAGCGGGAGACGCCGTCGCCCCGAACGCCCTGCACCAACGGCTTCGCGGCAAGCTGCGGCGTCCGCCACAATTGCGGCGGTGGCGGAGCAGCGCAATTACGTCAAGTACACCTTCCTGAAGGTGGATCCGGCCTGGCGCCGCCGCACGCCGGCCGAGCGCGCCGCCGACAAGCGTGAGTTCGCGGCCGCCTGCGACGCGTTCGGCGAGGACCACTTCCTGCGCACGTACTCGCTCGTGGGCACGCGCGGCGACTGCGATCTGATGGTCAGGGCCATCGCGCGCCGCCTCGAGCCGATCCACGAGCTGCACGTGCTCCTGAACCAGAGCGGCCTGATGCGCTACGCCGACGTGTCGCACTCCTACCTGGCGATGACCAAGGAATCGCCCTACTCCGACGAGCCCGACCGGCCGGCCGAGCCCCGTCCCGGGGCGGACTCGAAGTACTTCATCGTCTACCCGATGTGGAAAAAGCGCGAGTGGTACGCGCTGCCGCCCGAGGAGCGGGCTCGCGTGATGCGAGACCACATCGCCGTGGCACGGCGCTTCCCCGGCATCGAGACCAACACCGCCTATTCGTTCGGCCTCGACGACCAGGAGTTCGTGGTGGCCTTCGACGCCGACGACCCCTCCCAGTTCCTCGACCTCGTGCAGGAGCTGCGAGCCACCGAGTCCAGCGCCTACACGGCCTCGGAGACACCCATCTTCACCTGCATCTCCGCCTCGCCCGAGCGGGCGCTCGACGCGCTGGACGGCGAGGCCGTGGGCGCGCTGCCGGCGCCCGGCTCAGGGCACTAGCCCACGCGCTCGCGGGCGGCCTCGAGCAGCTCGTCGAAGCTGCAGAGCTTGACCCGGGGCCGCCCGTGGGGCTCGCCCGCAGCCCGCTCGGCGCGGTCGATCGCCTCCCAGCCGGCGTAGGTCACGTGGTCCGGCCGGCGTTCGGCGAGGAGCTCCTCGAGCGCCTCGCGGTCCGTGTCGCGCGGGTTCGGCAGCCGCCCGGCGTCGAGGTCCTCGAGCAGCACGTCCACGGTTTCCTGGGCGTCGCGCTTGTTGGTGCCGATGATCCCGGTCGGGCCGCGCTTGATCCAGCCCGTCACGTACTCACCGGCCACCGGCGCGCCGTCCTCCGTCACGCGGCCGCGGTCGTTCGTGATCACGCCTCGGCGCTCGTCGAACGGCAGGTCCTCCAGCGGTTCCGCGCGATAGCCGATCGACCGGAACACGAGGCCGCAGTCGATCGTCTCGAGCTCCTCGGTGGCGCGCGCCCGCACGGCGCCGCCCTCGCCGGCGGCCAGCTCGTTGCGGCAGATCCGGATTCCGGTCACGCGCCCGTCGCCCAGGATCTCCACGGGTGAGACAAGGAAGCGGAGCAGGATGCGGCGCGGCTTGCCTTCGGGCTCGCGGCCCGCATACCCGGTCAGGATCTCCACGTTCTTGCGCGAGGTGATGTTCGCGTCCTCGCTGTCGATGAACGCCCGGCTGAGCGGGTCGAGCTCCACGTCCCGCGGGTCCACGAAGACGTCCGCGTCGGTCATCTCGCCGAGCTCCAGCAACTCCGGGTTGGTGAATGACGCCTGCGCCGGACCGCGACGCCCGAGCACCACGATCTCCCTGACGGCGCTCGCGCTGAGCGCCTCGAGCGCGTGGTCGGCCACATCGGTGATCGCAAGCTCCTCGCGGGTGAGCGCGAGCATCCGCGCCACGTCGGCGGCCACGTTCCCGTTGCCGATCACGACGGCGCGCTCGCCGGAGAGGTCGAACTCGAGGTCGCGATAGTCCGGATGGCCGTTGTACCAGGCAACGAACTCGGTGGCCGCCCAGCTGCCGGCGAGGTCCTCCCCGGGGATGCCCAGCCGCCTGTCGGTCCCGGCGCCCATCGCGTAGACCACTGCGTGATAGCGGTCGCGGAGCTCCCGTCGCCCGATGTCGCGGCCCAGCTCCACGTTGCCGTGGAAGCGGAACTCCGGGTGCTGCGCGGTCTTCTCGTACACCCGGCTCACGGCCTTGATGTTCGGGTGGTCGGGCGCCACCCCGCCGCGGACGAGGCCCCAGGGCGTGGGCAGTCGGTCGTACAGGTCCACCTGCGCCACGAGCTCCGGGTGCGACTTGCTCTTCAGCAGGTGGCCCGCCGTGTAGAAGCCGGACGGGCCCGAGCCCACTATGGCCACGCGCAGGGGATTTTCCGTCGTGCCGATCGCGTTCATGCAAGCACCAGCAGGGCCGGGCCCGGCGCCTTCGGCCGACCCGCCCCCAGGGGCAGCGACCTACGAGTATAGGAGGGTGTATTGCGCGATCCGCGCGGCTGTCAGCTGGTCCCGCCGCGCGTCCGCGGGCGGCTCCGAGAGCCCTTGCCCGCAGGCTCCGGCTCGTCCTCGGACTGGTCCATCACCAGATCCATCGGCGAAACGGTCTCGACCGGCTTGACGGTGATCGACTCCTCGGCGGGAGCCTCCTCGGCGGGCGCGTCGGCGTCCGCGGGCGCCTCCTGCTCGGTGTCTCGCCGCGAGGGCTTCGAGGCGGTGGCCGCCACGTCGTCGGCCAGTTCCTCGAGCGCGTGCGACGACACTCGCGGAAGCGTCGAATCGGCCTCGGCCGCCGACGGCTCGACCTCGGGCTCTTCCGGCTCGGGCTCGGCGGCGGTGGGCTCCGGCTCGGGCTCGGGCTCAGGCTCATCGGCCTCGGCCCGCGGTAGCTCGAGCTCAGGCTCGCGCTCGGCGCCGGGCTCGGCGGCCGCGTGCTCCTCGGGCTCCGGCTCATCGGCCTCGGCCCGCGGCAGCTCTGGCTCAGGCTCGGGCTCCGGGGCCGCATCCTCGTCGCTGCTCACGATCTCCACGCGGGCACCCTCGTCCTCGACCGGCTCGGGGGCCACCTCCTCGTCCCGATCCAGCTCGAACAGCTGGCTCGGGAGCTCCGCGCGGTGGGGCTCCGCCTCGACGCCAAGCGACGGCACGTAGGCCTCGCCGGCCTCCGGCGCGACGGCTGCGGCGTCACTCGCCTTGACCGCCGCGGGCTCGAACGAGCCTCCGCGTGCGTCCACCACCTCGGTGCCGCCCACGATGTCGCCGAGCCGCTGCCTGCGCTGACCGGTCCGCAGCATCACGACGAGGCCCACGAGGTAGAAGCCGATGCCGTCCACGACTCGCAACACGGTGCGCAACGCGATCGCGCGCTCGTCGGCGGCTCCGCCCCCGACGCGCTGCACGCGCAGGCCGAGCAGTCGCTTGCCGAGCGTCTGGCCCCCGGCCGACTCGCATGCGAAGTAGTAGAGGAGCGCCCACCCCACGGTCAGGAGCCCGAGCAGGGGCGTGAACTCACCGCCCGCCAAGGTGCGCAGCAGCAAGCCGACAACGACCACCAGGGCCAGGTCCACCGCGCCCGCGGCGATGCGCCGGTTGTCCAGACTCGGCCCTGAGGCCACGGCGGGAAACTGCGAGATCGCGTTCACATGGACTCAATCGGCACGAGCGCACCGGCCATTTAGGCCTGGGAGCACCGCTGGACGAGCTCTTGCAGCCCGGTTGGGGCGCCGGAAACGGCTCTGGATCAGGAGATGCGCGTCTCGAGCAGGCCCAGCTGAGGCGAGGAGATCTCGATAACGTCGCCCGGCCGGAGCCAGACCTTCGGGTCGCGGAGGCTCCCGACGCCGGAAGGGGTGCCGGTGGCCACCACGTCGCCGGGCTCCAGCGTCATCAGCTTGGAGAGGTAGGCCACGAGCGCCGGCACCGAGTGCACGAGGTCGGCCGTGGACCCCTCCTGCATCACCTCGCCGTTCAGCCGCAGCTCGATCTCGATCGCGTCGTGGGCGCCCGCCTCCTCGGCGGTAACGAGGGCGGGGCCGGAGGGCGCGGCGCCGTCGAAGGTCTTGCCCGGCATCCACTGAGGCGTCTTGAACTGGTAGTCGCGGGCCGAGAGATCGTTGAAGAGCATGTAGCCGGCCACGTGTTCGAGCGCCCGTTTCTCCGGCACGTCCTTGCCGCGCTTGCCGATCACGAAAGCCACCTCCGCCTCGTAATCCACCTTGCTGCTCCAGGGCGGCAGCGCCACCGTCGCGCCCGGGGGAGTCAGGGCGTTCGCGAACTTCGCGAAGAAGGTGGGCATCTCGGGCGGCTCGATTCCCTGCTCCTCGCAGTGGGACCGGTAGTTCAGGCCGATGCAGACGATCTTGCCGGGGCGCCCGACCGGTGGTAGGAGTCGCAGCCCCTCGAGCGGAAGGCCCTCGCCTTCCGCCTGCTCGACCTGCCCGAGCAGATCGCCCCGAAGCACCGCGTCGATGGTGCGGTCGTCGCCGCGAACGTGGGCGAATGCCTCACCCCAGAAGTCGTGGACGCGATCGTCACGAAGCAGACCGGCGCGCGGCCCTGCGCCGGCGTCATAGCTCACGAGGCGCATTGGAGCGAAAGGCTAGCTTGCGGGTGCACCCCCAGTGCTGCGTACAGTGGGACAGGATGGCCAAGGACCTCCCCAAGGGCAGGGTGCGGCGTGCCGCGAAGGTGGGCCGGCTTGCCGGGGAGCAGACTGCGCGGGGGTACGCCACGAAGGCCACCAACCTCGGCCGCTCGAAGGAGGGCCGCCGCGCGGCGGCGGAGCGCCGCCAGGTCGAGGCGGCGGAGCAGATCTTCGACGTCCTCGGGCAGATGAAGGGTGCCGCGATGAAGGTGGGCCAGGTGGCCTCGTTCATCGACACCGGCGCGTTCCCGCCCGAGTTCCAGGAGCGCGTCCAGGCCAAGCTCGCCGAGCTGCGCGACGCGGCGCCGCGC
The DNA here is from genome assembly GCA_963759625.1 of uncultured Thermoleophilaceae bacterium. Taxonomy (GTDB): domain Bacteria; phylum Actinomycetota; class Thermoleophilia; order Solirubrobacterales; family Thermoleophilaceae; genus JACVRW01. Next base: position 111,182 of record CAVXAD010000008.1, on the reverse strand, counting down.
GTGCCCTTCGAGCGGATGCGCAAGGTGGTCGAGGACGACATGGGCCAACCGCTCGACGAGGCGTTCGCCGAGTTCGAGCCGGAGGCGGTGGCGGCCGCCTCGATCGGCCAGGTCTACCGTGCGCGGCTCCACGACGGGCGTTCGGTGGCCGTGAAGGTCCAGTACCCCGGTGTGGCTCAGGCCGTGCGGGCGGACCTCCAGAACCTCGGGCTGATCATGCGCGTGGCCAAGCGCATCGCTCCCGGAATGGATGCCAAGGCGATGACGGCGGAGATTCGCGAGCGGCTCACGGACGAGCTCGACTACGAGCACGAGGCGCAGAACCACCGCGCCTTCGCGCGCACCTGGAGCGGACACCCGTTCATCTACGTGCCGCCGGTGGTCACCCGCCTCTGCAGCGAGCACGTGCTCGTGACGGAGTGGGTGGACGGGATCGGCTTCGAGGAGGTGCGGGAGCTCGACAGCGAGGCGCGCGACCGCTTCGGCGAGATCGTCTTTCGCTTCTTCTTCGGCTCCCTCTACCGCACCGGGCACTTCTCCGGCGACCCGCACCCGGGCAATTACCGGCTCATGCCCGACGGGCGCGTGACGTTCATCGACTTCGGAATGACCAAGCGGGTCGCGCCGGAAGACGTGGCGGCGGAGGTGGAGGCGGTCCGCCTGGGCATGGAGGGCGACGCGGCCGGCCTCCACCGTCAGCTCGGCGCCATGGGCTTCTTCGACGTCGGCGACGAAGCCGTGACCCCCGAGGCGGTGCTCGATCACTTCCGGGCCGTGACGCGCTGGTACATCGAGGACGGCGAGCGAACGATCGACCGGGAGCTCGTGTCGCAGGTGTTGATCGACTTCGGCGACCCCCGCTCCGAGCACTGGGAGCTGATGAAGCGCGAGACGATGCCCCCTCAGGCGATGCTCGCCCGGCGCATGGAGGCGCTCACCCTCGGCGTGCTGGGTCGGCTCGGGGCCACGGCCAACTGGCACCGGATCGCACGCGAATGGCTGTTCGGCGACCCGCCCTCCACCGTGCTCGGGGCCGCCGAGCACGGCTTCCACGAGCGGGCGGCGGCCTGACGATGCCGCGGCCGAGCGCGGGATCGCGCACCACTCCGGTGCCCGAGGAGTCGAGCGCGGTCGACCACCTGCGGGCGGCGGACCCGCTGATGGCCGAGCTGATCGGGCGCTTCGGTCACCCCGAGGAGGTGCGGGCGGCGCGCGGGCGGCGCCCGGGGGACGCGTACGGCGCGCTGGTGCGCGCGATCGTGGGCCAGCAGCTCTCGACCAAGGCCGCGCGGAGCATCTTCGAGCGGCTCGTGGAGTACTTCGGCGGCCACACTCCCACGCCGCGGGAGCTCCTCGACGCGGACCCCGAGGAGATGCGCGCCGCCGCCGGTCTCTCGCGCGCGAAGGTGACCTTCCTGCGGGACCTCGCCGAGCACGTGGAGGACGGCGAGCTGCGCCTGGACCAGTTCGCGGAGCTGTCCGACGAGGAGGTGGCCGAGCAGCTGATCGCGATCAAGGGACTGGGTCCGTGGACGATCCACATGTTCCTGATCTTCCACCTGGGCCGGCCGGACGTGCTGCCGGTGGGCGACCTCGGAATACGCAAGGCGGTCCAAGTCCTCTACGGGCTCGACGCGCTACCGACGCCGGCCGAGCTCGAGCGGATCGCGGAACCGTGGCGCCCGCACCGCTCGCTGGCGAGCCTCTACCTCTGGCGCTCGCTCGACAACGAGCCCGTTTAGGTAAACATCGGTGCGGTGCTCGCCCGATCAACGATCGGGCTGCGCTCCTCCCGCTGGCCCGGTCCGCGCTGCTCGTCCTCACGCCTGCCTCGAGCACCTCGCGCAGGCGGTCGAGGAAGGCCGTCTGGGCGGGATTGAGCTTGTCCCGAGCCGCGTCGAGACCGAACCAGCCGGCACGGTCCACCTCCGGAAAGGCCTGCATCCTGCCCGAGCGCGGCGGCCATTCCAGCTCGAACGTGTTGCTCCGGATCGCGTCCGCGTCGAGGTCGCCCTCGGCGGCCCAGGCGGTGACCACCTTGCCGCTCTTCTGCCGCGCGGTGCCCAGATCGGTCAGCGCGCTCGCGGGCAGCGCCGTGCCCGTCTCCTCCTCGAACTCGCGCCGCGCGCAGGCCTGCGCGTCCTCGTCCTCGCCGTACTCCCCCTTCGGGATCGACCACGCGCCCGCGTCCTTGCGCACCCAGAACGGCCCGCCCGGATGTACGAGCAACACCTCGGGCACGCCGCCCGTCAGGCGATAGAGGAGGATGCCCGCGCTGCGCTTCGGGGCCATCGCCCGAGGCTAACCGGCCTCGGGCGCATGAGGCGAGCATGGCGGGGGAAGCAGGGAGCGACGCCTGCGAGCGCAGGCGAGCGACCGATGACCCCGCCAGGCGAAGTCTCAGGCGGCCGAGGCTAGGCGACAGAGCCGCAGCTGGGCTCTTCATCCGCGACGCGGAAGGAGGAGCCGCAGCCGCAGGAGGCGATCACGTTGGGGTTCGAAACCTCGAAGCCCGAGCCCTGGAAGCTCTCGGTGAAGTCGACGGTGGACCCGTCGACGTACTGGAGGCTCGCCGGGTCGACGAGCACGGGGATGCCGGCGGCGTCGAAGACATGGTCGTCGTCGCGCTTCTCGTCGAGGGCGAGCGCGTACTGGAAGCCGGAGCACCCGCCGCCGCGGACGCCCACCCGAAGTCCCACGCCCTCGCCGGCGCTCTGGCCGTTGATGAACTCCCGCACCTTGGTGGCGGCGATGTCCGTGAGGATGACCATTCCTGGATTGTATCGGCGATTCGCTCGGTACTCTGGAGATTCGATGCCCACGACCGGCGAGCTGAAGCAGCGGATACAGGATGCGCTCCCGGGCGCCAGCGTCTCGGTCGAGGATCTGACCGGCGGCGGCGACCACTTCCGCGCCGAGATCGTGTCCGACCGCTTCGCCGGCCTGACCCGCATCCAGCAGCACAAGCTCGTATACGAGGTGTTCGGCGCGGAGATCGGCGGGCCGATCCACGCGCTCTCGATCAGAACTTCGATCCCCGATGGAGGAACGGCATGACCAACGACGAGATTCGCGGCTTCATCGAGAACTCGATCCAGGAGAACGAGGTGATGCTCTTCATGAAGGGCACGCCGAATCAGCCCGCGTGCGGCTTCTCGGCACGCACCTCGGGGGCGCTGAATGCGCTGGGCGTGAAGTACGCCGCCCTCGACATCCTCCCCGACCCGCGTATCCGCGAGGAGCTGTCGGGACTGTCGGGCTGGCCGACGATCCCTCAGCTCTTCGTGAAGGGCGAGCTTGTGGGCGGCTCCGACATCGTGATGGAGATGTTCGAGTCGGGTGAGCTCGCCGGGCTGCTCGGCGTCGAGGTCCCGGACGGGGCCATGGAGCTCGACGAGCCTGAGCCCGTGCGCCGGCCGATCGGAATCGAGAACCGGCTGGACTAGCAACTAGCCGCGCTTGCGCCGCCGTTTGGCCGCGTCGCGGCCTCGCTGCGCGTACTCGCGCGCCTGTTGCTTGTAGCGCTCCTTCTGGGCGGGGGACAGCGACTGCCAGCGCTCCCAGCCCATCAGCACCAGCGGCCATACGCGCCGCACGTTGTGCGCGACCTTCGCGCGGCGCCCGAGCGCGCTCTTGGAGCTCATGCAGCCTCCATTCGCTCGAGCCCGTCGAGGTACTCGAGGATCCGATGCGAGTCGCTGAGCACTTCGTCGCCGTGGACCAGCACCGGCACCCAGCGCTGGTCGGTGAGCTCCTCGACCTCGGGGCGGTCCCGCTTCAGGAATGCGACTCGGACCTCCTCGTAGTCGATCCCCAGCGCGCGCAGCCGGCGGGCCACCCGCCCGCAGCGGCAGACGAGGTCGGTACGGGCTTTGCAGCGGTAGAGAGTGGTCACACCGTGAGCGTAGTACCCGGGACTAGGGTCGAATCCCACCCACCCAACGCAGCAGTCCCACCGCCTCCTCCAGCGCGCCGGCGGCCGCGCCGGCCGCTCGGTACTGGAGCTGCTGGGAGCGCCGGCTGCGCGCGATCCGGTCGTGCTCGCGCTCGAGGTGCCAGGCCACCGTCGCCTCGAGCGTCTCCTCGTGCGGGCGCGAGCGCCAGCCCAGCTCCCGCTTGGCCTTGGTGGAGCGGTAGGTCCACCACTGGCTCGCCGCACGCACTTCGTTCGCGGCCAGCGGACCGCCTCGGCCGGCGGCACTCAGCACCCGCGCCGCCGCTCGGGCGGGTGCGGTGGCGAGCTTCACCGGTGTGTCCACGCCCGAGAGGCGGCCCAGGTCCGCGAAGAGCCGGTCGAACGTGAAGTTGCGGCCACCCAGGATGTAGCGCTCTCCCACCGAGCCGAGCCGGTCGGCGAGCAGGTGGCCCTCGGCCACGTCGCGAACGTCGACGATGTTCACCGCGCCGGTCGTGTAGATCGGCACCCGGCCCAGCAGGAAGCTCCGGACCAGCCGCGTGGATGTCAGGTGAAAGTCGCCGGCGCCGAAGGCGATGGTCGGGTTCACGCACACGAGCGGGAGCCCGCGCGCCGCCACGCGCATGGCTTCGACCTCGGCCTCGTGGACGGAGTTGACGTACGGGATGCCAAGCCGTCCGGCTGTGAAGATCTGCGTTTCGTCCGCGGTCTTGCCGGGTTCGGCCGGCCCCACCACCGCCGCGCTCGAGGTGTGCACCGCCCGCTCCACACCGGCGCGCAGGCTCTCCTCCATCACGAGCTTGGTGCCGCCTACATTGACCTGGAACACGCGCTCGGCATCGCGCGGACGCACGGAGGTGACGCCCGCGCAGTGGAACACACGCTCCGCGCCGCGTAGGGCGCGCCGAACCGAGCGCCGGTCGGTCACGTCGATCCGGACGCGCTTGCAATCGAGATCGGCGATGGCGTCGTCGGCCGATCCTTGCTCCACCGCGAGCACGACCTCGTCTCCGCGCTCGACCGCAAGGCGGGCGACGTGGGAGCCGATGAAGCCCGTGGCGCCCGTGATCACTACCGGCACGTGCTCAGATCCGCGTCTGCTGGCGGTGCATGCCCTCGAAGCGACGCTGGCAGTCCAGGCAGCGGACGGCTTCGGGCACGGCTTCGAGGCGCTCGGGCGGGATCTGCCGGTTGCACCCGAGACAGGTGCCGTAGGTACCGTCGCTGAGGGCGCGGAGCGCTTCGGCGATGCGCCGCTCCTCCTCATCCATGTAGATCTTCGTCGTCTCGTCGAGCTCCTCGTCGTGGAGCTCGCTCCCGAGATCGGCCGGGTGGTTGTCCACGTGCGCCAGCTCCGAGTCGCGCTGACCCTCGGATGAGCGCATCATCGCGACCCGCGTGCTGCGGAGCTCCTCGGCGCGGGCGGTGAGGAGAGCCTCGACCGTCTCGCGCGCATGAGGGCTCATCGCTCCACCTCGGGGGCGAGTGTAGAGGGGTAGGCTGGCGCGCGCATGCCCCGCGTCTCGGTGGTAACCGACAGCACTTCGTACCTCCCGGCGGAGGTCGTGGAACGACACGGAATCCACGTCGTTCCGCTCTACATCGTGTTCGGCGGCGACCGCACCGTCCCGGAGACGGACATCACCGATTACAACGCGTTCTTCGAGGAGCTGCGGGCGGCGCAGAGCCTCCCCACCACCTCGCAGCCCTCGGTCGGCGACTTCACCTCCGTGTACGAGCCGCTCCTCGCCGACGGCGGCGAGGTCGTGTCGGTCCACATCTCGGGGGGCCTGTCGGGCACGCCGGAGTCCGCGCGGCGCGCGGCCGAGACGCTGACCCGCGAGGGCAAGGGGGGCGAGCGGGTGCAGGTGTTCGACTCCACGACCGCGGCCGGGGGCCTCGGCCTGATGGTCCTGGCCGCGGCAAGCGCGGCCGCGGCGGGCACGCCGGCCGCCGAGATAGTCGCGCGCCTCGGCGAGGCCCGCGGTGAGCTCCGGCTCTGGTTCGCCATCGACACGCTGGAGTTCCTGCGGCGGGGCGGCCGGATCGGCGCGGCGAGCGCCTGGATCGGCTCGACGCTGCGGGTGAAGCCGATCCTGACGGTCCAGAACGAGATGACGCCCGTTGAGCGGGTGCGCACCAGCTCGCGCGCGTTCGAGCGAATGGTGGACTACCTGCGCCAGTGCCACGACTCCGGCGCCGCGGGCTGGTGCGCCCAGCACATCAACTCCCCCGAGGCCCACGCCCAGCTGGTGGAGCGCGGTCTCGAGATCTTCGGCCACGAGCCCACCGTGTCGAGCGAGATCGGCCCGGTGCTCGCCACGCACACGGGACCGGGCCTGCTCGGCGCGGGCGGCCTCCCGCTCGAGTTCCTGTCTTAGAGCCCTCCCGGGCCGTCCGGGAGCCCAAGGACAATCGCGCGGTGCGCGAGCCTCCCGCGAGGACGATCGTCCGCATCGTGCTGATCATCGTCGCCGTCGTGGTCTGTCTCTACCTGATCTATCAGGTGCGCAGGCCGCTCACCTGGATCTTCATCTCGGCCTTCCTGGCGATCGCGCTGGCGGGCCCCGTGAACCGGCTCTCGCGTCACATGCGGCGCGGCTTCGCGATCGCGGTGGTGTACGTGGGCCTGCTGCTGGTGCCGATCGCGCTGATCGCGCTGATCGTGCCGCCGTTCATCACCGAGGGCAACCGCTTCGCCAAGAACCTGCCGAAGTACTCGCGCCAGGTCACGCGCTACGTCGAGGACAACGACCGGCTGCGGGAGCTGAACAACGACTACGACATCACCGAGAAGCTTCAGGACGAGGCCGACCAGCTGCCCTCCAAGCTGGGTGGCGCCGCCACGACGCTCCGGGACGTGGGCGTCGCGGTCGTGAACTCGCTCTTCGCCCTGCTCACGATCCTGGTCCTCACCGCGTTCATGCTCGGGAGCGGCCGGACCTGGGTGGACGCCGCGCTCCGGCTGCGACCACCCGAGCAACGCCTGCGCCTGGAGCGCTCGATCGACCGGATCGCCAACGCGGTGGGCGGATACGTGGCGGGCGCGATGTTTATCGCGTTCATCGCGGGCCGTGGCCACCTACGTGATGTTGACCATCCTCGGGGTGCCCTTCCGTGCCCCGCTGGCGGTGATCGCCGGGCTCTTCTCGCTGATCCCGCTCGTGGGTGCCACGATCGCGGCGGTCCTGATCGGCGTGGTCACCCTCTTCGAGGACTTCCCGACCGCCACGATCATCTGGGTGATCTGGGCGATCGTCTACCAGCAGTTCGAGAACCACGTGATCCAGCCGCAGGTCCAGAAGCGCACCGTGAACGTGCATCCGTTCGTGACGATCGTGTCGGTGCTGATCGGCAGCACCCTCCTGGGGATTCTGGGCGCGCTCCTCGCGATCCCGATCGCGGCGTCGATCCAGATCCTGCTGCGCGAGTACTTCGACCCGCGCACGCTCTCCCTGCGCCAGGCGCCGCCGGAGGAGCCGCCGCCACCGGCGCCGGCGGACGAGCCGGCCCCTGCCTAGCCTTCGGCTGTGTCTGCTGTAGCGGTAGTCCGTCGCGGCGGGCTGCTGGTGATCACGGCGGTGTCGCTCTACCTGCTCGCTCCGGCGATCCTGAACGTGCTGGGCGCGTGGGACCGGCTCGACGACGTGAACCCGCTCTGGTTCGTGGCGATGCTCCTGCTCCAGGCCGGCAGCTACGCCTGCATGTGGGCGGTACAGCGGCTCGCGCTGCGCACCAAGCGCTGGGGTCCGGTGATCACCTCGCAGCTCGCGTCGAACGCGTTCGGGCGGGTCGTGCCGGGCGGAGTGGCCGCCTCGGGCGCGATGCAGTACGCCATGCTCACGCACGCCGGAATCCCGGCGGCGCGGGCGGCGTCGGGCATGACGGCGTCGTCGCTGGTGGTGTTCGGCACGCTCTGCGCGCTCCCCGTGCTCACCGTGCCGGCGGTGATCGGCGGGGCCCCTGTGGACCCCGGACTCGAGCGGGCGGTGGAGGCGGGGGCGGTGGCCTTCGTCTTCATGTTCGCCCTCGGCGCGGCCGCTGTGGCGTTCGATCGCCCCCTCGTGCTGGCCGGGCGCGCGGCGCAGTGGGTGGCAGACCACGTGCCGGGGGTGAAGCCTGCGAGCGACGATCTCCCGTCGCGGCTCCTGCGCGAGCGCGACGTGGTCAAGGACGTGCTGGGCCACAACTGGTGGCAGGCCCTGCTCGCCGCCACCGGCCGCTGGCTGCTGGACTACGCCACGCTGCTCGCCGCCCTCAACGCGGTGGGCGCCCACCCGCGGACCTCGCTCGTGCTGCTGGCCTTCTTCGCCGCCCAGCTGCTGGGCACGCTGCCGCTGACCCCGGGCGGCCTCGGCTTCGTGGAGGCCGGCCTCACGGGAACGCTGGCGCTCGCCGGCGTGGGCGCCAGCCAGGCCGTGCTCGCAACGCTCGCCTACCGGCTCGTGTCGTTCTGGCTGCCGATCCCGGCAGGCGGCGTAGCCGCCCTCGTCCAGCGACGGCTCGACGACCGCGACGAGGCGCCGGCTAGCGCCGGCGGCGGCTGAACAACGAGAACGTGGCGGCCACGCCGCCGCCGATGACGAACCCGGCCACCGCGGCGCCTACCAGAGCGGTACCGCGATTCCGCGTGAGCTGGGCGCGCCAGTCCGTTATCTCGGTCACCTTCGAGCGCAGGTCGTTCACCGAGAAGGCCAGCTCGCGGCGGGTCTCCTCGATCGACTGGCGGATCACATCGGGACTGCGCGATCCCGTGGCCATCAGCGCGCCACCTCCTCACCCTTCTCGAGCGAACGCTGCACCTGGTCGCGCTGCACGATCTGCGCCTCGAGCTGGGCGCGCGTGAGCTTGGCCTCCTCGATGGCGAGGTCCGGAGTGAGGTGCGAGCCCTTCTTGAAGAGGCGTGTCGCGATGAAAGCCGCCAGCCCGGCAAGCACGAAGAGGAGCACCGTGACCGCCAGGAAGCCCGTCCAGGGATCCCAGTCGAACAGGTCGGTGAGGAACCAGGCGAGCGTGTGGAAGAGCATCGTGATGCCGAAGATCAGGAACACGCCTGCGGCGCCGGCCACGACCGCGCCCTTGGTGAGCTTGGAGATCTTCTCGGTGACCTCGGTCTTGGCGAGCTCGATCTCCTCGCGCACCAGTAGCGACGCCTTCTCCGAGACCTCCGACACGATCTCTCCGAGCGTCTTGTCGGCCGAACCGTTCGGACCCAGCCCTTCAGCGCTCATCTCGACACTCTCCTGATGATCAGGGCGAGCGCCAGCCCGCCTATGAACGCGCCTCCCACGAGGACCTCCGGGTGGTCGGCGAGTGGGCCGCCCTCGGTCTCGACGCTCAGCGGGGACTCCCCGCCGCCCCCGACGCCGTCGGCGACCGCGGCCGGAGCCGCCGGTGCCGGCTCCCCGGTGGCGCCCTGGTTGGGGGCGTCGACCATCAGTCGACCGGGGGGTCTTCCTTGAAGACCCGCACCCAGATCTCTGTGGCCACGCGGTTGGAGAGGATCGCCATGAGCGCTCCGACGCCGGCGAGCAGGCCACTCCACATGAGACGCTTGGTCATGTCGTTACCCATCGGCGCTGATTCAAGCAGAGGTGGCGGGCGAGGAACCGGGCCCGGACTCGATGCCACCACAGATGGCCTCGACCACGAGCCCCTTGGCTCGCTCGTATTCGGCGTCGGTGGCAGGCAGCAGCCCGAAGATCCAGCCTGTGAGGAGCTGCTCGATCGCCCCGTAGAAGCACATGGCGGCGAAGTCCGCCGGGATGCCCGACTTGAAGGAGCCGCTGCCGTGGGCCGGCTCGAGAATGGCGGCGATCCGGTCGTAGGCCTCGCGGATCTTGTCCAGGTGGAGCGCTCCGAATGAGTTTGCCGCACGCGTGACCTCGACGATGATCACCTTCATCAGGTCCGGGTCGTGGCGGTACGAGTCGATGATGAAGCCCGCCACCGAATGGAGCTTCTCCCTTACCGGGAGATCGCGGGCGTCAATCTCGGCGATCGCCTCCAGCATGATCTCCCAGCGCTCGAGGAAGAGGGTGTTGAGGATCTCCTCCTTTGAATCGAAGTAGTGGTACACCAGGCCGTAGGCCACCCCGGCCTCGTCCGCCACGTCCGACACGCGGCAGTGGTGGAACCCGCGCTGCGCGAACACGTTGACGGCGGCATCGAGGATGAGCCGGCGCTTGTCGATCTGTGCCTTCGGGGCGGTGGCCATCAGGCACCGACCTCGGCCGAGCCGCGATAGGCGTCGGGCACGCGGTTGGCGAGGCTGGGGAGCTTCTCGCGCACCTCGTCCTGCCGGTCGAAGTCCAGCTCGGCGGCCACGAAGCACTCCTCGTCGGGAGCCTTGGCCAGCACCTCGCCCCACGGATCCACGATCATCGATCCGCCGAAGCTCACCTTGTCCGGCGGGTGCGGCCCGACCTGGTCGGCCGCCACCACGAACGCCTGGTTCTCGATCGCGCGGGCGCGGATCAGCACCTCCCAGTGCGCGCGTCCCGTGACCTCGGTGAAGGCGGCGGGGAGCAGCAGCACGCGCGCGCCCTCCACGGCGAGCACGCGGTACAGCTCCGGGAAGCGGAGGTCGTAACAGACGGTCAGCCCGAACGGGACGCCGTCGGCGCTCTCCGAGCGCACGATCTCGTGGCCGCCCTCCTGGGACTCCGACTCGCGGTATACCTGGCCGCCCACCTCCACGTCGAACATGTGGATCTTGCGGTACACGGCCTTCACGTCGCCGTCGGGGCCCACGTGCACCGAGGTGTTGGACAGCTTCCGCCGGTCCTCGCGGCGCTCGACGATGGAGCCGGCGACGAAGTCGATGCCGAGCTCCCGCGCCAGGTCACGTGCCCAGCCGACGGTCGGTCCCTCGAGCGTCTCGGCGCCCGCGAGGTAGTCGTCGTGGGTTCCGAGGACGTTGAACTTCTCGGGCAGCACGACGAGCGTCGCGCCATCGGCCGCGGCGGCACGGGTGAGGCGTTCGGCGACCGCGAGATTGCGGTCCTTGTCATCCCTCGAGTTGAGCTGAACGGCGGCGGCGCGCAAGAAAAGTCCTCCCCCGCAATTGACTGACCAGTCAATCTGGAGTGTACTCGCGCCCGTGACGCGGTTACCCGTCCGCGGCCCCGAGGTGCGCTCGCTCGGACTGCCGCTCCCTCCGGCGCGGATGCCGCTCCTGAAGCGTGGCCGGCCGCTGAAGCGCTGGCGCTACGTGGCGCTCTACCGGCCCGACCTGATGGTCTGCATGGGCGACGCACGCGTGGCCGGATTGCCCCAGCGCTGGTGGGCGGTGGCGCTGCCGGACGGCAGCCTCCACGAGCGCACCACGAGCCGGCGCGGCGGGTTGGAGCTCTCGCCCGGGCGGGCGCGGGTCGAGGCCGAAGGCGTGAGCGTGGACCTCGCCCTCCGGGAGGGCGAAGGCATGGAGGTGGTCTCGCCGAGCGGCAGCGCCTGGATCTGGACGCGCAAGCAGGCGCCGCTCTACGCCAGCGGGCACGTGCGAGTCGGCGCGCGCGAGTGGACCGTGGACGGTGACGAGGTCTTCGTCGACGACTCCGCGGGATACCACGAGCGGCACACGGTCTGGCGTTGGTCGGCGGGCATCGGCCGCTCGGTCGACGGGCACTCGCTGGCCTGGAATCTCGTGGCCGGCGTGCACGACGGCGCCACATCCAGCGAGCGCACCGTCTGGGTGGACGGCGAGCCCGCCGAGGTCGGCCCGCTCGCGTTCGCGGACGACCTCTCGCGGGTCGGCGACCTGCGCTTCACGCCCTGGTGCGCCCGGGAGGACCACACCCGCCGGCCCTTCTTCAGCAGCGACTACCTGCAGCCGTTCGGAAGCTTCGAAGGCGAGCTCCCGGGTGGCCTGCAACTGGCCTCGGGTCACGGCGTGATGGAGTGGCACGACGTCAGGTGGTGACGGCGAGGAGGACGCGCAGGTCCGCCTCGAGTGCCAGTGGCTCGCGCGCGAGCTGCCTCCATGTGACACGCACCGGCCGCCACCCCGCCACCTGAAGGGCGCGGTCGCGGGCACGGTCCCGCTCGAAGGCGGTGCCCGTGGCGTGCACGGCGCGGCCATCGAGCTCCACCACCACGCGCTGGGCCCGCCAGAGGCAGTCGACCTCGATCCACGCCCCTGCCACCTGCACCGGCGCGTTGACTTCCGGGCGCGGTAGACCAGCGCTCGCCACGAACTCGAGGAAACGCTCCTCGAGCTCGCTGCGGGTGACGGCGGCTCCGACGCGACCGTCCGCCACGACTCGCGCAGTCGTGCGACGCCGCGGTGGCCCGGGTAGCGCGCGACCATGTCCGGCAGGGAGAGCGGGTCGGTGAGCCGGAGCACCTCGGCTTGCTCGACCGCTCGCTCGAGCTGGTGCGGGCCGCAGCACCGCGGCGAGGTCGAGCAGGGTGCGCGGGACGGTGGTGATCGGAATCCGTCGTGAACGGCCCGCTCGTCGTGGGGAAGCCGGACCGACGTGGCACCTGGATCGTCCGTCGTGCCGCGTCAGCTTCCGCGGGACCGTTACGTCGACTGCGCCGCGCTGCGCCTGATCGCCCACAGCGATGCCGCCGACCGGTAGCTGAGCACCGCGCCCGGCCCGCACGCGAGCACGGCTGCCGTGATCGCTGCCGCCGACGAGACCACCCGATGGCCGACTGAGTAGACGCCGCGATGGAGCACGTGCAGGCGGCCCACCCGGATCCGGTGCCGGATCGCGTTCCGATCGAGCCCGAGGTCGACGAGCTGCCGCCGCGCCACGACGCCGTGCTGTCGCCCGGCGAGCGCGGCGATCGCTGCATCCACCGATCGAGTGAATGTTGGGCGTGAACTATTCAGCTCAACGTTCCTCTCGATCGTCATCGGCCGATCGTGCTCGGCGCGGCGTGACGGGACAAGCCGCCTGTGTGACAAGAGCGTGACGTCAGCGGATAGGGTCCGGCGCCATGAAGATCCGCGCGGCCGTGCTCGAGGAGTTCGCTGAGCCGCTCGTCGTACAGGACGTCGAGCTGGACGGGCCGGGGCCGGGCGAGGTGCTCGTGCGGCTGGCCGCCTGCGGCGTCTGCCACACCGACATGTACACGGCGAGCGGCGCCGACCCGTCCGGCTACGCGCCGACGGTGCTCGGCCACGAGGGCGCGGGCGTGGTCGAGACCGTGGGCGAGGGCGTGACGAGCCTCGCGCCGGGCGACCACGTGGTCACGCTCTTCTCGCCCCAATGCCGGGAGTGCGTGCACTGCCTGTCCGACAAGACCAACATCTGCCTCGCGATCCGAGAGGAGCAGAACAAGGGGCACCTGCCCGACGGGATCCACGCGCCTGCGCCGCGACGGCGAGCCGATCCGGCACTTCATGGGCACGAGCACGTTCGCGGAGGCCACGGTGATGCCGGAGATCGCGCTGGCCAAGGTCAATCCCGACGCGGCCCTGGACGTGATCTGCTCGCTGGCGTGCGGTGCCACGACCGGCATCGGCGCGGCCCTCTACGTGGCCAAGGTGGAGCCGGGCTCCACCTGCGCGGTCTTCGGCGCCGGCCTCGTTGGCCTCGGCGCGGTGGCGGGGTGCCGGCTGGCCGGCGCCGAGCGCATCATCGCGGTGGACCTCTCGGAGGAGCGGCTCGAGCAGGCGCGCGGCCAGGGCGCCACCGACACGCTCGCGGGCGGTCCCGACGCGGTCGACCAGATCGTCGAGATGACCGGCGGGTTCGGCGCCGACTACACCTTCGAGGCCACCGGGAACGTCGCGGTGATGCGGCAGGCCGTGGAGGCGGCCCGGATGGGCTGGGGCCTGTGCACGGTGGCGGGCGTGGCCGGCAAGGGCGAGGTGCTCGAGGTGGTGCCGCGCTTCCTGATCACCGGGCGCCGGATCGCGGGGGCGTCGTTCGGTGGCGCGAAGGGCCGGGACCGCGTGCCCGAGCTCGTGGACCGCTACCTGGCGGGCGACCTGGACCTCGAGTCGCTCGTGACCCGGCGCATCTCGCTGGATGAGGTGAACGACGCGTTCGCGGCGATGGACCGCCACGAGGGCGTGCGGACCGTCATCACCTACTGAGGCCGCGCCTCGTCCGCCACCCAGCGCACCGGCTCGCCGTGGTAGCCGGCGTGCGCCAGCACGCGCTCGCTCGCCGCCCGGCCACACGGTCAGCCGCAGCTCGGCCAGCTCGGCGCCCGGCTCGAGCGCCAGGCGAGCCAGCGGCGCGCGCTCGGTGGCCCGGGCGCCCGCCGCGGCGATCAGCTCGCCGATCCGGTCGCGCTCGTCCGGCTCCACGTACTGCATGACGATCGAGTGGAAGACGACCGAGCACGCGCCCTCCACCGGCTCCGCCAGCCGCCGCTCGATCCACTCCGCCCCGCCCGCCCGCTCCAGCTCGACCGGAACTCGCGGGGCCACCGCAAGGGCGCCGTCGAGGAGGCGGAGTCGCTCGAGCTGGTCCGGCCAGACGTAGGAGCGGAGCGTGAGCACGCCGTCCTCGCTGGTCGCGTCCACCGGCCTGGGATCGCATCCGGCCCGCTCGACCACCGCGACGCGGTCGGGCGGGCTCGGCGCCGGCCCTTCGAGGAAGTCGCGGAAGTCCACCGGTGACGCCGGATCGCCGAAGGCGAATCCGGGCGAGCGGTAGCGGAACGCGTCCCAGCGCAGGTTGAGCCCGGCGCTCGCGCCGAGCTCGAGCAAGCGCAGCGGCAGGCCCGTCTCCGCGGCCAGCAGCAGGAACCCCGGCGCGAGCGCACGGCAGCGGCCCACCTCGTTCGTCTGAACCGGGCGCTCCACGAGCTCGCGCAGCTCGGCGAGGTGCGCGGCCACGGTCGCGCGGAACGCGGGCCACGGATTCGCCCCGTCACCCCCCGTGGACGGATAGACGGCCGCCAGCTCGGGCGCCTCGCCCCGCCAGCGCGAGGCGATGCATGGCTCCCATGAAGCGAAGCTGGAGCATCGACTCGAGCGGATCGGTCTCGTGTCCCGCCAGCACCTGCGCCACCGGACCCCCGGCGTCGGCGTCGTCCGCCGCCGCCAGCAACAGGGAGCCGTACAGGGGAGAGCCGAGGCGGTCGCACCACTCCGCCTGCCACCGCATCCGCGCGGAGACCGAGTGGAGATCGGTCACGTCACTCGCGCGCGCGGCGCGCTGCCGGCGCAGCTCGGCGAGCAAGCAGCTTCTGGTGCAGGGCCGCGATGAGGTCCTGGAGCGGCTCGACCCCGGCCTGGATCAGGTCGGCCGCGCGGTCCGGCTCGAGCTCCCCCGCCAGCCGGTCCATGAGCACCTCCACCTCCTCCTTCACGAGATCCTCGAGGGCGCGCTTGTAGCGAAGAGTGTCGTAGACGGTGAAGCCGATCCGCTCGTCGTACCCACCCGCCCGGAAGCGGCTGATCGCCTCCACGATCTGCACGTCGCGCTCGCCGTAGCCGCGGCTGTTCGGCGTGAGGATCTCGAGCTCGGCGAGTCGCTCGAGCACCTCCTGCGGCACGTCGTAGCGGCGCCGCAGCTCGCGCGGCCGACACGCGGCGGCGGTCCCCCTGCAGCGCGCGCTCGAGAATGCGGTCCTCCAGCTCCACCAGCGCGCGGGCGCGCTCGGGATCCTCCTCGAGCACGGTCCGGATCAGCTTCAGCGGCATGAAGCGCTCCTCCTGGAGCTGCTTTATCAGCCGTATCCGCTCGACGAACTCGGGCGGGTAGTAGGCCATGTTGCGCGAGGTCTTGACCGGCTCCGGAAGCAGGCCCTCGCGCAGGTAGTGCTTGATCGTGCCGGAGCTGACCCCGCTTCGCTCGGCCAGCTCCTTCATCTTCAGGAGCCCGTTCTGGCGGAAGCCCCGGCTCGGCCGAGTGCACACGACCCATCACCCATGAAGCTCCCGCGGGCGCCGGCCTCGGCGGGGCCGGCCACCGCTCCAGCCTCCTCCAGCGCGGCGATCTCGCCCTCCTCGTAGCCGAGTGCAGACAGCACCTCACGGGTGTGCTCGCCCAGGCCGGGCCCTGGGCCGGCCGGTGCGCCCGGGGTGCGGGAGAGCTTGACCGGCACGCCGAGCAGGCTCACGCCGTCGGTTCCCGGCTGGTCGACCTCGACCACCATCTCGCGCGCGCGCACGAGCTCGGAGTCGAGCGCCTCGCCCAGGTCCAGCACCGGCTCGAGGCAGCAGTCGTGATGCGAGGCGAACTCGCGCCATTCCTCGCGGGTGCGCTCCAGGAAGATCCGCTCGACCTCCGCGTGCGCGTCGGAGCCCGGCCCCTCGAACTGCCGCTCGATCAGGTCCTCGCGCCCGACGCCGCGGCACCACGCCTGCCAGAACTTGGGCTCGAGCGCGCCGAGGGTCACCCAGCCGTCCTTGCAGGCATAGGGCCGGTAGCAGACGAGGCTTCCCGCGAGCTCGAGCGTGCCTCGCTCGGGCACCACTCGCTCGCAGAGATAGCGGGCCGCCACGAGCGCGAGCCACGAAAGCGCCCCGTCGAACATCGACACGTCCACGAGCTGCCCCTTGCCGGAGCGCTCCCGCTCGCGCAGCGCGGCGAGGATCCCGAACGCACCCATGAGCGCGCCACCGCCGAGGTCCGCGATCTGACCGGCCGCCTGAACGGGCGGGCCGTCGCGCTCGCCCGTGAGCCCGAGCAGCCCGCCCAGGCCCAGGTAGTTCATGTCGTGGCCCGAGCGCTCCGTGTAGGGGCCGTCCTGGCCGTAGCCCGTGATCGCGCAGTAGATGAGGCGAGGGTTCTCCTCGCTCAGCCGCTCGTAGCCCACGCCGAGACGCTCCATCACGCCCGGCCGGAAGGACTCGAGCAGCACGTCCGCATCGCGCACCAGCCGCAGCAGCACCTCGCGGCCGCGCTCCTCCTTCAGGTTCAGCCGGATCGAGCGCTTCCCGCGGTTGAGCGCGAGGAACAGCGCCGACTTTGCCGAGTCCGCCGCCCCCTCGTGGTACGGCGTGGCCCAGCGGACGTAGTCGCCCATGCCGGTGTCCTCGACCTTCAGCACGTCGGCCCCGAAGTCCGCGAGCAGCAGCGAGCAGAAGCCGCCGGGCAGCAGCCGGGAGAGGTCGAGGACCTTGACGTCCTCGAGCGCCCCGCTCACCGCGCCGCCTCGCGCACCGGCGCGGCAAGCAGCTCGCGCGCCTCGGCCACCGTTGCGGCGCGCCGGCCCACGTCCTCCACCAGCCGGCGGGCGCGCGCGATCAGATCGCCGTTGGAGCGCGCCATCTCGCCCTCCGGCAGGTAGAAGTTGTCCTCCAGGCCCACGCGCACGTTGCCGCCGAGCGCGGCGGCCGTGGCCACGAGCCGCCACTGGTCGCGGCTGATCCCGATCACGCCCCAGTTGTTGTGCGACTCCGCGCCGCCCGGGACCTGGTCGGCCATGAACGCGAGGTTCTTCGGCGTGGGCCGGATGCCGCCGTTCACCCCCATGACGCACGACACCTGGAGCGGCTCCTTCAGCAGCCCCATGTCGAGGAGGGGGTCGAGGTTCGCCACGTGCCCGGAGTCGAAGCACTCGTGCTCGGGCCGGATCCCCAGCTCGTTCATCGCCTCGAGGAACTCGATGATCGTGTCGAACGAGTTCTCGAACACCGCCTTGAACACGAAGTCCTTGCGCTTGGTCGAGTACTTCGCGTAGTTCATCGAGCTCATGTTGAGCGCGGCCACGTCCGGCCGCAGCTCGCGCAGGTACGCGATCCGCTTCTCGATCGGCACCCCGATCGCGCCCGTGGAGTAGTTGACGATCACGTCGTCCACCGCCGCGCGGATCGCCTCGGTGATGGCCCGGAAGTCCTCGATCTCGTAGGAGGGCACACCATCGGGCGTGCGCGCGTGGATGTGGATCATCGAGCAGCCCTCGTCCACCGCCCGCTTGGCCTCCGCCGCGTACTCGTCCGGGGTATACGGGATCGCCGGGCACTGGTCGCGATTGGCCACCGTGCCCGAGATCGAGCAGGTGATGATCGCCGGATTCTCGAAGCGGCTCATAGGGCGGGTCATACGGCATCTCCGTGCTTCTTGTGCGGGCGCTGCACGCGCTTCGTGGCCGCCATCTCGAGGGCTCGAATGACCGTGGGCCGCGTCTCGCGCGGGTCGATCACGTCGTCGATCAGCGCGTTGCCGGCGGCGATGTACGGGTCGATCGTCGCCCTGATCCCCTCGATCATCTCGGCGCGAGCCGCATCGGGATCCTCGGCCGCCTCGATCTGCTTGCGGAAGATGATGTTCACGGCCCCCTCCGGTCCCATCACGGAGATCTCCGCGCTCGGCCAGGCCACGATCATGTCGGGCTCGTAGGCCTTGCCGCACATCACGTAGTAGCCGGCGCCATACGCCTTGCGCACAACCACGGTGACCTTCGGCACGGTCGCGCGCGAGACCGCGTAGAGCATCTTCGCGCCGTGCCTGATGATCCCGGCGCGCTCGACCTTGGTGCCGACCATGAAGCCGGGCACGTCCATGAGGAAGAGCAGCGGGATGCCGTAGGCGTCGCAGAGATTGATGAACCGCGCCGCCTTGTCCGCCGAGTCGTTCTCGAGGATGCCGCCGAGGTGGCGCGGCTGGTTCGCCACGATCCCCACCGGCCGCCCGCCCATCCGCGCCAGGCAGGTGATGATCGTGCGCGCCCACCGCGGCTTGAGGTCGAACCACTCGCCGTCGTCCACCACGTGGCGGATCACGTCGTACATGTCGTACGGATGGCGCGGTGAGTCGGGGAGGATGTCGAGCAGCTCCTCGTCCATCCGGTCGACCGGGTCCTCGGGCTCGCGCAGGGGCGGCGCCTGCTCGCAGTTCTGTGGCATGTACGAGAGGTAGTCCTTGATGGCGGCGATGCAGTCCTCGTCGGAGTCCACCTCGAGGTCGCCCACCCCGGAGACGCGCGTGTGCACGCGCGAGCCGCCCAGTTCCTCCTGGGTCACGTCCTCGCCCGTCACGGCCTTCGTGAGGTGCGGACCGGCGAGCGCCATCGAGCCGCGGCCCTTGACCATCGGCACGAAATCGGCGAGCCCGGGGATGTAGGCCGTACCGGCTGCGCAGGGGCCCATGAGCGCGGCCACCTGCGGCACCACCCCGCTCATGATCACCTCCTCGCGGAACAGGTGCCCCGAGCCGGCGAACAGCGAGCCGGCGGCCTCCTGGATGCGGGCGCCCGCAGAGTCGAGCAGCCAGATCATGGGGATCCGCTTCTGCAGGGCCAGCTCACGCAGGCGGGCCACCTTCAGCTCGCCGGTCATGCCCATCGACCCGGCCATGACGGTGAAGTCGTAGGCGGCCACGGCCACCAGGCGGCCGTCCACCTTTCCGTACCCGGTGATCACGCCGTCGGCCGGGGCGTCCTTCCCCTCCATGGAGCGCTGGGAGAAGTGCGGCCGGGCATGGACCCCCAGCTCGGTGAACTGGCCGTCGTCGATCAGCAGCGCGAGGCGCTCGCGCGCCGTGAGCTTCTCGGCCGCGTGCTGGCGGTCGATCCGCTCCTGCCCGCCGCCCTCGCGCGCACGCTCGCGGCGCTCGTGGAGGTCCTCCACGAGCGAGCGCAGCGATGGGCGGGCGACAAGCGTGTCGGCGGCTGCCCTCTCAGTTGCGGCCATGCGCCTCCGGTCAGAAGTGGGAAGAGCTACTTCTTACTCTGACGATCGCTGGTCAGGCGGTCAAGGAAGGGCTCGACCACCCGCATCGCGGTCTCGGCCGCGACGGCGTGAGCGGCCGGCTCGTCGGGCGCCTCGAAGGCGGTGATCTCGAGCCCCACCAGCTCGCAGTCCTCCACCACGGCCTCCGCCAGGTCGTAGAGCTTCTCGGGGTGCAGTCCCCCGGGCGCGGGGAACTGCGCCGGGAAGTGCTCCGGGTCGAGCACGTCGAGGTCCAGGTGCACGTACACCGGGGCGCCGTCCAGCGCGTTCTTCACCGCCACGAGCGTCTCGACGGTGCTCGCGCCGATGACCGTCACGTCACTGCGCCCGAGCACCTCCCGCTCCGCCGCGTCGATGTCGCGCACGCCGGCCAGCACCACCCGGCCCGACGCGATCGTGTCGGTCAGGCCGGCCTCCCACTCGCCGCAGGCGCCGGCGAGGGACATGCCCCCGAGGTAGCCGCTGGTGGTGCTCGAGGGCGTGTTGTAGTCCGCGTGGGCGTCCAGCCACAGCACCTTGATCCCGGGCCCGTGCCGGAGGGCGGAGGGGAGGGTCGTAATCCCGATCGAGCAGTCGCCCGCCACCAGCACCGGCACCTTGCCGGCCTCGAGCGCGTCGTCCACCTGGCCGCCCGCCTCGAGCAGGCAGCCGCGCGACTCGCGCAGATCCTCGCCGTAGGGCACCGTGCGCGGCTCGGACGGGCTGCCGATCGCGCGTGCCTCGCTCTCGAGGCGCGCCTCGAGCAGTGGCGCGAGCGTCTCCACCCCGCGCATGGCCCGTGGCGTGCGGTCCGCGGTCCTGCAGCGCAGTGCCACGAGCGAGAGGCCCATGGTCAGCGGCCGGTCCAGCTCGGATCCCGCTTCTCGAAGAATGCCCTCACCCCCTCCTGGATGTCCTCGGTGGTGAACGCCAGCGAGAGCTGGCTGCGCATGTGGTCGAGCGCATCCTCGAACGGCATGTCGAGCTGCCGGTACATGGCGTCCTTGCCCAGCTTCATCAGCACCGGCGACTTCCCGGCGAGCTGCACGGCCCATTCGTCCACGGCAGCCTCGAACTCGTGGCCCGGCACGACCCGGTTGACCATGCCGGCTTCGCGCGCCTCCTCAGCCGACATGCGCTCACCGAGGAGCATCATCTCGTTCGCCTTCTTGCGCGGCACGTTGCGGTAGATCAGGGCCATGATCATGAACGGGAAACACGCCCACGTTGATCTCGGGCGTGCCGAACGTGGCCGTGTCCTTGGCCACCACGAGGTCGCAGGCCAGCGCGATCCCGAGCGCGCCGGCCAGCACGTGACCGCCCGCGGCGCAGACCGTGGGCTTTCCGAGCTGCATGATCAGCTTGAACAGCCGCGGGAAGCGTTCGGTGCGGAAGTGCTTGTGGACCAACGGCACGTCGGCTGCGAACTGGTCGAGGCTCCCGCCGGCGCTGAAGACCTTCTCGTGCGTGGAAGCGAGCACGACGCAGCGCACCCGCTCGTCGTCGCGCGCCGCCTCGAACGCGTCGATCAGCTCGCCGAGCAGCTCGCCCGAGAGCGCGTTCCGCGTGTCGGGAGCGTTCATCGCGATCGTGGCGACGCCGTCGTCGCGCACGTCGTAGAGGAGCGTCGCGTACGCCATCTCCTGCATTTCTACTACTCGGGCTCCGGCGGCACCCACGCTACCCGCATGTCCACCCGCTCGCCGCGGAACGGCACGCCCTCGGCCTCGAGCAGCCGGCGCTGGCGTTCGCCCTTCGCGAGCGAGCCGTCCGCCCGCACCACCCGCTGCCACGGAACGCTTGGATCCTCGCAGCGGGCGAGCACGGCCCCGGCGAAGCGCGGCGCCCCGGGCGAGAGGTCGCCGTAGGTGGTCACCGAGCCCGCGCGGAGCGAGCGGACCCGCCTCAGCACCTCGTCGGCGCCCGCGCCGCTCATCCTCAGAGCCCGAGTTTCTCGATCAGCTTCAGCCAGACCTCGCTGCGCGTGGGGAAGGCCGGTACTGCGTGGGCCAGCCGCTCGAGCGGCACCTCGGCGATCACGGCGACGGTGGCCGCGTGGAGCCATTCGGCCACCTCGATCCCGGTGAAGGTGGCCCCGACAACCAGGCGGCGGTCCTCGTCCACCACGAGCCGGCAGGTCCCGGGCGCATCGTCGCGGCCGTAGAAGCTGGCGCCGGCCGTGCCCTGCGTGGGCACGTCCACGGCGCGGACGCTCAGGCCGGCTTCGCGTGCCGCCTCGAGCGTGTAGCCCACCGCAGCCACGTGGGGCTCGGTGAAGATCACCCGCGGCGAGCGGACGCCGTCGCTGAGAATGCGGGCGTCCTTGCCGAGGATCACGTCCGCCGCTATTCGCGCCTGGTACTTGCCCATGTGCGTGAGCAGGACGCGGCCGTTCACGTCGCCGATGGCATAGAGCCACTCCTTCGCCCGCAGCTGGTCGTCCACGTCGATCGTCGCGCCCGGCTCGAGCCCGACCGTCTCGAGGCCGAGCTCGTCCGTGCGCGGCCGGCGGCCCACGGCCACGAGCAGCTCGTCGGCCCGGATCGTGTCGCCGTCGTCGAGTCGTACCTCCACCTCGCCGTCGGCGGCCCGCACCGCCGAGGCCTGTACCCCCTCGCGCACGTCCACGCCCTGCTTCTCCAGCGAGCTCCGGACGTCCTCGCTCGCGAACGGCTCCTCGCGCGGGATCACCCGCGCCTCGCCCTCCACCAGCGTGACCTTGGATCCGAGCGTGGTCCACGCCTGCGCCATTTCCACGCCCACGACCCCGCCGCCCATGATCGCCAGGCGTGCCGGCACCTCGCGCGCCGTGGTGATCTCGCGGTTGGTCCAGTGCCTCGCCTCGCTCAGGCCGTCCACCGGCGGGATGGCCGCGCAGCTGCCGGCGGCCACCACCACCGCGTTCCGCGCGACCAGAGCGTCGTCGCCCACCACGAGCCGGCGCTCGCCGTCGAAGCGCGCCTGGCCGCGGACGAGGGTGATGCCGTGGTCGTCGAGCCAGGGCTGCATTCCGGAGTCGTCAAGGCCATGGATGACCTCGTCGCGCCGTTCGAGCACCGCTCGCACGTCGAGGTCGCCGGTCACCGCCTCGCGCACCCCGGGGATGCGACGTACCTCCGCGAGCAGCTCGCCGGGGCGAAGCAGCGCCTTGGAGGGCATGCATGCGTAGAAGGAGCACTCGCCGCCCACGAGATGCTGCTCCACAAGCGCCGTCTCGAGCCCGCCATCGGCAAGCCGGCCCGCGCAGACCTCCCCGGCGGGCCCGCGCGCCCACCACCACCACGTCGAAGGTCCGCTCGCCCACGGCGGCGACACTAGCCGACGGGCACGAACCGCCGTGCACCGCGGAAAGTCGACCGAAAGTAGGAAGTTCAACTCCCTACTTTGGTGTACCGTGCCACACACGCGCGGACCACGACGAGGAGGAAGTGCGATGGCGACGGCCGAGAACGTGCTCAAGCCCGACTTCGGGACGAGGCGCAAGCACTTCATCTTCACCGAGGAGCACGACCAGCTCCGCGAGTCGATCAGGGCGTTCGTGACGAAGGAGCTGGCTCCGCACTCGGCCGAGTGGGAGGAGACCACCTTCCCCGACTCCGTCTTCCACCGCATGGGCGAGCTCGGCTTCCTCGGCCTCTCGTACCCCGAGGAGTACGGCGGCCAGGGCGGCGACTACTACAGCAACCTCGTGCTGGCCGAGGAGATGGTTCACGCCAACTCGGGCGGCCTCGCGATGGGCGTGGCGGTGCACACCGACATGGCCACCCCGCCGGTGCACCTGTTCGGCACCGAGGAGCAGAAGCAGGGCTACCTCGTGCCCGCGATCCGCGGCGAGAAGATCTCGTGCCTCGGGATCACCGAGCCTGACGCCGGGTCCGACGTGGCCGGCATCAAGACACGCGCCGTGCGCGACGGCGACGAGTGGGTCATCAACGGCTCGAAGACCTACATCACGAACGGCCACCGCGCCGACTTCATCGTGCTCGTCACGAAGACCGACCCCGACGCGGGCTACGACGGCTTCTCGCTGTTCCTCGTGGACATGGACAAGCCCGGCGTGATCCGCGAGAAGAAGCTCGAGAAGCTCGGGATGCACGCCTCGGACACCGCGCTGCTCGCCTTCCAGGACGTGCGGGTGCCGGAGGACGCGCTGCTCGGGCAGGAGGGCAAGGGCTTCTACCACATCATGTGGGAGCTCCAGGGCGAGCGGCTGATCGGCGCGGCGGGCTGCGTGGCCGGCGCCCAGCGGTGCTTCGAGCGCACGCTCGAGTACGCCGGTGACCGAACCGCCTTCGGCCGCCCGATCGGCAAGTTCCAGGCGATCCGGCACAAGTTCGCCGACATGGCCACGAAGATCGAGGCGGCCCGCCAGATGGTCTACAGCACCGCTTGGCGCTTCCAGAACGGCGAGTACCCGGTGCGCGAGATCTCGATGGCCAAGCTCTACTCGGCGCGGATCGCGTGCGAGGTCACGGACGAGTGCCTCCAGATCCACGGCGGCGCCGGCTACATGAAGGAGTACGGCATCGAGCGCGCGTGGCGGGACATGCGGCTCAACCGCATCGGCGCCGGCACGGACGAGGTCATGCTCGACGTGATCGGCCGCTCGTACGGGCTGTAGGGCCGAGCCGACTGCGTTGCCGTGCCGGCCGGCCGGTGCGCACCGAGTCAGTGTAGCCCGCCGGCTCGCTGCTGCAGCGACCGATGCGCATACCGACGCACGCCGGCGCGCTCCCCGACGGTAGAACCCGCTGTGAGCACGCGCATAGAGATCGACCGCTCGCGCCGCCTCGACCAGGGCGCCCCGGGCGGTCACAACCGCTGGCACCCGGAGCTCGCGCCGGTGGCGCGCCGTGGACCCCGGCGAGGTGGTGACCTTCGAGCTGCGCGACTCGCGCGATGGCACGCTGACCCGTGACTCCAGGCACGCCGACCTGCCGGCGATCCCGTCGCTGGCCCATCCGCTCACCGGGCCGCTCGAGGTGCGCGGCGCGCAGCCCGGGGACGTGCTCGAGATCGACGTGCTCGGCTACGAGACCGATGACTTCGCCTGGACCGCCATCTGGCCCGGCTCGGGCTTCCTCGGCGACCTCTTCCCCGACCCCTTCCTCGCCCGCTGGGAGCTCGACGGCGAGCACGCCCGCTCGCAGGACGTGCCCGGCGTGGCCGTGCCGGCAGGGGTGTTCGCGGGCGTGATCGGCGTGGCCCCCTCGCGGGAGCTCTTCACCCGGGCAGCGTGCGCGTGAGGCGGAGCTCGCGGCCCGTGGCGGAGAGTTCGAGCTACCGAGCCCCGAGGGGGCGGCGCCACCCGCTGCGGCCGACGGCCTCCGCACGTACCCTCCGCGCGAGAACGGCGGCAACATCGACGTGCGTGACCTGGTGGTGGGAAGCCGGCTCTTCCTGCCCGTGGGCGTGGCCGGGGCGATGCTCTCGATCGGCGACCTGCACTTCGCGCAGGGAGACGGCGAGGTATGCATCTCCGCCATCGAGACCGGCGGCTCCGCGACCGTGCGGGTGGGCCTGCGCCGGGACGGCTGGAAGCCGCGCTTCCCGGCCTGGGAGACCCCGCCGCGGGCCGGGCGACACTACTTCGCCACCACCGGCATCCCGCTGGCCGACGACGGCACGAACGAGCACCTCGACCTGAACCTCGCGACGCGGCGGGCCCTGATCGAGATGCTCGAGTGGCTGGAGCACGAGCATGGTCTGGAGCGCGAGCCCGCCTACGTGCTCATGAGCGCGGCCGTGGAGCTGCGGGTATCCGAGCTCGTGGACGCACCGAACGCGCTGGTGTCGGCGGCGCTGCCGCTCGACGTGTTCGAGGACTGACGTGCCGGCGCGGTGGGCCTCCCCGGATCCCGCGTCCGGGGAGGCCCGCCACCGGCCCGTCCTGAAAGTCAGCCCGATATGGGCAGCGAGATCTCGATGCGCGCGAACGTGATCGCCCCGGCCGAGCGCTGCGGGGTGTAGAGCGTCGTGGCCGGCGTGATCTGGAGCTTGTAGCCGGATCCCGCCTTGGCCTCCGCGGCGATCGCCTCGAGCGGGCGCTCGATCGAGTGGACCGCGCCGTCGAGGGTCACCGGGATCGGCGTGGCCTGGTTCCCGACCACGTGGCCGCCTGAGTCCACGATCTGGGCGTACACGTGCGTCGCCGGCCCGACGACGGCGGTGCCGCTGTAGGAGAGCTTGAGCGTCGGCTCGCCCAGCACGTGCGCAGCGCCGGTGGCCGCGGGCAGCGCCACCTCGACCGCGTTCGCCGCGGGCGTGGCCGCGATCAGGCCGCCCGAGGGGCTCGTTGGCGCGATCGGCAGCGTCTTCTGGCCGGTGACGGCGGTCAGCGAGCCGCGCCGCGGGAGCGGGTAGTCCGCCGCCGGAGCGCCACTTGGCGTCGTCGGCCAGCCACTCGAAGCGCGGGCCGGTCTGCACCGAGGTGTCCTTCTTCAGGTAACGCGCGAACCAGTTGAGCACCGCGCGCTCGATGTGGCCCGTCTCGCCGGCCCCGGTCAGGCAGACGCCGTGGCCGCCGCAGAACCAGAGCATCCTCGTGGGCACGTTGCGGCTGCGCAGCGAGGCGTAGTTGCGGATCGCCTCCTTGAGCGTGAAGAGCGTGTCCGCCGTGCCCTGCGTGATGAGCGTGGGGATCTTGACCTTCGACAGCAGCGTGTTCGGGCCGTGCGCCGCGTACCAAGCCTGGTCCGCGGGCGCGATGTAGCCGTTCGCGATGCCGTTGACGCACGTGTTGAAGACGTGCGGGTCCAGCCGCGAGAGCTCGAGCCCGTCGGGGTTCATCAGGCCCCCGGGAAGGGAGGCGCCGATGCCGGCGCCGCAGAGCACGAGGCCCCAGCCGGCCTTCAGCGAGCCGTCCTTGTAGAGGCTCGTGGTGAGCGAGTTCCACGAGATGTTCGGCGTGATCACGTCCACGCGCGCGTCACGGGCGGCGGTGATCCACTGGATCCCGCCTCCGTAGGAGCTGCCGTTCATGCCCACGCGCGGGTCTCCGGCCTTGTCCAGCTGCGCCTCCGGCTGCTTCGCGAGCCAGTCGATCAGCGCCGACGCGTCGCGCGCCTCGTAGTCCGGCGAGTCGACCTCCACCTGCCCACCGGATTGCCCGAACCCGCGCGGGTCCCAGGTCAGCACGTTGTAGCCGGCGCGGCGGAGCGGACCGAGGCCCACGCCGCCGAAGAGCTCCTCGGAGCTCGAGTTCTCGTCCGTCTCGCCGGGCTGGCTCCAGCCGGGGCCGACGAGCACGGTCGGAGCACGCTTGCCCGCCGTCAGGCCGTCCGCCGGGAAGAAGTGCATGCTGATGGGCGTCTGGTCGAACGAGCGGACGGTGGCGTCCCGGGCCTCCGCGCCCGCAGCGCGAGGCCGGCCATCGCGATCAGCGCCGTGACAAGCGCTCCCAGAATTGAGCCGTTCCTGCCAACCCGAATCCTCACTCGCCCACTCTCCCCCGGTCGCGATCTCTCGATTAGAGAACCCTTGAGTTTCCGGATAGTACGCTAGAGTTTCCGAAGATGCAAGCCAGCGCCTCCGCCATCTACCAGTTCCCCGTAGGACCTCTTCCCTCCGGCCGCCATTCGCTAACGCGGGAGGCCGTGCTCGAGTCGCAGCGGGGCCGGCTGCTCGACGCCATGGCCCAGGCCGTGGCAGAGCACGGCTACGTCGCGACCACGATCGCCCACGTGGTCTCTCGCGCCGGCGTGTCGCGCAAGACCTTCTACGACCACTTCAGCGACAAGAACGACTGCTTCCTCGCGATGTACGACACCGGGATCGGGTTCCTGCTCGGTCGCGTGGCCGAGACGCTCGAGGGACAGGACGATCCGCACTCGCGACTCGTCATGGGGATACAAGCCTTCCTGACGGTCCTCGCGGCGGAGCCCGCCTTCTGCCAGGCGATCATCATCGAGGTGCACGCTGCGGGGCCCGCGGCGCTGGCGCGCCGGCGTGCTGTGCTGCAGGTGTTCGCCGACCGCTACCTGGAGATCAACCAGCAGGCGCGCGAGGGCCGCAAGTCGATCAAGCCGCTGTCCGAGGAGGTGGCCCTCGGGGTGGTGGGCGCGATCCTCGAGCTGGTGTCCACTCGCGTCGAGGCCGGGCGGACCGCCGAGCTGCCGAGTCTGGCCGAGCCACTGGCAGGCTTCATCGTGCACAACGTGCTCGCCCGGGCCTAGACCGTCCGGCGCCCGCGCATGCGCGAGGATGCCGGGATCGGCGCGCTCCGCGGACCACACGACGCTGGAGGATCAGCGGTGAGCGACTTCGGCAAGACGATCGCCGAGGCATACGCGAGCGCCGGCCCCGCCGTGGACCTCGGCCGCGGCGTGCACGAGGGCGAGCTGTCGGCGCGAGGCGGTCGTGCAGGTGCCGCTGCGGATGATGAGCAGGCACGGCCTCGTGGCGGGCGCGACCGGCACGGGCAAGACGATCACCCTCCAGACGATCGCCGAGCAGCTCTCGGCGGCGGGAGTGCCCGTATTCGCCGCCGACGTGAAGGGCGACCTCTCGGGGGTGGGCGCGGCAGGTGCGCCCGGCGGTCCTGCGGAGAAGCGCATGACCGAGCTGGGCCTGCCGTTCGACCCTGCGGCCTCCCCCGTCGAGTATCTGTCGCTCGGGGGCATCGGCCCGGGGATTCCGGTGCGAGCAACGGTGTCGGACTTCGGCCCGCAGCTGCTGGGCAAGGTGCTGGAGGCGAACGAGACCCAGGAGCAGAGCCTGGCGCTCGTCTTCCACTACGCGGACGAGAAGGGCCTGCCACTGCTCGACCTCGCCGACCTGCGGGCGCTGCTGACGTTCCTTGACTCGGAAGCCGGAAAGGACGAGCTCGAGGGCATCGGCGGGCTGGCGTCCTCGACCGTCGGGGTCCTTCTGCGCGCGCTCGTGGGCCTCGAGGACGGCGGCGGCAACGAGTTCTTCGGCGAGCCCCAGCTCGACATCGCGGACCTGATGCAGACCCGCCCGGACGGGCACGGCGTGGTCTCCGTGCTGGAGCTCGCGGCCGTGCAGGACAAGCCGAAGCTCTTCTCCACCGCGCTCATGTGGCTGCTCGCGGAGCTGTTCGAGCAGCTGCCCGAGGCCGGCGACCTCGACAAGCCGAAGCTCGTGTTCTTCTTCGACGAGGCCCACCTGCTGTTCCAGGACGCCACGGACGCCTTCCTCGAGTCGGTGACCCAGACGGTGCGGCTCATCCGCTCGAAGGGCGTGGGGGTGTTCTTCGTCACCCAGGTCCCCGACGACGTGCCCGCCTCCGTCCTCGGGCAGCTCGGCAACCGGGTGCAGCACGCGCTCCGCGCCTTCACTCCCGACGACGCCAAGGCGCTCAAGGCGGCGGCCTCCACCTACCCGACCTCGGACTTCTACGACGTCGAGGAGCTGCTCACCAGCATGGGGATCGGCGAGGCGGCGGTGACCACCCTGAACGAGGAGGGCGTGCCCACCCCCGTCGTGCACACGCGGCTGCGGGCGCCCGCCTCGCGAATGGGCCCGGCCGACGACGTGGACGGCGCCGCGAAGGCATCCGCGCTCTTCGCCAAGTACGGGGCGCGCGTGGACGCCGAGAGCGCGCGGGAGCTGCTCGCGGAGCGCCTGGAGCGCTCCTCCGAGGCGAGCGCGCCCGAGAAGGGGGCGAAGCCGCGGGCCAAGCGCCGCGAGGCGCCGCGGCCCCCCGCGCCCGAGGGAGGCGCGGAGGCGCTCGGCAAGTTCCTGAACTCGCGTGAGGGCAAGGCGGTGCAGCGCCAGGTGCTGCGGGGTGTGTTCGGGATGCTGAAGAAGCGGCTGTGAGCCTCCGGTCGAAGGGCCTGCCGAGCCGGCTCCCGGCGCCTGCTCCCTCCGTTCACCGACGAGCACGAGCAGCTGCGCGAGGCGATCCGGCGCTTCGTGACCACGGAGCTGCGCCCCCACGTGGACGAGTGGGAGGACGCCGAATGGTTCCCCAACGACGTGTTCACGCGCATGGCCGAGCTGGGCTACCTCGGCCTCAAGTACCCGGAGGAGTACGGCGGCGAGGGCGGCGACCACGTGCACGACGCCGTGCTCGCCGAGGAGCTCACCGGAGCCGGCTCGGGCGGGCTCTCCGCCGGCATCGGCGCCCACATCGGCATCGCCACGCCGCCGATCTGGAAGTTCGGCACCGAGGATCAGAAGCAGCGCTTCCTCGTGCCGGCGATCAAGGGGAAGCGCATCGCGGCGCTCGGGATCACCGAGCCCGGCGCCGGCTCGGACGTGGCCGGCATCCGCACCTTCGCCAGGAAGGTGGACGGCGGCTACGTGGTGAACGGGTCGAAGACCTTCATCACCAACGGGGTGCGAGCCGACTTCGTGGTCACGGCCGTGAAGACGAAGGAGGAGGGCGGCCACCAGGGG
Source organism: uncultured Thermoleophilaceae bacterium (assembly GCA_963759625.1). Classification (GTDB taxonomy): domain Bacteria; phylum Actinomycetota; class Thermoleophilia; order Solirubrobacterales; family Thermoleophilaceae; genus JACVRW01. The sequence goes on along the minus strand of CAVXAD010000008.1, from coordinate 81,339 downwards.
CTGTCGTTCCTGATCCTGGAGAAGGACATGGAGGGCTACTCGGTCTCGAAGAAGCTCGAGAAGCTCGGGTGGCGCGCCTCCGACACCGCCGAGCTCGCCTTCGACGACGTGTTCGTGCCGGAGGAGAACCTGCTCGGCCAGGAGAACAAGGGCTTCTACCTGATCATGGCCAACTTCCAGTGGGAGCGGCTCGTGATGGCGCTCGGAGCCGTGGGGTCCATGAGCCGGATGCTCGACAGGAGCATCGCCTACGCCGGCGAGCGCACCGCGTTCGGCCGCCCGATCGGGAAGCACCAGGCGATCCGCCACAAGGTCGCCGAGATGGCGGTGAAGCTGGAGGCCTCGCGTGCGCTCACCTACTACGCGCTGTGGCTCTTCGCCAACGGCCAGGACGCGATCCGCGAGGTGACCGAGGCCAAGCTGATCAGCCAGCGCGCCGCCTACGAGGTGGCCGACGACACGCTTCAGATCCACGGCGGCGCCGGCTACATGAAGGAGTACGGGATCGAGCGCGCCGTGCGCGACACGCGGCTCGGCCCGATCGGCGGCGGCACCGACGAGGTGATGAAGGAGATCCTCGGGAAGCAGCTGGGGCTGTAGCGCTAGCGGACGGCGCTGGCGGAGCCGGCCTGCAGGCGCTCCGGCGTGTCGTCGTCGAAGCCGGCGAAGAAGCCGCCCACCGACTCCATCAGGTGCGTCATCGACTCGGCGCTGTAGAGCACCGGCTGGTAGTGCGTGATGTCGTACTCGACGGTGCCCATCTCCAGGTAGTCGAGCGGACGGATCTCCATCTCGCGGAACTCCTCGATCTCGCCGTAGCTCGAGAGGATGCCCGGCGCCGTAGGCGCGCAGCTCGCCCTCCTCGTGGAGGACGCCGAACTCGATCGTGAACCAGAACACGTGCGCGAGGAACCTCAGCGCGGCCTTGGTCTCGCAGCGGCGCGCCGCCTGACCCGCGAGCAGGTTGAGCTCGGCGAGCTCCGGCGACGCCAGCAGGTTCCCGTGCCCGATCACCTCGTGGATCAGGTCCGGCTCAGGCGTGTAGAGCGGCGCCGCCCAATGGCGGATGTACTGGGTCGAGTGGAACACGCGGTCGGCAAGCGAGCCGTAGAACTGCTCGAGCGGCACGAGCCCGGCCGCGGGGAGGTAGCGGAAGCCGGTGAGCGGCTCCAGGCGGGCGCTCACCTCGTCGAGGCCGGGGATCGCGTCGTGCGGCAGGCCCAGTGCTGCCGCGGCCTCGCGGTACGCGCGGCACGCGTAGCGCTCGTGCTTGACCGCGAGCTCGCGGCAGACGATCCGCCACACGCCCTGCTCGCGCTCCGTGTAGTGGATCGCCGGGGCCGGCTCGCCCGGGCGCCAGGCGAGCGCGGCCGCGGCGATCTCGCCCCGGCGCTCCCGGTACTCGGGATCGTTCGCGCCGGGATGGTCGTCGCCGAGGTGCACGACGACGCCGTCCTTGCCCTGCGTGACCGGCGAGTAGAGCTGTCCCTCCTCGAACATCAGGAAGCCCCCACGGGGGCGCGGTCGGGGTTCCAGGAGAGCGCGTACTCGGGCTTGTCGTGGTCGCGCCAGAGCGTGGTCAGCCGCAGCGGCCGGAAGGTGTCCCACATCACGGCCAGCTCGTCGGTGCTCTTCGAGCCGAGCGCCTTCTCCACCGCTCCCGGCTGCGGGCCGTGCGGGAGGCCCGAGGGATGGAGCGTGATGCAGCCCACCTCCACGCCCTTGCGCGCGGCGTAGTCGCCCTCGGCGTAGAACATCACCTCCTCGGACTGGATGTTCGAGTGGTGGTAGGGAAGCGGCACCGCCTCGGGATCCCAGTCGAGCATCCGCGGCGCGAACGTGCAGATCACGAAGTTCTGCCCCTGGAAGGTCTGGTGCGCCGGGCGGCGGCAGGTGGTAAGCGGCCGGCGCGGGGCTCGAAGTCGTCCGCGTTGAAGGTGTAGGGCCAGACGTACCCGTCCCAGCCGACCACGTCGAACGGATGCCGGTCGAGCACGTAGTCCTGGTAGCCGTCGCGCACGCGCACCGTGACCGCGTACTCACCGCTCTCGCCGACGGTCTCCAGCTCCGCCGGCGGATGGAAGTCGCGCTGCGAGTAGGGCGCGTGCTCCAGCAGCAGGCCGTAGCGGTTGCGGTAGCGGCTGGGCGTCTCGATCTCGCCGGGCGTGTGGAAGCAGAGCCAGGTCTGCTCGCCGTCGTCCAGCTCGAACGTGTGGGTGGTGCCGCGCGGGATCACGACGTAGTCCTTCTCGCGGAACGGCACGCGCCCGAAGACGGTGCGCAGCACGCCGCCGCCGCGGTGGACGTAGATCACCTCGTCGCCCTCGCCGTTGCGGTAGAAGCCGTCGAGCTCCTCGACCGGCTTGCAGAGCGACACCTCGAGGTCGCCGTTGAACATCAGGAGGCGCCTGCCGCTCAGCGGGTCGCCGCCGGGCTCCACCGGGCCGCTGTCGGCCAAGCGGTGCACGTGCGTGTCGGGCACCCACTCGTCGCGCTCGATCGAGTGGAACCGGCCGACCGCGTCGAGCCGGCACGGCGAGTGCAGGTGGTAGAGGATCGTCTCGTTGCCGGAGAACCCCTCGTAGCCCATGACCTCCTCGGTCAGGAGCGGCGAGCCGGCGCCGTTGCGGCGCACCTGCACGTGGCGCTTGCGCGGGATCTCGCCGAGCCGCTCGTACCTCATAGGTTTCCCCTCCGGTCCTGCTCGCGCTCGATCGCCTCGAACAGGGCCTTGAAGTTCCCCTCGCCGAAGCCGCGCGACCCGTGTCGCTCGATGACCTCGAAGAAGATCGTGGGCCGGTCCCCGAGCGGCTTGGTGAAGATCTGCAGGAGGTAGCCCTCGTCGTCGCGGTCCACGAGGATCCCGAGCCGGCGCAGGTCGGCAAGGTCCTGCTCGATCTCGCCGATCCGGTCGGGCACGTCGTCGTAGTAGGAGTCAGGGATCGAGAGGAACTCCACGCCGCGCGCGCGCAGCTCGCCGACCGTGCCGACGATGTCCCGCGTGGAGATGGCCACGTGCTGGACCCCGGCCCCTCGGTAGAAGTCCAGGTACTCCTCGATCTGGGACTTGCGCTTGCCGTCGGCGGGCTCGTTGATCGGGAACTTCAGCCGTCCGCTGCCGTCGGTCACGACCTTGGACATCAGGGCCGAGTACTCGGTCGAGATCGCCTCGTCGGAGAAGTGGATCAGCTCGGTCATGCCGAAGACCCGCTCGTAGTAGCCAACCCACTCCTGCATGTGACCGAGCTCGACGTTCCCGACCACGTGGTCGATACCCGGCGAAGAGCGGGTCCGCGGGCGCGCCGGCGCGCGCCTCGAAGCCGGGGAGGAACGGCCCGTCGTAGCCGCCTCGCTCCACGAACAGGTGGAGGGTCTCCCCGTAGGTGGCCACCGACGAGAGCTGCACGCGGCCGTGCTCGTCCTCGATCCAGTGCGGCGTGGTGATGCCGCGCGCGCCGTGCGCCACGGCCTGCCGGTAGGCGGCCTCGGCGTCCGGCACGCTCAGCGCGATCTTGTGCACGCCGTCGCCGTGGTGCTTGTGGTGCTCGCCGATCTCGTCCTCGCCCGAGAGCGTGCCCGTGACCACGAGCCGGATCCGCCCCTGCTCGAGCACGTGCGAGACGCGGTCCCGGCGGCCGGTCTCGAGGCCGCTGTAGGCGGTCTCCGTGAAGCCGAACGCGCGAGTGAAGTAGAACGCCGCCTGGGCCGCGTTGCCCACGTACAGCTCCAGGTGGTCGATGCCGTGAACGGGCATCGCATCCACGTCGGGGACGCCTACGGGCCGCGGTGCGAGCTCTTGGGTAGCCATTACATGTAATGTTTCTATGGTCAACGTCCTTTCGCAACGCCGGTTTGTTGCGGCTAGCCCCTGCTTGACCCCTCCAATGGACGCCGTAGACCGACGAATCGTTTCGCTGCTCCGCGAGAACGCCCGCCGTTCGTTCAAGGACATCGGCCGGCACGTGCACCTCTCGGCGCCTGCGGTCAAGCGGCGGGTGGACCGGCTCGAGCGCGACGGGGTGGTGCGCGGCTACACGGCGATCGTGGACCCCGCCGCGTTCGGGTGGCACACGGAGGCGTTCGTGGACCTCTACTGCGCCGGCCGCATGCCGGCCGAGGCGATCAAGCGCGCCGTGGCGGAGGAGCCGGGCGTGGTGTCCGCGCACACGGTCGCCGGCGAGGCGAGCGCCCTGCTGCACGTGATGGCCGACGACACGCGCGACCTCGAGCTCGCGCTCGAGCGGATCCGCGCGGTGGAGGGCATCGATCGCACCGTGACGGAGGTCGTGCTGTCGACCCTGGTGCAGCGATGAGGCGGCGCCTACCCGGAGGTCCGCCAGCCGCCCTCGATCCGCGACTTCTTCGCGTTCGAGGAGCACGTGCGGGGCGCGCGTGCGCTCGCCGGCAAGGAGGTGCCGCCCGCCTGGTACGAGATCCCCGTCTTCTACTTCTCGAACCCCGCCGCGGTCTACCGGCACGGCGACGAGGTACCCAAGCCCGCTGACACCGAGATGCTCGACTACGAGCTCGAGCTCGCCGCGGTGATCGGGACGGAAGGCGCCGTCGAGGGGTTCACGATCATGAACGACTGGTCGGCGCGCGACCTCCAGGGCAAGGAGATGTCGGTCGGGCTGGGGCCGGCCAAGGGCAAGGACTTCGCCACCTCGCTGGGCCCCGAGCTGGTGTCGCCCGACGAGCTGCCGGACGGACCTCGACATGCGCGCGATCGCGCGCGTGAACGGCGAGGTGCGGACCGACACGCGCACCGGCGCGATCCACTGGTCCTGGGAGCAGATCCTGGCGGCCGCGGCGCGCAACACGCCCGGCCTGCGCGCCGGCGACGTGATCGGGTCCGGCACCGTCGGCGGCGGCTGCATCCTCGAGCACGGCGACGGGCGCTGGCTCCAGCCCGGCGACGAGGTGGAGCTCGAGATCGAGGGCATCGGCGTGCTGCGGAACCGCGTGGCTTCCTAGCGGCGGCTTAAGCGCCGACGGCGCGAGGTCGATACCGAATACATGTGGGGTCCCTCCACCGAGGACTGAATTCGGTGTCCTCGCGCGCGCTGTCCGGCTCCTGTAGACGCCCTGAGGCTGCGCGTCGAGACCAGCGCAGCGATCGTCGACTCGGCACTCGACTGCATCATCACGATCGACGGGAGCGGCACGGTACATAGCTTCAATCCGGCGGCTGAGCGGACCTTTGGCTATCGGCGCGAACAGGCCGTCGGCCGCGACCTGGCGGACCTGATCATCCCCGACCCTCTTCGGGAGCGGCACCGTGAGGCGCTCGCTCGCCTGGCCGAGGGAGGAGAGGGTCGCATCCTCGATCAGCGGCTCGAGCTCGAGGCCATGCGAGTTGACGGTGAGCGGTTCCCGATCGAGCTGACGGTAACGCGGGTTCGCGAGGATCCACCGCTCTACGCGGGGTTCGTCCGCGACATCTCCGAGCGAAAGCGGTCCGAGAGCGTCACGCGCGAGGCCGAGGCCCGTTACCGCGCTCTGGTCGAGCAGATCCCGACCGTGACGTACGTCTGCGCCTTCGACGCTGAGGGCACGATCCTTTACATCAGCCCGCAGATCGAGGCCATCGTGGGTTACCCGCGCTCGGCGTGGACCGAGGACCCGACGCTCTGGCAGCGGATGATTCACCCAGAGGACCGCGAGCGCGTGGTCGCCGAGGTCGCCCGCTGCCACGAGCAACGCCGGCAGTTCCGCTACGAGTACCGGATGATTGCGGCCGACGGGAACGTGGTGTGGTTTCGCGACGAGGAGACCCTGCTTCTCGACGATCGCGGAGAGCCCCGCTACACGCAGGGGGTGCTCATCGACATCACCCAGGAGAAGGGGGCGGAGCGGCAGCTCAGGCTCCAACACGATCTCGCCCGGGTGCTCGCCGAGGCGCCGACCGAAGAGGCGGCCCTCCCGAAGCTGCTTCAGGTGCTTGGCGGGGACATGGAATGGGCAGTGGGTGCGATCTGGGTGCCCGGAGAGGGCGGGCCCCTCCGCTGTCACCTCCTGTGGCACGCGCCCGGGGTGGATGCGCCGGAGTTCGACCGCCTGACCCGGGAGCTGTCGCTCGCGCGCGGCATGGGCCTCCCCGGCCTCGCGTGGGAGCGCAGGCGTCCGGTGACCGAGGCCGCGACAAGCGAGAGGGCGGTCATGGCCCGGGACGAGGCCGCGGGGCGCGCCGGCCTCGAGGCCGGGCTGGCGATCCCCATCATGAGCGGCGACGAGCTGTTGGCCGTCATCGAATCCTTCGGGACGGGCCGGCAGCCCGCGGACGACGCGCTTCTGCAGACCCTCGCCGTGGCGGGCGTCCAGATCGGCCAGTTCCTGGTGCGAAAACGCACCGAGGCAGAGCTCGCCCACAGCGCCCTCCACGATCCGCTCACGGGCGTCGCGAACCGGGGCCTGCTCCTCGACCGGCTGGGCCGGGCACTCGCGCGCCGGACCAGGAAGGGCGCGGTCGCCCTGCTCTTCATCGATCTCGATGGGTTCAAGCTGATCAACGACGGCCATGGGCATCGCGCCGGCGACGTGGTCCTGCGGGCAGTTGCCGCCCGTCTGGACGGCGCGCTGCGGCCCACGGACACGGTCGCCCGGATCGGGGGGGACGAGTTCGTGATCCTGCTCGACGACATGGTCGATGGCGCCCAGGCGATGGCGATCGCGGAACGCGTGCAGCTCGAGCTGCTGGCGCCGATCTCGATCGACGCTGACGAGCTCCTCGTCACCGCCAGCATCGGCATCGCGGTGGCGTCCCGCCGACCGGCTCCGGAGGCGCTCATCCGGGATGCCGATGCGGCCATGTACCGCGCCAAGGAGCAGGGGGGCGGTCGCTACGAGGTCTTCGACGAGGGCATGCGAGGTCAGGCGACAGAGCACCTACGCGTCGAGCGGGAGCTTCGCCGGGCCATTGACGAAGACGAGTTGCGCCTCCACTTCCAGCCGTTCGTGTCTCTGGTGGACGGCCGCGTCCGCGGCGCCGAGGCACTCGTACGTTGGGAGCATCCCGACAGGGGGCTGCTGCCCCCGGGGGCCTTCATCCCGGTCGCGGAACGCGGCCCGCTCATCCTGGACCTGGGCTCTTGGGTGCTGCGTAACGCGTGCTCTCAGGCGAGCCGCTGGCGGAGGGAGTTCGGCGACCGGGCTCCGCTGCCGGTCCACGTCAACATCGCGGCCCGGCAGATCGCCAATGAGGGCCTGCCTCAACTGATCGAAGCGATCCTCGACGAGACCGGTCTAGCGGCTGCGGACCTGCGACTGGAGCTGACCGAGAGTGCGCTGATCGAGCAACTCGAACCGGCGACAGCCTCCCTCGAGCGGCTGCGCGAGCTCGGGGTCAAGGCCGTCCTTGACGACTTTGGCACGGGCTACTCGTCGCTGAGCCTCCTCCAGCGGCTGCCCGTGAGTGGCCTCAAGGTGGACCGCTCGTTCGTCGCGTCGCTGGGCGGCCCGGAGGAGGATGAGGGAAGCGCCATCGTGAGCGCGATCGTGGGCATGGCGAAGGCGCTGAGCCTCTCTGTCGTGGCGGAAGGGGTCGAGAACGCGGGTCAGGCCAGGCGAGCCTCGGAGCTCGGCTGCGACCTGGCGCAGGGCTTCTACTTCGGACGCCCGGTCCCGGCCCAGGTTCTCTTGACACGCCTCTACCGTGAGGCTGCGGTGTAAGGAACGAGGCGCGCCGCCCCTCTCGGGCTCACCGCCCCACGGCAGCCCCGGTCGTCATGATCCCGTGCTCGACAACGACGCGCGCGCCCGGCGGGCGCGCGAAAGGAGCGGCTGAATGGGAGTTCTCGATGGGAAGGCGGCGATCGTCACCGGCTCGGCGCGGGGGATCGGCCGGGCCACGGCCGAGCTGCTCGCCGAGCAGGGCGCGCGGGTCCTGATCAACGACCTGGACGCGGACGTGGCCGAGCAGGCCGCCTCGGAGATCTCGGGCGACACCGCCGTGTACGGCGGCGACCTGACCAAGCCGGGCGTACCCGACGAGCTGGTGCAGACGGCCGCGAACGAGTTCGGGCAGATCGACATCATCGTGAACAACGCCGGATACACCCGGGACGCCGTGGCCCACAAGATGAGCGACGACGAGTTCCAGGCGATGCTCGACATCCACACGATCGTCCCGTTCCGCGTGCTGCGCGCCGCCGCCCCCTACCTCCGCGATCCCGCCAAGAAGGAGCGCGAGGAGGGCCAGGAGGTCTTCCGCAAGATCGTGAACATCAGCTCCATCTCCGGCACGATGGGCAACGCCGGCCAGGTGAACTACTCGGCTGCCAAGGCGGGCGTGGTCGGGCTGACGAAGACCCTCGCCAAGGAGTGGGGCCAGTTCAAGATCAACGTGAACGCCGTGGCCTTCGGCTTCGTGGAGACGCGCCTGACGGCCGCCAAGGAGTCGGGCAACACGATGACCAAGGACGGCGAGGAGATCCAGCTCGGAATTCCCGAGCAGATGCGCGCGATGGCCGCGATGATCATCCCGCTGGGCCGGCCGGCGAGCCCGGAGGAGGCGGCCGGCCCCGTGTTCTTCCTCTGCTCACCGTGGTCGAACTACGTCCACGGCCAGGTGCTGAACGTGACCGGCGGTCAGTTCGGAGGGATGTACATCTAGGCCCCGGGCGCACGCGGCCGAGCCGCGTGCTTCGAGACCATCCGGGCGCACGCGGCCGAGCCGCGTGCTTCGGCAAGAGCGGGCTAGGCGTAGCTGGGCCGGTCGATGCCGTAGATGTGCACGAGGTGCCCGCGGACGCGGGTCCGGCCCTCGTAGGTCTCGCCGAGGCGCTCGGCCACTCGGCGCGAGCGCTCGTTGCCGGGGGCGATCAGGCTGATCACGTGATCGGCGTCGAGCTGGGCGAAGGCCCAGTCGAGCGACGCATGGCCGGCCTCGGTGGCGAATCCCTTGCCCCACTGGGGGCGGGCGAGCGTCCAGCCCACCTCGAGCCCGGGCCAGCCCTCCGGCAGGTAGAGGCCCGCCCGGCCCACCAGCTCACCGGTGTCGAGCCGCTCCAGCACCCACTGCCCGAAGCCGCGCAGCTCCCAGTGGCCGAGCAGGTAGGAGAGCTCCCGCCAGGCCTCGTCGCGGTCGAGCGCACGGTCGCGGCCCAGCCAGCGCATCACCTCGAAGTCGGCGTGGAGGGCCGCCCAGGCGTCGAGGTCGTCCTCGCGCGGCGCGCGCAGGAGCAGGCGCCGGGTCATGATCTCGGGGATGTTCAGCTCTTGCTCCGCCGCTCTTCGGCGAGCGGCTTGCCGGCCTCGTCGGCAAGCCGCGCCGGGGGCCACGCGCCGAACCAGTCGTCCCGTGCCCCGTCGATCGTGAGCACGGCGCCCGAGAAGTAGTCGCCGGCCGGCGAGGCGAGGTAGGCCACGAGCCAGGCGAACTCCTCCGGCGTGCCGAGGCGCTGGAGTGGCACGGTGCCCGCCACGCCCTCCACCACGGGCTTCGGGTACTTCGTCATCAGCGTCTCGGTGGCGAAGTGGCCCGCCGCCAGAGCGGTGAGCCGGATGCCGAAGCGCGCCCACTCGATCGCCAGCACGCGCGTGAGGTTCTCCACGGCGGCGCGCGCGGCAGAGGAGTGCGCCATTCCCGGCAGTCCGTTGTGGGGCGACAGCGTCACGTTCATGATCTTTCCTCCGCGCGGATCCTCGCCCGCCCGCCCCATCATCGCCCTCGTCGCGACCGTGTGGGTCATGAGCCAGGTGCCCTCCACGTTGAGGCCGATCACGGTGCGGAAGCCCTTGGCGGTGATGTCCTCGGCCGGGGTCAGGTACTGGCCGCCGGCGTTGTTCACGAGCACGTCGATGCGCCCATGGCGCTCGAGCACGCCGTCCACCAGCGCGCTCACCGCCTCCTCCTCCCGGATGTCGCAGACCCGCGCCTCCACACGACCGCCATCGGCGCTCGCTGCGGTCTGCTCGAGCGGCTCGGCGCGACGGCCGCACACGACCACGCGCGCCCCGCACGCCGCCAGCTCCAGTGCGGACGCGCGACCGAGGCCGGTGCCGCCGCCGGAGACGATCGCCACCTGTCCGTCGAGGAGGCCGGGGACGAACAGCTCGGAGGGCATCGCCCGCGGACGTTAACGCGCGACCGGGCTGGCCAGGCGCGTGGGCTCGTCGCGGCCGCGGAGGGTGACGGCCTCGCCGAGCGACCAGCTGGTCGCGCTCGCTCCCGGCCACGCGCCTGAGCGCGGCCTCCGAGGCCAGGATCAGCTCGGGCCGGCGCTTGGCGAGCTCGCAGAGCCGCGCCGCCTCGTTCACGGGATCGCCGATGACCGTGTACTCGAAGCGCTGCTCCGCACCGACGTTCCCCGCCACCGCGGCGCCGGCGGAGATCCCGATGCCGGCGTCGACGTCGGGCAGCTCGGCCGCGAGGCGCTCGTGCAGGTCGCGTCCGGCGGCGAGCGCGGCGCCCGCGGCGTCGGCCACCTCCGTCGGCGCGCCGAACACGCACAGCGCCGCGTCGCCCTCGAACTTGTTGACCCAGCCGCCGTGGCGCTCAGAGCACTCCACCACGAGCTGGAAGAAGGCGTTCAGCAGCGCCACGACCTCCGTGGCCGGCCGGCGCGCCGCAAGCCTGGTGGAGCCAACCACGTCCACGAAGAGCACCGCCACCTCGCGCAACTCCCCGCCGAGGCGGAGGTCGCCCTCGAGAGCGGCGCGGGCCACATCGCGGCCCACGTGGCGGCCGAACAGGTCGCGCAGGCGCTCCCGTTCCGCGAGACCCGCGGCCATGCTGTTGAAGCCCGCCTCCAGCAGCCCGACCTCGCTCGCGTCGTCCACGGGCACGCGGGCCTCGAAGTCGCCGCCCTCGACCCGGCCGATCGCGTCCCGGACCGCCCTGACCGGATCGGCGACCGAGCGCGCGGCGATCAGGTTCGCCAGAAAGCCCACCACGAGGGCGGCCACTGCGAGGAAGAGGGTGGCCACCACAGCCGTGCCCTCGTTGAGCCGCGCGCCTGCGAGGTCTGCGATCGCGAGCGCCCGCGATTCCCACGAGCGGAACCCCCGTGACGAGGATCCATGTCATCGTGAGCCGCGCGGCCACGCCGGGGGTGGCGGGCCGTACCGGCGCGCCCTCTGCCAGTGCGCGGGCCACGACGGGCCGGCCGATCCTCTCCGCGAGCAGGTAGGCGATGGCGCATGTCGTGGCTCCGCCGAGCAGGGCGATGACCACGGCGGCGGCCGCCAGGTCGACAGAGATCGTGGCGTTGAGCGCGCCGAAGAGGATCGCCGCCAGGGCCCAGAAGGTCGCGGCTATGCCCGCGACCGGTGAGCGGCTGGCGCACCACCAGCTCGCGCTCCGCGGCGGTCGGAGGCCGCGCCTCCACGAGCCAGCGCTCGATCGGGTCGCCGATCACCCTGCGCGCCCAGAGGTTGCCGAGCAGCAGCGAAGGCACCATGAACACCGTGAACGCGATCAAGTTCATCGCCAGCAGCCGCCCCTGCTCCCCGGCGGGGGTCGGCACCGGCGTTACGACGCCGAAGGCAAATGCCGCGAGCCCACCGAGGGCGTTGGCGGTGAGAGCCGCAACGGTGAGCCGCGTTCGCATCGCGCGCGCCAGCTCGGCGCCGGCCAGGTCGCCAATCCCATCCTGCGCCATGCGCCCAGTCTCCCTCCTCAGGAGGGCGGGCGGAGTCGCCGCGTCAGGCGGCGGCGCGGCCGCGGCGGTGCGACCGGTGGCCACAGCCGCAGCGGCTTGCCCGGGCGTGAGCACGAAGAAGCCCCAGCCGAGGATCGGCCAGGCGGGCCAGAAGTAGCCCATGCCCGACAGCGCCCAGATCGCCACCAGCAGGAGCGCCGTGGACGCAAACGCGGCCAGCTCCGGGCGCCTGCCGGAGGATCCCCGCGGGCGCCGGCGCGGCGCCGGCAGGTCGGCCACCACCGCGTCGAGCTCGCCGCGCGTGAGCGCCCCGAGCGCCCGGCCGAGCCGCTCTTCCAGCTCCTCGGGGGTGAGGCGTCCCTCCGCGGTGGCCTGGCGAAGGCGCTCAGCGACCGCTTCGCGCTCGGCGTCCGAGACACGCAGGCCGAGCTCACTCATCGCAGGTACTGGCCGTGGAAGCCGAACGGGATGTGGTGCGGCGCCTCGGCGCGCGCCAGCTCGCCGAACGAGCCGGCGTCGAGCACGAGCAGGAACGAGCGCCGGGCGCGGGTGTCGAGCACCACCGAGAGGATGATGCCGCCGTCCTCGGCCTCCTCGCCCGGCGCGCGGACGAAGATCGGCTCGCCCGGATAGCAGCCGTCCTCGGCCCAGGCGGCCACCTCGCCGCGGCCCACGTCGACCTTCACGAGCCGGTCGAGCCACGTGCTGCCGGCGCCGCCGCCCGCGAAGTACGCGTAGCGGTACTCGTGCGTGTTCCGGCGCGCGTAGTCGATCCGCGGCAGCTCGACGGTGTCCCTCGGTCAGCGCCTCGTACCCGACCGTGCCCGAGTCGAGCCCGATCATGTAGCGGCGCAGCTCGCTCGGCGGGATCTCAGCCACCGGTCCCCGCTCGTCGAGATAGAGCGAGTCGATGATGCTCGCGTCGTCGTAGGCCACCAGGTCGACCACGAGCTCGTCGCCGCGCTCGAACGCGTTCACGTGGTGAAAGGCGAAGAACGGGTCCGTCTCGTAGGTGCCGCGCAGGCTGCCCGTCTCGCGGTCCACCACCTGGAAGCGCGTGCCGAGCTCCGGCTGCCAGCGGTAGTTCTTGATGAACGCCCTGTCCGAGAAGGCCAGCTTCAGCGGGTTCACCCGCAGCGGGTACTCGGCCAGGATGAGGTAGCGCTCGCTCATCCCGAAGGCGTGCATGTACGCGGGCTCCGCGACGGGCAGCGAGGCGATCGGCCGGCGCGCGGTGGAGCCGGCCGGCAGCCCCCAGAACCGGTATTCGCTCTTGCGCGAGAAGCGCGCCGAGTAGTTCACGAGCTCGTTGCGGCCCGGATCGTGGTGTGGATGCGCGGTGGTCACCTGGCCGCCGCCGCCGTCGGTGAAGTTCAGCGGGCCGATGGTGGCGAGCGTCTCGGCATCGAACTCGATCGGCAGCGGCGTCTCGGTCATCGCGATGTAGCGCTCGCCGATCCTCACGAGGTTCACGTTCGCGTTGTCCGTGAAGTCCGGCGAGAAGACCGACTGCACCCGCTTGAAGATCGAGCGGCAGGGGTCGGTTCCGAAACCCGTTCCCGGCCCGTCCCCTGCCTGGGCCGCGCGGTACGCCTTCGTATCGAGGAAGCGGCTGCGATACGACACCTTGCCGTCCGCGAAGCCGAAGCGGTTCAGCGCGGCGAGGCCGTCGAACCAGTGGCCGACCCGCTTGTCCCCCGACTCCAGCTTCGCCGGCGTCACGCGCATCAGCGAGCCGGTCAGCCAGGGGGGCACATCCCCCTGAACGGGAAGGCGCTCGACGGCGGTCTCCTCCTCCTGGCTCTGGAACCCGAGGCGGTAGTCGGTCGTGGGGATCTGCGAGAGTGCGGTAGCCATGGTCGAGAACATACCGTCTATTCTGGACTAATGCAAGAGCTGCGGCTCACCCCCACCTCGTACATCGTCCTGGGGATCCTCGAGTGGTGCGGGCGCTCCACCCCGTACGAGCTGAAGCGGCTCGTCGCGATCTCCGTCGGCAACTTCTGGACGCTCCAGCACGCGCAGCTGTACAGCGAGCCGGAGCGCCTCGCCTCCGCCGGCTACGTGACCGAGGAGCGCGAGGAGGGCGGGCGCCGGCGCAAGACCTACGAGATCACCGCGAAGGGCCGCGAGGCGCTCGCCGAGTGGCGCCGCGCGCCCTCGGCCGAGCTCGCCGAACTGCGGGACCACGGCCTGCTGAAGCTCTTCTTCGGTGCAGACCCGGCGGAGCTCGCGCCCGTCCAGCTCGAGGCCCACCGCGCAAAGCTCGCCGAGTACGAGGCGATCCGGCGGCCGACCCCGGCGAGCCACCGCGCGGGCCCTGGCTCGCCCTCGAGGCGGGAGTCCGCGCCGAGCGCGGCTGGATCGTCTACTGGGAGTGGGTGCTCGAGGAAGCCGGGGCCTAGGGCCCGGGCCAGCCCGCGTCGTAGCAGGGTCGCGTGCCGCAGACGTCCATCACGCGCCCGTCGATCTTCAGGAACTCGGACTTCTGGACGCGCGCGATCGGCTCGCTGCGCGGGGCGGAGTGCGGATCGCTTGCCCTCGCGCGGCGGGGTGTTGGTGATCGGCGCCGGAGGCGTGCCGAGGACGCCGCCGGGGCCGTCCGGGCGCACCGGGCCGCTGTCCCAGATCACGAAGGCCGAGCCGTCGAAGGGGAACCAGCGGATCGGCTTGATGCCGTAGAACGGCACCCTGTCGAAGCTTCGCCCGGCGTCGACCGCGGGCGTGCGCAGCCGCGCCCCGATCGTGCGCGCCTCCACCTCCGCGGCCACGTTCGCCACCTGGTGGTCGCCCAGCGCCACCTGCATCAGGACCTTGTGCGAGGGCGTGCCCGGCAGCGGGTCGTCGGTGATGTGGTGCGCGTACCCGTTCGGGTCGCTGCGGTCCCAGAGCATCTGCACCATCGAGAGGATCAGCGGTCGCTCGGCCAGGCTCGGGTAGGCCGGGCCGAGGATCGCCGAGTAGGCGTCGAAGTCCGTGCTGCGGCGCAGCAGGGTCGAGTAGTTCATCCCCGGCACGCCGAGCACGGCGCGGGTGAAGTCGGGCGCGAGCGCGGTGAGCGCGCCGCCGAAGATGCCCCCCTGGCTGTTGCCGTCATAGAAGAGGCGCCGCGTGTCGATCACGCTGCGGCCCTCGTCCTGGAAGGCGGCGTTCGCGCTGAAGCCGCTCGGGTGGATCATCAGCCGGCCGAGGTACATGAAGTCCACGAAGCTCTGCTGGAGGCGGTCGGTCAGCGCTCGGGAAGCAGCGCGAAGTTCTGGAGGATGCTCACGGCGTTCGCCGATGTCCTCCTCGGACATGCCGATCCACGGCGTCGCGCAGAACATGAAGTCGTGCTCCGCGGACATCGCCTGCACGTTGCCGGCGTTCACCTCGTCGGGATCGCCGAGGAGCCCGTGGCCGTAGAGCGACGGTCGCGCCGGGTGCACGCCCGGCGCCGTCGACCGCGGCGCGCGGGATGTTGCAGATGAAGCGCGCGTCGATGGTGTTGCCCGGGATCTGGGTCGGGGTGCGGTCCCACGGGGTGCGCGAAGTTGAAGCGCGAGCCGGTGCGGGCAGCCGGGCTTGTCGAGGTAGCAGGGCACCTTGAAGGTGCCCTCCACCCGCCGCGCCAGCTCGTCGTCCTCGCCGGCCTGGCAGCCGTCGGTGCCGCACGGCTTGAAGTTCGTCACGCTGGTGACGGCGTAGTCGGGAGCGCGACCCTCCACGCGCAGGTCGCGCAGGTCGCGGTCGCCCAGCTGCGCGAACGCGTCGTTGCGGATCTTCAGCGCACGCTGGGTGAGGTTGCGCTCCGAGGAGACGGTGAAGTCCCAGGCCAGGTAGAGGTCGTGGCGGGAGATGCCCGCCCTCCAGAGCTCGCGGAAGATCGACTCCATGTGCCGGCGGCGCCCCTCGATCAGCGGGATGTGCGTGCGCTTGCCGTCGCGGTAGAGCTTGAAGGCGGCCGAGGCCGGCAGCGTGTTGCCGCCCGCGTCCTTGAGGTTGCGAAGGGCCACGATGTAGCGCGTGCCCTCGTCGAAGTTCACCGCCGGCCGGATCAGCAGGTTCACGTCGGCAGGGTTCGTCGGATTGGCGTCCAGCTCCGACCAGATCAGGTGGCGCTTGTGGGTCCGCGTGTTGATGACCACGATCGGCTGCCTGCGGTCATAGGTCCGGCCGATGTCCGTGACCGGCACCGCACCGGTGCGCTGGAAGGCCGCCGGCGTGTCGAGGCCGGGCACCTTCGTGATGATCAGCTGGCCCGGGCTGAAGCCGTCGGCGCGGTTGTACTCGGTCGGATCCACGGGGACCCCGTCGATGTTCCGCGGCACCGAGTCCACCGACAGGTTCACGCGCCGGCCGGTCTCGGTGTGTGCGGTCGCGGACGGTGAAGTAGTCGTTGGGCCACGGGAGGAGGCACTGGGCCGGGTCGAGGAAGTCGCAGCGGTCCGCGTTCGTCAGGTCCACGCCGGGCGGCGGGCCCTGCGGCGGCCGTGCCGTGGCGAGCGCGGGCGCCAGGGCCGACAGCGCCAGCGCGGCGATCAGCGCAACGAGGCTTCGGAGGCGGCCTGACTCGAGGGCGGGCGGACACGGCGGCCGTAACCTAAGCGATCCGGCGGCCGCGCGCCAGGGAGAACCCGCGCGCCCGGATATGGTGACCCGCGATGGCGACCGCCGCGGAGCCCCGGCCCGCCTCCCTCCCGCTCCCCGGGGGACGCGAGGGCGCAACGGTCCGGCTCCGGCCGCTCCTGTGCGGTCGCATGACGAGCCCACCCGCCGCCATGCACCGCGAGGAGGGCAGGCGCGGGAGCCTGCGCGCCATCGGGATCGGGGTGCCCGCGCGCCAAATGGCTGCAGGTGCCGGTGGTCGCGTTCCTCGTGGAGCATCCCGGGCGCCGGTCCGATCCTCGTGGACACGGGCTTCCACCCGTCGATCGCGATGACGCCGCGCGAGGCCTTCGGGCGACTCGCCGGGGTGGTGATCAAGGACGTGCACATGGAGCCGGAGCAGGCCGTGTCGCTCAGCTGCGGCGGCTCGGCATCGAGCACGCCCAGGTCGCGGTGGTGGTGATGACCCACCTCCACTCCGATCACGCGAGCGGGATCGCCGAGTTCCCCGAGTCGACCTTCGTGGTCTCGAGCGCCGAGTGGGCGGCGGCCGGCTCGAGCGGGCGCCTCAAGGGGTACTGGCCACGCCAGTTCGACCACGCCTTCGACTGGCGCACGCTCGACTTCGAGTCGCCCGACTCCGGGTCGTACGCCACGTTCGGGCGCGCCTTCGACCTCTTCGGCGACGGCAGCGTCCGCGTCGTGTCCACGCCCGGTCACACGGAGGGCCACATGTCCGTGGTCCTCCGCCTCCGCGACCGCTCGGTGCTGCTGACCGGCGACGCCGCGTACACGCGCCAGACGCTCGAGCAGTCGCTGCTCCCGTACCGGATGGAGGACGAGCACCGCTTCCGCCGCTCGCTGCGCGAGATCCAGCTCTACGCCCGCGAGAACCCCGACGCGCTCGTGATCTGCGGCCACGACTTCGAGCAATGGCGGGAGCTGGCGGAGGTGTACGAGTAGGTGCTCGGCGCCGGCCGCTAGCCCCGGACCGGGCGCCGGGCCGCCCCCTCGGCGGCGCGGCGGGCCGCACGGGCCGCCTTCACCACGCGGCGACGGCCCTCCTTGCGCAGCCGCGAGTGCAGCGCGCGCACGTCCTCGAACACGATCTCGGACGCGGCCTGGGCCTGCTCGCGCGTGGGCTCCTCGACCTGCTCGAAGCGGACCGGGTCCCCGAACTGAACCGTGACCTTCGGGAACTGCAGGCGCTTCCAGTTGCGCACCCGCTCGGTGCCGGCGATCGCCGTGGGCACGATCGGCACGCCGTACTGGAGCGCAAGCCTCCCGATGCCCGGCCGCGGCGTCCCGAGGTCGCCGCTGCGCGAGCGGCCGGCCTCCGCGTACATCACGATCAGGCCGCCGCGCTTGAGGATCGCGTCGGCCGTCTTGAACGCCTCCTCGTCGCGCTGGCCGCGCCGGACGGGGAACACGCCGCCGTGCGTGTAGATGAACTGGATCGGGCGCGTGAAGAGCTGGGACTTCGCCATGAAGTGCACCTTGCGCCGCAGGTACACGGCCACGAAGAAGTGGTCGAGGAAGGAGAAGTGGTTGGGGGCGATGATCGCCGGCCCGTCCGAGGGCACCTTGTCCGAGTCGATGCAGCGCGCGCGGTAGAAGAACAGCAGGTAGGGCGTGAGCACGATGCGGACGAACTCGTAGGCCCAGTCGGGGCGCCCCCGGCGCACGCGATCGTGGAAGCGCGTGAAGTGCTCGGCCGGCCGCGGATCCTTGTACACCTGCTCCTTCACTCGAACGGTCCCTACCCAGCGGCGGCGGCTTCGTTACGCCTCGCGCGCCCACGCGCGCGAGCGGTCGAGGGCACGGTGCCATTCGGCGAGCAACTCGTCGCGCTTCGCCGGGGCCATCGCCGGCTCGTAGCGAGCGGCCTCGCGCCACATCGCGTGCACGTCGCGCTCGGTCCAGGCCCCCGTGGCCACTCCCGCGAGGTATGCCGCGCCCAGAGCCGTGGTCTCCGCCACCTCGGGCACCACCACCGGCACCCCGAGCACGTCCGCCTGGAACTGCATCAGCCAGGCGTTCGCCACGGCGCCGCCGTCGGCCTTCAGCTCCTCGAGTCGCACGCCGGCGGCCGCCTCCATCGCCCTGACGGCGTCCACGGTCTGGTAGGCCATCGACTCGAGGGCCGCGCGGGCGAGGTGCGCCGTGCCGGTGCCGCGCGTAAGGCCCACGATCGTCCCGCGCGCGTAGGGGTCCCAGTGCGGCGAGCCGAGACCCGTGAAGGCGGGCACGAGATACACGCCGTCGTTCCCCTCGAGCGAGCGGGCCAGGCCCTCGGTGTTGGCCGCGGTGCGGATCACCCCGAGCGCGTCGCGCAGCCATTGCACCGCAGCGCCGGTCACGAAGATCGCGGCCTCGAGCGCGTAGTCCACACGGCCCTCCACGCCCCAGGCGACGGTGGTGAGCAGGCCGTCCGCCGGCGGCGGAGCCTCGGCTCCCGCGTTCTGGAGCACGAAGCTGCCGGTGCCGTACGTGTTCTTCCCGAGGCCGCGCGAGTGGCAGGCCTGCCCGTACAGCGCGGCCTGCTGGTCGCCGGCCATCCCGGCCACCGGCACGGCGCCGCCGAACTCGCTCGTCTCGCCGTACACGCTCGCGCTCGGCGCCGGCTCCGGAAGGGACGCGGGATCCACGGACAGGATCTCGCAGAGCTCGGGGTCCCACTCGAGCGCGCGGATGTCGAACAGCAGCGTGCGCGAGGCATTCGAGTAGTCGGTCACGTGGCGGCCGGTGAGCTTGTAGGCGAGCCAGGAGTCGACGGTGCCGAACACCGCGCCCTTCCCCACGCCGCCCTCGCGACGCAGCCACTCGATCTTGGTCCCGGAGAAGTAGGGATCGAGCACCAGGCCGGTGCGCTCGCGGAAGAGCGGCTCGCGCCCGGCGGCGCGGAGCTCGTCGCAGCGCGCTGCCGTGCGCCGGTCCTGCCAGACGATGGCGCGGTGCAGGGGCTCGCCGGTGCTGGGGTCCCACGCCACCACGGTCTCGCGCTGGTTGGTGATCCCGATGCCGCCGAGCGACGGCCGGCCCGCCGCCTCGTGCGCTTCGCGCGCCACCGCCCGGGTGACCTCCCAGATCTCGTTCGCGTCGTGCTCCACCCAGCCGGGGCGGGGGAAGTGCTGCCCGAACTCGCGATAGGCGCGGCCCGCCGGCCGCCCCGCCTCGTCGAAGACGATGGAGGTGGTCCCGGTGGTGCCCTGGTCGATCGCGAGGATCATCGGAGGGACCCTACGTCGAACGCCCTGCGGCCGCCGCCCCGGGCGGCTATCGTCCCGCGACCGCGCGAAGCCGACCAGGAGGATGAACGGGTGCCCGACGTCGAGGCTCACATCACGGGAACGGTCTGGAAGATCGAGTGTCAGCTCGGCCAGGAGATCCAGGAGGGCGACACGCTCGTGATCCTCGAGTCCATGAAGATGGAGATGCCCGTTGAGGCCGAGGACGACGGCGTGGTCAAGGAGATCGCCTGCACCGAGGGCCAGTCGGTGTCCGAGGGGGACACCCTCGTAGTCCTCGAGTGAAGGAGCTCGCTTCAGGCAAGCTGCTGCTCGACGAGCCGGGCGAATCGGTCGCCCGGCTCACGATCTCCAACCCGGAGCGCCGCGGCGCGCTCGACCACGAGCTGCTCGACGCGCTCGCCGAGAGCGCCCGCTCGCTCGACGTGCGCTGCCTGATCATCCGCGGCACCGGCGAGGTCTTCTCGGCCGGCTACGACCTCGGCAACCTCGAGGGACAGAAGTTCGAGGAGGCCGCGGAGCGCCTCGTGGCCCACCCCTTCCACGAGGCGATCGAGGCGCTCGACGCCTACCCCTACCCGATCGTCGCCCAGCTGGGCGGGCACGCCATCGGCGGCGGCCTGGAGCTGGCGCTCACCTGCGACCTCCGCGTGGCGGCGGCGGGCATCAAGCTGTCGATGCCGCCGGCCAAGCTGGGCCTGATCTACTCGCACACCGGGCTGCGTCGGTTCGTGGAGGTGTGCGGAGTGGCGCGCACCGCCGAGCTGTTCTTCACCGGGCACGCCGTGGACTCCGAGCGCGCGGAGCGCATGGGGCTCGTGAACGAGGTGGTAGAGCCGGAGCGGCTCGAGGAGCGCGTGCTGGAGCTGGCCACGGAGATCGCGGGAAACGCACCGCTCTCGCTGGCCGGCAACAAGCGCGTGCTGCGCGCGCTCCGCGATCCGCGGCTCCCCGAGGAGCTCGAGCGCGAGCTGATCGAGCTACGCGAGTCGTGCTTCCGCTCGGAGGACTTCAGGGAGGGCGTGCGCGCCTTCGCCGAGAAGCGCAAGCCGGTCTGGCGCGGGCGCTGAGCCCGCGGTGCTGCTCCAGGCCGCGCTCAACGGGGACCTGACGAGGGCCGGGCACCCCGCGTTGCCGCTGTCGGCCGAGGAGCTGGCACGCGACGCGGCGGCCTGCGTGGCCGCCGGGGCGGGGGCGATGCACCTCCACCCTCGCGACGCGGAGGGACGTGAGCGGCTGGATGCCGAGCTCGTGGATGCGGTCGTGGCCGGGGTGCGCCGGGCCTGCGGCGTGCCCGTCGGGGTGTCCACCGGAGCTTGGATCGAGCCCGACCTCGAGCGCCGCCTCGAGCTGGTCGCCGCTTGGAGCGCGCCCGACTACGCCTCGGTCAACCTCTCCGAGCCGGGCGCGGAGGCGGTCATGGAGGCCCTGCTCGCGCGCGGCGTGGGAATCGAGGCCGGCGTCTGGACGGTCGAGGACGCCGAGCGGCTCGCGGCGTCGGGCTTGGGCGATCGAGTCACGCGGATCCTGATCGAGCCCGTCGAGGCCGGCGCCGCCGGCGCCGTGGAGCTCGTGGACGGCATCCACACCGCCCTGGATGGCCTCGGCCTGATGGCGCCGCGCCTGCAACACGGCGACGGCGAGGCCACCTGGGTGCTCCTGGCCGACGCCGTTCGCAGAGGACTCGACACGCGGATCGGCCTCGAGGACACGCAGCGCGGGCCCGGCGGCGAGCCGGTCACCGGAAACGAGGCGCTCGTCTCGGCAGCCCGCGCCTTGGGCGCGGGCGCCGTCTGAGGGTTGCCCTCCGCCCGCCGAGCGTCTACGCTTGGTAATCACTTGATTACCACGCCGCCGGCCCCCACCAGAGAGCGGATCCTGGACGCAGCGGTCGACCTGTTCGGCCGGCGCGGCTACCGCGCCACGTCCGTGGGGGAGATCGAGCGGGCGGCCGGCCTCATACCGCGCCGCGGTGGCCTCTACAAGCACTTCCCGAGCAAGGAGGCGCTGCTCGAGGCGGTGGTCGAGCGACGCGGCAGGGTGGTGGACGAGCTCGAGTCGCTCGCCTCCACGGCGCCGCTGGCTCCCGACGCGCGCGAGGAGATCGGCGTGCTCATCCGGATCGCCTTTCGCGAGATCGGCCGCGACCAGGAGGTGCTGCGGATCGTGATGCGCGAGGGCGACAACTTCCCCGCGCTGCGCGACCGCTTCCACGACAGGATCGTGCGGCGCGGGCACGAGCAGGCGGCTGAGCGCCTGCGCCTGCTCGCGGAGCGGGCGGGCGTGGAGGGGCTCGACGTGGACGCCCTCGCCGCGGTCGTATTGGCGCCGATCATCAGCTACCGGGTCCTGACGACCTTGTTCGGGCGCCCCCCGGGCGACCTCGACGAACACCGATATCTGGACACATGGACGGCCTCCGCCGTGAGCCTGCTCGAAGCTCACGGCCTCGTAGGAGAGGCCACGACGAAGGAGGCATCCAAGTGAGCAATGGCGACCACCTCACCGCGGACCGCGGGGCGATCCGCTTCCTGCTCCTCGCGCTGGGCGTGCCACAGGCCCTGATCGGTCTCTGGGCGCTCCTCGGCCCGCACTCGTTCTATGCCGACTTCCCCGCCGGCACCGACGGCTGGGTCCACGTGCTCGGTCCCTTCGACGAGCACCTGGTGACCGATGTGGGCGCGCTGTTCGTGGCGCTGGGCGTGGTGATGGCCTTCGCGGCGATGAGCCTGCGCCGCGGGACGGTCGTGGCGGCGGCCACGGGCTGGCTGGTCTTCTCCGTGCCGCACTTCCTCTGGCACGTGTTCAACCTCGACCCGTACACGACCGCGGACGCGGTCGCGAACACCGTCACGCTCGGGTGGACCGTGGCCGGTGGCGTGCTCGTCCTGTTCCTGGCGCTGCGGCGCCGGGAGCGCCGTCCCGCACCCGCCGGCGCCGCCGCGGACGGCGCCCGGATCGCGCCGGTCAGCGACACCCGCGCCGGGCTGCTCGCGCGCGCCGCCTACAGGTACTCGCGCCGGGACTACGGCGCCGTCGCCGAGCCGCTCCGCGTGTTCGCGCATCATCCGCGCGTGCTGTCCGGCTACGCGGGGCTCGAGTACGCCACGGCGAAGGCCGACCGCGTGCCGCACCGGCTCAAGGCGCTCGCCGCGACCAAGGCGGCGGCGCTCGCGGGCTGCGAGTTCTGCATGGACATCGGCTCGATGATCTCCGGGAGCGCCGGCGTGAGCGAGGAGCAGCTCCGGGCGCTGCCGCAGCACTCCACGAGCGAGCTGTTCTCCGTCGAGGAGAAGCTCGTGCTCGACCTGGCCGTGGGGATGAGCCAGCACCCCTGTGGACGTGTCCGACGAGCTGTTCGGCCGGTTGCGCGAGCGCTTCGACGAAGCCCAGCTCGTGGAGCTGGTCAACGAGATCGCCGTGGAGAACTACCGCGCACGCTTCGACTGGGCCTTCGGGATCGGCTCCCAGGGCTTCACCGAGGGCGCTTTCTGCGTGCGGCCGGAGGGGTCGCCGCAGGCGGTCGGCGCGGCGGGCCCCGGCTCGACCGCCTGACCCCGGCACGCGCCCCCAGGTCCGTCCGGCGGCGGCCCTACGGTGCGCCCAGTCCCGATCCCGTTGGGACTTTGCGAGTGCCGCCGCTAATCAGCAGAGAAGAAGCCCTGAGCCTCGGCGAGATCGAGGATCGCGCCGAGATCGAGCGGCTGGTCGAGCGCGCCTGGCGCGTTCGCCAGGAGCGCTTCGGCGACTCCACCGACATGTGCTCGCTCGTCAACGCCAAGTCGGGCGGCTGCGCGGAGGACTGCGGCTTCTGCGCGCAGTCGCGCTTCGCCGAGGCGGACACGCCGATGCACGCGATGATGACCGCGGAGCAGATCCTCGAGCACGCCCGCGCCGCCGAGGCGGCGGGCGCCCACCGCTTCTGCATGGTCACGCAGGGCCAGGGCCTCTCCAAGCGGGACTTCGAGAACGTGCTCGAGGGTGCCCGGCTGGTGGCGCAGCACACGAACCTCAAGCGCTGCGCGTCGATCGGGCACATGTCGAGCGATCGCGCCCACGCGCTCAAGGACGCCGGGATCCAGCGGGTGCACCACAACGTGGAGACCGCCGAGAGCTACTACCCGGAGGTGTCCAGCACCGTCCGCTACGAGGGCAGGATCCGGACGATCGACGCGGTCCGCGACGCCGGGCTCGAGACCTGCGTGGGCGGCATCCTCAACCTCGGGGAGTCGCGCGAGCAGCGCGTGGAGATGGCCTTCCAGCTCGCGGCGCTCGAACCCACGAGCGTCCCGATCAACCTGCTGAACCCGCGGCCGGGCACCAAGTTCGGGGACCGCGAGCTGATGGATCCGATGGAGGTCGTGCAGTGGGTGGCGATCTTCCGCCTCGTGATCCCCGACGCGCTCTTCCGGCTCTGCGGCGGCCGGAACGAGAACCTGGGCACCGCCGACCTGCAGCAGCTTGCCGTCAAGGCGGGCCTGAATGGCGTGATGATGGGCAACTTCCTCACGACGCTCGGCTCCGAGCCCGAATGGGACCGCGCGGTGTTCGAGGGGCTCGGCCTGAACGTGGCAAGGCAGGAGGACAACGGCGCGAACCCGCGGCCGGACAACCGCTCCGGCTGGCTCGAGGGCGAGAGCCCGCAGACGCCGATCGACGAGCTGGTGGACAGCCAGGCGGAAGCCAACTTCTGGGACCCGGCCACGCAGCTCCGGCACCGGCCGAAGCGCTCGGTGCCGCCACGGCCCGACGGGGCGGCCAACCGCGGCCGGGACCCGAACGAGCAGCCCACCGAGGAGTTGCCCGCGCTCGTGCTGGTCGATCCGAAGGCCGCCGCTTGAACGACGTGGAGGAGCGGCTCGACGAGCTGCGCGACCGCGGGCTGTACCGGCGGATGAGGGTGGTCTCCGGGCCACAGGGCCCGCGGGTCCTGCTCGACGGCAGGCCCGTGTTGCTCCTCTGCTCGAACAACTACCTCGGGCTGGCCGACCACCCGCGCGTCCGTGAGGCCGCCGCGGAGGCGGCCATGCGCTACGGCGCCGGCGCGGGTGCGTCGCGGCTCGTGTCCGGCAACATGACGATCCACCGGCGCCTGGAGGAGCAGCTCGCGGACTTCAAGGGCGTCCGAGTCGTGTCTCCTGTTCGGGTCGGGCTACCTCGCCAACGTGGGCGTGGTCTCGGCTCTCGCGGGGGAGGGCGACGTGGTGTTCTCCGACGCCCTCAACCACGCGAGCATCATCGACGGCTGCCGCCTCGCGCGCGCCGAGACGTTCGTCTACGACCACCTGGACGCCGATCACCTCGAATGGGGGCTGCAGCGAGGCGGGCGGGCGCGGGGCGCTGATCGTCACCGACGGCGTCTTCTCGATGGACGGCGACGTGGCCCCGCTCGAGAAGATCGTGGAGCTGGCGCAGCGCTATGACGCCCGCGTGCTCGTGGACGAGGCCCACGGCACCGGCGCCGTGGGCCCCGCGGGCCGCGGCGCGGTCGCGGCCGCCGGGCTCGAGGACGACGTGGACGTGATCGTGGGCACGCTCGGCAAGTCGCTCGGCTCCTACGGCGCCTACGTCTGCTGCGAGCGCCCGCTGGCCAAGTACCTCATCAACACGGCGCGGACGCTGATCTTCTCCACCGCGCTGCCCCCGCCCGCGGTGGCGGCGGCGATGGCGGCGCTCGGCCTGCTGCGCGAGCAGCCGCGCCGCGTCGAGAAGCTTCAGCGCAACGGGCACGTGCTGCGCGAGGCGCTCCGCGCTCACGGCCTGCCCAGCGGCGACTCGGACACGCAGATCGTGCCGCTCATCGTGGGCGACGCCGCCGCCACGGTCACCGCCAGCGAGCGTGCACTCGAGCGGGGCGTGTTCGCCCAGGCGATCCGCCCGCCCACAGTGCCCGCCGGCACCTCGCGACTACGGCTCGCCGTGATGGCCTCCCACACGCGGTCCGAGCTGCGCGAGGCCGCCGGCGCGCTCGCGGCGGCGGTCCGCCCGGCGCTCGAGCGATCGGCTCGCGACGGGGCGTCCGTGCCGCCGCGCGTCTTCGACGCGCTCCGCGACGCGGCCTGACCCGCCACGCGCCCTTGCGAGGGCTGTTCGTCACCGGCACGGACACCGGCGTGGGAAAGTCGGTCCTGGCCGCGTCGATCTGCGCGGCGCTGGGGGAGAGCGGCGAGACGGTGGCAGCCTTCAAGCCGGTGGTGACGGGGCTCGAGGAGCCGCCGGGCGCCTGGCCTCGCGACCACGAGCTGCTCGCCGAGGCGGCCAACGCCGGGCAGTCGCCCGAGCAGGTGGCCCCCTACCGCTACGGCCCGCCGCTGTCGCCCCACTACGCGGCGGAGCTGGCCGGCCAGACGATCGAGCCGCCCGTCATCCTCGCCGCGGCCCGCGCCGCGGCGGCTGCGGGCCTGCTCGTCTGCGAGGGGGTGGGCGGGCTCCTCGTGCCGCTCACCCCGGGGTATCTCGTCCGGGACCTGGCGCTGGACCTCGGCCTGCCGCTGGTGGTGGCGGCGCGCACCGGCCTCGGCACGATCAATCACACGCTGCTGACCGTGGAGGCCGCGCGAGCCGCCGGGCTCTCCGTGGCCGGCGTGGTGATGACGCCCTGGCCCGCGCGGCCGGCCCCGATCGAGATCTCGAACATCGAGACGGTCGCCCGGCTTGCGGGCGTGCAGGTGAGCGGCCTGCCGCGCACCACGCCGGAGCGCCTGGCCGAGGCGGGCGCCGCGCTGCCGCTGGCGGACTGGCTGGCGGCGCCTCTCTAAGCTCGCTCGATGAGCGCCGAGGAATCCGAGCTGGCCGGTCCGCCCGACGACAGGCCGGAGCTGCTGAAGAAGCTGCAGGAGCGCAAGGTCCGGCACAAGGAGCGCCATCCGGTCCATCGTGCGGGCGTGGTGGTGCTCGGGGCGCTGATCGTCCTCGCCGGCATCGTCATGTCCGGCCCCGGGGTCCCGGGCCCCGGCATCGCGGTGATCATCGTGGGACTCACCTTCCTCGCGCTCGAGTTCGACCGCGCCGAGCGGCTGCTCGAGCGGATGATCCGCTGGGGCGAGCGGGCCGCCGCCCGCGCCGAGGCCACCACGCCTCGTCAGCGGGCGCTCGTCGCCCTCGTGACCGTGCTCGCGCTCGCCGCCTTCGTGGTCGCGGCGGTGCGCTGGGACATCCCGCTGGTGCCGGTCCTCTAGGCCGGTGCGCTGCCCTCAGCGGAAGCAGCCGGCTCGGCCGGCTGCGCACCGACGGATTTCCGCTCGCGCTCCTGCTCGCGGAGCTCCACGCGCCGGATCTTGCCCGTGAGCGTCTTGGGCAGGTCGGCCACGAACTCGATCTCGCGCGGATACGCGTACGCGGAGTGGCGCTGGCGCACGAAGCGCTTGATCTCGTCGGCCAGCTCGTCCGACTCCTCGTGGCCCGCGGCGAGCACGATGAACGCCTTGACGATGTCGCCGCGTCGCGCGTCGGGTGACGCCACCGCCGCCGCCTCCTTCACGGCCGGGTGCTCCACGCACGCGGACTCGACCTCGAACGGGCCGATCCGGTAGCCGGCGGAGATGATCACGTCGTCGGCGCGGCCGGCGTACCAGACGTAGCCGTCCTCGTCCGTGCTCGCCGCGTCCTTGGTGTGGAACCAGTCGCCGCCGAACACCTCCCGGGTGTCGTCGGGACGGTTCCAGTACCCGATCGGGTAGTGCGGGTTCGAGCGGGCGCGCAGGCAGATCTCGCCCCGCTCCCCCTGGGCCACCGGATGCTCGTCCTCGTCGAGGATCGCCACCTCCCACCCCGGCATGGGCCGTCCCATCGAGCCCTCGCGCACCTCGACCGTCGGAAAGTTGGCGCACAGCGGATAGCTCTCCGTGAGGCCGTAGAAGTCGAGCACGGTGATCCCGAACTGGTCGCGGAACCAGCGGATCACCTCGGGGTTGAGCGGCTCGCCGGCGGAGCAGACCACCCGCAGTCGCTCCAGCGGGTAGCGGGTACCCGCGTCCGCCACGCCGGTCATCGCCCGCAGCGCCGTGGGCGTGGTGAACATGTTCTCCACCCCGTGCTTCGCCAGGAACCGGAGGTGCTCCTCGGGGTCGTAGCCGCCCTCGCGCGCCTGCACGAGCGCGACCGCGCCGTAGCGCCACGGGCCGAGCAGCGGAGCGATCCCGGCGGCCCAGGCCCACTCGCCCGATCCGTGGAAGAGCTCGCCGTCACGGACGTCGTGGCAGAACTCGAACTCCTCGTGCGCAAGCAGGTACCGGTGAGCGTGGAGGATCCCCTTGGCCTTCCCGGTGGTGCCCGACGAGTAGTAGAGCTGTGCGGGGTCGTCGGCCAGCGTGTCGGCCATCTCGTAGCTGTCGCTCGCGCGCTCCATCCCGGCGTCGAAGTCCACGTCGCCGCCGGCCGCCCCGCCGCCCATCACGAGGACCTTCTCCACCATTCCTTCCGGGATGCGGTGGCGGTTCGCCGCGTCGGTGACCACGGCGGTGGCGCCCGAATCGCTCAGCCGGTGCTGGATCCCCTCGTCCCCGTAGAGCACCGAGAGCGAGAGGAGGATGGCGCCGCGCTTGTATGTGCCGATGAACACGGCAGCCGTCTCCGGGAGCGAGGGCAACAGCGTGGCCACGCGGTCGCCGCGCTCCACGCCGGCCTCCTCGAGCAGGTTGGCGAAGCGGTTCGAGAGCGCCTGCAGCTCGCCGAAGCTGACCCTCCGCTCGTGGCCCTTCCAGTCCTCCCAGACCATTGCCGGCCGGTCCGCGTCGTGCTTGTCGCACACGTCGCGCGCGATGTTGTAGCGCTCGGGCACCTCCCACGAGTGCCGCTCGCACATCTCCTCGTAGCTGCCGAGCTCGTACTTTCGAAAGCTCATCGTCTCCTCCTTCCAGGGTAAGTATCTCCGACCGGGGCAAGCCCTACGCCTGTCCGGGCATGCTTGGCCGATGCCCTCTCGTCTTTCCCGCGCGGCCCTGGCGGCCGTCGTGGCCGGGTGGCTCCTCGCGCTGTCGGGGTGCTTCGGCGACGACGACGGGCCGGGACCGCCGCGCGAGCCCACGGCGAGCGCGCC
Organism: uncultured Thermoleophilaceae bacterium; assembly: GCA_963759625.1. GTDB lineage: Bacteria > Actinomycetota > Thermoleophilia > Solirubrobacterales > Thermoleophilaceae > JACVRW01. Next base: position 52,867 of record CAVXAD010000008.1, on the reverse strand, counting down.
CGCCCCGCCGCAGGCGGACGTCCACGTGACCGCCGACCTCGGGGCGCCGATCAGCGGCGGGCCGTCGATGAGCGGCTTCCTCCACGGCCTCCGGGACGGGTCGCCTCCCGACTCCGCGATCCGGCCGCTGCGCCCGCGGCTCTGGCGCAGCATCCCGTCGCGGGTGCCCTATGCGCGCGCCACCGCCCTGGGGGCGCGCTACCAGCTGGTCCTCAGCGACCTGTGGGGCTATCCGGCCGGCGGCTGGCACGACCGCGGGCCTCCCTGGCGGGACCTCGCCGCCTGGGGGGACCTGGTGCGCCGCACGGCGCGCTCGCTGCGCGGCCACCCCGTGGAGTGGGACGTGTGGAACGAGCCCGACAACGAGGTCTTCTGGACCGGCACGCGCGAGCAGTTCTTTCGTGTGTACGAGACCGCGGCGCGCGCCCTGGAGGACGAGCTGGGCGACACCGTGGTGGTCGGCGGGCCCAGCACCACGAAACCGCGAGCGGCCTGGCTCGAGGGCCTTCTGCGTCACTGCCGTGCGCGCGGATGCCGGGTGAGCTTCCTCTCCTTCCACGCCAACCTGGAGGCCGACGAGCCGATACCGGCGCTCGAGAGCGACCTGCGAGCGGTGCGCGCGCTGGTGCCGCGCTACCGCGACCTCTCGCTGACCGGGGTGGAGGTGAACGAGTCGATCGGCCCCGCCGACCAGTATCGGCCCGGTGAGATCCTCGGCTACCTCGAGCACATGGAGGCGGGCGGGGCCGATGCGGCGGCGCGATCGTGCTGGCTCGACCTCGCGGGGGCCGACAACTGCTTGAACGGCACGCTCGAGGGTCTGCTCACGCCCGAGGGCCGGCCGCGCAGTGCCTGGTGGGCCTACCGCGCCTACGCCGAGGGCCAGGAGGGACGGGTGCCGGGGAGCTCCGACTCCGCCGCCGTGGCGGTGCTCGCCAGCCGGCGGACCGTCACCGGCGGCGCACAGGTGCTGCTGGCCCGTCACGACCGGGCCGATCCGGCCGCGCCGCCCGTCTCGGTGGCAGCTCACGCTGCGCGGTCTCGCCGGCGCGCTTCCCGGAGCCCGCCGGGCGGTGGTCACGCTCGAGCTGCTCTCGGACACCGGCGAGCAGCCGCTCGACGCACCGCCCGTGGTGGGGCGGCGCACCATCGCGGTGGGCAGTGGCGACGTGACGCTGCCGGTCGGCGAGCTCGGCCTCCACCAGGCGCTGGTCGTCCGCGTAGCGCCGTGAGGCGCCGCCTCAGTCGCCGCCCGCGGCGTAGTCCACGATCGACTCGTCGATGAGCCACTCCACCGGGGCGCGGTCGTCCGTGTACACCGTGCCGCCCGGCAGCGGCGGCTCGATCCGCGCCGCCGCGTCGCGCGCGGTCCTCCGGAGTCCCGGCGGGAGTGACGGGATCGCCGCGCGCAGCCGGCTCGCAGAGAGCGGGCCGTCGCTCGCGGCGAGGATCGTGTTGGCGTCCTCGATCGGGTCACGTACGACGTGGGCGAAGGCCTCCTCCATCGTCGCCGTCAGCACCTTCTCGAGCCCTTCCTGCCCCTCGGGGTGGCCCACGTTCACGAGCACCACCCCGCCGGGGCCGAGCCGGTCGTGCGCCAGCTCGAAGAACTCCACGGTGCTGAGGTAGAAGGGGATGTAGGGCTGGCGGTAGGTGTCGAGCGCGATCACGTCGTAGCGCGCGTCCGTGCGGCGCAGGTACGGGCGGGCATCCTCGTGGTGCAGCCGCAGGCGCGGATTCCTCATGCCGAAGTAGCGGCGCCCGATCTCCGACAGCTCGGAGTCGATCTCCACGCCGTCGATCCGGGTCGCGGGAAAGAGCCGCCCGTACGCCCGCGCGGTCGTGCCGGCGGCGTTCCCCAGGATCGCCATGCGGCGAGGCGGCCGGTCGAGGGCGGTGAAGGGCAGGACCAGGAACCCGTCCCAGTAGCCGTCGGTGAGCACCGTGCGCGGCCGGTAGAGCGAGTGCTGGGCCTGCCCCTCGTTCAGCTCCAGCACGCGGACCCCGCTCGGGCGCTGCACCACGCGGGCGTACTGGTACGGCGTCTCGGTCTCGTAGACCACCCGGCCGTCGCCGGCCTCGGCCTTGAGCGTGCCCACCGGCACGGCCATGAGGGCGGCGATGGCCGCCGGCGCGAGCGCCCAGCGCCGCCGCGGCCGCAGCCCCAACACGGCCACGACCGCGATCGCGAGAGCGAAGATCAGGAACGTCCGGCGAGTGCCCACGAGCGGGATGAACAGGAGCGCGGAGCCGAGCGTGCCCACGAGCGAGCCGGCCGTGGACAGGGCGTAGAGCCGTCCCGCCACCGTGCCTGCCTCCTCCACCGTCGTCACCGCCAGCCGGAGCGCGTACGGGGACACCGCCCCGAGCAGCAGCACCGGCACCGCCACGAGCCCGAGCACCCCGAGCAGCGATCCGACGAAAGCGCCGGCGGAGATCGAGTCGAGCGCGTCCACGGCCACGTGCAGAAGCGGATCGGCGGCGAAGGGCACGATCGCGAGCATTCCGGCGGCCGTGAGCGCCAGCAGGCAGAGGCCACGCATGTGCGGGTGGCGGTCGGCCAGCCGCCCGCCCAGCCAGTAGCCGAGCGACAGCGCCACGAGCACCACGCCGATGGTGTTCGCCCAGACGATCGTGGACGCGCCGAAGTACGGAGCGAGGAGCCGGACCGCGGCTATCTCGGCGCCGAGGGAGCCGGTCCCGACGGCGAACACGAGCAGCGACAGAGGCGGCATTTCCGACCGGAACGCTAGCTAGCGTCGCTGTCGTGGACCTGGTCTCGGCCGACCGCGCGCATCTCTGGCATCCCTTCACCCAGCAGCGCGGCTGGTGCGACGAGGAGCCGCTGATCGTCGAGCGCGCGGAGGGCTGCGAGCTGATCGACACCGACGGCCGGCGCTACATCGACGGTGTCTCGTCGCTCTGGTGCAACGTCCACGGCCACCGCCACCCGCGCATCGACGCCGCGGTGCGCGAGCAGCTCGACCGGGTGGCCCACTCGACCATGCTCGGCCTCTCCCACCCCTCGGCGATCGAGCTGGCGCGGCGGCTCGTGGAGATCGCCCCGGCGGGCCTCACCCGCGTCTTCTACTCGGACAGTGGCTCCACGGCCACCGAGATCGCGCTGAAGATGGCGTTCCAGTACTGGCGGCAGGCCGGCGAGGAGCGCCGCACGCGCTTCGTCTGCCTGCGCGACGCCTACCACGGGGACACGATCGGCTCCGTCTCCGCCGGGGGCATCGACCTCTTCCACTCGATGTACCGCCCGCTCCTGTTCGACACCCTCAAGGCCGAGCCCGGTGACCTCGAGGCGATGGAGCGGCTGCTGGACGAGCATGGCGGCGAGGTGGCCGCCGTGATGATGGAGCCGCTCGTGCAGGGCGCGGCCGGCATGCTCGTGCACCCCGAGGGCTACCTCCGCGGCGTCCGCGAGCTCTGCGACCGCCACGGCGTGCTGCTGATCCTCGACGAGGTGGCCACCGGCTTCGGGCGCACCGGGCGCATGTTCGCCTGCGAGCACGAGGGCGTGGCGCCCGACCTGCTCTGCGTGGCCAAGGGCATCACCGGGCGGCTACCTGCCGCTCGCGGCCACGCTCGCCGGCGAGCGGGTGTACGAGGGGTTCCTGGGCGAGTTCGAGGACTTCCGGACCTTCTTCCACGGCCACACGTACACCGGCAACCCGCTCGCGTGCGCCGCGGCGCTGGCCTCGCTCGACGTGTTCGAGGAGGAGCGCACGCTCGAGCGCCTGCAGCCGAAGATCGACCTACTCGGACGACTGCTCGGGCCAGCTGGCCGCCCACCCGGCCGTGGCCGCGGTGCGCAGGCGCGGCCTGATGACGGGGATCGAGCTCCGCTCGTTCCCGCTCGAGCTGCGGATGGGCCACAGGGTCACGCTCGAGGCGCGCCGGCGCGGAGCGATCGTGCGCCCGCTCGGGGACGTGGTCGTGCTGATGCCACCGCTCTCCATCGCAGAGGCCGACCTCACGCGCCTCGTGGAGATCACCGGCGAGGCGATCGCCGCCGCCGCCGAGGCGGAGCTGCTCGCGCAGGCGGCATGACGCAGACCATCTATCCCGTCCCGCGCTACCGCGACGCGATCGAGTTCCTGGCAGGCTTCGGCTTCGAGCGCGACGGCGACGACGGCGGTCGTGCACGCCGAGTCGCTCGGGACGGCCTGATCAGCTCAGCTCGAGCGGGCGCCCGCGGTCGCCGGCCTGCGGAGGTGGTGATGGGGCTGACCGACCAGCCCTACGGATCGCGCGAGTACTGCGCCCGGGACCCCGAGGGCAACGTCTGGTGCTTCGGCACCTACAGCCCTCAGGCGGCCGGCGATCAGCCCTCGTAGGGCTCGAAGTCGCGCTTGCGCGCGCCGCACACGGGACAGAACCAGTCGTCCGGGATGTTGACGAACGGGGTGCCCGGCGGGATCCCGCCATCCGGGTCGCCCTCGGCGGGGTCGTAGATGAAGCCGCATGAGGTGCAGATGTAGAGCTGCTCGGCGCTCACAGGCGCGCAAGCGTAGCGGGCGGCGGCGGTAGGCTGGCTGCGTGCGCGTCGATCGCCCTCCCCCCGGAGAGGAGTTCAACACCGGACCGGAGACGGAGGCGCGCCAGGCGGCCTCGCTGATCGTCCTGAGGGATGCCGACGACGGCCCGGAGGTCCTGCTCGTCCAGCGCAACCCCGAGCAGCGCTTCATGGGCGGCGCCTGGGTCTTCCCGGGCGGGGCCAAGCACCCCGAGGACGCCGACCACGCGGCCACCGCCGTCCGCGAGCTGGAGGAGGAGGCCGGCGTTCGGCTCACCGGTGCCGCCCCGCTGCCGTTCTCGCGCTGGATCACCCCCAGGCAGGTGAAGGTGCGCTTCGACACCTGGTTCTTCGTCGCCGAGGCGCCGCCCGGCGCGGAGCCCGAGTGCGACGGCGCCGAATGCGTGGACCACCGCTGGATCCGGCCCGCCGACGCCCTCGCGGCCGGCCGGCGCGACGAGCTGATGCTGGTCTTCCCGACGATCAAGCACCTCGAGCAGCTGGCCGAGTTCCGCTCGGTGGCCGAGGCACTCGCGGCGGCCGCCGGCCGGGTGGTCGAGCCGGTCGAGCCGCGCGTGGTGGCCCGCGACGGCGTGGGCCACGTGCTGCTGCCCGGCGAGCCCGGGTACGACGACGCCTGACGGGCGCGCGCGGCGTCGCAACGGTGCGAGGGGGGTTTGGCGCCTATGCATCTATGCCATGCATCAGCGGCCCACCCCCCACGCACGCCCCGATCGGATAGAAACGCACCATGGCGAGCGCCGGGCTGACCGTCGCCGTGACCGGGCCCACCGGGGACCTCGGAATCTCGATCGTGAACGCGCTCGAGCGCTCGCGCGCGGTGGCGCGCGTCGTGGGCATGGCGCGCCGGCCGTTCGACCCGGCGGAACGCGGCTGGCGCAAGACGGAGTACCGCCAGGGCGACGTGACCGACGCGGCCAGCGTCAACGACCTTGCGAAGGGCGCCGACGTGGTGGTGCACCTGGCGTTCGCGATCCTCAGCGCCGGCGACGCCACGCGCGAGGTCAACGTGAACGGCTCGCGCATGGTCTTCGAGGCCGCCGCCAACGCCGGCGCAAAGCGCATCTGTTATGCGTCGAGCGTGGCGGCCTACGGCTTCCACGACGACAACCCGGACTGGCTTACGGAGGACATCCCGCCGCGCGGCTCCCCCGAGCATCCCTACTCGCACCACAAGGCGGAGGTGGAGCGGGTGCTCGGCGAGGTGCTGCTGCGGCGCCGCCGGACCGTGGCCTATGTGTTCCGCCCCTGCATCGTCGCCGGCCCCGAAGCGAGGACGATGCTCCACGCGATTCCGTACTTCCGTCTCGGCGAGGCGATGCCGGCGACCGTGACGCGCCTGCTCTCCTTGATGCCGGCCCTGCGCCCGGTGATCCCCGATCCGGGCACGCGCTTCCAGCTGGTCCACGAGGACGACGTGGCCAGCGCCTTCATCGCCGGCGTGCGCGGGGTGGGGGAGCCCGGGCCCTACAACCTCGCGGCCGGCGGCACGCTCACCTTCTCCGACGTGGCCGATGCGCTCGGGTGGTACTCCGTGCCCGTGCCCCGGCTCGCGGTGGAGGCCACGGCCGAGATCGTCAGCCGGATCCCGCTGCTGCCCGCGAGCGTCGGCTGGATCCACTCGGTGCGAAAGCCGGTGCTGATGAAGACCGATCGCGCGCGCAAGGAGCTCCGCTGGCGCCCGAAGCACACCGCGAAGGTCGTGCTCCATGAGATGGCGCAGGCGGAGCGGACCGAGCCCGCGGCGGCTCGCTGACGCCACGACCGGAACGCGTGAGTTTGTTCCCATCGCCACTGGGTAGGTGAATTGGTACAAGGATGGATCGAGTCATCTGCCCAGAATGCGGATACAGGGTTGGGCTGGGGATGGCCGCCGACCCGGGGCACTGCCCCAGGTGCGAGCTGCCCCTCATGCTCACCTGCGAGCTGCGAGCGCTCTCGAAGGACGACCTCGAGGCCGAGGTCGAGCGCCAGCGCGTGCTCGAGCAGCAGCGTCGCGAGCTGCCGCTCGTCTAGTCCGCCACGCCGACGCGTAGATCGCCCGCTGCGGCGGGCGCGGTCGCGTGACCCTCAAAGAGCCCGCTTGTAGAGCTCCTCGTAGTCGGCCTCGCTCGGCTCGCGCGGGTTGAGCAACGTGGTGCCGTCGCCCATCGCGCCCTCCACCAGCGCCGGGATCCCGCTCTCCGGCACGCCCACCTGCGACAGGCGCACCGGCAGGCCGAGCCGCTCGACCAGCGCCGTGATGTGGCCTGCGAGCGCGTCGCCCACCTCGGCGCCCGGACCGCCGCTCTCGACGCCGAACACGTCCGCGATGTCGCGGTAGCGGTCGGCGATGTCGTCGCCCCCCTCGGCGTTGAAGCGCACCACGTGCGGCAGGTTGATCGCGTTGGCCACGCCGTGCGGGACGCTGAACTGGGCGCCGGCCGGATGCGACATCGCGTGCACCGAGCCGAGCGAGATGGTGATGGCGATGTTCGCGGCGATCAGCATGTTCCCGCGCGCCACGTCGTCCTCCGGAGTCTCCACCGCGCGCTCCAGGTTGTCCCGGATCATGCGCAGCGCGTGCAGCGAGCGCGCGTCCTGGTGGGGGCTCCAGTCCACCGACACGTACCCCTCCACGGCGTGGGTGAAGGCGTCCATCCCCGTGGCCGCCGCGATCGGCGGCGGCAGCGTGCGGGTGGCTTCGGGATCGAGGATCGCGAGCCGGGGGAACAGCGGGAAGTCGGCGATCTCGAGCTTGACCTTGTGCTCGTGGTCCTTGATCACCGCGCCCATCGACACCTCGCTGCCGGTCCCGGCCGTGGTCGGAACGCACGCGAGCGGGGCGATGTCGTGGGGCTTGCCCATGCCGTCGTTCGCCCGCGGCATGATGAGGAACCCCTCCTGCTCGCGGGCGCTGCCGCCGTGCGTGAACACGGCGTCGGCCACCTTCGCGGTGTCCATCACCGACCCGCCGCCCACCGCGAGGAACGAATCCGCTCCCGCCTCCTTGGCCTCGGCGGCGCAGCGCTCGACCACGTCGGTCGAGGAGTCCTGCGGCACGTCGTCGAACACGCCGGCCAGCTCGAGGCCGCCGTCGCGCACGCCGTCCTCCACGCGCTCGACGAGGCCGGTGCCGCGGATCACCTTGTCGGTGACCAGGAACACCCGTCGCCGCGCCCTCCTTCAGGAACTCGAAGCCCACGGATCCGAGCAGGTCGCGCCCGGAGATCACCCGGGTCGTGGCGATGTACTGGTAGAAGTCCTTGAAGCCCGCCATCTGGCGGGCCATGGGATCCGGGTCCACCGCCGCCATCAGGCGGCCTCGAGCAGGTCCTGCCGTCCCGACTCCTCCAGGATCGCTCGATAACGCGGAAAGACCGGCTTGGTGAGCGGCACGAGCTTGAGGATCTTCGCGACCGGGCCCTTCGCCTTCATCTGGCCGCGCGCCAGCGCCACCGTCACATTGACCTTGCCGAGCCAGAAGCGGTGCGCCGTGTCCGCCTCCATCGACATGATCACCTCGGGCTCCAGGTCGGTGTCCCCCAGGTCCACCCGACCGCCGTCCTCCTCGCGGAGGCTCACGGTGATGATCGACTCGGGCTCGCGGTAGCGGTACTGCACGACCGTGTTCGCCTTCTGGAACTTCGGGGCCAGCTCATCGTCGACGGCGAGGTCCTGGAACAGCTTTCCGATGAAGGCGTAGACCTCGTCCGCGTCCTTGAAGTACGGCAAGTGATAGCTCCTGTCTCACGGGATTGAAGTGGCAGTCTCTCAGGCGCCGGGCCGCGGGAAGGAGGTACCCACCATCGCGTCCCAGGCGCGGTCGGGCATGAGCTTGCGCTGGGTGAGCATCAGGCGTGCCGACGGAGTCACCCGATAGCGCGGCCGCGGGCGGCGGGCGGACAGCGCGCTGCTGGATCGCCTTGGCCACCGCCTCGGGACCCGCCCCGAGCTTGCCGAGGAAGCCGTCGTAGGCCCCCGCGGTCGCCGCGCCCACCGCGTCGTTGAAGCCCGCGTAGGGGCCGTCCTCGGCGCCGATCGAGCCGACCGCGGTCTCGGCGAAGTTCGTCTTGATCAGCCCGGGCTCGATCAGCACGACCTGGACGCCGAAGCCCTTGACCTCGAAGCGCATGGCGTCGGAGAGGGCCTCGACGGCGTGCTTCGTCGCGTGGTAGATGCCGCCGCCGGGGAACACGAGCTTCCCGCCCATCGAGCTCACGTTCACGATCCGGCCGCGGCCCGCACGCCGCATCCCGGGAAGCACGAGCTGGCACATCCGCAGCAGGCCGAAGACGTTGGTCTCGAACTGGGCGCGCACGCTGTCGAGCGGAACGCTCTCCACCGCGCCGCTCTGGCTGTAGCCGGCGTTGTTCACGAGCGCGCCCACGGCGCCCTCGGCGTCCTCCACGGCGGCCACGGCCGCGCTCATCGAGGCCTCGTCGTTCACGTCCAGCGCCAGCGTGCGGCATCCGCTCGCGCGCAGGTCCTCGATCGACTCCGTGCGCCGCGCGGTGGCGTAGACGATGTTCCCGTCCCGCGCGAGCAACTCGGCCGTGGCCCTTCCGATGCCGGTGGAGCAGCCTGTGATCAGTACCGCTCCGGCGATTTCCGCCATGGTCCCTCCGATCGTGTCTGCGGCGGCTCGGAGGATATGCCGCACCGGCCGCCGCCGCTCGATCAGCGGCTCCTGACCACGAGCGTCTGAGCACCGCGGCCGAGCCGGCCGCGCTCGTCCCACAGCACGGTGTCGGCCAGCCCGATCCCGTGCGGCTCGGGGTAGGTCACGGCGTCGAGGCCGACCCAATCGCCCTCCGGCAGCCGCTTGAGGTGCACGCTGAGGTCGGTGTTGATGAACAGGTAGCGGCGCCAGTCGAGCGCGGCGCTCACGCCGTTCCCGGCGTCCGCCGCTATCAGGAGGCGCTGGAGCGGCGAGGTGGCCTCGCCGGCCAGCAGCGGCACGCGCGGGCGCATCCACACCATGGCCGGACCGGGCTCGAGGAACGCTCCGTGCACGAAGCTGAGCTCCATTGCGGTGTGGTACCCCACCCGTTCCGCGACCGGGAAGAAGTCGCGCAGGGTGCCCTTGTCCGGCCCCGGCGGCGGCGGATCGGCGGGCGGTTGCGGTTCGAGCTTCACCGGCGCGGTCCGCAGCCGCCATGCGGAGGCGCGCATCACCTCGCCGTCCGGCCCGGAGAGCGAGGCCTCCAGCAGCTCGACGCTCCGTCCCGGGCGCACCACGCGCGCGGAGGCGCTGAGCGGAGCGAGTGGCACCGGCCCGAGGATCTCGAAGGTGATGCGTGCGACCTGGGCGTCCTCGCGCGGCTCGCAGAGCTCCACCGCACGCCCGAGCAGCGCGGCGGGCGGGCCGGCATGCTGGGCGTCGGGGTCCCATGGCCCGCGCGTGAGCTCGCTGGGCAGGAGCAGGTCGCCGTCCGCCTCGTAGAAGGCCCCGTCGGTCACGGCGAGGCATCCTAGGGCCCGACGGGTACCCTCCCGGGCCGATGCAGGCGGTGACCTTCCAGGGACCGGGCGAGGTGCGGCTCGACGAGCGGCCGGAGCCCGAGCTGATCGCCCCGGACGACGCCGTGGTGCGCGTGGAGGCCACGGGCGTCTGCGGCTCCGACCTGCACATCTACCACGGCCGGGTGGCGATCGAGCCGGGCTTCACGCTCGGGCACGAGTTCGTGGGCACGGTGATCGCCGCCGGCGACGGCGTGACCGAGGTCGGGGAGGGCGACCGCGTGCTCGGGTGCTACTGCTCCGCGTGTGGCAGGTGCTTCTTCTGCCGCCGCGGCCAGTACCACAAGTGCGACGAAGGCCGGGTGTTCGGCCACGGGAAGACACTCGGCTCACTCCAGGGCGCGCAGGCCGATCAGGTGCTCGTCCCGCACGCGAACCTGACCCTCCGGCGGGTACCCGAGGGCATGTCCGACGACGCCGCCCTGTTCGCCGGCGACGTGATGGGCACCGGTTACCACGCGGTGGCCGAGGCGGGCATGCTGCCCGGGGACACGGTGGCCGTGCTCGGGCTCGGTCCGGTTGGCCTCTGCGCGGTGCAGGCCGCACGCGCCGGCGGGGCGGCGGGAGTGATCGCGATCGACTCCGTGCCGGACCGCCTGGCGACCGCCGAGGCATTCGGCGCGCTGCCGGTGCACCTGACCGAAGACGATCCGAGGGCAGCCGTGAAGGCGGCCACCGACGGCCGCGGCGTGGACGTGGCGGTGGACGCCGTCGGTCATCCCGACGCGCTGGAGCTCGCCTGCCGGCTGGCGCGCAAGGCGGGAGCCGTGTCGGCCACCGGCGTCTACGCCGAGCGGATTCAGGTGCACATGGGAATCGTCTGGATCAAGGCGCTGACGATCACCTCCGGGCACGCGAACGTGATCGGGCACGTGGACCGGGTGCTGGCCATGATGGCCGCGGGCGTGCTCGACCCGACCCCGCTCGTGAGCCGGCACATGTCCCTCTCCGAGGCGCCGGAGGCATACGCGGTCTACGACCGGCGCGAGGCGCTCAAGATCGTCATGCGGCCATGAGCGAGGCCGCGGTGCCCGCGGCCACGGGCGCGATGCTCGAGCGGCGGCGCGAGGTGCTCGCGTCGGGCGCCGAGGCGCTCGGCTGGAAGGTGGGCTTCAACGTGCCGGCGGTGCAGCAGAAGCTGGGGATCGAGGCACCCCTGGCAGGCTTTCTCTCCACCGCGGGCCTACTCGCGGACGGGGATACCTACCCGACCGAGGGGCGGCCCACGGTCGCCGAGCCGGAGGTGGCCGTGGAGCTCGGCGAGGACGGCCGCACGATCGTGGCGCTGCTCCCGGCGCTCGAGGTTGCCGATACACCCGACCTGTCCTGGGACGTTCCCCGGATACTCGCCGGCAACATCTTCCACCGCGCCGTGGCGTTCGGGCCGCGCGTGGAGGCCGGCTCGCCCGGGGCCGCGCGCGTATGGGTGAACGGCGAGGAGCGCGAGCAGGTTCCCGCCGAGCGCACCGGCGGGCACCTCGAGCCCATGGTCACGGCGATCTCGCAGCGCCTGGAGGCCGCCGGCGAGCGCCTGCGCCCGGGCGACCGCATCATCACGGGCGTGATCGCGCCTCCGCCCGCCGTCACGGCGGGCGACTCCGTGCGACTCGAGTTCGAGTCGCTCGGCGCGGTCGAGCTGGCTTCTCCTCCTAGGCCGAGCTCGACCCGCCACGCCTCCAGCGCGTCGGCGACGGTGCGCTCCAGCGGGATCTCGGGCACCCAGCCGGTCTCGGCTCGCAGGCGCTCCGCCGACCCGCGGATGTCCATCACCTCGTGGGGCCGGACCCGAGCGGGGTCCACCTCGTACCGCACGTCCACGCGCGCGGCTCGCCCGCAGCATCTCGATGATCTCCGCCACGCTCACCGAGCTCCCGCGGCAGACGTTGTACGCCCCCGCGGGCCGGCCCGCCAGGCCCGCGTAAGCCCTGACCACGTCACGCACGTCGGTGAAGTCGCGCCGCGCGTCCACGTTCCCGACCCTCAGCACCACGGCGTCCCGGCCGGCCAGCTCCGCCTCGGCCACCTGGCGGGTGAGCGTGCCGATCACGTACTCGTCCGACTGACCCGGTCCGGCCTGGTTGAACGCCCGCGTGCGCACGACCGCCAGACCGCCGGCGTCGGCGTACTGGCCTGCCGCGCAGATCGCAGGCCGCCTTCGAGACGGCGTAGGGGTTCTGGGGCCGCAGCGGAGCGCCTTCGTCGGTCGGAAGGCGCTCCGGCGGCCCGTACACCTCGCCCGAGCTCGCGAGCACGACGGACGCCTCGGGCGCCTCCAGCCGAATCGCCTCGAGCAGGTTGACGGTCGTGGCGACGTTCTCCAGCAGCGTCTCCCTGGGCGCCGCCCACGAGCGCAGCGACCGAGGCCGCCGCGGCCAGATGGAACACCACGCCCGGCTGCGCGACCCGGATCGCATTCCGGGTCGCGTCCTCGTCGAGCAGGTCGAGCTCGGCGCGATCCGGGAGCGAGCGGGCGTTCCCCGCCGGCCTCCAGGTGGGCGAGGAGATGGCGGCCGACGAAGCCTCCACCCCCGGTGACGAAGCAGGCCGCGCTCACGTGCGCGAGGTCGCTAGCCCTCCTGCTGCACCGGCACTCCGCGGGCCAGCAGCTCGAGGTCCGAGTCCACCATGAGGCGCACGAGCTCGTCGAAGCTGGTGCGCGGCTCCCACCCGAGCCGCTCGCGCGCCTTCGAGCTGTCGCCGATCAGGTGCTCCACCTCTGCCGGTCGCAGGAAGCTGGGATCCAGGCGCACGTGACGATCGACCTCGAGGCCCGCTTGCTCGAAAGCCAGCTCCACGAGCTCACGAACGCTGTGTGACTCGCCCGTCGCGATGACGAAGTCGTCGGGCTCGTCCTGCTGGAGCATGAGCCACATCGCCTCCACGTAGTCCTTGGCGTATCCCCAGTCGCGCTCGGCGTCGAGGTTCCCGAGCAGCACCTCGTCGGCCAGCCCGAGCTTGACCGCCGCCGCCCCGTGGGTGACCTTGCGCGTGACGAACTCCAGCCCACGCCGGGGCGACTCGTGGTTGAAGAGGATCCCCGAGCTTGCGAAGAGGTCGTAGGACTCGCGGTAGTTGATCGTGATGAAGTGGCCGTAGCACTTGGCCACTCCATAGGGGCTCCGCGGATAGAAGGGCGTCTTCTCGGTCTGCGGAACCTCCTGGACCAAGCCGAACATCTCCGAGGACGACGCCTGGTAGAAGCGCGCCTCCGGTGCCGCCTCGCGCATCGCCTCGAGCATGCGCGTGACCCCCAGGGCGGTGAACTCGGCGGTGAGCACCGGCTGGCTCCATGAGGCCGCCACGAACGACATGGCGGCGAGGTTGTAGATCTCGTCGGGCTCGCACGCCCGGAGCACGTCGCCGAGCGAGCGCTGATCGAGGAGGTCCCCGGTGTGCAGATGCAGCGAGTCGCGGATGTGCTCGAGCCGCTGGAAGGTCTCGGTGGAGGCCCGCCGGACCATCCCGTGGACCTCGTAGCCCTTCTCCAGCAACAGGTCGGCGAGGTAGCTGCCGTCCTGCCCGGTGATGCCGGTTATGAGCGCGCTGGGCATGGTCCGGACACGCTACACGGACTGGCCGGCTAGCGGCGAGGCACCAGCCGGTACACCGGCCCGTCGAGCGAGACGGCGTACACGCGGCCGCGCCCGTCCTCGCCGAACGAGACGAGGTTCGGCACCTGGGCGGAGAGCGCGCGCGACGGTGCGTTGCGGGTCCGCAGCGAGGCGATGCGCAGGTTCGGCTTGCAGTAGTCGCCGTACACGTACTTGCCATAGAGGCCGGGTCCCATCGACCGGTCACGGATCACGTAGCCGCCGGTGATCGAGCAGTAGCCGTTGTCGTGGCGGTGCGTCAGCGCCGGCGGGACGCGCGCCCGGGGCGCTGCCCGTCCCGTACCGGCTGAGCCCCTCGAAGACGCTCCAGCCGAAGTTGTAGCCCCCGCGCGGCGCGTGGCCGCGCCCGCGGCGATTCGGCACGAAGTCGATCTCCTCCACCGCATCCTGGCCCACGTCGCCGATCGTGAGGCTGCCGGTCCGGCGGTCGAACGAGAACCGGTACGGGTTGCGCAGGCCGTACGCGTAGATCTTCGGAAGCGCGCCGGCCCGTCCCCGGAACGGGTTGTCCTTCGGCACGCTGTACCCGCCGCCCGGCGCGCGGCGCGATGCGGATCAGCTTGGCCAGCTGGCGACCGAGGTTCTGCCCGTTGCCGTCCGGGTCGCCGCCCCCGCCGCCGTCGCCGAACCCCGCGTAGAGCTTGCCGTCGGGCCCGAACTGGAGCTGGCCGCCCTTGTGGTTGAAGCGGTGGTGGGGCACGCGCAGGACGAGCCGCCGCGAGCCGCGGTCGGCGCGGTTGGGGCTGCCGGCCGCGCGCCGGAACTGGTCGATCCGGATGAAGCCCGCGGAGTCCGTGTAGTAGACGTAGAAGCGCCCCGAGCGCGCGTAGTCGGGCGGGAAGGCCATCGACAGCAGCCCGCTCTCCCCGCCGGTGGTCACGAGGTCGCTGATGTCGAGGAAGGGCGTGCGGAGCACCTTCCCGCGGCGCACCACGCGGATGCGGCCGGGCCGCTCGACCACGAACCGGCGCGCGTCCCCGCGCGGGGCGGTGAGGTAGGTGGGCTCGTCGAAGCTCCCGAGCCGCAGGAGCCGCACCTGCCGCGGCGCGGCCGGCTGGGCCGGCGTGCCCGCTGCGGCGGTGGTGCCACCCGCGTCGCTCGTCCGCTCCGTGCTCGCCGAGGCGCCGTCGCCGTCGCCCCCGGAGTTGCAGCTGGCAAGCACGAGAATCGTGGCCGCAACGACGGAGACTCGGCGTGTTCGGGCGTCCACGCAGCCGGAGTATGGCAACGCTAGTCTTGGCCCCTCGGGCTGTGGCGCAGCCTGGTAGCGCGCTCCGTTCGGGTCGGAGAGGTCCCCAGTTCAAATCTGGGCAGCCCGACTACCTCGCCCCTCCGCAGCATCCCGCACCGCCCCGCATCACTGCGGGTGCGGTGCGTCCCGTTACCGCGTCAGCTGGTCGGAGCCAACCCTTCACCGGCTCGCGACCAGGTGAAGCGTGTGACGTCTTCTCGGGGTGCGAGTGCGCCGGGGCGGCTGCCGCGGCGGACGAACATGGCGGGGGCGGGTGCGTTGCGGGCGATCTCCGCGCGGGTGGGGCCGAGGCCTTCCTTGCGCCAGCGCTCCGAGAGTCCGATCACGAGCAGGCCGGCGCCTTCGGCTGCTTCGAGGATGCCTTGGCCGCCGGGCTCGGCGACGAGCGGGTCGGCGGGGATGCCGGCGTATTGCTGGACGAGCAGGCCGGCGTCGCCGAGCATGCGCGCCACGCGGGTGTGCTCGTCGCTGCTGCCGGCGGCGCCGAGCATCTTCAGCGGCGCGTCGGTGGCGGACGCGAGCCAGGCGCCGAGCTCGAGCGCGGCCCAGTCGTGCTCGGCGCCGCCGAACGGGACCAGCACGGGCCGGTCGGGGCCGGGGGCGACCGGCTGCTGTTCGCGGGCGACGAGTACCGCCACGTCGCAGGCGGCGTCGTTCAGCACGGTGGCCACGTCGCCGCGCGGGACGGCGTCGCCGAGCAGCGGCTTGCGGCCGTCCACGAGCAGCAGGTCGACCTCTTCGCTTTCGGCGAGCTGGACCAGGTCGCGGCCGGGGTCGGCCGAGCTGAACGCGACTCCCCTGGCGGCGATGCCTTGCTCGACCAGGCCGAGCCGGGCGATCGTGACCTCGTCGAGCGCCCGCTGCAGCAGCATCTGCTCGGTCTGCAACGCCCCCCGCGCCGACGCGGCGCGGCGCGGGCGCAGCAACCTCGCCAGGATCAGCTCGCGCGGCGGCTCCGAGAGCGCCAACGGCTGCGCGACCGCCAACAGCCCCGGCAGCTCGTCCTCGCCCTGGCAGGCGACCAGGATCGAGCGCTCCGGCACCGCCAGCTCCGGGAACTCGGCGCGCGACAGCGCGCGGGCGTCCTCGAGCTCCTCCTCGAGCGGCGCGCCGAAGCTGTTCTTCGGGTCGAACAGCCGGAGCAGCGGCCCGGCCATGAACGTCGTCACCAGTGCCATCAACACCAGCGCCGCGAACAGCGCGTCCGAGATCACACCCTTCTCGAGCGCCAGGTTGAGCACGATCAACTCGGTCAGCCCGCGCGTGTTCATCAACGTCCCGATCACCGACGAAGCGCGCCAATCGAAACCCGTCAACCTGGCCGCGATCGCCGCTCCGAAGAACTTGCCCACGATCGCGATCGCGATCAACAAGCCCGTCACCCACCAGAGGACCGGCCGGTCGAGCAGCCCCACGTTCGTCTTCAGGCCGGTGTAGGCGAAGAACAACGGCAGCAACAGCACCACCACGAAGTCCTCCATCCGCCTGGTCACGTCCTCGGTCAAGCCCGCGTGACGCGGCATGATCATGCCCGCGACGAATCCGCCGAAGA
This sequence comes from uncultured Thermoleophilaceae bacterium, assembly GCA_963759625.1. Taxonomy (GTDB): domain Bacteria; phylum Actinomycetota; class Thermoleophilia; order Solirubrobacterales; family Thermoleophilaceae; genus JACVRW01. The sequence goes on along the minus strand of CAVXAD010000008.1, from coordinate 36,404 downwards.
TCACCGCGATCCCGATCTCCTCGGTCACGAACGCCGACAACAGCACGCCGGCAAAGATCGCCGCCAGCCAGATCCCGGGCACCCGCCCCGCCTCGTCATAGGCGGTCGACACGCGCGCCAGCAACGGCCGCGCCAGCAGCGCCATCACCAGGCAGAACACCACGGCCAGCGCGATCGTGCGCACCACCTCACCACCGGTACCCGAGGTCGCCACAGCCGAGGCAAGCGCGATCAGGAACCAGGCCGTCACGTCGTCGAACGCCGCGCAGGCCAGCGTCAGCGCCCCCACCGGCCGCTTCAGCATCCGCCGCTCGACCAGGATCCGCGCCAGCACCGGGAAGGCCGTGATCGACATCGCCACCCCCATGAACAGCGCAAACGCCACGAACTTCTTGTCCGGACCCAACAGCGGATAGAGCGGCAACGCGACCGCGATCCCCAGCATCATCGGCAACGCCACGCTCGTGTTCGAGATCGCCGCCGCCTGGCTGATCCTGCCCCGCAGCTGGCTCACGTCGATCTCCAGCCCGACCAGGAACATGTAGTAGACCAGCCCCAGGTTCGCGGCCACCCCGAACGCCGGCAGGATGTCCGACGGGAACAACGTCGCCTGCAATTCCGGCGAGATCCAACCCAAGATCGTCGGGCCCAACGCGATCCCCGCCACCACCTCACCCATCACCCGCGGCTGCGCCAACCTCACCGCCAGCGAACCGAACAGCCGCGCCACCAGCAACACCACCGCCGCCGCGATCAGGAAAGCGGCGACGAAGTGCCCGAACGACTCGCGCTGCTTGGTAGCCGTGACCTTCTCGCCCGAGGGCGAGAGCTTGGAAGGCGTGGTCATGGTCGGCTTGCCGCTCGCATCGGGCGGGCCGGTCGGCGTGGCCTTGTCGAGCGGCAGCAGCTGGAGGTTGTTGAGGTTGCGGTCCACCGCCTGCGCCTTGGCGCGCGCGTGGCCACCCTTGGTGCAGCTCACGTCTCCGGTGACCGCCCCGGTGTTGTCGTCGTATGCCAGCGTGCCGAGCTTCTGCTCGGCCGCCTTCAGCGGTGTACGACGAACCGCTGCCCGTGAGCTCGATCTTGCCGCCGAAGCAGGTGGACCGCGGCGACAGCTTGTAGATACCGGCGATCGAGCCGGGGGCGCGCGGCTTCGCGGCGCCGGGCTCGGGCGGGTCGCGCTTCAGGTCCGCCGCCACCTTCTGCGCCACCCAGCAGACCCGTGATCGTCCCCTTGGCGCCGGGTGTGGCCTCGCCCTCGAAGTCGAGCGTCTTGCCGTTCACGCAATCGACGTCACCGGAGAGCGGGTGCGATCCGTCGGCGCGCGCGTCCTCCTTCAACCGCAGCTTGCCCCCGAGGTTGCCCTGCGTGTTCGAGAGGTTCACGAACTGACCCGACTGCTTCACGTCGAACGAGGGGCCGGAGGCCTTCGCCTGCGGCGCGGTGGTCGCGGGGAGAGCGGGGGTGGGCGCCGGCGGGGCCGGCGCGCCGATACAGGGATTGGGGGCCTCCAGGTCATACCCGCCGGCGATCGACGGCTGGGCCTTCCTGTCCTCGCCCGCGCGCACCACGAGGATCGTGACCACGGTGACGGCCACCGCGAGGAACGCGTAGTAAACCGCCATGCGCTTGCCCGACGCAGTCTTCGGCACGAGTCCCCCTCCTTCGAGTCCACGTCAAGTCTCTGGCGGACCGGCGCGAGCCGCAATACCGCGTGCGCCGCACATCGACTCCGGGTAAAACCGCGACCGCCGGTCACCCGTATGCGGTCACCGGAAGTCGGAGACCGCGTTATGGTCGCCCCTGAGCGTCCATGCCAGCGACAGTCAGCATCGTCCTCGCCGACGACCACGCGGTGGTGCGCAGCGGGCTCTGCATGCTGCTCGAGTCCGAGACCGACCTCGAGGTCGTGGCGCAGCTCGGAGAGCTCGACGAGCTGTGCGCGGTGGTGGCGGAGGTGCGCCCGGACGTGCTGCTGCTCGACCTTCACATGCGCGGGGGAAACAGCCTGGAGCTGATCCCCGAGCTGGCCCGCGAGACCAACGTGCTGGTGCTCACCATGCAGGACGATCCCGGCTACGCGCGCTCCGCCATCCATGCCGGCGCGAGCGGCTACCTGCTCAAGGAGGTGGCGGACGCCGAGCTGATCCAGGCAGTGCGCGCGGTGGCGGGCGGCGGGACCTACATCTATCCGGCACTCGGCGCCCGGCTGTTGACCGGCCACGGCGCGACACCGGGCCGGGGGCTCACCGAACGCGAGCGCGACGTGCTGCGGCTGATCGCGCTCGGCCATACCAACGCCGGGGTGGCGGAGCGACTCTTCCTGAGCGTGCGCACGGTCGAGACCCACCGAGCGAACATCCACCGCAAGCTCGACACCGACAGCCGCTCCGAGCTCGTGCGCCACGCGCTCGAGCAGGGGCTGGTCAAGCCGTGACCACCCCACGCGAGTGGCGGCTCGAGAACCTCGCGCTGGAGGGCGCCGCGCGGCGCGTGCGCGCCGATCTCGCCCGCGACACTCATTCGAGGGCCAGGCCGCCGACCTGGGCGGTCTTGCTGGCCGCGCTGATGCTCTTCCTGGGCGGGTTCGCGCTGCGCCTCTCGGTGGAGGACCCGGGGGCGCTGATCGCCAACTTCTACACCGTGCCGATCGCCCTGCTGGCGATCCTCTACGGGGTGCGCGCCGGCCTCGCGTCAGCCGGGTTCGCGGTGCTCTTGGTGTGGGCCTGGGGTCAGCTCCAGAGCCAGCACGTGGGCGTGCTCGGCTACTCCACTCGTCTCGGGGTCTTCCTGGTGGTCGGCGGGCTGGTGGGCTGGTACGCCGAGCGTCTCCGCGAGGACATCGCCGAACGGCGGCTGGCAGAACGGGAGCTGGCCCTGCGAGCAGAGGATCTCGTGGAGTCGAACACCGAGCTGACTCGCGCGGTCACGCGGCTCGAGGCTTTCGCGGAGATCGCGCGGGCCGTGGGAGGCGAAACCGAGCTGGAGCGCGTCCTCAACCGCATCCTCGAGCACGGGCGCGCCATCGTGGAGGCGAACCGCGTAGTGGTCTACCTGGAGCGGGACGGAAGGCTCGTGGCGAACGTGGCCACCGACGGGATGTCCCCGCCGGCGAACGTGACGGCCGAAGTGCTCGATCGGGTGCTCACCAGCGGCAGCTCGAGCCGAATCGCCGCCGGCGGCCACGACGAGCCTGCGGCGATCGTGGTGCCGCTGCGCTGGCGGGGCGCGAGCCTGGGCGCGCTTGCGGCCGTGGAGCCGCTCGATGGAAAGGAGTTCGGCGCCGACGCCGAGGAGCTGATGGGCTCCGTGGCCACCAGCGCGGCCGCCGCCGTCGCGACCGCCCAGTCAGTCGCGGCGGAGCGGCTCCGGCACACGATCGAGGCCTCCGAGGAGGCGCGCTCTCGCTGGGCGCGCGAGCTGCACGACGAGACCCTGCAGGCGCTCGTCGGGCTGCGCATGATGCTGGCCTCGTCGCGCCGCCAGCAGTCGTACGAGCGGTTGGACGACGCCGTCTCGCAGGCCCAGGATCAGATCCGCACCGAGATCCTCAACCTGCGCCGCCTGATCGCGGAGCTGCGGCCGGCGGCGCTCGATGAGCTCGGTCTCGGCGCAGCGATCGAGACGCTCTCGGAGCGAACCGCTTCGGACGGCGGACTCGAGGTCGATACGCGGGTGGATATGCGCGAGGAGGGCGTCCGGCGACTCGCCCGCGAGACGGAGACGACCATCTACCGGCTGGTGCAGGAGGCGCTGACCAACGCCGCCCGTCATGCGGGCGCCACGCGCATGCAGGTGGACGTGACGGAACGTGACGGGGCGATCGAGGTGACCGTGGCCGATGACGGCTGCGGCTTCGACCCCACCTCGGCCACGGCCGGGTTCGGCCTGCGTGGGATGCGCGAGCGAGCGCAGCTCGCCGGCGGCACGTTGACCATCGAGTCCGCCGCGGGCGGGTCGACCGTGCGCGCCCGGGTGCCCGCCGACCGGCGACCCGCGAGCCGGCGGCCGGCCGAGCTGGGCAGCCCGACTGCCTAGGAGGTCAGGACCGCCCTACGCCGCGAGCGCGTTGTAGTACCGCACCGCCAGGCCGGTGAGCAGCGTCTCGAAGCATGCGGAGAGGCTCATGTCGTGCTCCTCCGCATACACGCGCAGCCCGGACCGCTCGATCGCCTCGCTCTGGGCGATCACCTCGGCCACCAGGTCGGGGTGCTCGTCGCTGAAGTAGGCCCCCATCGAGTAGAGGCTCGTGTCCATGAGCGACTCCAGGAAGGGGTCCTCGGTGGCCGTGCCGCTGCGCTTCGCGCTCACCGCGCGGAGATTACCCCGGCGGGGGATCGGGGCGAGGCTCGCTTCCGCGTGCGATTCTGGGTCGTGGACAGCGCAAATTGCGCGAAACGGCTTGCGACGTCCTCGTCAGCCGTTACCCTCCAGGCAAGGCAGGCACGCGACGAGGAGGAACGACTAGATGGCGATCCACCTGACGCCCACCGAGCTCGGCCGAGAAGCAGGCATGCACCGGCGCGAGGTCATCTCGAAGTGCATGGAGATGGGCGTTCCGATCTTCCAGGGAAGGATCGACAAGACCCTTTTCCTCTCGAGTTTGAAGCAGGCGAAGAGCACCAAGCAGCTGCTGCAGGCATAGCTCGGCCCTCACTGGAGGGCTACCGCCTAGAATCGGGCTCCGCACCCAGCCGAACGGAGGAGAGCCCATGGAAGCAGTGACCGCCGGTGTGGCGGGCGCCGGCGCGGGAACCGGCTCCAAGACCATCGCCGACCTGTTGCCGCTGGCGGCCGAGAAGTATGGCCAGGCCCCGGCGCAGCGCCACAAGGTCGGCGACGCATGGGTGGACATCTCCTACGCCGAGCTCGGCCGCGCCGTGAGAGAGGTCGCGCTCGGGCTCGTGGACCTCGGGATCCAACCGGGCGACAAGGTCGCGATACTCGCGAACACGCGCCCCGACTGGACCACCGCCTGCTTCGGCATCCTCACGGCCGGCGGCGCCCTCGTCACGATCTACCAGACGAACTCCGCCGAGGAGTGCCAGTACGTGCTGGCCCACTCGGACTCGCGCGCGGTGTTCGTGGAGGACGGCGAGCAGCTGGCCAAGATCCACGCGGTCCGCGACGAGTGTCCCGAGCTGCGACACGTGATCGTGATGGACCCGGGCGATGCGCAGCTGGACGACGAGCTCTCACTCGACCAGCTGCGCGAGCGCGGCGCCGCTCGCGACGAGTCGGAGTGGCGCCAGCGCTACGAGGCCGTGACGCCGGACGACGTCTGCCTCTTCATCTACACGTCGGGCACCACCGGGCCGCCGAAGGGCTGCCTGCTCTCGCACGGCAACTACCGCGCGATCACCGACGCCGTGATCAAGGACAGCGTGCTCGAGGACGGCGACTGCGCCTACCTCTTCCTCCCGCTCGCCCACGCGTTCGCGATCCTGATCCAGTTCTCCGTCTTCGAGCTGGGCGTGGTGCTCGCCTACTGGTCGGGGGACGCGAAGCAGATCATCTCCGACCTCGCCGAGGTCAAGCCGAGCTTCTTCCCGTCGGTGCCGCGGATGTTCGAGAAGATCTACACGCTCGCCACGAGCGCCGCGCCCGACCGCGCAAAGCTCGACCAGGCCGTGGAGCTCGGAGTGAAGGTGCGCATGGCCAGGGAGGCGGGCGAGACAGTGCCGGCCGAGCTGGAGAGCGCCTTCGAGCAGGCCGAGGAAGCCCTCTACAAGAACGTGCGCGCATTGTTCGGCGGCCGGATCCGCGAGTGCGTGACGGGCGCAGCCCCGATCGCGCCCGAGATCCTGCGGTTCTTCTACGCCTGCGGCGTGCCCGTGATGGAGGGGTACGGGATGACCGAGACCTCCACCAGCGCCACTGTCAACCGCCCGCGCCCGGGGTGGTACCGCTTCGGCTCGGTGGGCCGCCCGCAGGACGGCGTGGAGGTGAAGATCGCGGAGGACGGCGAGGTCCTGATCAAGGGCCGCAACATCTTCCAGGGCTACTACAAGAACGAGGCGGCCACAGCGGAGGCGCTCGAGGACCGCTGGCTCCACACCGGTGACCTCGGCCGCCTCGACGAGGACGGCTTCCTCTACATCACCGGCCGCAAGAAGGACATCATCATCACCGCCGGCGGCAAGAACATCACGCCGGCCAACCTGGAGAACGGCCTCAAGCAGAGCCGCTGGATCTCGCAGGCGGTGGTGGTGGGCGACCGCCGGCCCTATCTCGCCGCGCTCATCACGCTCGACGCCGAGGAGACGGCGGCGCTCGCCGCCGAGCTCGGGATCGAGGACCCGGCCACGCTGCCCGACGACGAGCGCGTGCATGCCGAGGTCCAGAAGGTCGTGGACGAGGTGAACTCGCATGTGGGACCCGTCGAGCAGATCAAGCGCTTCGCGATCCTGCCGGAGGACCTCTCCCAGGAGGGCGGGGAGCTCACGCCGACCCTGAAGGTCAAGCGCAACGTGGTGCACGACAAGTACGCCGGCGTGATCGACGGGATCTATTCGCGCGCCCGATAGATTGGGTCGTACCGGATCCGCCTAGCGCGACGGCGCGTCCACGGGCTCCGGGAAGACCGCCGCCATGGCCAGCAACGACCCCACCGACACGGGCGGACTGTTCATCGGGCGCCGTCCGGGTACGGCGCCGGTGCGGTTCCCGGACCTCCCAGCCGACGTTCAGCCGTCGCGGAAGCGACGCGACGGCCTGCTCGCCCACGGCCTGCTGGCGCTCGAGCTCGTGATGTGCCTGAGCCTGTTCGGTCCTCAGCCGGCCGCGTGGCTCTGGGTGGGCTCCCAGGTGGAGTACCTGACCGGGTACGTGACCGCCGGGATCAGCACGATCATGCTCGGCTGCCTCGCCTCGCTGATGCTCACGATGGCCTTGGCCAAGCGAGTCGACCACGCCTGGAAGCTCGTGCGCCGCGCGGCCGGGCACCGTCAGGAGCGTGGCGCGCTGGAGCGCATCTTCGCCGCGAGCGTAGGCGTGGCGCTGCTGGTCTTTGGCGTCTGGTTCTTCCTGATCCAGGGACCGGCCCCGAGCCTCGCTCCCGCGTAGCGGTGTGGACCTCTTCAGCTATTACCGGCAGTTCGACGACGTCGACGAACTCGCGCTGAACCGCGAGCGGCGGGAGCGGCGCGCGGCCGAACGCCGGCTGGCGCTCGAGCAGGTGCCGGACCTCGACCTGTCCGGGACCGAGTGGCCCGACCTGCCGAACTCGGAGATCGTGAACGCCGCCATCGCGCGCGCCCGCGGGCGCGTGAACGGGTACCCGGACCGCTACGCCAGCGCGGTTCGCCGGCTGCTGGCGGAGCGGCACGCCGTCGCGCCCGAGCAGGTGGTGCTGGGCAACGGGGCCGCCGAGCTGCTCCAGTCCGCCGCGCTGTCGCTCCTCGCGGAGGGCGATGAGCTGGCGATGCTGTGGCCCTCGTATCCGCTCTACCCCCTGATGGCCACGCGTGCGCGGGCGCGTCCGGTGTCCGTGACCGTCGGCGAGGGGGAGCCGGACCACTGCGTCGCGCTCGCGGGGGCCGTGACCCAGCGCACCCGCGTGATCGTGATCTGCAATCCCAACGATCCGACCGGCCACTACGTGCCGGCGGCGGAGCTGGGCCGGCTCCTCGCGGTTCTGCCCGAGCGCGTGCACGTGCTCCTGGACGAGGCGCTCGTGCACTTCCAGGACGCCGAGGACATCGACGCCTGTCTGCGGCTGGTGGACGCCTTCCCGCGGCTGCTGGTGGTCCGGACCTTCTCCAAGGCCTACGGGCTGTCGGGCCTGCGCGCCGGCTACGCCGTGGGCACCGACGCGGACCTGCTGGGCACGATCGCCCCGGTGCTGGGCGTGAACGCGCTGAGCCAGGCGGCGGTGGAGTACGCGCTCAGGGGCGGCGACGCCGAGGTGGCCCGCCGCCGGGACTCCGTCTCGCAGGAGCGCGCGCGTGTGTTCGAGGCCCTCAGCCATCTGCCGGTTGACGCCGACCCGAGCCAGGCGAACTTCATCTGGCTGAGCGCCCGCGGAGTGGACGGCGCCGAGCTGGCCGACCGGCTGCGCCGCCAGGGCGTGATCGTGGCCCCCGGCGGGCCGCTCGGCGCCGACGACCACGTGCGGATCACCGTGCGCGACGCGCCTGCCACGGACCGGCTCGTCCGCGCCCTCGAGAACGCGCTGGGGGACTGAGCCCAGCCGCGGCGGGGAGCGGCTAGTCCGCTTCCGACTGGCGCAGCAGCGCGCCGGTGGTCTGCTCGAAGATCCGCCGCCAGCCGGCGGCCTGCTCGCGCTCCTCGGCGAACTTGCGGACCACCTTGCGCACGCGCGTGGCGGAGATCTCGATGCCGTGCTTCGCGCAGACGGCCTTGAGCTCGTCGTAGTCCGAGGCGAGCTTGAGGGTCACCGACTCGAAGCCGTGCCGGGCGATCTCCACCCGGCGCGTGAAGTTGAGGATGTTCGTCTCGAACATCAGCTCGTCGTTGGGATCGGGCTCGATCAGGATGATGTCCACGCCGGGGTACTTCTCGCGCCAGCGGCTCACGGCCTCGTGCAGGCGCTGATGCGCGAGCAGCTTGAACGCCTGGTAGCCGATCTGCGGGAAGCCCATGTCGGCCACGCGGCGCACGCGGCTCCCGAGCATCGTGGGGATGACCTTCTGGAAGTCGTTCACGTAAGGCACCAGCGGGTTCACCACGATCACGAACTTGGCGCCGCGCTCCACTGCCACGTCCACGTTCGTGGTCGAGCGGATGCCGCCGTCCACCAGGTGCCGGCCCTTGATCTCGATCGGCTTGTAGACCATCGGCAAGGCCGTGCTGGCGGCCACCGAGCGCGCGATCGAGACGTCGTCCCACTCCTCCCCGCCGAGCACGATCCGCTCGCAGGTGTCGAGGTCCGTGGCCGTCAGGTAGAGCTCGTTCTCGAGCAGGCGAAAGTCGTTCACCCGATCAGGGTCGCCGAGCACTGCCTCCAGGTACTCCTGGATGCCGCTGCCGTCGTAGAGGCCGGAGGGCAGCGCCTCGGCCACCCCCACCGCCAGGTCGATCAGGGAGGCCGACCCGAGCTGGCTCACGAAGCTGCGCGCGAGGCCCACGATGCGGAGCGGCAGCAGCGCCGCGCTCTGCGCGAACTCCTTGACGTTGGGCCGCATGAGAGTGCCCCTGTCCACGTCGCGGAAGGGCGTGGGAACCTGCTGGTTCACCACCCGCATCATCTCCTCGGGTGTCACGCCGTTCGCCACCAGCGAGGCCACGAAGGAGCCCGCGCTCGTGCCCACGTACACGTCGAACTGATTGACGGTGCGGTTCACCGCCAGCAGGTCGAGGGCGCGCAGGGCGCCGATCTCGTACACCCCGCCGGTGAACCCGCCGCCGCCCAGCACCAGCGCGGTCTTGGAGCGCCGCGGACGGCGTCGAGACTGCTTGCCGCTCGCCTTCGCGCCCGTTTTGGTCGGCTTCTCGAGCCGGACTACCTCACCCATCCACGCGGAAGTATCGCGGATCGGCAGGCGAACCGCTCCGGAATCGCCGCTACCGTGTTTCCGGCTTCATGCCGCCGAAAGCGAAGGCCGCCGTCCTGGTGCTGGCCGTGAGCGCCGCCGCAGCCGGCGTTGCGGCGCCCGCTGTATCCGCCGCCCCGCTCGGCGCGCGGCTCTCCGGCCTGATGAGGGGCGCGGGCGCCTACTCCGGCGCGTACGTGGCCAACCTGTCGCAGGGTCGCGCCGTCTTCCGCTGGAAGGCCTCGACCGCGCGGATACTCGCCTCGAACACGAAGCTGTTCACCACGTCGGCGGCGCTGGCGCGCTACGGCACCGACGGCACGCTCGGCACCGAGGTGCTGGGCCGCGGCCACCTCGACGAGGACGGGATCTGGCGCGGTGACCTCTATCTCCGCGGCGGCGGCGACCCCACCTTCGGGAACGGGCGCTTCAACCGGCGTGCGTACGGCGGCGGCGCGTCCGTCGAGGGCCTCGCCAAGGCGCTCGAGACGGCCGGGATCCAGCGCGTCACCGGGCGGGTGTTCGGGGACGAGTCGCGCTTCGACTCGCTGCGTGGCGGCCCCGACTCCCACTACGGCACGTCGATCTGGGTGGGACCGCTGAGCGCGCTCTCCTTCAACCGCGGCCTGGCCAACACCTCCGGCTCGGCGTTCCAGGGAAGTCCGCCGGCGTTCGCGGCCGCCGGCCTCGACCGCGTGCTGGAGGCCCGTGGCGTGCCGGTGCGTCGCGCGCCTCGCGCGGGCAGGGCCCCGAGCGGCCTCGATGTGCTGGCGAGCGTGGATTCGCCGCCGATGGCGCGGCTCATCAAGCTCACCAACAAGCCCTCGGACAACTTCTTCGCGGAGACGCTGGTGAAGGACCTTGCGCTGCAGGCACGCGGCCGCGGCACCACGGCGGGCGGGGCGAGGCTCGCCGCCGCCTATGCCCGCCGGCTGGGCTCGGGCGCCAGCCTGGTAGACGGCTCGGGGCTCGCGCGCGGCGACCGCGCCTCGCCGTTACAGGTGGTGCGGCTCCTCAGCGCGCTCGTCGCAAGAGGACGGCTACGACGAATTCGTGGCCTCGCTGCCGATCGCCGGCCGCGACGGCACGCTCGTCGACCGGATGCGCAGCGGGCCCTGCGCGCAACCGCTGCCACGGCAAGACCGGCACGCTCTCGGACGTGAGCGCGCTGTCCGGCTACTGCCAGGCCCGCTCCGGCGACCTCTACGCGTTCTCGTTCCTGATGAACGGCGTGTCGCCGACGAGCGCGCGGGGCCTGCAGGACCGCATGGTCCAGGCGATCGCGGCCCTGCGGCGCTAGTTGCTAGCCCAGCAGGGCGAGGAGCCCGTCCTCGTCCAGTATCGCCGTGCCCAGCTCCTGCGCCTTCGTGTACTTCGACCCGGGGTCCTCGCCGGCCACGACGTAGTCGGTCTTCTTCGACACCGACCCGGTGACCTTGCCGCCGGCCGCCTCCACCCGCTCGATGGCCTGCTCGCGGGTGAGGTTCGGCAGCGTGCCGGTGAGCACCAGCGTCTTGCCCGCCAGCGGTCCGTCGTCCACCCCCGGCGGCGGGCCCTCGTCCTCCATCTGCAGGCCATGCCCGCGGAGGCGCTCGATCAGCTCGCGCGTGCGCTCCTCGGCGAGCGTCTGCGCGATCGTCCGCGCCAGGATCGGCCCGATCCCCGGCACCTGCTCGATCCGCTCGGCGTCGGCGTCCAGCACCCCGTCCATCGTGCGCAGGTGCTGGGCGAGCGCGCGCGCGTTCACGTACCCGATGCCCGGGATGCCGAGGCCGTAGAGAACGCGCATGAACGGCTGGGCGCGCGAGGCGTCGATCGCCCCGAGGAGATTTCGCGCCGAGATCTCCCCGAAGCCGTCGAGAGCGATCAGCCGCTCGGCGTCGAGCTCGTAGATGTCGGCCATGTTCGCGATCAGCCCGGCCTCGAGGAAGTGGCGGACGTTCTCCTCGCCGAGGCCGTCGATGTCCATCGCGCCCACGAAGTGCTTCACAGCCTGGAAGATCTGCCCCGGACAGGACGCCCGGTTGGGGCAGATCGTCCAGACGCCCTCCTCGGGCTTGATGGTGGGCGTGCCGCAGGCCGGGCACTTGGCAGGGGGCGCCGGACTCGGACGCCGCTTCTTCGAGCGCTGCGCCTTGGCGGTGGGCGACACCACCTGCGGGATCACCTCGCCGGCGCGCATGACGATCACCTCGTCGCCCTCGCGCACGTCCTTGCGCCGGAGGTCCTCCTCGTTGTGCAGCGTCGCGAGCTTCACGGTCACCCCGGAGACCTGGACGGGCTCGAGCTGTGCGAAGGGGATCAGGTGGCCCGTGCGACCCACGTTCCAGGCCACGCGCTCCAGCACCGTCGTGGCGGTGCTGGGCGCGAACTTCCATGCGATCGCGCCGCGCGGCTCGCGGCCCACCACTCCGAGCCGCCGCTGCAGCTCCAGGTCGTCCACCTTCACCACCACGCCGTCGATCTCGAAGTCGAGCCGGTCGCGCCGGTCCTCCCAGGCGTGGCAGGCTGCCACGACCGCATCGAGATCGTCGTGCACCTCCACGTCGGGGTTCACGCGGAAGCCGTGCTCGCGCAGCCATCGGAGCGACTCCGACTGCGAGGCGAACTCCACCCCCTCGTGGGCGCCGATCCCGTACGCCCACATCGACAGCGGCCGTGAGGCCGTCAGCTTCGGGTCGAGCTGGCGGATCGAGCCCGCCGCCGAGTTGCGCGGGTTCGCGAATGTGGGCTCCCCGGCCTCGGCGCGCTGCTCGTTGAGGCGAGCGAACGCGGCGAGCGGAAGGTAGACCTCTCCCCGGACCTCGAGCAGCTGCGGCGCATCCTCGATCCGGAGCGGGATGGCGCCGATCGTGCGGAGGTTCTCGGTCACCTGCTCGCCCACCTCGCCATTGCCGCGGGTGGCGCCCCGCACGAACACGCCGTTCTCGTACACGAGCGAGATCGCCAGGCCGTCCACCTTCGGCTCCGTGCCGAAGCGGATCTCGCCGAGCTCGACGCCCTGGCGCTGGAGGTAGCGCTCGCTGCGCACCACCCACGCCTTCAGCTCCTCCTCGTTTCGGGCGTTCGCCAGCGAGAGCATCGGCTGGAGGTGGCGCACCTCCTCGAACTTGTCGAGCGGCTCCGCTCCAACCCGCTGGGTGGGCGAGTCGGGCGTCAGCAGGTCGGGGTGCTCGGCCTCCAGGTCGCGCAGCTCGTTCAGCAGCGCGTCGTACTCGGCGTCGGAGATCTCGGGGTCGTCGAGGACGTAGTAGCGGCGGTTGTGGTACTCCAGCACCCGCCGCAGCTCCTCGGCGCGGGCAGCGGGCTCGCTCACACCTCGCGCGCGGCCGGCCGCAGGAGGGTGTCGAGGTCGAAGCCCTCGAGCGACTCGATCCCCGCCTGGTCGGTCAGGTCGAAGTGCAGGGGCGTCACGGCGATGCTCCCCTCGGCCAGCGCCGCGAAGTCCGTGCCGTCCTCCTCCTGGTAGCCGGGCTGCTCGCCGTAGATCCAGTAGCGCCGCCGGCCCTCCTCCTCCACGTCGAGCTTCATCCGGTCGCGGTACACGCGCTTCCCGAGCCGGCAGGCGCGGGCACCCTGTGCTTCGCCGGCCGGGCAGTTCACGTTGAGTAGCGTGCCCTGCGGCATCGGCACGTGTGCCAGCTCCTCGACCATGCGGGCGACGAAGGCTGCAACCTGCTCGAAGTCCGCGCGCCCCCACTCACGCGCCACCCAGGAGTCGAGCCGCCCGTGGAAGGCCTGCTGCGAGGCAGCTATCGCCGGGATCCCCAGCACCACGCCCTCCAGCGCGGCGGCAACCGTGCCCGAGTAGGTGATGTCGTCACCGAGGTTGGCCCCGTGGTTGATCCCGGACACGATCAGCTCGGGCTCGAACTCGACCAGGCCGAGCGCGGCGAAGCGCACGCAGTCGACCGGCGTGCCGTCGGTCGCGAAGCCGCTTCCCCCGTCGCCGAAGTCCACCTCCTCCACCCAGAGCGGCTGGCGCGTGGTGATGCTGCGCGCCGTGGCGCTCCGGTTCGAGTCCGGGGCGATCACGGCCAGCTCCACCGCGGGTACCTCGAGCAGCGCCTCGCGCATCACGCGAAGTCCGATCGCGTGGATTCCGTCGTCGTTGGTGAGGAGCACCTTCACGGGCTTTCGAGGATAGTCGGGGCCTCATAGCGCACGCTCTCGAGGTAGAGGCCGTGAGCGGCGGCGGTCGCGGCTGCCTCCGACCGCGGCCGCCCCGCGAGCAGCCCGGCGAAGCGCTCGGCGGAGAAGCGGCCGCCGGCCACGGCCAGCATGCTGCCCACGAGGATCCTCACCATGTGGCGCATGAACGTGTCGGCCTCGATCCAGAACGCCAGGACGTCGCCGGGCTCCTCCACCCACTCGGCCCGCACGACGTCGCGCTCGAAGCGCACGTGGTCGGTCTGGCTGGGCGTGAAGGCGGTGAAGTCGTGCCGGCCGGGGAGCGCCGCGGCGCAGCGATGAAGCAGGTCGCGGTCGAGCGGTCGCGGCCACCACAGCGCCCGCCCACGCTCAAGCGCGCTCGGCTCGCTGCGCGCCAGCAGGCGGTAGCGATAGGTCCGGCTGACGGCGTCGGCGCGCGCGTCGAACCCGTCGGGCGCCCGCTCCGAGCGCAGCACGGTCACGTCGTCGGGCAGGAGCCCGTTCAGGCGCGAGCCGTCGGCCGGCTCCCCGGCATGGCTCGCCACCTGCCCGCGGGCGTGAACCCCGCTGTCCGTGCGCCCCGCGACCGTGAGTCCCACCGGTGCGCGGACGATCGTCTCCAGCGCGTCCTCCAGCACCCCCTGCACGGTCCGCAGGCCGGGCTGCCGAGCCCAGCCGGCGAAGCCCGCGCCGTCGTACTCGAGCAGGAGCCGCGCGGCCAGCGCTAACCGCGCCTACGCGCCACGATCTGGAGGTACTCGCCCTCGATGCGAACGGCGCCGTCACCGCCGTTGCGGCGCCTGACGATGTCCAGGAACTCCGCGTGCATCGCGTCGAGTTGCTCGGGCGACAACGTTTCCCGAGCAGCCACCTGCATGGGTGCGTCCCGCTCCAGATCGGCTACGAACGACTCGGGAGAGTCTCCCTCCCACACGATCGAGCGGCGCTCGACCTCCAGTCGCGCCGCCAGGCCGTCGAGGCGGGCGCGGACGGTGTCCTCCTCTCCCCACAGCTCGGCCGGCGGGACCTCCGGGGGCTGCGGCGAGTAACGCCTGCCCACGGCGAAGAGCTCCACCGTGAAGCTGCCCGGCGTCCAGGCCGTCAGGCCCACGGTGTTGCCGGGCCGCACCACCCGGAAGAGCTCGCGCGCCATGACCTCGGGCCGGGGCGCGAACACCGCGCCGAACACCGAGCCGACGCAGTCGAAGCGGGAGTCCTCGAAGGGAAGCTCCTCGACGTCGGCGCGCACCCACTCCACGTCATAGCCCTCCTCGCCGGTGCGCCGCGCCCCGCGCTCGACCATCGCCGGGGCGAGGTCGCTCGCCACCACGCTCGCCCCCTCGCGCGCGCACGCCAGCGCGAAGTTCCCGTCGCCGGCGGCCAGGTCGAGCACCTCCTGCCCGGCCGACACCGCGCACGCGTCGCAGAGCGCCGTGGCCGCGGGCTCCAGCACCCGCGAGAGCTTCGAGTAGTCGCCGAGGCCCCAGGCCTGCGCCTGGCGCTCCTTGTACTGGCCCAGATCCATCCCGCGAGCCTAGCGCCGGACGGCGCGCTGGGACCTCCCCCGGTCCCCGTGCATCACAATGAGCCCGTGCGCGTGACGGCAAAGGTGGACTACGCGGTCCGGGCGCTGCTCGAGCTGACCGCCGAGCCGGACGGCCCGGTCAAGGGCGAGCGGATCGCCGGGTCGCAGGAGATACCGCTGAAGTTCCTCGAGAACATCCTCATCGACCTGCGCCACGCGGGCATCGTCCGCGCGCAGCGGGGGGCGGACGGCGGGTACTGGCTCGCGCGGCCCGCCGGCGAGATCACGATCGGCGAGGTGATCCGGGCGGTGGAGGGCCCGCTCGCCAGCGTCCGGGGGGAGCCGCCCGAGGACGTGGACTACCACGGGGTAGCGGAGCCGCTGCGCCGGGTGTGGATCGCCGTGCGCGCCAGCCTGCGCTCGGTGGTCGACGAGCTGACCCTGGCCGACGTGGCGGCCGACAAGATGCCCGCGCGCATCCGGCGCCTGACCGAGCAGCCGGACGCCTGGTCGCGGCGCTGAAACGGCGCGGTGCCAGCCGCTAAGCGGGCGCTTCCTCGGGCTCGCTGGAGGGGTCTTCCGCGAGCGCTTCCGAGGGGAGCACGCCCTCGCCCTCGGTGCTGAGCCAGACCACGTCGCCGGTGGCGAGCTCGAGGGCGTCGGCCTCGGCGCGGGTGAGCTGCGCCGAGATCGTGTTCCCGCCGCGGAGCATCAGCTCCACGCGTACCTCGAAGCCCAGCAGCGTGATGCGCGTGACCACGCCCTCGTGCGCGCCCTCGCGAGGCTCGTGCTTGATCGTGATGTCGTGGGGGCGCACGAGGTCGTTGCCCACCTTGGTGATCTCGCCCAGGAAGCCCATGACGAACGGATTGGACGGGTTGTCGTACAGCTCGGCGGGGCTGCCGATCTGCTCGATGCGAGCGTTGTCCATGACGACGATCCGGGACGCGATCGACATCGCCTCCTCTTGGTCATGTGTCACGAGCAGGGTGGTCACGTGAACGTCCTCGTGGAGCTTCCTGAGCCACTCGCGCAACTCGGCACGTACCTTTGCGTCCAATGCCCCGAACGGCTCGTCGAGAAGGAGCACGCGCGGCTCCACCGCGAGCGCGCGAGCGAGCGCCATGCGCTGTCGCTGTCCACCGGAGAGCTGGCTCGGATAGCGGCGAGCGTAACCGGCCAGGCCGACGATCGTGAGCAGCTCGCCCACGCGATCCTCGATCTCCGCCTTCGGCTTCTTGCGCACCGACAGGCCGAAGGCCACGTTGTCCTTCACGGTCATGTGCTTGAAGGCGGCGTAGTGCTGGAAAACGAAGCCGATGCCGCGACGCTGCGGAGGCACCGACGTGGCGTCCTCCCCGGAGATCTCGATGGTGCCCTCGTCAGGAAGCTCGAGGCCCCCGATGATCCGGAGCAGCGTCGACTTGCCGGAGCCGCTCGGCCCGAGCAGGGCGGTGAGCGACCCGTCGGGCACGTCGAGCGAGACGTCGTCGAGAGCGACGTAATCCCCGAACCGCTTGGTCACTCCCTTGACTGAGATCACACGGGCTCTCGCTTCTTATTTAGCAGGGTCATCAGGAAAAGCGTGAGCAGGGCCAGGCCCATCAGGACGGTGGCCGCCGCGTAGGCGCCGAAGGTGTTGTGGTCATCGATATAGCGCGCGTGCACGAGCAGGGTAAGAGTTTGAGACTCGCCGGAGACGCCTCCCGCCACCACGATCAGGGCCCCGAACTCCCCGAGCGAGCGGGCCACCGTGAGAACCACGCCGTACAGAAGGCCCCACCGAATGGACGGAAGGGTGATGCGCCAGAAGGTCTGGCGCCACGATGCCCCCAGGGTCGCGGCCGCCTGCTCCTGCTCGTCGCCGATCTCGTGGAGCACCGGCTCCACCTCGCGCACCACGAAGGGCAGGGTCACGAAGATGGTGGCGATCACCATGCCGGGCAAGGAGAAGATGATCCTGATCCCGTGGTCAGCCAGGCCGCCGAGCCAGCCGTCGATCCCCCAGAGCAGGATCAGGGACACCCCCACGACCACCGGGGACACCGCGAACGGCAGATCGACCACGGTCTCGATCACGCGCTTGCCGCGGAAGTTGCCGCGGGCCAGCGCGAGCGCCGTGACCACGCCGAAGATCACGTTCAGCGGCACCACGATCGCCACGATGATCAGCGACAGATTGATCGCCGAGATGCTCGCGGGCGTGGTCACCTGCTCCCAGAAGGCCGTGAAGCCGTTTTCGAACGTGCGGTAGAAGATCATGCCGAGCGGCACCATCACGAGCGCAACCAGGTAGCCGACGGCGATGAAGCGCAGTGTGAGGCGGGGAGCGAGTCCGCTGGCCACGGTCAGCCTCGCTCGTGCCGCTGGGTGCGCGCGGCCAGCAGGCGGAGGCTCACCAACACGGCGAAGGCGATGACGAGGAGGGTTACCGACACGGCGGCGGCGGTCTCCGGCCGGTCCAGCTCGATCTGCGTTGGCGATGTACTGCGACGCGACCTCGGTCTCCCGCGGTATGCCGCCGCCGATCAGCACCACGGACCCGAACTCGCCGACCGCGCGGGCGAAGGCCAGCCCGGCCCCGCTGAGCAGCGCGGGCACCAGCGCGGGCAGGATGATCCGCCGGAACGTCACGAAGCTGCTCGCCCCGAGCGACGCGGCGGCCTCCTCGGCCTCGCGGTCGACCTCCATCAGCACCGGCTGCACCGACCGGACCACGAACGGCAGCGTCACGAACAGCAGCGCCACCACGAGCGCGGGGCGCGTGGCGTACAGATGGACGTCGATCGGGCTCCGCGGCCCGTAGAGCGACAGCAGCACGATGCTGGCCACGATGGTGGGCAGGGCGAACGGCAGGTCGATCACCGCGTTCACCAGCCCCTTGCCGCGGAACTCGTCGCGAACGAGCACCCAGGCGATGAGCGTGCCCACCACCACGTTGATGGCCGACACGATCAGGGAGATGACGACCGTCAGCACCAGCGCGGCCTGCGCCGAGGGCGCGGAGATGGCATCCCAGATCCCCCCGAGCCCGCCGTCCAACGCCTTGACCGTGAGGGCCGCGAGCGGCAGACAGCACGATCAGGCTGAGCCAGAGCATCGTGACGCCGAGCCCGAGCGGCCCGACGCCGCCCACCCCGGCACGCCTACGGCTGCGGCGGCGCCCCGGAACCGGGACGCCGCCGCCGATGTTTGCCGCAGACGACTCCATAGGCGCCTAGCCGGTGGCCTCTTCGTAGATCTTCGCGACCGACCCGTTCTCCTCGTCGAACAGCTCGTCGTTGACCTTGCTCCAGCCACCGAGGTCGTCGATCGTCCAGAGCTTCTTCGGCGCGGGGAAGTCGTCGGCGAACTCCGCGGCCACGGCCTTGTCCACCGGCCGGAAGCCGGCCTCGGCCCAGCCGCGCTGGCCCTCGGGCGTGTAGAGGAAATCCACGAACGCCTTGGCTGCCTCCGGCTCCTTGGTGTTGTTCAGCACGGCCACCGGGTTCTCGATCTTGAAGGTGTCGTCGGGTGTCACGTAGTCCACGTCCTCGCCCTGACGGGTCGCGAAGATGGCCTCGTTCTCGTAGCTGAGCAGCACGTCGCCGGTGCCCTGGAGGAAGGTCTCCGTGGCCTCACGGCCGGACTTCGGCTGCACCTTGACGTGGTCGCCGATCAGCTTGCTCAGGTAGGCGAGCCCGGCCTCCGGGTTCTTGCCGCCATCGCTCTTCTCGGCGTACGGGGCCAGCAGGTTCCACTTGGCCGAGCCGGAGCTGAACGGGTTCGGAGTGACCACCTCGATGCCGGGCTTCAGGAGGTCGTCCCAGGTCTTGATGTTCTTGGGGTTCCCCTTGCGGGTCACGATCGTCACGACCGAGCCGAATGGGAATCCCTTGTGCGCGTTCGCATTCCAGTCCTTGTCGACGAGACCGGCGTCCACCAGGCGGGTCACGTCAGGCTCGACCGAGAAGTTGACCACATCCGTAGGCAGGCCGGACTCCACCTTGCGCGACTGGTCGCCCGAGGGCCCATAGGACTGGCTGAACGTCACGCCCTTGCCGGCGTCCGTCTTCTGGAACAGCGGGATCACCTTGTCGAAGCCGACCTTCGGCACGGCGTATGCGACGAGCGAAAGCTTGGTGTCTCCACCTCCGCTCGATGCTGAGTCGCCGTCGTTCGTGCTGTCGCTTGAGCCGCCGCACGCGGCGAGAACCGCGAGCGACAACAGGGCCGATATCGAGAGGATGAAACGGAGCGGGCGAGTCCAGGATGGGGACATTCTCCACCTTATGGGTCGACTTGAGGGTGGCGGAACGTAGCACAATCTCTACTGAGAAACTCGGAAAAGGAATATCCTCGCCGCGCGAAACGCCCGAAAGGAGTACACCTTTAGTGCCTTTACCCCCGGATCCCGCAAGGAGAGCCGTGTCTCGCTGGACTCCCGACCCGAGCTTCTACCCCTCTCCCCGGCTGGCCATGGAGGCCCCGAGGGAGGAGCTTGCGTACGTCGCGCTGCTCAACCCGGATGCCTCCGACGGCCGTCCCGACGCCCTGGCGGTGCTGGACCTCGAGGAGGGATCCTCCACCTACGGCCAGCTGGTCGGCCGCGTGGACATGCCCAACGCCGGCGATGAGCTGCACCACTTCGGCTGGAACGCGTGCAGCGCGGCGCTCTGCCCGTGGGCCCCTCACCCGCACGTCGAACGGCGCTACCTCGTGGTGCCCGGCCTTCGCTCCTCGCGCATCCACGTGGTGGACGTGGGCGAGGATCCGCGGGCCCCGACGATCGCGAGGGTGATCGAGCCGGAGGAGGTCGTGCACAAGACCGGGTACTCGCGGCCGCATACCTCCCATTGCGGCCCGGAGGGGATCTACATGAACGCGCTCGGCGGGGCCGAGGACGGCGGCGGGCCGGGCGGCATCTTCCTCCTCGACTGCGAGAGCTTCGACCTGCGCGGGTCGTGGGAGGTCGAGCGCGGACCCCAGCACTACGCCTACGACTTCTGGTGGCACCTCGGCTTCGACACGCTCATCTCGAGCGAGTGGGGCACGCCCGACATGTTCGAGAACGGGGTGGTGCCGGAGAAGCTCCTCGGGCGCGAGTACGGCCACCAGTTGCACGTGTGGGACCTGCGGCGGCGCAGCCACCGCCAGGCCATCGACCTCGGCGACGAGCACCAGATGGTGCTCGAGCTGCGCCCGGCCCATGACCCCAGGAGGACCTGGGGGTTCGTGGGCGTCGTCGTCTCGGTGGAGGACCTGAGCGCCTCCATCTGGCGCTGGTCGCGCCGGCCCGACGGGTCCTTCGAGGCGGACAAGGTCATCACGATCCCGGCGGTGCCCACGGACCCCGACGAGCTGCCGCCGGCCCTCAAGGACTTCGGCGCGGTGCCGCCGCTCGTGACCGACATCAACCTGTCGCTCGACGACCGCTGGCTCTACGTGTCCTGCTGGGGCACGGGCGAGCTCCTGCAGTACGACGTGTCCGACCCGGCAGCCCCCCGGCACAGCGGCACCGTCGAGATCGGCGGCATCGTCAAGGGCTCCCCGCACCCCGCGAGCGGGCCGGTCAACGGTGGTCCCCAGATGGTCGAGGTGAGCCGCGACGGGCGCCGCGTGTACCTCACGAATTCGCTCTACTCCTCGTGGGACGAGCAGTTCTACCCGGCCGGCGTGGAGGGCTGGATCACCAAGGTCGATGCCGCTCCCGACGGAGGGATCGAGGTGGATCCGGGCTTCCTGGTGACCGACCTCGACGGCCTGCGTCCCCACCAGGTGCGCCTCCAGGGCGGCGACTCCTCGTCCGACTCCTACTGCTTCCCCTAGGAGCGCGCAGTGGCTGACGGCACGCTCCTGGCGCTGGCGGCGCTGGGCGCCGCTCACGGCGTGAACCCCGCGATGGGGTGGCTGTTCGCCGTGGCGATCGGCCTTCAGGAGCGTTCCCGCAAGGCTCTGGCCGGCTCGCTCGTCCCCATCGCGATCGGCCACGAGGCCTCGGTCGCGCTGACGGTGCTCGCCATCGAGATCACCGGCTCTGCGGCCGGCCAGCGAGTGGTGGGCATCGCCGGCGGCGCGACCCTGCTCGCGTTCGGGATCTGGAAGCTGGTGGCGTCGCGGAGCCATCCGCGCTGGGTGGGCGCGCGCCTCAGCTCGGTCGAGCTGGTGTGGTGGTCCTTCCTGATGTCGAGCGCCCACGGGGCCGGGCTGATGCTGCTGCCGGTCGTGGACACCCACGGCACGGCCTCGCACGACCCGCTGACGGCGGTGGGCGGGATGTCCCTCGATGCCGTGGGTCTGGCGGCCGTGCACACGGCGGCGATGCTGGCGACCATGGCCGCCGTCTCGCTCCTCGTCTACCAGGTGGTGGGCGTGGGCTTCCTGCGCCGCGGCTGGATCAACGTCGACCGCGTCTGGGCCGGCGCGCTCGTGACCGCCGGCACCGTCACGCTGATCTCCTGACCGGCGCGCTAGGGTCGCGGCCATGGACGAGATCGCGCCCGGGATCTGGCACTGGAAGGCTCGCCACCCGAGGATCGGGCTGGACGTGAGCTCGTACTACCTGCCCGGTCCCGGGGTCCTGCTCGACCCGCTCGTGCCGGACGCAGAGCTCGAGCAGCTCGAGCGAGCTCGGGCCCCCGCGCCACATCTTGCTCACGAACCGCCACCACTGGCGCGACTGCGACGCCCTGGCCGAGCGCTTCGGGCTCACGGTGCGCGCGCCGCGCACGGGCATGCACGAGTTCGAGGACGACGATCCGGTCGAGCCCTACGACTTCGGTGAGACACTCGCGGGCGGCTCCGTGACCGTGCACGAGGTGGGCGCCATCAGCCCCGACGAGGCAGCGCTCCACGTGCCGGAGGCCTCCGCGCTGGCCGTGGCGGACGGAGTCGTCAGCTACGACGGGCTGCGCTTCGTGCCCGACAACCTGATGGACGATCCCGAGGACACGAAGGCAGGGCTCACGGGCGGCATACGCCCGGCTCGCGGACGAGCTCGAGTTCGACAACCTGCTGGTGGCCCACGGCGACCCGATCGTGGGCGGCGCCCGCGAGGAGCTACGCCGCTTCGCGTCAAGCGCCGCCGGCTAGGCCGCGTTGGCCTCGTAGCGCTCGTGGATCGGCTCCCAGCCGGGCAGCTCCACCAGATCGGTAGAACCGCCGTCCAGCGCACGCGCGAGGGCATCGAGGTGGAAGTGCCAGCCGGCCAGGACCTTGGTCCGGAACTCGTCGGGGAGGTCGAGCGTGCTGGTGAACCTGAGCAGGGTCCCGTCGCCGTCGGGGGACAGCTCGAAGCGCAGGACCCCGTGCATGTCGCCGGTCGTCTCGAGCAGGCGCGGCGGATCGAGCTCGGTGATGGTGGCCTCCATCACGGCACGGTTGCCCTCGTCGTCCACGTTCAGCCACGCCATCGTGAAACGGCCGCCGGGCACCAGGTCCACCTGGGCGTCGCCCCACCAGCGGATCAGCTCGTCGGGCTCGGTGAGGGCGGTCCAGACCCGCTCGACCGGGTGCGCGAGCCTGCGCTCGAAGCGCACCACGGTCTTGCCGTCCGGCCGCGTCTCGACCACTCCGTCGGGCATCGTCATGTCTCCTCCTTCGCCTTCTCGTCCAGGTGCCGTTCCAGCGCATCGAGCCGGCCGGCCCAGAGCCGCCGGTAGGGCTCGAGCCAGGCGTCCACCTCGGCGAGCGGCTCCGGGCGCAGCTCGTACCAGCGCCGCTGCGCCTCCGGCCGCACCCGCACCAGTCCCGCCTCGCGCAGCACCCGCAGGTGCTTGGAGGTGCCGGGCTGGCTGAGGCCGAGCCGCGCCACGAGATCGCCGACCGACCGCGGCTCATCCCTGAGCAGGTCGAGGATGCGGCGCCGGGTGGGCTCTGCGAGGACTGCGAAGGCGGTCGCCATGACGGGAATATACCGGGCTGGTTATATAGCTGCAAGTGCATGCTCCTTGTCGTATGGTCAGGAGGGTGCGGCGTCTGCTGCTAGCCACCCTGGCCGTTGCCGGTGTCGCTGCTTGCGGCGAGGACTCCGAGAAGCCGAGCCCGATGGTGGCCGCAAGCGAGCCCGCGTCCTCTGAGCCCCGACCGGTGCGCCGGGGGCCGCTGGTCAAGCTGCGCGACTCGCAGTACGGCCGCGTGCTGTTCAGCGGCAAGGACCAGGCCGTCTACCTCTTCACGAAGGACGCCCGCCGGCGCAGCCGCTGCTACGGCGAGTGCGCGAAGGCCTGGCCGCCCTTCTACGCGAAGGGCCGCCCGCGGGCCGGCGCCGGCGTGAAGCAATCGCTACTGGCCACGACCAAGCGCCGCGACGGCCGCCGCCAGATCACCTACCGCGGCCACCCGCTCTACTTCTACGAGGAACCCCCTCGCCAGATCCTCTGCCAGAACGTCGTCGAATTCGGCGGAACCTGGCTGGTGGTAAACGCCGCCGGAAGGGCCGTGCGCTAGAGCCCTGACCCGCCGGAGCGCAAGGCTCCGGCCTACGGCAAGAACGTCAGACCAGCTCGAGAAAGACCATCTCCGTCGAGTCCGACCGCCGCGGCCCCAACTTGAGGATCCGCGCATACCCCCCCGCCCGATCGGCGTAGCGCGGCGCGATCTCCTCGAACAGCTTGTAGACCACGAACTTGTCCTGACCGAGCCGCGCCATCGCCGTGCGCCGCGCGTGGAGGTCGCCCCGCTTCGCGAGAGTGATCAACCGCTCGAGCTCCGGCTTGACCGCCTTGGCCTTCGCCTCGGTGGTCTGGATGCGCTCGTGGTCGATCACCTCGCGGCACAGGTTCATGAACAGCGCCTTGCGATGCGCCGCGTCGCGCGAGAGCTTGCCCTTCTGCTTGCGGTGGCGCATGGCTCGGGAACTCTAGCCCGCGCGGAGCGCCAGCCCACGCGCGTCGAGGGTCTCCTTGACCTCCTCGATCGACTTGCGGCCGAAGTTGGGGATCGCCGCGAGCTCGGAATCGCTCTTCTGAACGAGGTCCCCCACGGTCTGGATACCCGCACGCTTCAGGCAGTTGTACGAGCGGACGCCGAGCTCGAGCTCCTCGATCAGGATCTCGTCCATCCCGCCCGCGCCCGGCGCGCCCACGCCGTCGCCGCCCACGCCGAGGTCACCGGCCACCAGGGCCGCGCCCTGGTCGCGGAGCGCCTCGACCCGATCGGCGTCGGTGAAGATCGCCAGGTACTTGATCAGGATCTCGGCGGCCTCGCGCAGCGCGGCCTGGGGGTCCAGCGACCCGTCGGTCTCGATGTCGAGCGTGAGCTTGTCGTAGTCGGTCTTCTGCCCGACGCGCGCGGAGTCGACCGAGTAGGCCACCCGCTTGACGGGGGAGAAGATCGAGTCGATCGGGATCACGCCGATCGGCTGGTCCGGCGTCTTGTTCTCCTCCGCCGGCGAGTAGCCGCGGCCGTGCCCGATCGTCAGGTACACCTCGAGCTTGGTCTTCCGCTCGAGGGTGGCGATGTGGGCCTCGGGGTTGAGGATCTCGACGCCCGAGGGCAGGTCGATGTCCCCGGCGGTGACGTCGCCGGGGCCGGTGATCACGAGCGGCGCCTCGATCTCGGCCGCCTCGGAGTGCATCCGGCAGACGACCTCCTTGAGGTTGAGGACGATGTCCGTCACGTCCTCCTTCACGCCGTTGATCGTGGAGAACTCGTGGGCCACGCCCTCGATCCTCACGCTGGTCACCGCCGCGCCTGCCAGCGACGACAGCAGCACTCGCCGCAGCGAGTTGCCGAACGTGTAGCCGAAGCCGCGGTCAAGCGGCTCGATCGTGAACGTCCCGCGGTTGTCCTCGACGTTCTCGGTGGATATCTGTGGGGTCTGAAACTCGATCATGGGTGCTTCCTTCGCGTCTAGGGCGTGCACGACCACGAGGTGGCCGTCACGCTTGCGTTCACTACTTCGAGTAAAGCTCGACGATGAGCTGCTCCTGCACCGGCGTGGTGATCTCCTGCCGCTCTGGCAGTCGAAGCACCTTGGCGGTAAGGCCGTCGTGATCGGCCTGGAGCCATGCCGGCACCGCTGAGGTCAGCTCGGTGGCGTCTCGCACCACCGGGTCGACCGGAGCACCGACCTTCATCGTGATCACGTCGTCCGGCCGCAGCTGGTACGACGGTATGTCGACCCGGCGGCCGTTCACCGCCCAGTGCCCGTGCCGGATCATCTGGCGCGCCTGGCGCCTCGAGGCTGCGAAGCCGAGGCGCACGAGCGCGTTGTCGAAGCGGCTCTCCAAGAGCCGCAAAAGGTTCTCGCCGGTCACACCGGCCTGGCGGCTGGCCTTGGCGTAGTAGTTGCGGAACTGCTTCTCGAGCACGCCGTAGTAGCGCCGGGCCTTCTGCTTCTCGCGCAGCTGCAGCCGGTACTCGGACTGGCGCGAGCGCCCGCGCCCGTGGTCTCCGGGCGGATAGCTGCGGCGTTCGATCGCACACTTGTCGGTAAGGCAGCGTTCCCCCTTCAGGAAGAGCTTCACGCCCTCGCGTCGGCACTGCTTGCACTGCGGTCCGGTCTCGCGCGCCATCGGCTACACCCTCCTGCGCTTGCGTGGACGACAGCCGTTGTGAGCCTGGGGCGTCACGTCCCGGATCCCGGTGATCTCGAGGCCCGCCGCCTGGAGCGACCGGATGGCGGTCTCGCGTCCCGAGCCCGGGGCCCTTCACGAACACCTCGACCTTCTGCAGACCGTGCTCCATTCCCTTGCGCGCCGCGGCGTCGGCCGTCACCTGCGCGGCGAAGGGGGTGGACTTGCGCGAGCCCTTGAAGCCGGCGCCGCCGGCGGACTCCCACGCGATCACGTTGCCCTCCCGGTCGGTGAGGGCCACGATCGTGTTGTTGAAGCTCGTCTTGATGTGGGCCTGGCCGAAGGGCACGTTCTTCCGTACTCGCCTGCGGCCGCGCGGCCGTGCTGGTCTCTGCTGCGCCATCTGCCGGTCAGTGCTTCCTTATCTTCTTCTTGCCGCCGCCCATCGCCGAGCCTCGCTTGGGCCCCTTCCGCGAGCGTGCGTTGGTCTTCGTCCGCTGCCCGTTCGCGGGGAGCCCGCGCCGGTGCCGCAGCCCCTTGTAGGCGCCGATCTCCATCAGGCGCTTGACATTCTGTGAGCGCTCGCGCCTCAGATCTCCCTCGACGAGCAGGTCATCCACGCCCTCGCGCAGCTTCCGGACCTCGTCCTCGGTCAGGTCCTTGACGTAGGTGTCCGGGTCCACGCCGGCGTCCTGGAGCACCTTGCGGGCGGTCGAGGGGCCGATCCCGTAGATGTAGGTCAGGCCGACCTCGACCCTCTTGTTGAGGGGAATGTTGACTCCAGCTATGCGTGCCACTAGCCCCGCGTCACCCCTGCCGCTGCTTGTGACGCGGGTTCTGGCAGATCACGAGCACCGCACCGCCGCGGCGGATGACCTTGCACTTCTCGCACATGGGCTTGACCGATGCTCGGACCTTCATAGCTCCGTGACCTGGACGTATACGAAAGGGAGGGAGGCGCAGGGCCCAGGAGACGGCCGCGCGCCGACCGGAAAGAGTAGCAGTCAAGCCCCGGAAGCAGCCTTCGCCCCGGAGGGGGCCCGCTCGCCGGCCGTGAGGTGCCAGGGGGTGAGTATTCGGGGCCCCTCCGCCGTGACGGCCACGGTGTGCTCGAAGTGGGCCGTGAGCGACCCGTCCTGCGAGTACACCGCCCAGTTGTCGGAGCCCATCCGCACCTGGTGGGCCCCCGCGTTGACCATCGGCTCGATGGCCAGGACCATGCCCTCCTCGAGCTCCGGGCCGGTGCCGGGGTCGCCGAAGTTGGGTATCTGCGGGTCCTCGTGCATGGCGCGGCCGATGCCGTGCCCGACCAGCGACCGGATCACCGAGAAGCCTTCGTCCTCGACCCTGGCGCTGCACCGCGTGCGACACGTCCCCCAGGCGGTTGCCCGGCCGGCACTGCTCCACGGCGTCGAACAGCGACGCGCGCGTGGCGGCCAGCAGGCGCGTGGCGATCGGGGTGACCTTGCCGATCGGGTGCGTGATCGCGGCGTCGGCCACCCAGCCGTCGAGCACCACGCCCACGTCCAGGGAGAGCACGTCGCCCCGGCGCAGCGCGTACGGGCCCGGGGATGCCGTGCACCACCATCGAGTTCGGCGACGCGCAGATGGAGCCGGGGAAGCCGCGATAGCCCTTGAAGGCGGGCTCGGCTCCCTGCGAGCGGATGAAGCGCTCGGCCGCCTGGTCGAGCTCCTCGGTGGTCACGCCCGGGCGGGCCTTGCCGCGCAGGATCTCGTGGCAGCGGACGAGGATCTCGCCCGCGGCCGCCATCTTGTCGATCTCCTCGGGGGTCTTGCGGATGATCATGGTCAGAGCTCTCCCTCGAGCTTGAGGGTAGCGAGCGTGGCGCGGAGGTGGTCGTGCACCTCCTCGGGTGAGCGGTCGCCGTCGAAGCGGCGCAGCAGCCCGGCCTTCTCGTACCAGTCGATCACCGGCTTGGTCTGCTCGTGGTACACGGAGAGTCGCTTCTGCACGGTGTCGGGCTTGTCGTCGTCGCGCTGGATGAGCCTGCGATCCGTCCTGGTCACAGATGCCGTCGTTCTTCGGGGGTCGAAGTCCACGTGGTACACGTGCCCGGACTTGACGCAGATACGCCGCCCGGAGATGCGGCGCATCACCTCCTCGTCGGAGGCATCTATCAGCATGGCAGCAGTGAGCGAGCGGCCGAGCCGCTCCAGCGCCCGCGTGCAGCGCCTCCGCCTGGGGAACGGTGCGCGGAAAGCCGTCGAGCAGGAAGCCGTCGCGCGCCTCGTCGGAGTCCAGCCGCTCCCCGACCACGCGCACGATCAGGTCGTCGGGCACGAGCTCGCCCTTGTCCATGTACTCCTTTGCCTCGCGACCGAGCTCCGTCTCGTCCTTCACGGCCCCGCGGAGGATGTCGCCGGTGGCGTAGTAGGGGAGGTCGAAGTCGTCGACCAGGCGCTGCGGCCTGGGTGCCCTTGCCGGCGCCCGGCGGGCCCAGGAGGATGAGGTTGAGCTCGCTCACCGGAGGGCGGACAGGCTACCGGGTCGGGAGCGCTCGCCCTGGCGCTGGCTGACCGCGCGTGCAGCCCGGCGCCTGGCGCGGGCGCAGCCATCGACCTGGCGATTGTCACCGGATGAATAACTCGCCCAACCCCGCGCGAGGAGCGCAGCCCGAACGGTGACCAGGCGAGCACCGGAGCCCAGCTACTTCAAGAAGCCCTCGTAGTTGCGCATCATCATCTGCGCCTCGAGTTGCTTCATCGTGTCGAGGGCCACGCCCACGACGATCAGGATCGACGTGCCGCCGAAGAAGAAGTTGGCGCTGGTCTGGCTGATCAGGATGGTCGGGAGGGCCGCCACCGCCGCGAGGTAGAGCGCGCCGGGGAAGGTCAGGCGCGCCAGGATGCGGTCCAGGTACTCGGCCGTGGGCCGGCCGGGTCTCACCCCGGGTATGAACCCGCCGTACTTCTTCAGGTTGTCCGCCTGCTCCACCGGGTTGAAGGTCACCGCGGTGTAGAAGTACGTGAACACGATGATGAGGATCGATTCCCCGATCAGGTAGGGGGCCTTCTGCGGGGAGAAGAAGGCTGAGAAGTCCCGGGCCCAGCTGGCCTGCGGTGAGCTCCCCGACCGTCGGCGGGAAGGCCATCAGCGAGGCGGCGAAGATCACCGGGATCACGCCGGCCATGTTCACGCGCAGCGGCAGGTAGGTGGAGCCGCCGCCGGCCATCCGGCGCCCGACCACGCGCTTGGCGTACTGCACGGGGATCCGCCGCTGGCCCTCCTGCATGAACACGATGGCCGCGATGATCACCAGCGCCAGGAAGGGCATCATCAGGACGAAGACCTGGTCCGGGTTGTTCCACCACTGCTGGATGCCGTTCGGGAGGCCCGACGCGATCGAGGCGAAGATCATCAGCGAGATCCCGTTGCCGATCCCGTGCTGCGGTGATGAGCTCGCCGAACCACATGAGGAGCACGCAGCCGGCGGTGAGGGTGATGACGATCACGAAGACGCGGCCGAACGTGAAGTTGTCCACCACGTCCGCGCTGCCGCTCGAGAAGGTCCGGAAGAGGAACACGTAGCCGATGGACTGCCCGAAGGCCAGGCCCACGGTCAGGTAGCGGGTGTACTGCGTGATCTTCTGCTGCCCGACCTCGCCCTCCTTGCGGAGCTTGTCGAGCGACGGCAGCACCACGGTGAGCAGCTGCAGCATGATCGACGCCGTGATGTAGGGCATGATCCCGAGCGCGAAGATCGCGAACCGCTGCAGCGAGCCGCCCGAGAACAGGTTGAGGAAGCCGAGCACGTTCGAGCCGGCGAAGTTGTCGGAGATGCTCTTGACGGCATCGATGTTGATGCCGGGCGCCGGTATGTAGGCGCCGCAGCGGTAGAGGGCCAGCATCCCCGCCGTGAACGCCAGCTTCTTCCGGATGTCGGCCACCCGGAACGCGTTCAGGAAGGTGCGCAGCACCGGGACTACCCCTCGATCAGGACGCAGGTGCCGCCCGCTGCCTCGATCTTCTCGCGCGCGGCGCCGGAGAAGCCATGGGCGTGGACGGTCAGCGCCTTCGAGAGCTCGCCCTGCGCGAGCACCTTCACCGGCACGGCGCGACGCGTGGCCAGCCCCGCGGCCCGCAGCGAGTCCGGGGACACCTCGGCGCCCTTGTCGAAGCGGGCCTCGAGGTCGCTCAGGTTGACGGGCTGGGTGCGGGTGCGGAACTTCTCGAAGGGCATCGACGTCTTCTTGGTGGGCCCGCGGAGCTTGCGCATCCGCATGTGGATCGGGTTCTGGCCGCCCTCGAAGCCCACCTTCTTCTTGGCGCCCGAGCGCTGGCCCGCGCCCTTGTGGCCGCGGCCCGAGGTCTTGCCCAGCCCGGAGCCCTCGCCGCGGCCGACGCGCTTGCGCGGGTGCCGCGAGCCGGGCGCCGGCTTCAGGTTGTGGAGCCCGATCCGCTCGCCGCCCTGACCGGAGCGATCCTGATCCTTCTCAGCCACCGTCCACCTCCACGAGGTGGGAGACCGCGGCCACGAGGCCGCGGACGATCGGGTCGTCGGGGCGCTCCGTGGACTTGCCGATCCGGCCGAGGCCGAGGGTGCGCAGCGAGTCGCGCTGCTTCTGGCTCGATCCGTTGGCCGAGCGCACCTGCCTGATCCGCAGCGTGGCGGCGGCCATCAGCTCGCCGGCTCCTCGATGCGCGCGCCGACCGGCTCGAGCCCCAGTACCTCCCTGACCGTGAGCCCGCGCAGCTCGGCCACGTCCTCGGGCTTCCGCAGCGACTGGAGCGCCACGACCGTGGCCTTCACCAAGTTGATCGGGTTCTGGCTTCCGAGCGACTTCGAGAGCACGTCGTGGATCCCGGCGAGCTCGAGCACGGCCCGGACGCCGCCGCCCGCGATGACGCCGGTACCGGGCGAGGCCGGCTTCAGGAGCACCCGTGAGGCCGAGTGCACGCCGATGATCTCGTGGGTGATCGTGGAGCCGT
This sequence comes from uncultured Thermoleophilaceae bacterium, assembly GCA_963759625.1. GTDB lineage: Bacteria > Actinomycetota > Thermoleophilia > Solirubrobacterales > Thermoleophilaceae > JACVRW01. The sequence continues at coordinate 5,785 of CAVXAD010000008.1, read as the reverse complement.
GCATCGGCACCTTGAAGAGGTCCTTCCGGGCCCGCTCGACGCCCTTCTGGATCGCCACGGGCACCTCGTTGGCCTTGCCGTAGCCCACGCCCACCTGCGACTTCTCGTCGCCCACCACCACGAGCGCGGTGAACGAGAAGCGCCGGCCGCCCTTGACCACCTTGGCGACGCGGTTGATCTCCACCACGCGCTCCTGGAGGTCCTGGCCGTCGCGTCCGCGCGGTCCGCCGCGATCTCCTCGTGTCCTGTCTCTGGAAGCCATTCGATCTACTCGCTCACCGTAGCGATCGCGCGCTCAGAACCGGAGCCCGCCCTCGCGGGCGCCGTCGGCCAGAGCCCTGACCTTGCCGTGGTACCTGTAGCCGCCGCGGTCGAAGACGCAGGTCTCCACTCCGGCCGCCTTCGCGCGCTCGGCGATCAGCTCGCCGGCCCGCTTGCGCCTGGTCCATGCGGCCCAGGTCCTTGAGCTCCTTCTCGGTCCAGGTGACGGCGGCCAGCGTGTGGCCCTGCACGTCGTCGATCAGCTGCGCCTGGATGCCGCGATTCGAGCGGAACACGGACAGCCGCGGCCGCTCGGCCGTGCCGGCCACCTTGGCGCGCACCCGGCGGCGGCGGCGCAGGCGGGATGCGGGCTTCGTGGCGACCGTCATGCGCGCTTACCGACCTTGCGGGCCACGTACTCGCCCTCGTAGCGGATGCCCTTGCCCTTGTAGGGCTCGGGCGGGCGCTGCTTGCGGATGTTCGCCGCGGCCTCGCCCACCATCTGCTTGGAGATGCCGCGAACGACGATGCGCGTGGGCAGCGGCACCTCGAAGTCGATTCCCTCCGGCGCATCGATCTCCACCGGGTGCGAGTAGCCGAGCGCCAGCACGAGCTTCCGTCCCTGGAGCTGAGCGCGGTAGCCGACGCCCTGGATCTCGAGCCGCTTCTCGAAGCCCTGGGTCACGCCCTCGACCATGTTCGCGATGAGGCTGCGCGTGAGCCCGTGGAGCGCTCGGTGCTCGCCGCGGTCGGTGGGGCGCTGCACCACGATCTGGCCGTCCTCCTGCTTGATCGACCATCGCGGAGCTCACCCGCTCGTGGAGCTCGCCCTTCGGGCCGCTTCACGCGCACGAGCTCGGGCTCGATCGCCACCTCCACCCCGGAGGGCAGCGGTACTGGCTGCTTGCCGATGCGGCTCATGCGCGGGTCGTCACCAAACCTTCGCCACGAGCTCGCCGCCCACGCCCTCGCGCGTGCAGTCGTGCCCGGTCATCACGCCGCGCGAGGTGGAGACGATCGTCGTGCCCATTCCGCCCTGCACCTTCGGGATCGTGCCCGCGGCCACGTATGCCCGCCGGCCCGGCTTCGACACCCGCTGCAGGCCGGAGATCACGGGCTGGCGGTTCTCCGTGTACTTGAGGCGCACGCGCAGCAGGCGCCCGACGCGTCCCGGCTCGACCGAGTAGTCCTCGATGTAGCCCTGCTCGCGCAGGATCCGCGCCAGCTCCGCCTTGAACGTGGAGGCGGGCATCACGACGTCGTCGAGGTCGGCGTGCAGCCCGTTGCGGATGCGGGTCAGGAAGTCGGCGATGGGGTCCGTCTGCGACATCTACCAGCTCGACTTGGTCAGGCCGGGGATCATTCCCTCGTGCGCGATCTCGCGCACGCAGATCCGGCACAGCCCGAACTTGCGCAGGTACGCGCGCGGGCGCCCGCACCGCTTGCAGCGGTTGTAGTTGCGTGTCTTGTACTTGGATCCGCGCTTCTGGCGGACCACCTGTGAAGTCTTTGCCATCTACTCCTCTTCGCCTTGCTTCTCGCCCTCGGCCTCGGCGTCCTCGGCCTCGGGCGGCTTCTCGTAGGCCTCCGGGTTTTCCTCCTTGAGCTGCTCGAGCGCGGCCGCCTCGGCCTCCGCCCGCTCGCGCGCCTCGACCTTGCGCTTCTCCTCGGCGGCCGTCTCTTCCTCGACGGACGTCTCGCCGGGGGCCCCCTCGCGGGAGAACGGCATGCCGAGCTCGCGCAACAGATAGTAGGCCTGCTCGTCGGTCTCCGCCGTGGTCGTGATCGTGACGTCGAGACCGCGCACCTGGTCGATCGAGTCGTAGTCGACCTCCGGGAAGATGATCTGCTCGCGAATGCCCATCGAATAGTTGCCGCGGCCGTCGAAAGAGCGCGGGTTGAGGCCGCGGAAGTCCCGGATGCGCGGGATCGCCACCGAGGTCAGGCGATCCAGGAACTCCCACATGCGGGCACGGCGCAGGGTCACGCTCACGCCGACGGGCATGCCGTCCCGGAGCTTGAACGCGGCGATCGACTTGCGCGCGCGGCGCACGCTCGGCTTCTGGCCGGCGATCGTGGCCAGCTGCTCCATGGCGGCGTCCAGCACGTTCGAGTCCTGCTTGGCGTCGCCGACACCCATGTTGAGGGTGATCTTCAGGATGCGCGGCGCCTGCATCGACGAGCTGAGCTCGAACCGCTCCTTCATGGCGGGACGGATCTCCTTGTCGTAGCGCTCCTTCAGGCGCGGCGGCACGGCGGCGGTGGCCTCCATCAATCGACCTCCTTGCCGGAGCGCTTGGCCACGCGCACGCGGCGGCCGCCCTCGCGCGTGACCGCCACGCGGGTGGGCTGGTTCGAGTCGGGGTCGAGCAGCATCACGTTCGAGATGTGGATCGGCCCCTCGCGCTCGACGATGCCGCCTACCTCCTGCGCGCGCTGGGTGTCGCGCAGGGTCCGCGGCTTGGTATGGCGCTTGATGATGTTCAGGCCCTCCACGTACAGGCGCTCGCGCTTCGGCTCCACCCGCATGACGCGGCCGGTCTTGCCCCGGTCCTTGCCGGCGATGACCTTCACCTGGTCGTCCTTGCGGATGCGCGGCATCAGAGGACCTCCGGCGCGAGCGACACGATCTTCATGAAGTTGCGGTCCCGGAGCTCCCGCGCCACGGGGCCGAAGATGCGCGTGCCGCGCGGGTTGTTCTGGGCGTCGAGCAGGACGGCGGCGTTCTCGTCGAAGGCGATGTAGGTGCCGTCGTCGCGGCCGAACTCCTTCTTCGTCCGCACCACAACCGCCTTCACGACCTCACCCTTCTTCACGGAGCCGTGCGGGATCGCCTGCTTGACGGTGCAGACGATCACGTCGCCGACGCTGGCATAGCGCCTGCGCGAGCCGCCGCTCACGCGGATGCAGAGCACCTCGCGGGCGCCGGTGTTGTCCGCGACCTTGAGCCGCGACTCCTGCTGGATCACCGAACCGCCCTCATCGCGCTCGCTCCAGCACCTCCACGAGCCGCCAGCGCTTGGTGCGGCTCAGCGGCCGGCTCTCGATCACCCGCACGGTGTCGCCCAGGTGCGCATCGTTGGACTCGTCGTGCGCGTGGATCGTGGCCGAGGTGCGCACGATCTTGCCGTAGCGCCGGTGCTGCCGTGCCATGTCGACCCTGACGGTGATCGTCTTGTCGGCCTTGTCCGACACCACGACGCCCTGGCGCAGCTTGGCGCGTCCACGGGCCTTCGGCTCCTCGGCAACGGGCGGCGCCGAGGGACGCTGGGCGCGGCGCTCGCGCAGACGGGCGCGGTAGGAGCTGCGGCGCCGTGCCTTGCTGCGACGCTCCTCGAGGCGTGCGGCCGCGCGCTCCTCGGGGGAGCGCGGCGGCAGCGCCTCGCCGCTATGCACCGAGCGGGCCCGCCCGCGGCGTTCCTTGGGAGAGAGCTGCTCCTCCGGCTCGGCCTGGGGCGCCTCGGCCTGCGCCGGCGCGGGGGCGGCCTCCTCCACCGGAGCCTCCTCCACGGGTGCGTCGTCGGCCGGGGCGTCCGGCGTCTCTTCTGCGTTCACGTTGTCCTCGGTCTCAGCCATCACGTCTCTGCCTGCGGATCTCAGCCTCCACGTCGATTCCCCGCTCGCCGGCCACGGTCAGCGCGCGGGCCAGGTCCGTCTTCGCCGCCTTCATCCGCGCCGTGTTCTCGAGCTGTCCGGTCGCGTGCTGGAAGCGGAGGTTGAAGACCTCCTTGCGCGCGTTGTCGACGAACTCCACGAGCTGCGGGTCCTCCAGGTTATGCACCTCGACCGCCTTCGTCATTGCCCCGCTCCCTCGCGCATGACGAACTTGGTCCTGACCGGCAGCTTGTGGCCGGCCAGGCGCATCGCCTCGCGGGCCAGCTCCTCCGGCACGCCGGAGAGCTCGAACATCACGCGGCCCGGCTTGACCACGGCCACCCAGCCCTCCGGGGTTCCCTTGCCCGAGCCCATGCGGGTCTCCGCCGGCTTCTGGGTGTAGGGCTTGTCCGGGAAGATGTTGATCCAGACCTTGCCGCCGCGCTTGATCCGGCGCGTCATCGCGATTCGGGCAGCCTCGATCTGGCGGTTGGTGACCCAGCCGCGATCGAGCGCCTTGAGCCCGTACTCGCCGAACTCCACGCGGGTGCCGCCCTTGGCAAAGCCGCGCCGCCGGCCGCGGTGCTCCTTGCGCCACTTGACTCGCTTCGGCTGCAGCACGGCTCAGCCGCCCCTCCCGCCGCGCCCACCGCCGCCGCCGCCTGGCCCACGACCGCGGCCACCACCGCCGCCGCCCGGTCCGCCCCCGGGTCCACCGCCGCGCCCACGGCCGCCGGGGCCGCCGCCGCGCGGACCGCCGCCCGCGCCTACCGCCTGCGGGGCCTCGAGGTCGGTGAGGTCCTGCGCAAAGCCCTTGGGCATGATCTCGCCCTTGTTGATCCACACCTTCACGCCGATGCGGCCGAAGGTGGTGCGGGCCTCGTAGAAGCCGTAGTCGATGTCCGCCCGCAGGGTGTGGAGCGGCACGCGACCGTCGGAGTAGCCCTCGGTGCGGGCCATCTCCGAGCCGCCCAGACGGCCGGACACCTGGATCTTCACGCCCTTCGCCCCCGAGCGCATCGCCGAGGTGAGAGCGCGCTTCATCGCGCGACGGAAGGCCACCCGGTTCTGAAGCTGCTCGGCAATCGACTGGGCCACCAGGTTCGCGTCGAGCTCGGGCCGCTTGATCTCGAGGATGTTGACCTTCACGGCCTTCCCGGTCATCCGGTGGAGCTCCTTGCGGAGCGCATCCACCTCGGACCCGGACTTGCCGATCACGATCCCCGGCCGCGCCGTGTGGATGTTGACCTCGACCTCGTTCTTGTTCTTCTTGATCGTGATGTTCGAGAGCCCGGCGTGCGCCAGCTTGTTCTTGATGTGGTCGCGGATGTGGATGTCCTCCAGCAGATAGTCGGAGAACTCGCGCTCGTTGAACCAGGTCGACTTCCAGTCGTGGATGTAGCCGACCCGGAGGGACTCGGGGTGCACTTTGTGCCCCATGGCTACCTCCCGTTTCCTTCAGTCGTGGTCAATTCGATGGTCATGTGGCTCGTGCGCTTGTTGATGCGCGTGGCACGACCGAGGGCCCTGGGCCGGTAGCGCTTGATCGTCGGCCCCTCGTCCACGACCGCCTTGCGGATCCGGAGCTCGTCGGCGCCCAGCTCGTGGCCCGACTCGGCATTGGCGACGGCCGAGTTCAGCAGCTTCAGGATGTCCACGGAGACCGCGCGCGTGCCGTGCCGCAGGATCGCCTGTGCCTGCTCCACCGGCTTGCCGCGGATGTGATCCATCACGAGTCGCGCCTTGCGCGGAGCGGTGCGCACGTAGCGAGCGCGCGCCCGGACCACGATCGCGCCGTCGGGGGCCCTGCGTGCCGCTCGCCTGGTGGCGCCGCCGGTCTCGGCCGAGCCGCGCCGGCGCTTCGGGGCAGGCTGTTCGGAATCGGCCTGAGGCTCGTCGGCAGCGGGCTCGTCGGCGGCGGGCGCTTCGG
>CAVXAD010000007.1:0-506415 GCA_963759625.1 uncultured Thermoleophilaceae bacterium | reverse complement strand
CGCGCGGCGAGTCGTAGAGCGCCACCTCCTCAAGGCCGAGTTGGCGGACCAGGAATGCAGGGCAGACGAGCAGCACTTCGCGCGGCTCCTCGCAGCCGCCACGGTGTCCCAGAACTCTTCATGAACTCGGACGGCGCCTGGCCGCCCTCCATCTTCTGCCAGCTCGAGCTCCGCCCTGGCGCTCGCCACCACTACCGTGCCCTTCCCGCGCCGCTTCGCGGCAGCAGGGCGCGATCGGCCCGGTCGAGCAGCTCGCCGGCCGTCTGCGGCTCGGTCCACTGCGCCACTCCCACGGACACGCTCACCGGCATCCCGAGGTCCTTGAAGTTGCCGCCGCCCGGGCCACGCAGGCGCGCAGCCGCTCGGCGGCCGCCAGGGCGTCGGCCTCGTCCGCGTCGGGGAGGATCACCACGAACTCGTCGCCGCCGTAGCGAGCGATGCCGTCGTAGGGGCGGAACTCCTCCGCGAGCGCCGTCGCCACCCGCTTCAGGATCTCGTCGCCGATCAGGTGCCCGTGACGGTCGTTGATGGGCTTGAAGTTGTCGAGGTCGGCGAGCAGGCAGGCGAACGGCCGCTCGGCGCGCTGGGATCTCCGATCTCCTCGCTCGTGCGCATCTGGATGGCGCCGTGGTTGAGCAGCCCGGTGAGCGAATCGGTTCGGGCGGCCTCGGTGGCCTCCTCGAAGGCCTCCGCGTTCGGCACGCCACCGCGGCGAGGCTGGCGATCGCCTCGAGCGTCTCGATGTCCTCTCGCTCCACCGGCCGCATGGAGAAGAAGGCGAGCGACAGGGCCCCTCGGAGCGCCCGTTCCAGAACATCGGAACGGACACGGCCGTCTTGATCTGCTTGAGCAGCTCGACCCCGGGGACACCATCTCCGCCCTGGTAGTCGTTCGTGATCGCGGGCTCGCCCGTGCTCGCGCCTCGTCCGGCCACGCCCTCTCCCGGAGCGATCCGGAGCCCCCACCAGTCGGAGTCGTCCGCGGATCCCGTTGGCCGCCACCGCCACGCCGCCCTCCGCTTGCGTCGCCGAGATACACGCCGCTGATGTCGGCGCCGAGCGCCACGGTCGCCTCGCGGCAGAGGGTGTCGAGCACCGCGCGCCGGTCGAGGTGCGCGTTCAGCGCGCTCGCGGCCCGCGCCAGCGCGCTGCCTGTCCGCCTGCTCCGCCAGGCGGCTGCGCATCTCGAGCGCGCTCAGCCCGGCCGAGGCCTGGTTCGCCATCGTGTAGGCGAACTCGATCTCCTCCTCGCGGAACCAGCGCGGCGTCTCGCTGACCAGCACGATCACGGCTCGCACCACGCCCGCGTAGGTCAGCGGCACGTAGAGCAGGCTCGCGGCGTTGAACCGCACCGCAGCTGGCTCGCCACCACCGGCGAGTTCGGCGCGTCGGTCACGTTGAGCGGCTCGCCGGTCTCCATCACGCGGCCGACCCCGGTCGGGCGGTCGAAGGGGATCTCGTACCGCTCTCCGCTCGACGCTGCCGTCCTCGATGCCGGCCGAAGGGCGTGCCGTCGGCCCCTCGCGCGGTCCGCCGTCACCTGGCAGACGTGAACGCCGTCGACGCCGAACACGCCGAACAGCTCCACCGCGAGCGTCGGTGGATCGCGTCCTGTCCGCGCGTCCACCACGGCAAATGACATGCGCCGAAGCGCGGCCAGGCGGCCGCGGTCGTCGCACCCGTGGGTGAAGCAGAGATCGGATCCTCCTTAGCGGGTTCGAGGCATGTATCGGTCGATCCGGCGAAGGCGTTGAGCCGCATAGGATCGCGTTCATGACGAGCGCCGTGGAGAAGATGCGGCGCCGAGGGCCTTCCCGAGGTGGCCATCGAGACCTTCGCCCGCCAGCGGGCCCGGCTCGAGGCCGGCGAGCAGGGGACGCTGCCGGAGTCGGAGATCGAGCCCGTGGAGTCGCTGCCGGACGCCGAGGAGCTCCCGGACGACCCCGAGGGCGCGCGGGCCGCGCTCGACCGCGCCGTGGTGATCAAGCTGAACGGCGGCCTCGGCACGAGCATGGGGCATGAGCCGCGCCAAGTCGCTCCTGGAGGTCAAGGACGGCCTGTCCTTCCTCGACGTGATCGCCCGCCAGGTGCTGGCGCTTCGCGAGGAGGCGGGCGCGCGTGTGCCGCTCGTGCTCATGAACAGCTTCGCCACCCGCGACGACTCGCTGGAGGCGCTCGGCCGCTATCCCGATCTGGAGGCCGACCTCCCGCTGGACTTCGTGCAGGGCAAGGTGCCGAAGCTGTGCGCGGACGACCTCGAGCCGGTCAGCTGGCCGGCCGACCCGAAGCTCGAGTGGGTGCCGCCCGGGCATGGCGACCTGTACCCGTCGCTCGCGGGGTCGGGGATGCTCGACGCCATGCTCGACCGCGGCTACGAGTACGCGTTCGTGTCGAACTCGGACAACCTCGGCGCCACCCTCGACCAGCGGATCCTGGCCTGGTTCGCGCGCGAGCGGCTGCCCTTCCTGATGGAGGCGGCCGACCGGACCGAGTCCGACCGCAAGGGCGGCCACCTGGCCCGACGGCACGGCGGCGGGCTCGTCCTGCGCGAGATCGCGCAGACGCCGGAGAGCGACGAGGCGGCGTTCCAGGACGTGACCCGCCACCGCTACTTCAACTGCAACACGCTGTGGGTGAACCTCCGCGCGCTCGCGAAGCGGCTGGCGGACGGGGGAGGGGTGCTGGAGCTCCCGATGATCGTCAACCGCAAGACGGTCGACCCCGCCGACCCCTCGTCACCCGCCGTGGATCCAGCTCGAGACCGCGATGGGCGCGGCCATCGACGTCTTCGAGGGCGCCGCGGCCGTGCGCGTGCCGCGCAGCCGCTTCGTGCCCGTCAAGACCACGGCCGACCTGCTCTCGCTGCGCTCGGACGCCTACGTGATGGACCCCGGCCCGCGCGTGGAGCTCGCGCCGGAGCGGGAGGGGCACGCCACCGGTGATCGAGCTCGACTCCGAGCACTACAAGCTGGTTCCGGACCTCGAGCAGCGCTTCTACGGCGGCCCGCCCTCGCTGGTGGCCTGCGACCGGCTCACGGTCGAGGGCGACGTGCGCTTCGGCTCCGGCGTCATGGTCCGCGGCACCGTGCGCCTGGACGGCCCGCGCGAGATCGAGGACGGCGCGGTGCTGGAGGGCTAGTCCGGAGCCCCGCGGCTGAGGGCCTGCCCGCGCTCCACGAGCGTCCCCTCATCGCCGGCCTCGCGAGTGAAGACCGCAAGCCCCAGCCGATCTCGGCACCTGTCCTCGCCCACGTGCGTTGCAGCGTCGGTCACGGCACCGTCCCGCCGGCGTGCTCCGCCTCGGGTGCCTCCTCGCTCGCCGGGGCGTGCCGCCTCGCCTAAGTCCGGCCGGGGCAACAGGCCCGGCCACCCGCACCCGTCGGCGAAGGGGAGGACCGCCTCGACCCCTTCCACGGCGAGCAGCCGCGTAGGCCCTGCGCAGGATCTGACGTTCTCCCGACATCGCCGGCGCGTCCGCTAAGCGCCCCCGCCCGCTCCTCCAGTCGCTCGCGCCGGCGCTCCTCCGCCTCCGAGCGCGCCAGCATGCCGACGAACAGCGCCACGAGCACGATCACGAGCGTCAGCGACTGCTCGACCATCATGATCACGCCGCCCACGTTCTGGTCCTCCACCGGCGACAGGCCCCAGATCCGCGGCGTGCGCTCGTAGTAGGGGTAGATCGCCGTGGCGCTCCAGGTGAGCAAGAGCCCGAGCGCCGCCAGCCCGCCCTTGGCCGAGCGCGATGTAGGCGAGCGGCTGCATGCCGGTCAGGCGCCGGCGCATCGGCACCGGCTGCACGAGCGGCCACCAGAGCGCCACGCCCGCCGTGAAGAACGACACGTGCTCGAGCAGGTGCACCACCGGGTGCTCCACCGCCAGGTCGTAGAGCGCGGGGATGTGCCAGAGGTACATGAGGCCGAGCCAGAGCACCAGCCCGTCCAGCGGGCTGGCCAAGCGGCCCGAGCGCGCGCTCCACCGCCGCCAGCCGCCGGGTGGCGGGGCGCATGATCACGCGCGAGAGCGAGAGCAGCAGGAGCAGCGGGGCGATGTCGCCCAGCAGCACGTGCTGGACCATGTGGGCGGAGAACAGGTAGTCCTCGCCGAGGCCGTCGAGCGGCGAGACGAGCGCGGCCAGCAGCGCGAGCATCGCCCCGGTGAACGCCGCCGCCTGCGCCACGCCCGCGCCGCGGCCGCCCGCCTCGCGCCGCGCGTCGCGGAAGCGCCACACGTAGATGCCGGCCAGCAGCGCGAGCGGCGCGAGCACGGCCGGGTCGGAGAACCAGTGGAGCTCCGGGTCGCCAGCTCCGATGTAACCCGTCACGCACGCGATTGTGGCATCGGCGCGCCCACAGGTCGCTCGCCGTCCGGCAGGCTCGGCCGTGCTCGCTCGAGCTCGCAGCGCTCCTGGCGCCTCCGCTCTGCTGGAGCTGCCGCGGCCGGCCCGCGCGGCAGCCCGCTATGCCGCCGCTGCGCGCGCGGGCTGCGCCGGCTGGCGCCGGAGCTCGTGGACCTCGCAGGCGTGCCCTGCTTCGCACCGGTCGCCTACGAGGGCGCGGCGCGGGAGCTGGTGAGAGCGCTGAAGTTCCGCGCAGCGCTGGGCGTGGCCGGCTCGATGGCGGCGGCGATCGTGGCCACCGCGCCGGAGGGGCTGTTCGCCGGCGCCGCGCTCGTCCCCGTCCCGCCCACGCCCGAGCGCGAGCGCCGCCGCGGCTTCGACCAGGCGCTGGTGCTCGCGCACGCGCTCGCCCGGCGAACCGGCTGCACGGTGGTCGCCTGCCTCGAGCGCGGCGGCGGCGGCTCCCAGGTCGGCCGCGGCCGCTCGGAGCGCGCGCGTGCGCTGGCCGGCGCGGTGCGCGCCTCCGGCGCCGCCCACCCTCGAATGCGCGCTCCTGGTGGACGACGTGGCCACCACCGGTGCCACGCTCGCGGCGGGCGCCCAGGCGCTCCGCAAGGCCGCTGCAGCGAGTCGCGGCGGTCGTCTACGCGCGCACCCTGGGCCGTATGACGGCCGTCTCGCAGGCCCTTCCCTCTGCCCGGACGGCCACTACCATCGGTGTACCTGCCGCAGCCGCATACCGAGGAGGGCCGATGCGCATCCGGGTCAAGGGCCGAAACGACGCGACGGTCGAGGCCGAGCTGAGGGCTCGCGTCGAGAAGAAGCTCGCGAAGGTGGCCAGGCAGGTCTCTCCGCTGGCCGATCTCGAGGTGGAGCTGCGCGAGGAGACCAACCCCTCGATCAAGGACTCGCAGATCGCCGAGGCCACGCTCCACCTGAAGGGTGTGACCCTGAGAGCCACGAGCGCTCCCCGACATGGCGCAGTCGATCAACCTCGTCGCGGAGGACTTGGCGCGTCAGGTGAAGAAACACCGCGACAAGCGGCGTGCACGGCGCGGCAGAGGCTCGGCGGCGACAGCAGCCGCACACCGCCTGAGCCTGGCCTGAAACAGCTCCAGAGCGCTCCCATTCCCTTGCTACCGTCTTTGCGATGACCATTCTCGATCGCGCGCTGCGGGTAGGCGAAGGGAAGAAGTTCAAGACCTTCGAGAAGGTGGTCGCCCGCATCAACGACTACGAGCCCGAGCTCGAGCTCGAGTCGGATGACGAGCTCCGGGCCCGCTACGAGTCGCTCCGCGAGCGCCACCTGAGTGGCGAGTCGCTCGACGCACCTCCTGCCGGAGAGCTTCGCGCTCACGCGCGAGGCGAGCAAGCGGTCGCTCGGGCAGCGCCACTTCGACGTCCAGCTGATCGGCGGGATGGTCCTCCACGACGGCTCGATCGCCGAGATGAAGACCGGCGAGGGCAAGACGCTCACCGCCACCCTTCCCATAGTGCTGAACGCGCTCGCGGGGCGCGACGAGGACGGGTACCCGGCGGAGGGCAAGGGCATCCACCTGGTCACCGTCAACGACTACCTGGCGCGCCGCGACGCCAACTGGATGAAGCCGATCTACGACCTCCTCGGCGTGACCGTCGGGATCATCCAGTCGGGCCAGAACGACATCGACAAGCAGGAGGCGTACTCGCGCGACGTCGTCTACGGCACCAACTCGGAGTTCGGCTTCGACTACCTCCGCGACAACCTCGCGGTGGAGATGGAGCACAAGGCCCAGCGCGGCCACGGCTTCTCGATCGTCGACGAGGTGGACAACATCCTCATCGACGAGGCGCGTACGCCGCTGATCATCTCGGGCCAGCCCGAGCAGGCCGCGGACCTCTATTACAAGTTCGCGAAGCTCGCCACGACGATGGAGGCGGGCAAGAAGCCCGAGGGCCTCGAGGCCAAGTCCAAGGACTACGAGGCGGACTTCGACTTCGAGCCCGACGAGAAGCACAAGACGGTCGCGGTCACCGAGCGCGGCGTCGAGAAGGCCGAGCGCTTCCTGGGGATCGACAACCTCTACCGCGCCGAGCTCGGCAACATGGTCAACCACCTCCAGCAGGCTCTGAAGGCCGAGTCGCTTGTACAAGCGCGACGTGGACTACGCCGTGATCGACGGCGAGGTCAAGATCATCGACGAGTTCACGGGCCGCATCCTGGAGGGCAGGCGCTGGTCCGAGGGCCTGCACCAGGCCGTGGAGGCCAAGGAGAACGTGGCGATCCAGGAGGAGAACCAGACGGTCGCCACGATCACCTACCAGAACTACTTCCGCCGCTACGACAAGCTCGGCGGCATGACCGGCACCGCGCTCACCGAGGCCACCGAGTTCATGAAGATCTACGAGCTGCAGGTGGTGGAGGTGCCCACCAACCGGCCGATGGTCCGCGAGGACAACAACGACCAGATCTACAAGACCAAGGACGGCAAGTGGGCCGCCGTGGTCAACGAGCTCGAGGCGCGGAACGCGTCGGGCCAGCCGGTGCTCGTGGGCACGATCTCCGTCGAGGTCTCGGAGCTGCTCTCCGCCCAGCTGAAGAAGCGCGGCATCCAGCACACCGTCCTGAACGCGAAGCCCGAGCACGCCGAGCACGAGGGCGAGACGATCGCCGAGGCCGGCCAGCCCGGAGCGGTCACGATCGCCACCAACATGGCCGGCCGCGGCGTGGACATCAAGCTCGGCGGGAACGAGGAGCACCTCACCCAGCGCGAGCTCGTCAAGCGCGGCATCGAGCCGGACACCCCCGACTGGGAGAGCGCCTGGGACGAGGTCTTCCCGCAGATGCAGACCAAGGTGGAGGAGGACCGCGAGAAGGTCAAGGAGGCGGGCGGCCTCTTCATCTGCGGCACCGAGCGGCACGAGTCGCGCCGGATCGACAACCAGCTCCGCGGGCGCTCCGGACGACAGGGTGACCCCGGGGAGTCGCGCTTCTACCTCTCGGCGGAGGACGACCTCGTGCGCCTGTTCGCCGGCGACCGGATCTACCGGATCCTCGACAGCAAGTTCCTCGCGCAGACCGACGACGACGGGAACGAGCTGCCGATCGAGCACAAGATGCTCTCGAAGCAGATCGAGAACGCCCAGAAGAAGGTCGAGGAGCAGAACTTCCTGATCCGCAAGCGCGTCCTCGAGTACGACGACGTCATGAACCAGCAGCGTGAGATCGTCTACGAGTACCGCGACCGGATCCTCGAGGGCCAGGACATGTCGGAGATCGCGCGCACGCAGATCGCCGAGGCCATCGAGCGGCTCTGCGGCGAGTACCTGGAGGGCGAGTACCAGGAGAGCTGGGAGCTCGACGCGCTCCTCGAGCAGCTCGGGGAGATCTACGACGTCTCCTACGAGGCCGACGACATCGAGGAGCGCGAGACGCGCTCGACGCTGGTCGAGAAGCTCCGCGACGACGTGGTCGACGCCTACAACGACCGCGAGGAGGAGCTCGGCAGCGAGCTCATGCGCGCCCTCGAGCGGTTCATGCTCCTCCAGATCATCGACGAGCGCTGGCGCGAGCACCTGCACGACATGGACTACCTGCGCGAGGGCATCCACCTCCGCGGGTTCGCCCAGATCGATCCGCTGGTCGCGTACAAGAACGAGGGCTTCGACATGTTCACGGACCTGATGAACAACATCTGGGACGAGTTCGCGCGCTACGTCTTCAAGGTCGATGTGGAGGTGCAGGACCAGGAGCAGGGTCAGGGAAACGGGACGCGCTGGAGCGCGGCCGGGAACTCATCCGCCTCGAGCACCGGGAGCTACAACTACCTGGGCGGCACCGCCGCCGACCAGCCGAGCGCACTTGCCGCGGCCGCTCAGGGCACCGTGCCGGCCGGCGTGGCCGAGGCCGCCGAATTCGCCGGCGAGTCGATGCTCGAGCCGCCGCCGGTGGTGGAGACGCGCGTGCTGGACGAGCACGAGCGGATCGGGCGCAACGACCCGTGCTGGTGCGGGTCGGGCAAGAAGTTCAAGAAGTGCCACGGTGCGGCGTAGTGGCCGATAACGCCGATGGCCTCCGCGGCCAGCTGAAGCTGCTCGCGGACTATCTTTGACCCCGCCAAGCTCGAAGCGACGCGTAGCCGAGCTCGAAGGGGAGATGCAGGCCCCCGGGTTCTGGGACGACCAGGAGCGGGCGGCGCGGGTCTCCGCCGAGCACGCCGCGGTGAGCCGGCGGCTCGAGGCCTACCGGTCGCTCGACCGCGACATCGAGGACCTCGACACGCTGGCCGAGCTGGCGGAGGAGGACGAGGCGATGGCCGCCGAGCTCGCGGAGCAGCGAGCCTCCATCGACTCCCGGCTTGCCGAGCTCGAGGAGGCGCGCCTGTTCGGCGGCGAGTACGACGGCGGCGACGCGGTGGTCACAGTCAACGCCGGCGCCGGCGGAACCGATTCGCAGGACTGGGCCGAGATGCTGCTCCGGATGGAGATGCGCTGGGCCGAGCGGCGCGGGATGAAGCCCGAGCTGATGGAGGTCTCACCCGGTGAGGAGGCGGGCATCAAGTCGGCCAGCTTCATCGCGCGAGGGGAGAACGCCTACGGGCTCTTCTCGGCCGAGAAGGGGGTGCACCGGCTGGTGCGCATATCGCCCTTCGACGCGCAGTCGCGCCGGCACACGGCCTTCGCCGGCCTCGAGGTGGCGCCGCTGGTGGAGGACGACGTGGAGGTGGAGCTCGAGCCCGACGACCTGCAGATCGACACCTACCGCGCGTCGGGTGCCGGCGGCCAGCACGTGAACAAGACCGACTCGGCGGTGCGGATCACCCACCGGCCGACCGGCGTCGTGGTCCAGTGCCAGAACGAGCGCTCCCAGTCGGCGAACAAGACGACCGCGATGAAGATGCTGCGGGCGAAGCTGATCGAGCTCGAGGAGCGCAAGCGCCAGGAGGCGATCGCGAAGGAGCGCGGCGAGGCGCTGGACGTGGGGTGGGGGTCGCAGATCCGCTCGTACGTGCTGCAGCCGTACACGATGGTGAAGGACCACCGCACCGACGTGGAGGTCGGGAACGTGCAGGGCGTGCTGGACGGGGACCTGGACGAGCTGGTGCGGGCGGAGCTGAACCGGCGCGCCGGGGTGGCGGCGGCGTCCTCTTCGTCTTAGGGCCGGGCGGTTGTGGCCGCCGGGGCTTGCGTTCGCGCGCCGATCACCGTCCAAGCCCTCTAGGCCTCACGCCCGCGTCGCTGGCGTTCTTGGTCTCCCGTGGGGCGTGGTCGGTGCGGGCTCCCGGCCTTGGGAGGGCTTGTCCGGTAATCGCGACGCTCACCGCCCCTCGGAGGGGGGCGGAGCCTGAGATGGAGAGCGGTGCTGCTTTCACGCGGGGGGCGGGAGCGCGTGAAGGAATCGGACAGAGTTCCTTTGCTCGGACGTGGTGTCCGTCCGAGCGCCGCCATGTTGATTGTCGAGGGGCTGTGGGCCGGCCGGCAACACCGATCAGCAGGCCGCCGATGTCGATCGGCGCGTCGATGTCGGCTCGACCACTCGGGACGGGCCGAGAAGCGCCAGCGCGCGCTGGCGCTCCTCACGTAGCCGGGATTTACGCCGGTGGCGCACGGAACCCGGGGCGGTCTTCACCGGGCCCCTCGGAATGTGTAGCGCCATAAGCTCCTAATCGTCATGTGGGAATACCGAACTAGCACGGTTCCGGTCCTCTTCGCGTTGTTCTTGCTCTGATCGAGAGTGGCCTGGGGGATTACCAATACGCCCGGAGAGGACCCGAAAAGAATGCCCATCTCAAGGCTCTGGGCGTCGGCGGGGGAGATCCCTTCGGCGCGGAGCCCGGACCCAGCGCCGCCGAGATCAAGGCGTTCATGGAGGCCGCGCGCTCCCATGAGGCGCGCTCGCAGGTCGAGGCTTTTCTCGGGAGGCAGCCCTCCGCGCCGTTGCGCTGGCAGCAGCGTACCTCTCGCCGGTTCACCATCCCCGCTGGTTTGGGATTTGACAGGTTCGGCTGCGGTCGCTGGCGCGCGGGGGACTGGGGCGCCTCCTCGCCGAGGGCCGGTCGGCGCCGGCGGCGACCGACTCGTCCTACGTCGGCACTTACCAGCCCTACCTCTACGCCGCTCCGGGCGTCGTCATGCGTCTGGCCGACACCCCAATCACCGCGATGCGCTTGGGGCGGCTGACCAACGCCCTGGTGTCGCTTGGCCTGATCGCGCTTGCCGCCTTCGTGCTCTGGGACCATGCGCGTGGCGCCCTCTCGCTCGCCGGTCTGCTCGTCGCCGTGACTCCGGCCGTGATCTTCTTCTCCACCAACCTCAACCCGACCGGCCCCGAGATCGCCTCCGCGGTCTGCTTCGCGGCCTCGCTGTTGAGGCTGACCCGGGCGACCCACCCCCCGCGCTGGGTGTGGATGGCACTCGCCGCCAGCGGCGTGGTGCTCGCGCTAAGCCGGTCGCTGGGTCCGGTCTTCGTCGTCGTGATCATGCTGGCCGTCGCCGCGTTGACGGGCCCGGGTCGCACGAGGGCGGCGGTCGCCTCCGCGCCGGCTGCCGCCACTGCGGCGGCCGTGTCGATCGCGGTGGCCTGCGGCGCCGGGCTGATCTGGGAGCTGCGCTATCAGCCACACGTCCCCTTGGGTCCGCGTGCGATCTTCGATGGGCTTGGCCCGTCGTTCGCGGATTTGCCACGCATGCCGAAGGAGGCCGTCGGTGTGTTCGGGGCGCTCGACACCTTTCTGCCGCTGACGGCGTACATCGTCTGGTGGATCATGTTCGCTGCCCTGCTCGCGGGCGCCCTGTACGCGAGCCGCGCGTTCGAGCGCGCATCGCTGCTGGGCTTGGCCGTGGCGGTCGTGGTGGCGGCGCTGGTGCTGGCGGCCGTCTATCGCCAGACCGGCTTCGACTTGCAGGGGCGTTACCTGATGCCCTTCGCGGTGATCCTCCCGCTCTGGGCGGGCGAGCTTCTGTACCGAAACCGGGACCTGCTCGGCGGCCGTGCGGCGTCCACCCTCCTCGGCGGCCTCGTGGCCGGTGGCGCCCTGGTCCAGGGCGTCGCGTGGTGGACCAACGCGCGCGGCGTCAGCGGCGACGGGGACTGGTTGTTCGCCTCGGACGCCGGTTGGGTGCCTCCGCTGGGGTGGTGGACCTGGATGGTCGTCGTGCTCTCGGCCGCCGGCGCCTACGTGGTCGCCGGGCTCATGGCAAGCCGCGCGGCCGCACAGCCTCATCCGTAGACACGACGTATCGACGACTTCATCTCGCCTGCCCGGTCACCGACCTCTTCGGAGTCGAGGGCCGAGAGTTGCTCGCACGACTCCGGTCCCGAACCCTGAGGGCTTGTCCCATAACGCGACGCTCCGCGCGTCGCGACGCATCCGCCCCTGGAGGGGCGGATGCGTGCTGCGAACAGGTCAGCGAGCGACTCGCTCCACCGGCCGGGCGAGACTTGTGTCCGTCGCCGGCGTGCTCGACGCGTAGGCGGCCGCGAAGCCCTCTCGCCAGCTGGGGTGGCGCAGCGTCCATCCGAGCTCGCGCTTGGCCTTCGCGTTCGAGACGCCTCGGGACTCGGTTCCCATCATCACCGCGACTTCGCCCGCGAACAGCCGCGCGAGCCAGGCGGGGAAGTGGCGGGGCGGCTTGGCGCCAAGGGCTTCCGCGAGCACCGGTAGCCACTCGCGTGTCGGGGCGGGCTCGTCGTCGACGATGTTGAAGATGCCGGTCACGTCGTGTTCGAGAGCCAGCACGGTCCCCGCGGCGGCGTCGTCGAGGTGGATCCACGAGGACACGCCGCCGCCGTCGCCCACGATCGGGAACTGGCGCTTGCGCACGGGCTCGACCAGCCCGTCGTTGTCAGCGCCGTAGAACACGCCGTAGCGCAGCGCGACGCCTCCGGCGTCCGTGACCGCCTCTTCGAGATGGCGCATGGCGGCTTGCCCCTCGCGCATCGTCGCCGGCGGGGGGGGGTCGAGCGGGTCGTTCTCGGTCTTGACCATCCCGCCCTCACGCACGTGCCGCATGGTGGCGAAGCTCTGGGCCACGAACCGGTTCACCTCGGCCTCGCGGGCTGCGGCCAGCAGCGCGTCGGTGCCCTCGGTCCGGAGCCGGTTCGTCTGGGCGAAGGTGCGGTCGAAGTTCCTCGAGAAGCGCGCGTCCGCCAGGGCGGTCGCCTGATGGACGATCGCGTCCGGCTCGCTTTCGAGGACGGCCTTGCGCACGGCGCGGGCGTCGAGCAGATCCAGGACGATCGCCTTGGCCCCTTGCGCCCGTACACGTTCGGCCCTCTCGGGGGACGTGGACGTGCCGATCACCTCGTGCCCTGCGTCGATCAGCTGGGGGACGAGCCGGGTTCCGATCGCGCCGCTTGCTCCTGCGACGAAGACTCGCATTGCTTTCTCCTTTCCCGCCTCACACAGGCGGGGTTTCGGGGGTCTATTGGGTATGACCCGACGCAGCGGAGGAATGTGACCGATGGATGAGCGCGACTGGCTGGCGGAGCGATTCGAGGAGCACCGAGGCCGGCTGCGGGCGGTGGCCTACCGGATGCTGGGCTCGGTGAGCGAGGCCGACGACGCCGTCCAGGAAGCCTGGCTGCGGCTCAGTCGCTCGGACGCCGACGAGATCGAGAACCTCGGCGCGTGGTTGACGACGGTGGTCGGGCGCGTGTCGCTGAACACGCTGCGCTCACGCCGGACGCGACGTGAGGAGCCGCTCGACGCGGTGCACGTGCCGGAACCGATCATCGACCGCGCCGACGGCACGGACCCCGAGCACGAGGCGCTGCTGGCCGACTCGGTGGGTCTCGCGCTGCTCGTGGTGCTCGAGACGCTGAGCCCCCAGGAGCGGCTCGCGTTCGTGCTCCACGACATCTTCGCCGTGCCCTTCGAGGAGATCGCGCCGATCGTCGACCGCTCCCCCGAGGCGGCCCGCCAGCTGGCGAGCCGCGCCCGCCGCCGCGTGCGGGCTGAGAACACCGCTCCCGACGTCGACGTGGACGCTCAGCGCGAGGTCGTCGAGGCCTTCCTCGCGGCCTCGCGCGAGGGGGACTTCGACCGATTGGTCGCAGTTCTCGACCCCGATGTCGTCCTAAGAGCCGACTTTGGCCCAGGCAGATCGCGAGAAGTCCGGGGGGCGGCCGCGGTCGCCGCCCAGGCGAAGTTCTATTCGCAGCTGGAGCTCGTCATGAAGCCGGCGCTCGTCAACGGCGTGGTGGGAGTGGTCACCATGCGGGACGGCCGGCCCTTCTCGGTGGGGGCCTTCACGGTCAAGGGCGGCAAGATCGCCGAGATGGACTGGCTCGCCGACGCCGCGCGCCTGCGCGAGCTCGACCTGACGATCCTCGACGACTGACGGCCTCGAATAGGGCCCGGCCGCCGTTGTCCGTCGCCGTGGGACAGCGGCGAGGTCGAGGCGCTAGCGTCAGGGTATGACCTCCAGGGCCGACTTCACGGACGAGGAATGGGCGCGCTTGGGCCGCGCCCCCCTGCTGGCCGGCTTGGCGGTCTCGCTCTCGGATCCCGGCGGACCCATCGAGGCAGTGAAGGAGTCCGGGGCGGCGCTCAAGACGGTGCTCGAGGCGGCGCGCGAGCGCAGCTTCGGTGACTTCGTCCAGTCGGTGGCAGACGAGGTCGCCGCCAAGGCGCAGCGGCGCAAGAACCCGCTGGCCGGCTTTGCCCCGGACCGCCGCCGCGCGCGTGAGGAGATCCTCGACGAGCTGCGTTCCGTCTACGCCATGTTGGTCGAGAAGGCTGCGCCGGAGGACGTGGACGACTTCCGGGAGTTGATCAGGACGGCGTCACAGCGCGCGGCGCTGGCAGCGAAGGAAGGCGGCTTCCTGGGCATCGGAGGTGAGCGCGTCAGCGAACGCGAGCAGCAGATGCTCGAGACGCTCGGTGAGATCTTCGGGGTTCCACGCGGCTCGCCGCCGGGCTCCTAAAGGAGCAACCGATGTCGCAGGAGAACGTGGAGACCGTCCAGCGCACCGTCGATGCGTGGAATGCCGATGATCTGGACGCCTTCTTGGCCGAGCTCGATGCCGACGTCGAGTGGCACCCTGCGATCGAGCCGGGCCTTGAGGGAAAGGCGACTACCTACCGGGGTCATGACGGCGCGCGACAGATTTGGAGGCAGGACCGCGGCGAGGCGTGGGAACGCCTCACCAATCGGGCCCAGGAGTTCCGCGACCTCGGCGAGTCGGTCCTCGCCCTCGGTCACATCGATTTGACCGCCCGGGCGACCGGCATCGAGTTCAGCCAGGAAGTCGGAGAAGTCTTTGACCTTCGAGCGGGGAAGATCGTCCGCATCCGCGACTTTCTGACTCATGCGGAAGCCATCGAAGCCGCCGGGCTGCGGGAGTAGTTGCTATTGTTAACCCTGTGGTTAACGATTCATTCAGGGCCCTCTCGCACCCGATTCGCCGCGAGATCGTCGAGCGTCTGGCCACGGGACCGGCCACCGTGGGAGACGCGACCGGCGGATTCGGCGTGTCCAAGCCCGCCATTTCCAAGCACCTGAAGGTCCTGGAGGAGACGGGCGTGCTGAGGCGCGAGGTGGTGGGCCGGACCCACCGGCTGTCGCTCGAGCCCGACGTGCTCAACGAGGCGGCCGACTGGATGGATCGCCAGCGCGCACTTTGGAGCCGGATGTTCGACGTCGTCGACGAGTATCTGAAGGAGGAACACCCCCGATGAACACCCCCCCGATCGTGTCGCCGCAGGAGTGGGAGGCCGCGCGCGAGGAGCTGCTCGTGAAGGAGAAGGAGCTCACCCGCGCCCGCGACGCGCTGGCGGCCAGGCGCCGCGTGATGCCGAGGATGGCCGTGGAGACGGACTACGCCTTCGAGGGCCCCGGCGGCCCGGCGAGCCTGCTCGACCTGTTCGAGGGCCGCCGCCAGCTCGTGGTCTACCGCTTCTTCTACGAGCCCGGGGTGAAGGGCTGGCCCGAGCGCGGCTGCGGCGGCTGCTCGTTCCTCGCCGACCAGGTGGCACACCTCGCCCACCTGAACGCGCGCGACACCACGCTCGCGTTCGTCTCGCGCGCGCCGCAGCCGGACATCCAGCGCTGGAAGGCGCGGATGGGCTGGGAGATGCCGTGGTACACGCTCACGGACGACTTCGACGCCGACTTCGGGGTGGGCGAGTGGCACGGCACCAACGCGTTCTTCCGCGACGGCGACCGGATCTTCCGCACCTACTTCGTCGACAGCCGCGGCGACGAGCACATGGGGAGCACCTGGGCGTACCTCGACATCACGGCGCTCGGGCGCCAGGAGGAGTGGGAGGACTCGCCGGAGGGCTACCCGCAGACCCCGCCCTACCAGTGGTGGAAGCTGCACGACGAGTACGGCGAGGGCCCGGCATGATCGCTCACGTGGGCAACGTTCCGCTCGAGGAGATCATCCCGTCGCTGTCCGGCGCCGGCGCCGCGCTGCTCATGGCGCGCGCCTGGGTCGCGAGGCGCCTCCGTGGCCGGCAGGAGCCCGGCACGTGATCGAGGGCCACACGCTGCGCATGGAGCGCACGTTCGAAGCGCCGGCTCAGGCGGTCTTCGACGCGTGGACCAGCGAGGAGGTGATGCGGCGCTGGTGGCATGCCGAGCACGACTGGGAGACCACCGAGGCGGAGGTCGACCTGCGCGTGGGCGGCGAGGTGCGGGTGGTCATGCGCGACCCCCACAAGGACGTCGAGTACGGCGGCGGCGGGCGCTACACCGAGATCGAGCCTCCGACCCGCCTGGCCTTCACCTGGCTCTGGGACGGCAACGACACCCGGCAGCTCATCGAGCTCGACTTCGAGGAGAAGGACGGGGTCACCGTCGTCCGCTTCACCCACAGCGGCCTCTGGGACGAGGAGGCCGTGCGCTCCCACGAAGGCGGCTGGGGGAGCGCGTTCGAGAACCTGAGGCGCACGCTGGCGGATCGACCCTAGCGCGGCCGCGGGTTCAGAAACAGTCGCGTACGGGTAACCACGTGGGCACGGGTATTCGCCTCGGCTAACCGAGGCGCTGCACGGTGCTCATGACGACGGGGGTGCTCGAATGAGGCGTTTCGTGTCGGCGGTCGCGCTGGCGGCGGTCCTTGCCGTGGCGGCCGCCGCGCCGGCCGCCGGACAGATGCTCCCGGCCGAGCCGCCACTCGCCGCATCCAGCAACGTGCACCTGCTCGGGCACATCCCGGGAACTGCGGCCGGGATGAACTTCAAGGACCACTACGCCTACGTGAGCGGCTGGGGCGGCATCACGGTCCTCGACATCGCGAAGGCCGATTCGCCCAAGCTCGTGGGCGCCCTCCCGCTGCCCCACTTCGAGAACGAGGACGTGGATCTCTGCGGGAACACGCTGATCGTCGTCAACGATCGCGTGGAGCAAGACCTCGGCGCGATCATGTACGTGGTCAGCATCGCCAACCGGACCACTCCCACCTTGAGCGCGGTCCTGCCCCTGGGCCTGACCGGCAGCGGCCGGGGGGCGGGCCACATCGCGAACTTCGTGAAGGCCGACTGCTCGCAGGCGTGGGTCGACGGCGGCGACCACGTCGAGGTCGTGGACCTCACGATCCCGGGAGCGCCGAGGTCGCTCGGGAAGTTCGAGTCGGCCGCGTCCCTGAGCGACGCCTTCAACG
Organism: uncultured Thermoleophilaceae bacterium; assembly: GCA_963759625.1. Classification (GTDB taxonomy): domain Bacteria; phylum Actinomycetota; class Thermoleophilia; order Solirubrobacterales; family Thermoleophilaceae; genus JACVRW01. Next base: position 489,491 of record CAVXAD010000007.1, on the reverse strand, counting down.
TGACGCACGACACCGAGCTCGACAGCACGGGAACCGCGTGGTCGGTCGGTGGGGGCGGCGCCGCGGGTTACAAGCCCACCGCCAATCCGCTCGCCCCCAAGCTGCTCGGCACGACCGGGACGGCGGGCCGGAACCCCTCGCCCTACAACGACTTCATCCTCCACAACTCGCAGCGCCGCGGTAACACGCTGCTGATCACCGAGGAGGACTACATCGACACCGACGAGGTTCCGCCCGGCGGCTGCCGCGGACAGGGCAAGTTCGAGACCTGGGACCTCTCGCAGCTCGGCAAGGGCAAGATCACCCCGCTCGGCACCTGGGAGACGGAGCTGAACGGGATGTTCACCAGCGGGGCCGTCGACTCGAAGGCGCCGGTGACCGTCAACTGCTCGTCGCACTGGTTCGACGCCAAGGACGGCATCGCCACGGTTGGCTGGTACGAGCAGGGAGTCCGCTTCCTCGACCACCGCTCGCCGACCGCGATCAGCCAGGTCGGCTACTACATCCCGGCCAACGGGTCGACCTGGGCGGCGTACTGGTCACCGACCGATCCGCGCGGCGAGGTCGTGTATACGGCCGATGCCTACAGGGGCGTGGACGTGCTCAGGATCGACGGCGGCGGCCGCACCGGGAAGAAGGTGAAGGCGCCGGTCCCCAGCGGATGGTTCGGCCGGCCGACGGCCGACTCCGCGACGTTCGAGCCGCACCCCAGCTTCGGGTACGTGTGTCCGGTCTTGAAGGCCGGCTTGAACACGCCCTAGGCGAGGACGTCGACACACCCCGGCGGGTGTAGCTTGCGCGCATGGAGGTTGCCCTCGCGAACGGGCTCCAGATCGCCTACGAGCGCGTGGGCGAAGGGCCGGCGCTGGTGTTCGTACACGGCGCAGCGGGGGACGGCCGCATCTGGCAGCCGCAGCTCGCCGCCCTGGCCGACGAGTTCACTGTCATCGCCTGGGACGAGCCGGGCGCGGGCCGCTCATCGGACGCGCCCGAGGGCTTCGGGCTGGCGGACTACGCGGGCTGCCTCGCGGCGATGATCGAGGCGCTCTCGCTTGGTCCGGCGCACGTGGCCGGGCTCTCCTGGGGCGGCACCGTCGTGCTCGAGCTCTACCGCCGCAATCCCGAGCTCGTCGCCAGTCTCGTCCTGGCCGACACCTATGCCGGCTGGAAGGGCTCGCTGCCGCGCGAGGAGGTCGAGGCCCGAGTGGCTGGGGCGCGCCTGATGCTCGCGGCACCCCCCGACGAGTTCGATCCCACGCTCCCCGGGCTGTTCGCGGGGGACCCGCCGGCCGAGTTCGTCCCGTTGCTCGAGGAGGTGGCCGCCGCGGTCCGCCCGGCGAGCCTCAGGAATGAGCTGTTCGTGATGGCAGAGGCCGACACGCGAGACGTGCTGCCACGCATCGCCGTGCCGGCCCTGCTCATCTGGGGCGAGCTCGACGCCCGGTCGCCGCTCAGCGTCGCCCGCCAGTTCGAGCAGGCGATCCCGGACACGACGCTCGTGGTGATCCCGGGGTGCGGTCACGTCAGCAACCTCGAGCGGCCCGAGGAGTTCAACGAGGCCGTGCGCAAGTTCTGCAGCTAGGGCTCGAGGAGCGACGGCAGCGGTCGCGTATTGACGACCTGCTCCGCCGTCGCCCACCCGCGCCGCGCCGTCATCAGCGAGAGCACCATGTTCTCCAGTCCCCGCACCGAGTGCGCATCGGTCGAGCAGATGATCTGCACGCCGGCCCGTAGCGCTTCGCGGACGTGCTCGCCGCTGAGGTCGAGGCGGTCCGGGAGGCCGTTGACCTCCAACGCGACCGCTTCCGCGAGCGCGACCTCGAACACGCGCTCCAGATCGAGGGCGTTCTCCGGCCGCCGGTTGATGATGCGGCCCTTCGGGTGGCTGAGGCAGCGCACGTAGGGGTTGCGCAGCGCCTCCTCGACCCGCTTCGTCAGCTCCCGCCGCGGCATCCGCTGCCCGCCGTGCACGCTTGCCTGTACCCAGTCCAGCTCCGCCAGGACGTCGTCGGGAAGATCGAGGCGCCCGTCGGGGAGGATGTCGCACTCGATCCCGCGCAGGACGCGGAACGGCGCCAGCGATTCGTTCGCAGCGGCGATCTCGTCGGCCTGGCGGCGCACGTCGCCGGCGCTGAGCCCCCGGACGGCGCCCACCGCGGGCGTGTGGTCGCAGATCGCGATGTACTCGTAGCCTCGCGCCTGGGCGGCGCGGCCCATCTCGAGGACGCTCGCCCTTCCGTCGGACCAGGTGGTGTGGGAGTGCAGGTCGCCGCGGATGTCGGCGAGCTCGACGAGGGCCGGCGGCTCGCCGCGGAACGGCTCCTCGCGCAGCTCCGGTGGACACCAGGGGAGGTCGAGCGCCCGGTAGAGCGGCGTGCTCGTCGGGCGCGTCCGGCAGCGGCTCGAGCGCCGCTACGTACGCCGGCGATCCGGTCGCGCGCACGAGGGCGGTCCCGAACCGCTCGGGCTGCGGGACGAGGAGCTCGAGCGGCACGCCCTCGACCGTGACCCCCACGGACCGCCGCTCGCCCTGTTCGACCACCGCGACGATCTGAGGCAGCGCGGCGAAGCGGGCCAGCACGGTGTCCGGATCCCGCGCAGCGCAGACCACCGTCAGCACCTCGCAGGAGTCGCGCCACCGCCGCACGTCGCCGGCTACCTCGGCGTCCAGGGCAGCCGCCACGCCCCCGACGAGCTCCCAGGCGCGGCCCAGGGTGAGCCCGCGCTTGGGTCGCGGCTCGGCCTCGCGGGCGAGCGCTTCGAGGAGGCGGGCCTCGGTCTTGGGCCCGATCCCCGGCACGCTTCGCAGCCGCCCGGCGGCCGCCGCCGCGCGAAGCTCGTCGGCGGTGCTCACGTCGAGTGCGCGCGCGAGCTCCACCGAGCGCTTTGCGCCGAGACCGAGGTAGCGGCCGAGGCCGACCAGATCGGGCGCGAGCTCGCGCTCGAGCTCCGCCAGCTCGGCGATCTCGCCCGTCTCGACCAACTCGCGCAGCCGCGCCTCGATCCCGGGGCCGATGCCACGCAGGTCGCGCACACGCCCGCTCTGCACGAGCTCGGCCACAGGCGTCGCCGAGCCGCGGATCGTCTCGGCGGCCCGGCGGTAGGCGCGCGCCGTGTACGGGCTAGCGTCCCCGAGCTCGAGCAAGGACGCGAATGCGTCCAGGCGGTCGGCGATCTCGGGATTCCTCACCGGCCGTAGTGTTCCGCTTCAAGCTCCACGCTTACGCCCGACCCTCCGCCGTACCCACCGAGCCGGGCTCCACGTCCAGCCGGGGCAGAGTGCGCTCCAGCCAGTCCGGGATCCACCAGTTGCGGCTGCCCAGCAGCTGCATCACGGCGGGAACGAGCACCATCCGCACGACGGTGGCGTCGAGGAAGATCGCCGCGGCCAGGCCGATCCCGAACAGCTTCAGGAACACGTCCGGCGCCGCCAGGAAGGCGAGGAAGACGACGACCATGATCGCCGCGGCCGCGGTGATCACGCGGGCGGTCTTGGCCAGCCCGTCGGCCACCGCCCGTCGCGTGTCACCGTCCTTGAGGTACTCCTCGCGGATCCGCGAGATCAGGAAGACCTCGTAGTCCATCGAGAGGCCGAAGAGGATCGCGAACATCATCACCGGCATGAACGGGGCGATCGGAACCTCGTGGTCGATCCCGATCAGCCCGCCGACCGTCCCGCCCTTCGCCACGATCGTCATCACGCCGTAGGCGGCGCTCACCGAGAGCAGGTTCATGATCCCCGCCTTGAGCGAGATCAGCGGTGAGTGGAAGGCCACCAGCAGCAGCAGGAACGAGAGACCGACGACTCCGACGATGAACAGCGGCATGCGGCCCTTGATGTAGTCGCTCTGGTCCTCGAGCGCCGCCGTCACGCCGCCGATCTCGGCCGTGATGCCGGAGCCGCGCGAGCGCGTCGGGCACCACGTCGTCGCGCAGCCGGTTCACCAGATCCGAGGTCTCCTCGTCCTGAGGGGAGCCCTTCGGGATCACGGTGATGATCGCCGCGTCGCCGCCGGCGTTTATCCGGGGTGGCGCGACGAAGGCCACTCCGGGCTCGGTGCGCAGCCGCTCGCGCGAGGGCGTCGATGTCGGGCTTCGCGGCCGCGACCGGGCAGATCGGCGGCGATCACGAGCGGTCCGTTCGTGCCCGGTCCGAATCCCTCCGTGTTCAGGTCGTACGCCTGGCGGGTCATGGTGTCGGGCGGGTCGTTGCCGGCGTCGGGGAAGCCGAGGCGCATGCCGAGCGCGGGCGCCGCCAGCGCGAGCAGCAGCGCCGTGCCGGCTATCGCGGCGGTCCAGGGCCGCCGCTGGACGGCGTGGCTCCAGCGCGCCGCGGGCGATTCCCCGTTCCCCTCGGCCTTGAGTCCCCGGCCGAGGAACGGGATCCGCAGGCGGTCGACCCGCGGGCCGAGGTACGAGAGGAGCGCCGGCAGCAGCGTGACCGCGGCCACCATCACCACCAGGACGGCGATCGAGGCCGAGATCGCAACGCCGTACATGTAGGGCAGGCCGGTGAGGGCGAGCCCGAGCACGGCGATCACCACGGTGGCGCCGGCGATGATCACGCTGCGCCCGGCGGTGGTCACGGCCTCGACCACGGCGTCGTGGCGGTCCTTGCCGTCGTGCATCGCCGAGCGGAAGCGGGTCAGGACGAGCAGCGAGTAGTCGATGCCGACGCCGATCCCGATCAGCCCCGAGACCGCCGTGGTCCAGTCGGGCACGTCGACGACGTTGGCGAGCAGGGCGATCAGGCCGCCGGAGGAGATGCCGAGGCCGACGAGGGCGATCACGAGCGGCAGGCCGGCGGCCACCACCGAGCCGAAGGCGATCAGCAGCACGATCGCCGCGCCGAGGAAGCCGATCCCCTCCGGGCTGGACTGCTCCTGCGCGGCGTAGATCGGGTCCCCGCCGAGCTTGATCTGGAGTGCGCCGCCGCTGTTGTCCTCGGCGGCGTCGATCAGCTTCTCGCCGTCCTCCTTCTCGACCTCCCAGCCGGGGACCGTCAAGCGGGAGCGTGGTCGAGCCGATCGTGCCGTCCCGCGAGACCCGGATCGGAGCGTGCGCCGCGATGTGATCGACCTTCTCCGCCTCGGCGAAGAAGGCGTCGAGGCGCTCTCGGGCGCCGGGACTCCGGGCGCCGGCGGGATCCTTCCAGACGACGTAGATCTCCTGGCCGGAGTAGCCGGCGAAGCGCTGCTCGGTGAGGTCGCTCGCCGCCTTCGACTCAGATCCGGGGGTGTCGTAGTCGGCCTCGTATTCCCCCGCCAGGGAGGAGCCCACGCCGATGATCACCACCGTGGCCGCGATCCAGGCGAGGACCATGCGCCCGCGGCGGCGGTAGGCGATGTCGGCGAGACGGGTCAGATGGCGCGTCATCGTTGGGGCATCCCTTCTTTCGTCATCCGGGTCATCCGGGTCTTGGTCTCACTAAGACCACGGCTGAGGGCCGAACTCATCGGCACACACTCTGCGTCAGCTCGCGCCGCCGGGCCAGTACGGCTGCCCAGCCAATCGAGGTACGGATACCCGAACCACTTCCCACCCGCCCGGGTGGCGCTGGGATACTGGTTCGATGACCGATCGGAGTGTCTTGGGCGAAGCGCTCGAGCCCTGCGGCACCGACCCTCTCACCGGCTTCTACCGGGACGGGTGTTGCCGCACCGGGTTCGAGGACCTGGGCAGCCACACGATCTGCGCGGTGGTCACCTCGGAGTTCCTCGAGCACCAGCGGCGGATCGGCAACGATTTGAGCACCCCGCTGCCTCAGTACGGCTTCCCGGGGCTCGCCCCCGGCGACCGCTGGTGCGTGACCGCGGCCAACTGGCTGCGGGCCCACGAGGACGGCGCGGCCGCCTATGTCGTCCTGGCGGCCACCCACGAACGGGCCCTCGAGATCGTGCCCCTCGCCGCGCTCGAGCAGCATGCCGTTGACGTGCCCGCGGATCCGGGCCCCTTCAGGGACTAGGCGGCACGCATGATCGACTCTTGGATGCGCCGAACGTGGTGACGACGGAGGAGATCGGGCAGGTCGAGCTCTTTGCGGCGCTCGACGAGCCCCAGCGCGAGCAGCTTTCCCGGCTGGCGGCGGACGTCAGCCTCGTGGCGGGCGAGTACGCGGCACACGAGGGCGACGAGCGCGCGCTCTTCGCCGTGCTCGAGGGCCGTATCGAGCCGGTCAAGCAGGTCGACGGGATCGCGCGCGTGGTCGGCGAGCGTCTCCCCGGGGACGTCTTCGGCGAGGTGCCGATCGTGCTCGGCACGGTCTTCCCCGTGGGGTTCCGTGCGGCGGAGGCCTCCCGCGTCATGCGGATCGAGGCGCGCGACTACCACGCCTTGACGGCCGCGGCGCCCGATATCGCCGAGGAGGTCGGCAGGCTGGCGGCCCACCGGATGGGCGGAGGCCGCGGGCTGCAGGGGCTCGCCGCGGAACCGCCGCCGCCGCGGGCGATCGTGGTCGGCCATCGCTGGGACGCGTCCTGCACCGAGCTGCGGCGCTTCCTCGACCGGAATCAGGTGACGTTCAAGTGGCTCAAGCCCGATGAGCCGGACGCCGGGGAGTGGGGCGGCCCGCTCCCGGCCGACGAAGATCTGCCGGCGATCCGGGTGATCCGCGGCAAGACCGTCATCCGGCCGCAGCTCCGCAGGGTCGCCGAGCTGCTCGGCCTCGGCACCGAGCCTGACGTCGCGGACTACGACACGGTGATCGTGGGCGCGGGCCCCGCGGGACTGGCCGCGGCCGTCTACGGAGCATCGGAGGGCCTGAGCACGATCGTCGTCGAGCGGGAGGCGCCGGGCGGCCAGGCGGGCACCTCCTCCCGGATCGAGAACTACCTCGGCTTCCCATCCGGCGTGTCGGGGGACGAGCTTGCGAGCCGTGCGCTCCAGCAGGCGCGAAGGCTCGGCGCCGAGATCCTCGTGACGCGCTCGATCGAGCGGATCGACGCCCCGACCCGGCAGGTGCACCTCGACGGCGGCGACGTGCTCCGGGCGCGGACGATCATCCTGGCCTGCGGGGTCACGTGGCGCCACCTGTCGATGGACGGCTTCGACCGGCTGGCCGGGAAGGGCATCTCGTATGGCGCCGCACGCAGCGAGGCGTCGAACACCCACGGGCTGGACGTTCACATCATCGGCGCGGGCAACTCGGCGGGGCAGGCGGCCCTGTTCTTCTCCACCCATGCCCGCAGCGTGACGATCCTCTGCCGCGGCGACAGCCTCGACAAGGGCATGTCGCGCTACCTCATCGACCAGCTCGCGGCGCGGCCGAACATCCGCACGCTGTTCGGGGCCGAGGTGGCGGCCGTGCACGGCGAGGTCTCGCTCGAGGCCATCGACGTCCGCCAGTCGGCGACGGCGGACACGACCCGGCTCGAGTCGGGCGGGCTGTTCATCTTCATCGGCGCGGATGCGCAGACGGCATGGCTTCCGCCCGAGATCGCGCTCGACCGCCAGGGTTACGTGCTCACCGGCTCCGACATGCGCGCAGCGGGGCGGTGGACGCTCGACCGCGACCCGTACCTCCTGGAGACGAGCGTTCCCGGCATCTTCGCTTGCGGCGACGTGCGCTTCGGCCCGGTGAAGCGCGTGGCGGCTGCCGTGGGCGAGGGCAGCATGTCGATCGCCTTCGTGCATCAGTACCTCAGGGATGCCGGTGCAGCAGAGGCCGGGCCTCCGGCCGAGCCGCTGCTAGTCGACAGGGACGGCTGAGCGAAGCGGCGGGAAGCCGGCCGGCAGGTCGGCCACCTCGACCTGGTACATGGCCACCGGCTCGGGCAGCCCGCGGAATCGCCAGGCGCCCAGGCTCCTCAGGTCGACCCCGTCCGGCGAGCGAGTCGAGGACCTCCGCGCGAACGGCGGAGGACATCACGATCTGGCCGCCGTGCCCCGCGAAGCAGATGCGGGCGGCGGCGTGAACCGACAGGCCGACGTAGCCGGTCTCGGTGAGCTCGGGGCGCCCGCGATGCAGGCCGACTCGCAGCCGCACGTCGGCTCCGCCGGGCCAGGCGCCGGCCTGCATCCCCCGCTGGATCGCCAGCGCGCCCTCCAGCGCCGCGGGGGCGCGTTCGAACACCGCGAACACGTCGTCGCCGCGGGCGGACACCACGTGGCCGCCGGCCTGCCGCACCGCGGCGCCCACTCGGCGGCGGATATCCGCGAGCAGGGGGGAGTACTGATCGCCGAGGCGCCTGAGCAGCTCGGTCGAGCCCTCGATATCGGTCAGCAGGAAGGTGAGCTGGCCCGTCGGCAGCCTGCGCTGCGGTTGCAGCTGAGCGCTGATGAAGCCGATGGGCATGATCCCGTGCTTCTTGGCCGCCCGCAGCAGCCGGTTGCGTGCCCGGTCGCGCGCGCTCTCGTCCTCGAACGCGACCTGGCCGAACCGTGCGAGGGCATTCCGGACGTGCGCCGCGTCGTTGATCGGCAGACGACGTTTGCCGCTCGAATCGATGTATGCGAAGGCGGTGTCTGGAAGCTGCGCACGCTCCTTCGCGCGAAGCGGTGGCATGCTCGGCATGATCGCAAGAACGATGAGTCCGGGCGGCTCCCGCGGTCTCTGGTCGTACCGATTCGAACCCAGGAGGTCCGCTACCCATGAAGCCCGATCCGACGGCTGAGATCGACAGGCGGTTCAGCGATCCCGAAGCCGGCGCTACTCCGTGGTCGGAGGCCGCGGACGTGCTCGCGCAGGCCGAGCTGTACTGGCTCACCACGGTGCGGGCCGACGGCCGGCCGCACGTGACCCCGCTGATCGGCGTGCACGAGGACGGCGCCGTGCATTTCTGCACCGGGCTGGGCGAGCAGAAGGCCCGCAACCTCGAGCACAGCAGCCAGGTGGCCGTGACCACCGGGAACAACACCTGGGCGAAGGGTCTCGACGTCGTCGTCGAGGGGACCGCGGTCCGCGTGGTCGACCGCGACACGCTGCAACGGCTGGCCGATGCCTATGAGGCGAAGTACGGCAGCGTCTGGCATTACGACGTCGGCGATGACGCGTTCATCTCGAACGAGGGCGAGGCGGCAGTGTTCCGGGTCCACGCCGGCCAAGGTGCTGGCCTTCGCCAAGGAGCCACACGGCCAGACCACGTACCGTTTCGCGAATCGCTGAGGACGCCCGGATCCCCACCAGCCTCGTCGGCTCTTACGCGCAGCCGAACTGGCTGATCGACCGGGAGCGGCTGCGCGAGCGCTTTCCGCCGCGTGTGCGCGCGACGGAGTTGTGGCGGATCGACCCGCGCTATCTCGAGGAGGCTCAGGACGACGCCACACGTCTGGCGATCGCCGACCAGGAACGGGCAGGGCTCGACATCGTCACCGACGGCGAGATGCGCCGCGAGAGCTACTCGAACCGCTTCGCCACCGCGCTCGAGGGCGTGGACGTCGACAACCCGGGCACCGCCCTCGATCGCAGCGGGCATCCCAACCCGGTCCCACGCGTGGTCGGGCCCGTGGCCCGGCGCCATCCGGTACAGGTCCGCGACCTCGAGTTCCTGCGAGCGCACACCAGCCGGAAGACGAAGATGACGGTCCCCGGGCCCTTCACGATGTCCCAGCAGGCGCAGGACGACCACTACGGAGCCCCGGCCGAGCTCGGCATGGCGTATGCGGATGCGGTGCGGGGCGAGATCCTCGATCTCTTCGACGGCGGGTGCCGACGTGGTCCAGATCGACGAGCCCTACATGCAGGCCCGGCCCGAGGCCGCGCGCGACTACGGCCTCGACGTCGTGCGCCGCGCCACCGACGGCATCGCCGGCACCACGGCGATCCACATCTGCTTCGGGTACGCCGCGATCATCCACGACCGCCCGAGCGGCTATTCGTTCCTGCCCGAGCTCGCCTCCACCGAGTGCGACCAGATCAGCATCGAGACCGCGCAGTCGGGCCTCGCGCTCGATGTACTCGAGGCACTCTCCTCGAAGATGATTATCCTCGGCGTGCTCGACCTGTCGACCGACGAGGTCGAGACGCCCGACACCGTGGCCGGCCGCATCCGACGCGCCTTCCCGCATGCCGGCCCCGACCGGCTCATCGCCGCGCCCGACTGCGGCATGAAGTACCTGCCACGCGATTCCGCCTACGGCAAGCTCGAGGCGCTCGTCACGGGCGCCCGCATCGCCACCGAGTGATGGCGAGGGTCATCGACAAGCGCGTGACCGCCGCGATCGAGGGCGACTTCGTGGTCTTCCTCATCGGCATGCGGATCAACAAGCTCTGGAAGGTGCGGGCCTGGGTGCCCGTCTTCGTGGCGATGCCGAGGATGCTCCGCGAGCTCGAGGGCCGTCCTGAATCCGGGTTCCTCGGCGCCAAGCTGTATGCCGGAAGTCCGCTACAGCCGATGGTGGTCCAGTACTGGCGCTCCTTCCAGCACCTCGAGTCATATGCGCGCAGCAAGGACGCCGCCCACTGGCCGGCCTGGGTCGAGTTCAACAAGCGCGTCGGGTCGAGCGGCGACGTGGGCATCTGGCACGAGACCTATCTCGTGCCTGCGGGCGCCTACGACAGTGTCTACAACAACATGCCGCCCGTGGGCCTCGGCGCCGTGTCGCAGCTGGTGCCCGCCGCGGGTCGCAAGGCCACGGCCGCGGGCCGAGCGGGAATTCGCGACGAGCCCTATCCCGGCGGCGCCCCCACCGAGCGGATCGACGTCTGATGACGGCCCTTCCCGAGAGCGGGAAGGAGCTGATCCGCTCCGGCGCGCTCGGCCATCTCGTAACGATCGGCGGGGGTGGCACCCCACAGGTGACGTGCGTCTGGGTGGGAGTCGACCGCGACGACCTGCTCACCGCGCACCTGAATCCTCAGCAGCGGAAGCTCGAGAACGTCCGCCGCGATCCGCGTGTGGTGATCTCCTTCGAGGGAAGCAAGATCCGCCCGCCCGGATTGCGCGAGTACCTTGTGATCCACGGAAGGGCGACCGTCGAGGAAGGCGGGGCTCCCGAGCTGCTCCAGGAGCTCGCCCACGTGCACCTCGGTCCCGAGGTGCGCTTCCCGGCGATGAGCGATCCGCCCCCGGGCGTCCGGATGCGGATCGCGGTCGAGCGGGTAGGCGGAATCGGGCCCTGGGCAGGCTGAGCGCGGCCTGGCCGCGCCGCGATCACCACACGTCGCCGTCGCGCCAGTCGCACGTGAGCTCGCCGGCGAGATCGAGCGGCGTGGCCACGGGCAGCACGTACACCGCTCCGTCCTCCTCCTCGGTGCGCACGACTCCGGCGGGTGTGAGCGCACTGGTCGGGCCGTCCCACTGGATCCAGCCGCGGGCGGCGTAGAACTCCGCGGCCTCGTCGGTGGCGCCCAATGCGCCCAGGTCGTAAGCGCCCCGCACGATGCGCTCGATGGCGGCCATCAGCGCGCCGGCATGCCCGCGCCGGCGGTGGCCGGCGCGCACGGCTACGCCCTCGACATGGCCGGCGCGCAGCGCCCGCCCGCCGTGGAGGAGCCGGCGCTGGATCACGGCTGCATGTCCGATCAGCTCGTGCCCATCCCACGCGAGCGCGTGGATCCCGCCGAGGCTGTGCTCCCAGTCGTGGTCGGTCATGTCGTCGAAGACGGCGTAGAGAAGCGCGCGGGCGGCGTCGAGGGTGGCCGCGTCCAGGTCGGCGGTGTGAGCGGTGCGCACCTCGCTCATTCGCCCAGGTGCGTGTCGACGTACTCCTGGGCGAGTCGCTTGGGCGCGCGCGCCAGCCACGCCTCGACGATCACTTCCTCGAGGTCCTCGACGGCGATCTCATCCAGCCGGACCAGCACCGCCGGGTAGCCGTCGAAGTGCGGCGTGGTGAAGAACACGCCGGACTCGTCGGCGAGCAGCGCCTCCTTCGCCACGAGGTGCTCCACCCGTGCGCCGAGGATCGGCCCCTCCGGCGCGTCGTCGCCGAGCGCGCGGAGGTCGCTGCCACGCAGGGGCCGTTCCCAGACGAACAGCTTCTTCCGAATCCGCCACGACGCGAGGTCGTGCAGCGGGTCTTCGGTCGCCTCAGGCAGCGCGAGCGCGATGCGCCGAACGTCGTCCCAGCCGGCCATGAGCTCAGCCTAGCCAGTGCCTTCCGGCGGGCCGGTGCGTATCGTCGGCAGGTGCCCGAAGAGCTCGTCAGCCGGTCGATCGAGCTGCCGAGCGGTGAGCTGCGCATGTTGCAGCCGGAGGAGGCCGCGGAGCTGCCGGACGCGGGCGCGTCGAATGGGCGCCGATCGCCCCGTACTGGGCCGTCCTCTGGCGCAGCGGCGTGGCGCTTGCCCGCGAGCTCGACACCGTGGCGCTCCGCGGCCTGCGCGTCGTCGAGCTCGGCTGCGGGCTCGCCGTGCCGAGCATCGCCGCCGCGCGTGCGGGTGCCGCCGTGCTCGCCACGGACGCATGCGCCGAAGCGCTCACGCTGGTCGAGCGCAACGCCCACGCGAACGACGTGCAAATCGAGACGGCCACGGTCGACTGGGCGGAGCCCGCCGAGCTCGTCAGTCGAGGGCCGTTCGACGTCCTGCTCGCCGCCGACGTCCTCTACGAGCGCGCCAGCGTCGCCCTGCTGCTGTCGCTCATCCCGCGCCTCGCGCCGGAGGCCTGGCTCGCCGATCCCGGCCGGCCGGCGGCCGGCGCGTTCATCGAGCAGGCGCGCCGCCGGTGGTCGGTCGAGACGCGCGTCCGCGACGTCGTCCGGGTCCACCGGCTCAGCCACCCGGTCGTCGCTGCGCCGGATACGGCTGCTCGATGTCCAGGTCGCCCGGCGCCGTGAGCTTGACCAGCAGCAGCTGCGTGTCGCCGCCCAGGTAGAGAAGCTCGCAGCGCGTCAGGCGACCGGCCCGGATCGAGTCCTGGCAGCGAACGGACCCGGCGTCGTCCACGCCCTCCGCCCGCAACTGGCCCACGAGCCGCCGCTCGGCGCTGGCGCTGGGCACCGGCGTGGGCGGTTCCGGTGGCGGATCGCGCAGCGCCGGCACGGCGATCGCCACGGCGCCGCAGAGCACGACCAAGGTCACCACGGTCCACAGGAGGGACGGCCGTGGCAGCGAGCGACGCGCGGGCGACTCGAAGAACACGAAGCCGCAGTCCTGGCACGTGGAGGTGCCGGCGGCCGCACCGGCGCCGCACCGCGGACAGCTCGTATCGGTGTCTACGACCCCGCCACGGCCTTCGACCATGCGGCCTTGTGGACTCGTTTGGCCGCCTTGTATTCGCCGAGCGCCTCGTAGGAATCCACGTCACCCAGCGTCGGATGCCAGGGCACGAGGTCGCGGGCGGCTTCCACGTCGAAGCGCTTCGCCAGCACGGCGCCGAGGGCCTTGATCTTCATCTCGCCGAACCCTGGGAGCGCCGCCAGGTTCGCCCGTAGCGCATCAGCGTCACCCGCGTCGGTCCACACGCGCGCGGCATCGCCCCCGTAGCGGTCACGCACGTGCACGGCCAGGTCGTGCACGCGCCGGGCCATCGATACCGGGAAGCGGTGGATCGCCGGCCGCTCCCGGAACACAGGTTCCAGATCGGCCGAGGCCAGCGTGATCGCATCGAGCGCGCCGAGGCGCTCCCGCAATGCCAGTGGTCCGGAGAACGCCTTCTGCACCGTGACCTGCTGGTCGAGCACGAACCCCACGAGCAGCGCCATCGGATCGGAGGCGATCAGCTCATTCGCCTCGTCGGATTCCGTGAAGTAGAGGCGTTCGGGCACAGGCCGATCGTACCTGGCCACTCGCGGCGCCTTGAATACCATCCTCCCCATGGCCGAACAGGCTCGCGTCCCGGATCCGCGTACCCAGCCCCCGCAGGAGTCGGACCCGAGGATGACCCCGTGGCGCGTGAGCCCGGCGCCCGACGGCCGCGGCGCCCCGCCGGCCAAGCGGCCGATGCTTCCGTTCAGCCCGCGCCGCTTCCTCACCATCCTCGCCGTTCTCTTCCTGGCCAACTGGCTGCTCGTGCAGGTCTTCGCGCCCGCGAAGGAGCGGATCCGCGTGCCCTACACCCCGACCTTCATCGCCCAGGTGAAGGCCGACAACGTCAAGGAGATCTCCTCCGAGGGAGACACGATCCAGGGCGACTTCAAGAAGGAGGTGAAGTACAAGGACGACAAGGCCGGGAGCTTCAAGACCGAGGTCCCGTCGTTCGCGGACGACAACCAGCTCTCCAAGCTCCTCCAGGAGCACAACGTCACGGTGAACGCGAAGCCTCCCGGCGACCGCTCCTTGCTGGAGACGCTCCTGTTCAGCTTCGGCCCGACGATCCTGCTCGTGGGCCTGTTCGTCTGGTTTGCCCGGAGGGCGGCCGGCGGCGCCGGCGGCGGGGGCGTGCTCGGCCAGTTCGGCCGCTCGCGCGCGAAGCGGGTGGAGCCCTCGCACCAGACCGTGACCTTCAAGGACGTGGCCGGCATCGACGACGCCAAGAACGAGCTGGAGGAGGTGGTGGACTTCCTGAAGGAGCCCGAGCGCTACCAGAAGCTGGGCGCGCGGATACCGCGCGGCGTGCTCCTGTCCGGCGCGCCGGGCACCGGCAAGACGCTCCTCGCACGCGCCGTGGCGGGCGAGGCGGGCGTGCCGTTCTTCTCGGCGTCCGCGGCGGAGTTCATCGAGGCGATCGTGGGCGTGGGCGCTTCGCGCGTGCGCGATCTCTTCAAGCAGGCCGAGGACGCGGCTCCGGCGATCATCTTCATCGACGAGCTCGACGCGATCGGCGGTGCGCGCGGCCGTGGCGGCGGACTCGGCGGCCATGACGAGCGCGAGCAAACGCTCAACCAGATCCTCACCGAGATGGACGGGTTCGACCCCAACGTCGGCGTCATCGTCCTGGCGGCCACCAACCGCCCGGACGTGCTGGACGCTGCGCTGCTGCGCCCCGGCCGCTTCGACCGCCGGGTGGTGGTGTCGTCCCCGGACAGCAAGGGACGGGAGGAGATCCTCCGCGTGCACACGCGCTCCGTGCCGCTGGCGGACGACGTGGACCTCGAGCGGCTGGCCCAGACCACGCCGGGCACGGTCGGGGCGGACCTCGCCAACCTGGTGAACGAGGCCGCCCTGCTCGCCGCGCGGCGCGGTCACGAGCGGGTCCAGCGCGCGGACTTCACCGACGCGCTCGAGAAGATCGTGCTGGGCGCGGCGCGGAAGCTGGTGCTGAGCGACGCCGACCGCCGCCGCATCGCCTTCCACGAGGCGGGGCACGCGATCGTCGGCATGGTGACCCCGGGAGCCGACCCGGTGCGCAAGGTCTCGATCATCCCGCGCGGACAGGCGCTCGGCGTGACTCTCTCGGCCCCCGAGGACGACCGTTTCAACTACTCGGAGGACGAGTTGCGCGCCAAGATCCGCGTCTCGATCGGCGGCCGCGCCGCCGAGGAGCTCGAGTTCGGCGAGGCCACCACCGGTGCCGAGTCCGACATCCAGCAGGTCACGCGAATCGCGCGCGGGATGGTGGAGCGCTGGGGGATGAGCGACAAGGTCGGCTTCGTCGTGGTGGCGCCCGCCGACGGTGCGAGCCCCCTGCTCCCGGGTGCCGAGCCCGTGTCCCAGGCCACGCAGGAGCTCGTGGACGCCGAGGTCCGGCGCATCGTGGACGAGGAAGGCGATGCCGCCCGAGCTGTGCTGAGCGAGAACCGGGAACGGCTCGAGGCGCTCGCCGAGGCGCTGCTCGAGAACGAGACGCTGGACGAGGCCGAGGTTTACGCCGCCGCCGGGATCGACCGCGGCCCGGTCCTCTCGCGTAGCTAGTCCGGGGGCGGGCGCTCAGTCGCGCTTGGCCGGCTTGTTGCCGAGCAGCGACAGGTCGGCCATCGCCATGACCTCGTCGATGCTCATGCCCGGCTCGAACTCGGCGCTCCCGTAGGTGAGCGTCACCGGGCGCTGGTCCTGGGTCTCGCACACCGCGGCCACCGCCAGCGCCATGCGCCCGAGCACCTCCTCGGCCACCACCCGGTCCGACGACGGGAGGACGATCACGAACTCGTCGCCGCCCCAGCGATAGCAGCGGTCGGTCATCCGCACCGACAGCTCGATGGCCCGCGCCGCCTCGCTGAGGCAGCGGTCGCCCTCCAGGTGGCCCAAGCGGTCGTTGATGCCCTTGAGGTCGTCGAGGTCGGCGATCCCGATGCTGAGCGGCGTGCTGTCCCGGCGCGAGCGCGCGATCTCCACGGCCAGCGTCTCGTCGAAGGCGCGCCGGTTGCCGAGGCCCGTCAACGCGTCCTGCCGGGCCAGCCTGTCGGTCAGCTCTGCGGTGAGCCGCTGGCGCCTGATGTCGAACAGGGCCGCGCACATCACGAAGCCCACCACCAAGATCAGCAACGACTGGGCCGCGAGCCGGCCGGCCGCAGCGCTGGTGCCCCCGTCCAGAGCGAACGGGATCCAGAGCGCGGCGGCCGCGAACACCACCACGGGGAAGCTGCGCCGCGGCGGATTCACGGCCGCCGCTCCGGCCCAGACGATGAACAGGTCCGCGTATGCGGAGGTGCGGGCTCCGGTAAGCCCGTTGAGCACCGCCACGCCCCCCACCACGCCGTAACACACCACCAGGAGCGCCCCCCAACCGGGTTTGCGCTGCGCCAGCGCCACCACTCCGGCGGCGCCCAGCGCGAGCACGAGCCCCGCCACCAGCCAGCCGGCGCGGCCCAGGCGGTCGTCCACGGGCTCGAGCGGCAGGAAGCCGAGGCACAACGCTGTGCTGATCGCGAGCAGTCCGTGCAGCGCGTTTGTCGCCGACGGGAGGTCCCCGCCCGCGTACGGGTCTGACTGCCGGGCGAACATCGCCTTGAAGAAGGCGTACCCGCCGCGGCCCTGGTCTGCCATGGGCTCTCCATCGGCAAATCGGGCCCGTTCCCATAGCCTCCCGGCCCGTGTCGGACGTGATCGATCGCGCCCTCGAGGAGGATCTCGGCTCGGGTGATCTCACCACCGCGGCGGTGGTTCCGCCAGGCGCTTCCGCGCGCGCCACGATCGAGCAGCGGACGGCCGGCGTGCCCGCCGGGCTCGCCGTGGCCGAGGCGGTGTTCACCCGCCTCGATCCCGCGATCGCGTTCGGCATGGTGGACGCCGAGGGCGGCTGGCGCGACGCCGGCCCGCTCGCCGAGGTGAGCGGCTCTGCCGCGGCGATCCTCGCGGGCGAGCGGGTGGCGCTCAACTTCATCGGCCGCCTCTCCGGCATCGCCACGCTCACCGCCCGCTTCGTCCAGGCCGTGGAGGGCACCGGCGCTCGCATTCTCGACACGCGGAAGACCACGCCGGGCCTGCGGGCACTCGAGAAGGAGGCGGTCCGCGCCGGAGGCGGCACCAACCACAGGCTCGGCCTCTACGACGCCGTGCTCGTCAAGGAGAACCACTCGGCGCTCGCGGGCGGGGTGGGGGAGGCCACCCGTCGCGCCCTTGCCGGAAGCCCGGCGGGAGTGGTCGTGGAAGTGGAGTGCGCCAGCCTCGACGAGGTGGCCGAAGCACTCGAGGCGGGGGCCGGGCGCCTCCTGCTCGACAACATGACCCCAGAGCAGCTCAGGCGCGCCGTAGGGCTGGCGGACGGGCGGGCGGAGCTCGAGGCCTCGGGCGGGGTGACGCTGGAGAACGTACGCGCGGTGGCCGAGGCGGGGGTGCAGTGGATCAGCGTCGGCGCGCTCACGCATTCGGCCCCGGCGCTCGACGTGAGCCTGATGCTCAAAGCCGCCTGACGCGCGCCTCCACGGGCTCTAGACTTTCAATTGCCGTCGCTTTCTCTGAGCGCGGCTTCATTTCGAAACCGAGAGAGGTTCGAAACATGTCGTCCCAGACGCTCCCCGGTGCGGGCACACCACTGACGCTCGAGAACATTCCGGCGCTGAAGAGCGAGGTGAGGGCGCTGGCCGAGGAGCGCAACGCGGTGATCCTGGCGCACAACTACCAGGTGCCCGAGGTGCAGGACGTGGCGGACTTCGTGGGCGACTCGCTGGCCCTGTCACGCCGGGCCGCCGACACGGATGCCGACGTGATCGCGTTTTGCGGCGTGCATTTCATGGCGGAGACGGCGTCGATCCTCTCCCCGGACAAGACCGTCCTCATCCCCGATCTCGACGCCGGCTGCTCGCTCGCCGACTCGATCACGGCGCCCGAGCTGCGCGCCTGGAAGGCCGAGCACCCGGGCGCGCTCGTGGTGATGTACGTGAACACGACTGCCGAGGTGAAGGCCGAGACCGACTACTGCTGCACGTCGTCGAACGCGGTCCAGGTGGTGGAGCACATCTGGCGTGAGCACGGCGACGAGACGGAGATCCTGTTCGGTCCCGACATGTGGCTGGGCGCATACGTGGAGCGGGTCACCGGGCGGCGGCTGAACGTCTGGACCGGCGAATGCCACGTGCACGCGGGCATCAGGCCCGGCGACATCGCCGACGTGCGTGCCGAGCACCCCGGCGCCGAGTTTCTCATCCATCCCGAGTGCGGCTGCACGACCCAGGTCATGGAGTACGTGGCCGCCGGGGACGTGGACGCCGATCGAACCCACATGCTGTCCACCGGCGGGATGCTCGAGTTCGCGCGCACCTCCCCCGCGGACGAGTTCATCGTGGCAACCGAGACGGGGATGCTCCATCCGCTCGAGAAGGAGAACCCGGGCAAGTCGTTCGTCGCCGCCAACCGCGCCGCGGTGTGCCGGTACATGAAGATGATCACGCTGCCGAAGCTGCGTGACTCGCTGCGCGACCTGCGTCCGGAGGTGAGCGTGGATCCGGAGATCGCCGAACGCGCCAGGATCCCGATCGAGCGCATGGTCGCGATCACGCCGTAGGCGCCGCCAAGCGCGGGCGTCGCGTCACATTCCTGCGCTCGCCTGTCACTGCGCCGGAATCGAGACGATCGGGAGGCGGAACTATTCCGCCTCACGTGCATGTCGATTCAGCGGGCAGAGCCGCCCACGTGGCGAGTGCAACGAAACACAGCGCCGGCGTAACCGGAGGCGCACAACGAGCCGTCCGGGCGCGCCCCGCCCTTGCGGCAGCCCCTCATTTGATTAAGAATCGCTGATCAAATCAAGGAGGAGCCATGGGATTTGTCGTGATCAGGTGCCTCACCGACGGCGAACCCGTCTACACCGGGCTCCAGATGGAGCCCGAGGCCTACGAGTCATCGGTCCTTCGTGACTACGGGATGCTCTGCCCGCGCTGCGGCAAGACCCACATCTGGTCCAAGGAGGACAGCTGGCTCGAGATCCTTGCCATCACGCTAGCGGCCCACCGCGACTAGGCTGGCCGGCGTGCGGCTGCTCGTCCCCGAGGTCCGGGACACGTCGCCCGACCGTCTCGCGTCGGGGCTCCGGCTGGGGGATCGTGCCCCCGAGGAGCGGCCCTACCTGTGCCTCAACATGGTCTCCACCCTCGATGGCAAGGCCACGATGGACTGGCGCACGCAGGGCATCTCCAGCGAGCTCGACCGAGACCTCTTCCACCACCTCAGGACCCAGGCCGACGCGGTGATGGTGGGCGCGGGCACCGCCCGTGCGGAGCGCTACGGCGCCATCACGAAGACCGCGGAGCTGCGCGAGAAGCGCGTGGCCGAGGGGCTCCCGGCCGTCCCGCTCGCGGTGATCGTGTCGGGCCGCCTCGACCTGCCCGGCGACCTGCCGATCCTGAACGACCCCGATCAGCCGGTTGTGATCGCCACCGGGTCGGACGCCGTGCTGCCGGGCCTCGGCGACCAGGTTGCCTACGAGCGGGTGGGCGACGACCTGCCGCTCCTGATGGCCCGCCTGCGAGCCGAGCACGGCGTTCGCTCGGTGCTCTGCGAGGGCGGTCCGACGCTCAATTCGTTCCTGCTCGCCGCGGACCTGGTCGACGAGCTGTTCCTCACCCTCAATCCCAAGCTGCTCGGGGGCGCCGCGGGGCTGACGATCGTCGCCGGAAGGCAGCTCGTGGAACCCGTCGACGAAGAGCTCGTGTCGCTGGCCGAGGGCGGCGGCGAGCTCTTCACACGGTGGCGCGTCAAGCACTGACTCTGTGCAGTAACCCGTGCACCTGCGCCTCTGAGCAGGGCATTTCGCTATCTATCCTTGTCCGAATGGCTTCGGTTCGCACCGATCACGGCAGCCGGCGGTCGCGCGCGGCCGGCCGCCGCCCCTGATGTGCCGGTCGTCGAGTTCGACGACGTGAGCATGGTCTACGGCGGCGGTTCGGTTGGACTCGCCGACGCCTCCATGCGCATCGGCCGGGGCGAGTTCGTCTTCCTCGTGGGCCCGACCGGCTGTGGCAAGTCCACCTGCATCCGCCTGCTTCTCAAGGAGATCGAGCCCAGCAAGGGCGACATCCTGATCGCGGGGCACGGCCTCGCGGACATGCCGCGGAAACGCGTGCCCTACCTGCGCCGGAACATCGGCGTGGTGTTCCAGGACTACAAGCTGCTCCCGAACCGCACGGTCTACGACAACGTGGCCTACTCGCTCCAGGTGATCGGCGAGACGCGCCTGGAGATCCGGCGCAAGGTGCCGGACATCCTGCGCCTCGTCGGCCTCTCGACGAAGCTCCACAACTACCCCGACGAGCTGTCCGGCGGGGAGCAGCAGCGCGTGTCGATCGCCCGCGCCTTCGTCAACCACCCGCCGCTGCTGCTGGCCGACGAGCCCACCGGGAACCTCGATCCCGAGACCTCCATCGGGATCATGCAGCTGATCTATCGCATCAATCGCGCCGGTACGACCGTCGTCGTCGCGACGCACGACAGCGCGATGGTGGACAAGATGCGCCGCCGCGTGGTGGAGCTGCGCGAGGGGCGGATCGTGCGCGACCAGCTGTCCGGGCTCTACAGCCCGGACGAGTCCACCACGGAGTTCGCCGTGCGCCTGCGGGGCGAGCTGGGCGTGGGTCTCGAGGGCCACCCCAACTGATGCCCTTCGCGTTCTTCCTCAAGGAGGCGCTGCGCGGCCTGCGCCGCAGCTCGGCGCCCGCCCTCGCGGCGCTGCTCACCGTCCTGCTCACCACGCTCGTGCTGGGCGTGTTCATCCCGATCGTGCAGGCCACCACCGGAACGGCCAACGAGGTGCGCAGCCGCGTGGTGGCGGACGTCTACGTGAAGGACTCGGCCACCGCCGCGCAACAGGCCGAGCTGCGGCGGGCGCTCGAGGCCACGGACGGCGTGAAGTCGGTCGAGTTCATCTCCAAGTCCGAGGCGCTCGACCGCGCCCGCGAGAAGAACCCGAAGGCGTTCAGGGAGGGAGCCGAGCTGCTCGGCGCGAACCCGCTGCCGGCCTCGTTCCGCGTCACGCCCGAGGACCCGGACCGGCTCGACGCCATCGTCCAGGAGCTGGCGCCGGGCGGGCACCCGGCTTTGGCGGCCATCGACGACGTGCGCAACCGCGAGGAGGACACGGACAAGATCCTCTCGGCCACCGGGCTCGTGAAGGCGATGACGGCCGGCCTGGCCGCCCTGCTCGTGTTCGCCTCGATCGCCCTCATCGCCAACACGATCCGGCTGTCGGTGTTCGCCCGCAAGCGCGAGGTGGAGGTCATGAAGCTCGTGGGGGCCACCAACTGGTTCATCCGCTGGCCGTTCGTGATCGAGGGGGTGATCGTGGGCTTTCTCGGAGGCCTGCTGGCGGTGCTGCTCCTCGCGATCGCCAAGCAGACTCTCATCGACCCGCTGTCCGACCGGTTCGCGCTCCTCGCGGCCCCGGACACGATCCACTTCCCGCTGCTCATCGTGGTCCTGATGCTCGCGGCGGTGGCCGTCTCGGCGATCGGCAGCGGCATCACCCTGCGCCGCTTCCTGCGCGTCTGAGCGCGCGCGCCAGCCGGGTTCCTTCTTGACCCCTGAGCTCGCGGCGTTCGAGCGCGCGGCCGTGGGGCAGGTCTACCGGCTGCCCGACGGGCGGCTTGTGCTGGTGGGTGCAAACGGCAAGGCGAGCTCCCCGTGAGCCCTGACCCCCGGCGCGTCCGTGGCGGGCTCCGTCTCCTCGCTGCGGCGCTGGAAGAGGTACACGCCCAGCACGATTCCGGCGAGCGTGCACAGTCCCCACCCGATTCCCTGCCCGACCTGTGTGGCCACGGGTCCGGGGCAAGCGTCCGACACGCCCCAGCCGATTCCGAACACAAGGCTCCCCACGATGTGGCGGCGTGCGGGTTGCTCCCTGGCCCAGCTGATGGGCCCCCCGGTGAGCACGGCGCGCGCCCCGGTGCGGCGTAGGACCGCCAGGCCGAGCGCCCCGACCGCGACCGCCGAGCCGAAGAACAGGAACAGGTACGAGTCCTCGAACAGCAGCGCCTCCCGGATCACCTCCGGGCTGGTCATGCCGCTCCACGAGAGCACGACTCCGAAGACGAGGCCCACACCGAGGCCGCTTGCCGCGGGGCGCACCTAGACCAGCGCCTCGGTCACGAAGCTCACGACGATCGCGGTCGCGAAGAAGGTCGCGGTGGCGGCCAGGGCGGCGGGCGAGAGCATCGCGGTCCCGCTGAGCCCATTGCCCGAGGTGCAGCCGCCGGACAGCTTTGCCCCGTAGCCGATGAGCACGCCGGACACGACCAGGATCGGAGCGATCGCGAACTGAGCGGAGCCGTGCAGGTTCTCGGTGAGCCAGCCGTACCCGTGGAAGTCCGGCCCACCGGCGGCGAGAGCGAACAGGGTGCCGCCGAGAAGGACTCCGATCAGTAGCGAGCCCCGCCAGTCGAGACGAGGCTCCCGTGCCCGCACCCGGCCGATGATCTCCGAATAGCCCCCGGTCACGCCGAGGCGGCCGTTGAACAGCAGACGGCAGGCGACGACGCAGAGCCCGAGTGCGGGGCCGGCGACGTACCAAGCGAGCTGGGGATGGAGCATGTGGCCTCCTCGACCGGGCCGGCCCGCTTCCCGGGCCATACGAGGGCATCGGTGCGCAGCCGGCCGAGCCGGCCGCTTCCGCAAAGAAACTCGATCAACTTTATCGAGTTGTCCTGGCGCGCTCGGCGCTCACTACCCTCAAATGCTCTCCGTGAGCGCCAGCCGTCTCCTCTCCATCCTCGCCGCGTTCGTCGCGGTGCTCGCCGGCGGCATCTGGCTGGGCGGGCACCCCGAGAACCTGCCCAAGCCGGTGCGCAACCTGCTCGTGGACGACGATCGCGCGCTGCGAGCCGAGCTCATCGACACGATCGAGGGCAACTTCTACCGGCCGGTAAGCGACGAGAAGCTGCGCGAGGCGTCGCTGAAGGGCATGGTCGACTCGCTTGACGACCAGTTCTCCCACTACCTGACGCCGAAGGAGGCGTCGCAGTTCCGCGACTCCGTGAAGGGCGAGTTCGAGGGCGTGGGCATGAGCGTGGAGGAGGACCGCCGCGGCCTGCGCGTGCTGAAGGTGTTCGACGGCTCGCCCGCAGACCGGGCGCGGATCGAGCAGAACGACCTGATCGTGGCCGTGAACGGTCGCTCGATCGCCGGTGTGAACAGCGAGGTGGCCACCGCTCGTATCAAGGGCCCTGAGGGCACCAGCGTGAGCCTCGAGGTGGTCGGCGGCGGCTCCAACGGGGTGCGCCGGCGCGTGCGAGTCAAGCGCGAGCGGATCGAGATCCCGGTGGCCGAGGGCCGTATGGTCACCCGGAACGGGCGGAAGGTGGGGGTGGTGCGGCTCGCGGGCTTCAGCAGCGGGGCGCACGGCTTCGTGCGCCGCGAGGTGGACCGGCTCCTGAAGAAGGGAGCGCAAGGTCTCGTGCTCGACCTGCGCGGGAACGGCGGCGGCCTGCTCTCGGAGGGCGTGCTCGTGGCCAGCATCTTCATCGAGGACGGCAAGGTGGTGTCGGTGCGCGGCCGCCACCGGTCAAACCGGACGGAGGACGCGGTGGGCGACGCAATCCCGGCTGACATACCGGTGGCCGTGCTCGTGGACCGGGGCAGCGCCAGCGCCTCCGAGATCGTCACGGGCGCGCTCCGCGACCGCCACCGCGCGACCGTGGTCGGCACGCGCACCTACGGCAAGGGCCTGGTGCAGGAGGTGATCGACCTCTCGAACGGCGGCGTGCTCGACCTGACCGTGGCCAACTACTACCTCCCGGGCGGGAAGACGATCACCACGAAGGGCATCCACCCGCAGGTCAAGGCACGGGACAACCCGCGCACGAAGCGCGACGAGGCGCTTCCGGTGGCGGTCGACACCGTGCTCAGCAAGAGCCGTTGACCACCGCCGGCGCGAGGCGGCAGGCGCGCGCCGCCGCGGCCCCGCTGGTGGCCGTGCTCGAGAAGCGCGGCCGCTTCCTGGTCGCCGAGCCGCTCTTCGGCCACGGGCCGCGAACCGCGGTGGAGCGCGGCGGCGCGAGCCCAGGCGACCTCGTGCTCGTGGGCTCCGGCAAGCGCGGGGCGCGCGTTGCGCGGGTGCTCGGGCGTCCCGACCGCGCCCGCGACGTGGTCGAGGGGCTGATGCTCGATCGCGGCCTGCACCGCAACTACGGGCGCGCGGCCTCCGGGGAAGCGCTGGCCGCCACGAACGAGCCCTATGCCGCCGACGCGCGCGTGGACCTCACCGGCCTGCCGACCTTCACGATCGACCCGGACGACGCCCGCGACTTCGACGACGCGGTATCGGCCAGCCGTGAGAACGGCCGCGTGCACCTCTGGATCCACATCGCGGACGTAACGGCCTACCTGCGCCCCGGCGGTCCGCTCGAGCGCGAGGCGATGCGCCGCGCCACCAGCGTCTACGTTCCGGGCGCGGTGGAGCCGATGCTCCCCGAGGTCCTCTCCAACCAGGCCTGCTCGCTGCGGCCCGGCGAGGAAAAGCTGGCCGTGACGGTGGAGCTCGAGATGGAGGGCGCCGGCGTCCGGAAGGTCTCGTTCCATCGCTCGCGCGTGCGCAGCGACGCGCGGCTCACCTACGGGCAGGTGGACGCGGTCTTCGCCGGCCGCAAGCGCGCCGAAGAGCCCTGGGCGGCGCCGCTCGAGGCGGCGCGCGAGGTGGCCCGGGCGCTTCATGCGAGGCGCGACTCGCTCACGATCGGCACGCCCGAGCCCGTCTTCGAGTTCGACTCGGAGGGCCACGTGGTGGGCGCGCACCAGGAGGAGCAGACCGAGTCGCACCGGCTGATCGAGGCGCTGATGGTGCTCGCCAACGAGCAGGTGGCCGGCTACCTCGAGGACCGCAAGCTGCCGACCCTCTACCGGGTGCACGAGCGGCCGGAGCCGCGGTCGGTGGAGTTCCTGGCCGATCAGCTGGCGAGCCTCGACATCCCGACCCCGCCGCTGCCGAAGAACATGACCCCGCAGCAGGCGGCGGACGCCGCCGCCGAGATGTCGCGGATCGTGGCGCGCGAGGCGCCCGACCGGCGCGCGATCGGAGTCCTGGTGCTGCGCGCCCTGAAGCAGGCGTTCTATTCGCCGCGCAACCTGGGCCACGCTGGGCTCGCGAGCGCCCGCTACACCCACTTCACCTCACCGATCCGCCGCTACCCGGACGTGGTGGCACACCGCGCGCTGCTCCAGGGGCTCGGCATCGATCACACGGCCACCCCGGCCGCCGAGCTCGACGAGGTCGGAGTGCACGCGTCCGCGCTCGAGCGCGAGGCGATGCAGATCGAGCGGACCGCGGACGACGTGTGCCTGGCCTTCCTGCTGCAGCGCCGTCTGGCCGAGGCCGCTCCGGGCGAGTCGCCCACGTTCGAGGGCGAGGTGGTGGGGCTGATCGAGAAGGGCGCCTTCGTCCGCTTCGGCGACGCCGGCTTCGAGGGCTTCCTGGGCGTCCGGCGAATGCGCGAGTGGTGGACGCTGAACGAGCAGGGAACCGCGCTGATAACGGAGCGCTCGGGCCGTGCGCTCCGTCTGGGCGATCCGATCGAGGTGGCCGTGGAGCGCGTGGATGCGCCTCGTGGGCGGGTCGATCTAGCGCCTATAGTCGGCGCGTGATCCGCTTCTGCAGTGTCTGCCTGGGCGCGCTCGTGCTCGCCGCCCCGGCCGCCGCCGCGCCGGTCACCGAGAGGGCCGCCTCCGGATCCGTCTCCGCCGAGTTCACCTACGACCGGAGCGGCCACCACTACTCGGGCTTCCACCTGAAGATCGATCGCGACGGCCTGACGCTGCTCGACGCGGCGGTTCGGTCCGGCTGCCCGGACGAGCCCTGCGGGGTGGTGCCGGCCCGCCGGGGAGCCGGCGAGGATTCGGTGCGGCTTCGCGACCTCGACGGCGACCGCGAGCCCGAGGTGATCGTGGACCTCTTCACCGGCGGCGCCCACTGCTGCAGCGTTTCCGCGATCTACTCGTTCGCCGAGGGGTCCGGCAAGTACGCGACGCTGCGCCACAACTGGCGCGACGCCGGCTACCGGCTGCAGGACCTCCGCAAGGACGGCAAGCTGGAGCTGCGCACCCGCGACGCGCGCTTCGGGTACCTGTACTCCTCCTACGCGGAGTCGTACCTGCCGGTACGGATCTTCCGCCTCCGGAATGGCCGCCTGGCGGACGTCACGCGCGGCTACCGGCGCTGGCTGGGCGCCGACGCGCGACGCGCCCTGCGCCTCTACCGGCGCGTCCGCGACGCGGCGTGAACGTACGCGGGATACTCGCCGCCTTCGCCGCCGACCGCTACCGCCTCGGCGAGCGCACCGCCGCCCGCCGCACCCTGTTCCGTGCCCTCCGGCGCGGTGACCTCGACCGTGCGTATCCGCTCGATCCGGGCCCGTTCGGGCGCGCGTACATCACGCGCCTCGACCGCTTTCTGAAGCGGATCGGGTACCGCGGGTAGGGCCCGCCATGGCGAAGAAGGGCAAGCGCAAGGCGGCCCCCGGCGACGTGGCCACCAACCGCCAGGCGAGCTTCCGCTACAACCTGCTCGAGCGGCTCGAGTGCGGCATCGAGCTCCAGGGGTCGGAGGTGAAGTCGATGCGCGACGGCGGCGTCCAGCTGAAGGACGCCTTCGCCGAGGTGCGCGACGGCGAGGTGTGGCTCCGCAACATGCACGTGGCCCCCTACAAGCCCGCGGCGCGCGAGAACCACGAGCCCGAGCGCCCGCGCAAGCTGCTGCTGCACGCGCGCGAGATCGAGCG
Organism: uncultured Thermoleophilaceae bacterium; assembly: GCA_963759625.1. Taxonomy (GTDB): domain Bacteria; phylum Actinomycetota; class Thermoleophilia; order Solirubrobacterales; family Thermoleophilaceae; genus JACVRW01. The sequence continues at coordinate 462,599 of CAVXAD010000007.1, read as the reverse complement.
GCTGATCGGCCAGACCTCCGAGCGCGGCCTGACGATCGTCCCCACGCGCGTGTACTTCTCGGGACGGCACGCCAAGGTGGAGATCGCGGTGGCGCGCGGCAAGGACCTCTACGACAAGCGGCGCTCGCTCAAGGAGCGCGACCAGCGTCGCGAGATCGACCGAGCCTTGAGTGAGCGCGACTAGGCGACTAGCCGAGGGTCTTGCCCATCACGGCGACGAGGCGCGTGATGTCGTCCGCGAAGTCCGCGAAGCCCGCCGTCGGGATCAGCTGAGGCGCGTCGCAGAGGGCATCTTCCGGCGCCGGATGGACCTCGACGATGATGCCGTCCGCTCCCGCGGCCACCGCCGCGCGGGCCAGGGCGGGCACGAGCTCGCGCCGGCCCGGCGCGTGGGACGGGTCCACGATCACCGGGAGGTGGGTCTCCTCCTTCAGCACCGGCACGGCGCTGATGTCGAGCGTGAAGCGGGTGGAGCGCTCGAAGGTCTTGATCCCGCGCTCGCAGAGGATCACGCGCGGGTTGCCCTCCTTGAGGATGTACTCCGCGGCCATGAGGAGCTCCTCGATCGAGGCGGAGGCGCCGCGCTTGAGCAGCACGGGCTTGTCGGTCTTCCCGACCTCGGCGAGCAGGAGGAAGTTCTGCATGTTGCGCGCGCCGATCTGGAGCACGTCGGCGGTCTCCACGACCTCCTCGACCTGGCGCGGGTCCACGACCTCGGTCGTGAACGGCAGCCCGGTGTCCTCGCGCGCCTCCGCGAGGATCGCGAGCGCCTCCGACCCGAGGCCCTGGAAGCTGTAGGGGGAGGTGCGCGGCTTGAACGCGCCGCCGCGGAGCATCGTGGCCCCGGCAGCCGCCACGGCACGGCAGCTCTCCATCGTCTGCTCGCGCGACTCGACGGTGCAGGGCCCGGCGATCAGGCCGAAGTGGTCTCCGCCGAGGCGCCGGCCGCCCACCTGGATGACGGTGGGCTCGGGCGTCGAGTCGGCGGACACGAGCTTGTACGGCTTGCGGATCGGCAGGACCTTCTCCACGCCCGCGCATTCCTCGAGCGAGAGGCTGCGGAGCATCTCGCGATCGCCGAAGGCGCCGATCACGATCGACTCCTTGCCCGGGGCCACCCGGCCGTAGGAGCCGTTCTCGCTGAGCCGCGAGAGCACGTCCTCGACCTGGTCGTCCGGGGCCCTTCCGGGCATCATGATCAGCAGTTGGAGCTCGGCGGTTGGTTCGACGGCCATCGGATCAGTGTAGGACGAGTTCCCGCTGCGTGGAGGAGCTATTTGAACCAGGCCCGGCGCAGCTCTGCGGCGAGTCGTTCTGTGACCTCGCCAGCCCGCCACTCGCCTGCGCCCTCGCACCGGCGCACGTGCTCCACGCCTCTGACCGCGCCCGTCAGGAGCGCCTCGTCGGCTTCGGCGAGGCGCTCGAACGCCAGCGGCTCCTCCCGGACCGCGACGCCCAGCTCGCCGGCCAGCTCGATCACGCGGGCGCGCGTGACGCCGGGTAGGACACGGCCGTCGGCCGGCGGGGTCAGGAGCACGCCGTCGCGAACCAGGAACAGGTTCCCGCGCGAGCCCTCGAGCAACGTGTCGTCGGCGTCCACCAGGAGCGGCCGCGCCGGGTCGGTGTCCGCCTCGGCCTGCTCGACCAGCCTCCGGTCCGCCCATTTGTGCGCGCCGTTCCACCCCGGCACGCGCACCGGCACCAGGTCCACGCCGCGCTCCCAGGGGGGGAAGACGATCGCCTCGTCGATGTCCACCGCGAGCAGCTCCAGGCCCATCGACCCCCCGCCGTCGGGCGTCACGGTCGCGCGCATCCGGGCCAGGTCGGCATCGGCGCCGGCGCCGAGCAGCCGCTCCCGCACGTCCGCCGGCAGAGAACTGCCGTACAGGGTGGTGACGCTCGCTTGCAAACGTGCCAGGTGTCGCTCTAGCTCGAGCGGCTTCCCGCCGACTACTAGGAGTGTCTCGAAGACCCCCCAACCCGGCTCTGGCAGCGGCGAGCGGATGCAAAGAACGGACATCGGTGACCAGTATCGACCATCCAGTAATCTCGGTGTACGCGGGAAAAGTAGTCCCGAGCAGGCCCGTTTTTGCCGCGCAGCCTTGCGGCCAGGCTCGGTACCCCGCTACCCGAGACGCTCAGCATGGATGAGATGAGCCACCCCGATACCGACCCGTCCCCGACGGTGGGCGACGCCGAGGCGCAGCGCCGCGCCGCCTCCCGCACCCGGCGGCGGCCGCTATTCGATCGGCCCGGGCGACGCGCGCGCCGACAAGGACGAGATCATCGAGCTGACCCGAGCGCGTCCTGCCGGACTCGCCGGGCACGGCGCGCTACGACAAGTACTACGAGCGCAACCCGTTCGGGCCGCCGTCGATCATGCTGGCGCGCGAGCGGGAGTCGGAGCGCCTGGTCGGCATGGCCACGCTGTTCCCCACGCGGCTGCGAGTGGCCGGCGAGTCCGTTCCCGCGGCGATCAGCGCGGACTTCGCGATCGATCCGGATCATCGCGGCTTCGGCCCTGCGCTCGCCCTCCAGCGCGCCTCGCTGGCGACCCTCGGCGGGAGCGGCCTGATGTGCGCCTACGGCTGCCCCAACCCGTTCTCGGAGCCCGTCGTCGGTCGCGTGGGATTCACGGAGGTCGGGCAGCTCACCCGGTTCGTCAAGGTCCTTCGCACCAGGCTTCTCGTGGATCTGTTCGTGAGCCGGCCGCTCCTGGGTCGCGTGCTCTCCGGGCTGTCGGTCGCCGTCGACCCGCTCACGAGGCTCGTCTTCAGGGAGTGGCGGGGGCGCAGGTCGCGTGAGTTCTCCGTCGAGCGGCCGGATGCCTTCGACGAGCGGTTCGTGGGGCTGTGGGAGGCCACCTGGCAGCGCTACGGGGTTTGCGGAGAGCGAAGCCCGGAGCTCCTGAACTGGAAGTACGAGCTGGACACGGGAGGTGGCTCCGACTACTCGATCTTCGCGATCGTCGACGCCGGCCGGCAGGTGGCCGGGTACGTCGTCTACCGCGCCAAGGACGGCATCCGGCACGTGTTCGACATCGCGTGCCGCGACTCCAAGAGCGCGAGTGACGCGCTCCTGGGCGAGTTCATCGCCGATTCGCGCAGCCACGGCGCGCTCGGCATCACCTTTCTCCACCTCGGGCCGCAGCGGTTGCTCGGCGAGCGCCTGCGCTCGCTCGGCTTCCTCTCCCGCACCGAGGACAAGCGCCTGCGCGTCTTCGTGCCGGAGGGCGGAGCGCCGAGGGTGGACGTGCTCGAGCGCGACAACTGGAACTTCTTGATAGGTGATGACGATTTCTAGGTCGGCCCGAACCGTCAACGGGCCGATGGACGTCGGCCACGCCGCTCAGTCCTGGCTCTGCGTCCTCCCCGCCGCGGCACACCGGTTCCGTGTGACCGACGCCCGGCTCGCCTCGGCGCTCGGCGCTGCCGGCGCCGAGCTGGTCGAGGACTCGCCGGACGTGGAGGTCGGCTCACCCGGAGCGCTGCGCGGCGACGCCGCGCTGGCCGTGGTGAGCCTGGGCAGCCCCGGGTGGGTGCGCGGGAGCCTGGCGGCACGGATCGCCAAGCGCGCCCGCTCGAGTGTCGCGGGTGCGGATCCAGGCGGCGCAGGCGGGTCGGAAGCTCCACCGCCTGGGGTACCCGCTGAGCGAGATGACCACATGGGACCTCGGCCACGTGTTCCGAGTGCCCGGCGGCATCAACGGCGAGCTGTTCGCCCGGTCCCCGGTGGAGCACCTACCCCAGTGCGCGCTCGTGTTCGGCTATCGCGAGGCGCTCGGCGAGTCGCTCGTGGAGGCCGCGGTCCGGGACGCCGGCACCGCGATCGGCTCCCGCCTCAAGGCCAACCGCCTCTTCGCCCGCGGTGGGCTCACGCTCGCCTTCACCGACCACGGGCTCGTGCGCGTATCCGTGGGGCCCGGCTTCAGCCAGATCGAGGCGCAGGGCGCCGCGCTCGAGGCATTGCGCAGCGAGGGCGTGCCGGACACGGTCGCGAAGCGGGTTCCGTGGCAGGGCGCGCAGGGCAAGTCCAACCTCGCCGACTGGGCGGTCGAGCCGCTTCTTCCCGGGAGCTCCGCGCGCGCCCCGCTGAGCCGGAACCTGATGGTGGAGTGCCTCGACTTCCTGACCGCGCTCCACTCCGTGAAGGGCTCCGGACGCTGGGACACCTCACTGGCCGCGCGCGGCGGCGGTGGTGGCGCGCGTCTGCGGGCCCGCGGAGGCGGCCATCGTGCACGCGACGGGCCGTGCCCTCGACGACGCGCTCGCCGACGTGCCGCGCGGCTTCGGGCACGGGGACTTCTCGATGGGCAACCTCCTCGTGGTCGATGACCGGCTGGTCGGCGTCGTGGACTGGGACTCGGCGGGCCCCGACCGGCTCGCGCTCCTCGACGCGATCCACCTCGCGTTCACGTCGGGGCACCGGCCGACCGACACGGACTGGGGCCCGAAGCTCGTCAGCGAGCTGATCCCGTGGGCCCGCGCCGGCGGCGACGACCTCACGAACGAGTACTGCAGGGAAGTGGGGCTGGAGAGGGACCCGGAGTTGCTCGAGCTGCTGGTGGTGGCCTACTGGCTGGACCGCGCCGCAAGCCAGCTGCGGACGCACGCCGAGCGCTGGGAGGACGGCGACTGGGTCCGCTTGAACATCGAGTCCGTGGCGCGCGCGCTCGGGGCCAAGACGAGCAGACGCGGCTCGCCCCTGCTGAGGCTCGGGAGCAGCTGACCAGCGTCGTGGAAATCGCGTTACGGTGTAGCCAATGACCGTCACCACAGAGGTTCAGCAGTTCATCGTCAGCGAGCTCCTGCAGGGCCGCGGCATCGACTCGGTCGATCCCGCGGAGAACCTGCTGGCGAAGGGCATCATGGACTCGCACGGAGTCATGGAGCTCGTGACCTTCCTCGAAGGGCGCTACGGGATCGCCATCGGCGACGAGGACCTCACGCCCGAGAACTTCGAGAACGTCACGCGTATCGACGAGTTCGTCACCGCCAAGGTGAACGGGCAGGCCTAGCCCGTCGGCCCGCGATGATCCGCACGGAGGCACGGCCATGTTGATGGAGCTTCTCTACGAGAACGCAGCCGCCCGTCCGGACGACGTGGCGCTGGTCTACCGCGACGAGCGGATCACGCATGCCGAGCTCGTCGAGCGGGTGGAGCGGCTGGCGGCGGGGCTCACCGCCCAGGGCCTGGGTCCCGGTGACGCAGCGGCGCTCCTGCTGCCCAACGACCCCTCGTTCGTAGCCGGGTACTTCGCGATCTCAGCGATCGGGGCGGTGGTCGTGCCCGTCAATCCGGCGTTCAAGCAGGAGGAGCTGGACTTCTACTTCCGGCAGTGCTCGGTCAGCGCGGTCATCAGCGACGAGCGGAGCGCCGGCGTGTGCGAGCGGATCGTGGCCGGGTGGGACGAGCCCGCCCAGGTGATCACCACGAGCGCCGCGCACGGGCAGGCCCTCACGCTCGACATGCTGATGGAGCACGATCCCGCCAAGCTGGAGCGGCGCTCCCCGGACGAGCCGCTCGTGTACCAGTTCTCGTCCGGGTCCACGGGCCGCCCCAAGCGCGTGGCGCGGACGCACGCGCAGTGTCGCGGCGAGGCGGACTACTACCCGCAGATGGACTACGGGCCGGACGATCGCATCTTCTGCACCATCCCGCTCTTCCACACCTACGGCATGGGCTGCTGCATGTTCGCCGCCGCCAGCAGCGGCGCCACGCTGGTGATGCTCGAGGACCCGAACCCGTTCCTGCTCAGGCGCCAGCGGGCGCTCGAGTTGCTCGAGAACGAGCGCGCGACCATCTTCCCCGGCGTCCCGTTCAACTTCCGTCTGATGGCGGAGGCGCCGGGCACCGCCGACCTCTCCTCCCTGAAGCTCTGCTTCTCGGCGGGCACCGCGCTGCCGCGGCCCTTCTTCGACGCCTTCCTCGACAAGTTCGGCGTGCCCGTCCGCCAGCTCTACGGCTGTACCGAGGCGGGAACGCTCACGGCGAACATGGATGCGGACCCGGTGGCCACCTTCGAGTCGGTCGGCCGGCCGGTCGACGGCGTCCAGGTGCGGATCGAGGACGACGACGGCGAGCCGGTGCCCACCGGCAGCATCGGCGAGATCGCCGTCGACTCCCCCGGCCTCACGGACGGCTACGTGGACATGGAGGAGCTGAACCGGCAGGTCTTCCGGGAGGGCTACTTCATAACGGGCGACCTGGGCCGCGTCGACGAGGAGGGCCGGCTCACGATCACCGGGCGCAAGAAGCTCCTCATCGAGGTCGGTGGCTACAAGGTCGACCCGATCGAGGTCGAGGACGTGCTCGTGGCGCACCCGAAGGTGGGCGAGGCCGTGGTCGTCGGGGTCCAGAGCAAGGTCGCCGGTGAGGAGGTCGTCAAGGCGGTGGTGGTGCCGGGCGACGCGCTCGAGGAGCGTGAGCTGATCAGCTTCTGCCAGGAGCGCCTGGCCAACTTCAAGGTGCCGCAGGTCGTGGAGTTCCGCGAGGAGATCCCGAAGAGCCCGCTGGGGAAGATTCTCCGCAAGTACCTCATCTGATTTCTCGTTTGCCCGGTCGCGATTTGGGGGCTACTCTGATCTGAGGGATCTCTGAACGGCCGCCGCCGATCTACCCGGATCCCTCTGCCGGACTCCGTCACCGCCCGCGGAGATGGATTCTCGAAGCCTGGAGCCAGACCTGTGAAGACCCTGCTCATCGACAACTACGACTCCTTCACGTACAACCTCTTCCAGCTGATCGCCGAGGCGAACGGCGAGGAGCCCACCGTCGTCCGCAACGACGGCGCCTCCTGGAGCGAGTTGGCGGGCGGCGACTTCGACAACGTCGTGATCTCGCCCGGCCCTGGCCGGCCCGATGACCCGAAGGACTTCGGCATCTGCGCCGACGCCATCCGTGACGCCGACGTGCCGCTGCTGGGGGTCTGCCTCGGACACCAGGGAATCGGGCACATCGCCGGCGCCGAGGTGGTGCACGCACCCGAGGTAATGCACGGCCGGATGAGTGCCGTCTACCACGACGACTCGCCGCTCTTCGCGGACATCCCGCAGGGCTTCACGGTCGTGCGCTACCACTCGCTCTGCATCACCGAGCCGCTGCCCGAGGACCTCGAGGCGATCGCCTGGACCGCCGACGGCATCGTCATGGGCGCGGCCCACCGCAAGCGCCCGGTGTGGGGCGTCCAGTTCCATCCCGAGTCGATCTGCACCGACTGGGGCCGCCGCCTGCTGGCCAACTTCCGCGACATGACCGCCGGAGTGGCGGGCGGCAAGCGGACCCCGCTCACCCAGCCGGCCACGAACGGTGGCGGACCGAAGTGGTCGCCTCCGCAGCGCCCGCGCCTGCGCCTGCAGGTCGAGCGCATCGACCGGATGTACGACACCGAGCAGGTGTTCGTCAACCTCTACGGCGACCACCGCTACGCCTTCTGGCTCGACAGCAGCAAGGTGGACGAGCGCTCGCGCTTCTCGTTCATGGGCGCGAGCGGCGGGCCGCTCAGCTCCGTCGTGACCTCCGACGTCGACACGGGCATGGTGAATGTGGCTCGCGGCCTCTCGAGCGAGGAGCACGAGGAGTCGATCTTCGACTACCTCAGCCGCGAGATGAAGCGGCTGCGCTACCTCTCGGACGACCTGCCGTTCGACTTCAACTGCGGCTTCGTGGGCTACTTCGGCTACGAGCTGAAGGCCGATTGCGAGGGCGACAACGCGTTCGAGTCCTCGATGCCCGACGCGGCGTTCGTGTTCGCCGACCGGTTGCTCGCGTTCGATCACTACGAGAAGTGCCTCTACCTGCTCTGCGTCACCGAGCCGACCACCGAGGAGGAGGGCGCGGCGCTGGATCAGCGAGACCGCTGCCCGCCTCGAGGCGCTGCCGCCGCTCGAGCCTGTGGATCTGGAGGCGATCACGGCCGGCGGCTCGCCCGCCGAGTTCCGCCTGAGCCGCTCACACCAGCAGTATCTGGACGACATCCAGACGATCAAGGACTACCTCACGGAGGGCGACACCTACGAGGTCTGCCTCACGAACAAGGTGCACGCGGACATCTCGCCCGAGCCGCTGCCGCTCTACCGGACGCTGCGCCACATCAACCCGGCCCCCTTCTCCTCCTACCTGCGCTTCGGCGAGGCCGCGGTCCTGAGCTCCTCACCCGAGCGCTTCCTCTCGATCGGCCGCGACGGCTGGATGGAGGCCAAGCCGATCAAGGGCACCTCCCCGCGCGGCAAGGACCGCGCCGAGGACCTGCAGCTCGCGGAGACGCTGCGGACGGATGAGAAGACCCGCGCGGAGAACCTGATGATCGCCGACCTGCTGCGCAACGACCTCGGCGTCGTCTGCGACGTCGGCACGGTGCACGTGCCGCATCTGATGGCGATCGAGTCCTACGAGACCGTGCACCAGCTCGTGTCCACGATCCGCGGCCAGCTCCGCGAGGGCGTGGAGCCGCCGGACGGGATCCGCGCCTGCTTCCCGGGCGGGTCGATGACGGGCGCCCCCAAGAAGCGCACCATGGAGATCATCGACGAGCTCGAGCACGAGCCCCGGGGCGTCTACTCCGGCGCGATCGGATACCTCGGCCTGAGCGGCGGCTGCGACCTGAACATCGTGATCAGGACGATCGTGATGGACGGGCAGAGCACCACCATCGGCGCCGGCGGAGCGATCGTCATGCAGTCCGACGCCGAGGACGAGTACCAGGAGATGCTGCTGAAGGCGCGCGCGCTCATGCGGGCGCTGGCCGCCCACGCGGATCCGAACGGCGAGTTCCGTGTCCACGAGGGCGACCCCGTGACCGTGGCCGACCGCGGCGCCTGAGCCGGGTTCCTCTCATGCCGCCGAACCTGACAGAGACCCCCGTCGCTCCCGTGACGCAGATGCTCGACGAGAGCGCAGCCGCCTTCGCCGGGCGCGTGGCGCTCGTGCACGGGGACAAGCGGATCACCTACGCCGAGCTGCGCGGGCGGGTCGACCGCCTCGCCGCGGCGCTGATGGAGCGCGGCGTGGAGCCCGGCGACCGGGTGGCGCTCGTCCTCCCGAACGTACCCGCCTTCGCAATCGGCTTCCTGGCGATCCTCCGCGCCGGGGCGGTGGCCGTTCCGCTCAACCCGGCGTTCAAGGAGCCCGAGCTCGAGTTCCACTTCCGCGACTGCGGGGTGCGGACCATCATCGCCGGACCGCAGTCCGTGGAGACGTGCGCGGCGATCGCCGCGCGGCTGCCCGGGTCCGTGGAGGTGATCGCCGACGGCGACACTCGCCACGCCGCGGTGTCGCTCGCGTCGCTCATCGAGGGCCGGCCCGCCGGCGCGCCGAACGCCGGCGCCCCGGACGACGACGCCGTGTACCAGTACTCCTCCGGCTCGACCGGCCGCCCCAAGCGGGTGCCGCGCACGCACCGGCACCTTCGCATGGAGGCGGACAGCTACGTGGCTGCCACCGGTATGAGCGCCGACGACACGCTCTTCTGCGTGATCCCGCTCCATCACACCTACGGCCTCGGGTGCTGCCTGCTGGCGTCGGTGCGCAGCGGCGCCAGGCTGGTCCTCTTCGACGATCCCAACCCCTTCCTGCTCCAGCGCGGGCGGGCGCTCGAGCTGCTCGAGCGCGAGCGCGCCACGGTCTTCCCGGCGGTGCCCTTCACGTTCCGTCTGCTGGCGGAGGCGTCAGAGGCGGCCGACCTCTCGTCGCTGCGGCTCTGCATCTCGGCCGCGGCCGCGCTGCCCCGCTCCACCTTCAGCGCGTTCGAGGACCGCTTCGGCGTGCCGGTGCGCCAGCTCTACGGCTGCACGGAGGCCGGAGCGGTGACCCTCAACCTCGACGACGATCCGCACGCCACCTCCGGGTCGGTCGGTCGCCCGATCGACGGCGTGGAGATCCAGATCGTGGACGCCGACGGGGGCGCGCTCGCGCCCGGGCGGGTGGGCGAGATCCTCATCAGGAGCACGGCGATGACCCCTGGATACGCCGGCCGCGAGGAGCTCAACCGCGACGCCTTCCGCGCCGGCTGGTTCGCCTCCGGCGACCGCGGCCGCCTCGACGAGGAGGGACGGCTCTTCATCACGGGCCGCGAGAAGCTCTTGATCGACGTCCGCGGCGACAAGGTGGATCCAATCGAGGTGGAGGACGTGCTGGCCGTCCACCCGAAGGTGAAGCAGGTCGTGGTGGTGGGCGTGGACAGCGGCGTGGAGGGCGAGCAGCTGGTCAAGGCCGCGGTGGTGCCCGCCGGCGAATGCGGTGAGCGCGAGCTGATCAGATACTGCCGCGAGCGCCTGGCGGACTACAAGGTCCCGCAGCGCGTCGAGTTCCTCGACGAGCTACCGCTGAGCGCGGCCGGCAAGGTGCTCCGCAAGTACCTCATCGACTGACCAGCTCTACGGGTCGAGCAGCCGCTGCTCCGCGGCCCAGCGCGAGAGCTCGTGCCTGCTCGACAGCTGCAGCTTGCGCAGCACGGAGGAGACGTGCGCCTCCACCGTCTTCGGCGAGATCTCGAGTCGCAGGGCGATCTCCTTGTACATGTAGCCGCGAGCGATGTGCCGCAGCACCTCGCGCTCGCGCGGCGTGAGCCCGTCGAGCTCGCTCTCGGCCTGTGGCGCGGGTCCGGCGAAGGCGTCGAGCACGAAGCCCGCGAGTCGCGGGGAGAACACCGCATCGCCGGCGTACACGCGGCGCACGGCGTCAGCGAGGTCCGGACCCGAGATGCTCTTGGTCACGTAACCGCGCGCGCCGGCGCGGATCACGGCGATCACGTCCTCCGGATCGTCGGACACGGACAGGGCGAGGAAGACCGGCGCCGGGCCCTCCGCGGCCGCCGCGCGCCGGATCAGCTCCATGCCGCCGCCGTCCGGCATGTGCACGTCGAGGAGCACCACGTCCGGCGCGAGCTCGGCGATCGCCCGGGCGGCTTCCGCGACCCCGGAGGCCTCCCCGGCGATCTCGAGCAGGGCCTCGAGCTCCGCGCGGACACCGGCCCTGAAGAGCTGGTGGTCGTCGACGATGAGCACGCGCGGCTCGGTCACGATGCGCCTTGCCGCGGGAGCGACAGCTCCACCTCGGTGCCCGAGCCTGGGGCGCTCGTGATGGTCGCGCGCCCGCCGTTGCGGCGCATGCGCCCGACGATCGACTCGCGCACGCCGCGCCTGTCGTCCGGAAGGCTCGCCGCATCGAAGCCCGGCCCGCGGTCGCGGATGAACACGTTGACCCGCTCCGGCGAGACCTCGGCGAATACGTCCACCGCGGAGCCGCCGCCGAACTTCGCTGCGTTCGTCATCGCCTCCCGCGCAGCGGCCACCACGGCCTCGGCAGCGGCATCGAGCGGGGCATCGCCCACCGCCACCACCTCCACCGGCACGCCGTGGCGGCCCTCCACCTCGGCCGCGGCCGCCTCGAGCGCGGGTCCGAGGCTGGCCGCCTGACCCGGGGCCGGCCGCCCGGCGAGCCAGGCCCGCAGCTCGCGCTCCTGGCGGCGCGCCAGCGCGGCCACCTCGCGCGGGTCGCCGGCACGGCGTTGCACCATGGCGAGCGTCTGGAGCACCGAGTCGTGCAGGTGGGCAGCCACCTCGGCGCGCTCCTGCGAGCGGATCCGCTCGGCCCGCTCGCTTGCGAGCGAGCGGGCGAGCCGGACGATCCAGGGGGCGAAGATCACACCCAGGACCACCACGACCGCGAACACCGCGAGCAGCACGTCGCGCGCGGCGCTGAGGGCGCCGGTGGCCTGGAGGAAGGCGAGGCCGGCGGCGATCACGAGGGCCACGCCCACACCGGTGCGTGAGACGGCGAGCGCGGCCGTGCGGGCATCCTGAGGCTGACTGTCCGGGGCCTTGCGCGGGGCCGGTGTGGCCGGCGTCTTCGACTGACCGAGCGACTGGCGCCAGATGAGCACTCCGCCGCTCGCGATCAGGACCAGCGGCCACACGAGCGCGTCGGAGAACCAGACGCCGAGCGCGCGGAACGTCAGGAGCACGCTGAGGAGGAGGAGCCCGCTCCCCAGGGCGACCTCGAGGGCGGCACGGTCGCTCGCGAGCCTCGGGCGTGCGCGCGCGCGGCGCGTCGCCGGCCGGTACGACGAGCCAGGCGAGCGCGTACAGCGCCAAGCCCGCTCCGCCGGCCGCCGTGGCCACGACGAATGACAGTCGTACCAGCATCGGGTCCACGCCGTAGCGGCGCGCGATCCCGGCGCAGACCCCGGCGATCCAGCCGCCCGCGGGGTCGCGGCGGAGACGGGGCGGGGCGCCGCTCGCGAGGCTCGTCATCGGGCCTCAATCATCCCAGCGCGGATCAGTCGTGGCGATTCAGGCCCGCGGCCAGCAGGATCGCTCCGGTCGCGGCGCAGGCCACGGGCGCGAACAGGGCGAAGCTGAGGTCCAGCGAGCCCCCGTCGTCCAGGAGCAGAAGCACGCCGAGTATCACGATTGCCAACCCGGCCACGAGCGATGGCGGGTCAGGCGTGCTACCGCGCACGGGCGCCTCCTCGGCAGGCGGCGTTGGCGTCCGGGTCGCGCTCGAAGGGATCGAAGCCTCGGTCGAAGCGCTGGTCGAAGCCGGGGGAGCTGAATGGCGGATCGTTGGAGTCGCGGATCTCGAGTTGCCCCACGCCGATCTGGGCGTCCACGAGCAACCGGCTCGCCGCGGCGGGTGCGTCCGGGCGCTCCAACAGGTTCACGTCCACGCCGGAGTTGGCGCGTCCGAGCACCCTCGCCTCGCCCACCCCCACGTCGGCGTCGGTGGCCACGCACACGCTCGCGGGAACGGCCAGGCGCACCTCGCCGACGCCCATGTCGATCTCGAGCGGGGTGTCGCCCCGCGGCAGGTCGAGGTCGCGCAGGTCGATGTCCAGCTGACCCGCGCCCAGCTGGTAGTGGTCGCGGAGTTCCGCCATCGAGGTGGGCCGGTAGTGGCGGTCGCCCACCCCTCCGTCGAGCGTCACGTCCGCGGCGGCCACGCTTCCCGCGGACAGGCCCAGCAGCACCGCCGGCAGGATCAGCCAGCGGACCGGCCGCACGAACGCGCCGCCCACGATCGCCAGGCCGGCCACGATCAGCAGCACGGCCACGACGGTCTCGCCGCCGGCCGCCGCGGCGATCGCGCCGCCGATGGCGACGGCGAAGGACACGATGAGGACTCCGACTCCGAGGGCCGCTCGCAGCGCGATGTCGCGCGGCTCGCCGCTGGGTCCTTCTCCCGCGACGAGCCACCATACGAGAACACCCGTGATAGCGAGGGCCGCGAGGGGGACGAGAACGGCTGCAATGACGAGGCCGCCGCCGACCAGAAAGGGCCCTGCGACGATCACGGCCACGACCACGGCGAGGATCACGCCGATGGACCGCCCGCTCGAGCGCGGCGGCGCGGCGCCCGCGGTGGCCGGGCTCGCTCGGGATCAGGGCGAGGCCCGCGAGGTACAGCAGCAGACCGGCGCCGCCGAGGAAGGCTCAGCCCGACCGCCCCGATCCGGAACAGGATCGGATCGACGTTGAAGTAGCGGCCGAGGCCGCCGCACACGCCGCCGATCACGCGGTCCTCGCGCGACCTCAGCAGCCGGCGCGGCTCCGGTTCCTCGGGGGAGCGCCCGAGTGGCCTGGTGGGGTCCTCGGGGCCGGCGCCCTGGCCCTCGCGGGGCTCGTCGGGTCCACCCTGATGCGTGTCATTCGCGTCCATGTCGATCCTCCGGTGACGGTTGGCTGGCTCGCCACACACACTGCCGCGCAGGGGACCCCCTGCCAATCCGGAATGGCCCCTAGGGGATCGGCTGACTTGCATCGGTGCGCACCCGGCCAAGCCGGGTGCTTCCGCTAGACGTCCCCGAAGTCACGCTCGATGAAGGTGAGGTCGACCCCCACCGCGAGCGCGGCCACGAGCCCCAGGTACACGGCCGCGACCACGATCCTGGTCCGTCGTGGAACGCGGTGGAACTCACGCGCCTCGGGAGTGTTCCGCGCCTGCCAGCGCCGCCAGGTCTCGAAACCGCCGAGCAGGAGCACGAGGAGCATCACGGGGTTGGGGAACGCGATCGTCGCCGCCACCAGCAGCGCGTAGCCCACGAACCAAAGCGACGGAGACAGCGCGGCCATGGCACGGCCCCCGTCGAGCGGCAGCACCGGCAGCAGGTTGAACAGGTTCAGCAGGAAGCCCACGTAGGCGAGTGCCAGGAACAGCTCGCTACCGCCCGCCGCGTGGATCGCGAGCGGCACGAGCGCGCAGGCGGAGCCGAGCACCGGCCCGGCGAGGCCCACCCGCGCCTCAGCCGCGGCGTCCTTCGGCATCTCCTTCATCGCCACCACGGCGCCGAGGAACGGGATGAACATCGGCGCGCCCGCCTTGATGCCCTCGCGGCGGAGCTGGATCACGTGTCCCATCTCGTGCACGAGCAGGAGCAGCACGAAGCCGACGGCGAATCGCCAGCCCCAGATCAGCGTGTAGGCGCCGATCGACACCAGCATCGTGCCCGAGGTGGTGAGGATCTTGAGCTTCGGGAGGATGAGAAGGAGGCCCTTGAGCTTGGCGGCGAACTTGAGCGCCAGCAGCGCGCCGGCACCGAGCCAGCCGAGGACGCGCCGCCAAGGCGGGCGCTGCTCCTGCTGCGGCGGCGCGGGGCTTGTGGCCGGCTCGAGCCGCGGGTTGTAGACGGAGGACTCCATGCCTCAATTGTGGCAACGTCGAGTAACCTTGAAGGCAGCTTCCAGGGGACGACAGGCTTCGACGTGGACGTTCTGTGGAGGCAGTAGCGAGTCGAGGTCCCCGGTCGGCCTCGTTAAACAACCGGGAAAACCATAAGTGCGGATCGTAATCACGAATTCGCGCTCGCGGCCTAGCTAAAACCTAGGCCCTGAGCTGTCGGCCTCCGCTCGGCCCGTGGCGGAGTCACCCGGCATAAGAAAACGGGCTCGCCCACCGCGCTCGCCCTCGACGCGGTGGGGACATCAAGAGGGCTGGCCTCCCGCTACCCCGCCGGCACGGCGATCGGGAGGTGAGATCAGAGAGCCGGACACGCTCGTAGAAGCTGCCTCTAACGCGCCCGCGGACGTGGGTTCGATTCCCACCGTCTCCATCGGTACCTGAGAAGCCGCTCGGTTGAGCGGCTTTTCGGCTTTGGGAGGCCCCGGCCGATCAGCAGCGGGCCACGAGCGCGCCGTCGATGACTGTGACGGCGCGGCCGGTCAGCTCGACGCGCTCACCCTTCACGCGCGTGCGCACGAGGCCGCCGCGCACACCATGGGTCGATCTCTACTGCCCGCTCGCGTCTTGCACGAGCAGGGCGATCTGGACGCGGTTGTCGACGTCGAGCTTGTCGAGCAGGCGGGAGACGTGGGCCTTGACCGTCGGGACGGAGAGGTGCAGCGCTGCGGCGATCTCGGCGTTGGCGTGGCCGCGGCCGACGGCGAGGGCGACGTCGCGCTCGCGTGGGCTGAGCGTGGCCATGCGGTCGCGGGCGTGCTCGGTGCGGGCGGCCGCGTCGGAGTCGCCGGCCACGAGGGAGATGAGCCGGCGGGTGACCGTGGGGGAGAGCATGCCGTCGCCGGCGTGGACGAGCTCGATCGCGCGGACGATCTCCGCCGGCGGGGTGTCCTTCAGGAGGAAGCCGGCTGCTCCGGCCTGCAGCGCGCGCAGGACGAGCTCGTCGGCGTCGAACGTCGTGAGCACGACGACGGCGGGCGGGTCGGGCTGCGCGGCCAGCAGCCGGGTGGCCGCGATGCCGTCGAGCTGCGGCATGCGGATGTCCATCAGGACCACGTCGGGCCGGTGGCAGGTCGACCGCGCCGAGCACCTCGCGGCCGTCCGCGGCCTCGGCGACCACGTCGAGGTTCGCGGCGCCGGCGAGCATGATCCGCAGGCCGGAGCGCACGAGCGCGTCGTCGTCGACGAGCAGGACGCGGATCATCGTGGCAGGCTCGCACGCAGGACGAACGCGCCGTCGGGGTCGACGCCGTGCTCGAGCGTGCCGCCGGCGAGCGAGACGCGCTCGGCGAGCCCGATCAGGCCGGTCCCCGCCCCGGGCAGCGGCGCGGCCGCGGCGACGGCCACCGGCGCGAGGCTGCGGACCTCGACCTGCAGGTCGCCGTCGGGCGCGCGGACGGTGAGCGTCACCGCTGCTCCTCGGCGCGTGCTTGCGCGCGTTCGTCAGGCCCTCCTGCGCGATCCGGTACGCGGTGCGCCCGACGGCGGCGGGCGGCGCCGCGTCGCCCAGCTCGATCCGTGCGGTGATCCGCATCCCGGCCGCGCGCGACTCCTCGACGAGGGCAGCGAGGTCGGCGAGCGTTGGCTGGGGCGGTTGCGTCAGGCTCTCGCCGCCGTCCTCGCGCAGGACGCCGATCACGCCGCGCAGCTCCTCGAGCGCCGTCTTCGCGCTCTCGCGGATCACGCCGGCCGCCTCGGCGACCTCCTCGGCCGGTGCGTCGGGGTGAAACTCGAGCGCGCCGGCGTGCACGGAGAGCAGCGAGAGGCGGTGGGCGAGCACGTCGTGCATCTCGCGCGCGATCCGCCGCCGCTCGGCCGCGCGGGCCTCGTCCGCGGCGCGATCGGCCTGCGCGCGCAGCGATCGCACGAGCTCTCGCCGCGCGCGTACGAAGAGTCCCCAGCCGAGCACGACGCCCGTCAGCAGCAGGCAGGCCCCCGCGTTGACCCAGTAGCTACCGGCGGGGGGGTAGAGCAGCGGGCTCGCGAAGGCCCAGGCGATCAGGAGCCCGGCGATGATGGCCAGATCACGGCCACGAGCCCGGATCGCGGCGTTGAAGGTGGCGGCGAGGTTCGCGCCGGAGGCCGTGAGGATCACGAGCGAGACCGCCCCGATGCCGATCCCGACGGCGGCTGGATGGGTGCGCCGCCAGTGCAGCGAGACGAGCGTCGCGATCCCGACCACGACGTCCACGACGCGCAGCCAGGGCGGGTGCATCTGCCAAGTGCCCGCGAGGGTGGCGGCGCTGATCGCGAACGCAACCAGGTAGATCGTCGCGTCGACGAGGTGGTCGCGGCGGCCACGCTCCTCGTCGGGGGCGTCGATCACGACGCCGGGCAGCGCGGAGCGCAACCAGCCGGACAGGCCATCGGTAAAGCGTGCTGTCGCCTGGCGTGCCATCGCTCGAGGACGAAGGCTAGGCGAGCGTCACGGCCGCGACCCCCTACCAAAGTCGTTGTCTGCCACCGCCGTAGGGCTCGGCGAGCGTAGCCCGCGGACCGTGGTTGCAAACCCGGCGGGCCGCGAGTCTGCCGGCATGATCCAAACCGACGGACTCACCAAGCAGCTCGGCGGGCGCACCGTCGTCTCGGACGTCACATTCCGCTGCGAGCCGGGCACCGTCACGGGCTTTCTCGGCCCCAACGGCGCCGGCAAGACCACCACGATGCGGATGCTCGTCGGCCTCTCCGAGCCCGACAGCGGCCACGCCCAGATCCTCGGCGGGCGCTACCGCGACCTGCCGAACCCGGGCCGGCGCGTCGGCATCCTGCTCGACGCGTCCGCCCAGCACGCCGGGCGCCGCGGCCGCGAGGCGCTCGCCGTCTCCGCCCACACCATGGGCGTGCCGGCGCAGCGCGTCGACGCGCTGCTGGAGCTCGTCGGCCTCGACGAGACGGCGGCCCGGCGGCGTGTCGGCAAGTACTCGCTCGGCATGCGCCAGCGCCTGGGCTTCGCCCACGCACTGCTCGGCGACCCCGAGGTCCTGATCCTCGACGAGCCCGCCAACGGCCTCGATCCGGAAGGCATGCGCTGGATGCGGGGCCTGCTGCGCAACTTCGCCGACCGCGGCGGCACCGTGCTGCTCTCCTCGCACCTGCTGGCCGAGGTCGAGGCCGTCGCCGACCGGATGATGATCATCGGCGGCGGACGGATCCAGGCGCAGGGCACCCGCGCCGAGCTGCTGACCGAGTCGGGGACCATCGTCGAGGCGGACGACCTCGCCGGCCTCGATGCCGCGCTTCACCGCGCCGGCCTGGCGACCCACCCGGCCGACGGCGATCGGCGGCTGGTCGAGGCCGAGCCCGAGGTCGTCGCCCGCGCGGCGATGGCCGACGGCGTCGTGCTGCGCCGGCTCGCCCCAGCCGAGGACGCCGGCCTCGAACGCCTCTTCTTCGAACTGACCACGTCCGGCGCAAGCACTCCGTCAACGCAGACCGATTCGATCCATCCCGAGCTGGCAGGAGCAACCGCATGAGCACCACCACCCTCGCCGCACCGATCCGCGTGAACACCGCCGGCGTCCACGCGCGCCCCGGCCTCGGCCGCCTCGTCGCCGTCGAGCTTCGCAAGATGGTCGACACCCGCGCCGGCTTCTGGCTGCAGGTCGCCATGGTGGCGCTCACCGTGGTCGTCGTGGTCGTCCGCCTGCTCGTCGGCGATGCGGCGGACCACACGTTCCAGTCCGTCCTCGACGCCGGGCTGCAGCCGGCGGCCGTCCTGCTGCCGGTCCTCGGCATCCTGCTCGTCACCTCCGAGTGGTCCCAGCGCACCGGGCTGATCACGTTCGCGCTCGTCCCGGTGCGCTCGCGCGTCCTCGGCGCCAAGCTCATCGCGAGCCTCCTGCTCGCCGTCGCGATGCTGGCGATGTCCGTCGCCGTCGTCGCCGCCGGGGTGCTCGTCGCGTCGCCCGGCGTCGAAGGGACCTGGTCCGACGCCGCGCCGCTGATCGGCCAGTCGGCCGTCAACCTGACGGCCGGGATGGTCGTTGGCGTCGCGCTCGGCGCGATCCTGCTCGCCCCCGCGCCCGCCATCGTCCTCCACTTCGCGCTGCCGACGTCGTGGTTGGCGGTCGCTCTCGCTGCCCGTGTTCTCCGGCGTCGCCCCGTGGGTGGACTACGCGCGCGCCCTCGGCCAGATGACCGCGGACGTCATGAGCGCCACCCAATGGGCGCACGTCGGCACCTCGCTCGCCATCTGGATGGTGCTCCCGCTCCTGATCGGCGCCTGGCGGATCACCCGACGCGAGATCACCGCCTGACCGCTCGCCCCACACTGACGCGCTTCTGCTTCGGACGAGAAGCGGCAGCGACCGCTACGCGGCGAGAGCTCGCCAACCCCCAAGGACCTGAGGGTTCGAAAGTCGTCCCATGATGTCCACTGCGAGGCCCGGCCATGTGGCCGGGCCTCGGATCTCGCTCAGGCGGAGGCCGCGGGTACCACGCTCTCCTTCGGGTCGATGACCCCCAGGCTCTCGACGACCTTGAACACGCCGTCCTTTGCCTGGGCGATGTACATGTTCATGCGAACGTGATGCTGGCCCGGCACCATCTCGGCCGGCCCGCCCGGTCCCCGGGGGATCTTCGCGTGATCGAGCGCGGCGATCACGTCTTCCTGCTCGAGCGAGCCTGCCTCGGTCACGGCCGCCTCCCAGAGCTGCAGGCCGCGGTACATGCCTGAGCACGCGCTCCCGGCGGTGAACTTCGCACTGCCCGGGAAGAGCTCGTTGTAGCGAGCGAGCAGCTCGTTGCTGAACGGCTCGTCGACGTCCTCGTACCAGTCGAGGCAGCTGTACAGGCCCTCGACTTGCTCGGCCGGCACCAGGTTCAGGAAGTTCTCGTCGAAGTACGTGCAGATGAGATGCCCGCCCCGGTCGGAGAAGCCGGCCTCGTGGAGCTGCTCGAGGAACGGCGTGAGGCCGGGCGGGACGATCGTGTTGAACACGACCTCCGCGCCGCTGGACATGATCCGCTCGACGGTCTCCTGGTACTCCATGTGGTCGAGGGGGAAGTACTCCTCCCCGACGATCTCGCCCCCGTTGGCCGTGACCACCTCGCGTGACCTTCGCGTTGAGCACATGCGGCCAGATGTAGTCGGCCGAGGGCATGTAGAACGTCTTCGCTCCCGTCTTCTCCATCAGCCACGGGAAGAGCGGCTCGATCTGCTGCGCGGGCACGGGGCCGGTGCAGAAGATGAGCGGGTCGGACTCCTGTCCCTCGTACTGCTCGGGGTAGATGTACAGCTTCTTGCCGTCCACGACGGCTGGACCCTTGATGGCCTGCCTCGTGGAGCTGTAGATGCCGCCGAAGACCACGTCCACCTGATCCTGCTTGACGAGCTTGGTGGCCGCGGCTTCCGCCGCGCTGTCCTCGGTGGCGCTGTCCTCGAGGTAGAGCTCGAGCTGTCGCCCCAGCAGGCCGCCTCGCGCGTTGATGTCGTCGATCACCATCCGGGCCACGTTCGCGTTGGCGATGCCCATGAACGAGAGCGCGCCCGTCTGGTCGGTGATAACCCCCACCTTGATGGGTTCCATGATTCCTCCGATCGAGTCGGCGCCGCCGATCCACGCCGACGGGGAGGCGAGAGTATCCGCCCTGGCTGTCCCGGGGGTGGTCCTGGCCTAGGGCGAGGTCTGAGACACTGCCCGCTTGGCCCACCGCGCTCAGTGGACGGCCATCGGGGTGCCGATCGACTCGGTCGGCCGCCTCGGCGGCACGGAGCACGCCCCGCGGGCGCTACGCGACGTCGGTGTGATCGAGGCCCTCGATGCCCGCGACGCCGGGGACCTGGACGTGCACATCCGCGATGAGCGGCGCGACCCCGACACAGGCGTGGTCGGGATCGCCGACGTGCTGGCCATGACCGCCGCGGTCCGCTCCGCGGTGAGCGAGGTCGTGGCGGCGGGCGAGCGCCCATTCGTCCTGGGCGGCTGCTGTTCGCTCGTGCCCGGTGCGATGGCGGGCGCGCGTGACGTGAGCGGCCCGCTCGGGATCGCGCACGTGGACGGCCACGTGGACATCTACGACGGCAGCAGCTCGCCCACCGGTGAGGCCGCCGACATGCCCGTGGGAGTGGCGCTCGGGCGGGCGCCTGCGCCGTGGGTGGCCGCGGCGGGCGGAGCGAGCACCGAGGCCGGGAAGGTGATCGTGCTCGGCGCGCGTGAGGAGGAGGAGATGGCGGACGTGGCCTCGTTGCTCGACGGCGAGCTCGCGGATCTGCGCGTGCTCACGCCGGCCGCGCTGCGCTCGGCCGGGCTTGCCGCCGCCGCCGCGGCGAGCGCCGAGCGGCTCTCCGACCGGGCGGGGCGCTTCTGGCTCCACCTCGACGTGGACGTGCTGGACGAGGCGGCCATGCCCGCCACCGACTACCTGCTGCCGGACGGGCTCGAATGGGACGAGCTCGGCGAGCTGCTCGCCCCGCTGGGCGCCTCGCCGGCGCTCGCCGGCGTCAGCCTCGGCTGTCTCAATCCCGAGAAGGATCCGGCTGGGGAGTACACCGAGCGCACCTGCGCTCTGCTCGCAAACGCATTCGGCTGAAAGCCCGTCGGTGCGCAGCCGGCCGAGCCGGCCGCTTCCGCTAAAAAGGCGGCATGAGCACCACGGAACAACTAGTCACCGGCGTGGACTTCGTCGCTGTCCCGACCGGGGACCTCGCGGCGGCGGTCGAGTTCTACGGCACCACGCTGGGGCTCACGCGCTCGGCCTACAGGCCGGAGCGCAACTTCGCCGAGTTCGAGACCGGCACGGTCACGCTCAACGTGATGGATCCGGTGAAGATGGGGGTGGGCGAGCTCAGCCCCAACGCGAACCCGCTCGCGCTCCACGTGGAGGACGTCGCAGGCGGCGCGCGCCTCCCTGGCCGAGCGCGGAGTGCAGTTCCAGGGCGAGATCTTCGACACGGGCGTCTGCCACATGGCGTTCTTCGCCGACCCGGACGGGAACGCGCTGATGTTGCACCACCGCTACGCGCCGCGCTAGCGGCCCAGCAGCGCGATCATCGCCGACTGCACGGGGCGCGGCGGGAAGGTCATCACCACGTCGTCGCGGTGCTGCTTGAGGAAGCTCGCCGCCCAGCGTGCCCCGCGGAGGCTGCGCGGGATGCCGCCACGCATGAAGAGTCCCTCGCGCGCGGCCTCGGCGCTGTCCTCGAGGAACGCCTGGAGCTGACGACCGGGACGCACGTGGCAGCGCAGGTGCGCCTCGGTGTCGGTCACGCTCTCGATGGCGTGCTTGGTGCCCGGCGCGACCAGCATCTCGCCGTCCTCTGGTCCGATCACGCGCTTGGTGTCCCCGAGCTGGAAGCGGACCTGCCCGTCGAGCACGGACCAGATCTCCTCTTGAACGGGGTGGAAGTGAGCGGGCAGCCCGCCGCCCGGCTCGAGCCACGTTTCTACCCACAGGTTCTCGCCGTCGGGCTCGAAGGCGTAGCGCGCACGGTGCACGGGGTCACGGGTGGTGGCTGGCACGGGGCTCCTTTCGCTCGGTCTGGCAATAACGTAGCAGTCCAAGTTACTCTACGGTAACCATGAAGTCGGCCAAGCCGAAGCAGGTGCGGATCCCTGCCGCCCGAGCGCCGCGAGGTGATCGTCCGGGCGGCCGGTCGCCTGTTCGGGGAGCGCGGGTACTCGGGCACCCGGCTCGACGACGTTGCCGCGGCCGCAGGGGTCACGAAGCCGATCCTCTATCGCCATTTCGACTCGAAGAAGGCCCTGTACCTGGCGCTGCTGGCCCGGCACGAGACCGACCTGCCGCGCTTCTTCGAGGGGGTGGCCCCGGCCGCTACGGCACCCGAGTCGCTGGTTCGCGCGATCCTCGAGGTCTGGCTCGACTACGTCCGCGCGAACAGTCACGCATGGCTGATGCTCTTCCGCGACAGCTCCGGTGACGACGAGATCCAGGCATTCCGCGCGCGCGTCAGCCGCCGCGCCCGCCAGGTAATGGCGGAGTTCATCGCCGAGGCCGGCGGGATTCCCGGGGAGCAGGTGGAGCCGGCCGCCGAGCTCCTGCGGAGCGGCCTCGCGGGCATGGCGCTCTGGTGGATCGACCACCCCGACGTTCCGAAGTCCGTAGTGATGGAGGTGGCGGTGCGGCCGACGGCCGCGATCCTCAGCGGGACGCGAGGCTCGTGACCAGCCGCGCGGCGCTCCTGCAGCGGCGCTATACCGTCAACCAGCGCGCCCACCGGTGCGCTGCTCGCGCCTAACGTGCGCCAGCCATGCCCGGTGCCGTCCTGGACACGTGACCAGGCTGGTGAGAATTATGGACGGAGCGATTGCGACCTGGCCGCGCTCGTCGCAGCCCAGCATGGCGTCGTAGCGCGCGAGTCAGCTCGACGCGCTTGGATACGGACCGGCGGCGGTCCGCTACCGGCTGCGCATGGGCCGGTCTGCACCGGGTGCACGAGGGTCGTCTTCGCGGATCGGCCACGGACGCGTGACCGCGCTCGGAGCGCTTCGCTGGCGGCCACGCTCGAGCGTCTGACCTGCCCGGAGGCTGCAGGAGTGACGCTGCCGCAGCCATGGGCCAGGTGCGCGCGCTGCTGGCCGCCTAGCCGCCCTCCAGCCGCTTGGCCAGTCGCTCCATCCCGCGGTCGCGGGCGGCGGCCGCGGCGCCTCCGAAGTCGGTGGCCCGATCCGGGCGGCGGCTTCACCCCGGCGTCGCGCAGGGTGGCGATGTCCTTGAAGCGGAGCAGCTCGTCGCGCTGGTCCAGGAGCGCCGCGCGCACACGTCGGGCGCGTTTCGCGCATGGCGCCGTCCAGCGCCGCCTCGAGCGAGCCGTGGCGCCTGAGCAGCTCGGCCGCCGTCTTCTCGCCGATCCCGCGGGCGCCGGGGATCCCGTCCGAGGGGTCGCCGCGCAGCGCGATGAAGTCGGGCACCAGCTCCGGCGCCACGCCGTAGCGGCTGGCGAACCTCGGCCGGACCCACCGGCTCGGCGCCCCTGCCGCCGGTGCGCACGTAGAGCACGGTCACGCGGTCGGACGCGCACTGGAACATGTCGCGGTCCCCGGTCATGACGAGCACGCGCCCGCCGGCCTCCGCCTCGAGGCGGGCGTAGGACCCGAGCAGGTCGTCCGCCTCGAGCGAGTCGTGCACCGCCACCGTCCAGCCGAACGCCTCGAAGAAGTCGCGCGCGTCGGCGAACTGCGGCGCGAGCCCCTCCGGGCACCTCGGGTCGCTCGGCGTGGTAGCCGTCGTAGAGCTCGACCCGGTATTCGGCGGCGTCGGGGCCGAAGCACAGGACCACCGCTCGCGGCGAGTGCTCCTCCACCTCGCGCAGCACCAGGTTCGCCGTGCCGAGCAGGGCGTTCACGGGCTGGTCGTCCTTCCCGGTGATCGAGTCGGGCAGCGCGTAGAAGGCGCGGAAGAGCATCGACGGGGCGTCGACCACGAGGAGCGGGGCGGTCACTACGCGTCACGCTATCGGCGCTAGCCGGCGCGCAGCGCGCGCGAGCGCGCGGCCACGGGCTGGAGGAAGTCCGGCAGCGGCCGCACCAGCCCGCGGCCGGTCTCCTGCTCCCAGATCTGCTCGAGCTGGGCGAGGTGCTCGTCCATCACCGCCTCGATGGCGGGGAAGTCGGCGCTGCGGATCGCGGCGAGGGTCCGCTCGTGCACGTCGATCACCCAGTCGGGCACCGGCGGGGCGTGCACGGCCATGTCGCGCGCGATCTCGAGCCGCTTGAAGAGGCTCCGCATGAGCGACACCACGGTCGAGTTGCGCGTGGCGTGGGCCATGGCCAGGTGGAACTTGAGGTCGAGCTGGAGGAACAGGTCCTCGTGGCGGAGCACGTCGTCGCGGCGGGCCAGCTCGCGCTTGCGCTCGATCAGCGCGGCCATCACGGCGAAGTCGTCCTCGCTCGCGTGCACCGCGGCGAGCTGGGCCACGCGGGGCTCCAGCAGCCGGCGCGCCTCGAGCACCCCGGCCACCTCGCTCACGCGGATCTCCTGGCGGCTGCGCAGCAGCTCGCGCGGCACCAGCTCGGCGGCCACGAAGATGCCGCCCGCCTGTCCGCGGCGCACCTCGAGCACGCCCGCCTCGGCCAGCACCTTGACCGCCTCGCGCAGCGTCGGACGGCTGATCCGCATGCGCGCCGCGAGCTCGCGCTCGGAGGGGAGGCGGTCGCCCACGTGCAGCTCGCCGGCCTTGACCTTCTCGGCGATCTGCTCGACGGCCTCCTCGAAGGTCCGGCGCGTGGCGACCGGTTCGAAGTCGCTCTGCAAACCGGCGCGAGTATACGTGCCGCTCCGCCAGCGGGACGCCGGAGCTCACGGGCGCGCGGCGTCGACGCGCTCGAGCGCCTGGCGCTCGGCCACGTCGAGCGGCGTGGAGTCCTCGGCCGCCGCCGTGGCGATCGCGCGCTCGAGACCGTCCATCGCGCGCTCCACCAGCTCGGCCTCGTCGGGCCCCCCGTCGCCGTACCACTCGCTGGCCACGTGGATGAGCCCGCCGCAGTTGGCGAGGAAGTCGGGCACGTAGAGCACGCCCTCGCCGGGCGAGGGTGCGCGCCACCTCGCGGCTCGTGAGCGGGTTGTTGGCGGCGCCCACCACCACCTGGCAGTCGAGCGAGCGGGCGAGCGTGTCGTCGATCATCCCGCCGGCGGCGCAGGGCGCGAGCACGTCGAGGTCGAGCGCCGAGCACGGCCTCGGCCGAGGGCGCCACCGCGGCGCCGGGGTGCTCGCCGACGAAGCGCTCGGCGCGGTCGGCGTCGAGGTCGCACGCCACCACGGCGGCGCCCGCGCCCGCGAGTCGCGCGGCGAGCGCGGAGCCGACCTTGCCGAGCCCGATCACGCCCACCCGGCGTCCGTCGAGATCGTCCGAGCCGGTGGCGGCGCCGAGGCCGCGGCGCATCGCCTGGAAGACCGTCTCGGCGGTGACGGGGGAGGGGTCGCCGCCGCCGCCGCGGCTCCTCCGAGCGGCCCACCACGTAGGGGGTGTGGAGCGACATCAGGTCCATGTCGGCGGTGCAGGTGCCGATGTCCTCGGCGGTGATGTAGGCGCCGCCGAGCTCGTCGATCACGCCGCGCGGCCCCGACGAGGCGGGCGTCGCGCATCGTCGCTGTCGCCGTCGTCGATCATCACGGCCTTGCCGCCGCCGAGCGCGAGTCCGGCGGCCGATGCCTTGAGCGTCATGGTCCGCGCGAGGCCCATCACGTCGGCCAGCGCCTCGCGCAGGCCGCCCGGGTAGCGCTTGAGCCGCAGGCCGCCGAGCGCCGGGCCGAGCACCGTGGAGTGCACGGCGACGATGAAGCGCATCCCCGTGGCCGCGTCCTGGCGGATCACGACCCGCTCGTGATCGTCGTCGGCGAGGGCGACGGGGGGACGAATCGGAGGCCGAGCGGAAATGGTCATTCCTCTTGACCATAACGCGCGTTTCGCTTGACATCAACCGCAACCGGTCCAATAGTGGTGGACAGGGTGTCGACCAGGACTCGCCACGATGGCGTGGCGCTCACTGCGCCATCAATGGTAAGTTCTGTTTGCCAATAGGCCGGCCGCCCCGTCTGGACCGGAGGAGAGAGAGTGAACCCCAGCGCGCTTCGCGAACGCCCGGACCGCCGTCGGCAGCGCCGGGCGCAGCCGCGCCGTGGCGGCGTCGCGCCAGGGGCAGACGCGGGCGGTCACGCTGGACGACAAGTACGTCCTGGAGGACGGCCGTGTCCTCCTCACGGGAGTGCAGGGCCTGGTCCGGCTGCTGCTCGACCAGCACCGCGCCGATCGCGACCGCGGCCTCCAGACGGGCACGCTCGTCTCCGGCTATCAGGGCTCGCCGCTCGGCGGCTTCGATCAGGAGCTCCAGCGCCGCGCCGAGCTCTGCGCCGAGCACCACGTGCGTCATGTGCCAGGGCTCAACGAGGAGCTGGGCGCCACCTCCGCGTGGGGCAGCCAGCTCGCCGGGCAGCTGCCCGGCTCGAGCTACGACGGGGTGCTGGCCATGTGGTACGGCAAGGCGCCCGGACTCGACCGCGCGGCCGACGCCCTGCGCCACGGCAACTTCGTCGGCGTCTCGCGTACGGGGGGCGCCCTGGCGGTGGTGGGCGACGACCCGAGCTGCAAGTCGTCGACCATCCCGAGCGCTTCCGAGTCGCTTCTGGCGAGCCTGCACATGCCGGTGTTCGCGCCCGGCGACGTGCAGGACGTGCTCGACCTCGGGTTGCACGCGTACGCCTGCTCGCGCGCCTCGGGGCTGTGGTGCGGCATGAAGATCGTCACGAGCGTGGCCGACGCCTCCGGCACGGCCATGGTGGGGGCCGACCGCGTGCAGCCGGTCCTCCCCGAGGTGATCTGGCAGGGCCGGCCCTACGAGCACGTGCCCAACGGCAACCTGCTGGCCCCTGCGTCGCTGGACATGGAGCGGAGCCTGCTCGGCCCGCGCGCGGAGCTCGCCCTCGCGTATGCGCGCCAGAACGACGTGAACCGCATCGAGGGGGCGGCGCGACGGGTGGCTCGGGATCGTGGCCGCCGGGAAGAGCTACTACGACCTTCGCCACGCGCTACGCCGCCTCGGGCTCGAGGAGCGCGAGCTGGAGCGCGCCGGGGTGCGGATCCTCAAGCTCGGGATGATCTGGCCGCTGGAGCCCGAGACCGTGCGGGCCTTCGCCACGGGGCTCGAGGAGATAGTCGTGGTCGAGGAGAAGGGACCGTTCGTCGAGAGCTCGCTCAAGGAGGTCCTCTACGGCCTGGCCGGCGCACCGCGGATCGTCGGCAAGCGCGACGAGCGCGGAGCGCCTCTTCTTCCCGCGGAGCTGGACCTCGACGCCGACCTCGTGGCGCGTGCGGTGGCGGCGCGGCTGCGCGGACGGATGGAGCTGCCGTCCGTCGAGGCCGGCGTGGCCGCACTCGACGCGATCGAGCGCCGTCCGCGACCGCTGCCGATGGCCGCACGCTCGCCCTTCTTCTGCTCCGGCTGCCCGCACAACAGCTCCACCAAGGCGCCCGAGGGCACCCTCGTGGGCGCCGGCATCGGCTGCCACACGATGGTGCTGCTCAACCCGGAGGGCAAGGGCGAGATCACCGGGATCACGCAGATGGGCGGCGAGGGTGCCCAGTGGATCGGCATGGAGCCCTTCACCGAGGACCGGCACCTCGTCCAGAACATCGGCGACGGCACCTTCCATCACTCGGGGTCGCTCGCCGTGCGCGCTGCCGTGGCCGCGGGAGTGAACATCACCTACAAGCTGCTCTTCAACGGCGCGGTCGCGATGACCGGCGGCCAGGACGTGGAGGGCGGCATGAGCGTGCCGCAGCTCACCCACTGGCTCGAGCTCGAGGGCGTCCGGCGCATCATCGTCACGACCGAGGAGCCCGCCCGCTATCGCGGTGTGAAGCTCGCGCCGATCGCCGAGCTACGCGAGCGCGACGAGCTTCTGGAGGCGCAGCGCGAGCTGGCCGAGGTCGACGGAGTCACGGTTCTGATCCACGATCAGGAGTGCGCCGCCGAGCTCCGGCGCAAGCGCAAGCGCGGCAAGGCGCCGGAGCCCGCCGAGCGCATCTGGATCAACGAGCGCGTATGCGAGGGCTGCGGCGACTGCGGGAAGAAGTCGAGCTGCCTGTCCGTCCTGCCCGTGGAGACCGAGTTCGGCCGCAAGACGCAGATTCACCAGGCCTCCTGCAACAAGGACTACTCGTGCGTCGAGGGCGACTGCCCGTCCTTCCTCACCGTGGTGCCCGGGAAGCGGGAGCGCGCAGAGGCCCCGGAGCCGCCGGCGGACCTTCCCGAGCCGAAGCGCGTCGTGAGCGACGCCGAATGCGGCGTGCGCATGATGGGCGTGGGGGGGACCGGTGTCGTGACGGTGAGCCAGGTGCTCGGCATGGCGGCCTTGATCGACGGGCTGCACGTGCGCGGCCTCGACCAGACCGGCCTCTCCCAGAAGGGCGGGCCGGTGGTGTCCGACCTGCGCATCTCGCGCTCCGCGCTCGCTTCTGCCAGCAAGGCGCCGGCCGGCAGCGTGGACGCCTACCTCGGCTTCGACCTGCTCGGCGCCGTCTCCGACTCCAACCTCGCCAGTGCCGATCCGGCACGCACCGTGGCGCTCGTGTCCACCAGCGCGGTGCCCACCGGCCGCATGGTGCTGGACCCGAGCGAGCGCTTCCCGGAGCTCTCGGGCCAGCTCGACCGCATCGATGCGGTCACTCGCAGCGAGCTGAACCTCTATCTCGACGTTCAGCTCCTGTCCGAGCGCCTCTTCGGCGACCACATGATGGCCAACACGCTCGCGCTCGGGGCGGCGTATCAGCGCGGTCTTCTGCCGGTGTCGGCCGCAGCGCTCGAGCAGGCCATCCGCCTGAACGGGGCCGCGGTCGAGAAGAACCTGGCCGCCTTCCAGTGGGGCCGCTCCGTGGTCGTCCGGCCGGACGCCGTGGAGAGCGCGACCGCCATGCCAGAGCCCCCGGCGCCCGAGCTCTCCGAGTTCGAGCGTGAGCTGGTGGACCTGGCGGTGGATGGGGACGGCATCGGTGCGCACCCGGCCGAGCCGGGTGCTTCCGCCCTGCGCGGCGAGCTGCGGAGGCTCGTGGAGATACGCGTGCCCGAGCTGGTGGCCTACCAGAGCGAGGCCTACGCCCGCCGTTACGCGGAGGCGGTGCGGCGTGTGCAGGTGGCCGAGCAGGAGCTCGCGCCCGGTCATGGCGAGCTCGCCGAGTCGGTGGCCCGCAACCTCTTCAAGCTGATGGCCTACAAGGACGAGTACGAGGTCGCCCGCCTGCACCTCGACTCCTTCGAGCGTGCGCGGCTGGACGCCGAGCTCGGCGAGGGAGCGCGAGTGTGGTTCAACCTCCATCCGCCGCTCCTGCGCGCGCTCGGCCTGAAGCGCAAGCTGAAGCTCGGCCGCTGGTTCGTCCCGGCCTTCCGGATGCTGCGCGCCATGCGCAGGCTGCGCGGCACGCCGCTCGACCCCTTCGGGATGGCCAAGGTGCGGCGCGTGGAGCGCCGGCTCCTGGGCGAGTACGAGGTCCTGGTGGCCGAGGCGGTCGAGCGCCTCGCGCCGGGCACGCATGCGACCGCGGTGGAGCTGTGCGACCTGCCCGACCTGGTGCGCGGCTACGAGGACATCAAGCTGGCGTCCGTGACGCTGTTCAGAGAGCGCGCAGAGGCGCTCCGCGACGAGCTCCGCGCCGCGTAGTCACGCCAGGAGAAGGCGAGGGCCCCCGGGTCGCCGCCCCGCTCGCGCAGGCAGCGGACGGAATCGTGCCCGTCGCACTCGAGTGAGATGTGGACGCTGCCGTCCCCCGCCACCCCGATGTCCGTCAGGCGGCCGGTGGCGAAGTGGCGGTCGTATTCCTCCGCGCCGAAGAGCTCACGGAGCTTCGTGGTGGTGTCCTCCAGGGCCGACCTCGGCACCGAGACCCAGATGCCGCGGCCCTCGGCCGCGGAGCGGCCCGGCTCCCAGTGAGCGATGAAGAGCTGGCCCGCCTCCAGGGTCCTGCTGCCGGCCGGCCGCTCGCGCCCGCTGAACGCGCGGTGGGACACGAACTTGTAGACGCCCTCGCCTGCCTTGTCGTCGCCCAGGTAGAGCACGAAGCGCTTGCCCGGCTCGTGCCGGAAGGCGGTGCGGCTGAGGCTGCCCAGCTTGCGGCGCAGGGGACTCTCGGCAGCTTCGCTGCGATCGGCGAGCCCGGTGCTGCTGGCCACGTCACGACTCCTCGGTCGGGTTCTGAGCTGGCTCGGCACGGTAGAGGCGGGTGCGGGTCTTCCTGTGAACCGGTGGTGACCCCGGGGTGAAGGGTGGCGAGGCCATCGCTAGCCTCGGGCGCCATGGAAACCTTCACCATCGGCGGGGATCTCGAGGTGCGCCGCCTCGGCTTCGGCGCGATGCGCATCACCGGCGATGGCATCTGGGGCCCGCCCGAGGACCCGGACCGAGCCAAGGCGGTGTTGCGACGCGCGCTCGAGCTCGGCGTGAACCTCATCGATACGGCCGACTCCTACGGCCCCGAGGTCAGCGAGAACCTGATCGCCGAGGCCCTGCACCCGTATCCGGAGCGGCCTCGTGATCGCCACCAAGGGCGGCCTGCGGCGGACCGGTCCCGGCGAGTGGCCACGGGACGCGCGCCCGGAGCGGCTGAAGGAGTGCTGCGAGGGCAGCCTGCGCCGCCTCAAGGTGGACCGCATCGACCTCTACCAGCTCCACGCTCCCGACCCCCAGGTCCCGCTGGAGGACTCGCTCGGGGCGCTCAAGGAGCTGCAGGACGAGGGCAAGGTTCGCCATATCGGCATCTCGAACGTCTCGCTCGCGGAGCTCGACAGCGCGCGCCGGGTGGTCGACGTGGTCACGGTGCAGAATCGCTTCAACCTCGAGGATCGGCACTCGGAGGACGTGCTCGACGCATGCGCCGAGGCGGGAACCGGGTTCATCCCGTGGTTCCCGCTCGCCACCGGGCAGCTCGCCCAGCCGGGCGGCGCCCTCGACGACGTGGCGCGCCGGCATGACGCGACACCCGGCCAGGTCGCCCTCGCCTGGTTGCTCGGCCGCGCTGACGTGGTGCTGCCGATCCCGGGTACCTCCTCGGTGGAGCATCTGGAGGAGAACGTGGCGGCGGCGGACCTGCAGCTCGCCGACGACGAGCTCGAGCGGATCGGAGCCGCCGCTTAGCGGTCAGCAACGGCGACGGCCGCAGCCCTGGGGGCCGCGGCCGTCATCCACTGCTTGATTGTTGAGGCCCGCCGCTTAGGCGGCGTCGCGCAGGGCGGCCACGGTCTCTTCGCGCGCAAGGCGCTTGAGAGCGCGGTCCTCGAGCTGGCGCACGCGCTCGCTCGAGAGCCCCAGCCGGCGACCGGTCTCGCGGAGAGCCACCGGCTGCTCCTCGTCCAGTCCGAACCGGAGTGCGATGACGTTGCGCTCGACCTCGGGCAGGGTGTCCACGGCGGCCCGCAGGCTCTCGGTCGCGAGGTCGGTTGCCACCTCTTCCTCGACGCTGGGGCCGTCGCCGGCCACCAGGTCGCCGAGTGCGGTGTCGCCATCCTCGCCTACGCCCTGGTCCAGGCTCGCGGGACCACGGTCGGCGCGCCGGATATCGGCCACCTCGTCGAGCGGAAGCTCGACCGCCGCCGCGATCTCCTCCTCGGTCGGGCTACGACCGAGCTCGACCGCCAGCTTGCGCTCGGCGTCCGCGATCTTGCGCGCCCGGGCCACGATGTGCACGGGCAGCCGCACCGTCCGGCCTGAGTTGGCCAGCCCGCGGCCGATCGCCTGGCGGATCCAGAGCGTGCCGTAGGTCGAGAACTTGAACCCCTTGCGCCAGTCGAACTTCTCGACCGCGCGGATCAGGCCCAGCATCCCTTCCTGGATCAGGTCGGTCAGCGGCAAGCCCTGGCCCTGGTACTTGCGGGCCACGGAGATCACCAGCCGCAGGTTCGAGTTGATCATGCGGTCCTTGGCGGCGAGATCGCCCTTCTCGATCCGCTTGGCGAGCTCGATTTCCTCTTCTGCGTTGAGCAGCGGATAGCGCCTCGCCTCGTTGAAAAAGAGCTGCAGAGAGTCCTCGAGCAGCTCAGGGGGAGTTGGCGCACTCCGCGTAAGTGTCGCTTCAGTCATTGGCTATCGCTTCGTTTGATAGTTCGATCGTTATCGAAAGTATAGCGAACTGGTTCGTCGTCTGATTCCCGGCTCCTGCCTCACGAACCCGGGCCATGTATTTGCGCACGCAACTACTTTGCTAACCTTGCGACAGGCTGATTACGAAGTATAAGGAGGATTTCCCGATGGACATCGGACTCTTGGCTCTGCACCTGATCCCGGGGTTGCTGTTCATGGGACACGGCGCGCAGAAGCTCTTCGGGAAGTTTGGAGGCCACGGCCTCGAGGGCACGGCAGGCTTCATGGAGTCGCTCGGGCTGCGTCCCGGGCGCACGCACGCCGCGGCCGCCGGAGGCGCCGAGTTCTTCGGCGGTCTCCTGCTGGCGCTCGGCCTGCTTGTGCCGGTTGCGGCGGCGATGTTGATCGCCACCATGGTCACGGCCTCGCTCACAGCGCATCGCGGCAAGGGCATCTGGGCCCAGGACAACGGCTTCGAGTTGCCGCTCGTTTACGGGACGATCGCGTTCGCCGTGACCGCGGTGGGGGCCGGGAGCGTGTCGCTCGACGCGGCGCTCGACCTCGACCTCGCCGGAGCCGGCTGGGCGCTCGCCGCGCTTGCTGCCGGACTGGTCGGCGCGCTGGGCGCGATCGCGTCGCGTGGCCTGACCCACCACGGCGGCTCGCCTACGCACCCTCAGGGCGCATAGCAGCACCGCAGAGTCATGCGGACAGGCCTCGCGCCGACTAGGATCGGCGCGTGGCCGACGAGGTCAAAGGGGTTGTCGAGGGAGAGGGCTACGCGCTCGGCAACGTCGACGCGCTTGCCGAAGGCCCTGGCTTCCGCAAGGTACGCCGCGCCCTCGGTGTGACGGCGTTCGGCGTCAACGCGATCGAGATCCCTCCGGGCTACGAGACGGGCCGCCACTATCACGACGAGCAGGAGGAGCTGTACTTCGTGTTCCGCGGCCAGGTGGAGATCGAGTTCGGCGACGGCTCGAGTCACCTGCTGGGCCCCGGCGGCCTCGCCCGCGTGGATGCCGCGACGGTTCGCAGGCTCAGGAACGTGGGGGAGGAGTCCGCCGTGTACCTGATCACCGGCGGCAAGGACGGGTACGTGGGCCGCGACGGCCGGCTGCCCGAGGGCGAGACGAGCCGCTGAGGCGCGTCCCGCGAATGCGCGCGGGGCGCTCAGCGGCGATGGCGGTGGCGGCCGTGGCGTGCCTCGCCGTGGCGGACGGCGGCACGGCGCGTCCGCTGCCCGGCGCGAGGGCCTGCCCCGTGTTCCCGCGCACGAGCCAGTGGAACGCCCGCGTGGACAAGCTGCCGGCGCACGCGCAGTCCGGACAGCTCGTCCGGAGCGTGGGCCTCGACGCGAACATGCACGCCGACTTCGGCTCCGGCCGCTGGGAGGGCGCCCCGATCGGCATCCCCTACGTGACCGTGGCGCGGAGCGCCCCGCGGGTATCCGTTCGCTTCGACTACGCCGACGAGTCCGACCACGCCCGCTATCCGATCCCGCGCGGCGTGCCCGTGGAGGGCGGCCGCGGATCGGATGGAGACCGCCATGTGATCGTGGTGGATCGCTCACGGTGCCGGCTCTACGAGCTGTTCGCCGCATACCCGGAGGACGGCGGGAGCCGCTGGCGCGCCGGCTCCGGTGCGATCTGGAACCTGCGGTCGAACCGGCTACGGCCGCGCGGGTGGACCTCGGCGGATGCGGCAGGCCTGCCGATCCTGCCCGGTCTCGCGCGCTACGACGAGGTGCGCCGCGGGACGATCGACCACGCGCTCAGGTTCACCGCGCCGCGGACCCGGAGCGCATTCGTCTACCCGGCCCGGCACTCCGCCTCATCGCTCAGGGACCCGGCGCTCCCCGCCATGGGCCAGCGCTTCCGGCTCAAGAGGGGGTTCGACGTCTCGCGCTTCCCGCGCCAGGCGCGCGTGGTCCTGCGGGCGCTCAAGCGCTACGGGATGATCCTCGCGGACAACGGGTCGCCGTGGTACGTGTCCGGCGCCCCGAACCGCGGCTGGGACAATGACGCCCTGCACTCCCTCAACGACGTCCCGGGCAGCGCCTTCGAGGCTGTGGACACCAGCGCTCTGCCGCGCCCGCGACGCTGAGTGAGCCACCCGTGCGGCCGGTGAGGATCGGCTGCTCCGGCTGGAACTACGACGACTGGCGCGGCCGGCTCTACCCGGAGGGGATGGGATCGGCCCGGTGGCTGCGCCGCTACGCAGAGGCCTTCGACACGGTGGAGGTCAACTCGACCTTCTACCGTCTGCCCTCCCAACGAGGCGTGGAGCGCTGGGTGGAGGAGACCCCTCCCGGCTTCGTCTTCGCGGTCAAGGCCAGCCGCTATCTCACCCACGTCCGCCGGCTGCGCGACCTGGGAGAGGGGGTGGCGCTGTTCTACGAGCGGATCGAGCCGCTCGTGCGTGCGGGGAAGCTGGGACCGGTGGTCTGGCAGCTCCCGCCGAACTTCCGCCGCGACGACGAGCGCCTGGCGGCGGCACTCGCGGATCTACCTCCGGGCAGGCATTGCTTCGAGTTCCGCCACCCGACCTGGTTCGAGGAGCCCGTCTATGCCCTGCTGCGCCGGCACGGGGTTGGGCTGGTGATCGGCGACCACCCGAAGTGGCCTTTCCAGGCCCACGAGCTCACCGTCGACTGGACGCTCGTCCGCCTCCACCACGGGCGGAGGGGGAGACGCGGGAACTACTCCCGCAGCGAGCTCGAGGACTGGGCGCAGCGCATCAGCGGCTGGAGGCGGCGCGCCGAGGTGTTCGTGTACCTCAACAACGACTGGGAGGGGTTCGCGGTGGACAACGCACGGACGCTCAAGCGGCTTCTGCAGCGTCCTCCAGCCGACTGAGGGCCCGCCGCAGGAGCCGCGACACGTGCATCTGCGAATAGCCGATCTGGTCGCCGATCTCGCGCTGCGTGAGGTCGTGCATGAAGCGCAGCTCCACGACCTTGCGCTCGAGGTCCGGAAGCGCCTGCCAGGTGCTGGCGATGGCATCCCGGCTTTCGACGAGCTCGTAGGAGGTGTCGCTGTCCCCCAGAAGGTCGAGTAGCGTCGCGGCCTCGTCGTCGTCGCGTGTCGCAGGCGCGTCGAGCGA
Organism: uncultured Thermoleophilaceae bacterium; assembly: GCA_963759625.1. Taxonomy (GTDB): domain Bacteria; phylum Actinomycetota; class Thermoleophilia; order Solirubrobacterales; family Thermoleophilaceae; genus JACVRW01. Next base: position 427,300 of record CAVXAD010000007.1, on the reverse strand, counting down.
CGTGGCCTCGTAGCTGGCGGCCGCCTCGCTCGCCTCCAGCGCCGCCTCTACGGTGCAGCCGAGCGATGTGGCCAGCTCGCGAATGGTGGGCGAGCGGCCCAGCACCTTGGACAGCGCCTCGGCCTCGCGGCTGAGGGCGAGCGAGCGCTCCTGGAGGTCGCGCGGCACGTGCAGCGCCCACCCCTTGTCGCGGAAGTGCCGCTTGAGCTCGCCGAGGATGGTGGGCGCGGCATAGCTCGTGAACTTCGTGCCGCGGTCTGGCTCGAAGCGATCGATCGCCTTGATCAAGCCGAGACAGGCGACCTGGAGCAGGTCGTCAATCGGCTCGTCGGTGTAGCTGTAGCGCAGGGCCAGGTCACGCGCGAGCGGGATGAAGCGCTCCACCAGCTCGTCGCGCGCGGCCACGTCGCCGTCGCGGTGGTAGCGCACCAGCAGTTGCCGTTCGGCGTCGCGCGAGCGCTCGCGCTCGCCCTCGTCGCGCGAGCGGGAAGGGAACCTGCGCGCACCCAGCGGTGCTGCCATTGCTATCGCCATCGTCAGTACCTCCGTCATTCCTTCGACGTGAGGTCCGCCAAGCGACCGTCAACGGCCGGGTGTCGTCCCCCCTAAGGGACCAGGTGAACCCGTGGGCCACGAGCCAGTGTCTCGCGGGAACAGCCTGTTGAAGACAGTATGTCCCATCCGGCTCGTGTTCAAACGAGCGGCCGCAGTTCCGGGCCGGAGGCTTTCGGCGGGCGCTCAGGCGCGTACGGCGCGCAGCGCCGGGAGCACGCGCTCCCCGTACATCTCGAGCGCGCGCACGGGGTCCGCTCCCGATGCGTTCTGCAGGCAGACGACGGTGGCGCCGAGACGCTCCACTGCGCGGATCCGCTCGACGTGCTGGTCCGGGTCGGACCCGACGATGTACTGCTCGAGGAAGTCCTCGTCCGAGTGCTCCCGCTCGGCCTTCTCGTACATCGTCTTGGGGTCGTGCCAGTCGTCGCTGAAGTACTCCTCGGGCATGGTCGCCTTCCAGACCCGGGCGCCCTCGAGCGCGGCGTCGTCGTCCTCCGCCCAGGAGAATCCGGTCTGGAGGATGATCTCGCCCGCCTGACGGCCTGCTTCCTCGCAGGCCCCCCTGTAGGCGTCGATGATCTCCGGCGCCGACTCGGGATCGGCGAGGGTCCACAGTCCGTCGCCGTAACGCGCGGCCACGCCGGCCGCGCGCGGCCCGAACGCGGACACGTACACGGGCGGGCGCCGCTCGCCACGCGTGTGGAGGTAGGCGGCCTTGGTGCGGAAGTAACGACCCGCATGATCGAGGCGCTCGCCGTCGAGCAGGCGATCGATTATCTCGAGCGCCTCCTCCATCCGTTCCACCTGCTCGGCCACCGGCGGCCAGTCCATGCCGCAGGGAGATTCGTTGAGGGACTCGCCGGAGCCGATGCCGAGGAACGCGCGTCCGGGAAAGAGCTCCTCGACCGTCGCCACGAACTGGGCGACCACGGCGGGGTTGTAGCGGTGCACCGGCGCGGTGACCCCCGTCCCGACCGGGATCCGCTCGGTGGCCTGGCCGATGGCGCCGAGCAGGGTCCAGGCCTGGCCGGAGTGGCCGGGCTCCCACCAGGGCTGGTAATGGTCGCTCACGTTGAGCGCGTCGAATCCGGCTCGCTCGGCCGCCACGGCCTGCGGCACCAGCTCGCTGGGTGCGAACTGCTCGGTCGCCAGTTGAGTCCAGTAGCGCATCGCTGTGCCCGGCTACCCGGTCTGCTCGGCAGCTAACGCCGAGTGGGCCCGCTCAGCGCTCGGCGGTCACGCGATTGAACTCGGCGGCCGTGAGCAGCAGGCCGCCGTCCACCACGAATGAGCCGCCGGTGATGTAGCGCGCGCCCGGCGACGCGAGGAAGGCGATCGTCGCGGCCACCTCGCGGGCGTGGCCCGGCCGTCCCAGTGGCAGGCCCGGGCGCGGGTGGTCTTCCGGTGGCTCGTCCTCCGCGCCCGTCATCCCGGTGGCGATCTCTCCCGGAGCGACGGAGTTCACGTTGATCCCGTACTCGCCGAGCTCGAGCGCCATCACCTTCGTCAACAGCCCGAGGCCGCCCTTCGCCGCGCAGTAGGCCGCGGCCTCGCGCAGCGGCGCGTGCTCGTGGACCGACGTGACGTTGACGATGCGCCCCTCCGTTCCGGAGTCGACCATGATCCGCGCCGCTCGCTGGGCGCACACGAACGCGCCGGTCAGGTTGAGAGCGATCACCGCGTTCCAGGTGTCGAGTGGCACCTCGAGAAAGGGGTCGCGGTGCCCGCCTCCGGCGTTGTTCACGAATACGTCGAGCCCGCCGAGCTCGCGGGCGAGCCCGGCGATGGTGTCGGCGGCCGCGGCGAAGTCCGTGACGTCTATCGGGACGGTGACCGCACGGGTGCCGTGCTCGCGCACCTCGCGTGCGGTGCGCTCGGCCTTCTCGCGGTCGACCAGCCAGGTGATCCCGAGGTCGAATCCGTCCTGCGCAAGCCGCACGGCGGTCGCCCGTCCGATGCCCGACTCGGAGCCGGTGACGATCGCGCGCCGAGCCACTAGCCCCCGCCGAGCCCCCGGTCCTCAGACGCCTTGTACGCCACCTGGAGGAAGTCGGAGATCGTGAGCCCGGCAAAGATGGACGCGGTGAAGCGCGTGGTCCGGGGCGCGAACACGAGCCCAAGGTGGAACCCGGCCGACGTCCAGAGACCGAGGCAGTAGGGGCACACGAGCAACTCGCCCACCGCCCGCCGCAGGCCTGATCCGCGCGGCTTCTCCTCCACCTCGGCCGGACCGCCCTTCGCCTGGAACTCGGTGAACGGCGCGCGGGCGAAGGCGGTGACCTTGTCCTTCGAGATGAGCCGGCTGACCTTGTGCGTCGCAACGCCCATGAGCACGAGATCGGAGACATCGATCCGCTCGGGCAACTCGCGGCCGGTGCGCCTGGCGGCCACCAAGGCGCCGATGACGCCGCTGTTCAGCGCGCCGGCGAAGGCCATATACGACTTGAACGGCGGACGCTCCGCGGGACCGGCATAGCCGGTGAAGAGGCCGTCGGCGGACTGGGGCTCGGTCTCGGGGAGGCTCGCGCTCACGCTTGACGTGACTCCATCTTGCTCGTGTCGCGCGGTTCCACGAACGGCTCCCGGTCCGGCGGGTGCCCCGCCTCGATGGCCCGTCCACGCTCCAGCTCCGCGTTGAACTCGGCGCCCAGGAGCACGGCGATATTCGAGATCCAGAGCCAGATCAGGAAGACGATCACGCCCCCGAGCGCCCCATACGTCTTGTTGTACGAGCCGAAGTTGCCCACGTAGAAGGCGAACCCCGCCGAGGCGATCACCCAGAGGACCACGGCCAGCATGCCGCCCGGGCTGATCCAGCGGAAGCCGGGCTGCCGGACGTTCGGCGCGGCCCAGTAGAGGAGCGCGAACATGAACGAGACCACGAACAGCAGGACCGGCCACTTGGCGATGTCCCACACCGTCAACGCGGTCGATCCGAGTCCCACCAGGTCGCCGACCTCCTGGGCCAGGCCGCCCGTGAGCACCACCGCCGACGCGCTGATCGCGAGTAGAACGAGCAGCACGAGGGTGAGGACAACCCGGACGGGAAGCGTCTTCCAGACGGGGCGCCCCTCGTCGATGTCGTAGATCGCGTTCGACGCGCGCATGAAGGCCGCGACGTAGCCGGATGCCGACCACACCGCCGCGCCCAGCCCCACGAAAAACAGCAGGCCGGCCGAGCCCTTGCCCGACTGGAGGTCCTTGATCGCGCTCGTGAAGATGTCCTTGGCAGGGCCCGGAGCCACCTTGCCGAGGTTGTCGAGCAGCGGCTGCGTGGCGGAGTCGCCGATCAGCCCGAGCACGGACACCAGCACGATCAGGGCCGGGAAGATCGAGAGGACGCTGTAGTAGGTGAGCGCCGCGGCCCAGTCCGTGAGGTTGTCGTCCCGGAACTCCTGGACGGTCCGCTTCAGGACGGCGCGCCAGGAGTGGGCGTCGAGGTCCGTTGGGCTGTCGGGTGCCTCAGTCACGCCGGCCGTGGGTACCCCGTAGCTGCCGGTCTCACACTCACGAGCCCTCTATCGGCGTTGCAGCGGCTCGATCGAGAGCTGCCCGCCGTGCCGCTCCTCCACCTGGAGGGTGCTGTGCTCGATCCCGAAGCTCTCGCGCAGGAGCACCGCCAGCTGGCGACGGTGCGACTGGGTATCGCATCCCGACCGCACCACCACGTGCGCGGACAAGGCCGGGAAGCCGGAGGTGACCTCCCACACGTGGAGGTCGTGCACCTCCACGACGTGCGGCGCCGCGGCGAGCGTGCGGCCGATCTCCTCGGGGTCCAGGTCGCGTGGGGAGGCCTCGAGCAGCACGCGGCCGGAGTCAACCAGCAGCCTGATGCCGGAGCGCGCCATGAGCGCGGCGACGATGAGCGCTGCGATGCCGTCCGCGCGCGCGTAGCCCGTGATGAGCACGATCGCGCCCGCCACGGCCGTGGCCACGAACGCGAACAGATCCGTGAGCACGTGCTGAAAGGCCCCCTCCACGTTGAGGCTGCGGCGGTCGGCGCCGCCGAGCACCATCGTGGCGGCCAGGTTCACGCCGATGCCGACGAGCGCCACCACCAGCACCACGCCGCCCTCGACGTCGGGCGGCGACACCAGCCTGCGGACCCCCTCCAGAACGATCACCGCGGCCAGCGCGAGCAGGGTCGCCCCGTTCAGCTGGGCGGAGAGGATCTCTGCGCGCCGCATTCCGAAGGTGAAGCCGCCTCCGGCGGGACGCCGCGCCAGCCGGGCGGCGAGGATCGCCAGCGCGATCGCGCCCGCATCGGTGAGCATGTGGGCGGCATCCGAGAGGAGCGCCAGCGAGGAGGCCAGGATCCCGGCCACGACCTCCACCGCCATGAACGCCAGGATCAGTGCGAGGGCGCTCCGCAGACGACCGTCGTCGGTGTCCGGGAGCGCAACGTGGAGGTGGTTTCCGCCCATCGGGGAGATGGTCGCAGGCGCCCGAGCCTCGAGCGCCCTGGGCGCGAGCTAGGGCTGGGTCTGCGCCGCCGGCGGCGCGGTGGTCGTGGTGGGAGCGGTCTCGGTCGGCACCGTCACGGTGACCGTGGGCTGCTGCTCGGGGGTCGTGGGGGTGGTCCGGGCGCTGGTGTCCTGCTCGGCGGGCGCGGGGGTCGTCTCCTGGTTCCCGGAGGACCTGTGATTGCGAGCCTGCCCGCCGCCGAGCGAGGTCGCACGGCTGCCGTTGCCGATGGACTGCCCGGCCAGGAGCTCCGCCACCGTGAGAGCGGCGCCCCCCACCAGCAGGCCGATGACCGTGGTGGCGGCCACGGCGCCCAGCGCGAGCCGTCGGCGTGATGTGGGGGGAGGCGGAGGCTGGCGGTAGACGCGCACCGGTGCCGGCTTCGGAGCATCGGGATCCGGGCGCGGTCCGCTCGCCGGAACCTCGTCGGTGTCGTCGAGCTGGAGTGCCGGGCGGTCGGAGGTGATCGCACGGGCGATCCGCTCGGTCGGCCGGTGGAGCAGCTCGCTGACCACGGCCACGATGAGAGGGGTCGTGGCCGCGGCGATCCAGGTGCCGGCGATCCAGAGTTGAGAGGTCACGGCGGCCGCGGAGGCGGATGCTGCGCTCGCGATGGCGAGCGTGCGCACGTTCAGCCGACGCTCCTCCTCACGCGTCCGCGGAGGCGAAGCCATCGCCCGCAAAATAGCGAGCGCGACGGGCTCCGCGGCGTCCGGGACCGGGGTAGTGTGCGCAGCCGATGGCCGAGGGGCAGAGCCGCGAGGCGCAGGCGGTGGTGGTGGGCGCCGGGCTCGCCGGGCTCACCGCCGCCCGCCGGCTCGCGGCTGCGGGAGCGTCCGTCGTGGTCGTGGAGGCGCGTGACCGGGTGGGCGGCCGCGTGCTCAACGAGGACATCGGCGGCGGCAACGTCGTGGAGGTGGGCGCCCAGTGGATCGGTCCCACCCAGGACCGCCTGGCGGCCCTGGCCGAGGAGCTCGGCGTGGAGACGTTCCCGACCTACGTGCAGGGCGAGAACGTGTTCGAGTACCGCGGCAGGCTGCGCCGCTACCGCGGGGCGATCCCGCGTATCAATCCGCTGGTCCTGCTGGACGTGGAGCGGGCCCAGCGAAAGCTCAACAGGCTCGCCCGCACGGTTCCTACCGAGGCGCCGTGGGAGGCGCCCGGCGCGGCCCGCCTCGACGCCCAGACCGCGGCAGGCTGGATGCGCCGCAACCTGGTCACCGCGGCCGGACGCTCCCTCCTCGAGCTGGGGGTGGAGGCCGTATGGGCTGCCGAGCCCGAGGACATCTCACTGCTCCACATGCTCTTCTACATCCACTCGGCGGGCAGCCTCCAGCTGCTCTTCGACACCGAGGGCGGCGCACAGCAGGACCGCTTCGTGGGCGGCTCGCAGCTCCTTGCGATTCGCATCGCCGAGGAGCTGGGCGAGCGCGTGCTCCTGGGCCACCCGGTACGCGCCGTCGAGCACGGGCCGGACGGCGTCGTGGTGCGCGCGGACGGAGCCGAGGTCCGGGCGCGGCGCGCCATCCTGGCGATGGCGCCCACGCTCGCGGGCCGCCTCGCCTACGACCCGCCGCTGCCCGGCTACCGGGACCAGCTGACGCAGCGGATGCCGCTCGGCACGGTCGCCAAGTGCATGGCCGTGTACGACGAGCCATTCTGGCGTGCGGACGGTCTGTCGGGCGAGGGCACGAGCGACGTGGGGCCGGTCAGGCTCACGTTCGACAACTCACCGCCGGACGGCTCCGCGGGCGTGCTCCTCGGCTTCCTCGAGGGCCGCCACGCCCGCCAGCTCGGGCGGCTGGGGCCACCGGAACGGCGGACGGCCGTGATGGACTGCTTCACGCGCCTCTTCGGCCCGCGCGCGGCCCGCCCCGACCTGTACGTGGAGCGCCTCTGGGCCGAGGAGGAGTGGTCGCGCGGTTGCTACGGGTGTCACATGCCCACCGGCGCCTGGACCAACTACGGGCCCGCCCTGCGCGAGCCGCTCGGACCGCTGCACTGGGCCGGTGCGGAGATCGCCACCGTGTGGAACGGCTATATGGACGGCGCGGTGCGATCGGGGGAGAGCGTGGCGGCCGAGGTGCTCGCGCGGCTCTGAGAACCCGTTTAGCTCTCCGTGGCCTCGGTACCCCAGAAGAGAGAGATTTTCTGGGACACGAGAGAGAAGGAGAGCCTGAGATGGCAGGCAAGCTGAACGGCAAGCGGGTGGCCTTCCTCGCCGCCGACGGGGTGGAGCAGGTAGAGCTCACAGAGCCCTGGAAGGCGGTCGAGCAGGAGGGCGGGAAGCCCGAGCTGGTGTCGATCGACGAGGGCGAGATCCAGGGGATGAACCACCTCGACAAGAGCCACACGTTCGCGGTGGACGCCCGGGTCGCGGATGTCAGCGAGAGTGACTACGACGCGCTCGTCCTCCCCGGCGGGGTGGCCAATCCGGACTTCCTCCGCACGCACGAGGACGCCGTGCGGTTCGCGCGCTCCTTCTTCGAGGCGGGCAAGCCGGTGGCGGCGATCTGCCACGCGCCGTGGACACTCGTGGAGGCTGATGTGGTGCGGGGCCGGACGCTCACCTCGTGGCCGAGCCTCCGGACGGACATCCGGAACGCCGGCGGCAACTGGGTGGACGAGCAGGTCCACGTAGACAGCGGTTTCGTGACGAGCCGGAAGCCGGACGACCTGCCGGCCTTCTGCGCGAAGCTCGTCGAAGAGTTCTGTGAGGGCCGCCACGAAGAGCAGGCCCTGCAGACCGCGGGTTCCGGCAGCTCGTAGCGCCGCCACGGACCCGCATCCCCCGACCCGCACCGGGGCGTCCTCGCGACGCCCCGGTGTCGTGAGGAGACCGAATAGCTTCCGGCGCCATGCGGCCGGACCCGGTCATCTACCAGATCTATCCGCGCTCGTTCCAGGACTCGGACGGGGACGGGGTCGGCGACCTGGGCGGGGTGCGCTCGCGGCTCGACCACCTGGTGGAGCTCGGGGTGGACGCCCTCTGGCTCTCGCCGATCTACCCGTCCCCGATGGCCGACTTCGGTTATGACGTGGCCGACTACACGGACGTCGATCCGGCCTACGGGAGCCTGTCGGACTTCGACGAGCTCGTCGCCGGCGCGCACGAGCGCGGGCTCGAGGTGCTCCTGGACCTCGTGCCGTGCCACACCTCGATCGAGCACCCCTGGTTCCGCGAGCACCCCGATTGGTACATCTGGGCCGAGCGCCCGAACAACTGGATCTCCGCCTTCGGCGGCTCCGCGTGGGCGCCGCGCGACGGGCGCTACTACCTGCACTCGTTCTACCCGGAGCAGCCGGATCTCGACTGGCGCAACCCGGCGGTGGTGGCGGCCATGCAGGACGTGTTCCGGTTCTGGCTCGGGCGCGGCGCAGACGGATACCGGATCGACGCCATCGACCGGCTGCTCAAGGACCCGCGAGCTGCGCGACGATCCGCCGGCCATAGAGCCGTTCGGCCTGCCGCTGAGCCCTGAGGAGTCGCGGCTCGCGCTCAGCAACTCGCGCAACGCGCCCGACACCGGGGAGGCACTCGCGCGCATGCGGGAGGCGGCGGGCGATGCGTTCCTCGTCGGGGAGGTGTACCTCCCGAGTTCGCGCTGGCGCCCCTACAGCGACCACTTCGACGCCGTCTTCAGCTTCGAGTTGCTGCTTGCGAGCTGGGACGCCACGGTCCTCCGCTCGGTGATCGAGAGCTCCGCGCGCGCGGAGCGCGCCGCCTGGGTCATGTCGAACCACGACTTCGGCCGCCTGGCCACGCGCTTCGGGCGCCAGAACGCGCGCGCCGCAGCGCTGCTGCTGCTCACGCTCCCGGGGCCGGTGTTCCTCTATCAGGGCGACGAGATCGGCCAGGGCGACGGCCCGCCCGGGGAGAGCGCCTTCGACCGCGCCGGGCGCGACCGCTTCCGGCACCCGATGCAGTGGGACGGCTCGCCGGGTGCCGGGTTCAGCGCCGGTAGGGCCTGGCTCCCACCGGTCGACCCGGCCGAGCGCAACGTCGAGGAGCAGCGCGCCGATCCCGGCTCTACGTTGGCGCTGACCCGCGAGCTGATTGCGCTGCGCCGCCGCCTGTCGGGCGAGCTGCAGCTCCTCGACGCGGCCCCGGGCGTGCTCGCGTTCCGGCGCGGGGACCACGTGGTGGCGATCAACACGACGGGAGCGCCCCGGCCCGCTCCGCCGGAGCTGCGCGAACCGGTGTTCGTCACCTCGGACGCAGCGCTGGCGGGTCGCGAGCTGGCCGCTCACGCAGGCGTTCTCTCAATCTGATTCAAAGAGGTTTCGGCGGGGTAGGTACTCCACCGAGGAGGGAGAGCTGCACCGACGGAACGCCATAGCAGTGATCGCGACGCTGGCCTTGTCAGCGCTCTCCGCGTGTGGCAGCGACGAGGGCGGCGGCGGCGCCCGGGCCATCAACTGGTACGTCTTCAACGAGCCCGGCGGCTCCTACGACGCGGCCGTGGCCGACTGCAACAAGCAGGCCGGCGGTCGCTACCACATCAACTACGTGAAGCTGCCCACCGACGCCAACCAGCAGCGTGAGCTGATCGTCCGCCGGCTGGCAGCGAAGGACGACAGCATCGACCTCGTCGGGATGGACGTGATCTGGACGGCCGAGCTGGCCGAGGCGGGCTGGATCCAGCCGTGGGAGGGCGAGCGCCGCGCGGTCGCCGAGAAGGACAAGCTCGACGGCCCGCTCAAGACGGTGCAGTACAAGGGCAAGGTCTGGGCGATCCCGTTCACCAGCAACACCCAGCTGCTCTGGTACCGCAAGGACAAGGTCGATCCCCCACCCAAGGACTTCACCTGGGACGAGATGATCGACGACGCCGTGGCCAAGGGCACGGCCGTGGAGGTGCAGGCGCGCCAGTACGAGGGGCTCACGGTGTGGATCAACTCGCTGATCGCCGGCGCGGGCGGTCAGATCGTGGACCAGCAGGGCAACGTGAAGGTGGACGACAGCGCGAAGAAGGCCGCCGAGATCGAGAGCAAGCTGGCCAAGTCGAAGGCGGCGCCCCCGGGGATGTCCACCAACGCCGAGGATCAGGCGCGCCAGGGCTTCGAGGCGGGTCGCTCCGACTACGAGGTGAACTATCCGTTCGTGTACCCGAGCGCCGAGGCCGTGGGCAAGGACTTCCAGAAGAACATGGGCTGGGCGCGCTATCCACGCACCGAGAAGGACAAGCCCAGCCGCCCGCCGCTCGGGGGCATCAACATCGGCGTCTCGACGTACTCGAAGAAGCGCGATCTCGCCTTTGACGCAGCCGAGTGCCTCGCCCAGGGCAAGCACCAGGCGATCGCGGCGGAGAAGGGCGGCCTGCCGCCCACCACTGAGTCCGTGTACGACACGCCCCAGGTAAAGAAGGCGTATCCGTTCGCGGACGTGCTCCGCGAGTCGATCGAGGCCGCCGCGCCGCGTCCCGTGACCCCCGCCTACAGCGACATCTCGCTGGCGATCCAGAAGACCTTCAGCCCGCCGGACGGGGTCGACCCGGACGGCATCGTGGACAAGCTCCGAGACCGGATGGAAAAGGCCGCCGAAGGGAAGATCTTCTGATGGAGGCCGCAAGCGTGGAGGCCCGCACCACGGCCCCGCCCGCCAAGAAGCGCATGACCGACCGCGCCAAGGCCGAGCGCAAGCTCGCCTGGATGCTCTGCGCGCCCGCCGTGATCGCGATGCTGCTCGTGACCGGCTGGCCGATCGCCTACGCGCTCTACCTCTCCTTCCAGCGCTTCGACCTGCGCTTCCCCGACGAGAAGGAGTTCGTCGGCCTCGCGAACTACGGCGACGTGCTCTCGTCGACCACCTGGTGGTCGGACCTGTGGACCACGCTGCTCATCACCGTGATCTCGGTGTCGATCGAGCTCGTGCTGGGCATGGCGATCGCGCTGGTGATGCACCGGGCGATCTTCGGGCGCGGCCCGGTGCGCGCCGCGATCCTGATCCCCTACGGGATCATCACGGTCGTCGCCGCCTTCTCCTGGAAGTACGCCTTCGACCCCACGAGCGGGTTCGTGGCGGGCCTGCCGCTGATCTCGGACACCGCCCAGCCGCTCAACACCAAGGGCGGGTCGCTGCTCGTGATCATCCTGGCGGAGGTCTGGAAGACCACGCCGTTCATGGCGCTCCTGCTCCTGGCGGGGCTGGCACTGGTGCCCGACGAGCTCCACGAGGCGGCGAAGGTGGACGGCGCCAGCACGGTCCAGCGGTTCTTCCGCATCACGATCCCGCTGATGAAGCCGGCGATCCTCGTGGCGCTGCTGTTCCGGACGCTCGACGCATTCCGGATCTTCGACAACATCTACATCATCCAACCGGGCGGCGCGCTCGGCACCGAGAGCGTCTCGATCCTCGGCTACAACATCACCATCAACCGGGTGAACGTCGGGCTCGGCTCGGCCGTGTCCATCCTCATCTTCATCTGCGTGATCATCATCGCCGTCTTCTTCGTGAAGGCGCTGGGAACGAGCACCGCGCAGCAGCGCGGAGAGGAGGCCTAGGTGGACCACACAGCCCGCGAGAAGGGCTTCTGGTCGATCGGGATCCTGGTGGTGCTGCTCTACGCCCTGATCCCGGTCGCCTGGATGTTGTCGCTCTCGCTGAAGACGCCCGAGCAGGTGTCCGACCGCAAGTTCTACTCCGGGATCTCCTTCAAGAACTACGACGTGATCTTCTCCGACGACACGTTCCTTCGCGCGCTCGTCAACTCGATCGGCATCGCCTCGATCGCCACGCTGATCTCGATCGTGCTGGCGGCGATGGCCGCGTACGCCACCTCGCGGCTCAACTTCACGGGCAAGGCGCTCATCCTGTCGGGCGCGCTCGCCGTGGCGATGTTCCCGCCGATCTCGATCGTCGGCTCGCTCTTCGAGCTGTGGCGGACCATCGGGCTCTACGACACCTGGCTGGGGCTGATCATCCCCTACATGACCTTCACGCTGCCGCTCGCGATCTACACGCTCTCGGCGTTCTTCCGCGAGATCCCCTGGGAGCTCGAACAGGCGGCCCAGGTGGACGGCGCCACGCCCTTCCAGGCGTTCCGGAAGATCATCGTGCCGCTGGCCGCGCCGGGCGTCTTCACCTGCGCGATCCTCGTCTTCATCTTCGCCTGGAACGACTTCATCTTCGCGAACACCCTGACCTCGACCGACAACGCACGGACTGTCCCGGCGGCGCTCGCGTTCTTCACGGGCGCGTCGCAGTTCGAGCAGCCGATCGGGGCGATCTCCGCGGCCGCGGTCGTGGTCACCGTCCCGATCATCATCATGGTCTTGATCTTCCAGCGCCGAATCGTCGCGGGCCTCACCGCCGGCGCGGTGAAGGGATAAGGAGGCACCCCGTGGCCCAGATAACACTCGACGGAATCACCAAGCGCTACCCGGACGGGTACGAGGCCGTGTCCGACATGAGCCTCGAGATCCAGGACGGCGAGTTCGTCATCCTCGTTGGCCCGTCCGGCTGCGGGAAGTCCACCGCCCTGCGGATGATCGCCGGCCTCGAGGACATCTCGGACGGCCAGCTGCGGATCGGCGGCGACGTGGTGAACGACCGCGCCCCGAAGGACCGCGACATCGCGATGGTCTTCCAGAACTACGCGCTCTACCCGCACATGAGCGTGCGCGACAACATGGGCTTCGCGCTGAAGCTCCGCGGGCTCGACAAGGCCGAGATCGACACGAAGGTCATGGAGGCCGCGCGCGTGCTCGACCTGGAGGCGCATCTCGACCGCAAGCCCGCGCAGCTCTCCGGCGGCCAGCGCCAGCGCGTCGCGATGGGACGCGCGATCGTGCGCGATCCCGCCGCGTTCCTCATGGACGAGCCGCTCTCGAACCTCGACGCCAAGCTGCGCGTCCAGATGCGCACCGAGGTCTCGCGGATCCAGAACCAGCTCGGCACCACGACCGTCTACGTGACGCACGACCAGACGGAGGCGATGACGCTGGGCGACCGCGTGGCGGTCATGCGCGCCGGCCGGCTCCAGCAAGTGGGCTCGCCGATGGAGCTGTACAACCACCCGAACAACCTGTTCGTGGCGGGGTTCATCGGCTCACCGGCCATGAACTTCATGCCGGCCACCGTGGAGGGCGACAGCGTGAAGCTGCCGGTGGGCGACGTGCGGCTTCCGCGCGAGGCGGCCGAGGCCGTTGGCCACACCGCGGGCAAGCAGCTGATCGCCGGCATCCGCCCGGAGAACTTCGAGGATGCGGCGGTGGTGAGCGACGAGTTGAAGCAGCGCGGCTCGACGTTCCGCGCGCGGATCGACGTGGTCGAGTCGATGGGCTCCGAGCTGTACGCCCACTTCACGGTGGACAGCGACCAGAACATCGAGTCGCAGGAGCTCCGGGAGCTGGCCGAGGACGCCGGTGGCGGCGAGGTGCCGAGCTCCGGCACGCCAGGCCAGATCGTCGCCCGGTTCGACCCCGAGAGCAAGGTGCAGGAGGGCCAGGAGGCCGAGATCTGGGTGGACGCAGGGCGCCTCCACCTGTTCGATCCCGAGGACGGACGGAACCTCACCGCCGGAAGCGGCGCACCTGCCGCCACGGGTGGCGGCGACGCCTCGCAGGGCGGCTAGTGCGGAAGCACCCGGCTCGGCCGGGTGCGCCCCGATGGCATCAGCGAAGCTCCTTCCGCAGCGCCTTCACCATCGTGTCCTCGTCCCAGGTGGGACGCTGGAGCTCCTCGCGCACGCGCTCGATCACGCTGTCGTCCCAGTCGTGGGTGCGAAGGATCAGGTAGCGGAGGTGGGCCACGCGCATGTACGCCTCAGTCGCGGTTCCCTTGCGTGCGAGACCGGCCTCATTGAGCATCTCCACCACCGGCTCGTACTCCTCGCGGAACCAGGCCTCCGCCATCTCGATGCGCGACAGCGGCTCTTCCGTAGCCTGCTCCCGGCGGAAGGCCCAGGCCTCCACCGCCTCCGCCAGCGCCGCGTAGCGCCACTCGTCCGAGAGCTGGATCGCGCCCCGCGCGGGCTCGGGCAGCGGCACCCGCTCGCGGAACAGCCGCTCGTGGCTCTTCAGCGGCAGGTCCGCGAGTGTGATCTCGCGCTCGGCGCCGACCTCGGTGAGCACCTCGGTCACGTAGGCGTTGATGTCCTTGTGGCCGAGCGCGCGCGCAACCGATACGCGGTGGTGGCCGTCCTTCACGAAATGCAGCTCGCCGATCCGGTACACGTCGATCGGCGGCATGGCGGTCGCCGCGCCGCTGGGCGGCGGCGATCCGCTCCCAGCGCGTGCGCACCCTGCCTGTGGTCGGGCGGAAGCTGCGGTCGAACTCGCGGCCGCGGTCCACGGTGCCCACGATTGAGTCGAGCGGGATCACCTGCTGCCCGAGGCTGCGCTCGCCGCGGCGGCCGAGCGCGGCCACCACCTCCTCGAACGGGAGGATCACGCTCACGTCGCTCGGCTCGCCGCGAAGGCGGTGACTCAGGCGCGCGAGCGCGCGGGCGCGGCGCGCGCGGCCGAAGTCGTACTGAGCGTCGGAATCGGGTTGTCCGGTGTCCTTGGCCACCTCCCAAGTGATACTCGACGCGTCTGCCATTCTCCTCGCGCATGACGGCTGCGGAGCTCCGGGCCTTCGTCACCCGCCGGTTGCCGGGGGGCGCGCTCGACCGTCTCGCGGCGGCGCACGAGGTGGAGGTGTGGCCCGAGCGCCTGCCGCCGCCGCCGGAAGAGCTGGCGGCGCGGGCGGCCGCGAGCGACGGCCTGCTCACGCTCCTCACGGATGCTGTCACGGCCGAGCTGATCGAGGCCGCGCCGCGCCTGCGCGCGATCTCGAACTACGCGGTCGGCGTGGACAACATCGACCTCGCCGCCGCCACCGCGGGGGGCATCCCGGTGGGTCACACGCCGGACGTGCTCACGGACACGACCGCGGACCTCGCGGTCGCCCTGATGCTCGGGATCGCCCGCCGGCTCGTGGAGGGGGATGCCCTGGTGCGGCGCGGCGAGTCGCCGACCTGGGGGCCGGACCTCATGCTGGGGCGCGACCTGCACGACGCCACCGTCGGCATCGTCGGGATGGGCCGTATCGGCCGCGCGGTGGCGCGGCGCCTGGAGGGGTTCGGAGCGGAGCTGCTGCACACCGGGCAAAGCGGCGGGGTGCCGCTCGACCGGCTGCTGGAGCGCGCGGACTTCGTGACGCTGCACTGCCCGCTCACCCCGGCGACGCGCGGGCTGATCGGCGCTCGCGCCCTGGCCCGCATGAAGCCGACCGCCTACCTGGTGAACACCGCGCGAGGCCCGATCGTGGACAGCGCGGCGCTCACGGCCGCGCTGCGAGAGGGCGAGATCGCCGGAGCGGCGCTCGACGTGACCGATCCCGAGCCGCTGCCCGGCGACCATCCGCTGCTCGCGGCGCCGAACCTGCTCGTGCTGCCGCACCTGGGCTCCGCCACGCACGCCACGCGCGAGCGCATGGCGGACATGGCCGTGGACAACCTGCTGGCCGGCCTGGCGGGCGAGCGGATGCCGCACTGCGCGAACCCGGAGGTGTATCGGTAGCGGGCGCCGCGCGTCCGGACGGCAGCGGCTGGCTAGGCCGTTTCGCGCTCGAAGTAGAACACCTCGGAGGACACGTCCTGCGCGGTGTCGATGCCGGACACGAACGCCCGTACCTTGCGGCCCGTGGTCCGCTCCACCGACTCGCGGAAATCGGCCTCGCAGGCGTGTTGGAAGAACGTCCTCGTGTCCCGCAGCCGCTCGTGCTCGCCAAGCTCCGCCAACTTGCGCTCCGCCGGTGTCAAGCTGTCCTCCAACGTGCACAAGATCGTGTCGGGACCGGCCCAGTCCACACGTGCCCGGGTCGGACCGCGGCCAAAGATCTCCTTGTAGATCCGCACCATCTCGTTGGACAACTGCAGGAGAACTCCCGGCTCGACCCGGGCTGGCAGGTGTCCGTTGGTCCGTGCGACCTGTTCGGCTATCACTTCGGCGTTCAGCCATTTGGGCTCCCAATGTCCCTCTGAGACCTGTGCCGCGCGAAAGGAGGAGGAACGTGAGAACCGCCGAGCGGACGCTACCCGCCACAGCGATAGACCGCCCTGTCTCATCTGTCGACAGCGGACCCAACCGCTTGCGGTAGGCGGGACACGTCTGACTGCTGGCCACCAGGGGTGTCCCAATTGTCAGACGAGCAAGGTCGAGGGGGTTTGGCGCCCTGGCGCTCGGGCATGAGAGGGCTTGGTCAGGCGAGCCGCAGTTTTGTTCGCTCGCCGAACCGGAGGGCCGATCGGGGACTCAGTGCCCGCGACGGAACTACGGACCCTCCCAGCTCAAGACCTAAGGAGTAGTCCCGCTATGGCAGCAACTGACGTTACGCGTACCCCGGTGACCCATGATGGGAATGGTCACACCGGCTCGCGTCCCAGCACGGCCCGCCGGCTCGTAACCGAGACCAAGGCCGCGTTCAAGACGACCGAGTTCTTCATGACCGTCGGTGCGGTCGTCGCGATCCTGATCAGTGCGATGGTGATCAAGGGCGGCGATTCCGGCGGCACGGACGAGTTCATCGCCCGCCAGGCATGGCTCTACGTGGCCATTGTCGTGGGCGCCTACACGGTTGGCCGCGGCCTCGCCAAGGCCGGCACCGGTGACCCGTACACCGACGACGACCGCTCGTAAAGCCTTGGCTCGGGGGCCAACGCTCTTCGAGCCTCAGTCGCAATGCCTGCCCACCCCTCCATGGGGTGGGTGGGCATAGCGGGATACGACCCGCGGCCCGTCCTGACCGGCGGGCCGCCCGTCGTAACTCGTCCGGTCACACGGCCGGGCCTACAACCTTCGAAGTAAGGGAGCATTCGTGAGTACGCAGCAAGAGCAGAAGATCGTCCAGTACCTGAACGAGGCCCACGGGTCGGAGCTGGCGCTGGTGCGCCAGCTGCAGGCGCAGGTCGCGATGACGCCGAGCGGGCAGTACCGCGACGGCCTCGAGACCCATCTCGATGAGACTCGCCGTCACGCCAGCCGCGTCGAGCGGCGCCTGGGCGAGCTCGGGCAGGGCAGCAACCCGCTCCAGGTCGGGCTCGGCCTGGTCCAGAGCGTGATCGGGCAGGCGCTGGCGCTGACCAAGACGCCGGTCGACCTGGTCCGCGGCAGTGGCGGCGAGGAGAAGGTGCTCAAGAACGCCAAGGACTCATGTGCGGCGGAGGCGCAGGAGATCGCCACCTACACCGCGCTGGCCCGGCTCGCCCGCAACGCCGGCGACCGCCAAGACCGAGCGGCTCGCCAACTCGGTGCTGGGCGACGAGCAGCGGATGCTCGACCGGCTGCTGAGGGAGATCCCGCGGCTGACCGACGCCGTGGCCAGCGCCGAGTTCGACGGCGACGGCTCCTACGACGTGACCGAGACGGGCGCCGCCGACACGCGTCCGCGAGGTCGGCAAGCACGGCCAAGCGCACAGCCCGCCGGGGCGCCGGCCAGGCCAAGCGGACCGCCCGCCAGGCCCGCAAGGT
Organism: uncultured Thermoleophilaceae bacterium; assembly: GCA_963759625.1. Lineage (GTDB taxonomy): Bacteria > Actinomycetota > Thermoleophilia > Solirubrobacterales > Thermoleophilaceae > JACVRW01. Next base: position 409,825 of record CAVXAD010000007.1, on the reverse strand, counting down.
GCCGGGCGTGGCGCGTGCCGAGGGCACGGTCAAGGGGGCCGTGGCCTCCGAATCGGATCTCGCCATAGCGGGCTACGACTCGCTCAGCGTCGACGAGATCATCGGCAAGCTGGCCGAGCTCTCGCAGGTCGACCTGGCCAAGGTGAACGCCTACGAGCGCAAGCACCAGAACCGCTCCACCGTCACCGGCCGGATCGACTCGCTGCAGGCGGACGAGCCGTGGCCCGGCTACGACGAGCTCGGCGTCGACGAAGTCCGTGCCGTGCTCGGAGAGGGCGACGAGACACGCATCAAGGCCGTTCGCAGCTACGAGCGCAAGCACAAGAACCGCGCCGGCGTCCTGCAGGCCACCGAGCGCGAGCTGGCCAACAGCTAGCCAGCAGACCCATGTTCCTCTTCACCAAGCGGCCGGGCGAGCGGACTCAGCTCCGCTTCATGCCCGGCTGCCTGGTGATGTCCCTGCTCCGTCGCCGCTACTCCCCGATCACCTTGATCACGAGCCGCTTCGGCCGGCGCCCGTCGAACTCCGTGTAGAAGACCTGCTGCCACGGACCCAGGTCGAGGCGGCCGTCGGTGACCGGCACGATCGCCTGGTGGTGCACCAGCAGGTTCTTCAGGTGGGCGTCGCCGTTGTCCTCGCCGCCGCGGTGGTGGCGGTAGTCGCCGGGGTCGGGCAGGAGCTGGCGCGCCACGTCGTTCGCCGGCTCCTTCCAGCTCGGCGGCGCGACCTTGTCGAGCCACTCGAGCGTGTCCTCGTGGAGGCCGGGCTCGTCGTCGTTGATCCACACCCCGGCCGTGATGTGCATCGCGGCCACGAGCGCCAGCCCCTCGCTCACGCCGGCCTCGTCCACGGCGCTCTGGACGTCCTCCGTGATGCGCACGAACTCGCGCCGCTCGCGGGTCTGGAAGGTCCGGTAGACGGTGTGGGACTTCATTGGGCGATCATCCCTCCTGATGGATCTCGGTCTCGACGGCAGGATCTGCGTGATCACCGGTGCCACGCGCGGCATCGGCGCCGCCACGGCGCGCATGCTCGCGCAGGAGGGGGCACGGGTGCTCTCCGTGGCGCGCGAGGGTGCGGACGTGGAGCTCGACGTGACCGCGCCGGATGCCGGCGAGCGCCTGCTCGAGCGCTGCGACGGCGCTCCCTGGGCGCTCGTGAACAACGCCGGCACGAGCAGCGTCCGCTCGCTCGACGAGCTCACCGACGCGGAGTGGCAGGCGCAGTGGGACCTACACGTGATGGCGCCGATGCGCCTGATGCGCGCGCTCGCGCCGGCAATGGCGGCGGCCGGCGGCGGGCGGATCGTGAACGTGAGCTCGTCGTCGGGCAAGCGCCCCTCGCTCACCAACGCGGCCTACTCGGTCACGAAGGCGGCGATGCTCTCGCTGAGCCGCGTGTTCGCCGACTCCTTCGCCGCCGAGGGCGTGTTGGTGAACTCGATCGCTCCGGGACCGGTGGAGACCGAGCTCTGGACGGGGAAGGGGGGCCTCGCGGACCAGATCGCGAAGCGCACCGGCTCGACCCGGGAGGAGGTGCTGGCCTCGACTCGCTCGAAGCCGCCGCTCGGCCGGATGGGCGACGAGGAGGAGATCGCGGCGGTGATCGCGTTCCTCTGCTCCGAGCGGGCGTCGAACGTGACGGGCGCCGCCTGGTCGGTGGACGGCGGCAGCGTGCCGACGATCGTCTGAGGTGCCGCCCGTGCCGCGCGTGCTGATGGGGCTGATGTTCTTCCCGCGGGGCGGGTCGAGCCAGGTCGTCCGCTACCTGGCCCGGTCGCTGCCGGAGTCGGGCTGGGAGGCCACGCTGGCCTGCGGGTCGCTCGGGCCACCGGGGGCGCCCTCGAACGCCGCCACCTTCTTCGCCGGCCTGGACGTGCGGGCGCTCGACTTCGGCGCCGCCGCGGAGGCCCCGGACCCGATGGCGGCCGACCCGCCCTTCCACCCCTCGTTCGAGGACCGCCCAGGACTCGCCGGACCGGGTGTTCGCGAAGCTCGGCGACGCCGCCTTCGAGCACCAGGTGGAGGCATGGCGGCGTCAGCTTCGTGCGGCGGATGCGGGCGCGGCGGACCTCTTTCACCTGCACCACTTGACCCCCATCAACGAGGCGGCCGAGCGCGACCATCCGGACATCCCGCGCATCGGCCACCTGCACGGCACGGAGCTGCTGATGCTGCGGGAGATCGCCGAGGGCCCGCCGGATGGCTGGACGCATGCCGCGGAGTGGGCCGCCCGGATGCGCCGCTGGGCAGGGGCCTGCGAGCGGCTGCTCGTGCTCTCGCCCGACGCGGTGCGCCGGGTGCCCGACCTGCTCGGCGTGCCGGCAGAGCGGGTGGTGTGGGCGCCCAACGGCTTCGACCCCACGGGCTTCCAGCGCCGGCCCGTGGCCGGCGACGCGCGGCTCGCGCACTGGCGCCGCTGGCTCGTGGAGGAGCCGCGCGGCTGGGACGAGACCGGCGAGCCCGGCACCGTGGCCTACCGTGACGAGGACCTCGAGGCCTTCCGCGACGGCGGCCCGGTTCTGCTCTACGTGGGCCGCTACACCTCGGTCAAGCGCATCCCGCTCCTGATCCGCGCCCACGCCCGGGCGCGGGCCCGTTTTGCGCGGCGCGCCCCATTCGTACTGCTCGGCGGCTTCCCGGGCGAGTGGGAGGACCGGCACCCGCTGGAGATCGTGCGCGAGACGGGGGATCCGGACGTGTTCCTGGCCGGCTGGCGCGGCCACGAGGATCTGCCGGCCGGCCTGAACGCGGCCGACCTGCTCGTGCTGCCGTCCGTGCGCGAGCAGTTCGGAGCCGTGCTGGTGGAGGCGATGGCCTGCGGCCTGCCGGTGGTGGCCGTGGACGCTCACGGGCCGGCCGAGATCGTGGACGCCGGCGAGACGGGCTGGCTCGTGCCCCCGGACGACGAGGAGGCAATGGTGGAGGCGCTCGTGGAGGCGGTGAACGGCGACGCGGAGCGCCGCCGCCGCGGCGAGCGCGCCTACGAGGACGGCACGTGCCCGCTACGCCTGGCCGGCGCTCGCGCGCGGGCTCGCGCACGTGTACGACGAGGTGCGAGCGGGGCGGCCGGCAGCCGCCGGCGCGCATACCCTGATCGAGGGATGAGCTCGATCCGCGCAGCGATGCGCCTGGCGCAAGCATCCGGCTCGGCCGGATGCGCAGCGATCCCATACCGGATCCGGCACTCGGCGAGGGCGCGCCACGCGCGCATCGTCGTGGACGGGGCCGGGGTCGAGGTGGTGGTGCCGCGCGGCTTCGCCCTCCGGCAGGTGGAGCCCTTCGTAGAGGAGAAGCGGGCGTGGATCGAGCGCACGCTCGGGCGCATGCGCGAGTCCGAGGCGGAGCTGCCGCCCGCGCGCCTGGAGGACGGCGGCGAGGTGCCATACCTGGGGGAGCGCCTGCCGCTACGGCTGTCGCGAGGCTCCAGGGCGCGCGTGACGCCCCGCGTCGGTGGACTCGACGTGACGGTGCGGGAGCCGGGCGCCACGGCGGCCTGCGCGCCGCGCTCGAGAGCTGGTACCGGCGCCGTGCGCGAGTGGAGGTGGCGTCCCGGCTGGACGCGGCGGTGGCCCGGGCGGGGACCGGCTACACGGCGCTCCAGATCCGCGGCCAGAGCACCCGCTGGGCTTCCTGCTCGTCCACCGGGACGATGAGCTTCAACTGGCGCCTGCTACTCGCGCCGGCCGAGATTCTCGACTATGTGGTGGAGCACGAGGTGGCGCACCTGTCGGTCCACGACCATTCCGCGCGCTTCTGGGCGCTGCTGGCCGAGCGCTGCCCCGATTCGCGCGAGCGCGAGCGCTGGCTGCGCCGCCACGGGCACGCGCTCCACCTCTAGGGAGAACATCGGTGCGCAGCCGGCCGAGCCGGCTGCTTCCGCTCGGCGCTCAGCTCCAGCGGAAGTAGCGAACGGCCAGCAGCAGGCCGGCCACGGTCCAGGCGCCCACCACTGCCGCGGCCACCGCCGTGTCCCCGCTCCCGCCCACGATGCCGGCCGACAGCCCGTCCACCAGGTGCTTGAGCGGCAGCACCTCGGCCACCGCCTTCAGAGCGCCGGGAAGGGAGTCGGACGAGTAGAAGACGCCGGATATGAAGATCAGCGGCAGGAACACCGCGTTCACCCACGCGGGGCCCGAGTCCACGTTCGGGATCGCGTGCGCGAACGCCACCCCGAGCGAGCCGAAGCAGATCACGCCGAGCGTGGAGAACCCGGCCAGCAGGAGCCAGTTGGCGGGCCAGTCGACGCCGTAGAGCACGTGGCCGATCACGACCACGAGCAGAACCTGGAGCACGGCGTTGAGCACTGCCGACCCGATCATCCCGCCGAGGTAGGAGATGGCCGGCATCGGCGTGCCGCGCACCCGCTTCAGGATGCCCTCCTCGCGGCGGTACACGAGGACGTACGCCAGCGCGGTGAAGGTCGTGGCCATCACGCTCATGCCGGCCACGCCCGGGATCAGCACGTCGAGCTCATCGCTCTCGCTGGCGAAGGCCGTGGCCACCAGCAGCAGCAGGAGCAACGGCAGCACGAAATTGAAGAAAGCGGCAGTGGGATTGCGCCAGAACAGCTTGCGCTCGAAGCGGAACTGCTCCCAGGTGAGCCCGGCTGCGCTCAAGACCGATCCTCCGCTGTCAGCTCGAGATAGACGTCCTCGAGCGTCGGCCGGCTCACCTCGAGCCCCTCCAGGCGCTCCCCGCGGGCGAGCGCGTCGCTCGTCAGCCGATGCAGGAGGTCGGTTGGGTCGTCGGTCTCGTGCTCCACGCGCCGTCCCGCGGAAAGGTAGGAGACGCGGTAGCGGGCCTGGTCCGGGCCGAGCTCGGTCGGTGGCCCCTGAGCCACGATGCGGCCGTCCTTGACGATCGCCACGCGATCGGCCAGCTCCTGGGCCTCGTCCAGGTAGTGAGTGGTCAGCAGAACCGTCATGCCGAGGCCGCGGAGGTTCCGGACGGCGTTCCAGGCGGTGCGCCGGGCGGCTGGGTCGAAGCCCGTGGTGGGCTCGTCGAGGAACACCAGCTCTGGGTTGCCGATGAGGGCGAGCGCGAGGTCGAGGCGCCGTCGCTGGCCCCCGCTCAGCTGGGCCGTCCGCGAGTCGGCCTTCTCGTCGAGGCCCACCAGGTCGATCGTCTCGCCCACGTCGCGCGGGGCGGAGTACGCCTTGGCGGTGTTCTCCACCGCCTCCCGCACCGTCGCCTGCGGGTAGAACCCGGAGCTCTGGAGCACGATGCCCACGCGCTCCTGGAGCCGGCGGTCGCGGATCGCGGGGTCGTGGCCGAGCACGCTCACCTGGCCGGCCGTGCGCGAGCGGTAGCCCTCCAGGATCTCCACGGTGGTCGTCTTCCCCGCTCCGTTGGGTCCGAGGAGGCCGAACACCTCGCCCTGCTCCACGGAGAACGACAGCCCGCGGACGGCTGCTACCTGCCCGTAGGACTTCTCGAGGCCCGATACCTCGATCGCCGGCTCGCTCACCTCAGACCCCGGCGCCCTCGCCGCCGCGGCCCTCGCCGCCCGCGAAGCGAGCGGCGCCGCGCCACGCCGTCTCGAGCGTGGGCACGCCGCTCTGCGCCTCGAGCGCGAGCGCTTCCGTGAGCGGCAGGTCGAAGCCCTCGATCGCAGCTCGCCGGTCTGCCAGCATCGTGTCCTGGGGGAAGCGGGCGAGGGCCTCGGCCATCTCGAGGGCGCGGTCGAGGTGCCGGCCGTCGGGCACGATCTCGTTCACCAGGCCCATGGCGTGGGCCTCCTCGGCCTCCACGATGCGGCCGCTCAGGATCAGGTCGAGCGCCCGGCCGAGCCCGACGATGCGCGGGAGTCGCTGCGTGCCGCCATCGATCAGCGGCACCCCCCAGCGGCGCTCCGGGAACCCGAGCGCCGCGGTGGGCGTGGCCACGCGCAGGTCGCACCAGAGCGCCAGCTCGAGCCCGCCCGCCAGGCACCAGCCGGAGATCGCGGCGATCGTCGGCTTGGAGGCGATCCGGCGGGTGAATCCGAGCGGCCCGCCGTCCCGGTCGAGCCGCGGGCCGAAGCTCTCGATGGCCTTCAGGTCGGCCCCGGCGCAGAAGGCCACCTCGCCTCCTCCGGTCAGGATCATCACGCGCGCGTCGTCGTCCGCCTCGAAGCGCTCGTAGGCCTCGGCCAGCAGGTCGGCGGTCGGTCCGTCCACCGCGTTCCTGCGCTCCTGGCGGTCGATCGTGACCACCGCCGCGGGGCCGCGCCGCTCGTATCTCACCGGGTCCATACCCCGAACTCTCCCAAAACGGCGCGTGGCCCCGGCGGGGAGCGCGGGGCCACGTGCACGGAGGAGGGATCTGCACGCGCATCCTGGCGCCCCGCGCGGCGGCCGTTGTGAACGGTTTGAGAAGCCGTCGGTGCGCAGCCGGCCGAGCCGGCTGCTTCCGCACGGCGCTACCAGCCGACGCGGCGCCGCAGCTCGGCGGCCTTGCGCTGGTTCTTGCGGCGCTCCAGGGCGCCCTGGATCGCCGATCCGAGGATCACCACCAGGGTGAAGAAGACGACGAGGCCGAGCGAGAAGAACGTGATGATCTTGTCGTCGGTCTCTCCGACGATGCCTTGCCCGTTGTCGCTGGCGAACACTGCGATGTGCGCGAGCAGGGACATTCCCGCGCGAACGATACCCTGTGCGCCCACGTGTCCGACGAGTCGTTCGCCTGCATCGTCGAGATCCCCAAGGGGAGCCGGAACAAGTACGAGTGGGACCACGAGCGGGACGCCCTCGTACTCGACCGCTTCCTGTTCTCGTCCGTGGTCTATCCGACCGACTACGGCTTCATCCCGGAGACGCTGTCAGAGGACGGCGATCCGCTCGACGTGATGGTCTGCGTGTCCGAGCCCACGTTTCCCGGGTGCATGATCGATGTCAAGCCCATTGCGCTTTTCCGCATGGAGGACGACAAGGGTCTCGATGACAAGGTCCTCTGCGTGCCGCTGCGCGACCCGGGCTGGAACAGGCTCGAGAGCCTCGACGAGGTTCCCGACCAGCTCCAGAACGAGATCGCCCACTTCTTCTCGATCTACAAGAACCTCGAGAACAAGCACGTGGAGGTCAAGGGCTGGTTCTCGCGCCAGGACGCGGTGGAGGAAATCGCCGCGTCGCGGGCGCGTTTTCGCGAGTCGGGCGCTCACTAGGGTTCCGCAGCCGTGTCGATCCTCGAGGCGATAGTCCTCGGGATCGTGCAGGGGCTCACCGAGTTCCTGCCGATCTCGAGCACCGGGCACCTGCGCATAGTCCCCGCCTTCCTGGGCTGGGAAGATCCCGGCGCGGCGTTCACCGCCGTCACTCAGCTGGGGACGATGACCGCGGTGCTCCTCTACTTCCGGGAGGACCTCGAGCGAATCGCCCGCGCATGGCTGGGGTCGCTCCGCGACCCCGCACGACGACGCGAGCACGACGCGCGGCTGGGGTGGTACATCATTCTCGGCACGATCCCGATCGGGTTCTTCGGCCTGCTGTTCAAGGATCAGATCGAGAACGGGGCGCGCGACCTCTACCTGATCGGGTCCGCCCTGATCGTGCTCGGGCTCGCCCTCCTCCTGGCGGAGCGGGTGGGCAAGCGCGAGCGGAGCGTCGAGGACATCGACAAGCGCGACGGAATCGCCATGGGATTCGCGCAGGCGCTTGCCCTGGTGCCGGGCGTGTCGCGCTCGGGTGCCACGATCACCGCCGGGCTGTTCATGGGCCTCGACCGCCCGGCGGCGGCGCGTTTCTCGTTCCTGCTCTCGATCCCCGCAGTGGTGCTCAGCGGGCTGCTCGAGCTGTCCTCGATCCTGAAGGGCGACGAGTCCACCGACACCTCGCTCGGCGCACTTGCGCTGGCCACGTTCATGGCGTTCGTGGTGGGTTACGCCTCGATCGCCTTCCTGCTGCGCTATCTCGAGCGCCACTCGACCATGGTGTTCGTCGTCTACCGGGTTGTGCTGGGCACGCTCGTCCTGGCGCTGGCGAGCGCCGGGACGATCAAATGACGGCTGGTGGCCACTAGCCTTCGGCTCGTGCAGCTCGCATGGAAGCTCGGCGTGATCGCCCTCGTGGCGCTCGTGGTCGTGATATTGCCCGGCGGCGGCGACGCCCTCGAGGTGGTGCTCACGTTGCTCACGATCGCCTTCTTCGCGGCCATCGCCTTCCTCGCTTACAGGCTCTTCCGCCAGTACCGGTTCGAGCTCGAGTCGCTCCCGGACCCCCAGCGCCTGGTCCTGTACGCGTCGCTCGGCGGCGCCCTCGTGACGTTCACCGCCACGAACCGCCTGTTCGACACGGGCGGCCTCGGAGTGCTCGCCTGGTTCGCGCTCCTCGCGCTCGCCTCCTACGGGCTGTTCTGGGTCTGGACTTTCCTATACCCGTAATCCCGGCTTGGCTGGCTCTCAGCGCCTCACCTGATGCTCCTGCTCGCGCAGGCGTCGAAGTGTGCCGGTGAGTACGCGAACGGATGCCCGGGTCGGTCGGGAGCGACCGCCGCGTCGTCGGGTGACCGAGGACTACTTCTTCACCCCGCTCTCTCCCAATCGGACCGCGATCACCCTCGCCATCGGCTCGTCGACGTCCTACCAGCACCCGGTCCCGTCTTCGTGCAGCCCAGCTCCCGCAGCAGCGGCCGGTTAACGCTCCGGAGGAACGTCGAGTAGTCCTCACCCGGGCGAACCAGTCGCCGCGCGAGGTCCTCGCTGTTCATCCGCGGAAGCGTTCGCCTACCTGGACTTGTGGCGTGCTTGCTTGGGCCTGGACGCGCTATCGCAGCTACGGCTGAGCGCCGGTGGCCGCCGGCGCCGTGCCGGCCGCGTCCAGCGCGAAGGCCTCGGCGATCAGCTCGTATGAGCGCCGGCGCGCCTCGTGCTCGTGCGTGATCGTGACGATCGTGAGCTCCTCGGCGCCGTACTCGCGCGCCACCTCCTCGAGCCCCTCGCGCACCGTTGAGGGTGAGCCGATCACGGCCCGCCGCCCGGACGCTCCGGTGCGCTTCTCGCGGGTCTCGAGGTAGCGCAGGGCCGTGTCCACCGGCGGCACCGGCACGAGCCGCCCCATGCGCAGAAGCGAGAAGGCCATCCGGCCGCTCGCCGCGAGCTGCTCCGCCTCCTCGTCGGTCTCGGCGCAGATCGCCATCACGCCCGCGGCCACCAGCGGGCCCTCGGCGCGGCCGGTCTCGCGGAAGCGGCGCCGGTACTCGGCCGCGATCTCTGCCCCGCCCGGGTTGATGAAGTCGGCGAAGGAGTAGGGGAGGCCCAGCTCCGCGGCCCAGATGGCGCTCTGCGGGGAGGAGCCGAGCAGCCAGACCTCCGGCCGGTGCGGTCCCCCGGGCAGTGCGGCGAGACGGGCGAAGGGGTGATCCGCCGGCATGCGGTCCTCGAGGAGGGCGAGCAGCTCGGTGAGCTGCTCCGGGAAGTCGTCCGGGGAGGGCTGCCGGCGGTCGCGTTGGAGGGCGAGCATGGTCAGCCGGTCCGTGCCCGGCGCCCGGCCGATGCCGAGGTCGATCCGGCCGGGATACAGCCCGCTCAGGATGCTGAAGCGCTCGGCCACGCTGAGCGGGCTGTAGTGGGGAAGCATCACCCCGCCGCTGCCGACCCGGAGGCGCTCGGTGGCGGCGGCGATCGGGCCGATCAAGACCTCCGGGCTCGCGCAGGCGAGCATCGGCGTGGCGTGGTGCTCGGCCACCCAGTAGCGGCCGTATCCGAGCCGGTCGGCGAGCTGGGCGAGATCAAGCGTGTTGTGCAGGGCGTCGGCGCCGGTTGACCCCTCCGAGATGGGCGACTGGTCGAGCACGTTGAGACGGAGGCCGGGCACGGCTTCGAGGGTAAAGCGTCAGCCCTGCCGCCGGCCGAGGCACGCTGACCTCTAACGCTCCCGTCGCGACTTCGTAACGCGGACGCGTTGTGGCGTGGCCCGGCGATCGAGACGCTGCGGTTCGCATGAGCCATGCCCCGCATCTCACCCATCGCCCCGCCGCCGGCGAGCGCGGCCAGGCCTCCGTGGAGCTCGTGGCCGCGCTCCCGCTCGTCCTGCTCGCGGGCCTGCTGGCCTGGCAGCTGGCGCTCGCGGGGCACACCGCCTGGGAGTGCGCGCACGCCGCGCGCGCGGCCGCGCGGGCCGATGCCGTGGGGCGGAGCGCGGAGGCCGCCGCCCGAAGCGCGGTACCGCGCTCGCTCGAGCGCGGCCTGAGCGTCCGCCGCCTCCGCGAGGGCGGCGTGCGGGTATCGCTGCGGGTGCCGCTCATCGTGCGCGCGTGGCGGGGACCCGTCACGGTGGCCGCCACTTCGTCGCTGGGCCGGGCGGATGGCGGCTAGGCCCGCGCGCCAGCGCGGCCAGGCGACCGTGGAGGCGGTGGGGCTGGTGCCGGCCGTCGTGCTCGTGGGCCTGGCCTGCCTCCAGCTTCTCGGCGTGGGTTACGCCAAGGTGCTCGCGGGTTCGGCCGCGGAGGCGGGGGCACTGGCCCTCGCGGCCGGCGCCGACCCCCGGGCCGGGGTTCACGAGGCGCTCCCCGGCTGGGCCCGTGCGCGAGCGCGGATCGACGTTGCCCACGGAACGGTCGCGGTGCGGCTGCGCCCGCCGTCGGCCCTCGACGCGCTGGCCGATCGGCTCGCTGTCGAGACCGAAGCGACGGTGGCCCGATGAGCGGCCTGGCGTCGTGGCTCCTGGAGCCCGCCGAGCCCGATGCACCGTCTCCGGTGGGCATCCTCGCCCAGCGGCCGGTGATCGCCGTGTTCGGGCTCTCCCGCGGCTGCGGGGCCACCGTCGTGGCGCGGGCGCTCGCGGCCGAGCTCGCCGCCCGCGACTCCGCCGGCGCGGCCGCGGTGAGCTGCGAGGCGCGCGGCTCGGCCGTGAGCCTCGCGACCCAGGCGGCCACGCGGCTCGCCCGCTCGCTGGCCGACGTGCCTGGCGCCGCGACGCGAGCGGTGGGCCGCCTCTGCCTCGTCGGCGGGGCCGACGAGCTGGCGCTGGCGGACTGCGCCCGGCACTTCGCGCCGCTGGTGCTCGACGCGGGCTCAGGCGCGCTTGGCGGCCGGCCCGCCGCGCTCGCGGACAGGATGCTGCTCGTGGCTTCGGAGGCGTCGGAGCCGGCGCTCGCCGCCGTCGCGGCGGCGTGTCTCGCGCGGGTGGGACCCGAGCCGTTCGTGGTTGTCAACGGCGGCGGCGGTCACGGAGCTTGGCGGGAGCGCGCCGTGGTCACGCTCCCGCGCTCGCGCATGGGGGCACAGCTCGCACTGGGCGGTCGCGAGCCGCGCGGCGAGCTCGGCCGTGCGGTCGAGCGCCTCGCCGATCTCGTGGAGGGGGCGCCTTGAGGCCGGGCCGTCGCCTGGCCAGGGGAGGCCAGCGCGGGGCTGTTCCGTCGGCGTCGCGTCACATTCGGGTGGTCGCTCGTTACCCGCCGGAATCGAGAGGAACGTTAGGCGGAACTATTCAGCATTACGTTCCTCTCGATCGGGGGCGCCGGATAACCGCCCCGCGACGCGCAACAGGACACCACGCCGGCGTAACCGGAGGCGCACAAACGAGCCCGGCGCCCCGGACCACATTCCCACCCCGCCGCCGTAACGCGGGCCGCCGGCGCCTACTGCGGCGGGGTAAGGAGGCTGTTCCGTCGGCGTCGCGTCACATTCGGGTGGTCGCCCGTGACTCGCCGAAATCGAGTGGAACGTTAGGCGGAACTATTCAGCATTACGTTCCTCTCGTTCGCGGCGCCCGGGGAACCGTCCCGCGACGGTGCAACGGACACCACGCCGGGTAACCGGAGGCACACAAAAGAGCCCCGGCGCCCCGCCACCACACCCCACCCCGCCGCCGTAGACGCCGGGCCGCCGTCACGGCCGAGGTTCCCGGCGGCTTCGACGTGATCTCGAGCGTCACCCGGTTCACCTGCGCGATCTCGTTGATCATCCGTGAGGCCACGCGACGCCTGGTGCGGGTTCGCAGACATCAGGCCCGGCAGGTACCACCGGCCGAGGCGCTCGGGCGTCCACGAGAACGGGTCCACGCCCACCGGCTCGATCTCCGGGCCCAAGCCACCCGTCAGCTTCGAGTAGGACTGGCGGTACAGGCTCGAGTGGTCGACGTCCCAGTAGTGGTGCGCTTCGTAGCGGAAGTTGTCGAGCGGATCCACGATCCACGCCGAGGGGTGCTCGTCGGCCCAAACCTGGACTCCGGACCACTGATAGCCCGCGACCATGATGAGGCGCGTGTCTCCCGTGGAGCGGATGGCGTCGAGCGCCGATTGGGAGGCGCGCTCCCAAACCTGAGCCGGCCGGGCGCCCCCGCGCCCTTCCATGTTCACCGGCTCGTTCATCAGCCCGAAGGCCAGAACGCCACGATCGTCGCGGAATGCCTCGCTGATCTGCCGCCAGACGTCGGCGAAATCGGCGCTGGTGACCGCTGTGGACCCGATCGGCTGACGGATGCCTTGCGTACCGTCGGAGAGGTAGTAGGCGCCGTAGTTGTGCATGTCCAGGATCACGGCGAGGCCCGCTTGGCGGGCCCGCTCGACCACGCGCGCGAAGGCGGGACAGCTCGGCGGGATCGAGCGGCCCTCCGAGCGTCGGCTGGAGGCGCTCCCAGCGGAACTCGATGCGCGCCAGGTCGATGTTCCGGCGCGCGAGGAAGCTGAAGGTGCCGGCTGCGTCGTAGTGGTAGTTCACCTCGATCCGGCCTGGATTGGCGTTCGAGAAGGTGCTCGTTGGATCGACCGAAGGAGCGCCGAACGCCCCGCCGGCCACGTTCACCCCCCGACGGTACGCCGCGGTGCTGGGGTGAGCCTCGATCACGGCGGCCTGTGTGTTCGCGCTGTCCACGCCCGATCCCAGCTCTCGGTCCTCATAGGAGGCGAGGTCGTACGTGCTCTTCCACCATTCGCCGGCAGCCCAGTTGGTGACCCACAGGCGCGCAGCGTCCGCGTCCTGGTACCAGCGCTCGGCAAGCTGGTTCCACTCCGCCGCCTCGCCGCGGCGGTCATCGGGCCAACCCACCTCCCCGATGTAGCCGTCCACGCGGTTGCGCGCCAGCCAATCCGTGAACACCTTCAACTCTCCACGAACGCGGCGCTGCAGGGAGTTCTGGTCCGACTCCACCGGCAGGCCGATCGCGTCGATCCACAGGCCGCGACCGTTGCAGCGCCAACGCGGGCGGCTCACGAGCGAGATCTCCACCAGGTGAGTGCCGGGGGCGAGCCTCACCCGGGAGCTGTACCGGGCGTAGCGCCTGTGGACCGCGACCGCCAGCGCTTCGTGTCCGCTGACGGTGACGACCATCCGCCGGGCTCCTCGGCAGTGAGCGCCGCGTGCGCGTACGGTCAGTCCGGTGGGCGTGGTCACGGTGACGAACGCGGATGCCGTGGTGTTCGGCCTGAGGAGCAGCGCCCGCCCGCCGCTTGCCGCCGGATCCTGCACCGCGTTCCCGGCCCCGGCAGGCACCGCCATGTCCTCCCCCTCCAGGCCATGCGATCCCCAGCCGGGTGCTTCCTCGGCTCGGGCCGCGGGAGCGAGGCCCGCCAGCAACGCCACGGCCGTCGCGAGAGCGGCGCCGCCAGTGCTCCTGGCCGACCGCGCACCGGTCACGGCGCGCGAGGAGTCTCTGCCGGGGCCACCCATTGCGGGCGCTGCGCCTCTTGCGGTCGATGCGGCTCTTCGCGGAGCTCAGGCGGAGGAGTGCCCCCCACCAGGCCGCGGCGCAGGCCGAGCCCGAACCAGCTCTTCCGGACGAAACCGCCGAGGAGGATCACGAAGAACATCGCCCAGTAGGCGGAGCCGACGTCGAACTTGCTCACCAACGAAGTCGTAGCCAGGCTGTAGGCCAGCGTCCCGATCAGCAGCAGCAGGAAGCCCGTCTGCACGAGCGTCTCCCGCCAGTACCAGCGGAACTCGTCGTGCTTGCGGGTGACCTCGTAGCTCGGCTTGCGATGGGGCCCGCCGGCGAGAGCCAGGATGCAGGCCTTCGCGTAGACGGGGGCGAGGCCCGCCCACATCTGGCGGGCCCGCCACAGGCGCTCGTAGGACTGGCCCCCCATCAGCGCGACCAGGAAGAGCTCCAGCGCGGCCGCGAACGGCCAGAAGTGCAGCGAGTAGACGCCAACGCTCGCCCGTACGGGATACACGACGAATGCGAAGCCGATGATCGGCGCCGCCATGAAGGTGAGCATTGCGAAGCTCTGGAGGTAGAAGAGGCCGAGCTCGAGGAACTGCAGCCGCTGGCGCAGGCGGAGTCCCCGCAGCCCGCCCCAGAAGACCAGCCGCATCGTGTCCAGGGCCCAGGTGCCGCGCTGCTTGTAGGTGACCGGGATGTCCTCCGGTGCGTGCTGGGCCATCGCACCGAGTACCGGCAGATAGACGCCGTGCCAGCCGCGCCGCAGCGCCTCGATGCCCGACTGAAGGTCCTCGACGAGGTTCCAGCTGGGAAAGCCGCCGATATCGGCCAGCGCCGTCGCGCCGCCAGACGAGGCCGGACCCGCACGGGAACACGGCGTTGGCGGCGTGGCGGGCGTGCATGGAGCCTCGGTAGAAATGCGGCTGGTTGTTGTCGAACGGGTCTCCGCGGCTGACCCGCGCCTCCTTGATCGTCTGGACGTAGGCGGTGGCCTCGTCGTGTTGCAGTTGGGCGATGCAGGCACGGAGGAACGCCGGGTCGACCACCTCGTCGTCGGCATCGCGGACCTCGATGAAGCAGATGTCCTGCCAGTTGCGATCGATGTAGCGCACGGCCGAGTTGAGGTTGCCCGCCTTGGCGTCGCCCTCACGCTCGGGATCACCGCGCTCGGGAGGCTCGTGGTAGCGCACGGTGGCGTCCTCGAATTCCTCGCTGAGGGCGGTCACCAGGTCCCTCATGTCGGGGGAGTGGGCGTCGTCGCTGATGATCAGGCGGATCCGGTGCTGCGGCCAGTCCTGGCCGAGCACGGAGCGGGCGGTGGTGGCCACCTGCTCCGGCGCCTCGTGCGAGGTGGGGATCACCACCGCCACCGGCAGCTCCGAGCCCGGGTCGACGAGCCGCTCGGGCGGGCTGGTGCGCTGCCAGTTGTTGATGACCGAGAGGAGCAGGTTCGCGACGAGGACGATGCTGCCGAGCGCGAACGGCACCGCCAGCCAGAGCGCCCCGACGTTCAGGTGCGCGACCAGCCACGGCAGGTACCAGACGACGCTCGCCACCACCAGCAGGCCGGCGAGACGGATGCGCCACATCCCGGGCTCGGCCGTGTCCCGGCTCTCCGGGCTCACCCGGACCGCTCCCGGCGGACGTTCTTCCAGATCCGCGCGTAGCCGGTGTACTGGATGAAGTCGAGCCGGTCGTTGGTCAGCCCTACGAGGGGCTCGGGCCGGCTGAAGACCTCATGGAACGTCCCGCACCGCTTGGCCTGGCGACGGATCCGCGACGACCACGAGGATCCGCCCGGCGCGTCCACGAACCAGTCGTAGCGGCAGACGCTGCCGCGCGCCTGTCCGGCGCGCACCCGGTAGACGTCGTACACGTCCCACGGCGAGGCCAAGGCGCCGCGCTCGTAGAGGTACGGGATGAAGGGCCACGAGTTGTTGATGAGCAGTTCCTGACCCGGCTTCACGTGGGCGCGCAGGTAGCCGACGGAGGCGCGAAGGTCCGGCGAGCCGTCGTCGAGTCGCTGCATCTGCGCGACGCCGAGGAACGCGAGGGCGGCGAGGGCGGGGACCATCGCCACGCGCCGCGGCCAGTCGCGCGCTGCGCCGGCCAGCGCCAACCCGCCGAGCGGAGCGGCGAAGACGAGGCCGTACACGGCGTGCTTGTGGTCGGAGACGCCGTTCTGGGACAGCAGGTGGTACGCGACCGGACCGGCCACCCCGCTGGCCAGAACGGTGGCCAGCAGCCGCCGGCCGGGTACCGCAAGCCAGCCGGCGAGGGCCAGCACCAGCGGCACCGCGGTGAAATACGCCTGGGCGTATGCCACGGTTCTCGGGCTGGCTCCGAAGGCCTCGGTCTGGAGGGCGAGATTGTCCGAGAACAACATCGAGTACTGCCCGCGCTCGGACAGGAACAGAATCATCGGGAGTACGGCGAACACGAAGCCGAACAGCGCCAGGTCGGTGCCGGCCCGCTCCCGGCGCAGCAGCACGAGCAGCGCCATCAGCGTCGGCCCGGCGAAGAAGAGCGTTGGGTACTTTGCGAGCACTCCCAGGCTGAAGCTCAACGCGCCGGCCACCAGCCAGCCTCGGTGGTCGCGGCGCGCCAACTCCGTGACGCACCAGAAGCAGGTGGCCACCCCGGCGATCGCGAGCGCGTCATAGACGGCCAGGTGAGCGAGCATCAGCACCGGCCCGCTCGTGGCCAAGAGCAGCGCGGCGAAGAAGCGCGCGCGCGGCCCGAAGAGGTTGCCGGTCGCCTTGATCGTGGCGACCATCACCACGACGATGCTGATCAGCGCCATGAGCCGCGCGCCCTCCAGGCCGGACAGCTCGTACCCGATCCCCGCTATCGCCGGCCACACCAGCGAGCCGGAGAACCAGGTGAGGTAGCCGTCACTGATCCCGTGGCCTCCGAGCGTCCGGAGACCGGCTGCGATGTAGAGCCCTTCGTCGATCGTCGGGCCGGCGCGACTCGCCATGATCAGCGCGACCTCGACTGCCGCGAAGACGGCCACGACCAGCCACGGCGCCAGCCGCCACAGCGCGCCGGCCGAGGCCGAGCGCTGCGCCCGCAACCTGGCAAGCTCGCCACGGGGGAACGCCGCCCAGCGGCGCCCGGTGCGGCGCCCCGCCCCCAGCGAGAGGACCAGCAGCGAGGCCGCGCCCACGAGCCCGCCAACCTCGGGCAGCCTGCTTTGGCGGACCACGCCCTGGTCGGCGTCCGTGGCTCGCGCCGGCTTACTGCCCGCGGCGGCCGCCAGCGGCGCCGCCATGAGCGACGCCGCCAGGACGATGCCGAGCGCCGCGGCGCGCCGCCTCCATGCAGCGCTCACGGCGTGTAATCCGCGATCCGCCGCCTATCGAGGGGACCGGTGAGCATTTGTCAGCGCCCCGTCTCCGCGGCGACGGCCGTCACGAGGATGGCCGGGCTGAAACGCCGGATGCCGGGCGAGCACCAGTGCAGGTACAGCGGTCCGCCGAAGTAGTAACGCAGGATTCCGGACCAGCGAATGTGCTCGAAGCCGGCGGCTTGCAGCCGCTCGAGCCAGGCGTGTCTCGCGAGCTTGTGCAGGTGAGTGGGATCGCGGTCGAGAAGCCCGACCAGCCTGCCGACCGGGGTGTCGTACACGGGAACGCTGATCACGAGGGCGCCCCGCGGCCTCAGGACCCGGCCCAGGTGCGTCAACGCGGCATCGAGGTCCGGAACGTGCTCGAGGACGTCGAAGCAGGTGACCACGTCGTAGTCGCCGGCAGGGATCACTCCCATGACGTCGGACTGGAAGACCGGCACGCCGGGCAACCGGCGGGAGGCCATTTCCACGGCGTGGCCCGAGATGTCGCAACCCGTGCAGGAGTAGTTGCCCGCCGCCTCAGCCAGAAAGGCTCCGTAGGCGCACCCCACGTCGAGCAGGGTGCCGCCCTGCGGGGCCACCCGACGCACCTCCCGCAGGTACGAGCGGTGCTTGTAGCGAGGGTTGCGCTGGTCGTACGCAGCGCGGTAGACGTCCTGGAAGTAGTGCTGCTCGAACGGCGCGGCCTGGTCGACGCTCATGCCGGGATCTCCTCCCGGAACGGCGTGGGCTCCTCGCCACGCCGGAAGCGGCCGGTCCCGCTTGGGTCCTCGCCGCCGAGCTCGCGCGCCATCCAGGACACGATCCGCTCCGCCGCCCTGCCGTCGCCGTAGGGATTCGGCGCGTTGGCGGCGCGCCGGCGCGCCCCGGGATCGTCGAGCATGCGTGCTCAGATGGAAGCCCACGCGGGCGGGATCGGTTCCGGCGAGCACCGCGCAGCCGGCGCTGACGCCCTCGGGACGATCGGTTGCGTCTCGCATGACCAGCACCGGCACTCCAAGCGCAGACGCCTCCTCCTGTACGCCTCCGCTGTCGGTCAGCACGACGTCGCTGGTCCGCATGAGCTCGATGAAGCTCACGTAGTCGGCGGGCGGAAGCAGGTGCACGTTGGCGTGGCCGCGGAGCTCGCCGCGGACGCTCCGGCTCACCGCAGGGCTGAGATGCATGGGAAGGACGACCTCCAGGTCGCGGCGATCCGCTATCTGGGCGAGCATGCGGCAGAGGCGGCGCTGGCGCTCCCCCTGCGTCTCCCGGCGATGAAGCGTGACAAGGACGCGCTGGCGGGCGCGCTTGGGTGGGACGGCGGCTCGTGCCGAGCCGTCGGCCAGGCGACGAAGGACCATGTGCAGCGAATCGACCACGGTGTTGCCGGTGACCTCCACGCTCGCCGGGGAACTCCCTCGCTCGCGAGGTTGGCGCGCTTACGGCGGTCGGGCAGAAGTGCCAGGTGGCCAGGGACGCGATGAGCCGGCGGTTCATCTCCTCGGGAAACGGCCGGTAGCGGTCACCCGTTCGCAGGCCCGCCTCGACGTGGCCCACGGGCACCTGGGCGTAGAACGCGGCCAGCGCCGCGCAGAACGCCGTGGTCGTGTCGCCCTGCACGAGAACCGCCTCGGGCTTCCGCTCGAGCATGATCTCCTCGAGCGCCGCGACCGCCCGTGCCGTCAGGGCAGCGAGTCCCTGGCCGGCCCGCATCAGCCCCAGGTCCACGTCGGGCGTCGATCCCGAACGTCTCGAGCATCGGCTCGAGCATCTCGCGGTGCTGCCCGGTCGAGACGGTGGTCACGCCGAGCCGATCGTCCGCTTCGAGAAGCTTGATGACCGGCGCGAGCTTGATCACCTCCGGCCGCGTGCCGAGGCAGACCATCACCTCCGCCGCCGTCATTGCTCAGCCTCGCCGGCTCGAGCTGACGGGCCCCTGGGGGGGTCCGAGCCACCAGCAGCAGACGGAGATAGGCGCGGGCCGTGGACACCAACGGCAGTTTCGACTGTCCGCGCCTCCGGGTCCAGTCGAGGGTCGTAGGAATCTCCACGGCGCGAGCTCCGGCGCGGCGCAGCTTCAAGAGGAGCTCGACGTTCACGGCGAAGCCCGTCTCGGTGATGAGGCTGTCGCCGTGGAGCTCCGCAGCGCGCCGAAGCGCGGATATGCGATAGGCGCGGTAGAGCGGGGTGACTTGATGGAACTCGCGCAGGCCCCCCGCGAGCTTGAAGAGGCCGGTCACCGTCCTGGAGGCTGCCACCCGCCAGCGCTTCACGCCTATCACGCGGCCGCCGGGCGCAAGGTATGACGCCATGGCTACGTCGGCGCCGCGCTCGACACTCTCGACCAGGCGCGGAAGATCGCTGAGATCCGCGGTGTTGTCCGACTCCACGGTCACGACCACGTCGTCGTCGACACCTTCGTCCAGCGCGTACCGAAGGCCCGATGCGACCGCCGCCCCGAGGCCGCGGTTGCGCTCGTGCGTCAACAGCGTGAGCGGGAAGCCCTCGGCAAGCTCACGTGCCAGCTGGCCGGAACCGTCGCTCGAGCCGTCGTCGACGAAGACGATCCGGGCCTCGGACGTACGCGTGTGGCTGCGCAGACCATCGAAGAGCCCAGGAAGGTTCTCACGCTCGTTGAGGCATGGGACCACGACGAAGATCACGTGGTCACCCCGGCCCTGCGAGTGACCGGTGTGCGCGTCACAGGCGACCGGCCCTTGGCATTACCAGAGCGGATGGCCCATGAGAAATCAGATTGCGTACGACGTGTCAAGCTCACCCGTCACTTGTTGGAGGTTCTCGGGCGGCGGTTACGAGAATCCAGTCCAACTTCTGCCCCTGCTCTCCGCTGCCGATCAGGTGATAGCACTCGATCTGGCCACGGTCGAGCCCGTCGTCGCACAGGCTAGCGGTGCCGGTAGAACTCGACGGATTCGGCCGGCAGGGGGGTGTTGCCGAGGATCAGGTCCGCCGACTTCTCCGCGGTCATCATCACCGGCGCGTAGATGTTCCCGTTCGTCACGAAGGGAACACCGACGCATCGACCACGCGGAGCCCTTCGAGGCCGCGAACCCGCATGGTGAGCGGATCCACCACCGCCATGGCATCGGTTCCCATCCGGCATGTGCACGAAGGGTGCAGCGCGGTCTCGGCGTCCTTGGCGACCCAGTCGAGGATCTGCTCGTCGGTCTCCACCTCGGGCCCGGGGGAGAGCTCACCGCCGTCGAGCTCGGCCCAGGCCGGCTGCGACAGGAGCTGGCGCGTGACGCGGATGGCCTCGATCCACTCGCGCCGGTCGTTCTCGGTGGAGAGGTAGTTGAAGCGCAGCGCGGGATGCGTGTGCGGATCCGTACTGACCGCCTTGACGCTTCCGCGGACGTCCGAGTACATGGGCCCCACGTGCAGCTGGTAGCCGTGACCGCCCCCGCCGGGAGGCAGCGTGCCGTCGTAGCGAACCGCGATCGGCAGGAAGTGGTACATCAGATTGGGGTAACTGACCTCCTCGTTGCTCCGCACGAAGCCGCCGGCCTCGAAGTGGTTGGTGGCGCCGGGCCCGGACTTGCTCACCAGCCACCTGAGCCCGACCAGCGGGCGTCTGCGCATGGCGAAGTAGGGCGCCATCGACACCGGCTGGGTGCACGAGTGCTGCACGTAGACCTCGAGGTGGTCCTGCAGGTTCTCGCCGACACCCGGCAGGTCCTGCACGACGTCGATGCCGAGCTCGCGAAGCTCGGCGGCGGCGCCCACGCCCGAGAGCTGGAGCAGCTGCGGCGTGTTGATCGCGCCCCCGCACAGGAGCACCTCGCCGGCCATGACGCGTCCGGCTACGCCCTCCGCGCGTGTACTCGACGCCGATGGCGCGCTCGCCCTCGAAGCGGATCCGCGTGGTGAGCGCGAACGTCTTCACCGTCAGGTTGGGGCGCTTCATGACGGGGTGCAGGTAAGCCCGCGCAGCTGACAGCCGCCGCCCCCGGTGCACGTTGCGATCGAAGGCCGCGAAGCCCTCCTGGCGATAGCCGTTCACGTCCGAGGTCAGCGAGTAGCCCGCCTCCTGCACGGCGGCGAAGAACGCGTCGAAGAGCGGCCCCTGGGCCGGTCCGCGCTCGAGCACGAGCGGTCCGTCGTGACCGCGGAAGGGATCGTCCGGGGCCGCCGCGAGGCAGTTCTCCATGCGCTTGAAATAGGGCAGGCAGTGCTCGTAGTCCCACGTCTCCATGCCCGCCCCGGAGGCCCAGCGCTCGTAGTCCAGCGGGTTTCCGCGCTGGAAGATCATCCCGTTCACGCTGCTCGACCCGCCCAGGACCTTGCCGCGCGCGTGGTAGACGCGCCGGCCGCCCATGTGCGGCTCGGGCTCCGACTCGTAGCGCCAGTCGTAGAAGCGGTTGCCGATCGGGAACGCGAGGGCGGCCGGCATGTGGATGAAGAGGTCCCAGGGCCAGTCCGGAGCGGCCGGCCTCGAGCACGAGCACCCGGTTGCCCGGGTCCTCCGACAGGCGGTTGGCGAGCACGCTCCCCGCGGAGCCGCCCCCCACGATCACGAAGTCGTAGTGCGCGGTCACGGGCGCGGCGGAGCCTACGACTCCGCCGCAGTCAGCTCCTGCTTCGGGGTCTCCTTCTCCGGGTCGACGAACGGCTTCGGGACCACGACCGCCGAGACCGTCTCGCCGGGCCGCTCGACCTCGAACTCGGTGCCGAGCTCCGAGAGCTCGGTGGGCACCATCGCGAAGCCGATGTTCTTCTCGAGCTTGGGCGACCAGCACGCGGAGGTGACCTGGCCGACGCGCTTCCCGTCCTTGTGGACCGGGAAGACGTCGATCATCGCGTTGTCGTTGTAGGAGCCGGCGTTCGAGCCGCCGATCTCCACGCCCACGAGCTGGCGCTTCGGCCCCTCGGCCTTGATCTTCGACGAGCGCGTCCTTGCCGATGAAGTCGGAGGCCTGCTCGAGGTCGACCATCCAGTCGTAGCCCATGCCGACCTCGTAGGGGTTCGTGTCGAACCACATGTCGCAGCCCGGCCCGAGCGCGAGGATGCCGCCCTCGATCCGGCGGATGTGGCAGGGCCCGATCACCTCGAGGCCGTGCGGCTTGCCGGCCTCCAGCACCTTCTCCCACATCTGCACGCCGTGCTTGCTGGCGTCGTAGAGGTAGATCTCGAAGCCGAGCTCGGACGTGTAGCCCGTGCGCGACACGAGCACCCGGAGGCCGTCCAGCTCGTACGGGCGCATGTAGTAGTACGGGATGTCGAGAACGCTGTCCCCGAACAGGTCCACCATCACGTCCTTCGACTTCGGGCCCTGCACCTGCAGCGGTCCGACGTCGAGCTCCTTGATGGTCACGTCGTAGTTGTTGTTGTAGGCCACGCCGCGCGCCCACAGCTCCACGTCGCTGTCCGCGAGCGACAGCCAGAAGCGGTTCTCCTCCACGCGCAGCAGCACCGGGTCGTTGATGATCCCGCCGTCGGGAAGGCAGAGGAACACGTACTTGCACTGCTCGACCGCGCACTTGTTGAGGTCGCGCGCCACCAGCAGCTGGGTGAAGTCGAACGCGTCCGGCCCGGAGATCTCGATCTGGCGCTCGACGCCCACGTCCCAGAGCGTCACGCCGTTCAGGAGGTGCCAGTACTCCTCGACCGGGTCGCCGTAGTGGCGCGGGTGGTACATGTGGTTGTAGGTGCTGTACAGCTGCACCCCGTGCTTCCGCGACGCGTAGAAGTACGGCGACTTCCGGATGCGCGAGTAGAGCATGATCCCGGGGTGCTCGTTCACCTGTGGCAAGGGTGTACCTCCGCTTTCAGCGACGTGGTCGTGGACCGCGAACCTGATATATCACCGCCGAGGGTGGGCGGTCAACCGAGGAGCGCCAGCGCCTCGTCCAGCTCGATGCGCCGGTAGGTCTCGACCGGCACGCCGTCCTCGACGCAGCTCGCGCCGAGCGCAGGCTGATCTCCCGCCGCACCGTCGGGCGCCACCTCGCCCGGCGCGGATCGCGATCGTGTCCGCGCGCGCCTGGCCTCCGGCGCCCTCCGCGCGCAGCCTCGCCATGCGCGCCTCGGGATCGAGGATCGCCTCCACGTAGCCCTCGGTCACGGCGTTGCTCGCGATGCGCACGTCCGCGTCGTCCACCCGGCCCGACGCGCGAGTAGGCGAGGCAGCTCACGATGCGGTTCCGGGCGCTCGCCACCGTCTCCGCCTCGAGCCCCCGCTCGAGCGCCGGCCCGTCCTCGACCACGAGGCGCGTGATCGCGCGGTCGTCGATCGCCTCCAGGATCCGCTCCGGATCGTCCTCCACGACCACCTCCTTGCGGCGCGGCCAGATGTCCAGGCGAGCGTGGTCGCCGAGCGGGCCGCCGACGTGGAAGAGGTAGTAGTCGGGATAGATGAAGAAGTCGTCGCCGCGGGCCCTCTGCACGTCGTAGAAGGCGGTGATCGCGGCGGTGATGAGGGCGCTGGCGCCGACGGCGCCGCAGGGCCGGCTCATCGACCACGCCCAGCCGATCGTGCTCGCCGAAGCCGTCGAGCAGCTCCTCGAGACGGGCCGGCCGGCCGGCCACGGCGATCTCGAACAGCGAGCTGCGCAGCTCTCGTGCCGAGTGCACGGAGTGTGATATATCAGGCCGGGAAGGCCACCACCAACCCCCGGCGGAAGCACCCGGCTCGGCCGGGTGCGCCCCGATGCCTCCATGACGTCCGTGAACGACCCAGCACAAGCGAGCGCCCTGCCGTCCACCGCGCGCGCGGTGCTGATCGGCGCGGGCATCGTGGGCAACAGCCTGGTGCACCACCTCGCCCGGCTCGGCTGGACCGACCTGGTGCTGCTCGACAAGGGCCCGCTTCCCAATCCGGGCGGCTCGACCGGGCACGCGTCGAACTTCATCTTCCCCGTCGACCACTCGCGCGAGATGACCGCGCTCACGGCCGACAGCTCGCGCCAGTACGAGGAGCTGGGCGTGCGCACCGAGTGCGGCGGCATCGAGGTCGCGCGCACCGAGGAGCGCATGCAGGAGCTGGCTCGCCGGATGGTGTCGGCCGCATCCTGGGGAATCGAGCCGGTCTCGCTGGTCACCCCGGCCGAGATCAAGGAGCTCGTCCCTTACATCGACGAGAGCGTGATCGTCGGCGGCTTCTACTCGCCGTCCGTGAGCGTGGTGGACTCGCTGCGCGCGGGCACGCTTGATGCGAGAGCAGGCGCAGCAATCGGGGGCGCTCACCGTCTCGGCGAACACCGAGGTGCTCGGCATCGAGGTCGAGCGCGGCCGGGTGGCGGGTGTCCGCACCACCCGAGGCGATGTGGCGACCGAGGTCGTCGTGATCTGCTGCGGCGTCTGGAGCCCGCGGCTGGCGCGCATGGCCGGCGCATCCATCCCGCTCACGCCGGCGGTTCACCAGATGATCGACATCGGCCCGGTGCCGCGCTTCGCCGGCGCGAAGAGCGCGATCGAATACCCGATCGTGCGCGACATGGACACGAACATGTACGAGCGCCAGGACGGCAGCGGGCTCGAGGTCGGCTCGTACGCCCACCGGCCGATCCTGTACGACCCCGAGGACATCCCGTCCGTGGAGGAGGCGGCGCTGTCGCCGACCGAGTTCCCCTTCACGCAGGACGACTTCGCGCTGCAGATGGAGCACGCGCTCGAGCTGATGCCCGAGATCGTGGGAGACGAGTCGGTGGGGATCAAGTACGCGATCAACGGCCTGCTCTCGCTCACCCCGGACGGCCTGCCGATCCTCGGCGAGACGCCGGAGGTCGGCGGCCTCTGGTCGGCCGCCGCGGTCTGGGTCAAGGAGGGTCCGGGGGTGGGCCGTGCGCTGGCCGAGTGGATGGTCCACGGCGAGCCCGAGATCGACCTCCAGGCGTCGGACGTGGCCCGCTTCCACGAGCACCAGAAGAGCGTGGCGCACGTGAAGGCGCGCGCCGCCGAGGGGTTCAACAAGACCTACGGCATCGTCCATCCGGGCGAGCAGTGGGCATCGAGCCGCGGCGTCCGGCTGTCCCCGTTCTACGAGCGCGCCCGTGATCTGGGCGCGGTCTTCTACGAGACCGCGGGCTGGGAGCGCCCGCACTGGTACGACTCGAACGCGGCGCTGCTCGAGGAGTACGGCGAGTCCGTGAGCGGGCGCGAGGCCGAGTGGGACTCGCGCTGGTGGTCCCCGATCATCAACGCCGAGCACCTGGCGATGCGCGACCGCGCGGCGATCTTCGACCTCACCGCCTTCTGCGTGTTCGACGTGATCGGCCCCGGGGCGCTCGAGTCGGTGCAGCGCGTGGCCATGCGCCAGATGGACGTGAAGCTCGGCAAGGTCGTCTACACGCCGGTGCTCACGCCGGGCGGCGGGTTCCGCTCGGACCTCACGATCATGCGGCTCGGCGACGAGCACTTCCGGATCGTGACCGGCGGCGCTCACGGGATGGCCGACCTGAAGTGGTTCGCCGACCACCTCGTGGAGGACGGCACCGCGCAGATCTTCGACCTCACCTCGAGCTGGTGCACGCTCGGCCTCTGGGGCCCGCGCGCGCGCGACATCCTGGCGAGCACCACGGCCGACGACGTGTCGCACGAGGGCTTCCCGTTCGCCACCTGCCGCACGATCGAGATGGGCGCTTTGCGGGTGCTGGCGTCGCGGATCTCCTACGTCGGCGACCTGGGCTGGGAGCTCTACGTGCCGATCGAGCAGGGAGCCAAGCTCTGGGACACGGTGTGGGAGGCGGGCGAGCCGCACGGCGTCCTGCCGGCCGGAATCGGGGTTTACGGAACCACCGGACGCCTCGAGAAGTGCTACCGCGCCTTCGGCTTCGAGCTCGACGGCGAGTACGACGTGGTGGAGGCCGGGATGGCCTGGGGCAAGGTCAAGGAGCAGGACTTCGTGGGCAAGGAGGCGCACGTGCGCCAGCGCGAGGCGGACCCGGCCGCGGTGATGTGCACGCTCACCGTGGACGACCACACCTCGCGCAGCGGGCAGAAGCGCTACATGCTCGGCGGCGAGCCGATCGTCACGCGCGACGGGATCCCGCTGACCGACGGCAAGGGCCGCCGCTCGTTCGTCACGAGCGCAGGGGCCGGCCCGTCCGTGGGCAAGCACATCCTCATGTCCTACCTACCGCCCGAGCACGCGAGCGCCGGCACCGAGCTCGCCGTGGAGTACATGGGCGAGCGCTACCCCGTGACGGTCGCGGTGGCCGGCTCCACGCCGCTCTTCGACCCCGACAACGAGCGGGTGAAGGCGGCCGGCGCGGTCCTGACATGAGGATCCTCGTCTGCGTCAAGCGCGTGCCGCTCACCGGCGGGCGGATGGTCCTCACCGGCGACGAGCAGGCGATCGAGACGCGCCACCTCGGCTTCACGATCAGCCCGCACGAGGAGTGCGGCGTGGAGGAGGCGGTGCGGCTGACGGAGCAGCACGGCGGCGAGACGACCGTGCTCGCGCTCGGCCCGGCCGAGGCGGAGGAGCAGATCCGCGACACGCTGGCGATCGGAGCCGACCGCGGCATCCTGCTCGCCACGGACGGCGAGGAGTGGGATCCCCAGGCCACCGCGGCGGCCATCGTGGCGGCGATCGAGGCCGAGCGGGCCGAGGGCGCGGACTACGACCTGATCGTCTTCGGCAACGAGTCCGCGGACTCCGGGAACTACCAGGTCGGCATCCGCGTGGCGCACGCGCTGGGCCGGCCGGTGGTGACCGGGCTAAAGGGCCTGTCGGTGGAGGACGGGCGGGCACGCTGCGAGCAGGAGGTGGCCGGCGGCCGCGACGTGTACCTCGTGCCGTTGCCCGCCGTGGTGTCCGTCCTCGAGGGCATCAACCTGCCGCGCTACCCGTCGGTGCCGGCCAAGCTGCGCGCCCGGCAGAAGCCGGTCGAGACGCACACGCCCGAGCGGCCGGACGCGCGGCTCGAGAAGCTGCGGCTCGTGGTGCCGCCCGGGCAGGGCAAGCAGGCGGAGGTGCTCGGCCAGGGCGCCGAGGCGGCGCCGGCCGTGGTGAACGTCATGCGCGAGCTGGGGGTGGCCTAGATGGCCGTGCTGCTGCTCGTGGACCGCGACGAGGACGAGCTCTCACGCCAGGCGCTGACGCTCGCGAGCTCGGGCTCGGCGAGGTCGAGGCCGTCGTGGTCGGGGGCGGCGAGCTGGAGCTGCCCGTCGAGCGCGCACATGTGGCCGAAGGGCTCGACGCCTACGCGCCGGGCGCGTGGGCGACTGCCGTGGAGGACGTGATCGAGCGCGTGTCGCCGACGGCCGTGGTGGCCCCCGGCACGAACAGGGGCAACGAGGTGCTGGCCCACGTGGCAGCGCGCCGCGATCTCCCGTTCGCGGCCAACTGCACCGCCATCGACGGGGAGGTCGTGACCCGCGTCCGCTGGGGCGGCAGCCTCCTGGAGGAGGCCCGCATCCACTCGGACGTCGCGCTCCTCTCGGTCGCTCCGCACGCGGTGGCCGCGACCGAGGGTGCCGGCTCACCGGCGCTCGAGACCTTCACCCCCGCGTTCAGCGAGGCCGACCTGCTCGTGCAGGTGGCGGAGCACGTGGAGGAGGCCGCCACCGGCATCTCGCTCGCCGAGGCCAAGGTGGTCGTGAGCGGGGGCCGCGGCGTGGGCTCGGCGGAGGGGTTCGGGATCCTGGAGGAGCTGGCGGGCCTGCTCGATGCGGCAGTGGGCTGCTCGCGGGTGGTCACGAGCGCCGGCTGGCGCCCGCACACCGACCAGGTGGGGCAGACCGGCACGAAGGTGGCGCCCGACCTCTACATCGCCTGTGGCATCAGCGGCGCCACGCAGCACATCGCGGGTTGCAAGGGCGCGAAGAAGATCCTCGCGATCAACTCCGACGCCGAGGCGCCGATCCTCGCGAGCGCCGACTATGCCGTGATCGGGGACCTGACCGAGATCGTCCCGGCGATCACCGCGGAGCTGCGAAAGGCGCGCTCGCCATAGACGTCCTGGTCGGAGCGCTCGCGCTCGCGGCGGCGCTCACCGTCGCCGCCGCCCTGTTCACACGGCGGGCGAAGCTGATCGTCGACCTCGTGCGGATGGGCAAGCCGTCGGAGCGCTCCGGCGACCTGCCGCGGCGCGCCCGCAACGAGGCCGTGATCGTGCTCGGCCAGCGCAAGCTCTTCCAGCGGCTCGGTCCGGGCCTGATGCACGCCGCGATCTTCTGGGGGTTCCTCGTCCTCCTGCCCACGATCGTGATGGCGATGATCGGCGCGGTGGACCGCCACGCCACGCTCCCGTGGCTCGGCCACCAGGGCTGGTTCGCGCTGCTCGTGGACGTCTTCGCCGTGCTCGTGCTGGCCGGGGTGCTCGCCGCGGTGGCGATCCGCAAGCTCCAGCGGCCCGCGCGATTCGAGGGCAGCCACCTGGGCGAGGCCGACCTGATCCTGGCGATGATCGCCGGGATCGTCTCGACGCTGCTGCTGTGGCACGCGACCCGGATCGCGCTCGGTCTCAACGAGTGGCCGGCGGGCTGGTCGCCCGTGGCCGACGCGCTCTCCGGGCTCTTCGGCTCCGGCTCGGTGACCGAGGCGCTCGAGCGGGCATTCGTCTGGGCGCACGTGCTGCTCATCCTCACGTTCCTCGTCTACCTCCCGCACTCCAAGCACCTCCACATAGGCACCGCGGCGGTGAACGTGTTCTTCGGCCGGACGCGCGCCGGCGGCCGGCTGGAGCCGCTGCGCTTCGACGGCCCCGAGGAGGAGATGCGCTTCGGAGCGGGGACGGTGCGCGACCTCACCTGGAAGCAGACGCTGGACACCTTCTCCTGCACCGAGTGCGGCCGCTGCCAGGACGTGTGTCCCGCCTGGACCACGGGCAAGGAGCTCTCGCCGAAGCTGCTCATCATGGCCCTGCGCGACCAGGTGTTCGAGGAGGGGCCGAAGCTGCTCCGGGGAGCCGAGGGCTTCGAGCCGCAGCCGCTCGTCCCCGGCGCGGTCACCGACAACGTCGTCTGGGACTGCGTGACCTGCGGGGCATGCGTGCGCGAGTGCCCGGTGTCGATCGAGCACGTGGACCACATCGTGGACCTGCGCCGCCACCTCGTGATGATGGACTCCTCGTTCCCGCGCGAGGCCGAGCCGATGCTGCGCGACGTGGAGCGTGCCTCGAATCCCTGGGGCAAGCCACAGGCCGAGCGAGCCGACTGGGCCGAACAGCTCGGGGTGCGCGTTCTCCAGCCCGGCGACCCGGCGCCCGAGGTGCTCTACTGGGTCGGTTGCGCCGCCTCGTTCGACGAGCGCGCCCGGACCGCGGCGGAGTCGACCGCCAAGCTGCTCAAGGCGGCCGGGGTGGACTTCGCCATCCTCGGACCGCGCGAGTCGTGCACCGGTGACCCGGCTCGCCGGATGGGCAACGAGTACGTCTTCCAGGCTCACGCGGAGCAGAACGTGAGCACGCTCAACGAGGCCGGCGTGACGAAGATCGTGGCGAGCTGCCCGCACTGCTTCAACACGCTCGGCAACGAGTACCCGGACTTCGGCGGGAGCTACGAGGTGGTCCACCACACCGAGTTGCTCGCCGATCTGGTGCGGGACGGGCGCCTGCGACCGCAGGGCGGCGAGCGCTCGATCACCTACCACGACTCCTGCTACCTGGCCCGGCACAACGCCGTCCGCAGCGACCCGCGCGAATTGGTGGCCGCGGTGGGGGAGCCGATCGAGATGGAGCGCAGCGGCGAGCGCACCTTCTGCTGCGGGGCGGGCGGCGCTCATATGTGGATGGAGGAGCGCGGCGGCCTGATCAACGAGGAACGCGCGCGCGAGGCGGCCGAGACCGGCGCGGAGACGCTGGCGGTGGCCTGCCCGTTCTGCACGGTGATGCTCGACGACGGCGTGCGCGCGCGCGGGGACGAGCTGCGCGTGGTGGACCTGTCGACGCTGCTGGTGGAGTCGCTGGAACAGCGACTAGCCGAGCCGCTCCAGCATGCGCCGCCGCCAGCGCTCCGTGCGCGCGACCTCGTTGAAGGTGTAGAGGTGGAGGCCGGCGACGCGGGCGGACGGGTCGGTGGCACAGGGAGCGAGCCCGCGGACCAGGTCAGCGGGGGTGAAGCGCCGCCCGAGGAGCCGCGACAGCCAGCCGCGGTTGTGGCGCAGGAAGCGGGCCGACTCGCCGAGGCCCATCTTCATCGAGAGCCGCAGCAGCTTCGCGCGCGGAACGCAGCCCGGAACGCCGATCCAGATCGGCAGCACCGTCCCGCGCTGCCGCACCGCCCGGATCCAGCCGCAGATCACCTCGGCGTCGAAGCAGACCTGGCTGACGATGTGAGTGGCCATCGGCGCCTTCGCGAACATCGCCTGGATCGTCTCCTCGTCGCTGATCAGGTGATGGCTCTCCGGATAGCCCGTGATGCCGATCGAGTCGAAGCGCTCGCGCGCCGGCCCCATCGCGGCCAGCAGCTCCACCGCGCCCGGGAACTCGCCCGCGTCCTCCGCGTCGCCGGCGAGCACGAACAGCTCGCGCACTCCCATCGCGAGCAGGCGAGCGAGGATCTCGTCGAGGTGAGCGCGGTCGCGCACGAGACGCGCGGAGAGGTGCGGCTCGACCGCGTAGCCCGCAGCCAGGAGCGTCTCGGTGAGCCCGAAGGTGGCCTCCAGGCCTTTGCTCGGCGACGCGGTGACCGTGACCTTCACGTCGGTCCCGAGGTGCGCGAGCACCTCATCCTCGATGCCCTCGAGGGGCAGAACCTCGAAGCGCGCGTGACGGAGCAGGTCCACCAGGGTTCGCGCTCCGCTCTCTGCGCGCGCTGCGGCCATCGCTGATATATCAGGGTACTATCTGGCCTGCGATGGCCGGCGCGCCCTCCAGCCCCAGCGTTGACGGCACGCCGTCGCCGGGGCTGGTCGCGGAGCGGGCGTACGTCGAGCTGCGCGACCGGATCGTCACGCTGCGGCTGGCTCCCGGCACCGTCCTGCGCGAGGACGAGCTGATGCGCGAGATGACGATCGGCCGGACGCCGCTGCGCGAGGCGGTCAAGCGCCTGGCGCTCGAGAACCTCCTCTCCGTTCAGCCCCGGCGCGGCACCTTCGTGTCGGCCGTGGAGTCGGCCGACATCGTGAACATCACCGAGGTGCGCGCGGAGCTCGAGGGCTATGCCGCCGACCTCGCCGCGCAGCGCATCGACGGCGATGCGCGCCAGGCCGCGGAGGCCCTCCTGCACGAGGTCGAGAAGCTGAGCAGGCCGGACGATCCGGATTGGCTGATGCGCTTCGACGAGCGCATCCACCGCTTCACCTGGGACGCCTCCGGCAACCCGTACCTGGCCGAGACGCTCGAGCGCTACTTCACCCACTCGCTGCGCATCTGGTACCTGGTGCTCGACCGGCTGCCGGGCCTCGGTCACGCCGTGCACGACCAGGCGCACCTGCTCGAGGCGCTGCTCGAGGGCGACGGGGCACGCGCGCGTTCGATCATGCGCGAGCACGTGCTCGACTTCCAGCGCGAGATCCTCGCCGCGTTCAGCCGGAGCTAGGCGCTTGGGCACGCGGATGTTCATCGACGGCGAGTGGTCCGACGCCGCGAGCGGCGCCACCGTCGACGCCACGAGCCCCGCCACCGGGGAGTCGCTCGGAGCGGTGGCCGAGGGAAGCCGCGCGGACGCACGGCGCGCGATCGCGGCTGCCGCCGCCGCGTTCCCGTCCTGGGCGGCGCGGACCGGATTCGAGCGGGCGGCGCTGCTCCACCGGGTGGCGGACGTGTGCGAGCGCCGCCGCGACGAGCTGGCGCGCGTGCTCACCCTCGACCAGGGCAAGCCGCTCAAGGCCGAGGCCGAGGGCGAGGTGGAGGAGCTGATCGAGTTCTGGCGCATGGCCGCGGAGGACGGCAAGCGCCTGCAGGGCACCATCCCCGAGAGCGCCGCGCCGGGAAGGCGCGTGCTGCTGCTCCGTCGCCCGCTCGGCGTGGTCGGCCTGATCACGCCCTGGAACTGGCCCTACACGATGCCGGCGGAGGTCCTCGCGCCTGCGCTTGCGTGCGGCAACTGCGTCGTCTGGACGCCCGCGCCCTCGACCGCGGTCTGCTCCGGCGCGCTCGCCGAGTGCGTGGCCGAGGCCGACCTGCCGCCGGGGGTCTTCAACATGGTGCTGGGTCCAGGCCCGGAGGTGGGCGACGAGCTGGCGGCGAATCCCGGCACCCGCGCCGTGGCCTTCACGGGCTCGAGCGAGACCGGGCTGACGGTGGCGCGCCGGGCCGCGGGCAAGGCGCAGCTGCTCGAGATGGGAGGGAACGGGCCATTCGTGGTGATGGCCGACGCCGACCTCGAGGCCGCCGCCGAGGCCGCCCGCGTGGGCGCCTTCCTCGGGTCCGGTCAGAGCTGCTCGGCGGCCGAGCGGCTGCTCGTGCACGAGGCGGTGCGCGCCTGACTTCGTCGCGCTGCTGGCCCGCGAGGTCGAGCGCGAGGTGCGCCTCGGGGATCCCCTCCACGACGCGACCACGATGGGCCCGCTGAACAACGAGCCCGGCGCAGCCAAGATGGACCGCCACGTGGCCGACGCGGTGGAGCGAGGCGCGACGGTCGTCACCGGCGGGACCCGCGCGGAGGGCTTCCCGACGGGCCTCTACTGGGAGCCGACGATCCTCGACGACGTGCCGCCGGAGTCGGTTGCGGTCACGCAGGAGACCTTCGGCCCGATCGCGCCGATCGTGGGCATCTCCTCGCTCGAGGAGGCGATCGAGCAGACGAACGCGCAGTCGTACGGGCTGATGGCCGCCATCTTCACGACGGACCTCGCGGCCGGGATGCGCTACGCCGACTCGGTCCACATGGGGCTGGTCGAACATCAACGAGACGACCAACTACTGGGAGGCCCATCTTCCGTGGGGCGGCCGCGCCCGCTCCGAGAGCGGCATCGGGCGGGTGGGCGGCGCCCACCCGATGGACACCCTCACAGAGCTGCAGACGGTGCTCTTTAAGACCTGATTGCACTGGTGGCGAGGGCCATGACTGCTGATATATCATCGCCGCAGTGAGTGACCCGAGCGGCCCGGCAGCCGTTGAGACCGTGGAAGCGGCGCCCCCGGCGGAACAGAACGGGGAGCCGCTCCTCCGCGCGAAGGGCGTGTGGAAGGTCTTCGGACCGGGCGCCGACAAGGTCATCGGCACGCCCGACATCGAGCTCTCGCGGGCTGAGCTGCGGAAGAAGACGGGCTGCATCATCGCGGTCCGCGACGTCTCGCTCGAGATCAAGCCCGGCGAGGTGTTCGTGGTCATGGGACTGTCCGGGTCGGGCAAGTCCACGCTCGTCCGGACCCTCATCCGGCTGATCGAGCCGAGCGCCGGCGAGATCTCCATCAGCGGCCGCGACGTGATGGACGCGGACGCCGGGCAGCTGCGCGAGCTGCGCCGCCACACCGTGTCGATGGTGTTCCAGCACTTCGGCCTGCTGGCGCACCGCCGGGTCATCGACAATGTGGCCTTCGGGCTCGAGATCCAGGGCGTGCCCAAGGCACAGCGGCTCGCCCGCGCGGGCGAGATACTCACCCTCGTCGGACTCGAGGACGCGGCGAACCAGTTCCCGGACCAGCTCTCCGGCGGCATGCAGCAGCGCGTGGGCCTGGCGCGCGCGTTCGCGGTCGACCCGAAGCTGATGCTCTACGACGAGCCGTTCAGCGCGCTCGACCCGTTGATCAGGCGCGACATGCAGGACGAGGTGGCCCGCCTCCAGGTCGAGACCGGCAAGACGATGCTGTTCATCACCCACGACCTCCCCGAGGCGCTGCGCCTCGGCGACCGCATCGCGATCATGCGCGACGGCGCGATCGTCCAGCTCGGTACGCCCGAGGAACTGGTCGGCTCGCCCGCCAACGACTACGTCGCGAACTTCGTGCGCGACATACCGCGCACCCACGTGCTCACGCTGCGCTGGATCATGCGCGACGCCAAGCCGGGGGAGGAGACCGGCGGCCCGGAGCTCGACGTGACCACCACGGTGCAGGACGCCGTTCCGATCGCCGCCGCCACCGACGGACCGATCCGCGCTGTCGAGAACGGCCGCTGTGTGGGCATCGTCGATCGCGTGTCGATCCTCCAGGCGATGGCGGGCGGGCACGAGGACGCCGGTGGCGGTAGCTAGCGGCCGGATCGCGGCGCCGCCGGTGGCCCTGGCGCCCAGCTCGCGCTGGCGCAGCAGGCCGGCCCAGGTGGGTGCGATCGTCGGGCTGATGCTGGTGGGGTACTTCCTCCTGAAGGGCGAGGCTCACTGGCCCAGCTCGCTGGTTTGGCACCAGCTCCCCGCGCGTCTCGACGATCTGCAGGGCTGGCTCCTCGATGAGCGCACGGCCGCGAACCCGAACCTCATCTTCGCGCTCCTGGACGGTTTCCGCGCCTTCGCCGAGTGGCTGGTCATCGCGCTGAACGACGCCCTGCTCTGGCTCACGTGGGTGGGCACCATCGCCGCCTCCACGCTGATCGTGCTGCGCTTCGGCGGCTGGCGTGCTGCGCTCATCATCTTCGCGGCGTTCGCTTCCTTCGCGCTGATGGGACTGTGGGAGGAGAGCATCCAGACGCTCGCTCTGATGACCGCCGCGGTGCTTCTGTCGCTCGCCGTCGGGATACCCCTCGGCGTGATCGCGGGGCGCTCCGAGGGCTTCTACCGCGGAATCACGCCAGGGCTCGACGCGATGCAGATCGTGCCGGCCTTTGCCTACCTGATGCCGATAGTGATCCTCTTCTCGGTCGGCCCGGCCGCGGCCGTGATCTGCACGATGATCTACGCGATCCCTCCGGCTGTGAGGATCACCGCGCTCGGGATCCGCGGCGTGACGGCGGACTCCGTGGAGGCCGCGCGCGCGTTCGGCTCAACGCCGGCGCAGACGCTCTTCAAGGTGCAGCTGCCGCTGGCGCGCCGCCAGCTCCTGCTGTCGGTGAACCAGACGATCATGTTCGCCCTGTCGCTCGTGGTCATCGCCGGGCTCATCGGCGGCCGCGGGCTCGGCGACGTGGTGACCAACGGCCTTTACTCCAACGCCGCCCTCGCGATCCTCGCCGGGATCGCGATCGTGATCATGGCGATCGCCCTCGACCGGGCCACGGCCGCGATCGCGGAGCGAACCGATCCCACGCGCCAGCACCTCACCGAGAGGGGCCGCCGGCGGGCGCGCATGTCCACGCTCGCCACCTTTGCAGCGATCGGAGTGATCGTCGTGCTCGCGCGCTCGCTCGGCGCGGACGGGGTCTACCCGGACGAGTTCGAGACCTCGACCACGGTCTACACGGCCACGATCCACGACGACCTGCTGAGCTGGATCCAGTCGGCGCTCGACTACGTGCAGGACCCGAACTCGTTCATCTTCGGCATCACCGAGCCCATCGGCAACTTCCTGCTCGAGTACTTCCTGGAGCCGCTGCGCCTGGTGCTGGTGGAGACGCCGTGGTACATCGTGCTCGGGGGCCTGTCCGCGATCGCCTTCGTGCTGAGCGGGATGCGCCCGGCGCTGACCGCTCTCGCGATGCTCGCGGCCATCGGCGTGATGGGCGTCTGGGCCGAGGGGATGGACACGGCATCTCAGGTGCTCGTGGCCACCGCGCTCGCCGTGGCGTTCGGGGTGGTGATCGGCGTCTGGGCCGCGGAGAGCCCGCGCGTGGAGCGGCTCCTCCGGCCTCTGCTCGACACGCTTCAGACCCTGCCTCAGCTCGTCTACATCATCCCGTTCATCTACCTGATGCCCGTGTCGCGGATCCCGGGCGTGGTCGCATCCGTCCTGTACGCGATCCCGGTCGTAATCCGGCTGGTCACGAACGGCGTGCGCGGCGTCCCGCCGGCAGCCGTGGAGGCCGCCTACGCGTTCGGGGCTTCGCGCATGCAGGTGCTGAGGAAGGTGAAGATCCCGCTGGCCCGCGAGAGCATCATGCTCGGCGTGAACCAGGGGATCATCATGGTCCTCGCGGTGGTCGTGATCGGCGGCCTCGTGGGCTCCGGCGCGCTCGGCGACATGATCGCGCGCGGGCTGCAGCGGAACGAGTTCGGCGAGGGGGTCGTGGCTTCGCTCGCGATCCTCGCGCTCGGCATCGCGCTCGACCGGGTCACGCAGGGAGGGCGGGACCCGCGCAAGGAACCGGCACGCCGGTCGCGTGGATTCGGCTGGGCCAGACGGAGAGGACAACTGCAAACACAATGAGGGGAGACTCGTGAGGGATCGGACAATGCATGGCAAGGCCGTACTGGTCGTCGTGATGGCGCTGGCGGTCGCGCTGTTCGCGGCGGCCTGCGGCTCGGACAAGGAGGAGTCCTCGGACAGCGGCAGCGCGTCCACGGGCGGCAAGGACTGCGGCAAGGTGGTGCTCAACGAGCAGGCCTGGGCCGGCTCGACCGCCAACACCTACATCGCCAAGGCTGTGCTCGAGGACGACCTCGGCTGTCAGGTGGAGGTGACCAAGATCGCCGAGATCCCCGTGTTCCAGGCGATGGCGGACGGCAAGGTGGACGCCGTGCTCGAGGACTGGCAGCACGTCGACGAGTACAAGAAGTACATCGACGGCAACGCCACGGTCGTCCAGGGAGGGCCCCTCGGCGTGGAGGGCCACATCGGCTGGTTCATCCCGAAGTACCTGATGGACGAGCACCCCGAGTTCAAGTCCTGGGAGGGCCTCAAGGGCAAGGAGGACCTCTTCAAGACCGCCGAGTCGGGCAGCCAGGGCATGTTCCTGGGCGGAGACCCCAGCTACGTGCAGAAGGACAAGGAGCTCATCGAGGCGCTCGGGCTGGACTTCAAGCACGTGACCGCAGGCGCCGAGCCGGCGCAGGTCGCGCGCTGGACCCAGCTCTACAAGCAGAAGAAGCCGGTGATCTTCTACTGGTACACGCCGCAGTACCTCAATCAGGAGTACGACCTCTCCGAGGTGCAGTTGCCACCGCGCACCGACGCGAACAAGGACTGCAAGGACGACTCCAAGGCCGGCGGTGATCCCGAGCAGTACAAGTGCGAGTACGACGTGACCGTCATCAACAAGCTGTTCAGCAAGAAGTTCGCCGAGGGCGGCTCACCGGCGTACGACGTGCTGAGCAAGCTCGAGCTGACCAACGAGGATCAGGAAGAGGTGGCCAAGGCGATCGCGGGGGACAAGGTCGACCCCGAGAAGGCCGGCCAGGACTGGGTGAAGGAGAACAAGGCCAAGGTGGACGCCTGGCTCAACTGACCCGCACCCGTAGGAACTGAGGACCTGGAGAGCCCCGCGCGAGCGGGGCTCTCCTCGTTTCGTGGGTTACGCGGCCGGCCCTCCGTACGTCACACTCATGGCGGTGTCCGAGTTGGCTCTGGAGTCGACCTTCGCCGGCTGCCGCATCGAGGGCGTGGCGGGCCGCGGCGGCATGGGCGTGGTGTACCGCGCGACGCAGCTCCCGCTGGGAAGGACCGTCGCGCTCAAGGTCGTGGCACCCGAGCGGGCCGCCGACGCGACCTTCCACGAGCGCTTCGAGCGTGAGACGCGCCTGGCCGCGGCGATCGACCACCCGAACGTCATCCCGGTGTACGAGGCAGGGGAGCAGGAGGGGCGCCTCTACCTCGTGATGCGCTGGGTGCAGGGCGGCGACCTCCACAAGCTGATCGCCGACTCCGGCCCGCTCGACCCCGAGCTCGCGGCGGCGATCGTCGCGCAGGTCGGGTCGGGGCTCGAGGCGGCGCATGCCGCCGGCCTCGTGCACCGCGACGTGAAGCCCGCGAACGTCCTGATCGCCGGCGAGGAGGGGTCGGGGCACGTGTACCTGAGCGACTTCGGGCTCACGCTGGACGCATCCGCGGAGTCGCGGCTCACCCAGACCGGTGACCTCATCGGGACGGTGGACTTCATGGCGCCCGAGCAGTTCGAGGGCCACCCGGTCAGCGCTCGCACGGACATCTATGCGCTCGGCTGCGTCCTGCACACGGCGCTCACCGGCCGGCCACCGTTCCCGCGCGGCACCTTCGCGGCGACGGTGCTCGCCCACCTGGGCGATCCCGCGCCGCGGCCATCCGCTACGCCGGGCGTGCCCGCGTCCTTCGACGGCGTCGTGGCCCGTGCGCTCGCCAAGCGGCCGGATGACCGCTACCCGTCGGCGAGCGAGCTGGTCGCGGCCACGCTCGCGGCGGCCGGCACGCCTGCGGGCCCACGGGCGGTGCCCCCGGCGCGAGGTCCCGCCGAGCAAAACGGGAGCGCGAGCGCGGCCACGGTCGCCCTGCCCGCCACGACGCTTCCCCTGGAGGACGGTCCGAGCGCGCCCGAGCCGAGCGGGCGCCCCGAGGTGCCGACCGCCCGGATCAGCCGGGCACCTGCGCGCCGGCGAGCCTCCGCGCCCTTCGCTCTGGCCGCCCTGGCCCTGGCCGCCGCAGCCACGCTGGGCGCGGTGCTCGCTCGTGGACGCGGATCCCTTCGGATCGAACGATGCGTCCGGTCCGCTCAGCGCGAATGAGGTGCGGATCGCCGCGAACTCGTTCGCCGCCGCCTATGCGCGCGAGGATGGCGACGCCCTCGCGGACGTGCTCACCCGCGACGTCGCCCGGGTCACTCCGGGCGACACGCAGCGCGGACGCGCCGCGGTGGTGCGCGAGTACCGCGGCCAGTTCGCCACGAACTCGACGCAGGACTACCAGCTCAGCGGGCTGGACGTGAGTGCCGGCGCGGCGGGCCGGGCGAGCGGTCGCTACGTCGCATCCCGCTCGGGGGCGGGGCCGATCACCGGGCTGAATCGTCCTCGGCGTGCGACGCGAGCGTGGTCGCCCGAGGATCGCGCTGATCGCGGTCACCCCGGACGGCTGATCAGCAGGTCTTGGAGACTTACGGCCGGACCAGCGCGGGCTGGTTTTGGCCAGAGTCGGTGGCGCGAGAAGACCTGACCGACATAGCCAACACTCACCAATGCCGCGACGGGCGGGCCTCATCCGGCCGGCGGCCTACGAGTCGTCTCGACCCGGCCCGCCAGCCGCCAGGGTGCACGAGCGGGGATACTCGGCGGGCGATGTCGCGGGAGAACGTGGAGCTCGTTCGACGCGCCCACGAGGCGTTCAACCGTCGGGACACCGAGGCCTACTTCGAGGTCTTCGACTCGGACGGTGTGTTGGTGCCGCTGCTGGCGACGCTCGAAGGAGTCGTCTACCGGGGCCGAGAGGAGATCATGCGCTGGTTTGACGAGGTCGACCGCAACTGGGCCGAGTTCCAGACGACACCGCAGGAGTTCCGTGACCTCGGGGAGGTCGTCCTGGTATTCGGGACGTGGCACGCCCGGTCCCGTACAGGCGACCTGACGCTCGACTCCCAGCCCGGCGCATGGGTGGCGCACATGCGGGACGGCAAGGTCGTACGCCATGAAACGTTCACCAACCGCGCCGAGGCCCTCGAAGCCGTAGGGCTGTCGGAGTAGTTCCTCGGCTCGGCTTCTACTTGCCGTGCCGGGGCGGCGGGCCGGCCTTCGGGCCGAGGACCCGGCCCGGGCGAGTGCTATGGCAGCGGCACACCCTGCGCCGCGAGGAACGCCCGCGCCCCGTCGGTGTCAAGGCGGTACTCCCTAAACGTCGACCGACAAGCAGCGTCTGAGTTGGAGAGCAGAGCAACGACGAGATCAGAGTCTCCTAGGAGGCTGGGGCCGCCGGAATCGCCGTAGCAGATCCCGCCGTCGCCGGTTGCAAAGTTTCCAGAGAGCGTGAGGAAGTGAGGCTGCAGGCTGCGAAACCGCGACGTAGCGACATTCCGGGAATAGTTGTCCTCGATGGCGTTCGGGCCGCCTGTCTTGCCATAGCGGATCAGGCCGTAACCGACCACGGTGAACGTCCGGTCCCTGAGGCTCTCGCGGTCAAGAAGCCCGGCAGTCGGTAGGCGAGCAGGCGCGATAGGGGGGGCCTCGTCGAGATGGACGACCGCCAGGTCGTAGCCGTCAGAGTTTCCGTACTGCGACGAGTAGCCGGCAGTACCGACATACGAGTGCGGGTCGCCATACGTGGCTGTCGTGCCGTGGTATCGGCGTGAATCGGAGGTGACAACCGAGTCGAAGCTAACCCACGTGTTTCGCACGTCAAGATCGTGGCCGAAGCAGTGCGCCGCGGTGAGGAACTCCCGTGGGCCGACCAAGACGCCCGAGCACCACGGGATGTCGCCGTTGAGCGGCGCTCCAACGTATGGGTGGCGAGCACCGTCCGACTGGCCGTTGGTGATCGCATGCGCAGGTGAGCTGGCGAGCATTGCCGCGACGGTCAGGACCACCGCGATTGCGCCGAGCACTAGTTGTGAGCGTGAAAGGATCATCTTCCGGAGCACGACGAACAGCGCCCCGCTGAGCGGCGCGAGATCTCTCTTCTTCTGCATTACCGACCTCCTTGGTGGTTGCAAGTCGGGACCAGCCTCCGTGCAACCGGTTTCAAGCCGATTACGCAGCGGTAACGGCGGCGGTGGCTAACGGGCGAGTGCTGCTCTGAGCGAGCGCTCGAGCCGCCCGGCCTCGGCCGCGTAGGAGTCCATCCCCAAGCTGCGATAGCCCTCGATGGCGCGGCCGGCCAGCTCGAGCGCGAGCTCTTTGTCGCCGGGCCGATCGCGCGTAGAGAGCATCCGGGCGTAGTCCCGCTGAGTGTGCGCCAGCCAGGGTCGGGCGCCGATCCGCCCGTTCAGGTCGAGCGCCCGCTCGAAGTGGTGCTCGGCGTCGTCGGGGCGCTCGCTGGTCGCTGCCAGAAGCCCGAGGTAGCGGGCAACGGCCCCGGTGCTGACCCCCGCGATGGCGATGGCAACCCTTTCGTCGTACGGCAGCAGCCGCCGGTAGATAGGGCCGGCGGCCTCGGCATCTCCGAGAGCTGTGGCGGTCTCGGCAAGCAAGGTCATTCCCACGAGCCAGTCGTCGTCGAACGGCAGCTCGGCGAAATCGCCCGTCACGAGGTCCTCCAGCGCCTTGCTCGCCTCGGCCGTGTTGCCCAGCTCCGCGCTCATCTGCGCACCCGCGCAGCGGTAGATCGGGTAGTTCGAGAACTCGTCGACCGAGCGTCGAACCAGCTCCTCTACCTCGTCGAGCCGGCCCTGCTCGCGGCGAAGCATGTACTGCTGCAGCCCGTAGGAGAGGGCGGCGTTCCAGCCGAGCCCGCGCTCACCGAAGCTCCGCGCGTTCGCGATCCAAGGCTCCGCCTCGGCGAGCTCTCCCTGCAGCAACGCCACGAGCCCGCGGTACACCGCCGCGACCCAGTCCTGCGAGGGCTGTCGGAGCTCCTCGGCAAGCTTCGCCATGGCGGCGAGGTCGGCCTTCGCCGCTGTCATGTCGCCGAGCTCGATCAAGGCCGCGATGCGATCTTCGTATCCCTCAGCGGCTCGCTCCAGATCGCCGACCTCCGTGGCCAGCGCTACGAGTTCCGTCGCCAGCCCTACCTCCTCGGGGGCGAACTCGGGCGAGTGGCGGGCCACGATGTAGCCGCTGATCGCGTAGGCCAGGGTCTCGGGGTCACCGATGCGGCGGGCCATCGCGAGCGCCTGCTCGCTAAGCGACCATTTTCTCTCCAGCGGGAAGCTGAGGTCGCGCAGCGGACCGCCCGCGAACCGAGCCAGCAGCCTGACCCGCAGCTTGCTGTCCTCCTCCCCGACGGCGGCGAGTGCACGCTCGAGCAGTGGCACGTGATCGACATCGCCCCTCGGGAACTCCCAGACGAACCTGCCGCCGTACCCGAGCGCGGCCCTCGCCAGGTGCTCGGTCAGCCCGAGCCCTTCCGCCAGGTCTGCCGCTTCGCTGAGCGATTGCTTCGAGGTCGCCATGTTCCCCGCCCTCGCTTGAGCGTCCCCCAGCGCGAGCAGCAACTCGCATCGGTGGGGGTCCTCTCCGAGCAGCGGCAGGGCCATCTCGTATAGGCGCGCGGCTTCCTCGTAGGCGAGCTGCATCGCCGCCCGGTCTCCCGCTCGCCGGGCATACTCGACCGCCTTGTCGGAGCCCGCTGTCGGGACGGCCGCGAGAAAGTGCTGCGCCAGCTCGGCGAGATGGGATTCGACGTCGCCGGCGTAGAGCGCCTCGAGCGTCTCGCCGGCCCGCTCGTGCAGCCGCAGCCTCATTGCCGGGCTCAGGTCGTCGTAGAGCACGTCTCTGATCAGCGCGTGGCCGAAGCGAAGCCGTCCGGGCGAGCCAGGTACATCGCCGATGACCCGCTCGGCCATCGCCTCGTTCATGCCGTCCAGGAGCTCGTCGCGAGGAAGCTCGGCCAGCCGGGCCACGGCGTCCAGCCCGAATTCCCGGCCCAACACGGAGGCGGGGCCCAGGAGACGACGACATCGCTCGGACAGCCGCCCCACCCGCTGGCCGATGACTGCACGCACGCCGGGAGGGATGCCAAGGTGGGCGTCCGCCTCGCCGATGCGTGCCTGGGCGTCCAGGAGGCGCACCACCTCGGCGACGAATAGGGGATTCCCCGCCGTCTCGGAGTGGATCGCCTGAACCAGCTCGGCCGCCGGCTCGACCCCGGTCGAGAGCCCGGCGTATTCCCCCACGTCGGACGCGCTCAGTCCCCCGAGCGCGATCTGAGCGGTGTGCGGCTCTCGCACCAGCTCCGCGAGCGCGGCGGTCAACGGATCCTTTAGCGTGGGGTCGACGTCGCGGTAGGCGCAGACGAGAAGCACGCGGCTGTCGTCGATCTCCCGGGCCACGAAGCGCAGCATGAGCAGCGAGGGCTCGTCCGCTGCATGCATGTCGTCGAGCACGAGCACGAGTGGCCGTGCCTGCGCGCCCGCGCGCAGGAAGCTGCTCGCGGCGTCGAAGAGGCGAAAGCGCGCACCCTCCGACTCGGAACGCGGCGGCTGCGGCAGGTCGGGAAAGAGCTCGCCAAGCTCGGGAAGGAGCTGGGCGAGGTCCGCCGCCCCGGCTCCGAGCTGGGCTCGCAGCCCATCGGGCTCGGCGTCGCGGATGTAGGTGCGCAGCGCCTGAACCCAGGGCCAGTAGGCGGGCGCGCCGCCGGCCTCCCAGCAACGGCCGACGAGGACACTTGCCCCGCGAGCGCGGGCATTTGCGATCAACTCGTCGGCAAGTCGGCTCTTGCCGATGCCGGGCTCTCCGGGGAGGAGGAATAAGCGCCCGCGGCCGGCGAGCGCCTCATCGAGACCGGCGACGAGCTCGTCCAGTTCGGCATCACGGCCGACAAACGCGCTGCGCGAGGGCTCCGCGGCGGGCCGGGCTTCTGTGGACCCCTCAACCGCGGCGAGTTGGAGCTCCGGATCCTGCGCGAGGATCGCCCGCTCGAGATCGCGCAGCCGCTCCCCGGGCTCGATCCCCAGCTCCTCGACCAGCTTGCCGCGCGCTTCCTGGTATGCCTGGAGGGCCTCGGCCTGACGCTCCGAGCGGTAGAGGGCGATCATCAGCTGCGCGTGGAGGCGCTCGCGGTACGGATGCTCGCGGATCAGCGCCTCTAGCTCGCCGACCACCTCGGCATGGCCACCCAGCGCCAACTTGGCCTCTATGCGCTGCTCCATGGCAGCGAGCCGGAGCTCGTCGAGCCGGGCGATCTCGTGCTGGGCGAAGGGCTCGTAGGCCAGGTCCGCAAGGGCGGGCCCGCGCCACAGCGAGAGCGCACGCTCGAGCACGGAGCTCGCGACGCTCGGGACGGCCGGCGGCGAGCTCGCTTCTGCCCTCGGCCAGGAACCGCTCGAAGCGCGTGGCATCGAGGCGCTCGGGATCGA
Source organism: uncultured Thermoleophilaceae bacterium (assembly GCA_963759625.1). Lineage (GTDB taxonomy): Bacteria > Actinomycetota > Thermoleophilia > Solirubrobacterales > Thermoleophilaceae > JACVRW01. The sequence continues at coordinate 366,345 of CAVXAD010000007.1, read as the reverse complement.
GCTCGAGCCGGTAGCCGTGCTGGCGGGTCACGATTGCGTCCGGCCCGCGGTTGCCGCAGGGTTCCGCGAGCGCCTTCCGCAGGCGTGAGATGTGTACCTGGACCGCCTTGGCGGCAGTGGCGGGTGGACTCTCCCCCCAAAGCTCGTCGATCAGCCGATCGGTGCTGAGCGTTTCGTTGGCGTGCAGCAGCAACACCGCCAAGAGCGCCCGCTGCTTGCCACCGCCGAGCGCGACCTCGTGGCCGTCTTCGAAAGCCTCCATCGGGCCGAGGATGCGGAAGTCCATGTCAGGTTCGAGTGGGAGGGTCCGGCTGGGCTCCAACGTACATCCAAGCGGGCTGTTACCGGGGCCGGTTTGCCGCCGTGTTGCCGCCGCGGGCCAGCATCGTCATCGACCTCAACGCCTACGACTGGGAGGGCTCGGATGCTCCGCAGGCTGTCTTGCTACTTCAAGCAGAACGTGGTCGCCTTCATCGCGCTGTTCTTCGCGATGGCGGGCGGCACCGCCTACGCGTTGGACGGCACCAACACCGTCTTCAACGACGACATCGTCGACGACCAGGTCACGACCGCCGACGTCCGCGACGACAACCTCGCCTTCGGCGGGCTGTATGCCCAGGACCTGGGGCCCGGCTCGGTGGGAACCTCCGAGGTCGCCAACAACTCGCTCGGGAACGGCGACTTCCTCACCGGATCGGTCGACAACAGGGTTCTCACCGACAACTCGGTCACCAGCGCCGACGTCCAGCTTTCCACGTTGCAGGGCGCCGACGTCGCAGCCAACACGCTCACCGGCGCCGACATCGACGAGTCGAGCCTCAGCCTGCCGCGACACCCACCACGGCCACGTTCGCCGGCGCCGGGATGCGTGAACTTGGACAACGTCGACAGTTTCACGAAGGTCGTCGGCAAGAACCTGGCCGGCAGGGAGCTATGCGATCACAGCGACGGCGAACATCGCTACGAGCGTCCGCGACAAGACATCACTAGGGACACGGTGTGCGAGCTCCGCAACGGCGGCGGTTTCATCGGCGGCGCCGCGACAGAAGGCGATCCCGGACGGGCCAGTGCGTGAAGAGCGACGCTGTCGATGAACGGGGGCGCCCAGGTCCCCGCGGGCGGCGGCGAGGTCGAGCTTCTGGTGCAAGTGCGCAGGGCGCCACCGGAACCGTCGACGACGCCCAGATGATGATCATCCGCCTCGACGGCTTCTTCTAAGCCGACACCCTCCATGCGGCGTCGAGACGGCGGCCCGGTCGTCGTCTCGACGCCCGCCCCTAGCGCCACAGGGTCTCGCGACGCGGGGATACTCGGCGGGCGATGTCGCAGGAGAACGTCTTGTCGGGAAGGCGGATCCTGACATGCTCGAACGGTTGCAGGCGGCTACCCGGGCTCTCGACCGATGATGGCCTCGGTCTTCGCACCGACTCGAGTCGCCGTCAGGAGGTGTCTCGCAACCGCGACGCCAAGACGCGTGGTCGCCGCGATGAGCGAAGTGACGCGGAGTTCGTCGTGCTCTTCACGACTCGACCCGGGTCGTGGAGGCATGGTGGTGTGAGATCCGGAACAGTTACCTCGGCATGGGGAATCCTGAGTTGTATGCCGATCTCGACGACGCGAACAGAGACTGCAGCTACACGTCCGCGCCGGATCGACCGCGGTGACCAGGCAGTCGTTCGCGCCGACTTCCTGGCGCATGGCGACGTGGCGGCGCAGCCCTTGACGGACTGGGACGCTCGTGCGCCTCTCGGCTCGGAGCAAGGTCGCATGCACGCCGTTCGTCGAACCGACGACGGAGCGCTGCCCTCGCAGCCGTGGGGCTGTCGGAGTAGCCGATGTCGCAGGAGAACGTGGAGCTGGTGCGCAGCGCGTTTGCCGCGTTCGACGACGGCGACTTCGACCGGCTGGGCGAACTCGTGACCGACGATCTGATCGTGTTTCGCGCCGACCCGGACGGTGCGACTTCTCATGGGCTGGATGGAATTCTCCAGCTGAGCCGACGGATTGGACCGAAGGCTTCAGGATTGGACTCCAGTCCCCGAGAAGTTCACCGAGGCAGGCGAACGGGTCCTGGTGCGCGTCCGCCAATCGGCGCGTGGAGAGGCAAGCGGCGTGCCTGTCTCGGAGATTGGTGGTTCGTCTACGACTTCCGGGGAGGGAAGATCGCAAGGATGAGCATCCACGCTCATGAGGCGGAGCCCTCGAAGCCGTGGGGCTGTCGGAGTAGCCGCATCCGCCGCGCCGCCGGACCACCCTGTCTCGTTGCGCCCGTCCTGGAGGGCGGCCGGAGCCAGGACCTCTCGCGGGGGACGGGATGCGGTCCTCCGCGAGGTCAAGCAGCTTCGGGACGGGGGGCCGGCGCTACCTCTTGGCGCGGCGGGACAGCTTCTGCTGCAGAGACGCGACACCGGCCACGTTGCCGTCCTTGCCGAGCCGCTTCAGGGCCCTGCGATCGTTCTTGAGATAGCCGTCGAGGAAGTCGGTGGTGGTTCGCACGGTGGGATCCAGCCACGGCGACAGGAACGGCGTGTGGGGTGCCTGCTCGAGGGTCAGGAGCGCCTTCGGTGCGGGGGCCTGGCTGTAGGCGCCGGCGCCGGCCGAGTAGGGCACCGTTCCATCCTCGTTGCCGTGGATGACCAGCAGCGGCGGGGTCGGCTTGGAGAAGAAGGTGCCGTTCCGGAAGGGCAGCAGGATGCCCGAGATCGGAACCGCGGCATCGATGCGCCGATCCAGGCAGCAGCTGTTGGCGGCCACGCCGAACGTGGTGGCCGCCCCCAGCGAGTGACCGCCCACTCCGATGTGGTCCCTGCTGATCGTCTTTGCGAGGCCCCGGTGGTTGCGCCTCAGTCGCAGCACGCGGGTGATCACGTAGCTCACGTCACCCGGCTGATTCGCGAAGTCCCCCAGGTTCGGCCCGCCCGGCGCACCGGAGCTCGAGAGCGGGAACGTCGGCGCCGCCACGACGTAGCCACGGCGCACGAACAGCTCGAGCAGCGGCTTATAGGCCGGGCCGTTGGCGCCGAACCCGTGGGAGAAGACGACGAGAGGGAAGCCGCCCCGGATGGCGAGCGGCCGTGCGTTCTCGACCGCCGCGCCGCCCGCCTTGCCCTTTGCGGGGTAGAGCAGCATCGTGGGCAGCTTGCGAGAGGGCGCGCCGGGGTAGGTTCGGTTGGGAGCGGTCGGCCGGCTCTTGTCCACAAAGGTGTAGGACCGCATTCCGATGGCGTACGGGCCATCCTGGCTCTGCTTGGCGGACGCCGAGGGGGCCCCGGACCCGATGACAGCCACCACCGCCATCAGCGCAACGATCGCCGGCCACCGACGTCCCCCAGCCTGCACAGTCCGCACGATCGCTTCCTCCCCCACCAACGCGTTTGTTCACCCTCTCTCGTGAACGACGCTAGCGCATGCGTGCTTCGTCGCGACCGGAGCAGCAGCAACGCGCACGCCTGTTGGGCAGCCGCGCTATCCGCGTTAGCGGCTGAAAACTATGCCGTCGGGTCCCTGCCCGGGCGCCGGCCTGCATCTGCCCCACCCGGGGCCCGCGTTTACTGCGAGCGTCAGGCAGCGGCCGAGCGCACGCTGTGCGAAGGCGTTCGGGTGCAGCGTCTCCTGGATCTCGCCCTGCACGAGGTTGAGTGTCAGGAAGCGTGCCCACTCGCTCGTGGCGCCGACGGGCGGGTCCGTCAGCGTTGCCTGTTTCACCCCCGTCGCGCACACCTCGTGGCCCTGAAGCGAGTCGCTCAGGTCGAGGAAGTCCACGCCTTTCATCGCCGCAACCCAGAGCAGCCCGTCGGAGATCCGTTTGACGAGCGTGTTGCGGGCCCAGTCGAGGTCGACGTCATAGAACGGGCAGCCTCCGACCGTGCCACGGTCCGCACCGAGCTCGGGGTAGCGGGTCTCGCTCGCCTTGGGTACCGGCGAGCCGTAGCTCTGGAGGATGAAGCGGTAGTCAGAACGGGTGTAGCCGCCCTCGGCCATCACCGCCCGGACCTCGTCGATCGCCTTGGCCACTCCGGAGAACGCGGCGTGCCAGCGCTGGTCCACCAGCGTCTGCTGTGAGGGGTTGCACGGACCCGTCCTGGTGGCATACGCCTGCGCGCAGGTGCGGATGATGTCGGCGAAGCCGAGGTTGTTGCCGCCGATAGAGAGGACGATCACCTTGACGTTCGTTACCTGGGCGACGAACTTCAGCTTGAAGGCCTGGCTCGCCTCGCCGTTCTGGCCCTGGCCTCCGCTCTCCCAGCGGAAGATGTTCGCCGTCACGGCACCTGAGCAGGCGAGGTTGATCTTGTGAGGGATCGAGGCCACCGCGGTGGTGCTCACCTCGGCGACGTCCGAGCGGTGGCAGCCGTTGGCGTCGGTCTCGCCATATACGCGGCTCGCGTCGTAGCCGCTACCGGTCCAAGCGCGGTCCGTCCCGGCGCGGTCTCCCGTCGAGACAAGCGAGTTGCCCTGCCAGCGCCCCGCCTCACCCGAGATGAACGAGTCTCCGAGCGACACGATCGCGGAACCATTGGTCTGTGGCGTGGCCGCGGCGCCGGAAGCCAACACCATCGCACTCAGCAACATCGCGCAGCAGGCGAACAGAAATCTCGAAGGCACCGTGGCGGCAGCTTACTGCCCAGGGAAACCCTTGCCTGCTCCTCCATCCGGTGTCCCCCCGGGGGATACTCGCGCGCAATGTCGCAGGAGAACGTGGAGATCGTGCGCAGGGCGTGGGAGGCGTGGAGCCGAGACGACATGGACGCGCTCTTCGAGTTCTACGACCCGGCGGTCGAGTGGGATATGACGGCCTCCTACGTCCCGGACATGGGCGTCTTCCATGGCCACGACGGGGTGCGCGAGTTCTTCCGTGAGTGGCGTGCCTTCTTCGCGGAGTACTACGCCGAACCCGAGAAGTTCATCGACGGCGGCGACTGCGTGATCGTGCGGCTCAGGCAGGGAGGCCGCGGAAAGGCCAGCACGGTCGGCGTCGAGATGCCGTCCTACTGGCAGCTCTACAGGCTTCGCGGCGGTCGGGCCGTGAGGGTCGAGATCTACCGAGACGAAGCCGAGGCTCTCGAAGCTGCTGGGCTTTCGGAGTAAGCGCAGCTACGGCACGGCCAGGGAACCCCTCGTCAGGCCGGCGTACCGGGTGTCGTCGAGGATCGGCGACGGGCTGAAGCCCTTCCAGATGGTGTAGATGGTGATCGAGGCCTCGAACACGATCTCCGGGATCGTGAAGACGAACTGAGTCGCGGAGGTCTGCTCCCAGGCGCCGAACAGCACGAAGATCGACCCGACGAAGGCCAGGGGGCCGCCGACGAGACCGAACATCGCTATCCACCGTGGCACGAGACCGGAGCGGTAGAAGAGATAGCCGAGCACGAGCCCGTTCACACCGACGCAGAAGCCGGGGCCGAGCAGGAACGTCCAGTCGTGGATCGCCACCAGCGACTGCCCGGCGATGTTGAGCGAGTCGGCGTTCGCGCCGGTTCCGGCAAGGTCCTCGCGCAGCGTCACGACCGACAGCACGCTGATCAGGCCGACGACGATGATGACGGACTCGACGATACGACTGGCGACATAGCTGAGCGCGAGCGTTTGGCTCTGCCGCCTGACGATGGGCCACAGCACGACGGCGGTGCCGATGTTGGTGATGGCGAGGAAGATCTCGCAGAGTGCGCCCAGCTGGACGCGCGTGTCGGCGCCGCCACCGAGGATGTAGTCGGCGTCGTTGAGGACCGGGTCGTAGAGGATCAGCCCGGCGATCGAGGTGACGAAGGTCAGAGCGAACAACACGCCGAAGATGCGTGCGCGTTGCTGCTGCTCCGGTGACGGTGGCGTCGGTCGGCCGATTGCTGCTCCCGTGGAGCTTTCCGACGAGGACATTGGCGTAGCGGCTCCTACCTGGTCGACGGTGCGAAGCGCGCCAAAATACACGTCTGACGGGGGCGGGGAACAGGAAGACCTGGCGCGCCGACGGTCGGTCGCTACGGCTCTGGTACGGTCCGGCCTAGGCAACAAATGGTCGGCGCCGCCGTCGGCTCAGGAGGGGGTCCTCGCTTTGTCTCAGTCGTTTAGCGCGTCCCGTCGTTATGGCGCGCGGGGTCTTGTTTCGCTCGTGACTGCGCTCGCGCTGGTGGCCCTTGCGGCCCCGGCCGCGTCTGAGGCGGCCCCGCACGGGCACGAGGTCACGGTGATGACCCGGAACCTTTACCTCGGGGCCGACCTGAGCCCCGCGATCAATGCCTCGAGCGCGGCTGAGTTCCTCGAGGCGAACGGCCAGATCCTCAGGGACGTGGACACCAACAACTTCCCCGTCCGAGCCAAGGGCCTGGCGCAGGAGATCCTGAGCCAGAACCCCGACCTCGTTGGCTTGCAGGAGGTTTCCCTCTGGCGCGACGGCCCATTGGACTTGACCGCGCCCTTCACGGGTAACTACACCGCCTCGCACGTGACCTACGACTACCTGCAGCTCCTCCTAGATGAGCTCAACAAGAAGGCGCCGCGCTACCGCGTGGCGATCACCGAGCCGGAGTTCGACTTCGAGGCCCCCGCCGACTACGACGGCAACCCGGCTACGGGAACCGCTGGGGCGGATAAGAACGGCCGCCTGACGATGCGCGACGTGATCCTCGAGAGGGTCAACGGGGGCGTGAAGGTTGAGCATGTCGATGCGGGGCACTTTCAGACGCTCTACTCACCCCTTGTGGCCGGCCTCGTCACCGTGCACGTCCTGCGCGGCTGGACCGCCGCCGACGTCAAGGTCCGGGGGACCCACCAGCTCCGGCTGGTCAATACTCACCTGGAGGCCTTCGGCGACCCGACGATCCGTGAGGCGCAGGCCAAGGAGTTGGTCGCGCCGGGTGGCCCAGCCAGCGGGAAAAAGCCGGTGGTCCTCATCGGCGACCTGAACTCCGACGACGACACCGTTTCGGGCGGCGACAGACTCGCTTACCAGGCGCTGCAGAACGCGGGCTTCTTCGAGCGGAGCACAGCTAATCCCCTGAGCTGCTGCCTGAACACCAGCATCATCACCGACAACCTCGGGAGCGCAAGCGATTTCACCCACCAGGTCGATCATGTGCTCACCAACGCGCCGAACGAGGTCAGGCTGGTCAGCTCGTCGGTGACCGGGCGGCAGCCGGTGAACGGCTACTGGGACTCCGACCACGCAGGGCTCGTCAGCACCCTTCTGTTCGACCATAAGTAGCGTGTCCCAGATGGTCCAACTCTCGACGATCTTGCCGTCCTCGAAGCGGCCCGCTCAACCGGCGGGCGAACCGCCCACCACCACCCGCGCGATGGTGGTAAGCGACTGGTAGTAGACGTCGCGCTCGAAGCCGGGGGCCGGGAACAGGAAGCCCTGACTCGGCGAGGGGACATCGACGCGGCCCTTGTCCACTCCGGTGTCGAGATCGAGGACCACGAGCTGGTCGCTGCCGGCGCGCACGGAGGCGCGGCGGGCCGCGGCGGATTGGGCGAGCACCTGGAGGGCCGGTTGCAGCGTGCGCCGCACCAGCGGCCGGCGAAGCGCCGGCCTGTCCTTCCAGTCCTGGGCCACGAGCTCCCGGGTGTCCGGGTAGAGGATGAGATGGCCTGCGTGGGCGAACCCGTCGCGACGCCAGAGCGGCTCGAGATCGTCGCCGATCAGTCGCCAGGCGCGCAGGACGGCGTTGCCCGCGTCGTACGCGACCACGACCCCGCCGATCGGATCCCAGGCCGGCGGGTTGGACTCCGTGCCGAAGGCCAGCCCGCTGATCTCCACCGAGCGCACCGCGTGGTCGTCGTCGCGCCGCGCCCACCAGAGCCGTACAGGGTCCGGCGACTCGCCCGTGCCGAGCATCGTGCGATCGGTGTGGTTGCGCCCATTGTCCATCCAGAGGACGTGCTCGTCGGTGATCACGGGGTCCCAGCCATAGCTGCGTCCGGGCGCCGGCCCATAGGAGGGCTGCCATTCCTCGTCGATCGTCAGCCGTCCGGCCGCGCGGTCGAGCCGGAGCCGGAACACGACGGTCGTCCCGACGACGATCACGCTCTCGCCGTCGCTCGCCAGCCGCGCGATCGACGGCTCCGGGAGCCGCAGCGCCGGGGCCACCGGCAGCAGCGTCGTGGGGTCCAGAACCGACACGGTCGAAGGCTCGAGCCCAGCCGGCGCGTCGCAGTCCTTCATCACGAGCTCTCCGCCGTCGAGCACCACCAAGGAGTTGTGCGGGCGCGCGACCGGCAGCCGGTGTGATGCCAGCACCTCGAGGTCGGGGCTGAGGCGGTGGATCCAGCGGCCGAAGACCATGTGCAGGTCGCCGTTCGCGTGGGCGGCGATCCCGCCGGGCCAGTACGCGCCGCCCGGTAGCCGGGGGGTGGATGCGGTGACCGCAAGCGTCTCGGCGTCGAGTCGCTCGACCCAGCCCTCGACCGGAGTCGCCAGCGGCCGGCGGACCGGGATGTCGTGACGCAGCGCGTACAGCTCCCCAGGCTCGCGCCGCACGAGCACGTCGGTCGCGAAGGCGTCGACGACGGCAGTGACTTCGAGGCGCTCGCCAGGGCGAATGCCGAGGCCCGGCACGCCGTCCGCGCAGCAGTGGCGCAGCGGCCCGCCGTCCTCGCAGGTCCACGGCCGCGGCCAGTAGGCGCCGGCCATCAGTGACGGGTCCGACGAGGACCCTCGATCGCGCGAGCTCCACGCTCTCCTGCGACATCGATCGAGTATCGCGCACGCCTGCGGGGTCGACCGTCCAGGGCGGGGTTTGGGTCCAGACGGGTCCGGGAAAGGTCCTCTACGCCGGAGGTCGAACTTCTCCGAGGGTTTAGCCGCCTATGGCAGGAAATCCGACGACGCGCATTTGCGAAGCATGCGGACAGCTCTGGTCGAGCGTCCGCTTTCTCGATCCTACGATCGTGACTGATTGCGGGACCTGCGGCGGAAGGGTGGTCCGCATCGCAGAAGCGCCGAGCGTGGCAGCGCTGGTCAGCCAGGAAACGGGAGAACCCCTCCCGGCCGCAGCGCCTGTGTGATCCGCCAACCTCCGGCTGTCCAGGTCACCCGGTAGCGCCACCCGCAGTTCCCGCAGTTGACGGCTCCGGGCTCGCTGCCCAACGGCTGGCGTGCCTGCCACTTCGAGAACGGTGGCGAGGGTAGGTCCTTGTCGCAGTTCCAGCACCGCAGGTGTGCCGCCATGACATGAGCTTCGCCGTGGCCCACCCGGCGTCCTTCCTCCTGGGAAACGTCGACCGCGGGGAGCGCGGCTAGGGTGCCGCGCCACCGTGGCCTTCGATGACGACACCGCCCTGCGCCCGTCCGGAGAAGGTCGCTGGGAGGGTGCCGTCGTGGCGGGCTGGGACACGCCGCGCGGGCCGCTCGGCGGCTACGTCCTGGCGATCGTCATGCGTGCGTTCGAGCTCGCCGTGGCCGACCCCGAACGACAGGCCCGCTCGGTGACCATGCACTTCCTGCGCTCGCCCGAGGCCGGCCCGGTGGCCGTGGCAGTGCGCGTCGAGCGCGCGGGCCGCTCGCTGACCAGCGTCAGTGGCCGGCTGGAGCAGGGCGGGGAGCTGCTCGGCCTGGCCCTGGCCGCGTACTCCAAGCCATGGCCGGGGCCGCTCCTGGACGAGTCGCCGATGCCTGCGGTTCAGCGGGCCGCTCCCGGCCGATACCCCACGAGAGCCGCTTCGCGGGGCCGCGCCGCCGCCGTTCACGGAGCGGCTGGTCATGCAGCACCGCTTCGGCGCCGCGGCGTTCAGCCGCGCCGCCCGCAGCGAGACCGGTGGCTGGCTCGGGCTGCGCGAGGAGCGGCCGGTGGACGCGCTCCTGGTCGCCGTGCTGGCGGACGCCTGGTACCCGGCCCCCTGGCCGCGCCTGAGCGAGCTGGCGCCCGCGCCGACCATCGACCTCACCGTGCACTTCCGCTCGCCGCTGCCGGCAGCGGGCCCGCTGCTGCTCGGCAGATATCGAAGCCGCTACATCCGCGACGGGTTCTTCGAGGAGGACGGCCAGCTCTGGTCGCCGGACGGCACGCTCGTGGCGCAGTCCCGCCAGCTGGGGCTCCTGATCGGCGCGAAGGCGTAGCCGCTCGCCACACCGGCCGTGCCGCCCTACGCCGGCGCGTGGCGCTTCGTCCGGAACAGCTCGAGCGCGTAGGCCCCGGCCGGGTGCTCGCGAAAGACGCGGATGTCACGCGCCACCGGCTCGGGCAGCTCTTCGGGCTGGGGCAGCCGTACCCCGTACTCCGGGGGCACGAGCACCGCCGAGGCGAGGCACGCGAAGGTCAGGTCCGCCGCCGTGAAGCGCTCGCCGCACAGGTGCGGCCGCCCGTCGGCGAGGCGCTCGGCGATGGCGTCGAACGCCCGCAGGACACGCGGCTCGTCGTCGCGGAGCGTGGACGGGCCGATCCCCAGCCGGCGCGACGCCATCCGCGTGACGAGCGGCCAGAGGGCGGTGATCGCGCGACGCTCCCACGCGGGCACGCCCTGGTTGTTCACCGGCAGCATCTGCTTCTTTCGCGGCAGCATGTGCGCGTACATGAGCCGGCGCCCGTCCGGCCCGAGTCCCTCGTCGAGCCAGCGGCTCAGCGCCACCACCTCCTGGTTCAGCCTCGGGTCGGCCGGGAACAGCCGCTGCTCCTCGTCGAGGTGCTCGTCGGCGTAGCGAAGGATCGCCTCGGACTCGCCGAGCACGCCCTCCTCGGCCACGAGCACCGGCATCGTCTCCCCGCCGCCCGCGCGGCGCGCCACCACTATGTGCACTCCCTGCACGTGACGCTCCTCGGCGTAGTCGAGGCCGGCGCGCTCGAGCGCCCAGCGCGCCTTCTCGCAGAAGTGGCTTATCGGGATGGTCAGGAGCCGCCGCACTCGCGCATCATCGCGCGGTGGGGCTGCCCGCGCCCAGTGACTAGCGGCGCGAGCCGAAGTCGACGGCGTAGGTGGCCCCGCGCAGGCACGGCTTGCGCGGCGTGCCGCTCCAAATCCCGAGACCGGCGGCGCGGAAGCGCGGGTTGAGGATGTTCGCCCGGTGCGGGGGGCTGGCCATCCAGTAGCGCACCTGCTCCGACGGCGACGAGCGCCGCGGCAGGCCGTAGCCGATGTTCTCGCCCACGAGCCAGCTTCCGCTGCGCGGGATGTAGCGCACCTGCCGCAGCCGTGCGACGAGGTCGGGGCCGCCGGGCCGGTAGTGCGAGAAGTAGCGGTGGCGAACCATCCAGTGCGCGTGCCCGAGTGCGGCCGCGCGGAGGCGGCGGTTCTCGACGAGCGGGCCCAACCCGTGCTTGCGGCGCTCGACGTTCATCAGGCAGAGGAGCGCGCTCCGCGCGGCCTCGCGCGACGCCTCCTTGTCGCTCACCCCAGCGGAGGCCGCAGAGCAGCGCGGCGCTTCCTTGGCGGCGGCAGCCACGCCGGGCGTGACGGCCGCCAGCGCGAGCGCGCAGGTGAGTCCGGCTAGCCAGAGCGGAGTCCGTTCCACTCCTTCGACTAGGCAACGGAATCTGAACTTTCCGCCAGGACGGGTCAAACCGTGCAGCGCTTTCCGGCGCGAAAGCTGCCGGTTGCCTGCAGGCCCGGCGTCGCCGCGGCGGATGCACAGGCTAGGGTTCGCGACCATGAGTGACGATCTGGCAAGGCGTTCCGGCGGTCCCCCCTCTCGGCGCTCGCGCGAGCAGCGCGCCTACCGGCTCGTCCTGACCGGCAGCGTGGCGGGCGTGATCGCGGTCGTGGGACTGGTGCTCGCGATCGTCGGCGTGGTCGGGCTTGGCGTGCCGGTCATCGCCGCGATCGTCGCCGCGGTCTGCTTCCTGCTGGTGCGCCGGACCGTCTCGCGCTGACTCAGGCTTCAGACGAGCTGGTACGCGCCCGGCTCGACGCTCGCGGTGCGGCGGCGGTAGGTGCTCCAGAGCCAGGGCCACTGGTTCGGGTTGGCGCCGCTGCTCGTCCACGTACCAGCTGGTGCAGCCCGTGTGCCAGACCGTGCCCTCGAGCGCGCCGCGGAGCTCGCTGTCGAAGGCCGCGGCCGCCTCGGGGCGTAGCTCGATCGTCCGCGCGCTCGCCCGCTCCATCTCCTGCATCGCGGCGATCACGTGCCGGGTGGCCGCTTCGACGGTGTAGATGACCGAGCCGGCGCCGCCGTTGGTGTTCGGGCCGTAGAGCAGGAACATGTTCGGGAAGCCGGGGACCGTCATGCCGAGGTAGGCCTTGGGCACGCTCCCCCAGGCCTCGGCGAGCGTCCGGCCGCCGCGGCCGGCCACCTCCAGGGGCGCGACGAAGCCGTGCGTGGAGAAGCCCGTACCGAGGATCAGCACGTCCGCGGGACGCTCGGTCCCGTCCGCGGTCCGGAGCCCGTTCGGCGTGACCTGCTCGATGCGGTCGGTGATGAGCTCGACGTTCGGCTTCGTGAGCGTCCGGTACCAGTCGTCGGTGAGCATGATGCGCTTGCAGCCGATCTCGTCGGTCGGCGTGACCTTGCGGCGCAGCTCGGGATCGTCGATCTGGGACTTGATCTGCCGGCGGGCCGCGGCGGCGAACGGGCGGAGCACCCAGCGGTGGCGGGTCATCCCGGCGGTGGCGGCCTCCATGAAGGCGAAGGTGAGCGCCCGGTCCACCCGCTGGACCGCCGGCACGCGCGCGAAGAGACGCCGCACGCGCGGTCCGTACTCGAAGTCCATCTTCGGGATCGTCCAGCCGGGCGAGCGCTGGTACACGTCGAGCTGCGCCACGTCGGGCTGGATCGAGGGGCCGGTCTGAATCGAGCTGCAGCCGGTTCCCACCAGCGCGACCCGCTTGCCGGCGAGGTCCACGTCGTGGCGCCAGCGCGCGGTGTGGAAGGCGGGCCCCGCGAAGTCCTCCAGGCCGGGAATCGGCGGGATCCGGGGAACCGAGAGCTGGCCGCAGGCGGTGACCAGCACGTCGGCCTCGTGCGGTCCGGCGGTGGTCTCGAGCATCCAGCGCCCGCGCGCCTCGTCGAACGTCGCCCGCTGTACCTCGGTGCGCAGGCGCACACGGTCGAGCACGCCGTGGCGCCGCGCCACGTCCTCCATGTACGCCTGGATCTCCGCGCCCCCGGCGTAGCGCCGCGACCAGTTCGGGTTCGGGGCGAACGAGAACTCGTAGAGGTGCGACGGCACGTCGCATGCGATGCCCGGATAGGTGTTGAAGTTCCAGACGCCGCCGATCCGGTCGCCACGCTCGAAGACGGTCACGTCGTCGTAGCCCTCACGGCTGAGCATGCACCGCCGCGCCGATGCCGCCGAAGCCGCCGCCGACGATCGCGACGGAGGGCTTTCCCCGCCTGGGGACGGACTCGCTCCTGTGCGTGAAGGTTCGGTGGCGGCCACGGGAAGCTCCGGCTCAGCGGCGGACACTATCGCTCGGCGCCGGGCTGCTCACGGGACGAAGCGCAGCTGCGTGGCGGCGCTGGTCACGGCGAACACGCGCTGGATGTTGGGCGGCCCGCCGTTGGACGAGGAAGCGGCCGGGACGGTCGCCCGACCGCGCCTCCATGCAGAGGATCACGCGCAGGCCCGCGCAGTCGATGAAGGTGAGGCCGCTCAGGTCGAGCAGGATCCGGTCCGCGTCCGATGCGCCTGCCGCGCCGAGCTCGCGCGCCAGCGCCTGGCTGGACGCAAGGTCGAGCTCGCCGCGAGCGGAGACCACATGCGTCCCGCCCTCCCGGCGGCTCCGCAGCCTCAGGAGCTCGAACATCACCTCACGCGAGCCTCCGCTCATGGCCCCTCGCCGCCATCGAGCATCGCGTGGACCGCCGCGTCCACAGACCGGTGCAGCTCCGCGACCGAGCTCAGGTCCACGAGCGAGAGAACCCGCTCCACGAGGCCGCCCTCGGGCACGACGACGGCGAGGGCGAGCTGGCGCGCCTGCAGGAGCTCCGCGAGCTCGAAGAGCAGGTTGATCGCCGGCGCTGTCCACGTAGCGCGTGTCGCTCGAGGTCCATCACCAGCCCGACGTCCTGGTTCTGGACCGCCTTGAGCAGCCGCGCCGTGCAGGCTCGGCGCCGAGGAGGCGTCCAGGTCGCCGGCGAGATGGGCCACCGGTACCGAGCCGCGATCGGCAACCCGGAGCTCGGGGTGGCCGCTCATGACGGTGCGCCCGCCAGCCGCCGGGCGAGCCGGACCGTCGTGCCGTCGTCCCCCTTGTCCACGTCCACGGCGTCCATCAGACCCTTCATGAGCACCATCCCTCGGCCACGGTGGCTGCCCCGCGGCGGACGCCAGGTGCCGAAGTCGCGCACGCAGATCAGGACCTGGGGGTCCTCGGTCACCGTGGCGGTCACCTCGATCGCGGCCGGGCCGGGTGCGTACGCGTGCTCGATGGCATTCGCGCAGGCCTCTGAGCACGCAAGCGAGATCTCCTCCACCTCGGTGCGCGACGCTTCGGCCTCGCCCAGCCAGCGGCCGAGCAACCGGCGGAGCGTCGGGATCGTGTCCACATCCGCGGGAAGCCGCAGCTCGAGCGGGTTCGGAGAGCGGCAACGCCCGCACCACGAGGAGCGCCGCGTCGTCGCGGGTCGCGCCGTCCGGCAGCAGGGCCCCGACGATCGCGTCGCAGATCCCCAACGGACTCGCGGTCAGCCCGGGCGGCCGCTTCCAGCAGCCGCTCGAGCCCCGCGTCCAGCGGCTCCCCGGGCCGCTCGATCACGCCGTCCGTGTAGAGCACGAGCGTCGCCCCGGGCTCGAGTCGGGTCTCGACCTCCTCGTAGCTCGCGTAACGGACCGCGCCGAGCGGCACCGAGCCGCGCAGCTCCACGAACGAGCCGGCCCCGTCACCGTTCAGCACGAGCGGCGGCGGGTGCCCGGCGCCCGCGAGGAGGAGGCTGCCCTCCTGCGGGTCCAGCAGCAGGTACAGCAGCGTGGCATTGCGCCCGGGCTCGAGCTGGCGAAGCAGCTGGCTGAGCCGCCCGACCACCTCTGCCGGCGAGCCGCCCTCCATCGCGTAGGCGCGGAGCCCGCTGCGAAGCTGGCCCATCAGCGCGGCGGCGTGGAAGCCCCGCCCGGACACGTCGCCGATCGCCATTCCGAGCCTGCCGCCGGGCACGGTGAAGGCGTCGTACCAGTCGCCGCCGAGCCTCGCGGCCGACGGGAGATAGCGCCCCTCGATGCCCATGCCGGGAACGTCGGGCAGCCGCGGCATCAGGCTCCGCTGCAGAGCCTCCGCCAGCCCGCGCTCGCGCTCTGCGAGCCGCCCCTGAACCGCCAGCGCCGCACGGTCGCCCGCACTCTGGAGCAGCTCCACGTCGTCGTCCGTGAAGTCCCGCTCCTCGAGCGAGCCCACGTGGAGCACGCCGATCACCGCCCCTTCCACGATCAGCGGGACGCCCAGCAGCGACTTCAGGCCCTTCTCCGCCAGAAGCGGGTTCACGATCTCCGCGTGGTCGAGGTCGGTGATGCGCACCGCCTCGCGGTTCGCCGCAATGCGACCAGCGAAGCCGCTGCCGACCGGAATCCGGACGCCGCCGCTCGACCTCCTCCTCGAGGCCCTTGGCCGCTCGCGGGACGAGCGTTCGGCCATCGTCCTCGAGCAGGAGGATGGCGGCCGTGTGAACGTCGAGGATGCCCACGACGCGGGTGAGCAGCTCGTCGAGCAGCCCCTCGAGCGGAAGGTAGGCGAGCGCGGCGTCGGTGACGCGCTGAAGGTCACGGAGCTTGTCGTCTCCGCCGCCGGTCGCCATGCAGCCATTCTCTCCACCGCGCGGGACATTGCCTCTCCGCCCAGCGTTCGCGACTGAGACAATCGCGGCGGTGAGCTCCTCGCCGCGCCTGCACGCTCCGCGGACCTGACGACCGTCATGCGCTCCGAGGACCGCGTCACGCCGCTCGAGCTCTTCTTCGACCTCGTGTTCGTGCTCGCGCTCACGCAGTGCACGGCGCTGATGGCGGACGCACCCCACCTGGGAGGGGCTGGCGCAGGGGCCTCCTCGTGCTCGGCGTGCTCTGGTGGGCCTGGGTCGGCTACGCCTGGCTCACCAGCGTCGTGGACCCCGAGGAGGGCATCGTGCGCTTCGCGATCTTCGCGCGCGATGGCCGCGCTGCTCGTGGTCGCGCTGTGCGTGCCGCAGGCCTTCGGCGACCTCGGCCTCCTGTTCGCGTGCGCCTACGGCGTGGTCCGCGTCGGCGCAGATCGTGCTCTTCGTGGTGGCCGAGCCGCGACGATCCCGGCGCTGCGGCATTCGGTCACCGGGCTGGCGGTGAGCACCGCGATCGGCTGTGGGCCTCCTCGTGGCGGCCTCGTTCGCCGACGGCACCCTCCAGGGCGCGCTCTGGGTGCTCGCGCTGACGCTCGACATGGGCGGCCCCTACGTTCATCGACTCGGACGGGCTGGAAGCTCGCGCCCGCGCCACTTCGCCGAGCGCCACGGGCTGATCGTGATCATCGCGCTCGGCGAGTCGATCGTGGCGATCGGCGTGGGCGCCGAGGCGCGACGTGGACGCCGGCGTGGTGGCGGCCGCCGTGCTCGGGATCGTGGTGGCCGCGGCGCTCTGGTGGCTCTACTTCGACGTCGTGGCGCTCGTGGCCGAGCGACGGCTGTCAAACGCCGACGAAGGGCCGCGAGCGCAACGAGATCGCGCGCGACTCGTTCTCCTACCTCCACCTGCCGATGGTCGCGGGCATCGTGCTGCTCGCGCTCGGGCTGAAGAAGACGCTCGAGCACGTGGACGACCCGCTCAAGCTGGTGCCCGGCCGTGGCCATGCTCGGCGGCACCGCCCTCTACCTGCTCGCGCACGTGGCCTTCAGGTGGCGCAACGTGCACCGGTTCAGCACCCAGCGGGTGGTCGCTGCGCGCTGGTGCTCGTGGCGTTCATGCCCGCGGCGGAGGAGCTGCCGGCGCTCGTGACGCTCGCCTTCGCGAGCGCCGTCGCTCGTGGTGCTGATCGTCTACGAGACCGTCGCACTTCGCCGAGCTGCGCGAGCGGCTGCGGCACCAGCTGGCAGCCGGCACGGGCCTGACTGACCGCCCCGGTCGGGTCAGGGAGCGTGGTCCGTCGGGGCGACCGCCGGCTCGAAGCTGCCCTGTCCGCCGTGGGCCTCGACCTCGGACCGCGGCCAGTCGCGCCGCGAGCGCCCGGCGCGCGGCTCCCGGCCCGGCGGCTGGCGACGGCGCGGGCTCGTCCTCCGCCGGGCGGGATCGGCAGCCGCACCGCACCGCCGCCCTCCAGGCTCATCTCCTCGTCCCAGTGCGAGAAGCGCAGCGAGGTCGCCCTGGCCGAGCGAGTAGGCAGTCTCGTCCCGCCCGATCTCCACCCGCAGGACGCTGCCGCGGACCTCGAGCGAGAAGCGCAGCCGCTCGATCCCCTCCGGCAGCCGCGGCCGGAAGCTGAGCCGGCCGCCGTAGTCGCGCACGCCGCCGAACCCGCCTACCGCCGCCAGGACGGCGCCGGCGAGGAGGCCATGTGCAGGCCGTCGGCCGTGTTGTGCGCCAGGTCCTCGAGGTCCATCCGCGCCGCCTCCTCGAGGTAGTCGCGGGCCAGGGCGAGATGCCCGACCTCGGCGGCGAGCACGGACTGGGTGCAGGCCGACAGGGACGAGTCGCGCACGGTGAGGCGCTCGTAGTAGTCGAAGTTCCTTTGCTTCTGCTCGGGTGTGAAGGCGTCCCCGCGCCAGTGCATGGCCATCACCAGGTCGGCCTGCTTGACCACCTGCTTGCGGTAGAGCTGGAAGTACGGGTAGTGGAGCAGCAGCGGGTACTTGTCCGGCGGCGTGTCCTCGAAGTCCCAGGGCTCGTGCTCGAGGAAGTCCTGATCCTGCGGGTGCAGGCCGCGCTCCTCGTCGTAGGGCACGTACATGGCATCGGCCGCCCGCTGCCATTCGCGGCGCTCCGCTTCGTCCACCCCCAGGCGCGCGGCCGTCTCCGGGTGCCGGGCGGTGGACTCCACGGCCGAGCGCAGGTTGAGCTGCGCCATCAGGTTCGTGTAGACGTTGTTGTCCACGAGGGCCGAGTACTCGTCGGGTCCCGGTCACGCCGTCGATCCGGAAGTCGCCGCGGTCGTCGTGGTAGCCGAGGCTCGCCCACAGCCGGGCGCTCTCCACGAGCAGCTCGCAGCCGGTGCGCTCCTCGAACTCCCGATCGTCGGTGACCATCACGTAGCGGCGCACGGCCGCCGCCACGGCGGCGTTCACGTGGAACGCGGCGATGCCGGCCGGCCAGTAGCCCGAGCACTCCTCGCCGTGGATCGTCCGCCAGGGCAGGGCCGCCCCGCGCAGCCCGAGCTGGCGCGCCCGCTCGCGAGCGGAGTCGAGCGTCGAGTGGCGCCACTCGAGCGCCGAGCGCACCGTCTTCGGCGCCGTGAAGGTCAGCACCGGGAGCACGAAGCTCTCGGTGTCCCAGAACGCGTGGCCGTCGTAGCCGCTGCCGGTCAGCCCCTTGGCCGGGATCGCACGTCCCTCGTTGCGGGCGGTCGCCTGGAAGATGTGGAAGAGCGCGAAGCGCAGCGCCTGCTGCAGCTCGGCGTCCCCCTCCACCTGCACGTCGGCGCGCTGCCAGTAGCGGTCGAGCGTCTCGCGCTGCGCCTCCGCGAGCCCGTGGAAGCCCTCCGCCAGTCCGCTTTCGAGGCTCGCGTCCACCTGGTCCCGGAGCCAGTCCACGCTCTGCTGCGAGGACCAGTGGTAGGCAAGGAGCTTGAGCAGCTTGAGCGGCCGCCCCGGCTCGAGCTCCGCCGACAGCGTGACCCGGCCCAGGTCGGGCTCGGTCTGCGTGAGCGTGCTCACCTCACCGTCGTGCTCGAGCACGTGCTCCATGCCCGACGCCATCACGAGCCCCGAGCGCTTGGTCTCGTGGCCGAGCACCACGCGCATGCCGTGGTCCACGTAGAGGAGCGACCGCAGGACGTCGTTGAGGGGGCGGCCCACGCGCGGGTCCTCGGCGTGGGCGGCGTCCACCTTGTTCGCCTGCAGGTTCGACTGGATCGCGACCCTGATCGGCTGGTCCACCGCCTCCACCTCGTATTCGATCGCCGCGAGGCTGCGCAGCGAGAGCGATACGAGCCGGCGCGTGGTGAGCCTCACCTCGTGGCCCGACGCGGCACGCCAGTGGAGCCGGCGCTCGAGCATGCCGCTCCGGAAGTCCAGCCGGCGCTCGTGTTGCGACGCACCTCTCCGCGGTGCACGTCCAGCGGCTCGTCCTCCACCTGGAGGCGGATGATCTTGCCGTCGGTCACGTTCACCACCGACTGGCCGTCCTCGGCGAAGCCGTATCCGCGCTCGCCGTACTCGAGCGGGAACGACTCGTAGAAGCCGTTGAGGTAGGTGCCGCTGAGGCCCGCCGGCTCGCCCTCGTCGAGATTGCCGCGCAGGCCGATGTGCCCGTTCGAAAGGGCGAAGAGCGACTCGGCCTGGGCGAGCCGGTCGATGTCCACTCCCTCCTCGACCAGCGCCCACGGCTCCGCGGGGTGGCGCACGCCGTCGGTCACTCGATCAGCTCCTCGAGGTCCCGCACCACGAGGTCGGCGCCGTGGTCGAGCAGCGTCTGCGGGTCACCGTTGCGGGCCACTCCCACCACGAGGCCGAAGCCTCCGGCGCGGCCCGCCGCCACGCCCGCCTGAGCGTCCTCGAAGACCGCCGCGGCCGGCGGTCGGACGCCGAGCAGCTCGGCGCCGCGCAGGAACGAGTCCGGAGCGGGCTTGCCCTTCAGGTGCTCGCGGGCGATCACGACACCGTCCACGCGGGCGTCGAAGAGGTGGGTGATGCCGGCGGACTTCGAGTATCTGCTCGGTGTTTGCGCTCGAGGAGACCACCGCCGTCTTGAGGCCCGCTCGGCGCGCCTCCTCCACGAAGCGCACGGATCCCTCGTAGACGATCACCCCCTCATCGGTGATCAGCCGCTGCACCAGCTCGTTCTTGCGATTGCCCACGCCGGCCACGGTCTCGGCGTCGGGAGGATCGTCGGGAGTTCCTTCGGGAAGCTCGATGCCGCGTGACGCCAGGAAGTCGCGCACACCGTCGTAGCGCGTCTTGCCGTCCACGTACGCCACGTAGTCGCCGGGCAGCTCGAAGGGCGCGCTGATCGCCATGGCGCGCGAGGAACTCGTCGAACGTCGCCTTCCACGCGCGTGCGTGCGTGGAAGCCGTGTCGGTGAGTACTCCGTCCATGTCGAACAGGCACGCCCTGATCGTGTCCGGGAGGCGGACCACTCGTGAAGCGTGGCAGACGGAACGGTATCGTCGGCCACCGTGGCAGCGACGTCCCAGGTGCCCAATGCCCGCAAGGTGCTCGTCCTGGCCGCCGGGGGCACGATCTCGATGAAGGGCGATCTGGAGGCCGGCCACGAGGGCGCAGTGCCTGCACTGGACGGCGAGGGTCTCGTGGAGGCCGTGGGAGGGCTTGCCGCCTTCGGCGGCATCGTGGGCCGAACGGCCGTGAACAAGCCGAGCGCGCATCTCACGCTCGACGACCAGCTCAACGTGTGCCGCCAGGCCCGCGACGCCGCGCGCAAGGGCACCGGCGTGGTGGTCACCCACGGCACGGACACGCTCGAGGAAACGGCGATGCTCTGCGACATCATCCACGACGCCGAGGCGCCGATCGTCTTCACAGGGGCGATCCGGCCCGCCTCCGCCCCGGGCGCGGACGGCCCCGCCAACCTGCTCGACGCGGTGAGCGTGGCCGCCAGCGCCGAGGCCGCCGGCATGGGCGTGCTCGTGTGCTTCGGCGGCGAGATCCACCACGCCCGCGGGGTGCGCAAGACGGACACCGTGTCGCTGGTGGCTTTCTCGTCGCCGCAGACGGGGCTGCTCGGCCGCGTGACCGAGGGCCACCCGATCATCTGGTCGCGCATCCCTCGCAATCCGCCGCTGGACCCGCCGGACCTGGACCGCAGCGTGCTGGTCGTGCCCACGGTGTCGGGTGACGACGGCACGCTTGCCCGCGCCGCGCTCGCGACCAAGCCGGACGGAGCGGTGATCGGCACGCTCGGCGCCGGGCACCTCGCCCCGCCTGTGCTCGAGCTGTGGGCGGAAGCCGCGAAGAGCATCCCGGTCGTGGCCTACTGCCGGCCGGAGCGCGGCGTGATCCTGTCGTCCACCTACGGCTACGCGGGCTCGGAGCAGGACCTGCGCGGCACGGGCGTGATCCCGGCCGGCTTCCTCTCCCCGCAGGCCATGCGCATGAAGCTCCTCGCCGCGCTGGCCTCCGGACTCTCGATCGACGAGGTGCGCTGGGCCTTCCGCCAGGACGACGGCTGAGCCTGCCGCTAACGCGCCAGCGCTCCCACGACCTCCTGCCACCAGGACCGCTCGGCGTCGCGCAACTCGCCGCTGAGGCGGCGACGCGCGTAGCGCTGTATCTGTGCGGCCGCCCCCACGGCGAGCGCCGGGCCGGTGATCGCGTAGCGGCCGTCGTCCAAGAGCACCAGCGCGCCGGGCGAGTCGTGGCGGGTACGGAGGTGCCGGATCACGGCGGCGCCCTCGAGTCGCTCTCGGGATACGCGGCATTGCCGTCGCGCTCCTCCCACGGACGGGCGGAGAAGATCACCGAGCGGCCAAGCAGGTGCGGTTGCCGCTCGGCCGCCGGCGCGAACGGGCCCTCGCGCCAGCGCTCCATGAGTGCGGGGAACTGGCGCGCCACCTCCTTGCGCACCAGCACGTGCATCCTGTCTCCGGCCTCGATCTGGGTCGAGCCGCGCGGGGGAATCGCCTCGCCGCGCCGGACGATCACGTTCAGCAGGGCGTCGCGCGGAAGGCCGATGTCGCGCACGTGGCGGCCGACGATGGCGTCCGCGGGACCTACCGGAAACTCGATCACCTCGGCGCCGAGCCTCCGGATCGTTCCCGTCTCGGCGATCGGCCGCGGGAGGGCGGGCTCATCCGTCGTCAGGCCGAGCCGCTTTGCGAGCGGCTCGAAGGTGGCCCCCTGGAGCAGAGTCGAGATCACCACCGCGAAGAAGGCGATGTTGAAGAAGACGCGGCTGTCGGGCACGTCGGCGATGACCGGGAAGGTGGCGAGCACCACCGGCACGCCGCCGCGGAGCCCGGCCCAGCCGAGGGTGAAGCGCTCGGCAGCGCTGAAGTGGTCGAACGCCGTGGCCACCGCCGTCGCCAGCGGGCGCGCTAGCAGCACCAGCACGAGTGCCAGCACGGTGCCCTCGACCCAGACGTCGTCGAGCTGGCTCGGGAACACGAGCAGTCCCAGCGTCAGGAACAGGCCGATCTGGGCGACCCAGGCAAAGCCCTGGTGGAAGACCCTGATCGTGTTGCGCGCCGGGATCGCGGCGCTGCCGAGCACCAGCCCGGCCAGGTACACGGAGAGGAACCCGGAGCCGTGCAGGCTGTCCGCGGCTCCGAAGGCGAGCGCGCCCGCGGCCATGGACGCCACCGGGTAGAGGCCGCCGGTGGCGAAGTTCACCCGCCGGAACGCCCACACGGCGGCGAAGCCCACTGCCAGCCCGACCGCCAGGCCGATCGAGATCTGCCGCAGGAACAGCCCGACCATGTCGAGCAGCCCGTAGCCCGGCTGCGTGATCCAGTCGATGAAGCCGATGACGAGCAGGATCGCCACCGGATCGTTGAAGCCCGCCTCTGCCTCGAGCGTCCGGGCGAGCCGGCGGCGCAGGGTCGAACCGCGCAGGAGGGAGAAGATCGCCGCGCCGTCCGTGACCGACAGGATCGCGCCGAGCAGCAGGCCCTCGAGGGTGGAGAGGTCGAGGAGCCAGACGGCCGCCCACCCCACGATGGCGGCGGTGACGAGCGTGCCGACGAAGGCGAGCGCCAGCCCCGGGCGGAGCACGGGCTTGATTTCCGAGTAGCCGCCATTGAGGCCGCCCTCGAACAGGATGGCCGCCAGCGCGATGATCCCGATCCGGCGCGCCAGCTCGTAGTCGGAGAGGTCGATCCATCCCAGGCCGTCCGAGCCGAGGAGCATGCCCAGCCCCAGGAAGAGCAGCAGTCCCGGCACGCGCAGCCGGCCGGCGAGAAGGGCGGCGCCAAGGCCGGCGGCGAGCAGCGCTCCGGCAACGAGGATGAGCTCTCCGTCGCTCATCTTTCAGCCGAGTCCCGGGGCACGCCGGTTTGAGCTTGCCAGATTCTTCTAGGACGTCCGGCCAGCCCGGCCTGGGGGTCGGGTGCCGTTCTGCACGAGTTCTTCCGCAGTTTGCGGGGTGCCGGCTACACGAGACTAGGCGGTCTATCGCGCACGGAGGATGCTCCGGCGGTGAGCGTCTTCGGGGTCTACAGGGAGCGCGTGGCCGCGGGCTGCGAGGCGGGACTGACGCTGGACCAGATGGACGAGGAGCTGATCCGCGACGCCCCGCTCGACGAGGACGAGAAGGCCGCGCTCTGGTTGTTCGGGTACGCCACGCTCGACATGAGCGGACAGACGGACCAGATGGGGTTCACTCCTTCGCCGAACTAGCTCCGAGCACCGGCTCGGGCACATCCATCCCCGCCGCCTCGCGCAGGTGGCGGCCGGCGGAGGCGAGTAGGTCTCCGATGTCACGCACGGCCGCCTCGAGCGCGGCGAAGAGGCTTCGGTCGAGGCGCGGGAGCTCGAGCGACGGTCGCGGCTTGCGGCGCCGCTTGGGGTGGCGCGCCGGTGCCGGCTCGGCGTCCGGCACGAGGCATCCGGCGATCGCGTCCGCCACGAGGCTCGCCCGCAGCGCGTAGCCCTCCGCGGTCCCGTGCACCCCGTCGCGGATCACCAGGCCGCGCTGGGCACGCACGGCTCTCTGCCAGTCCACGAGCTGAGCACCGGGCGTGTCCGCCACGAAGTGTCTGACCGCCGCGTTGAGGCCGGCCACCGTGACGCCACCGAGTGGCGGGCGCTGGACCGTGGCCACCACCATGCAGCGGTCGCCCACCAGCTCACGAGCGGCGTTCAGGCTGGCCGTGAGGGCGCTCGGGTTGCGCGGATCGTCGTTCACGCCGAGATCGAACACCACGGCCCGGTGCTGCGGGCGCAGCCGGGCGGCCAGCGCGCGCACGCCCCCGGCGCTCGAGCGGCCGGTTCTCTGGTCCACGGTCACCGGAAGGTCGCCCAGCTCGGCCCGCAGGTTTGGCGCCGTCCCGCCCTCGAGGCTGTCTCCGATCACGAGCACCGGCCCGGGCGCGGGCTGACCCGCGGCCGTGCCGGGGGCACCGAGAGCGGCCAGAGCGAAGGCCAGCACCACCGGAAGGGCAGTCCTCATCGCTGCGGAATGATGGCTCAGGTGACCTTCCCTACGATCGAGTTCGCGGCCTTCTTCGTGGTCGTGTTCGTGTTTTCCTGGCTGTTCATGCCGCATCCGCGGCTCTGGCGCCCCTTCATCCTGGCCGTCTCGTACTTCTTCTACGGCTGGGTGGACCCGCGCTGGGTTCTCCTGTTGATCGGCTCGACGCTCGTGAGCACGGTCGCGGCACAGGTGATCGCGCGCACGCCGTCGGACACAGTCCGCAAGCGGACGCTGGCGGCCGCAGTCGTGTTCGACCTCGCGCTGCTCGGGGTCTTCAAGTACCTGGCGTTCTTCGTCTCCTCGATGGACGACGCGCTCGACGGTGTCGGTCTCGGCGCGCCGCTGCCTCTGCTCCAGGTCGTGCTGCCGATCGGCATCTCGTTCTTCACCTTCCAGGCGATCTCGTACGTGGTGGACGTGTACCGGCGCGAGACGCCGGCCGCGTCCTTGGGCGACGTGGCGATCCTGCAGGGCTTCTTCCCCCACCTCGTGGCCGGCCCGATCGTGCGCGCCAACGAGCTGCTCCCCCAGCTCCGGACCCCGCGCGATCCGCGCGCCGTGCTGGCGGGACCGGCGCTGCTGCTGATCGCCGGCGGGCTCGTGAAGAAGACCGTGGTGGCGGACGAGCTCGCCCGGCGGATCGTGGATCCGGTGTTCACCGATCCCGCCGCGCACTCGGGCGCCGAGACGCTGCTGGCCGTGTACGGCTTCGCGGGCCAGATCTATTGCGACTTCTCGGGCTACACCGACATGGCGATCGGCCTGGCGCTGCTGCTGGGCTTCCGGTTGCCCCAGAACTTCGACCGCCCCTACATGGCCACCAGCCTGCGCCAGTTCTGGCACCGCTGGCACATGACGCTGTCGCGCTGGCTGCGCGACTATCTCTACATCCCGCTCGGCGGCAACCGCGGCGGGCCGCGGCGGACCTACCGCAACCTGATGGCCACGATGCTGCTCGGCGGCCTCTGGCACGGCGCGTCTTGGACGTTCTTGGTCTGGGGAGGCATCCACGGCAGCGCCCTCGCGATCGAGCGCTGGCTGCGCGAGCGCTTCGGCGGTGTGCGGATGCCGGCGCTGGTGGGCTGGTTCGTCACATTCCAGGTGGTCTGCCTCGCATGGGTGTTCTTCCGCGCGCCCGACCTCGCCACGGCGTTCGAGGTGCTCGGCCGGCTGGGCGCCTCCGGCCCGTCGCCGCTGGTCACGCTGCCGGTCGTGTTCCTCGCGGTCGCGGCCGTGGCCGTGCAGGCGCTGCCGCCGGACTGGTGGCGCGACGCCGAGGCGTGGCTGGTGGCCCGGCCCGCCGTGGCGCAGGGCGTGGCGCTCGGCCTGGTCGTCGTGGCCGCCGACGCCGCGGTAGGCCAGCAGGGCGTGGCCCCGTTCATCTACTACCGCTTCTGAGCCATGTGGCTCCGCGAGGACAAGGACCTTTCGATGCCCGCGGGCCGGGTGCTCGTGGTCATCGTGGTGGCACTCGCCCTGGCCGCGTTCCTCAACTCAGAGGCGCTCGTGCGCGCGGGCGAGGGCATGAAGGACGGGCCCACGCGTGACATCGTGTTGTCCGTCGGCCGTCCGCTGGACGACGTGGCCGGCTCGATCGGCCTGCACCTTCCCCGCGAGGGACTCGACCTCGCATTCGGCCAGGAGCCGAAGACCGCGTCCGGCACAGAGCTCGAGAGCGGGTCCACGGCGATCCTCCGCCGTCGGAAGCGCGCCACGAGGCGCTTCCGGCAGCCCACGCCTGCGCGTCCCCTCCGCGTGTTCGTGACGGGCGACTCGCAGGCGGAGTTCGTGGGCCAGCGACTGGTGGACGTGGCCCCGGAGGGACTGCTCCGCGTGGACGTGGTGGCGCGCAACGGAACGGGGCTCACGCGGCCGGAGTTCTTCAACTGGGAGGTGAACGCACGCCAGGAGATCGCGGCCCGGAAGCCGGACGCGGTCGTGATGCTCATCGGCGGGAACGACGGCTTCAACGTGCTCGTGGACGGCCAGTCGTACGGGCCGTTCACGCCGGAGTGGGAGACCGAGTACGCCCGCCGCGCAGCGGTGGTGATGCGTGAGCTTGGGAGCAACGGGCGCCGGCCGGTCTACTGGGCCCCGTCGCCGTCGGCCCGCGACCCGGAGTTCAACCGCATCTACCGGGTGCAGAACTTCGCCGTCGACCGGGCCGCCCGCGCGGTGCCCGGGGCCCGCTACGTAGACCTCTACACCACCATCCACGGCGGCACCTACAGCGCGGTGGACAAGATCGACGGGCGCCGCGTGCTCGCCCGCCAGCCCGACGGCGTGCACTTCACGCGCGAGGGGGCCATCGTGCCGGCGCGCCTGATCATGCGCGCGATGGCGCGCGACTACCCGGCGCTCGGGGACTAGTTCGCCGACGGGTCGCCGGGCATCGTGGCGAGCAGCGAGTAGCCGCCGCCCTTGCGGCGGAGCGCGTCGGACCAGATGTCGCCGTCGGTGAACGGGTCCTCGGCGTCCGCGCGCTCGACGATCCAGGCGCCCTCCTCGAGCTCGTCATCCAGCTGGCCCGCCGACCACCCCGCGTACCCGGCATAGACGCGCAGGCGCTGAAGCGAGGGACTCGGCCGGTCGGGATCGAGCGTTCCGAGCGACCCGCGCACCTGCGTTCCGGCCTCAGCAGGGTCGTCGAACTCGCCGAGCGCCACGACGGTGGTCGGGGCCACCGGCCCACCTACGAACACGGCCTCCTCCGCTCCCGGCAGCTCGGCCAGCGCGGGCACGGCGTCGGCCACGAGCGTCTCCGAGCGACGGTTGAGGATCACGCCCATCGCGCCCTCGTCGCTGTGCTCGAGCACGAGGATCACGCTGCGGCGAAAGTAGTCGAACAGCGAGGGTGCGGCGATCAGCAGGTGTCCGCGGAGGCTCCCGCCCATGAGCCGATTGTGCCCCAATGGCGGCAGGCGCGCGACGTCACCGTCGCCATCCCCACTACTGTCGCCCGCCATGGATCAGAAACTCGACGTCGGCTCCGCCTTCGAGAGCATCTTCAGGATCTACCGCGACCAGTTCACCCTGCTCGCGCCGGCGGCGCTTGTGGTGTTCGTGCCAGTGGCGATCGTGAACGGCATCATCCGCGAGAGCGGCGGCATCACCCTTGCGCTCGTGGCGGTCATCATCGGCGCAATCGCCACCTACTGGTTCCAGGGCATGGTCGTCGAGGCGGCGCACGACATCCTGGACGGCCGGCGCGACCACACGGTCGGCTCGCTGCTCTCCTCCGTCGCCCCCGTGATCGGCTCGCTGCTGGTGGCGGGGTTCCTCGGCGGGCTCGCGATCGGCATCGGCTTCGTGCTTCTCATCGTCCCGGGGCTCTTTCTGATGACGATCTGGGCGCTGCTCGCCCCCGTGATCGTCATCGAGCGCAAGGGCGCCATCGAGTCGTTCGGGCGCAGTCGCAAGCTCGTCTCGGGATCACGGCTGGCAGGTGTTCGCGGTTCTGGTCATCCTGCTGCTCCTCAAGCTCGTGCTCAGTGCCGTGGTCGTGGCCATCGCCGTCGCCATCGCCGACTCCGTGGTCGGCTACGCGGCGGCGGACCTCGTCACCAACGTCCTCATCGCCCCGCTCTCGGCGCTGGCGGCCGCCGTCCTCTACTTCGAGCTGAAGCGACTGCACGGCGAGGAGCCGGCACCGGCGAGCCCCGCCTCCACGCCGCCGCCCGATCCCAGCGCCGCGCCCACCGGCTAGCTCGCCCGCCCCCGCGCGGCATACTCGGCCGGGTGCGGGTCCTTGCGATCGTCCATCAGTCCGATGCCGGCGCCGGTGTGTTCGGGGACGTCGCGCGCGCGGCCGGGCACGAGCTGATCGAGTGGGTCCCCACGGGCGGCGGGCCCCCACCGCTCGAGCAGCTCGGCGCCGCCATGGTCTTCGGCGGTGCCATGGACGCGGACCAGGAGGATGCGAACCCCTGGCTGCGCGGAGAGAAGGAGCTGTTGCGCGAGCTGCTCCGATGCGGCGTGCCGTTGCTCGGGGTGTGCCTCGGCTGCCAGCTCCTGGCCGAGGCCGCCGGCGCCGTGCCGCGGCGCGCAACGCGACCGGAGATCGGCTGGGCGCAGATCGAGCTCACCCGCGCGGGTGAATCCGACCCGTTGCTGGCGCCGCTGCCGCGGCGACTCGAGGCCTTCTTGTGGCACAGCTACGAGGCACCGCTGCCGGAGGGTGCCGTGGCCCTCGCCCACAGTCCGGTGTGCCTTCAGGCCTACCGGCTGGGAAACGGCGCCCGCGCCTGGGGGCATCCAGTTCCATGCCGAGGTGGCGAGCGCCCAGGTGAACGCCTGGCTCGACGGGTGGGACAACGACGAGGACGCGGTGGCGATCGGGCTCGACGCCGAGGGCCTGCGCGAGGAGACGCTCGCCCGGCTTGACGACTGGAACGAGCTGGGGCGCGGGATCGCGCGCCGGTTTCTGGCGGAGGCCGCCGGCTAGCCGTCCCGCGGGCTTGACGGAGCGCGGGTCGGATTTGCTGGGTAGGAAGTCGAGGTGCCCTGTGGGCTCCCCGTCACGTTCGTGCGCCGCTCGTCACCGAGGCCTCCGCGCACCGGGAGCGCGTGTCGACTTACTCGCGCATATGGCGAGTAACTCCACACACGCCCTGCCGGGCCCGGGCGTTTGTAACGGCAGGCGCACCTGGGTGACGGCGCCTTACCCAGCCCAACGCGCCCCGTCACTCCGGCGTCACATAAGCCGACGAGATGCCCCCGTCGACCATGAAGGCCTGGGCCGTTATGTAGGACGACTCGTCGCTCGCCAGAAACAACGCCGCGCTGGCGATCTCGTGCGGCTCCGCGAAGCGCCCCATCGGCACATGCACCAGCCGGCGCGCCGCCTTCGGCGGGTCCTTGGCGAAGAGCTCCTGCAGCAGCGGGGTGTTGACCGGTCCCGGGCAGAGCGCGTTCACGCGCACGCCGCGGCGTGCGAACTCCACTCCCAGCTCGCGCGACAGCGCGAGCACACCGCCCTTGGAGGCGGTGTAGGAGATCTGCGAAGTGGCGGCGCCCATCGTGGCCACGAAGGACGCCGTGTTGATCACCGAGCCGCCGCCGCCCTCGAGCAGGTGCGGGATGCCGTACTTGCAGCACAGGAACACGGAGGTCAGGTTCACGTCCTGCACCCGCTGCCAGGCCTCGACCGAGGTGTCGAGCACCGACGCGTCGTCCTGGGGCGAGATCCCGGCGTTGTTGAAGAGCACGTCGATCCGCCCACACTCCTCACGCGCGCGGGTATAAACGCCCTCGACCTGGCGGGCGTCCGACACGTCCGCCTGGAGAGCGAGGTCGGCGTCGCTGCCCGGGTCGAGGTCCACGCCGACCACGCGCGCTCCCTCGGCCCGGAAGAGCGCGGCGGTCTCGGCGCCGATCCCGCTCGCGGCCCCCGTGACCACACAGACCTTCCCCTCCAGCCGACCCATATTCACCCCGTCGCGTAGTACACGTTCTTCAGCTCGGTGTAATGCTCGAGCGCGTCCGGCCCCAGCTCGCGGCCGACCCCCGACTGCTTGAAGCCGCCGAACGGCGTGGCCACCCGCACCGAGGTGTTCGAGTTGATCGATACGACGCCCGGTCTCGAGCGCCCGCGCGACCCTCAGGGCACGCGCGCCGTCGCGGGTCCAGACCGAGCCGGACAGTCCGTAGATGGTGTCGTTGGCGAGCCACACCGCCTCGCGCTCGTCGCGGAACGGGATCACGCACGCCACCGGCCCGAAGATCTCCTCGCGAGCGGGGCGCTCGTCGTTGCCGACCGGGCAGAGCACCGTGGGCGGGAACCAGTAGCCCGCGCCGTCCGGGGCCGAGCCGCGGATCGCCACCGGCGCGTCGTCCGGGACGTAGGACGCGACCGTTCGCCGGTGGTCCGCCGAGATCAGCGGGCCCATCCCCGTGGAGTCATCGAGCGGGTCGCCCACCACGATCTCGCTCACCGCCTCCTCCAGGCGCTCCATGAAGCGGTCGAGCGCGGAGCGCTCCACCAGGATCCGCGAGCGCGCGCAGCAGTCCTGGCCCGCGTTGCCGAACACGGCGCTCGGGGCGGCGGCCGCCGCGAGCTCCAGGTCCGCGTCGGCGAAGACCACGTTGGCCGACTTGCCGCCCAGCTCGAGCGTCACCCGCTTGATGGTGCCCGCGGCGCTCGCGGCAATGCCGCGCCCGACCTCCGTGGAGCCGGTGAAGGCGACCTTGGCCACGTCGGGGTGCTCCACCAGCCGCTGCCCGCACACCGAACCGGGCCCGGCCACCACGCTCAGCACGCCGTCGGGCAGCCCCGCCTCCTGCGCGATCCGCTCCAGCTCGAGCGCCGTGAGCGGGGTGAGCTCGGCCGGCTTGAGCACCACCGTGTTGCCGGCGGCGAGCGCGGGAGCGACCTTCCACGAGGCGATCGTGAGCGGGAAGTTCCATGGCGTGATCAGCGCGACCACGCCGAGCGGCTCCCGGAACGTCATGTCCACCCCGCCCGCCACCGGGATCGTCTTGCCGGTCAGGCGCTCGGGGGCGCCGGCGTAGTAGCGGAACGTGTCGACGACCATGCCCATCTCGCCGCGGGCGTCGGCGATCGGCTTGCCGGCGTTGCGCGCCTCGAGCGTGGCCAGCGCCTCGCGGTGCGCCTCGAGGGCGTCGGCCAGATCGTGCAGCAGCGAGCTTCGCTCCGGCGGATCCACCGCGCGCCAGGCCGGGAAGGCCGCGCGCGCCCGCTCCACGGCGGCGTCCGTCTCCTCCACCCCGGCCCGCGGCACCTCCGCCATCACGGCGGCGGTGGCGGGTTCGATCACCTGGATCACTTGACCGCCGACCCCCGGCGCGCCCTGGCCTCCTCGACCAGCGAGCCGATCACACGGCTGCGCTCGTCCTCCTCGGGATGCCAGAGCACGCCGAGCGCATAGCGGTCCGGCAACTCGATCGCCTCCGGCAGGTCGTCGCCGGCCCACCCTGTGACCCTGAGGCCCTCGCCCAGCTCATCGATGCCCTGGTGGTGGTGCGACTTCACGGCGCTCGCCCCCGACCCGACCGCCCGGGCGGCGAGCGATCCCGGCTCGAGCCGGACCTCGTGATCCGAGAAGGTCCCCGGCACGGCCCGGTGCTCCTCGTGGCCCACGGCGTCGGGCACGTGCTGCTCGAGGGTGCCCCCGAGGGCAACGTTGAGCATCTGCATGCCCCGGCAGATCCCGAGGAGGGGAATGTCGCGCTCGAGCGCGCGATGGGCGAGCGCAAGCTCGAAGCGGTCGCGCTCGGGCCAGCTGCCGTGCGTTTCCACATGCGGTCGCGCCCCGTAGGTGCCCGGGTCCACGTCCGCCCCTCCGGCGAGCACGAGCGCGTCCATCAAGTCGAGAGCGTGGTCGGGATCCTCCGCGACGGCGTCGTCGGGAGGCAGCAGGATCGCCATGCCGCCGGCGGCCTGGACCGCGTCCGAGTAGGAACGCGGCGAGATGTTGCAGAGCACCTCCCAAGTGCGCCAGCGAACGATCTCCACGGCGCTGCAGATTCCGATGACGGGCCGGCTCACGTACGACTCAGCGTAGGCCCGTCCTCAGAGGCGCTCGAAGCCCCTGAACTTCTCCCAGTCGGTGACCGCGGCCTCGTAGGCATCGAGCTCCACCTTCGCGCGGTTGAGGTAGTGGTCCACCACCTCCTGCCCGAAGGCGTCGCGAGCCACCTGGGACCCGGCGAAGAGATCGCGCGCCGCGTACATCGTGTGCGGCACACGCTCCTTGTCGGCCTCGTAGGCGTTCCCCTCGAACGGCGCCTCGAGCGGAAGCTCGTTGTCGATCCCGTGGAGGCCGGCGGCGATCATCGCCGCGAGCGCCAGGTACGGATTCACGTCGGCGCCGGGGAGCCGGTTCTCCACGCGAAGCCCCTGACCGTGGCCGACCACGCGCAGGGAGCAGGTGCGGTTGTCGTGTCCCCACGCCACGGCGGTGGGTGCGAAGGACCCCGCCACGAAGCGCTTGTACGAGTTCACCTGGGGGGCGAAGAAGAGCGTGAGCTCGCGGAGGCATGCCAGCTGCCCGGCCACGAAGCGGTGGAAGGTCGTCTCGTCGTCGGCGAACACGCTGCCGCCGTCCTGGTTCTGGAGCGAGCAGTGGATGTGGCAGGAGTTGCCCTCGCGCTCGTCGAGCTTGGCGATGAAGGTGATCGCGTAGCCCTCCTGCGCCGCGATCTCCTTTGCGCCGGACTTGTAGATCGCGTGGGTGTCGGCGGTGGCCAGCGCCTCGTCGTAGCGGAAGTTGATCTCGTGCTGGCCGAAGTTGCACTCGCCCTTCGAGTTCTCGACCCGCATGCCGGCGCCCTGCATCGAGTTGCGGATGCGCCGGAGCAGCGGCTCCACCCGCGCGGTACCGAGCATCGAGTAGTCCACGTTGTAGAGATTGGCCGGGTCCAGGTCCCGGTAGCCCTTGCTGCCACGCCTCCTCGTAGGTGTCGTTGAAGAGGATGAACTCGAGCTCGGTGCCGGCGGCCGCGGTCCAGCCGCGCTCGGCGAGCCGGGCCAGCTGGCGCCGGAGGATCTGCCGCGGCGATGCCACCACGTCGGAGCCGTCCTCCCATTCGAGGTCGGCCATCAGCTGCACGGTGCCCTCGTGCCACGGGATCGGGCGAAGCGTGTCGAGGTCCGGCTGCATCACGAAGTCGCCGTAGCCGCGCGACCACGAGGACATCTCGTAGCCGTCCACCGTGTTCATGTCCACGTCCACGGCGAGGAGGTAGTTGCAGCCCTCCGCCGCGTGATCCGACACCACGTCCAGGAAGTGGCTGGCCGTGAGCCGCTTGCCCTGCAGGCGGCCCTCCATGTCGGCGATGGTGAGCAGCACCGTGTCGACGCTGCCGTCCTTCACCGCCTTCTTCAGCTCGTCGAGCGTCATGCCCGGCTAGGCCGGTGCCCCGGGCGGCGTGGCCGCGGGCGGCGGCGGATCGGGCTCGTCGATCTCCTTGATGCCGATGCCCTCGTCGAACTCGATCTGGCGCACCGGGCCCTTGTAGTGCTTGTTGGCCCCCAGCACCCACGCCAGCCATGCGCCCAGGGCCACACCGCCGACCACCAGCGGCGTGTAGTTGAACGCGTTCCAGTCGAAGTCGTCCTCCCACGGCACGGCCGTGCTGTACCAGGGGAGGCAGAGGATGATCACCATCAGGATCACGAAGACAACCGCGATCGGATTCATCCACTTGTAGTTCGCGCCCAGCGTCCACGAGCCCGGCTTGAACGAGTCGCCCGCGCGCCAGCGCAGGTAGACCGGCGCCACGTATGCGATGTAGAGCCCGATGGTCCCGATCGAGGTGACCGCGAAGAAGGCGACCGGGGGAACGAAGGTCCCCTTGCCCGGCAGCGCCGGGAGGGTGATCAGGAACGAGGCGAGACAGCTGCCGATCACGGCGTTCACGGGCACGCCCTTGGCGCTCACCCGGCTCCAGAGCCGCGAGCCGGGAATGGCGCGGTCGCGCGAGAACGCGAAGAACGTACGCGAGGAGCTCGTGACGCACGCCATGCCGCAGAAGAGCTGGCCGACCACCGCGATCAGGATGACCGCCTCGGCCCAGTTCTGGTTCATCTCGGCGGAGGTGAAGACCGAGATCGAGCTGCCGGCGGCGTCGTTGATGGCGCTGACGTCGGTCGCGGCGAAGGTGATCGCCAGCAGCACGAACCAGCCGATCACCGCCGACGAGGCGACCGACTGCCAGACGCCCTTGGCCGCCGCCTCCTCTGCCTCCTGGGTCTCCTCGGCGACGTGCGCGGAGGCGTCGTAGCCGGTGATCGTGTACATGGTCAGCAGGAACCCGGCGGGCAGGACGAACCACCAGTACATGCTCATCGGGAAGCCGGAGTTGTTGATCCGATCCGTGAAGACGAAGTCGACGCTCTGATGCCGATCCGGGACGAAGGCCAGGATGGCGATGATCACCGACGACCCCGATCACGTGCCAGAACACCGAGATGCTGCTGAACAGCGCCACCAGGTGGGACGAGTAGATGTTGATCAGGGCGTGCACGATCAGGATCAGCACGAACACCCAGAAGATCTCGGCCAGCACGTGCTGGTCGTCGGCGAAGTTGACGAAGCCGAGATCCCAGCCCCAGAGGCCGAACAGTGAGGTCAGGAAGAAGGAGCAGACATAGTCCACGGAGGCCACGATGCCGATCAGCCCGATCACGTTGAACCAGCCCGTGAACCACGACCAGCCCGGGCCTCCGAGCCTGTGCGCCCACCAGTAGGGGCCGCCGGCGGTCGGCATGGCCGAGGTGAGCTCGGACATGCTGAGGGCGACGGTCATGATGATGAGGGCGATGATCGGCCAGCCCCAGCGAGATGGCGATCGGCCCGCCGAATTGCCACGCCTGCCCGTAGACCGTGAAGCAGCCGGCCAGCACCGAGATGATCGAGAACGAGATCGCGAAGTTCGAGAAGCGCGACCAGCCGCGGTTCAGCTCCTGCTTGTACCCGAGCTCGGCCAGGCGCTGCTCGTCCCGGTCGATGTTGCCGCCGCCTTCCGACATCCGTATCCCCCTCGAGTCCGGGCCCTTGGTGGCTCTCGCCGCCGACCTTGCGGGCCAAAAGGTCTGACCAACCTGCCTTCTGGATCGCGGGCACTCTAAGGTGACGACTGCCACAAAGTCAAGGCACTACGGGCGCGTGGTTGCGCCTTCCCAAACGGGGCGGTTAGGGTCGCCACCATGGACGCCGAGGTCGGGGTCATCGGCGCGGGTGTGGTCGGCGCCGCCGTGGCGCTGACGCTCGCTCGGCGAGGCGTCCGCGTGACCGTTCTGGAGGCAGAGGAGGAGCCCGCCCTCGCCGCCAGCGGCACCAACTCGGGCATCCTCCACACCGGGTTCGACTCCACGCCGGGCGAGCTCGAGACCCGCCTGATCCTTCGTTCCGCCGAGCTTCGAAAGCCGGTGCTGGACGCACTCGGCATTCCGGTCCTGCGCTGCGGCGCAATCCTGCGGCCGGGCGACGAGGAGGGCGCTCGACGACGGCCCGGCTCGCCGCGGGGGCCGAGCGCAACGGAGTACCCGTGCACGTCGCCGCCGACGGCTCGCTGCGGGTTCCGGGCGAGTCCGTGACCGATCCGGTGGCGTACACGCGCGCGTTGATCGCCGCGGCCGAGGACCTCGGCGCCGAGCTGCGGTCGCGGTGGCGCGTGGGCGCCCTGCACCGGTCGCCTGACGGGCTGGACATCGCAGCGGCCGGCGGCGAGCGCTTACGCGCGCGCGTGGTAATCAACTGCGCCGGCCTGCGAGCCGACGAGGTGGCGCGCATGGCCGGCGATGACTCGTTCGAGATCTACCCGCGCAAGGGCGAGTTCCTCGTGTTCGACCCGCCCCGGGGCGGGGAGCTGAGGCAGATCCTGCTTCCGCTGCCCACGACCCGGACCAAGGGAGTCCTGGTGTTTCCCACGCTCGACGGCAAGGTGGTGGCGGGTCCCACCGCCGTGGACCTCGAGGACAAGGACGACTGGTCGGTCAGGCCCGAGGCGGCCGCGGAGATCCTCCCCAAGGCCGTGCTGGTCCACCCGCCACTCGAGGGGGCAGAGCCGATTGCCACCTATGCAGGGCTGCGGCCCGCCGGCCGCGGCGTGAACTACGCGATCGGACATTCCACGGCTTGTCCCGGGCTCGTGAACGTGGCGGCCATACGGTCGACCGGCCTCAGCGCGTCGCTCGGCATCGCCGAGCACGTCTGCGGGCTGGTGGCGGAGCTCGGCGTGCCGCTCCGCGACGAGCGCCCCCTCCCGCGGCGGGCGCCGGCCGCCCCGGCAGCAGTGGTGGCGGCGGACCGCCGAGCACCGGGCGGCGGCATGAGCCGCCAACTGCTCCTGGGGATCGACGAAGGCACCTCGGCCGTCAAGGCGGTCCTCTACGACGCCGACCTGACGCCGCTGGCGGAGGCCCGGCGTGAGAAACCGCTCGCCCATCCCAAGGCGGGTTGGGTGGAGCAGGATCCGCAGGACGTCATGGTCGCGGTGGTGGACGCGGTCGGCGAGCTGCTCGCCGACGTCGACGGGGACGTGGCCGCCTGCGGCCTCGACCACCAGGGCGAGTCGGTGCTTGCGTGGGAGGCCGAGGGAGGCGAGCCGCTCACCCCGATCATCACCTGGCAGGACAAGCGCTCGCAGGAGGTGCTCGACCGGCTGGAGAGCGACGGCGACGGCGCCGCGGTGCGCGAGCGGAGCGGCATGCCGCTCGATCCCTATTTCTCGGCCGGGAAGCTCACGTGGCTGCTCG
This sequence comes from uncultured Thermoleophilaceae bacterium, assembly GCA_963759625.1. Lineage (GTDB taxonomy): Bacteria > Actinomycetota > Thermoleophilia > Solirubrobacterales > Thermoleophilaceae > JACVRW01. The sequence goes on along the minus strand of CAVXAD010000007.1, from coordinate 330,005 downwards.
AGCACGAGCCGGAGGTCCAGCGAGCGCTGGCCGCCGGAACGCTGCGGCTCGGCACGGTCGACTCGTGGCTCTGCGACATGCTGGGCTCGGGCTTCGCCACCGACCCCTCCACGGCCTCGCGCACGCAGCTCGCGGTGCCGGGGGCGCCGGATTGGGATCCCGAGCTCCTCCAGGCGTTCGGCGTCCCGCGCGAGTGCCTGCCGGAGATCCGCGACAGCGCCGGCGACCTGGGAACGCTCCGCCATCCCGACTGGGCGCGTGAGCTGCCGCTGCGCGCACAGGTTGTGGATCAGCAGGCGGCGCTGGCGGGAGCCGGGTGTACGGAAGCAGGCCGGGTGAAGGCGACCTACGGCACCGGAGTGTTCGTGCTCGCGCACGCGGGCGAGCAACGTCCAGATCCCTCGGAGGGCGGCTTGCTCCCTACCGTCGCCTGGCGGGTGGACGGGCGCGTCGAGTACGCGCTCGACGGCGGTGTGTTCACCGCCGGCGCGCTGCTCGAGTGGCTCAGCCGCGACCTCGGGCTCGCCCCGGATCCGCCCGCCCTCGCCGCGCTCGCAGCGGAGGTGGAGGACAGCGCCGGTGCCCGGGTCCTTCCGGCGCTCGCGGGACTCGGTGCTCCGTGGTGGCGGCCCGGGGCCACGGCGGTCCTCGCCGGGCTCACCGGCCGCACGCGCGCGGGCCATGTGGCGCGAGCCGCGCTCGAGGCGATCGCGTGGCGGGTGGCCGACATCCTGGCGGTGGTGTCCCAGCACATCGAGCCGGAGACGCTGCGCGTGGACGGCGGCCTCACTCGCGATCCGCTGCTTCTCGGACTCCAAGCCGACGCGGCCGGCGTACCGGTCGAGCAGGGTGCGATCGATGCGACGGCGGCCGGCGCCGCCGCACTGGCCGCGGTGGGCGCGCGGATCTGGCCATCCACGCGCGAGATCGGGGAGCGGATCCCCACGGGCGGCCGCATCGAGCCCCGGCGAGACGACGCCTGGCGCACCGCGGCGCATGAGGAGTGGCGCGAGTTCGTCAAGCGGGCCGCGGAGCTCTGAACGGTTGTAACGCGTCCCCTCGCGCGCCCGGACGGCACGCTCGAGCGTTCGTTGCCGGGCCGTCGACCCGGGTGTAACCATCGGGCGCAAGTCCGCATGGGAACAGGCTTTCTCTGGGGTGTAACCGTCCTTCGGGAGCTCGCATGCGAACGTCCGGTCTGCGCATCCCGTTGACCAGCCGGACGTGTAACTGGAGGCATGCAAGGCGTCGTCGCGTCCCGGGGCGCGGCGTCCGCCAGCCGGGAGAGACGAATCGCGCCGCCCGCGACGGAAGAAAGGTTCGGGGCCGAAGGCTGCTCGTGTCGAGTGGCACGCCGCGGCGAGATCGGGGCCGAACGGCCGCGATTCATGACGCTCCGCGGCCGCAGAGAACGACTCGGCACCCTCCCGGCCCGCCGCGCCGGAGAGGGGACTTGGCGCAAGAGCCGTGTCCGATCGCTTTCCAAAACGGTGGAAATCCGGTAAAAACCTCAAGCCGAACGCGCAGGTTCGACCGCCGCGACCCGCGCATAGCCATTCCCCTTCCCGGGCAGACTGCCTTTACGGGGACCCAACCCAGCCGCCGAACGCCGACAGCGACCGACACGATTTTGGCATCAGGCCACCCCCCCACGGTGACGACGAAGGCCTTCCGGGTCTTCGTCCTCACGCTTGCCCTGGTCCTCCTCGCCGTCGTCGTTCCGCATACCGCCAGCCGCGCAGCTGCCGGCGGACCTCCCCGCGGTGGACCTCCCGGCGGTGGACCTCCCGGACAGTCGCGGCCAGATCCCGCCGCGCCTGACCCGCCGGCCGCACCCGTGCCGCCGGATCCGCCCGCCGCCGACCGGCCGCCGACCCGGCCCCGCGCCCCCAGCAGGACCCGCCTGCGCCCGCCGACAAGCAGCCGATCCGCCCGCCGCCGACACCCGCCGACCCGCCGAGCCCGCCGACCCGGCCCCGGTCGACACCCCGCCGGCCACCCGGCCGACACGCTCCGGCCGTGCCGGACCCGCCGCCCGCTCCCGCCGAGCCCACCGACCCGGCCCCGGTCGACACGCCCCCGGCCACGCCGGACGACACGCTCCCGACCGTTCCGGATCCGGTCGACACCGCTGCCGCTCCCCGACGTGCCGCCGGTGCTCGATCCGGTCACCCCCACCACACCGGACGACACCCCGCCGTGCCGATCCGGTCGACACCCTGCCGCTCCCCGACGTGCCGCCGGTGCTCGACCCGGTCACCCCCACCACACCGGACGACACCCCGCCCGACCGTGCCGGATCCGGTCGACACCCTGCCGCTCCCCGACGTGCCGCCCGCCTCGACCCGGTCACCCCCGCCACCCCGGACGACACGCCCGGCCGCGCTCCCGATCCGGTCGACACCCTGCCGCTCCCCGACGTGCCGCCGGTCCTCGATCCGGTCACCCCCGACCACACCGGACGACACCCCGCCGCGCTCCCGATCCGGTCGACACCCTGCCGCTCCCCGACGTGCCGCCGATCCTCGACCCGGTCACACCCAGCCACACCGGACGACACGCCCCGCCGCTGCTCCCCGATCCGGTCGACACGCTGCCGCTCCCCGACCTGCCGCCGATCCTCGACCCGGTCACCCCCACCACGCCGGACGACACGCTCCCGCCGCTGCTCCCCGATCCGGTCGACACGCTCGCCGCTCCCCGACGTGGACCGTGCCGATCCTCGACCCGGTCACACCCACCACACCGGACGACACGCTCCCGCTCCCGCATCCCGCTGCCCGAGCTCGCCGCCCATCCTCGACCCGATCACCCCGGCACCGAGCCGCTGCCGCCGATCCTCGACCCGATCATCCCGCGACCGACACCCTCCCGACCGCTCGACCCGCTCACCCGACCTGCCGCCGCATCCTCGACCCGATCACGCCACCCGGACGACACGCTCCCGGAGCTGCCGCCGATCCTCGACCCGGTCACCCCCGCCATCCCCGTCGACACGCTCCCCGAGCTGCCGCCCATCCTCGACCCGATCACCCCCGCCATCCCGGCGCCACGCTCCCCGAGCTGCCGCCCATCCTCGACCCGGTCACCCCGGCCTCCCCGTCGACACGCTCCCCGAGCTGCCGCCGGTCCTCGATCCGGTCGTCCCCGTCCTCCCCATCGCACCGCCCGTGCTGCCGCCGGTCGTCGAACTGCCCCCGGTTCTCGATCCGGTCATCCCGGTGCTCCCGGAGCCGGTCGTGCCCCTCGTGGACCCGGTGGATCAGATCCTGACACCGGCGGTCGTCCTGACGCCGCCGGTCGCGCCGCTGCCCGACACGCCGGCACTCGACCTTCCGGGGATCCCCGATCTCGCTCCGCTCGCGCAGCCGCCTTCAGGTAGCGGTCCCGCGCCCGTCAGCGCGCCGACCGCTCCCGTGAGCGGCCCCGCGCCGTCCGGTCCTCCCGCCGCGCCGCGCGAGGCGCTTCCCTGGGCATTCTCGGGGAATTTCAGCGACTTCCTCAGCGGCGATCGCATGGGCAGCAGCATCGGTCCCTCGGCCGGCATCCTGGCCTTCCTCTCCCCAGCGGCCGCGGCGCTCTGGTCCGCGCAGCAGGGCGGTCCGCTCGCGCTTGCCGCCGGTACCGGCACCGCGTTTGCGCCCGCCTCGCTACGGGGCGCCACCGGCACGCCGGACGCGCCCCCCTCGCATCCCTCACCGGCACCGAATCGTCCCCAGCCGCCCACGCAGGCCCCGGGAGGGGCCACCGCGAGCGGGTCGGCCGGCGGCGGGTTCTTCTCCGGAGCATTCTTCGCCGGGCTCCTTGCGCTCATGGGTCTCGCCGCCCTGCGCATGGGCCCATTGGTGATGGCCTCGGCCCGACTGCGGCCGCAGGCCTACATCGCCCTTCTCGAGCGCCCCGGCTAGTCCCCTCGAGCTAGCCCTCGCCGGTCGCCCCTGCGCGATCGGCCGTTTCAGCGCTCGAGAAGGAGTCTTCGATGTTCGAAAAGAGAGGATCCTCAGCCGCCGGCGGCAGGCTCGTGGGATTGCTCGTGGGAGTGGCGCTCGTGCTGGGCGTCCCCCAGGCCGCGATCGCGGCTGAGCAAACCCATGGCGCGGCCCTGCTCGCCCGTGGCGCGGGATACGCAACCGGCGTCGACGCCGGGCGCGTCGAGACGCTGCAGCGTCGGCTGCAGTTGCTCGGCGAGAGCCCGGGCCCGGTCGACGGGCTCTTCGGACCACTGACCGAGGCGGCTACCAAGCGCCTCCAGCAGCGGTCGGGACTGGCCGCAGACGGAATCGTCGGACCTGCAACGCGCACGGCGCTTCGCCGGGCGCAGCCGCGGCCCATCCGCCGCGGCGCCGGATACGGCGTACCGGGTGGGTCGGCGCAGGTGATGGCGCTCCAGCGGCGCCTCCGCGCCGCCGGCCAGCCGGTCGGTCCGGTCGACGGGGTCTACGGGCCGCGCACCGAGGCGGCGGTCAGCCGCCTGCAGGCGGCGGCGGGGCCTCGCCGTCGACGGTGTGGCGGGACCGCTGACGTACGCGGCGCTCGAGCGCTCGAGCGGCGGCGAGAGCCAGAAGGTGAAGAACGACGAGACGGGCACGGAGCGGCGAGGCTCCAAGCCGGACAAGGTGGGAACCCAGGGCGAGCGGCGGGCGAGCGCCGACCAGCCGAGTGGCACACCCGCCGAGAAGCCCGACGGGTCGCAAGCCGAGCGACCCGCGGCCACGTCCGGTTCAGGCACTGCCGCCGACGAGGGTGGCAGTGACGTTCCCTGGGCCGCGATCGCTGCCGCGATCGCCCTCCTCGGGGCTGTGGTGGCGTTGTTCATTGCGCGTGGCTGGCTGCCGCGTCGCAACCCGGCGACGACCGTGGTTCCGCTCGGACGCGGGCTCGAGCTCGAGGGCGAGAGCGGCGACCCTGCGATCGGCCGCTTCCGAGGTACCGCCTACGCGGTGGAGATCCCGGAGGTGAAGGACGCGGGCGAGCGGGCCGCCAGAAGCCGGTTCTTCGTCCTCGAACCGAAGCGGCGGCTGCCGTTCTGGGTGAGCTACGCGGAGGTGCAGACCCCGCTTCCGCCTGCGCTTCAGGCCTACCCGGGCCCTTGGGTGGGGCAGCGGGCGCTTGGGGCGGGCACGCCGGTGCTCGGCTACGTGACGGTGCCGCGGGCCGTGCCCGAGCGGCAGGCCGAGCTGTACGACCAGCTCGCCCGGATCGAGGGGCTGTGCAAGCGGCGGAAGTTCGAGCTGCTCGGAGTGATCCGGGACGTGGAGCCGAACGGAGAGGATGTCCTCGAGCGACCGGGCATCCGCTACGCGCTGGAGCGGTTCGGCGCACATGAGGCGACCGCTCTCGTGGTGGCGGACGTGAACCGCCTGGGCGGGTCGCGGGCTCAGCTCGACTCGCTGCTGGCGCGGCTGGCGGACACCGGCGTGGCGCTGGTGGCCCTCGAGCCGCAGCTCGACACCTCGACCGAGGAGGGTCGGGAGGTCGTGCGCCAGCTCGAGATCGTCCGCAAGGAGCGGACGAAGCTCGGCGATGCACGGCCGCGCTCGCAGGCGCCCCGGAAGCGCAAGAAGGCCGCCGGGGGCAGCGCCAACGGCGGGGAGGCGGGCGAGGACGCCCTGCGCGACCGGATCGTGGCGATGCGGGACACGGGCGAGTCGCTTCAGCGGATCGCCGACGCGCTGAACGAGGAGGAGGTGCCGACTCCGCGCGGAGCCCGCTGGCGTCCGGCGAGCGTGCGCGACGCGCTCCGCGGCCAGGACACCTCGCGCAAGGTGGTGTCGCTGAAGCAGCCGCGCTTCGAGCGGGCCGGGCCAGAGGAATCCGAGGGGGACCGGACGAGCCGAAAGCCGAGCACCGGCTCGAGAAGGGGAGGCGCCAGGGGTGACCTCCGGGGGCGCCGCCCGCCCGCGCCGCGCGAGCGGGCAGGCGACCCCGTCACCGACTTCACGACTTCACCCAAGTGATCACCGGCGGCATCCGCATCAGGCGGAGGCCGCCACCTGAACCAGCCACCCGAGGGACGGGCAAGCGCCAGCGCCCCGGGCGCCGCGAGCAAGGAGGTTCGCGGTAGCCCGGGGCGTGGGCGCAACGTTCGCGGAGCGAGGCTTGACAGCCGCCCCGCGGCGCCCATAGCCTCGCTGCGCGCCCTCGCGTGAGCGTCGGGCGCTCCCGGCCCGCCGAATGCATGAGGAGATAACCATCCCGGAGCTCACGGAGGTGGTGGCCCGCGTGGCCGCAATCCTCGGCCCCCGCGAGGGCCCTGTGACGGCCCTGGCCGGTGGGATCACCAACCGCAACTTCCGTGTGCGGTTCGGCGGGACCGACTACGTGGTTCGGCTCCCCGGCAAGGACACGGAACTGCTCGGGATCGACCGCGAGACCGAGCGCATCGCGAACACGCGCGCTGCGGAGCTCGGCATCGCACCGCCGGTGGCCGCGGCGTTCGAGACCCCTGCCTGCCTCGTCACGTGCTTCGTGCCGGGCCGCGAGCTCACGGCGGAGGAGCTCCGCCAGCCGGATGGCCTCGCGGAGGTGGCCCACGCGCTTCGCGCGTTCCACGACTCCGGCCTGGAGCTGCCCACCGAGTTCGACTCCTTCCGCGTCGTGGAGGACTACGCCGCCACCGCCCGCTCTCGCGGGGGTGAAGACCCGCCCGAGCTCGGCGAGGCGCTGGCACACGCCCGGGACATCCGGGACGCGATGTCCAAGCACGAGGAGCACCTGCCGGTGCCGTGCCACGACGATCTGCTGAGCGCGAACTTCCTCCACGACGGCCAGCGGGTGACGGATCGTGGACTGGGAGTACGCCGGGATGGGAGACCGCTACTTCGACCTCGGGAACTTCGCCGTGAACAACGAGCTGGGGGACGACGAGGCGGACCTGCTGCTGAGCGAGTACTTCGGCGAGCCGCCCACGGACCGGCGCCGGGCCACGCTCGCCCTCTTCCGCTACATGTCGGACTTCCGCGAGGCGATGTGGGGCGCGGTTCAGGCAGCGGTGTCGGAGATCGACTTCGACTTCGCCGACTACTCGCGGAAGCACTTCGCGCGGCTCACCGCGGCGGCGGGCGACCCACGCTTCGAGGTCCGGCTGCGGGAGGCCCGTGGCGCTGGTCCGTGACCTGCCCGCGAGCGCGCGCTGCCTGATCATCGGCGGCGGCGTGGGTGGCACATCGCTCGCCTACCACCTAACGACCCTCGGCTGGAGCGACGTCGTGCTCGTGGAGCGCAACCAGCTCACCTCGGGATCCACGTTCCACTCGGCCGGCCTCGTGGGTCAGCTGCGGGGGTCGGTGTCGCTGACGAAGATGATGATGTACTCCGTCGAGCTCTACCGGCGCCTCGGGCGGGAGTCGGAGTTCGACCCGGGGTGGACGGAGTGCGGAAGCCTCAGGCTGGCCTCGAGCGAGGAGCGCATGGAGGAGCTCCGCCGCCAGTCGGGCTGGGCCAAGACCTTCGGGCTTCCGCTGGAGCTGGTCTCGGCCGCGGAGGCGCAGGAGCTGTTCCCGCTCATGTCCACCGACGACGTGGTGGGCGCCGCCTGGCTCCCGACGGACGGCTACCTCGATCCGGCACAGCTCACCTACGCCCTGGCCGACGGCGCGCGGCAGGGCGGGGCCACGCTCTTCACCTCGACGCGCGTTACCGGCCTCGACGTGGAGCACGGGCGCGTGGTGGGCGTGCGGACCGATCGCGGCGACCTCGAGTGCGACACGGTCGTGATCGCGGCCGGGATGTTCAGCGCGGAGGTGGGCAGGCTGGCCGGCGTGCGCATACCGGTGATCCCCATGTCGCACGAGTATCTGGTCACCCAGCCGTTCCGCGAACGCGATCCGGCGAATCCGCTCCCCACCCTGCGCGACCCGGACCTGCTCGTGTACTTCCGCGAGGAGGGCGGCGGCCTCGTGATGGGCGGGTACGAGCGCCGCTCCGCTCCGGCCTTCCTTCCCGACGACGGCGCCGGCTACGACCAGATCCCTCCCGACTTCAACGGCCGCCTGCTCGAGGATGACTGGGAGCGCTTCGAGGAGATCGTGGAGGGCGCCCGCCGCCGTGTTCCCCAGATGGAGGACGTGAAGGTCACGCGGATGATCAACGGGCCGGAGGCCTTCACGCCCGATAACGAGTTCTGCCTCGGTGAGACCGAGGTCCGCGGCCTGTTCGTGGCGGCCGGGTTCTGCGCTCACGGGCTCGCCGGAGCGGGCGGGATCGGGCGCGTGATGGCCGAGTGGATCGCCGGCGGCGAGCCGACGCTCGACCTCTGGCACATGGACGTCCGGCGCTTCGGGAGTCACTACCGGTCGCCGTCGTACACGCTGGCGCGGGTCAAGGAGACCTACGAGACCTACTACGACATCCGCTACCCCGGACACGAGCGGTCCGCCGGGAGGCCGCTGAGGGTGTCGCCGGCCGCGGGCTGGCATCGCGACCACGGCGCGGCCTTCGGCGAGAAGTCCGGCTGGGAGCGCGTGAACTGGTACGAGGCGAATGCGGGGGCCGGAGACGAGTCGCTGCGTCCGCGTGGCTGGGCCGGCCGGAACTGGTCCCCGGCCATAGGCGCGGAGCACGCCGCCTGCCGGGAGCGCGTGGCGCTCTTCGACGAGTCGTCGTTCGCCAAGCTCGAGATCGAGGGCCCGGGCGCGCCGGAGCTGCTCGAGCGCCTCTGCGACAACCGCGTGGCCCGCGAGGTCGGCCGCATCACCTACACCCAGATGCTGAACGGGCGCGGCGGGATCGAATGCGACTTCACGGTCGCGCGCCTGGCCGAGGAGCGTTTCTCGATCGTCACGGGCACCGCGTTCGGGAACCACGACCGCGAGTGGATTCGCCGCCACGCCGATGGGCTGCCGGACGTGAGCGTCCGCGACGTGACCTCGCAGTGGGCCTGCGTGGGGCTCTGGGGACCGCTCGCCCGCGACCTCCTTCAACCGCTCACCACCCAGGACCTGTCGAACGAGGCGTTCCCCTACATGTGGCTGCGCGAGACCACCGTGGGTCACGTGCCTGTGCGAGCCCTCCGCGTGACCTACGTCGGGGAGCTGGGTTGGGAGCTCTACTGCCCATCGGAGTTCGGCCTGTCGCTCTGGCGTTCGCTGTGGGAGGCGGGCAAGGCGCTTGGCGTGACCGCGGGCGGATACCGGGCGATCGACTCGCTGCGGCTCGAGAAGGGCTACCGCGTGTGGGGGGCCGACATCACCCCGGACGAGACCCCCTACGAGGGCGGGCTCGGGTTCTGCGTGAGGGAGGAGAAGGACTTCATCGGTGCCGAGGCGCTCGCGAGGGCTCGCGAGGAGGGACCGCGCACCGTCCTCTGCTGCGTGGTGCTCGAGGACCCCCGCTCGGTCGCGCTCGGCAACGAACCGGTGCGCAGCGCCGGCGAGGTGGTGGGCCGGGTGACCAGCGGCGGCTACGGGTACACAGTGGAGCGCTCGATCGCCTACGCCTACCTTCCGCCCGCCCACGCCGAGCCGGGAACAGACGTGGAGGTCGAGATCTTCGGTCGCTGGGTGGCGGGCGCGGTGGCGCGCGAGCCGCTCTTCGACCGAGAGGGCGCGCGCGTGCGGGCCTGATCGCTAGCGGCCGGGCGGCATGAGCCCGACCAGGATGTGCTCCGTGCCCCCCATGTGCTCGCGCAACAGCCGCACCGCGCGACCGGCGTCGCGGCGCCGGATCAGCTCGGTGATGCGGCGATGCTGGGCGTTCGACCGCATCAGCACCTCCTCGGGGTGCGCGATCCGGGCGATCAGCTCGCTCATCTGGCCCTGTACCTCGGTCATGGCCGTGACGAGCCTGGGCGAGTGGGCCGCCTCGGCCAGGCCGATGTGGAAGTGCACGTCGGCGCGCCGGTACTCCTCGAAGGGGCCTCGCCGCGCCATGCGGCCGGTCAGCTCGTCGAGGCGGTCCAGATCCTCCTCGTCCGCCCGCTCCACTGCGAGCACCACCGCTCCCGACTCGACCGCCACGCGGTAGTCGAGCACGGCGCGTGCCGCGTCGCCGAGCGCGTCCTCGGTTGTGTCGCCCTCCGCGAGCGGGGGCTCGTCGGCCACGAAGGTCCCCCCGGTCCTGCCCCGGAGCGCCACGAGATGGCCGCTCTGGACGAGGGTCATGAGCGCGTGGCGAAGGGTCGAGCGCGAGATCCGCAGTCGGCCGGCGAGCTCGCGCTCGGGTGGCAGCCGGCTCCCGGGCGGCAACAGGCCGAGCCGGATCGCCGTGCCGAGCCGCCCCACGGTCTCCTCGAAGGTGGTGGGCGGCCGCACCGGCTCGAAGACCGCCTCGAGCGCGGCGCTTCCTGCCACCAGGGTTCCCCTCTCCACCGGGCAAAGGTACACCGGCCGCGCCTTTGTAGTGCCGGCAGTAGGTAGATTGCCAGCCGTGGACATGCGTCGCGAACGGGTGGTCGTCGAGACCGACCGCTACCGGGTGGAGGGGCTGCTCACCCTTCCGCAGGAGGGCTACCGGAGCCGGCTCTCCGACTACGTGAACCGGCGCGACCACGATTTCTTCACGATCGTTGACGCCGAGCTCCAGGCGCTGGACGGCTCCGGCCGCGACTGGACAGCACCCGTGATCATGCTTGCGCGCACGCAGATCCGGCTGATCGTGCCGGCGGGCGACGAGAGCTCGTAGTGGCCGCCGCGCGGCGGCTCGGCCTCGTCGCCGCGGCAGCGGTGACCGGTGCAGCACTGTGGTGGCGGGCAAACCCCTCCGCGTGTCCGTACTCGCAGCGCTTCTGGGTTCAGGCGCCGCACCCGGGCATCACGCGCGAGCGCCTGCGGTCGATCCTCGACCCGCGACCGGGCGAGCGGATCCTGGAGGTGGGACCCGGCACCGGCTACTACGCGCTCGACGCAGCCGGCTGGGTATCGCCGGGAGGGCGGCTCGACCTAGTGGACGTCCAGCGCGAGATGCTGGACCACACGATGCGCCGGGCCGGCGAGCTCGGACTCGACAACGCGTTCCCGAACCTCGCCGACGCGCGCACCCTGCCGTTCCCCGACGGGACGTTCGACGGCGCCTACCTCGTGACCGTGCTCGGTGAGATCCCGGACCAGGACGCAGCGCTGGCGGAGCTGCGGCGGGTCCTTCGGCCCGGCGGTCGCCTGGTCGTGGGCGAGCTCTTCGGCGACCCGCACATGGTCACCCACGCCGCGCTCGTGCGGCGGGCATCCGCCGCGGGACTACGACTCGAGCGCAAGCTCGGCGGCCGGCTCTGGCACTACACGCGCCTAAGCGCGTAGTGCTCGCGGCACTGCTCGCCGCCACGCCCGCCGCGTGCGGGAGCCACGACCCTGCCGACGCGCCCACCGGGCCCGCGCGCCACCCGCTCCTGGGGGCCGAGCGGGTGGGACGCTCCGGGGCGGAGAGCAGGCACGCCTGCGACCTCGTGTCGGTCCGCGAGGTCGCGCGGCTCGCCGGCGCGCCCAAGGCCCGTCCCTCCGCGCGGGCCAATGACTCCCTCGACCTCTCGAGCTGCGCCTGGCGCGGTGGTCGCATAGCCCTCGTCCGCCTGAGCATGGACTCGGCCACCCACGCCGAGCTGCGCTTCTACAACCTCCTCGCCGAGCAGCAGGAGTACTTCAACGCCGACCCGGGGCTGCGCCCACGCCAGCTCCGCGGGGTGGGCCAGGACTCCGCCTACGGCGGCGCGGGGGCCTGGTGGACGCCCGCCCGCAGGCAACTGGTCGCGTTCGCGCGCAAGCGCCTGCTGCGGGTGACGGTGGTGGTCCGGGGCGCCGGCGACCGCGCCCGCCGGGATGCTGCCGCCGACGTGGCCCGGCTGGCCTTCAGACGGCTCCGTGGCAGCTGACGCCCGTTCCGTCCGAGCCGATCCACAGCATCGAACGTGATGTTCTACGCCAATCTGATCTGCACCGACGAGCACTGCGCGGTCGAGATCGAGGCCTGGGTCGAGAGGCTCGCGGAGCTCGACGTGCTCGTCTGCGACGGCTGCGAGTGCGTGCTCCAGGTGCTCGCCGTGGCCGAGGCGGAGCCCGGCCACGCGCCCGTGGTGGAGCTGTGGCCCGCCACCCGCCTGTCGCGAGCAGCCTGAGCGCGACAGCGCCGGTTAGAAGCTCGCCACGGTTACTCCCGCAGCCCCACAGCTTCGACGGCCTCCTCCCAGGCGAGAAACGTGCGCACGGCCGTGACCTTGCCATTGCGTAGCACGGCGTGGATGGCGAACTCCTGGTCTAGCTCGACGTGGCTGGCGCCGCCCTTCATCTTCACGCGCCCCAGCCAGAGCACCGAGTCGCCGAGGTCGCGGACCTCGGACTCCTGGAAGCGAAACTCCTCCCAGGTCTCCCAGACCGCGGCAAACCCAGTCGCCACCTCCTCGTAGCCTCGATAGACGGTGCGCTCCACCGTCGCGGGACCAGCTGGCATCCACTCGATCTCGGGCGTGGCATCGCTAAGCCAGAGGTCGGCGTCCTGCTGATTCCACGCCTCGACCCCTCGGCGTACCACCTCCACGTTCTCCTTCGACATCGCCCGCCCAGTATCCCCGAGGCGGCGCGGGTGCGGGCGGTACGGCTCGTGCCCCGGTCAGTGTCGGGGGCGCCAGCTGCAGTCCATCCGCTTCACGCCGCGAATGAACGAGCCGGCCAGTGGGTCGGGCTCGCCCACCTCGATGTCCGGCACCTGCGTGAGCAGCTCCCCGAAGATCGAGCGCAGCTGCGTCCGGGCGAGCGAGGCGCCGAGGCAGTAGTGCGGCCCGCCGCCGCCGAAGCCGAGGTGGTAGTTCGGGTCGCGCGTCACGTCGAAGCGAAAGGGATCGTCGATCGCCGCGTCGTCGCGGTTGCCGGAGAGGTAGAACATCACGACCTTCTCGCCCGGTTCGAGCACCTCGCCGTGCATCTCCACCGGGCTCATGACGGTGCGGCGAAAGTGCAGGACGGGGGTCGCCCAGCGCACGAACTCCTCCACGGCCACCGGGAGCCGCGCCTCGAGGTCCTCCCCCAGCAGCGCGCGCTGGTCCGGGTTGAGCGTGAGCGCGCGCATCGCGTGTGAGGTCGTGTGGCGCGTCGTGTCGTTTCCGGCCACCGAGAGGAGCACGAACCAGGCCGAGATCTCGGCGTGGGTGAGCCGCTCGCCGTCGATCTCGGCCTGCACCAGGGCGGTCATCAGGTCGTCCCCGGGATGCTGCTCGCGGTGGGCGGCCATCTCCGAGGCGAACTGGGAGAGCGTCCAGATCGCCTCGCCCAGCGCCGCCATCGGCTCGCGGCCCGCCAGGAACTCATCGTCGCCGACGGAGACGATGGTGTCCGCCGCGGCCACCACTCGCTCGCGGTCGGCGTCGGGCACGCCGATCATGTCCGAGATCGTCTGGAGCGGCAGCCGCTTGCCGATCAGCGATACGAAGTCGCCGCCGCCCGTGGGGGCCGCCTCCGCCACGATCTCACCGGCGGCCACCCGGATGCCCTCCTCGATCCTCGCCACCTGGCGCGGCGTGAACGCGGACGACACGAGGCCGCGCAGCTTGGTGTGCCGGGGCGCATCCATCGCGATGAAGGAGAGCGTGGCCTCCCGCAGCTCCTCGGGCACATCCCCCGCCACCACGCCCTGGGCCGACGAGAAGGTCTTGGCGTCGCGTGAGATGCGCTTGATGTCGTCATAGCGCATGATCGCCCGGTAACCCGTGGGGTCCTCCTGCGGGATCGCGGCGAGCGCGTCCTCGATCGGCGGCATCTCCGCGATCGGCGCCTCGCGCCGCAAGAGCGCGAAGGCCTGTTCCTGCTGCTCTTCCGGCAGCGCCCAGAACGCGACGCTGCTGAGATTGACACTCGCCGGATCGGTCAGGTCGATCGAGATGCGGGGACCCTACGGGATCAACTCGGCTCGATCGCCCAAGCCCGCGCGAGGTGCTGGGCGGCGAGAGTGTTGAGCGCGTCGGCGAAGCCCTCGGGGGCGGGCGGCAGGAGGGGGTGCTCGGACGTGACGCCGCCGAGCACCCGTTCCGAGGCTTCTTGGGCGAGCCGCACGGCCCGGTCCACGTCCGCCACGATCAGCTCCCCGTCGCGCTTGACGAACCGGCCCGCCACCAGGACGTGCTGCACGTTCGACGGATTTGCCTGCGCCACCAGGCAGCCGACCGGGTCGGCCATCGGCACCATGTTCAGGCGGCGGCCGCCGATCGCGATCACGTCGGCCTGCTTGCCGGGTGTGATCGAGCCGATGCGCGCCTCCAGGCCCATGGCGTGGGCGCCGTTGGCGGTGCCCCAGCGGAGCGCGTCGCGCACGGTCAGGTCGAGCGCGTCCGGCATGCGGTTGCGGGCGTTGAACCGGTCGTTGCGCATGCAGCGCTCGAACTGGAGGCCGATCCGCATCTGGCTGAACATGTCGCCCGAGTTCGAGGACATGACGTCACAGGACAGGCTCGGCCGCATCCCGTGCTCGAGCGCGCGCCGGATCACCGGGTGGCCCATTCCCATCTGCAGCTCGGTCTCGGGGCTCGAGGACACCTTGCAGTCGTGGTCGGCGAGCCGGCGGAAGTCGCGGTCGTCGAGCGTGTTGCAGTGCACGTGCACCTGGTCGGGCCCGAGCAGCCCGTGGCGATCGAGCTCGGGGATGCCCTCGGTGACCGGCGAGCCCCAGCTGCAGCCGGTGTGAAGGACGGTGGGCACGCTCAGCTCGCGCGCCGAGCGCGCCTCTGCGAGCGTCTGGTCGAAGGGCAGCAGGCCGACCTCGGTGAGCGCCACGCCCATGGTCACCAGCGCGTCGTCCGAAGACAGCTCGCGCTCCCGGATTCGCCGGGCGTCGGCGATCCGCTCGTCGTGCTCGCCGAAGCCCGGCTCGGGCGCAGGGGCGGGGAAGTACCCATAGGCGAACATCGCCCGGATCCCCGCGTCGCGCAGTCCCTGTAGCGCGGCGTCGGCATGCTCCGGCGTATTCATGCAGTGCGAGAAGTCGAGGATGGTGGTGACTCCGGCATCGAGCGCCTCGAGGGCGCCGAGATGGTTGCCGGCGTACACGTCCGCCGCGGAGCAGTTGGGCGAGATCGTGGTGCGAATGCCGCGGAAGTAGTCCTCGAGCGTCCAGTCGGCGCACACGCCGCGGAAGGGCGTCTGCCAGGTGTGCCGGTGGGTGTCCACGAATCCCGGCATGACCACATGACCGGCTACGTCCACGAGCTCGGCGTCGTGGACGTCGATGAGCGGCTCCACGGCCGCGATCCGGCCGTCCTCGACCAGCACGTCACCGGAGGGCAGCTCCCCCACGGCCTCGTCCATGGACAGCACGTGGCCGCCACGGAGCAGCACACGTTCGCTCACGGCGTCTCCTCTCCGGGTGGGCGCAGCGACAATAGTCACCAACCGACCGAAGGAGCCTCCTTGCCGCTCATCGACCTCTCCGCGCCGATCTCGCCGGACCCGCCGGAGCTTCCCGACGTGCTGCGCACGGACCTGACCTTCGACGACCACGCGGCGGGCGCCGCCACCATCGCGACGATGTTCGGAGTGCCCGCCGAGCTGTTGCGCGACGGCGAGGGCTGGGCGATCGACACCTTCACGCGCTTCGGCACCCACAACAGCACCCACGTGGACGCGCCCTGGCACTACAACTCCACCATCGCGGGCGAGCGGGCGCAGACCATCGACGAGCTTCCGCTCGACTGGTTCCTCGCCCCCGGCGTGGTGATCGACGCCACCGACCGCGCCGACGGCGAGGCGCTCACGGCCGCCGACCTCGAGGAGCGGGTCCCGCGTGAGCTGGCAGAGCGCGACATCGTCCTGGTCCACAGCGGCCGTGACGCCTTCTATGGAGAGCTCGACTACATCGCCCGCGGCCCCGGGGTGACCGCCGGCGGCACCCGCTGGCTGTACGACCGCGGGGTGCGCGTGATGGGGATCGACGCCTGGGGCTGGGACGCGCCGTTGCATCTGCAGGCCGAGCGCGCCAAGGCCGAGGGACGTCCCGGCATCTTCTGGGAGGCCCACCAGTGCGGCCTGGCCTACTCCCAGATCGAACGGCTGGTGAATCTCGCCGCCCTCCCGCCGCACGGCTTCACGGTCTCGTGCTTCCCCCTGCGACTCGCGGGAGGAAGCGCCGCGCCGGCCCGCGTGGTCGCCGACGTGCCGGGATGACAGCCGGGGATGACAGCCGGGGGCTCGCGCCCCCGGACCCCCGTTAGCTCCTGGCAGGTTGCCAGCCGGGGGCTCGCGCCCCCGGACCCCCGTCAGCGCCTGGCAGGTGGCCAGCCGGGGGCTCGCGCCCCCGGACCCCCGTTAGCTCCTGGCAGGCGCCGCCGGGGGCTCCGCGAGGGCGCTGGGCCCGCCCGGCTCGAGGCCGGCCAGGCGCCGCGGGGGGTCCGGGGGGCGCGAGCCCCCCGGCTGGTTTCCCCCATGCGTACGATGCGCCCGTGTCGCGGCGCGAGATCCGCAGCTGGCTCATGGACATGGACGGCGTGCTCGTCGCGGAGGAACACGCCATCCCCGGTGCCGACCGGTTCCTCACACGGCTCCGCGAGCGCGGAACCCCGTTCATGGTGCTCACGAACAACTCGATCTACACACCGCGCGACCTTGCAGCGCGCCTGCGCGCCAGCGGGCTCGAGGTGCCCGAGGAGTCCATCTGGACCTCGGCCCTCGCCACCGGGCAGTTCCTCGCCGACCAGCGTCCGCGCGGTTCCGCGTTCGTGATCGGCGAGGTGGGGCTCACCACGGCGCTGCACCAGGCGGGCTACACCCAGACCGAGCGCGATCCGGACTACGTGATCCTCGGCGAGACGCGCACCTACAGCTTCGAGCGAATCACGCACGCGATCCGGCTCGTGGCCGGCGGCGCGCGCTTCATCGCCACGAACCCCGACCCCACCGGCCCGTCGGCTCAGGGACCGCTGCCGGCGACCGGATCGGTGGCCGCGCTGATCAGCCGCGCCACCGGAGTGGACCCCTACTTCGTCGGCAAGCCCAACCCGCTGATGATGCGCTCGGCGCTGAACGCCATCGACGCCCACTCGGAGACGACCGCGATGATCGGCGACCGGATGGACACCGATGTCGTGTCGGGCCTCGAGGCGGGTCTCGAGACGGTGCTCGTGCTCACCGGCGTCACATCGAAGGAGCAGGCCGAGCGGTTCCCCTACCGCCCCGCCCACATCGTCGAGTCGGTTGCCGATCTGGTGCCCTGGCTTGACTAAACGCCTGCGTGGTAGCTTCGCCCCGAAGGATCGCTGGCGGAGATTGGTTTGCCCATACAGCTCGGAGCTCCCGATGAGGGCCGACCCGCGCGACCGCCGACCGGCCGGACGCTGGTCGCTCTCGCGCTCGTCGCGCTGCCCGCGCTCGCCCTAGCGGGTCCGGCTCGCGCCCAGGCCCCCGTCGCCTCGTTTGCCTACACGCCCGAGTCGCCCCTCAGCGGCGAGCCTGTGACCTTCAGCTCCACCTCCACCGGCACGGTCACAGACCTCGCCTGGGACCTCGACGGCGACGGCGCGTGCGATGACGCCATCGGCGCCACGGCCACGCGTTCCTTCCCGGCCGCGGGCGCCTACCCGATCAGGCTCTGCGTGAACCTGGACGACGCCACCCAGAAGCAGACGATCGTCGTCCGCGACCGTCCGCCGCTGGCGGACTTCGGCTACTTCCCCGCCCGGCCCACCGTCGGCGACATCGTGACCTTCTCCTCGACCGCCATAGACCTCGACGGGCCGATCGTGGCATACGGCTGGGACCTCGACGGCGACTCCGCTTTCGACGACGGCAGTGCGATCTCCGCGGCGCTCGCGTTCGGGTCTGCCGGCCTTCACCGGGTGGGCCTTCAGGTGCTGGACCGGGACGGAGCCGCGGCCGCGGTCTACCGGCAGGTGGCCGTGACGGCCCCGGAGCCGGTGCTGCTCAGCCCGTTCCCCGTGGTGCGGCTCAGCGTCGTGACGACTCGCGGTGGCGTGCGAGTGAAGCTGCTCGGCATTCGCGGGCCGTCCGGGCTGCGCGTGACGGTGCGCTGCCACGGGCGCGATTGCCCCTGGCGCCGCAGGTCCGTCAGGGCGGCCGACGGGAGCGCCAGGTTCAAGCGGCTCCAGCGCCGGCTGCGGGCCGGCACGGTGATCGAGGTGTTCGCCACCCGCCCCGGCCAGATCGGCAAGTACGTGCGCTACCGGATCAGACGTGGGCGCGCGCCCGCGCGCGTGGACGCCTGCGTCGCCCCCGGCGCCGGGCGGCCGAGCCGCTGCCCGGCCTAGGTCACTAGGCGATCTTCACCACGAGCTTGCCGACGTTCGCTCCGTCGAACAACATGTTGATCGCGGTCGGGAGCTGCTCGAATCCCTCGACCGCCGTCTCCAGCGGCTTCAGGCGGCCGTCGGCCAACAGGCCGCCGATCTCGGCGATCGCCTCCGGCGCCCTGTGGAAGTGGTCGAGCACGATGAAGCCCTGCAGAAGGACGCGGTTCACGAGCAGGACGCCGAAGCTGCGCGGGCCGGGCGGCGGGTCGGTGTCGTTGTATCCGGAGATCAGCCCGCACAGCGCCACGCGGCCGCGCAGGTTCAGGCGCGCGAATACGGCATCCATGATGTCGCCGCCAACGTTCTCGAAGTCCACGTCGATGCCGTCGGGCGTGGCCGCCACCAGCTGGTCGCGCCAGTCCGCGGCCTTGTAGTCCACGGCCGCGTCGAAGCCCAGCTCCTCGGTGAGGAGCGCGCACTTGTCCGGGCCGCCCGCGATTCCCACGACCCGTGCGCCGCGCGCCCTGGCGAGCTGACCGGCCACCGAGCCCACGGCGCCCGCCGCCGCCGAGACCACCACCGTCTCGCCCTCCTGCGGCTTGCCGATGTCGTTGATGCCGATCCAGGCCGTGAGCCCGGTCATCCCGAGCACCCCGAGGTAGCTGCTCGGGGAGACGCCCTCCACCTCGGTCACCGGGAGCAGCGGCGCGGCGTCCGACACGACCATCCACTCCTGCCAGCCGGTCAAGCCCTGGACGAGCTGCCCCTCCTCGTAGCCTGGGTGCTTCGAGCCGACCACGCGGCCGAGCCCCGCGGCTCGCATGAGCTCGCCGATGGCCACGGGCGGCAGATAGGTCGGCGTTTCGCCGATCCAGGCTCGGTTCGTGGGGTCGAGCGAGATCCACTCGACGCGCACCAGCGCCTCGCCCTCGCCGATCTCCGGCACGTCCTCCTCGACGAGGTCGAAGGTCTCGGGCACGATCCGCTCCTCGGGCCGCTCCCGCAGGAGGAAGCGGCGGTTGCGCTCGGCCATGGCTGAACCCTAGCTCAGGCTGCCTCGACGGCCTGCTTGATCGCGTTGGCAAAATCGTCCGCGCCCTTTCGCGCCGAGCGGAGCGCCAGCGGGGCGAGCAGCTTGCCCGCCCCGTGACCCTCGAAGACGTTGAAGAAGCTGAGCTCGGTACCGCTGCCGGCCGGCGCCAGGTCGTAGCCGCCCTCGGGCACCACCACCGCGTTCTTCGAGAGCTCCCTCCAGCGGATGCGCGTGGGCGACACGAACTCTGTCAGCTCGAACTCGCGCTGTGTCTTCATGCCCGCATCCTTGACCGTGCTGGCGTAGACGGTCCCCGCGCCCGGCGGTCCGGCGGTGGTCTTCTTGATCTCGAGGACCCTCGGGCTGAACTTCGGATCGTTCTCGCCGTCGGCGAGAAACGCGAACACCTCCTCGATCGGCCGGTCGACCACGACCGTTGCTCCATACCGTCCCGCCATCTCGCTCCCTTCGGTGAATGTCCGGCCTCGACGGACGAGATCATCCCAAGGGGAGCTCGTGGCGTGGTCGCGTTCCGTAAACGCCGCTGGGGCTGGGTGAGGAGGCGGCGCGAGCGGGGGCGGCCGCCCGCGCGAACTGTGCCGGTTTGGCCCCACCCCCGGGGCTGAAACGCACAGTTCAGGCGCCACCCGTCGGCGTGGCGCACAACGTGCGCCTCCCTGCCAGCGGCGTAACACTCGCACGGAGCTCATCCCGGCCGCCGCGACGCCCGCCACTTGATCACGACGTAGCCGACCGCGATCGCGACGCCGACCGTCACGGCCGCCCCCACCCCCAGCCGCTGCACCACGTGTGCGGCGGCCTCGCCGCCGAAGTAGCCGAGCAGCCCGAACCACACCGCCCAGGCGATGCCGCCGAGCGCGTTCCAGAAGAGGAAGCTGCGCCACGGCATCGTGGTCATGCCCGCGAGCCAGGCTGCCCAGATGCGCAGGCCCGCGATCCAGCGCCCGAAGAACACGGCCTTCGCACCATGGCGCTCGAAGAGCCGATCGCCGCGGTCCAACAGCTCGAGCCGCTTCTCGCGGGTGCGCCCCGGACGCTCCAGCACGCGGCGGCCGAAGCGCGTGCCGAGGGCATAGCCCACGTTGTCCCCGATGATCGCCGCCACGGCGGCGATCGCGATCACGGCCTCGATCGAGAGCTCCCCCTGCGAAGCGAGCACGGCCGAAGTTATGAGGGCCGTCTCGCCGGGAAGGGGAACGCCGCTGGCCTCGACGCCCACGAAGAAGGCGAGCGCCGCGTAGCCGAGGTGCCTCGGGACTTCTAGGAGAGCGAGCGGGAGCAGGTGCTGCAACCTACGGGGCGGTCACCCCGCACGCTGATCAACCCCCGTTGGAGGCGGTCTTGTAGGCCCGGTTGGGCTCGCCGCGCAGCGCCGTGGGCGCTGGGAGTGGCGTGCCCTTGGCGTTGGCTCCCGCCACGACGGGGAGCACGAGGCTGGAGGCGCGCGCGCCGCCGAGCGCGACCGTGTTGTTCGTGTGGCCCTTGTCCACCGTGGCGAAGGCCCAGCGCGGCCGATCGCCGCCCACCGCCTGGATCGTGACGCGGATCCGCGACCCGGCACGGAACGCGTGCGCCACGGGATAGATCGGGACCCGCACGAGCACGTACCGCTGCTTGGGAAGCCTCGCGGCGTCCTTCTTCAGGTGCGTGGGGAACGGGTCGAGCACGGTCGACTGCCGGGCGCTCAGCTTGCGGTGCGAGGCGCGGAGCCAGCCGTTCTGCACATAGGTCTCGTTGCCGTCGGCCCGGACTTCGCTGAGGGTCACCTGCAGGTCGGTGTCCCTGGCCGAGGACTTGAGGTAGAGGTCGAGGCTCGAGGGACCTGCGATCACGACGTCGGTGGTGAAGGCCTGCGATGTGAACCCGAGGCCCTTGCCGGCCGCGATCGGCGCCCACTGATACGGCGGCTGCGCCTTCCACGCGTCCTCCGCCCCGTCGCCCGGAAGCGTCTGCTTGGGGCGCGCGCTCGGGTCTGCCGTGTAGGACGCCGAGCCCGCGTTCGCGGGCTTCGCGCCGAGCGTTCCGTTCGGCCCCAGGTAGTAGCGCGTCGCCCGCGCCTCCTTCGGCGGCCACGCGCTGTAGTCGAGCTCCCAGGGAGCGCCGATCGAGCCCAGCCCCTGCGGGCCGGCACCGTTGTCCATCAGCACCCGTATCCGAGGATCCTTCTTGAAGGTGGCCTTGGCGGCGGCGACGCTGGTCGTGCCGGCGAAGCGCGACTGCTCCACCGGGGCCGCCCCTGCATCCGCGAGGTACTGGTAGAGCGCGCCGCTCAGGTCGATGACCGGCTGCGGGATAACCGGGATCTCGTCCGCCACGTAGAGCTTCATGAACTCGGCCCAGCGGGTGATCGAGCTCGGCCCCAGCGAGTCGGCGTGCACGCCGTTCTGGAGGGTGACCCACACGTTCGGGTTCTTGTTCAGGTTCTTGATGCTCTCTGCGAAGTGCCCGCCGGTCTGCTCGTCCTGGAACTGCCCGACGAGGAACACCGGCACCTTCGCGTGCTTGAGCCACGGACCCGGCGCGCGCTGCGAGAACAGCGACGGCGTGCGGAACGGGTTCTGCTTCTGGATCTCGAGCGCATCCTGCGTCTGCAGGCGCAGCTTCTGGTTGGCGATGCAGTGCTTGTCGCCCTGCTTCGTGAGTACCCGGGCGTACGGCTGGCCGCCGGCGGGTGCCGGCTTCGCGTCATCCATGCGCTCCTGCACCCAGGTCTTCGCAAAGCCGGAGTTGAAGATGCCGCCCGGGTACCCGGTGGCCGTGTAGAGGTCATCGCTCACCGACATCGGCGAGATCGCGGCCAGGTGCGGGGGCTGGGTGCCGGCCACGAACAGCTGGGTGATGCCGGAGAAGGAGATGCCGCCCATGCCGACCTTGCCGCCCTTCACCCATTTCTGCGCGGCCACGGCCTCCACCGCGTCGTAACCGTCGTAGGTGGTCGGCAGGTCGAACAGGTCGAACGCGCCCCCGGAGCAGCCCGAGCCGCGCATCTGCACGCTCACCACCGCGAACCCGAGCAGCGGTCCGATCAAGGACCCCACGGCGGTCGAGGACGCGGGCGCCAGTGGGTCTGCCGGCGCGCCCGAGGTGAGCTGGTCGACCACCGAGGCGAAGAGGTCGTTCGGAGCCGCGGTCTGGTAGCCGGAGTACTCGATGAAGGTCGGGAAGGGGCCATCGCTGAGCTTCTTGCCGGCGGGAAGCCGCACCGTCATGGCGAGCTCGACCCCGTCGCGCATCTTCACGTAGTTGAGGCCCTGCTTGAGCGTCTGGCCCTTGTAGAAGGAGCGCTTGGGATTCTGGCCGGGACGCAGAACCTTGAAGGGCCGGGTCTTCCGCTTGCCGGCCAGGACGCTGTAGCCGCGGCCGGGCCTGATGTCACGGAAGATCTTGCTGCCGAACCGATCGGAGCGGCCGGCCGCGACGGTGCGACCGCTCGCGTCGCGGAGCACCACCCGCTGGGCCTTCTTCGCGCCGACCACGTACGCCTGCTTGATGCTGCCGTGCGCCTTCAGCGTCGCCGCGCCCGCTGCGGGCACGCCCGCGCCCAGGCCGATCGCCAGCGCTCCGATCGCGACGGCGATGGCGGTGGAGCGGCGCGGCAAGCGAGACGACTCGGATCTAGGCGGGCCGGACAGGAGCACCCCACGCTAGCTGAAGCGCGAAGCGGACCGCGTAGCCGCCGCTTAACCTGCTCCACCGTGGCGGGTCCCTCCACAGGCGCGACGGCGCTCGAGCTCGATACCCCGCACGGCCCTGCCCGAGCGCATCTGCATCCCGCCGAGGAGCCGCTGGGCGCGCTGGTCCTCGGCCATGGAGCCGGTGGAGGAGTGGCGGCCCGCGACCTCGTGGCGGTGACCGAGGCGGCTATCCCGGAACGCGTCAGCGTGGCGCTCGTCGAGCAGCCCTACCTGGTGGCCGGACGCCGCTCACCAGCCCCGGCCGGCCAGCTCGACGCGGCGTGGACGGCGGTGGTCGAGCAGCTGCTCGCGGGCGCACTGAGCGGCCTGCCGCTCGTGGTCGGCGGTCGTTCGGCCGGCGCCCGGGTGGCCTGCCGCACCGCGAGCGGCCAGCGGCGCGGTGGCGGTGCTCTGCCTGGCCTTTCCCCTGCATCCGCCGGGCCGCCCGGAGAAGACCCGTCAGTCCGAGCTCGACGCCGTGGAGATGCGGACCCTGGTGGTGCAGGGCGCCCGCGACCCGTTCGGCATGCCGGTCCCCGGCCCCGCCCGCACCGTGGTGACGGTGCCCGGCAACCACAGCCTCACGGCGGACCTCGACGCGGTGGCCGAGGCGGTGCGCGAGTGGCTTCCTCGAGTCGTGGACCGATGACTCTCCGCTCGCCGCGCGGTCTACACACCAGGACACCTGCGAAAGGAGAAACCTCATGTTCACCGACACCAAGGCATTCAGCGGCTTCGCCGTGGACGACCTGGAGAAGGCCCGCGAGTTCTACGGCGAGACGCTCGGGCTCAAGACCTCCGAGGAGCATGGTCTGCTCACGCTGCACCTCGCCGGAGACCGCGACACACTCGTCTACCCGAAACCGGATTTCGCGCCGGCCACCTACACGATCCTGAACTTCCCGGTCGACGAAATCGACACGGCCGTGGACGAGTTGGCCGCGCGTGGCGTGAGTTTCGAGCGCTACGACGGGTTCGATCAGGACGAGCGGGGCATCTTCCGCACCGAAGGGCCCTACATCGCCTGGTTCAAGGATCCGGCGGGCAACGTCCTGTCCGTGCTGCAGGACAGGTAAGACCTACGCATCAAGTTGCGTCCATCAGGAGCGCCACCGGCGCGAAAGGAGAGCAGATGGGACAGGCGGTAGTCCACTTCGAGGTGATCGGGAAGGACGGGGACAAGCTCCGGAGCTACTACTCCGAGCTGTTCGGCTGGGAGATCGACGCCGACAACCCGATGAAGTACGGAACCGTGCAGCGCGAGGGGAACACCAACGCCGACGGCATCGGGATCGGCGGCGGCGTGGGCACTGGCCCGGAGGGCTACGAGGGCCACGTGACGGTCTACGTGGAGGTGCCCGACGTGGAGGCCGGCCTCGCCAAGGCCGAGAGCCTCGGCGGCACGCGGATCATGGGCCCGGACAAGGTCATGGAGGGCATCGAGATCGGGATGTTCAACGATCCCGAAGGCCACACGATCGGGCTGATCAAGGGCAATTCCTAGCGGTCCACGAGCGCTTCAGGGGCCCCGCTCCCGGCGGGGCCTCGGGAGCCTCGCCGCCGTCCGTCCGTCGCGGACCTCTCAGCGGTTTCGGAGCTTGCTCTCGTAGTCGCGCACGGCCTCGGCCGTGGCGGCGTCCACGCCGCCCAATCGGAGGTAGTGGAGCTTGAGGAGCACGGCGTCGCGAGCCTGGTGAGTTCGCTCGTGGGCCTCCACGGCCGCAAGCTCTCCCGGCGAGAGCTGTTCGAGCTTGGCTATCACCTTCTTCTCCGCCAGCTCGTCGTAGTGGGCGATCGGGAGTCCGTGCCCGTCGACCGGGGACGCCCACGCCAATCCTTCGCCGGCCCGCCCGGCAGCCGAGCGACGCCGGAGTCGTGCCAGGAGAGTCAATGCGTTGGTGCCGGGCTCACGCCCGGGGATCGGAGGGAGGAAGCGCGAGCGCCTGCGCCAGCGCCTCGGGGGCGTAGTTGTCCGGCTCCTCCAGCCAGCGGGGCAGGTCGAGTGGAGGCTGGGCGGGCGACCCGATGCGGTTGCGCCTCATGTGACCCAGCCGGTCGGCGAGGCGCTGGTACCCGAAAGTGCGGCTCCCCTCGGCCGAGACAGCCTGGAATCCGACTACCTCGGCGAGGTCGGCGATCGGCTCGAGCGAACGCCCGCAGGCCGGACAACAAGCGTGGCTTCCGTCTTCCAGTGACTCGTAGCTTTGAAGACGGATCCTGCATTCGGCACACTTGAGATGGGGCATGGCGCCCCTTTCCGGTTCTGGTCCGGATAGCATAACACGATGCTCGAATCTAGAAACGCACATCTAGTGTTGGAGCCGCCCGAAAAAATGCCCCAATGGACGTTCCTGACCAACCACGCTCAGGTGCTGCTTTGCGTGGCTCACGACCCGGATCTTCGACTCCGGGAGATCGGCGAGGCAGTCGGGATCACCGAGCGCGCTGCGCACCGGATCGTCGGCGAGCTCGTGGCGGCCGGTTACCTGACGCGGGAGCGAATCGGTCGCCGCAACCGCTACAGCGTGAACTCGCACCTGCCGTTGCCCGACCCGGTGGCGCGCTTGAAAACGTCGGCGATCTGCTCCAGGTGCTCGCGGGAGACCCGTCAGCGGTACCCGGCAGCGAGCGCGACGCAGGCTGAGGGCCGCGATCCGTCCATGCGCGACATCGAGATTCGCGGCGACATGATCCGTCTCGGGCAGCTGCTGAAGCTCTCCGCGCTTGCCGGTTCGGGCTCCGATGCGCGGGCGCTGCTGAGCGAGCACGCGGTGACGGTGAACGGCGAGCCCGAGGCGCGCCGCGGGCGCCAGCTCCACCGCGGCGACGTGGTGACGGTCGGCGAGGAGAGCTTGCGGGTGGCCTAGGGGGTCAGCGTGCCGGCCGGCAGCACGAAGCGCAGCGGTGTCTGGGACGTCGATCCACCGCCGTGATCGAGGCGCGCCCCATGCAGGCCGCGACTCGGAGCCGCAGCGAGGACCTCGGGCTCTCCACCGTGCGCGGTGATCCAAGCCAGCACGGCCGCGAAGTCGGCTCCCTCGGCCAGGATGGTCGCCCGCTCGATCACGGCGCCTCCCGAGGAGTGAGGGCGCGCGAGGCGCGCGATCAGCGTGCGGATCGAGTCGTCGTCGGCGCCCCTCTGGGCCCCCGGATCCGGCGTGGGGGGAGAGGCTTCGGTCGACGCGGACGGTGAGGAAAGTGGAACGCTTTCGGTCATATCGGCAGCCGACAATAGCACGCTAATTCCGGAAATTGCAGTCATGCATTGAGGTATGCTCTTCCGGCATGACCCTCCCCGCCACGCGGAGCCGGGCGCCAGGTTCGAAGTCAGCCGGCGGACCGTGCCTCGTCACGACGCTTCCCGACCACGCGTCCGCCCTACTGCAGGCCCGGCGCGCGGTAGACAGCTTCGGGCTGTCCACGACCCTCGGCGAGGACGCCCGATTGATCGTGACCGAGCTCGTCACGAACGCACTGCGCCACGGTCGGGGAACCGCCAGCCTGTCGCTCTGCCGCGCCGCGAACGGGTCCCTCAACGGCGCCGTCTCCGACGACGGCGATGGCTTCGCGGCCCCGGCGCCGCGGCCGGCCGGTACCCACGTGGGGGGATTGGGACTGGCGATCGTCGAAGCGCTGTCCGAGGACTGGGGCATCGCGAGCGGCAGCACGCGCGTGTGGTTCCAGATGTACGCCGAGTCGTCCCGCTTGTCCTGACCGGACACCGGGGGGTACCCTGCCCGCGGTGGTGGAGATGGGCCCGATCTCGCGCGAGCGGCTCGGAGCCGTTCGCGAGCGTGAGCTCGAGCGCTTCAGCGCGCTGAGGCCGCGCGGTACGGAACTGCTCGAGCGTGCGCGGTCGAGCATGCCCAACGGCGTGCCGATGGCCTGGATGTCCCAGATGTACGAGCACCCGCCGATCGTGGTCGAGCGCGGGCGCGGGGCGACCTTCACGGACGTGGACGGCAACGAGTACGTGGACTTCAACCTCGTGGACACCAGCATGTTCACGGGGCACGGCGTGGAGGCGCTCGCGCGGGCCGCCGGTGAGCGCGTCGCAGCCGGGTCGCAGTTCCTGCTGCCCACCGAGGACGACCTCGACGTGGGAGTCGAGCTCGCGCGCCGCTTCGGGCTGCCGTTCTGGCAGTTCACGCTTTCCGCCACCCAGGCGAACACGGAGGCGATCCGGGTTGCCCGCGCCGTGACGGGACGGGACATGGTGCTGATGTTCGATGGCAAGTACCACGGGCACGCCGACGAGCTGCTGGGCCAGCCCGGCGATTCCGGCGTGGTTCCTGAGGGCCGCGGCGTCCTGCCGGACGCCACTCGCCACGTGCGGCTGGTCCAGTACAACGACCTCGAGGCGGTGGAGCGCGAACTCGCGCGCGGTGACGTGGCGTGCGTGCTGGCCGAGGCGGCGGTGACCAACACCGGCGTGATCCAGCCGGCCGAGGGCTTCCACGCCGGGCTGCGGCGGCTCGCCTCGGATGCCGACGCCGTCCTGATCCTGGACGAGACCCACACCCTGGTCGCTGGACCCGGAGGCCTGACCGCCCACTGGGGGCTCGAGCCGGACATGCTCGTAATGGGCAAGGCGATCGCGGGAGGCATCCCGCTCGGCGCGTACGGCATGACCGCGCCGCTGGCTTCGGCGCTGGAGGTGCCGTCCACGGCCTCCTGGGGCGAGGAGATCGCCACCGGCGGCACCCTGTTCGCCAACGCGCTCTCGCTCACGGCCGCCCGCGTGACCCTCAATGAGGTGCTGACCGAGGAGGCCTACGAGCACGCCACCGCGCTCGGCGGACGGCTGGCCGACGGCATCGAGGCGCAGGCGGCCGCCCACGGCCTGCCCTGGCGCGCCCACCGGCTTTTCAACCGCTCCGGGTACACGCACGCGCCCGAGCTTCCCTCGAACGCCGCGGAGGCTCGTGCCAGCTTCGACTCCGAGCTCTACAACCTCCAGCGCCTCTTCATGGCCAATCGGGGCATCTGGGAGGCGGTGGACACCGCCGGCCCGGCCTGCGGCATCCAGGCAAGCGAGGCGGACGTGGATCGCTATCTCGGCGTGCTCGACGAGTTTCTCCACGAGGTCTCCGCAGGCGCGACGGCGTAGGCCCCGGGGTGCGAGAATCGGCGCGCCGCTCGATTTCGGAGTACAATTGCTAGCGCAAGCATATGGCCCAGCGCGCGACATCCGAGAACGCAACGTGTGCCTACGTCGTCGGGGACGACGGGCTTGCGCAGTGGTCGGACGTCCACGCCGATGCCTGGATCGGCCTGCTCGAGACCCATAAGCGGCTTACGCGCGGGCTCGACGCCGAGCTCGAGGCCCAGCACGGGCTCAGCCTGAGCGCGGCCGAGGTGCTCGGCCGCCTGGCGGCCGCGCCGGAGCGGCGCCTCCGCCTGTCCACGCTCGCCGGCGAGACCGGGCTCAGCCTGAGCCGGATCTCGCGGATCGTCGACGTGCTCGAGCAGCGCGAGCTGTGCGAACGGCGGGCGTGCCCCTCCGACGCACGCGCGGTGGAAGCGCATCTGACCGACGCCGGGCTCGCGCTGATTCGCTCCGCCCAGGCCTCGCACTTCGCATCGGTGCAAGAGCGCTTCTTCGATCACCTCAGCACGGCCGAGATCGAGACGCTCGCCGCCGTCTTCTCCCGCTTCGCCCCGCGCGCGGCGGAGAGCTGCGACGCAGGCGAGTAGCCGCCCTCCTTCCGGACGCCCCGCGCCACCGGCTCGCCGGTCCGCCATCGGCTCGCCGGCAAATGCTTGCTAGCACAAAGTTGTTAGCGCAAGAACTTTCTGCTACATTGCTTGCTCTAGCAATCTTCCCTCTCTAGGAGGCAGGCAATGAGCACCATCGACACGCAGCAGGCACTCCCCACCGGGACCTGGAGCGCGGACAAGGTCCACTCCACGATCGGGTTCGCCATCGACTACATGGCGGGCACCTTCCGTGGCTCGTTCGCGGACTACGACGCCCAGGTGACCGACGGCGCCCTCGAGGGCTCCGCCGCGGTGGCGAGCGTCGACGCCAAGGACCCGAACCTGGAGGCCCACCTCCAGGGACCGGACTTCTTCGACGCGGAGCGCAATCCGCGGCTGGCGTTCCGCACGGATCACATCGCGCGCTCCGGCAACGACCTGACGATCGCCGGCGAGCTCACGATCAAGGGCCACACCGAGCCCGTGGAGATCAAGGGCGTCGTAAGCGACCCGATCCAGGACCCGTACGGCGGCGAGCGCTTCGGGCTCAGGCTCGAGACGACCGTCGACCGCACCGCGTTCGGCGTGAGCTGGAACAACCCGCTGCCGAGCGGCGAGCCGGCCCTGTCGAACGACGTGACCCTGGACGTGCACCTGCAGCTCGTGCGGACGGACGGCTGACCGATGCGCGTCCTCGGCATCAGCGGGAGCCTGCGTCGCGACTCGCACAACACGAAGCTGCTGACGGCAGCGGCGCGGTTGCTCGAGGAGAGCGGCGTGGAGCTCGTGCTCTACGACGCGCTCAGGCAGGTCCCGCCCTATGACGAGGACGACGACCGCGACCCGGCTCCCGCAGCCGTCGCGCACCTGCGCGACGCCATAGCGGGAGCCGACGCGGTGCTCTTCTCCACGCCCGAGTACAACCACTCGATTCCCGGCCAGCTGAAGAACGCGGTGGACTGGGCCTCGCGGCCGCTGGCCACCAACGTGTTCCGCAACAAGCCCGTGGCGGTGGTCGGCGCCAGCTCTGGCGTGTTCGGTGCCGTCTGGGCACAGGCGGAGCTCCGCAAGGTGCTCGGCGCCGCCGGTGCCCGCGTGGCCGAGGGCGAGCTCGCGCTCGGCCAGGCGCAGACCCGCTTCGACGACGACGGCCGTCTGAATGACGCGAACCTGGAGGACGAGCTCCGCGAGGTGCTGCGCGCCCTGATAGCGGAGATCCAGCCCGCCCTCGAGCTCGCGGCGTAGCCTGCAGCGCAGGGCTCGGAGGTAGGCTGACCCGATGAACGAGCTCCAGCACGGATTACGAGGAAGGCCAGCCGGTGTGGGTGGAAGACGGCGACGGGAAACACCACCCGGGCGTGTTCGTCGGCGACAACGAGAACGCGGGCTGGTTCGGCGGCGGGCCGAGCGCGTACGTCGTCCACCCCGAGTCTCAGCAGGCGGAGGTGGTCTCGATCTACCGCATCACCCCGCGCGACACCTAGACCCTGCGGCCGAGCCGGGGCCGGGATCAGTCGAGGCGGTCGGGCAGACCGAAGCGCTCGAAGGCCGCCAGCTTCGCGGGGTCCAGGGGCTCCTCCGGGAAGCGCTGTAGGAGAGGAGATCGCTACTGAGCGTGGAGCGCGTGATGAACGAGGTGATCTGCCCGATCCGGTCGCCGTCGAGGGTGATCACGTCGACCGAGAACGGACGGAAGCAGCCATCGTCGGCGTACCAGGCGTAGCTGCCCACCGCCGGCTGGCCGTTCGCGCGCGTCGGCAGCTGGCGCCAGCGCCAGTCTCCCGAGAGCGGCCCGAAGTGCATGAAGCCCCTGAGCGCCTCGTGGCCGCTGAACCACGCCGCGAGCGGGGGCATCGACCAGGCGGCGTCTTCGGCGAGCAGGGACAGGACGGCTTCCACGTCGCCCCGCTGCATCGCGTCCATGTAGCCCTCCACGATCTCCCGTAGGCGCTCATCCCCGATCGCGCGCAGCGTGGCCTGCTGGCTCTGCTCGGGCACGCCGTCATCGATCGTCTTGCGGGCCCGCTGGAGGGCGCTGTTGACGGAGGCGACCGTGGTGTCGAGCGACTCGGCCACCTCGCGCGCGGAGAAGCCGAGCACCTCGCGCAGTATGAGAGCGGCGCGCTGGTTGGCCGGCAGATGCTGAAGCGCCGCCACGAACGCCAGTTCCACGCTCTCGCGCAGCTCGTAGCGGGCCTCCGGGCCGGCCGGGCCGTCCTCGAGGCCCAGGCCCTGGTCCGGGTAGGGCTCCACCCAGAGCGTCTCGGCCGGCGGCAGGCCCAGTCCGTCGTGCGGGTCGGTGGCCGGGGCATAGTCGAGCGGAAGAACCCGCTTGGGCCGGCGCGCGATCAGGTTCAGGCTGCTGTTCGTCGCGATCGTGTAGAGCCAGGAGCGGAGCGAGCTGCGGCCCTCGAACCGGGCGAGCCCGCGCCAGGCGCGCAAGGAGGCGTCCTGGAGCGCATCCTCGGCATCGTGCACGGAGCCCAGCATCCGGTAGCAATGTGCGTGCAGCTCCGGGCGGTACGACTCGAGCAGACGGGCGAACGCCCCCTCGTCGCCACCGCGGGCCGCCGCTAGTAGCTCCTGCTCGTGGGGAATCGGAGCGTGCGGGAGTGGTGGTCATGGCACGGGCAGCGTAGCGGCCGATTAGTTTCGGGAACGGGGCGGGTCATAAGGACAGGACGTGATGCCCGCTTCCTCCACACCCGTGGTGCACCTCGAGCTGCACACCGGCGATTTGCCGGGCGCCCAGGCTGTCTACACTCAGCTCTGCGGCTGGCGTGCGGAGCGGATCCAGGCGGCCTCGGGCTCGTACCTCGCGCTCGAGCTCGGGGGTGGCTTCGGCGGCGGCATCGTAGAGTGTGAGACGCGCCGCGCGGTTTGGCTGCCGTACGTCGAGGTCACGACGATCGGCGAGGCCACGGAGCGGGCCCGCGGGCTCGGAGCGAAGGTGCTGCTCGAGCCACGCGAAGGCCCGGCCGGCTGGCGCAGCGTCGTGGCCACGCCGGCCGGCGGGGAGCTCGCCTTCTGGCAGCCGAAGCGACCGCACCGATGAGTTCGGCAGTTTTCGACGGTCCCAAACTGGAAATGGCAGAAACACAGGAGACAACCGCGATGAATGAGCAGACGGCCGACCGGAACCGCTGGGTAGCGCTCTACGTGCTCTGCGCGGGCGTGCTGATGATCGTCCTCGACGTGACCGTGGTGAACGTCGCGCTGCCGTCGATTCAGGACGACCTCGGGTTCTCGCAGTCCAGCCTCGCCTGGGTGGTAAACGCCTACCTGATCAGCTTCGGCGGGCTGCTGCTGCTCTCGGGCCGCTTCGGGGACCTGATCGGGCGCAAGAGCGTCTTCATGGCGGGCCTCGCCCTCTTCACCGTGGCTTCCGTCTTCTGCGGCGCCGCGCAGAGCCAGGGGATGCTGGTCGCAGCGCGCTTCATCCAGGGGATCGGCGGTGCCATGACGTCGGCGGTCGTGCTCGGGATGATCGTGACGATGTTCCCCGCGCCGCGCGACCAGGCGAAGGCCATGGGCGTGTACGCCTTCGTGGCCTCGGCGGGCGGCACGATCGGCCTGCTGGCCGGCGGCGTGCTCACCCAGGCGATCAACTGGCACTGGATCTTCTTCATCAACATCCCGATCGGCGTGGCCACGGCCGCGGTGTCGTGGCGGCTGATCGAGCGCGACCAGGGAATCGGCCTGCGCGAGGGCGCCGACGTGCCGGGCGCGGTGCTGATCACCAGCTCGCTGATGCTCGGCGTGTACACGATCGTGAAGCCGGCCGCCGACGACGGCTGGGGCGCGTCCACGACGCTCCTGCTCGGGGCGATCTCGCTCGCCCTGCTGGCGGCCTTCATCGTCCGCGAGGCCACCGCGCGCACGCCGTTGATCCCGCTGCGGATCTTCCGCTCGCGGAACCTCGCGGGCGCCAACATCGTCCAGCCGCTCCTGGTGGCGGGGATGTTCGGCCTGTTCTTCATGGGCGCGCTGTACATGGAGGGCGTGCTCGGCTACGACCCGCTCCAGATCGGCTTGGCGTTCCTGCCGGCGACGCTCGTGATGGGAACGCTCTCGCTTCGCTACGCCGAGCCGCTGATCACGCGCTTTGGCGCGAAGACGACGCTGCTCCCCGGACTGGTGCTGATCGCGATCGGCCTGGCGCTGTTCACGCGCGCGCCCGTGGACGGGAGCTACGTCCGAGCACATTCTGCCGGTGATGCTCGTGCTCGCCTTCGGCATCGGCGTCTCGTTCCCGGCGCTGATGACGCTCGCGATGTCGGGAGCCACGCAGGAGGACGCGGGCCTCGCCTCCGGCCTCGTCAACACCACGGCGCAGGTGGGCGGCGCGCTCGGTCTCGCCGTCCTGGCCACGCTCTCCACCACGCGCACCGACAACCTCATCGCCGACGGTGAGGCCAGGGCCTCGGCGCTCACGGACGGGTATCACCTCGCGTTCTGGATCGGGGCCGTACTGGTCGTGGCGTCCTTGGTGGTCGCGGTGACGGTCCTGACGTCGGAGGAGCCGACGCAGGCCGAGCTCGAGGGCGAGCCCGCGGGCGAGGACGAGCGGGTCGAGGCGGAAGCCCGCTCCGAAGCCGCCTAGGCCACGTTCGGCACGGGCGCGGGGGTTTCGCGTTCCGCAAACGCCGCTGGGGCTGGGTGAGGAGGCGGCGCGAGCGGGCGGCCGCCCCGCGAACCGTGCGGTTTGGCCCCACCCCCCGGGGCTGAAACGGCACAGTTCGGGCGCCACCCGCCGGCGTGCGCACAATGTGCGCCTCCCGTGCCAGCGGCGTAGGACTCGGAGCGGCCGGCGGGGTCGTGGGCGGCTGCTCGCGAACTGATGCGAATTGTGCCCACCCCTCGGGAGGAAGTCGCATCAGTTCAAGGCTCCACCACGGCGTGGCGCACAACTGCGCCGCAAGTCACCCGGGCGTTACACCAGCCGCCGTTCAAACGGCCAGCCCCGCCGGCCGGCGGAGTCGCCGGCCGGCCGGGCCCGCCGCCGGCCCGAAGCAGCAGGCCAGCCCGCTCGCGTGGCAGACTCGCCCCGTGTTCGTCGTCTTGGTGACCGGGCCGCCGGGCGCGGGTAAGACCGTCACCCTGACCGCGCTGAGCGACGCGCTTGTCGAGGCTGCTGTTCCCCATGCGTCCGGCGACGTGGACGAGCTCGCGTGGGCCTATCCCTTTCCGGACCTTCCGCAGCGCTGCGCGCATCTGCGCGACTGGTGCGACTCCCACCGGCGTGCCGGCCGGACGCTGCTCCTCGTGGCCGAGGTGATCGAGTCCCCGGCGCACCTGAGCGACGTTCTCGCCGCGCTCGGTGCCGACGATTACCTGCTGGTGAGGCTCGAAGCCGAGCCGGCCACTCTCCGCCGGCGCATCGTCGCCCGCGAGCCCGAAGGCTGGTTCGGGCTCGAGTACCTGCTGAACGAGATGGAGCAACTCCACCTCAGCATGGCCGGGCTCGACGGCGTTCACCTGGTGTTGGACACCGAGCGCTTGACCGCGCCGCAGATCACCGAGGCGATCCGCGCCGCCCGTCCGGACGAGCTCGCGCCGCCGGCCTAGCCGAGGATGTATCGAGGAGCTCCAGGCGGTCATGATGAGCAGCGCGATGCCGGATGAGGCCATCGAGGTGGTGCGAGCAGTGTGGGAGGCGTTCGTGCGGATGGACTTCCCGGCGGACGCCTTCGATGACGAGGTCCGGTGGCATACGGCATCCGACCTTCCGGACGCCGGCGCCGTGCGCGGGCCGGCCGCCGTGGCGAACATGCTGGCGGAGGGCTGGGCGACGGTGACCGAGCCCGAACTCTGGGTGGAGGGCATCGCGGCGGTTGGCGAGCTGATCGTCGTCGGCTGGGGTGCGCGCGGGCAGGGGCGCGCAAGCGGGATTGCGGCCGAGTGGCGCGAAGCGCACGTCTACCGAGTCCGCGGAGGGCTGGTGGCCGAAGTGTGGGAGTTCCGCGACCACGACGAGGCGCTGAAGGCCGCCGAGGCGCTTGCCCACCAGGTCTAGATTCAGGGCATGCACTGGGAGCCGCACGAATCCGGACCGGCGGGCGCCGACCACACCGTCCTGTTGCTTCCCGGAGCGCTGGCCACCACGGCGTTCTACGACGACCTGCTGGCTGAGCCCAGGCTCAGCGCCGCGTCGATCCGCTTCGTGGCCGCGACGCTACCGGGCTACGCCGGCACACCGCCTCCGGACGACCCGAGCATCGAGCACTACGCGAAGCTCGCGAGCGAGCTCGCGGCGCAGTCCGGCTGCGATGTGGTGGTCGGCCACAGCCTCGGTGCCAACGTCGCACTCGAGATGGCGGCCGCCGGGCACTTCCGCGGTCCGCTGGTGCTGCTCTCGCCGAGCTTCTCCCGCAAGGACGAGTCGATCGTGCCCCGCCTGCTCGACCGCCTCGGTCGCGTGCTCGGGCACCTCCCGTTCGCAGCGGTGTTCAAGGCGTTCGGTCCGGCGCTGAAAAAAGAGCTGCCCGCCGACCGCCACGCTGCCCTGGTGGCGGAGTTGAAGAAGAACGACCCGCGCGTCGTCCGCCGGTTGACCCGCCCCTACCTCGAGTACCTCGATCGTCACGGGTCGCTCGTGCCGCGCCTGTGTGACTCGGGGGTGAGGGCGTGGGTCGCGTTCGGGGAAAACGACGACGTCGGGCTTCGCGCGGACGAGCGCCGCGGCCTCGAGGAGTGCCCTCTGATCAGCTTGGTCGAGATCCCCGATGCCGGCCACTTCGCACTCAACCAGCAGCCGGCCCGGGTGGCCGACCTGGTCCTCCAGGCCATCGCCGCCAAAGGTCGCTAGCGAGCGGCGGCGGCGCCCAGTCCGAGCGCTTCGATCGCCTGCTCGCGCAACTTGTGCTTCTGGATCTTGCCCGTGACGGTCATCGGGAAGTCGCTGCAGCTTGCGACGTAGCGCGGGATCTTGTAGCGGGCGATCTGGCCGCGACAGTAGTCGCGCAGCGTCTCTTCGTCGATGGTCGCCCCCTCCCGGGTGATGACCCAAGCCATGATCTCCTCGCCATAGCGCTCGTCCGGCACGCCCACCACCTGGACGTCGGCGATGGCCGGATGGCTGTAGAGGAACTCCTCGATCTCCCGCGGGTACACGTTCTCGCCACCGCGGATGATCATGTCCTTGATCCGCCCGACGATTCGGATGTACCCCTCCTCGTCCATGGTCGCGAGGTCTCCGGTGTGCATCCAGCCCGCCGCGTCCACGGCCTCGGCCGTGCGCTCCGGCTCGTCCCAGTAGCCCGACATGACGAGGTAGCCGCGCGTGCGGAACTCGCCCGACTCGCCGCGCGCAACCGTTCGGTCGCTCATCGGATCGACGATCTTGATCTCCGTGTGCGGCATTGCCTGGCCGACCGTGCCGCAGCGGTGCTCGAGCGTGTCGTCCCGGCGGACCATGGTCGAGGCGGGAGACGTCTCGGTCATGCCAAACGCGATCGTCATCTCCTCGATCCCCATCTCCGAGGCCACCCGCCGCATGACCTCGATCGGACACGGCGAGCCGGCCATGATCCCCGTGCGCAGGCTCGAGAGGTCGAACTCCGGGAAGCGCGGATGGTCGAGCTCGGCGATGAACATCGTGGGCACGCCGTAAAGGCTCGTGCAGCGCTCGCCCGCCACCGCCTCGAGAGTCGCCAGCGGGTCGAAAGCGGCCTCGGGGTAGACGATGCACGAGCCCCGCAGGCTGCATCCCAGGTTCCCGATCACCATGCCGAAGCAGTGGTAGAGCGGCACCGGGATGCAGACCCGGTCAGCCTCCGTGTAGCCGAGGCTGCCGCTCAGGAGCAGTGCGTTGTTGAGGATGTTGTGGTGTGTGAGCGTGGCGCCCTTCGGGCTGCCGGTGGTGCCGCTCGTGTACTGGATGTTGATCGGGTCGTCGAAGTCCAGCTCGTCCATCCGCGCGCGTAGCTGGGCTGCGTCCGGTCCTTGGTCGCCCGCGGCCAGCACGTCCCACTGGGGCGAGTCGAAGAAGACGACCTGCTCGAGCGCGGGAAGCCCGTCGCGCACCTCCTCGACCATCGCCCGGTAGTCGGCGCCCCTGAACTCCGGCGCGGCCACCAGCATGCGGCAGCCGGACTGGCGTAGCGCGTACTCGAGCTCCGAGGTGCGGGAGGCGGGATTGATGTTCACGAGAATCACCCCGACCTTCGCCGTCGCATACTGCGTCAGCGCCCATTCGTAGCGGTTGGGGCTCCACACGCCCAGCCGGTCGCCCTTCGCGAGGCCGATTCCCAGCAACCCGCGCGCGAGCCGGTCCACGGCCGAGTTGAGCTCGGCCCAGGTGAACCGCGCTCCCTGGTGGCGGGACACGAGCGCGTCCGAGTCCGGGACCCGGGCAGCGGTGCGCTCGAGGTTCGCCCCGATCGTCTCTCCCAGGAGCGGCACGTCTCCGGTGCCGTGGGCATACGAGGCAGGCTGTTGCGTGCCGATCGTCATCCGCTCCCTGCGGCCTGATCCTATCCGCCGAAACCCGAGGCCCATAGACTCGCGATTCTCCCCATGTCGGACGACGATTTCGAGGTGGTGCGCCGGGCCTGGGCGGCCGCCAGCCGGGCCGACGAGAAGGCGATGCTGCAGGAGTTCCATCCCGAGATCGTGGCAGTGCCCTTTGGCGCCGCAATGGAGGGCAAGGCCTACCGCGGGCCGGAGGAGGTCATGGGCTGGTGGCGGGATGAGATCCTGACCAGCTGGGAGTCATTCAGGGTGCTCCCGGAGAAGTTCGAGCGCGCCGGAGACAAGCTCCTGGTCATTGGCCGCTGGAATGCGCGCGGGAAGGAGAGCGGCGTGGAGCTCGACATGCCGGCCAGCTGGATCGTGGAGGTCCGGAATGGCAAGATCGCCTACTGGCAGACGTACACCGACCACGCCCAGGCCCGGCGGGACGCGGGCCTCGAGCGCTGAGCGATCTGAGACGAACCGGTCGGCCGATCACCCCGACCGGGTGATGACGGCCCGCCCGACGATTGGGAGCCTTCTCCGCGCCCGACCAGGAGACGAGCAATGCCGAAGCCGTTCAAGGGAGTCGTCAACGTCGACATCCGGGACTCCGTGCCGGACTGGGAGCCCTTCCTCCAGCCCAAGGCGCCTGAGGATGCCCCGAACGTGCTGATGATCGTCTGGGACGACGTCGGCTACGGCGCGATGGACGTCTTCGGCGGCCCGATCGAGACGCCCACGATGCGGCGTATCGCGGATGCAGGCCTTCGCTATTCCAATTTCCACACGACGGCCCTCTGTTCGCCCACGCGCTCGAGCCTCCTCACGGGGCGCAACGCCACGAGCAACAACATGGCCTGCATCACCGAGGGCTCCGCCGGCTTCCCGGGCTTCTCCGCACGGATCCCGTTCGAGAACGGCACGATCGCCGAGGTGCTGAACGAGCAGGGCTGGAACACCTACGCGATCGGCAAGTGGCACCTCACGCCTGCGGACGAGGTTGACATGTCGGCGTGGAAGGCCCGCTGGCCGCTCGGCCGCGGGTTCGAGCGCTACTACGGCTTCCTCGGCGGCGAGACGAACCAGTGGTATCCGGACCTCGTCTACGACAACCACACGATCGCGCCGCCGGCGGCTCCCGAGGACGGCTACCACCTCTCGAAGGACCTGACCGACAAGGCGATCGAGTTCGTTCGCGACTCGAAGGCCGTGGCGCCCGAGAAGCCCTGGTACATGTACTTCTCGCCCGGGCTGCGCCCACGCGCCGCACCACGTGTTCAAGGAGTGGTCGGACAGGTATGCGGGCCGCTTTGACGAGGGCTACGAGGCGATCCGCGCGACGATCCTCGAGAACCAGAAGAAGCTCGGGCTGCTGCCCGCCGACGCCGAGCTGTCGCCGATCAACCCGCACGGCGAGCCCGATGCGACAGGACCCGACGGCCAGCCGTGGCCGCAGCTCGACTTCGTGCGCCCCTGGGACTCGCTGACGGACGAGGAGAAGCGCCTGTTTGCGCGCATGGCCGAGGTGTACGCGGGCTTCGTCTCGTACACCGACGACCAGATCGCGCGACTGATCGACTACCTCGACGAGTCCGGACAGCTCGAGAACACGATCATCATGGTCGTCTCCGACAACGGCGCCAGCGGCGAGGGCGGCCCGAACGGCTCGTTCAACGAGAACAAGTTCTTCAACAACGTCGCCGACAGCGTCGAGGCGAACCTCGAGCGCCTCGACGAACTCGGCAGCCCGAGCTCCTACAACCACTACAACACCGGCTGGGCGTGGGCCTTCGACACCCCGTTCCCGTACTGGAAGCGCTTCGCCGGCTACGAGGGCGGCGTGGCAGACCCCCTGCTCGTCTCCTGGCCGAAGGGGATCGACGCGAGCGGCGGCGTGCGCGACCAGTACGTCCACGCGGTCGACCTCGTCCCGACGCTGTACGACATGCTCGGCATCGAGCCGCCGGAGGTGCTCAAGGGCTACACAGCAGAGCCCGATCGAGGGCGAGAGCGTCGCGCCCTCGTTCTCCGACCCGTCCGCGGACGGGCGTGAGACCCAGTTCTACTCGATGCTCGGGATGCGGGCGCTCTACCACCAGGGCTGGCTCGCGAACACGCTGCACCCACCGATCTCCGGCTGGGGGAAGTTCGAGCTCGACGAGTGGGAGCTCTACAACCTCGCGGAGGACCGCTCCCAGATCCACAACCTTGCCGCCGAGCACCCCGAGAAGCTCGAGGAGCTGAAGGGACTGTGGTGGTACTACGCGGGGATCTACAAGGGGCTGCCGCTCGACGACCGGACCGCGCTCGAGATCATCTCGGACGTGCGGCCGCAGCCGAGCGCGCCGCGTGACCGCTACGTCTACTACCCGGGAGCGGCCGAGGTGACGGAGTCGGTCTCGGTCAACGTTCGGCGGCGCTCGTTCACGATCGCCGCGGCGGTGGACCTCCAGACGCCCGAGGCCGAGGGCGTGCTCTTCTCGCAAGGCGCCCGAGCCGGCGGCCACGCTCTCTACCTGAAGGACGGGCGGCTTCACTACACCTACAACTGGCTCGGCGAGAACGAGCAGACCGTCAGCTCGGACGCGGAGGTGCCCACCGGGAGCCGCGTCCTCACGGCGGAGTTCCAGAAGACGGGGGACGACGAGAAGACGATGAGCGCCACCGGAACGCTGACGCTCTACATCGACACCGACGAAGTGGGCAGCGGCGAGCTGATGACCCAGCCCGGGATGTTCGGCCTGAGCGGCAGCGGGGCGTCCGTCGGACGCGGCAACGGCTCCTCCGTCTCCTCCGACTACGAGGGCCCATTCCCCTTTGTCGGCGGCACGATCGAGCGTGTCGTGATCGACGTCAGCGGCGACCACTACGTCGATCACGAGAAGGAAGTGCTCGCCTACCTGGCACGCGACTAGGTTCCTCCCCGGGGCACGGTGGGCTGAAGGCGGCTCCCCCAGCGGCTGCGGTCACAGATCGAGCACTGCGTCGTCGCGTGGCTGTGAGCAGCAGATGAGTGCGCTTCCGTCGGCGGGGGGTTCGACCGGGTCGGGGCTGTATTCGACATTGCCGGCGATGAGGGTGGTCTCGCAGTTGTGGCAGACGCCCGTGCGGCACGACCAACGGACAGGTACGTCGCATGCTTCGGCAAGTTCGAGCAGGCTGCCGTAGTCGCTGCTCCACGGGATGGCGAGGTTGCTGCGGGCGAACTCGATCGTCGGGCCGTTTCCGGGTTGGCCGGCGGGTGGGTGGGGCGCCCGCGCAGGTGTTGCTGCGATGCCGGGCGTCAGGCCCGGTGCGGGGCCGAAGGGTTCAGTGCGGATGCGTGAGCCGTCGATCCCCATCGCCGCCAGGCCGGCGCTGATCTCCTCCATGAACGGTACCGGCCCGCAGATGTATGCCTCGGCATCGCGCGGTGGCGAGAGTTCCACGAGCAGCGCCGGAGTGAGACGGCCGGCGCTGTCGAAGTCGCGGCCATCGAGGTCGTCGGGGCCCGGGCGGCTGAAGCAGACGTGGGTGCGGACGTTTGGGAGCGAGGCGAGGAGCGCGCGGGCTTCGGCTGCGAAGGAGTGGTCGCGACTGCTGCGCGCGCCGTGGAGCCACCAGATCTCTCGAAGGGCGTGGTCGGTGGCGAGTGCCTGGAGCATGGCAAGGACGGGAGTGGCGCCGATGCCGGCGCTGATCAGCAGCACCGGCGCGTTGGTCCTGTCAAGGGTGAAGGTGCCTCGAGGTGCTGCGATCTCGAGCTCGGCGCCGACGCGGAGGCGGGTATGCAGATAGCCACTGGCGGCGCCGGCGTGTTCGCGCTTGACGGTGATCCGGTAGTAGCCGGCATCGGGCGGTCCCGAGAGGGAGTAGTTCCGAAGTAACGCCCTCTGCCCGTTCCCGAGATGGATTCGCAGCGTGAGGTACTGACCGGGACGTGCAGGAGGGAGCGGCGCGCCGTCCGGGTCGTCGAGGCGGATGGAGATGACGGACTCGCTCTCTGGCTCGATTCCGGTCACGGTGAGTCGGCGGAAACCGGGCCAGGCCGGAGGCGGACTGGCGGTTGTCAGACCGGCGTTGCCGCTGGCGGGTTCTCCTTCGAGCAGGGCTCGGAAGGACGCTTGCCAGCCCGGGCTCAGGGCAGGAATCCGCAGCGCTCGGAGCAGCTGCTGGCGCGAGTGTCCGGGGAGGTAGAGCAGCGCGTCGACTTCGGCGGCCGTCATCTGTTCCGGGCCTGAGGCGAGCTTGATGATCTCGTCGCCCGCCTGGACCTCGCCCTCCTGGAGCACGCGGAAGTAGAAGCCGGGCCGGCGGTGGGAGACGAGCAGGGCGGGAATGCGCGGGTCGTTCATGCGGATGCCCACGCGGTAACAGGTGACGCGGGGTTGGGTGACTTCGAAAACAGCGGTGCCGATCTGGTAGCGGTCGCCGATGCACACTTCGTCGTCGCTCAGTCCCTCGACGGTGAAGTTCTCGCCGAACTGCCCATAGACGAAGTCGCTTCGTCCAAGCTCGCGCTCCCAGTACCGATAGGAGTCGATCTGGTAGACGAACACGGCGCGCTGCTCGCCGCCGTGCCCGGCGAGATCGCCTTGACCGTCGCCGTCGACGTTGAGCCTGCGCACCCGGCGAGGACCGGCAACGGGATCCTTGAACACGCCGGTGAACACGGTCTTCCCCTGCCATGGCACGTCCTTCGGCAGGCCGACGTTCACGGAGAGCAACGTTCCCACTCGCTGCGGTCCCGAGCTCATGCTCATGCGCCTGCGGAAGTTGCGGGCATTTCTGCTCTGGGCGAGAAGCGGCGGTCGCCGAACACCGAGAGCGACAGTATCGCTCCCCCGTGCGAGCGGCGGAGACGGTGTGGCTTGTCTTGCCGGGCGGGTCGTGCGGTGAGATGATCGGACCGGTTTGGAGCTCGCCGTTCACTCGCCGCTGATGGAGTTCGGCGACGAGGGGCAGTCGCTCGCGCGTCTCACACGCGCAGTGGATGCCGCTCGGGACTGTGGCTTCGCCGCGGTTTCCGCGAACGACCACTTCCTGTTTGGGGCGCCTTGGCTCGACGGCCCGACGGCGCTGGCCGCCGTGATCGAGCGATCCGGCGCGATGGAGCTCGCGACAACGGTCGCGCTTGTCGCGCTTCGCGGTCCTGTGCCCCTGGCGAAGACGCTCGCCGCGTTGGATGTCCTGTCCGATGGGCGGGTGATCGCCGGGGTCGGCCCCGGCTCCTCGGAGCGTGACTACGACGCGATCGGCGTGCCCTACGAGGAGCGCTGGGAGCGCTTCGACGAAGCCACCGCCATCCTGCGCTCGCTGCTGCGAGACGACCCGCCACCGGAAACCCGCCGCCACTACCCCCTCCCGGGCTCGCAGCTGGCGCCGGCCCCACGCCGGCCCGGGGGAATCCCGCTGTGGATCGGGAGCTGGGGCTCAAAGGCCGGTCTGCGACGCGTCGCGCGCCTCGGCGACGGGTGGCTCGCATCCGCGTACAACACGACGCCCGACGACTTCAAGACGGCGAAGCAGTCGCTCTCCGAGCAGCTTCACGCCCACGGAAGGGATCCCGATCGGTTCCCCAACGCGCTAGCCACGATGTGGACCTGGGTTACCGAAGACACCCGCGACGCAGACCGCGTGCTGCGAGAGGTCCTGGCCCCGATGCTCAAGCGCGAACCAGACGCGCTGCGCGACCAGCTCTGCATCGGACCAGCGGAACAATGCGCGGAACTGCTCTCACGCTACGCCCGAGCAGGCTGCCAGCGCGTATACCTCTGGCCGCTCGGCGACGAGCCCCGCCAGATCGAGCTCGCGGCGACGACCGTGCTTCCAGCCGTCAAGGCGTGAATCTGGGCCAGCACCCGGTAAGGCGTTCGGTGTGCATGGGAAGCGCGAGCCGTGTAGCGTCGCACGCGGACTGGTGGCAGCGAACGGGAGGGGAACGATGGGAGCAGAAGAGAACGCGGCGATTGTTCGGCGCGGTTACGAGGCCTTCAACTCGGGCGACATGAACACGCTCACGGAACTCTTCGACGAGAGCGCGTCATGGCACACGCCGGGGCGAGCGTCCCTCGCCGGCGACCACCAGGGCCGCGATGGGAGCTTTGCCTACTTCGGCCGGCTGGGACAGGAGACGGGAGG
The DNA here is from genome assembly GCA_963759625.1 of uncultured Thermoleophilaceae bacterium. GTDB lineage: Bacteria > Actinomycetota > Thermoleophilia > Solirubrobacterales > Thermoleophilaceae > JACVRW01. The sequence goes on along the minus strand of CAVXAD010000007.1, from coordinate 286,852 downwards.
GACCTTCCGGGCCGAATTGCAGCACCTGTGTGCCGATGATGGCGACCGCGTGGTCGGCATTCATCGCTGCAGCGGGGAGCGAGACGGCAAGCACCTGGATGTTGAGTGTTGCCTCGTCTTCCAGCTCAAGGACGGCCTGATTACTGACGGTCGGGAGCACTTCGAGGACCTCTACGCCTGGGACGAGTTCTGGTCGTAGCTCCGTCGGCGCGAGCCCGGCAGGGAGGAGGCCAGCCAAACACCTCCGAAGCGGAAGCGTGACTGTCGTGGAGAGTTAGGGTCTCTCGATGCCCCGCTACGACCTAAAAAACAAGATCGCGCTGGTGACCGGCGCTGCGCGCGGCATCGGCTTCGAGACTGCAAGAGCGCTCGTCTCGCGCGGCGCCTCGGTCGTGGTCGTCGACCTCGAGGCCGAGGCGGCGGAGGCCGCCGCGGCGCGGCTCCACGACACTCGCGCGATCGGCCTCGCGGCCGACGTCACTGACCGCGGCGCGTTGCAGCAGGCCATTGCCACGACGGTGGGGCGGTTCGGCGGGCTCGACGTGGTGGTCGCCAACGCCGGGATCGCCTCGAGAGGCGCGACGTTCCGGGCGATGCCGACCGAGGGCTTCGACCGCGTAATCGATGTGAACCTGATGGGCGTAGTCAGGACCGTCGACGCCGCGCTCCCGGAGATCATCCGGCGGCAGGGGCATGTCGTTGTGATTGCGTCGGTCTACGCTTTCGGCAACGGCCTCGGCGCTACCCCTTATGCGATCAGCAAGGCCGGCGTGGAGCAGTTCGGGCGGGCGCTCCGTGTCGAGTTGGTGCAGCACGGGGCGAGCGCCAGCGTGGCCTACTTCGGGTTCATCGACACGGAGATGGTCCATCGCGCGCTCGACCAGGATCCGCTAGCCGACTCGATGCTCGCCTCGTTCCCGAAACTGCTCCGGAAGCGCCTCCAGCCGGCAGTCGCCGGGGAGGCGATCGTGAGCGGAATCGAGCGCCGGGCCCCCCGGATCGTCCGCCCCCGGAGATGGGTCGTGATGTCGACCCTGCGGGGCATCCTCAATCCGCTGATCGACAGACAGATGGAGCGCGACGCCAAGATCCAGGCCGCGGCGCGAGAGCTCGACAAACGCGCGGGCGAGGAACAACCGACCACCGCCTGACGCTGGTGTCCTCGCCGAACAGCCTGGACTTCTACGACGCCGAGCTGCGCGCTCACCACGAGCACCTTCGCGCCGCCTACGGGATCACCCCCGGCGACGAGGTGGTCGACATCGGTTGCGGGACCGGGCTGACGACTCGCGAGGCGGCGCGCGCCGCGGCCCCGGGCCGCGTTGTCGGCGTCGACGTATCCGAGCGCATGCTTGAGCGCGCCCGTCAGCTGACGGCGGCCGAACGGCTCGACAACGTCCGGTACGAGCTGGGCGACGCCCAAGTGCATCGCTTCGACCCCGCCGGCTTCGACGTGGCGATCAGCCGCTTCGGGACGATGTTCTTCTCCGATCCGGCCGCCGCGTTCGCCAACATCGCCGCCGCCCTTCGACCCGACGCGCGCCTGGTGCTGCTCGTCTGGCAGCGACACGAGCACAACGAATGGGCGCGGGCGATCGACGCCGCGCTGGGCGACGCGGCGCAGCCACCGCAGCCTGGCGCGGACCCGTTCTCGCTCGGCGATGCCGAAGCCACCGCGGGGATCCTCGAGGGCGCCGGCTTCGACGACATGCGCTTCGAGGACGTCCACGAGCCGGTCCTCTACGGACACGACCTCGACGCCGCACTCGCGATCGTCCGGGGGTTTCAGGACACGAGCGCGGCCCTCGCCAGCCTGAGCGACGGCGAGGCGACTCGTACCGTCGAACGCCTGCGCGAGACGCTCGCGGCGCACTTCAGCGACGAGCGCGGCGTGGTCCTCGATTCGCGCTCCTGGTTGATCACGGCTCGGCGACGCCGCTAGGACTTGAGTCTCTTGTCGAGGGTCCATGGAGCCGGTCGGGCGGGAAGCACGACGCCGGGAAGGAGCGCGCTCAGGTCGCCGGCATCAGTCCGAGCTGGCCGAGCAGCTCGGCCTGATCGAAGTAGAGATGTTCCGAGGCCAGCTCGTCGCCGCGAACCTCGTAACTCGACATCCAGCGGAAGTCGACGCTCCGTCCCGTGGCCGCGACATCGCCCGCCGGCGTGCGCATGACACCGGTGTGCGTGCCGATGAACCGGCCCTCGGCGGCGACGACGGATCCTTCGGCGAGAAGGCGCGACGTCTCAAGACGCCCGTCCGGAAACGCGTCCCAGAACACACCGAGGAAGCCCAGAACCTCCTCGCGGCCGTGCATCGACGCGTTCGGTGCGACGAAGTCGGCGTCGTCGCTCCACGGACTGGCGTCCGCGTCCCGTGCGTTGAACGCCTCGACATGCCGTTCGACGACGCGCTTGGGATCAGCCATCAGGCCATACCTCCTATCGGTTGCCGTGCGCGGATACTCGCACTCTGCGACGGTCTTCTGACAAGCGGTGGCGAGCGCCGCCCGGGCTTGCGCTTTCGGCGTGAACCCAGAAGCAGGCACGCTCGCGACCTTCGGGCTATGAGCCGTGGCAGCTCGATTCAGTTTGGGCTGTCGCTCATCGCTTCGGCACCAGGATCTGCGCGAGGGCTCCGCTCTGGAAGCGCTCCTCTTCGACGACGTCCAGCTTCAGGTGCTCTTCCAGCTCGGCGAATGGGCTGTGCCCCGCGCCGATCGCAATCGGGACCGTCGTCAGCTGGTATTCGTCGACGAGGCCCAGGCGGGTCACCGACTTGGCGAAGTCGGGGCCGCCGTGGACTAGGACCGTCCCTTCGTCGTCCCGAGCCTTCAGATCCGCGATCTCCGCGCGCAGGTCCCCGCCGAAGATCTCGGCCGGTCCCCATTCCGCCTTCTCCAGAGTGTGGGAGAAGACAGCCTTCGGCTTCTCGTTCATCGCGGTTGCAATCGGCCCCTCGGACGCGGCCCAGTGCGGCCCCATGATCTCGTAGCTGCGGCGCCCCATCGCGTGGACGCCGGCCTCCTCGAGCGCGCGGAGGTTCCACCCACCCGAGTCGTCGCCGAACCACTCGAACATCCATTCATGGGTCCCGTCGGGGCTGGTGACAAAACCGTCGAGGGACATGACCATCTTGAGAACTACTTTTCGATCGCTCATGTCGGTAGAGACCTACCCCCTCGCTCGAATTCATCGCCCAGCGGCGGAGGTGGGCGTGATGCTATTGCTGGGGCATGGCGGGCAAGGCATCGGAGCGGTTCGTCTGGGCGGTCGACACTCTGGAGGTCCGCCCGGCCGACCGCCTGCTCGAGGTCGGCTGCGGCCACGGCGTCGCGGTCTCCCTGGTCTGCGAGAGGCTGACGACGGGAACGATCACCGCGATCGACCGCTCGCCCAAGATGATCGAGATGGCCACGCGCAGGAACCGCCGAGCACGTCGACGCGGGCAGGGCTGTGCTCGAGGCCATCGCGCTGGAGGACGCGGACCTCGGCGATCGCCGCTTCGACAAGGTCTTCGCCTTCAACGTCGCTCCCTTCTGGCAGCAGCCGGAGGCGGCGCTCGGTGCCGTCCGCGAGCACCTCGCCCGGGATGGGGCCGTCTACATCTTCTGGGACGCGCGCCACTCCGCGCCGGAGCGAGCCCGGGACCTCGGAAACGAGCTGGCCGACCGGCTACGCGAGGGCGGGTTCTCCGTCGACAGGGTGCTGGTCGAGGACCTGCGCCCGGTCCCCGCGGTCTGCGTGATCGGCCGGCCCCAGGGCGTCTCGCGCGGACCGCATCGCGCCCCTGGGGTTGCGTAGCGCCCGTTCAGCCGGCTAGCGGGGGTTGCTGCCGGGCTGCCTTGATTAGGGTGCGGGCGGTCAAAGCAACTGAGGAGAACATCATGGGCGTAGTGCGGGCCGCAGATATTCCCGAGTTCGAGCTGATGGGAAACCACATGCGCGGGCTCGCGACGCCCAGCCGGGGGGCAGCCGAGGTGGCGGTCTGGCGCGGCGTCACCGAACCGGGGGCGACAACACCACCGCACACGCACGACCATGAAGAGGTGCTTGTGGTCCTTGCTGGATCAGGTAGCGCGAGCATGGACGGCGAGCAGGTGGAAGTCTCGCCGGGCGATGTGCTGATCGTGCCGCCGAACACGCTTCACCAGCTCCATGGCCCCGCGGAGGGAGAACCGCTGGACGCGATCGCGGTGATGCCGATCGGGACCCGCACCTTCCTTCCGGATGGGGAGGAGTTACAGGCGCCCTGGGCCGAGTAACAGGAAGGCCCGGCCGCGACGAAGCCATGAGCTTCGGCAGGGTCAATCAACCCGATTTCGGAGGAGACCTTCATGAGCGTGGATGCGACCGCAGCACAAGCGATCGAAAAGACGCGCGAGGCGCATGTCGCCGCGCTCAACCGCGGCGACGTGGCCGCATGGGCGGCCGCCTTTGCCGACGACGGCGTTCAGATGCCACCTAACTTCCCGGCCAACGTCGGCCGGGACAACATACATGCCTGGTCTGGAGCGTTCCTAGGTGCTTTCCGCGCAGAGTTCTCGCTCGCTCCAGAAGAGGTTCAGATCGCTGGTGCCGACTGGGCATTTGAACGCGGTACCTACAACATCACGCTCACTCCCCAGGCCGGAGGCGAGCCGATTCAGGACGCGGGTAAGTACATCACGGTCTACCAGCGGCAGCCCGACGACAGCTGGGCAATGGCCCGCGACATCTGGAACAGCAACAACCCGCTACCGGGCATGCCCGAATAAGGCGCCTCGGCGGGTTCGGCGACGCTTCTCCGCCGGACTCCGCCACCCGGCTTTCCTGACAAGACGCGGCAGCGATGGCACCGACGGGGCGAATGCGCCAGATTCCAGGGGCCGCGCGAAAAACAAGCAACGGCGGGAGCGAGACGGCAAGCGGCTGGATGGGACGCGTTCGGGGAGATCGGGACGACGTCGAACTCTCAGCCCGACCTTGAGTCTGTATTCGAGGACCTCGTGGATCCGGTCGGGCGAGAAGCACGACGCCGGGCCACTGGTAGCAGGCGCACTCGACGGAGTCCACGAAGCCGCTGCTGCCCGCGAGCCGGCGCGAACAAATCCGCGGCACTCGTCGCGGGGTCGCTCCTCCCGGAGGCATCCAAGGAGCATCGCCGAAGCAAATCACGCCGATGAGTTCCACGACTGGTGTCGTCTAAGACGCCATGACCTTGACGACCTGCCACATGTCCATCTCGCTCAACAGCTTCGTCGCCGGGCCGAGCCAGAGCCGTGAGAACCCGCTCGGCGTCGACGACAAACAGGTCCACGCCTGGCATCTTGGCGAGGTGGCGGAGCAGGCGGATCTGACCACCCAGAGCTGGTGATGCGTCCTCGCAGTGCCTACGTCATCGGCCGCGACATGTTCGCCCGATCCACGGCGCCTGGGACGAGGACTGACGCGGCTCGTCGGGCGACGAGCCGCCGTCTCACGCCCCCGTCTTCGTCCTCACCCACCACGCCCACGACCCGATCGAGCTGCCGAGCGGCACCACATTTCACTTCGTCACCGACGGCTTCGAAGCGGCATTCGAGCAGACCGCGCGCGCCCTCGAGCTACGATGTGCATCCGGGCGGCGCCGACTGCCAGCCGCTCGCGGACGAGTCCTGGTCAGCTGACGCTCGACATCGCCCCTGTGCTTCTCAGGGAGGGCGAGCGGTTGTTCGACGGGATCGCCGAGCTCGGGTTGACGCCAGTCGAGACCCTCCACTCACCGCACGCGACGCACGTGCGCTATCGCGTGGACGCTGCTGGCGCGGAAGCCTATCGCCGCCGATCGGCGCTTAGCGCCTTCGAGGCCCGCGCGCCGTCCTTCGCGAGCTCGTCGGCAACTCCGTTCTGCTCCCTGGGAATCCGAGCGAACGTGACCCGCCCTGGATACCGGGCCACCTGCGCTTCGACCTCCTCCTTGAGCTGGATCAGGTGCTCGGCCCGCGCACGCGATGCCCCAGAGAGGTGGCCGAAGACCACCGGCGAGTCCATCCGCACGTGAGCCGACGTCGCGCCCGCGTCGGCCGCGGCCCGCAGCGCGTTCCGAACCGCCATGTACTCGGCGACGTTGTTCGTCGCGTCGCCGAGCGCTTCCGAGCCGAGCAAGTGCACGCCGCCCACGACGACGTACCCTGCCCCGGCGGGACCGCCGTTCGGCATGGCAGCGCCGTCGCACCAGATGTAGACCCTCATCTCTGCCTCCACTCGATCGTCACGCGATCGGGGCGGACACTACCGGTAGGGCTCAGGGGACATTCGCGAACGCTGGCCCACGACGGCGTTCTGGCCCTACTCTCCAAAATCGTCCGGAGCCGGCATCTCTTGCGCGCCTGAGGAGACGCTCGCCTTCGCGTGTTGCGACAGCGCGCCACGTGTTCATCACACGCGCCTGTGTTGCCGATGATCACGTCCTCGCCCCCCGGGGTTCGTAGCGCCCATTCACCCGGCTAGCGATTCGACAACGAAAAGCGCCAAATTCCAGGTGCCGCATGAAAATACGAGCAACGGCCGGGACGGATGGTGGATGAAATCCCACCCTCTCCGGTTCGGGGCGCCCGCCTGGCAAGGAAGAGGGGTGCGACGCGTGCATCGCACGCGAGCACCCCGATGACACAGCCAGGCGATGCGACCCGGGACGGAGAGGGTGGGATTCGAACCCACGAGGCAGTTTGACCCGCCCACACGATTTCCAGTCGTGCACCTTAAGCCACTCGGTCACCTCTCCAGGCGACCCCCCACCCTAGCCTCAGAGGCCGAGCTCGCGAACCCCGCGCTCGCCCCAGCCCAGGTGGTGCGCCAGCTCGTGGCGGAGGGTCCGCTCGACCTGGGCGCGCAGGACGTCCGGGTCGTGTCCGAAGTCCCGCTCGAGCGTGTCCTGGTAGACGACGATGCGGTCGGGGTAGTTGTCGCGCGCCACGGTGTCGCCGAAGTAGTGGCCGTAGGCGCGGTGCTCCGCGCCCCGCCGCGACACGACGACGGGCGTCCGGTCGAGCAGCCGCTGGAAGTCCTCCGGCAGCGCGTCGATCGCCTCGGCCACGAGCAGGTCGAACTCGTCGGTGTCCGCTCGCAGGCCGGGCCGGCGGGCGAGCTCCTCGCTTCGCGCGACGAGCCGCTCGAACTCGAAATCCGTCATTCCGTCCCTGCCCGTGAGGGCCACCGTCGCCCAGGCGGTGAGGAACACCAGCGCCAAGCCTCCACCGATCATGACGGCGAGGCCCTCGGCGCCCGAGAGCGACGGCGGGTTGAGCAGGAGCAGCAGCAGGCCCACCGCAAACAATGCGGTGAACCCGGCCTTGACGGGTCCCCGGAACGCGTCCCTCACAGCATCGAGGGTACGCGGAGGACCGTCGGTGCGCACCCGGCCAAGCCGGGTGCTTCCGCCGAAGGGCTAGTCCTCCGTCCGACCCGGCGGCGTCCGGGTTTCCGGTGCCGGTGCCCTCCTCGCCCGGGACGCCCGGGCTCTCCCGCGAGTCGTCGCGCGCCGGTCCGCCGTCGTCGGGCACCTGCTCGCTCGGGCCCTCCTCCGGAAGCTGATCGGACTCGCGGTGCGGCGTCTCGCTCACGAACCGCCCTCGCCCTCGTCCTCGTCGGGATCGGGTTGCGCGCCCGGCACGGCGGGGTCCTCCTCCTTGCGCTCCCAGTCCTCACGCGCTTGGCGGATGTGCTCGTCCACGCGCTGCGACTGTTCCTCGAGTCGCTCCGCTTCGTGCTCCAGGCGGTCCGCTTCCTTGTCGCGCTCCACGGGGTCCATCTACCCGGAGGGCAGCGGGTGGCAAACCGAGGGCGTAGGCTCTCGGTATGGCCCATCCATTCCGAGCCGCGGCCGAGGCTCGCGATCGCGACGCGATGATCGCCACGCTCGCGCCCGACGTGCAGTTCCACAGCCCGGTGGCCTTCCGCCCGTTCGACGGCCGCGAGGCGACGGCCGGGGTCCTCGAAGCGATCCTCTCGGTGTTCGAGGACTTCGGATACACGGACGAGCTTGCTTCCGGGGACACCGTCGCGCTTCTCTTCCGCGCGCGCGTAGGAGACAAGTCGGTGCAGGGAATCGACTTCCTCAGGCTCGACGGCGATGGCAGGATCAAGGAGTTCACGGTGATGCTGCGCCCGCTGTCGGCGATCATGGCCGTGGGCGAGCGCATGGCGCCGAAGGTCGAGGGGCTGGCGAAGGCGGCGCCGCCCGCCGCCTGAGCCGGCGCACGCGGGACACCATCCCGGCGCACGCGGCCGAGCCGCGTGCTTGGGCTTTACATCCATTCACACGATCGTTCCCGGTCGTTCACGTGAGATGAGGCGTGCGTGGGCACCCTGGCGGGGCATGGATCGCACCCGTCGCGAGGTGATCGGTGTGGCCGCGGGAGGAGTGGCGGCGGTCGCACTCGGCAGCGCTTTCTGGGACGAGCTGTTCGGCTCGGCCTCCGGCGCGAAGCTCCGCACCGGGCGGGGCTACGGCCCACGACGCCCGCCGAACGAGCTTGGCCTGCGCCTCCCCGAGGGCTTCACTTCGAAGGTGGTGGCCCATGGCGGCGACCGGGTGCCGGGCACCGGGTACCGGTGGCACGAGTGGTCGGACGGGGCCGCGACCTTCCCGGCCCAGGACGGCGGCTGGATCCTCGTCTCCAATTCGGAGACCCTGCGCGGCGGCGCGTCTGCGGTGCGCTTCCACCGCGACGGGCAGGTGGCCGACGCCTACCGCATCCTCAGCGGCACCACCCACAACTGCTCCGGCGGCGGCACCCCCTGGGGCACCTGGCTGTCCTGCGAGGAGGTGGACGACGGCCTCGTATGGGAATGCGATCCGGCCGGCCGGCGAGAGGCGGTGAGTCACCCGGCCATGGGTGTGTTCAAGCACGAGGCCGCGGCCGTGGACCCGAACGGCCGGCGCGTGTACCTCACCGAGGACCTCGCGGACGGCCGCTTCTACCGGTACACGCCGGCGCGCTGGCCTGACCTGAGCGCCGGCCTGCTCGAGCTGGCCACGGTCGGCTCGGGTGGCAACGTCCGCTGGACCGCGGTGCCCGACCCCGCCGCGCGCCACACCCCCACGCGCCGTCAGGTCGCGGGCAGCACCGCGCTTCGGCGCGGCGAGGGGATCTGGCGCGACGGGCACATCGTCTACGTGGCCACGACCACGGACGACCGGGTGCACGCCTACGACATCCGCCGCGAGCGCATGCGCGTGATCTACGACGGCCTGGCCACGCCCGCGGCGCCGCTCCTGCGCGTGGATCAGCTCACCGCCAACCGGGCGGGCGAGGTGTTCGTGTGCGAGGACATCGCAACCGAGGAGATCGACATCGGCGTGATCGATCGCTCGCTGCGCGTCTCGCGCTTCCTCTCTGCCACGGGTCCGAAGCACGCGAACTCGGAGCTCACCGGCGTGACCTTCGATCCCTCGGGCAGCCGGATGTACTTCTCGTCACAGCGAGCGGGGGGGTCGGATGGAGCCCCCGGCCCCGGCACGATTTACGAGATTTCCGGGCCTTTTCACGGCCGTAGGCCTTCACCGGGTGTTCACGCGGCGGACCAGAGCGCTTAACAGGGCAGGCGCCGAACGGCCTTAGCTTGAGGTCCAGGGAGTAGGTCCCCCGCCGGACGCCCTCCCAAGACGGCGCCGCCGCCGTGCGGCGCAGCAGGGACAGAGCCATCGGAACGGACGGGAGGTACCGTGCCCCGAGCTTCGCTTGCCGTGCTCCGCCTCAGGGATCGCCGTCATCTCGGCCCCGGAGTAGCGGCCTTCGTCGCCGCGAGCCTCGTTGCGCTGCTGGGCCTGTACGCGCGGGCGGAGGGCCCGCCGCCGGACGCGCCGCCGGCCACCGGCCTCGTGAAGCTCCGGGTGCTCGGCATCAACGACCTCCACGGCCACATCGAGTCGCCGGTGCCGGAACTCGGCGGCGCGGCATGGCTCGCCGCCCATCTCGATCGGGCCACTCTCCCCGGTCACACCATCAGGGTGCACGCGGGCGACCTGGTGGGTGCCTCCCCGCTCGCGTCGAGCTACTTCCACGACGAGCCGTCGATCGAGGTCGCGAACAGCATGGGCTTCGACGTGGCAACCCTCGGCAACCACGAGTTCGACGAGGGCGCGGACGAGCTCGAACGGCTCCTCCACGGTGGTCGCCGAACCGGCGCAGGAGCGTTGAAGCGCGATGCAGCGGGCCGGCTCGTCAACACCTCATCCCCGGGCTTCGCCGGTGCGCGCTTCCCCTACACGTCGGCGAACGTCTCGGGTCCCGACGGAAAGCTGCTGCTGCCCCCGTACGAGATCGTCGAGCGGGCCGGCGTGCGCGTGGGGTTCATCGGCGTGACCACCCCGTCCGCCCCGCGCTTCCTCCTCCCCCGCTACGCGGGCTCGTTCCGCTTCACGGACATGTCGGATGCCGTGAACCGCTGGGTGCCGGAGCTCCGCAGGCGAGGTGTTGAGGCGATCGTGGTGCTCGCCCACTCGGGCGCGCCGTCGCAGGAAGGCGACGGCTCGAGAGCGACCGGCCAAGTGGTGGACGAGGCGCGGCAGATGAGCGACGCGGTGGACGTGGTCGTCGCCGGGCACAGCCACACCAAGCTCGATCTGCGGCTCCCCGACCGGTCCGGCCACGGCGACAAGCTGGTCCTGGAATCGCTTGCCTACGGCACCGCCTTCGACCAGGTGGACCTCACGATCGACCGCGCGACCGGTGAGGTCGTGGCGAAGGAGGCGCAGGTGCCCGGCACGCCGCACGCCGGGATCCGGCCCGACCCGGCGGTGGCCTCGATCGTCGAGGGCTACCACGAGCGTCTCCGGCCGCTCGCCGAGCGGATCGTAGGAACAACCGAGGGTCCGCTGAGCGCCTCCGCCGGGCTGGGCACGCTCGCCGCACGGGCCCAGCGCGCGCTCGCCGGAACCGACTTGGCGCTGGTTGACAGCGGCAGCTTCCGCGCCCGGCTCGACGCCGGCCCGATCACCTACGCCGAGCTGTTCGCGACGCAGGCGTACGACCACCGGCTGCTGCGCATGCGGCTGCGCGGCCAGGAAGTGCTCGACATCCTCGACGAGAAGTCGGGACCGACGCTCTACACGGCGGGGCTGGCGGCCGGCGACGGCTCGGATACACGGACGCTCGCGGACGGACGCCGGATCGACCCGCGAGCAACCTACACCGTGGTCGCGAACGAGCTGCTGGCCGCATCCGGACCGTTTGCCGCCCTCAGGGAGGCCGCCACGCTGGGGCATCCGGTGGGCAGCGAGGTGGAGGCACTCGCCGGCTACGTGGAGCATCTAGGCGAGCCGATCGACCCGCAGAGCCTGCGTGCGGCCGTGGTGCTCGGACAGGCGCTCACGGCGAGCCGGGTGCGCGCCTCGGGCGTGTCGCTGCTGGTGTGCCCGGCCCTGGCTGCGGGGCCCGCCGCGCCCACGGCCTAGCCACCCGCGGGTACTGGCGCAGGGTCGGCTGGATCAGCCGCATAGTGGGGATCGGCCGTCGGCGCATCGCTTTCGACGAGGCGGACGTCGACGGCCCAGTGTTCGCTCGGTCTCGCCGCGACCGACCGGCCCGGGGTCTACGTTCTGTGCGTGCAGATCGGTCGCACGTGGGCACTCGCGCCGCTCGTCCTCGGGGGGATCCTGCTGCCGGCTTCGCCCGCCTCCGCCCGCTCGTTCGTGATCAAGGCGCACGGGAGCAGCACGGGTCTTGGCCAGGTGCGTGGCGATCGGCGACTTCAAGCCCGCCCGCGATCCCCGGCTCGCCGCCGCGATCCGTGCCTGGGGTGACCCGAGCGGCAAGAGCGGCGGCGGGGACTTCTGCAAGGTGCGCTGGGGCGCGCTGGGCATCCGGTTCTCCTTCCAGAACTTCGGGGCCGTGGACTCCTGCCGGCCGCGCCACGGCCGCGCCCAGAAGGGAGTGGTGAGCGGCGACCGCCCCTGGCGCACCGGCAAGGGCCTGCGACTCGGCGATCGCATCGGCAAGCTCAAGCGCCTCTACCCGCGGTCGCGCCGTTCACGTCGCGGGTTCCCGCTCGTCCGAGCCGTCTCGCCGTTCGGCACGATCACTCGCTACACCGTGCTCGGCGCGCGCATCTCTCAGGGACGCGTGTCGGCGTTCACGCTCAAGGTCTTCGCGGCGGGCGACTGAGCGATGGCCTACGACACGCTCGACTACTCACAGGACGGCCACGTGGTCACCCTCGCCTACGACCGGCCGGAACAGCACAACGCCGTGAACCGGACGATGAACCGCGAGCTCCACCACGCGTGGCAGCGCTTCCGCGACGACGACTCGGCGTTCGTGCTGGTGATCACCGGCGCCGGCGACACGACCTTCTGCGCGGGCTGGGACCTGGCCGACGCGGCGGCCACAACCGACCCGGGCGACTGGGACGAGCATCGCCGCGGGCTCTTCTCCAACCCGGGCGAGTGCGGTTACACGCGGCGGGTGGACGTGTTCAAGCCGGTGATCGCCGCGGTGAACGGCTACGCCTTCGCGGCCGGTCTCGAGAATGCGCTGCTCGCCGACATTCGCATCGCCGCGGACAACGCCGAGTTCGGCGCGCTCGAGCGACGCTGGAACATCGTCGGCGGTGACGGGATGACGGTGCGCCTGCCGCTCGTGGTCGGGTTTGCGAAGGCCATGGAGCTGATCATCACGGGGCGCCGGATCGACGCCGACGAGGCGCTCAGGATCGGGCTCGTGAACGAGGTCGTGCCGCGCGGCCAGGCGCTGGCGCGAGCTCAGGAGCTCGCACGTGAGATCGCGGAGCTGCCGCAGGGCGCGATCCGCTCCGACAAGGAGAGCGTGGTGCTCGGCGTAGGCCGCACGCTCGAGGAGCGGCTACGCCTCGAGGCCGAGCTGATCCTGTCGATGTTCATGCGGCGCGACTCGCACGCGATCGGCGCGTCCGCATTCAAGGAGCGCCGCACGCCCGAGTGGCCGAACCACGGGCTCTAGACCCGCTACCGGGCGAACCGCGCACACCCGTCGCGCGCAAGGCGTGGCCGGACGTGCCTCTGGTGGCCGAACCGGAGCACGCGCATCCGGTCGAAGGGGATGCCGGACAGCGACGGGTAGGTCTCGTCGGGGAGGATCGACCCGTACGGGTTCTGCGCTGTGCTCGCGGGGTTGAGGGCGTACAGCGATATGCCGCTGCCGCCGGTGTCGCCGACGTAGGCGCCGTACACCTGCAGCGCACGGGCGATCGTGCGCTCGTAGCCGTGAAGTCCCAGCGAGCCGAGGTCCAGCGACGGATCGAGCTGGACCCGCGCCCCCTCCGGCATCGCGCTCCGGCCCCGCGTCCGGCCGTCGCTCTCGGTAGCCGGCCTCACCGGTCCGCCCGCGCGCGTGGAGGGATAGGACAAGAGCAGCGCATGGTCGATGCGCCCGCGCCGCAGCTCGTACGGCATCACGACGCCGGCGAGGAGCGCGAAGCCCGACCCGCGGGCCGAGTAAGCCGCGCGGGTAGACGCCGGACCCGGTGGCCCGCAGCGCGTTCCCCCAGCTCGCCTCCCAGCCGCGCCGCCCACGGCGCAACTGCCAGAAGTCGTACTCGCAGTGCGTGCTCCGGTCGATCACCGCGAGATGCCCGTCGCTCGAGGGATCCGGGACGACGTTCGCGGGAATTGGAACGTCCACCATCGCGCGGCGCGGTCGCCACGAAGCGGTGAAGCGCACGCGTCGATGGGGCGTACGCCGGCCGGCAAGGAAGAGGGGCACCGTGTACTCGCGCCAGGCGAGCACCGCGCCCTCGTCGGCGGCCGTCCGGCTCAGCCCGCCGATCATGGCGTCCGAGGCCGAGCTGAAGGCGGCCATCCGGGGAATCCTCCTGTTGAAGGGGCTGTGGCGCGAGTAGAGCCGGGTGGTGGGCAGCCGCGCGGCGCTCAGCGGCACGCCGGCGCGCGGCTGCGTGCGCCCCTGGCCTTCGGGGGCGCGCAGCAGCGGGCCGGCCGACAGCACTGCGGCGAGGGCTACCGCGCCGGCGGCCGCCTGCCGGGAGGGGCGGCGGACTCCCATGTGGCCACCGTAGCTAGCGAGACAGGAACCGGATCCAGTGGGCCTACGGCGAAGCGGCGCTGAGAGCCGCATTCTTCACACTGGAGGCAGAAATGCTGCACACGGAGCCGATCAGAAAGTTGGCGCTTCCGGCCACGGCCCTGGCCGTGCTGGTGGCCGCCTGCGGTAGTTCCGGCCCCGACGACGCGCCGGTCCCGACCGCCGTGGCGCCGCGGCCGGTGCACGGGATCGCCCCGACCGAGCGCGTGACCGGGCGCTACTCGCTCGACGGGCGCGAGCGGCGCATTCGGCTGGCCGTGACCCCGACGCTGATCACACGCAAGCGCCGCGCCGACTACGTGGTCGTGCCGCGCGGGCGCGCGGTGGTCCAGGTGGACCTGAGGCTCGATGACACGGGCCGCGACCGCCTCGACGTCCAGGTGGCGAGCTTTGCGGCCGTGGACAGCGCCGGCTCGCGAGTGCACGAGGCCTTCCGCCTGCCGGTGCGCGAGCTGGAGCCGGGTGCTGCGAACAGCGCGCGGGTGGTGAGCGTGGGCTTCCTGCTCCGTCGCGGGCGCACGCTCACCGCGCTGCGCATGCGATCGATCCTGGAGCAGCTGCCGGTGCGGCTCCGGTGGCAGCTCGACGAGCCAGGCGCAGAGACCTGAGCGTCGACGGTACCGTTGCGAGCGCATGCTCGAGCCACGTGCTCACGGGCGGCGGCCGCGACGTGGCTGAGCGCGGCGCCCGGCCGAAGGTCCCGCGCTGGCGGCTGCGGCTGCTGCACGCCCTGCGTGCCCTGTTCACGCCGCTGCTGCCCGACGACTACCTGGAGCTGATCAACCCGCTCTGGTCCACGCAGGAGCTGCGCGGCCGCATCGAGCGCATCGAGCGCGAGACCGCAGACGCCGCCACGATCGTCATCAAGCCGGGCTGGGAGTGGGAGGGCCACGAGCCCGGGCAGTACCTGCGCATCGGCGTCGTGGTCGACGGCGTCCATCACTGGCGCGCCTATTCGCTGACCTCCGACCCGGGGCGCCCGGACGGCTGCATCAGCATCACGCCGAAGCTGGTGGATGCGGGCAAGGTCTCGCCCTATCTCGTGCGCAAGGCGCAGCTCGGCGGCCTCGTTCGGCTCGGGGGCGTGGAGGGAACCTTCGTGCTCCCCGATCCGCTGCCCGAGCGGTTCCTGTTCATCAGCGCGGGCAGCGGCATCACGCCGATCATGAGCATGCTCCGCGCGCTCGCGCGCCGCGCTGCCCTCGCCGACGTCGTGCTCCTGCACTCCGCGCGCACGCCCGCCGATGTGATCTTCGGCGCCGAGCTGCGCGAGATGGCCTGGCGCCACCCGGGCTTTCGCCTCCACGAGCAGGTCACGGGCGCGGTGGGCCGCATGGGCCCCGGCCATCTCGACGAGCTGTGCGCCGACTGGCGCGAGCGCGAGGCGTTCCTCAGCGGCCCGGCCGCGCTGATCGACGCATTGAGCGAGCACTGGGAGCGCGAGGGCGACTCCCGCCGCCTGCACACGGAGCGCTTTCAGCCCATCATCGGCTCGGAGAACGCGGAGCACGGCGCCGGCGGCACCATCCTGTTCACCGACAGCGGCATCGAGGCCTCGAGCGACGGCACGAAGCCGATCCTCGTGGCGGGCGAGGAGGCGGGCGCCACGCTTGCCCTTCGGGTGCCGGATGGGCATCTGCCACACCTGTGTCGGGCGGCTCTGCTCGGGCCAGGTGCGCGACCTGCGGACGGGTAGGGTCTCGGGCGCGAGTGGCGAGACGGTCCGCACGTGCGTGAACGCTCCTGAAGGCCCGGTCGAGATCGCCCTCTGACCCCAACAGCGAGGAACCCATGGACACGATGATCGAAAGCCCGCTCGCCCGCCTGACGCCCGAGCAGATCGAGGAGCTCGGCCGGGAGTTCGACGCCATCCACGACGAGGTCTTCGGCGAGCTGGGCGAGCGCGACCGCCGCTACATCACGAGCATGATCGCGATGCACCGGAGGCTCGTGGTCCTCAGTCGCATCCTGCTTGTTCGCCTCGCGCCACAGGCCCGCCTGGATCGCGGGCACCTCGATGCTCTCGCTGGCCAAGATCCTGGAGAACATGGAGATCGGCCACAACGTCATGCACGGCCAGTGGGACTGGATGAACGACCCCCAGATCAACTCCACGACCTGGGACTGGGACTCCGCGTCCACCGCGGAGGCCTGGAAGCACTCGCACAACTACATCCACCACACCTACACGAACATCCGCGGGAAGGACCGTGACCTCGGCTACGAGATCATGCGGATCGATCCACACCAGAAGTGGAACCCGGTCTACCTCGCCCAGCCGTTCTACAACCTCGTGCTGGCCGCCTTCTTCGAATGGGGCGTGGCGTCGCACGACCTCGACTTCGAGGCGATCAAGAAGGGCGAGAAGTCCAAGGAGCAGATCCGGCGCGAGCTCAAGGGCATGGCGCGCAAGGGCCGTCAGCAGATCACCAAGGACTACATCGTCTTCCCGGTGATCAGCGGGCTGGTGTCGACGGGCGTCGAGCTGGCGCGCGCTGCCGCACGCGCGCGCCAGGAGCAGAAATCCGCGCCCAGGCGTGCGCTCGAGGGCGCTTGGAGCAAGGCCACGGGCACGTCGCGCAAGGAGGGCGTGCTCCGGCAGCTGATCGAGCGCCGTTCCTTCCGCCGCCCGTTCCGCACCACGCTCACGGCCGACTTCACCGCGAACGTCGTGCGCAACGTGTGGGCCTACGCGATCATCTTCTGCGGGCACTTCCCGGACCAGACGTACACCTTCAGCCAGGAGGAGACCGCAGACGAGTCGCGCGGCGGGTTACTACGTCCGCCAGCTGCTCGGCGCCGCGAACATCGAGGGCAGCCCGCTGTTCCACGTGATCAGCGGCAACCTCGGCTACCAGGTCGAGCACCACCTCTACCCCGACATGCCCAGCACCCGCTACGCCGAGATCGCGCCGCGCGTGAAGGAGCTGTGCGAGCGCTACGGGCTCCCGTACAACACCGGCCCGTTCCTCACGCAGCTCGCCATGGTCCAGCGCACGATCCTCAGGCTCGCGTTCCCGGGCGGCAAGCCGCGCCCGAAGCCCGGGCCGTACCACGGCGGCGGGAACGGGTCGATGGTGGGGAACGGCTCGCGCCGCCGCGGTCCGACGGGGCCCGATGGATCAGGCCCCGAGCAGCCGACGGACGGCGTGCGGGTGTCCATGCCCCGGGAGGACTGAGCGCGCAGGCGCCGCCCGGCGGTCAGGCCGACCCGGCGGACCGCACGGCGAAGCTGAACCTTGCGACTGGACCGGGCGCACCGCTCGGCGCGAGCGCCCGCACCGCGAGGGTGTGCCTTCCGGGTCGCACCCGGTAGGCGAACCGCGAACGGCAGGCGGCGAACCTGCCGTGGTCGCGACGGCACTGGAGGCGCAGGTAGGTCCCCTTGACCCGGAAGGTGAAGACCACCCTGGCGCGCCCGCCCTGCGTGCGGAGTCGCCTGCGCGGGTGCCTGCGGACGGACGCGACCGGGCGCGCCGCGGAGATCGCGTCGCGGATGAAGCCGGTCACCGTGGTCGTCTCGAGCGTGGGGTCGGCTGCGCCGAGAGTGCGATTGATGCCCTCGTGATTCAGCGGCACGGCGAGCACCGAGTCGCTCCCCTGCCCCAGCGCCCGGGCCATGCGGCGGGTCTCGTTCTTGCGGGCGCGGGTCCCGGCCTGCTGGATCACGAGCAGGAACGGCGGGTCGCTCGGCTCGGCCCAGTGCAGGGGCGAGCCCGCGAGCCAGGAGCCGGTCGCGGCGTTCTCGTCCGGTGTGCCGAAGGCGTTCCACAAGGCGCGCGCGCCCTTGCGGCGAGGATCGGCCTGCCTGCTGACGTCGTAGGCGGCGGTGTCGAGCGACACCACCCCGAGGATCTCCCGCTGCGCCACCCCATAGGCCTTCAGGTAGCGGGGGTCCGTGGCCACGAGGGAGACGAGGTGAGCGCCGGACGAGTGGCCGATCAGCACGATGCGCGTCGGATCGCCCCCGTAGCGCGCCACGTGCCGGTGGAGCCAGCCGATCGCCTCGCCCACGTCGTGCGGGTGAGCGGGGAACTTGACACGGCTGGGGTCGAGGTCACCCGTGGGAGTGAGCCTGGGCGAGAGCCGATAGTTGAGGCTGGCGAGCACGTAGCCGGCGCCCGTGAACAGGTCGGCCTTCCGCTGGATCCTGTTGCGCTTGTCGCCCTGCTGCCAGCCGCCGCCGTGGACGTAGACCACCACCGGGCGCGAGCCGCGCTTGGCTCCCACCGGTGTGTAGAGGTCGAGCTGATTCTGCCCGGCCGGCGAGGGCGCGGGAGGTGAGTCGATGTCGTAGCTCAGGTCGAGGTGCCGGGTGTACGCGGCCGAGGCCGGCGCGGGCGCGGCGACCAGTGCGCAAGCGGCCAGAGCGGCAGCAAGGGCAAGCACCGAGGGGGCGGAGGGTTCGCACCGGGCGTCGGCCATGGTGGCGACCCCTCGAACACCGCTGATTCCCGATCGATTCGGTTACGCGGCGCTACTCCGCGACGCGGCAGGCCACCTCTCCGAAGCTGACGATGTCGCCCGGGCGAACCTCGGTCGGGATGACGACGCGCCAGCCGTTCAGGAGGGTGCCGTTGAGGGAGCCGAGGTCCTCGATCGTCCAGCCGCCGTGCCGGCGCAGCAGCAGCGCGTGGCGCCGCGACACGGTCTCCTCCCCGAACCTGCATTCGCACCCGGGCGCGCGTCCGATGAGCACTCGATCGCGCTCGCGCGGAAGCGTCAAGCGCGGGGCCCGCGCGAGTCGCCAGGCCCACTCGATGTCCGCTCGTGCCTTGCTGATCCGAAAGGCGAGGCTCGCGAAGCCGCCGACAAGCCGGCCGGACAGGAGCCGCTCGAGGTCCCCAGGCGAGTAGGCGGGAGGGGCTCCTGAGCACTCACCGGGCACGACTCGATTCTCCTCCCAGGAGACCCTGCTTGTCCAGCCATCTGGCGACCTGAGCGCGTCACTCAAAAACGAAGCCCCGCTCCCGCGCGGGGCTTCGCCGGGGAACCACATCGTGGGGGTGATGCAGCTCTATGCTCCTATCTACCCGGGGAGAGACCGTTCACTCTCCTCACGGCCAACCCAGGTAAGACGGGCGCCCTTTGCGACGCTAACGAGTCATGACCTCAGTGAACGGAAACGGCCACATGCCGCTCGTCGCCGGACGGGGCACCGAGGAGAGCAAAGACCGGATCGATGTGGATGCCGCCCGGCAGGCGGCCGCGGACCTGCTCGTCGCACTTGGCGCCGACCTGGACGAGGAGGCCCTGCGCGAGACGCCACGGCGCATGGTGGCCGCGTATGCCGAGTTGCTGACCCCCCAGCCCTTCCATCCGACGAGCTTCCCGAACGAGGAGGGCTACGACGAGCTTGTGGTGGTCCGCGCGATTCCGTTTCACTCACTCTGCATGCACCACCTGCTGCCCTTCCAGGGGGTCGCGCACATCGGCTATCTCCCGGGGGAACGGATAATCGGCCTGAGCAAGCTCGGTCGCGTGGTCGAGCACTTCGCCCGCGGTCTCCAGGTCCAGGAGCGTCTGACCACGCAGATCGCCGGCTGGCTTCAGCGCGAGCTCGAGCCCAAAGGCGTGGGGGTGGTCCTGGAGGCCGAGCACCTGTGCATGTCGCTCCGCGGCGTGCAGAAGCTCGGCGCCACGACCATGACCTCGGCACTGCATGGCCTCGTTCGTGACGACGGCCGCACCCGCCAGGAGTTTCTGGCCCTGACCAACAGGAGAGCCCATGACCAGTGACCAGACGTTCGTCGTCGTCGGTGCCAGTCTCGCTGGGGCCAAGGCCGCGGAGACTCTGCGCGCCGAGGGCTTCGACGGGCGGCTCGTGCTCATCGGCGCGGAGCAGGCGCGGCCGTATGAGCGTCCGCCTCTCTCCAAGGAGTACCTGCGCGGAGAGGCCGGGCGCGAGAAGGTCTACGTGCACGAAGAGGGCTTCTACGCCGAGCATGACATCGAGCTGCAACTCGAACGCCGGGTCGTGAGCCTGAATCCGTCGAGCAGCGAGCTTGCGCTCGATGACGGCGAACGGCTGGGCTACGACCGGCTGCTGCTCACCACCGGGGCGGAGCCGCGAAGGCTCGAGATCCCCGGCGGCGAGCTCGACGGAGTGCTGTACCTCCGCACCGTCGAGGACTCCGACGCGCTCCGCGAGCGGCTCGATCGCGGCGGCTCGGTCGTGGTCGTGGGAGCCGGCTGGATCGGGGCCGAGGTGGCCGCGTCGGCCCGGCAGCGCGGCCTCGAGGTCACGTTGCTGGATCCGGCCGCGGTGCCGCTCGAACGCGTGCTGGGCGCCGAGGTGGGCGCCGTTTACCGCGCGATCCACGCCGACAACGGGACCCGGGTGATGATGGAGACCGGGGTTGAGGCGTTCGAGGGAGATACCGCGGTCGAGCGCGTCCGCACCAGCGCGGGCGATGCGCTCG
Source organism: uncultured Thermoleophilaceae bacterium (assembly GCA_963759625.1). GTDB lineage: Bacteria > Actinomycetota > Thermoleophilia > Solirubrobacterales > Thermoleophilaceae > JACVRW01. The sequence continues at coordinate 266,394 of CAVXAD010000007.1, read as the reverse complement.
AATGCGACTTCGTCGTGGTGGGCGTCGGCGTCGAGCCGCGGACTGAGCTGGCGCGGGAGGCCGGCCTGACCGTCGACAACGGCGTGCTCGTGGACGAGCACCTCCAGACCAGCGCCCCGGCCGTCTACGCCGCCGGCGACGTGGCCAACGCCTACCACCCGTTCTATGGCGAGCGGGTGCGCATCGAACACTGGTCGAACGCGCTCAACCAAGGCCCGGCGGCCGCCCGCAACATGCTCGGTCGCGCCAGCCCCTACGACCGGCTGCCGTACTTCTTCTCCGACCAGTACGACACCGGCATGGAGTACTCCGGCTTCGCTCGCGCCTGGGACCGGGTCGTGTTCCGCGGCGACCCGGCAAGTCGCGAGTTCATCGCCTTCTGGCTGGTGGGGGACCTCGTCGTGGCAGGTATGAACCTCAACGTCTGGGACGTGACCGATCCGATCCAGCGGCTCATCCGCGGCCGCGTGCCGGTCGATGACCAGCGCCTCGCGGACACCGGCATTCCGCTGGAAGAGCTCGCCCCCACCGAGAAAGGCAGCACCACATGAACCGCCTCCAAGACCTGCATGACGCCGGTGTCTCGATCTGGCTCGACACGCTCTCGCGCGACCTGCTCGAGAGCGGCGACTTCGCAGCGCTCGTCGACGACTACGCCGTCACCGGAGCCACCTCCAACCCCACGATCTTCGCCAAGGCGATTCGCGAATCCGACCGCTACGACGAACAGCTGCGCTCGCTCGTCTCAGCCGGCGTCAGCGACACTCGCGAGCTCTTCTTCGCCGTCGCACTCGACGACGTGCGCGCCGCGGCCGCGATTCTGGAGCCGGTCCACCGGCGCACCAGCGGAGGCGACGGCTTCATCTCCTTCGAGTGCACCCCCGACGTGGCCGATGACGCCGAGGCCACGGTCGCCCAGGCGCTGGAGCTCTGGCGGCGCCTCGACCTGCCGAACGTCCTCATCAAGGTGCCGGCCACGCCCGCCGGAGTCGTGGCCATCGAGGAGCTCACCGCTGCCGGCGTGAACGTGAACGTGACGCTGCTCTTCTCGGTGGAGCGCTACGAAGACGTGATCGAGGCCTACCTGCGCGGCCTCGAGCGCCGTGCCGGGACCGGCGAGCCGCTCGCCGGGATCTCCTCGGTGGCCTCGTTCTTCGTCTCGCGCGTGGACGCCAAGGCCGACGCCCAGCTCGCTCCTGAGTCGCCACAGCGCGGAGCAGTGGCGATCGCGAACGCCCACGTCGCCTACGAGCGCTACCTGCAGCGCTTCGCGGGCGAGCGCTGGGAGTCGCTGAAGCGCGCCGGCGCGGTTGCGCAGCGGCCCCTCTGGGCCAGCACCGGGACGAAGGACCCCAGTTACCCCGACGTCCTCTACGTGGAGCGACTGATCGCTCCGGGCGTCATCAACACGATGCCGGAGAAGACCCTGCGCGCGTTCGCCGAGCACGGCAACCTGGAGCGCGCCCTCAGCTCGGACGCGGACGCTGCGAGGGCCGTCCTGTCACGCGCCGCAGCTGAGGGCGTGGACCTGGAGAAGATCACGCGCGAGCTCGAGCACGAGGGCGTGACCAGCTTCCTCGACTCATACCGCGAGCTGGTGGACTGCATCGAGTCCAAGGTCAAGGACTCGATCCTGGTCCGATAGATCGCTCCGCCAGCGCCAGCGGTGAGGGGAACCTCGACAGCACCCGTTTGCCGCCGAGCCACTGGGTCAGGCGCGCCGCCTCGTGCTCGAGGGCGCGTAGTCCTTCCGCGCCCACGTCTTCGAGCATCTGCAGGACGACTTCGCCCGTGTCGCTCTGGCGCCAGCCGCCCACGATCCGTCCGTCCCACCACACGGTGGGTCCGGCGTTGCCGCTGGTGTCGAACAACTGCTCCTTGTACTCGCCGAGGTACCACTCCCGCTCGGACCAGCCCATCGTGGTCGGATCCAGCGGCGGCAGCAGCGCCGGCCAGGGCTCGAGCGGATCCGTCGCCTCCAGATCGTCGCCCAGTAGGTATCCAGCCTGCCCGTCGAGCTCGACCTCGACCGCGTGGAGGTCGGCCAGCGCCCTCCGCACGAGAGCGACGGTCGACCCGAGCCACCACTTGATGTCGGCCGCCGTACCGGGGCCGAACACGCGCAGCCACCGCTCGACCAGTTTCGCTACGCCCTCGGCTTCCGGATGAGGTGCGATCTCCTCGCCCAGCCAGGACTCCATGGAGGCCCAGCGGGGCCGCGAGCTGGTCCACCCGCCGGCGTTCGACGCCCGGACGATGCGCCCGGCTGCCGAGAGCGTGGTCAACACTCGGGGACCGACCGGCATCCGCCCACCCCAGGACTTCCCCTCGCCGTAGGCGATCGAGCCCTCGAGCGAGGGGATCTCGCCGCGCAGTTCCGACGATGTGGCCTCCCGACCGTCGGACAGCGCCGCCAACACCTGCTCGCCGGCCTTGGACAGCCAGCGCTCACCGTTCCGGTGCAGCCCTGCCGTCTCCACGTCGCGGATGAGCCTGCGGCGCTCGGCGTGGGCCACGCGGTTGCTGGCCCCCGCCTGGGCGACGCTCATGGTCTCCCGCGGAAAGACGAACAGGGTGCGGCGCATCGCCAGGTGCTTGACCAGCGACCGGTCGAGGTACAGGGCGCGGTCCAGATCGGTGACCGTCATGCCGTCCACGCGCGCCCAGGCGGAGAGATAGACCGTCGCGGGATCGGTCCCGTGCAAACAGACCATGCTCCTGGCCGCCTCCACGACGTCACCCGCCCGCTGGCCGGGCGCCAAGCGGTGACGACGCGCCAGCCTTGCCCTGCGCTCCGCGACCTCGATCCTCCGCATACGGGGAATCCTGCCACCGGCTGCTGAGAGCCTGGTGGCGACTAGGCGCGTGCCACATGCCCCGCGGTGAAGGCGGCGCTTTTAGACGGAGGGGGAGGGATTCGAACCCTCGGTGGACGTTGCCGCCCACAACGGTTTTCGAGACCGCCCCGTTCAACCACTCCGGCACCCCTCCGAGGCGACCTAAGGCTAGCCACGGTCGCTCACGGCTGCTAACACCCTCGCGGGCTACCAGGTCGGCACGGGCTCGCGAGATGCGAGCGCCCGCTGCACCCGGTGCACGCTCACCCGCAGCTCAACAGCCGTGGCCGCCACGGCCTCGTCATGCTCGAGACCGCGCTGGGCGTTGGCCTCGAACGCGAGCCCCACCGCCCGCGGATCGGACTCGGGTGCGGCGCCCGGGGCGCCGCGGCCGAAGGTGGGGTCGCGCCTCACCGCTTCGGCGAGCCTGAAGTGCCTGCGCTCGATCTCGGACCGCTGCGCGGCGAGCGCCGCGTCGTCCGCTCCCTCCAAGCGCAGCTTCTCGGCATCGCTCGTGAGCTCCCTCAGCTCTGCGATCAGTCCGCGGATCTCGCTTCCTCGAGGCCGGAAGCGCCGGCGCCCATCGGGCCGTCGTTCCCGGCTCATAGGGGGGCGGGGGTTCATGAGAATCAGAGAATCACCCGCCCCTTAGAGCCGCCTGGGAGCCCGCTATGGGCTGCCTAAGAGCTCGCACTGAGGGCCGCCGCCAGATCCTCCCCCACGGACTCGGCCTCGCGCGTGACCTGCAGCCAGGTGTAGCGCAGCACCACGAAGCCCGCCGCTCGCAGGGCCAGATCGCGGCGGCGGTCGCGCTCGATCGCCGCGGGCGTGGCATGAGCGGCGTGGCCATCGAGCTCCGACCACCAGGCTCCGGTGGCGCCACAGCGCGTCGACGAGGAAACCCTCGACCGTCACGTTCACCTCGGGCAGAGGGACGCCGCTCTTGGCGCAGAGGAGCAGGAAGCGCTGCTCCAGCTCGCTGCGGGTCCGGGCGAACCGCGGCGTGTGAGCCGCGAGGGCGTTGCGCAGCGCCGCGGCGCCCGGGCGCCCGCGGCCGAGGAGGCCTTCGACGGCGGGCAGATCGAGCAGGCGACGGTAATCCGCCTCGGCGAGCGTGCGGCGCAGCTTGGCGGGCGGCACGACCGCCGCTACATCGAGCAGCGTCCGCTCCACCGTCGTGACCGGCAAGCCGCGGTGCTGCGTGCGCTCGATCGAGCGTGTGCGGTGGATGCGTACGCCGCGCACGCCCGCGCGCCTGCCCGGTACCACGACATGGACCGCGCCAGGCGGGTCGGGCCACAGCCCCCACCACCACGCCGCCGTCCCGGCGCTCAGCGCCGCCCCCGGCCCGGCGTACAGAAGGGCGGCCGCAAGGTGGCCCTCCGCTGAGAGGCGCCCATGGCCCACGGCGTAGATCGCCGGGTGGACACGGTGCAGGCGGCCTGCCTCCACCCAGCGGTCCACCGTGGAGCCGCTCAACCCGCAGCCGCGGAGCTGCCGGCGCGAGACGACCCCCCACTGCCTCGATGCCAGCCGCGCGACGCGAACTGTGGCGCTTCCGCCCCGAGGGGTGGGGCCAACGGGCCACAGTTCGGGCATCCCCGCCAGCATCCCGGGCCGGGCGTGACAGGACTACGCGCGAGTGTGAAAGGTCAGCGCCGCGCGCTGAAGAAGGCGCGCAGCAGGTCCGCGCAGTCCTCGGCCAGGAGGCCGCCGGCCACCTCGGGGCGGTGGTTCAGGCGTGGCTCCGAGAGCACGTCCAACACGCTGCCCACCGCGCCGGCCTTCGGATCCACCGTCCCGAACACCACCCGCGGCACCCGGGCGAGCACGATGGCCCCGGCGCACATGGCGCATGGCTCCAGCGTCACGTAGAGGATGGTGTCGAGCAGCCGCCAGCCGCCGAGCTTCTCGGAGGCCCGGCGGAGCACGAGCATCTCGGCGTGGGCGGTTGGGTCGCCGCGCAGCTCTCGCTCGTTCGGCGCGGCGGCGATCACCTCGCCCCCGTGCACGACCACCGCGCCGATCGGCACGTCGTCGTGCTCGAGCGCCCGCTCGGCCTCCCGCAGCGCGAGCCTCATGAAGTACTCGTCGCGCGGGAAGAAGGCGGTCATGCGCCTACTACGAGGCGCCTGCCCGTGTACCGCTCGGCCAGGCGCAGCGGGCCGAGCAGCCCCACGCGCCCGGCCAGCTGGACCCCGGCGGCCGCCAGCGACATCGGCGAGGTCCGGCCGCCCTCCAGCGCGCCGCTCTCGATCAGCTCGCGATACCAGGCGATCGTGTCGAGCAGGGTGCGGTCGAGCGGCCGGGCCCGGTAGCCCAGCTCGCGGCGCGCCTTGCGCGACGAGTAGCGCCAGTTCTGCGCCATCAGCAGCACGCCCTCGCCGGCGAGCGGCGATGCGAGCCCGAGCTCGTCGGCGCGGCGCGCCAGCTCGCCCGCCTCGCGCGGGAGCACCATGAGGGGATGCGCCACGCCGGAGAGGCGCGCAACCCGCTCGATCAGGTCGACCCAGCGCAGGTCGTGGCCGCCGAGCACGTAGCGCTCGCCTGGCCTGCCGCGCTCGGCGGCGAGCACATGCCCGGCCGCCACGTCGCGCACGTCCACCGCGTTCGTCTCGGAGTCCACCACCGCGGGAAGCCGGCCCAGCAGGTAGTTGCCGATCAGCCTGTTGGAGGTCTCCCCGGGATGGCGGCGGTCCACCGCGGGCCCGAACACGTAGGACGGGTTGACCACCACCACCTCCACGCCCCCGCGCGCCCCGGCGGCGAGCGCCTCGGACTCCCCCTCGTGCTTGGCGTCCGGATACGCGAGCCCGAGACCGCCGCCCAGATAGGCGTCGTCCTCGGTGCCCGGGCGGTCGCGCGGGGCGGGACCGATGCCGGCGACGCTCGAGGTGACGACCACCCTGCGCACCCCCTCGGCCGCGGCCGCCTCCACGGCGATCCGCGGCGACAGCGCATTCACGTCCCAAACGCGCGCGGCCGGCCGGGAGCCCACGTAGCCGGCGGCATGGAAGACGATCTCGCAGCCGCGGAAGGCCCGTCGTAGGGCGGCGCGGTCGAGCACGTCCGCCCGGATCGGCTCCACCTCGGTCCCGCCGAGCCGGTCGAGACGCGACTCGTCGCGGTAGGTGACGCGTATGGGGCCGAGCGACCCCGACGCAAGTTCCGCCAGGTGCGAGCCGATGAAACCGGTGGCGCCCGTGATGCAGACGGTCACAACTTCGCCGCTTCCCGCCTGTTCTCGCCTTCGTACACTGAGATTGCACCGTAGCCCATGCCGACTCGCCTACTTTCAGCAGCCGCTCTGGCCCTGACGCTGCTCGTAGCCCCCGCCGCCGCGGAGGCGGCGAGCTACGTGCCTGGTCAGGTGATCGTCAAGTACCACGCGGGAACGGCGCCCAGCACCGAGTCCCAGCTGGAGAAGCTGGCGGGCACGAATACGGCGCGCGCGCTCCCCGGCGGCGCGGAGCAGCTCGCGATCGCGGACGGCGACTCGGTACGCCAGACCGTGGCCGAGCTCCGCAGGAACCCGGACGTGGCCTATGCGGTGCCGAACTACAAGGCCCACGCGTCGGCGCTTCCGAACGATCCGGGTCTGCGCAAGCAGTGGAACTTCATCGGCCCGTTCGGCATCGGGATGGACGAGGCCTGGACGCTGGCCACCGCCCAGGGGGCCCCGGGCGGCCGCGGCGCGGTGGTGGCCGTGCTCGACAGCGGGGTGGCCTACGAGCGCCATGGACGCTACCGGCGCGCACCCGACCTCAGGCGCTCGACGTTCCTGAAGGGCTACGACTTCGTGGGCCACGACAGGCACCCGAACGACGTGTTCGGGCACGGGACCCACGTGGCCGGCACGATCGCCCAGGCCACCAACAACGGCATCGGCGCCGCCGGCATCGCCTATCGCGCAAGGATCATGCCGCTGCGGGTGCTCGACTGGAGGGGCTCCGGCGACTCTGTGGCGATCGCGCGCGCCATCCGCTACGCGGCCAAGCACGGCGCGGACGTGATCAACCTCAGCCTCGAGTTCCCCACCGAGGTGCGCGGTGCGGAGATCCCGGATGTGATCGGGGCGCTGCGCTACGCGCAGCGAAAGGGCGTGACCGTCGTGGCCGCGGCCGGCAACCAGGCCGACGGCGCGGTTGCCTATCCCGCGCGGGCGGGCTCGGTGATCGCGGTGGGGGCCGTGACCGCCTCCGGCTGCGAGGCGGAGTACTCCAACGCGGGCACCGACCTCGACGTGGTGGCCCCGGGCGGGGGCATCGACGCCCCCAACGACGACGACCCCTGGGACGCGGCTCACTGCCGGCCGGACGAGCCGGGGCGCTCCATCTACCAGGAGACGTTCATTCGCGGGGTCAAGCGCTTCGGACTGCCGGGCGGGTACGAGGGCACCTCGATGGCGAGCCCGCACGTGAGTGGCATCGTGGCCCTTCTGATCGCCACCAAGCGGCTGGGCGCACACCCGAGCCCGGCGCTGATCAAGGCCCGCATCGAGCTCACCTCCACCGACCTCGGCGTGCCCGGGTTCGACGACCGCTACGGCTACGGACTGGTGAACGCAGCGAACGCGCTGCGCTGAGGCGGCGGCCTCCGGCCGACGACCCGCCTAGGTCGTACGAATGATCATCACGCTGCAGGGAGCGTGATGGGACACCTTGTTCGGCACGCTGCCGAGCAGGAACCGCTTGGCACCGGTCATGCCCTTGTTCCCGACGACGATGAGGTCCGCGCCCTGCTCCTCGGCCACGTCGAGGATCGCGTCGGCCGGGTCCCCCTCGCGAGCGTGGATCTCCACGGTCACGCCGGCCTCCTTCAAGGTCTTCCCGGCCTCCTCGAGCGTGGCGTCCACGTCCTCGCGCGGGTTGACCATCCACTGGAGGTCCTCCGGGATCTGCTGGCGCTCCTCGCGCAGGCGGCCCTCCGGCACCGGCTCGTAAGCGCTGACCAGGTGCACGGTGGCGCCCAGCCGCTGCGCCAGCTGCATCGCCTGCTTGACCGCCTCGTTGGCGGTTTCCGAGCCGTCAGTGCCTACCACCAAAGATCCGAACAACTTCTCTCCTTCCGCGGGCCGCCCGCATCATATGCCGCTTCCTCCCCGCCGGTGTTGTACGTCTGACTAGGCTGTGCCGCGATGAGCGCGCCCACCAAGTGCCTCGCCGTGGACGATCATCCGACCGTGCGCAAGGGCCTCGGCTTGATGTTCGGCCAGGCGGACGACCTGGAGCTGATCGCGAGCATCGAGTCGGGCGAGGAAATCGTGGACGCTGTCCAGCGGCTCGATCCCGAGGTCGTGATCGTAGACGTGCGCCTGCCCGGAATCGACGGGATCTCCGCGGTCCGGCGCCTCTCGCAAGCGGCGCCGGACGTCAAGACCGTCGTCTACTCGGCCTACGGCGACAAGCGGCTGCTCTCCGACGCCATCGCCGCCGGAGCCGACGGATACGTGCTGAAGGGCTCCCCGCCGGAGGACCTGCTGCGCGCCGTCCGCGCGGTCTCGGCCGGGAAGCCGTTCGTGGATCCGTCGCTCTCGCCGGCCCTGCTGATGTCCCAGGTCGGGCCAGACGCCCCCCTGTCCGAGCGCGAACGCGAGATCCTGCAGCTGCTCGCCGGCGGGCTTCACACCCAGCAGGTGGCGAGCCGCATCGGGCTCAGCGCCGAGACGGTCAAGTCCGACACCAAGCGCGCCATCCAGAAGCTCGAGGCCGACACGCGCGTGCACGCCGTCGCGATCGCGCTTCGCCAGGCGCTCATCGAGTGAGCGAGCTTCCGCGCTTCTGGATCGTCGTCCAGGTCCTGATCGTGATCTTCACCGTGGCCGGGATGGTGATCGCGGTCACGAAGCTGGTCTGACCGGCTCCTCGGCCTCCACCAACTCAGGACGCGAGGGCTCGCGCGCGGCCTCCAACTCGTCCGCCCCGGTGGGCAGCGCGATGTCGGGTCGCGTCCGGTCGCGGTCGAGCTGGTCGAGCTCCTTGACCCAGAACTCCTGCACGCAGATCGTGATGAGCGACAGGATCGGCACGGCCACGAACAGCCCGACGAAGCCGAACAGCCGGCCCACCACCAGCACCCCGATGGCGATCATCGCGGGGTGCAACTGCACGCGCTGGGACATGATCACCGGCATGGTCACGTTGCTCTCGAGCTGCTGGACCAGGATGTAGGCGCCCAGCACCAGCAGCGCCTTGCCGGGAGAGTCGGTGAGCGCGAAGAGCACCGGCGGCACCGCGCCGGCGATGGCGCCGAAGTAGGGCACCACCACGAGCAGCGACGAGAGCACGGCGAAGAAGATGGCGAAGTCGAGCCCGATGATCGTGAGCGCGACGTACGTGAACACGCCCGTGATGAGCATGTCGATGGCCACGCCCTCCATCCAGCCGATCCAGGACTCGCGCACACGGTCGAGCACGTGGCGCACGTGCTCGCGGCGGGCCGGCGGCGCGAGGCTCACCAGCCCCTCCACGAGGGGCCCGGGGCGCACCGCCATGTAGTAGGCCGTGATCAGGATCAGCACGAGGGCGCCCACAACGCCCGCCACGTTCAGCCCGATCGAGGTGATCGGGCCGATCAGGCGCTCTGGCTCGTCGGTGTAGCTCTCGAACCAGTTCTGCACGCGGTCCCCGACCTCGCTCGGCTCGCTGCCCACCACGTCCCCCACCCGAGCCTCCAGATCGCGCACGATGCCCGGCACGTCGTTCACGAACTCGTTGGTCTGATCCACGAACGGCGGGATCAGCAGGTAGATGACGAGGGCCAGCGAGGCGATGCCCGCGAACAGGGCGAGCAGCGCGCCGAGCGCACGCGGCACGTGGTAGCGCTCGAGCCTGGTGGCCGCCGCCGACAGCGGGATGGCGATCACGATCGTGACCAGCACCGCCAGCAGCAGCGTGGTGAGCTGGCGGAACAGCAGACCGAAGAGCAGCAGCCCCGCCGCGAGCAGGACCGCCCGATATGCGACGTGCGGAGTGGTCCCGTTGCCGTTCATCCGCTACGTCAACTTACCCCTCCCCGCCGCCGGCCGGGTCGGCCGGCGGCGGCAGAAGGCCTGCCTCAGGTCTTCCGCTCGAGGTCGGCCACGTCGGCCGCTTTCTCCTCGACCTTGTCCTGCGCGTCGGCGAGCTTCTCCTTCTCCTCGCCCTTGCGCTCCTCGCGCCGGCCCTCCGAGCGCAACGAGCCGTCACCGGTCAGGTCGCCGGCAGCCTTCTTCGCACGTCCTGTGATCTTGTCCAGGATGCTCACTGGGTGAGTTGCTCCTTCGTTGGGTGCCGTAGGTGGGTACCCCGCGATGCGCCGCCGGAAACGCCTGTAGCTTGGCGCCCATGACGAATGAGGAGGCGCACCGTCTCGCGCGCGAGAAGGGTGTGTCGAAGCCTCTCTACGCCGGCGTCAAGGGAGTCGTGAAGCCGGCGCTCCGCACCTACTTCCGGATGCGTGTGGAGGGCGCCGCAAATGTGCCGGCGGAGGGGGCGGCCATCGTGGCCCCCAATCACAAGAGCTTCTGGGACTCGTTCTTCATCGCCGTCTGCACGCGCCGGCACCTCCGGTTCATGGCCAAGAACGAGTTGATTCAGGCGCGCTACGGGCGACTCCTCGTCCGCCTCGGAGCCTTCCCCGTCCGTCGCGGCGAGTCCGACGAGGACGCGCTCGAGACGGCGCGGACGATCCTCCGCCAGGGCGGGCTGCTGGCCCTCTTCCCGGAGGGCACGCGCATTCGCGACCCTGACCAGCTCGGACACCCCAAGCGCGGCGCAGGCCGCCTGGCCCTCGAGGAGGGGGCGCCGATCGTGCCGGCCGCGATCACGGGCACGGACAAGCTCTTCCTCGGGCCGGTGCCCAAGCCGCGCCGCGTGCAGGTGGCATTCGCCCCGCCGATCGAGGTCGGCGAGCTCGCGGTGACGCCGGAGGGCGCGGCCGAGGTGGTGGAGGCACTGGTCTGGCCGGAGGTGGAGGGCCAGTTCAACCTCCTGCGCGCCAGGCCCACGCTCATCGCCGCGCTGCTCACGGGTCTCGGCATCGGCGGCGGCGTGATCGCCCAGCGCCGCGGCGTGCTCCCGCGACGCAAGAAGCGCTCGAAGCTGCCCTGGAAGCGCTGAGCGACGCGCGGCTAGCGGCAGCGGGCGGCGCGGGGGCGCTTGGCGCATCCCTCGAGCCGCCGGGCCACCCGGCGGAGGGCGTAGTAGGCGGGCTTGGTCGTGATCGCGGACCCCTCCAGGCGCCGCACGCCGGCCCAGTCGAAGCCGTAGTAGGGATCCTTGTCGTAGCTCATCCACGTGTACCAGAAGACCTGCCGGATCCGCAGCCGGCGCCGCTCACCGGCGAAGGCCAGAAACGCCTCGTCCACCTTCTTCGCCTGACCCTGCTCGGTGTGCTCGTAACCGTACGGCGTGATCAGGAGACCTTTGCCGGAGGACCATGAGGTCTCGGTCGACGAGGATCGGCTTGCGAGCATCGCCGTTCCGTGACGCATCACCTTCCGCGCGCGCCTCACGATGCGGACGACGTTTCGCACCTCGGCGGAGAACGGGTTGAGGGCCACTGCGTCGACATTTCGCCGTATTCCCAGCCGGTACAGCTTTCGCAGGTCCTGCCACGACCTGCCCGTCAGGCCGGCCAGGACCACCTCGCCGCGGGGATCGGCGCGCTTGATCGCCGCGCGCGCCACCCGGAGCATCCGGACGTAGCGGGCGAGGCCCGGGCTGGATCGTCCAGAAGAGAGGGCCGTTCGGCTCGTTCCACACCTGCCAGGCGTGGATCGGGACCCGTTCCGAGCGCGGGCGCTGCGCCCAGAACGTTCCCGCCCGGCTTGTAGCGGCGCACGAGCGCTGCCATGGAAGCTCGGCATAGCGCGAGTAGGCGCCGGCGCCGGCGGCGACCACGTCGGAGCCGGGTCCTCCCGCGCCCACGCGGGCGCAGCAGCACCACGGGCAGGACGTCCAGGTGCCGCCTTGCCGCCTCTGCAACGAGGGCGTCGGGTCCGGCAAAGCTCGTGGGCACTCCGTCGACGTCGACATACCCGGGCGGGAGCGGAGTGCCCGGCGGGTACGGCTGGGCGGTGGACCAGAAGAAGCTGACCCGCACCGCCTCCACTCCGGCGTTCGCCATCAAGTCCACCTCGCGCCCGAGCGGGACGCCGGCCGAGAACAGCGGGCCATCGGCCATCACTCCGACGAAGCCGCGCGGCACCGTCTGCCCGGCATCCGCCGCGGCAGGCAAGAGCAGAGCTCCCACGACCCCGGCCAAGAGCACGTAGCGCATCTGGTGCTCACGCTAAGCCATGAGCGGGGGACAATGTCGAGGCTGCGGATTCGTGTCCACCAGGTTTTCGCGATGACAGTGAGGGGTACCGAAGTCGCCGAACACTCAAGAGTGCCGAACCGATGGAGAGGGCGCCCAAGGTGGCGGTCGTAATCCAGTACACGAGCAAGGTCGGGTCCGACGACTACGACGAGGTGGTCAGGAAGATCCAATTTCACGACGACCCCCCTCCCGGACTTGTCCTGCATGCCGCCGCGATCACCGATGACGGGCAGATGCGGATTTACGACGTCTGGAGGTCTCGCGAGGCCCACGACCGGTTCGTCGAGAACCGTCTGGGCCCGGCGATCGCAGAGGCGGAGGCGACGGCTACGAGATCGACGTGCAGGTCCACGAGTTGCACAGCCTCGTCCAGCCGCTCGAGGAGTCTCGCTTCGGCAGCGGCCCGCGACGGATGGAGCCCAGCTAGGGCGCTACTGGGCCTCGGCTGGGCGAGTCGCAATCGTGGGGTCGAAGTCCGGCAACCAGACATGGAGCACAGTGCCCGTGCCCGGGTCGCTGTCGACCTTCAGGCGTCCTCCGACGATCTCGACCCGCTCGCGGAGCTCCGCGAGGCCGAGGTGCCCGGGGCGGACACGCACTCCCTGCGCTGCGTCGAAGCCTTCGCCGTCGTCACTGATCTCCAGGCAGAACCCGTCGCCGTCTTCCCGGAGCTCCAAAGTGAGGCTTGAGGCATGGGCGTGCTTGCGGACATTCGCGATCGCCTCACGCCCCACCCGATAGAGAAGCGTCCGGACGGCCAGGCAGGGCCGGCGAGTCGTGTGGTCCGCGAGGTGGCATTCCAGACCGTCTTCGACGCCAGCCTGCTCGAGGAAGACGCCGAGCGCCACCGACACCCGGTTCTTCTCCAGGTTGATCGGCTGTATCCCGACCAGGAGGCTCCGCAGGCGCTCGACCGCTTCCGCAGCGGCATCCCTGAGCCCTTCCAGCTCGCGTGCCAACTCGGGTTGAGCAGTACGCGCAGCTAGCGTCTCCAGACGCATCCGCAGGGCCACCACCGCCTGGACAGAATCGTCGTGCAGACCCTCGGCGATCCGCTCGCGCTCTTCTTCGTGGGCATGAACGAGTTGACCCAACAGCTTTCTGCGGTCGGCGTTCGCCGCGTCCAGCTGACCGACTTGCTCGACCAGCCTGGCGTTCAGAAGCCGCAGCTCCTCGCTGTCGAAATGCTGGCTGACGAGGTCCAGCGGCAAGACGCGGGAGGAGCCGAGCGCCTCGCCGACCGTGCCCACGATGGTCTCCGGATCGGACGGCTTCGGGATGAAGTGCGAGACCCCACACGTAGCTGCCAATTCCCGGACCGCATCCTCCACGTGATGCACGGTGCAGAAGACGACAGGGATCGCGTCGGTGTCGGGATGGCTCCGGAGCCGGCGAACGAACTCGTAGCCGTTCATCCCCGGCATCAGAACATCGGTGATCACCAAATCCGGTTGTTCAGCACGCGCAAGCGCCAAAGCCTCGTCGCCCGTAGCGGCCTCACTCACCGAATAGCCCGCGTGGCCCAGCAACGTCGCAAGCAGCTCCCGATCGGCCGCACGATCATCAAGAATCAAGACCGAGTTCGCGTCTCCGGGCGGCCGCGGCGGTGCTTCATCCGCGAGGGTCCCCGGATGACTAGCGTCTCGTATCACTCAACTCGCCCCCATTACTCACGTCACTTCGAGTAACCACACTGAAGCGCCTTCAGCCCGAGGACGCAATACCTCTTTGTGATGATTGGGACAAGCGCAGCCGAAGATCCAAGCTCACAGCGGGCACGGGACCTGGGCTACGCCCAATCAAGAAGCACAGACCATCACAAAGTCGTATCGATTCTTGTCGCGCCCGACCCGCTCGTCTTGCTCGGCGTCGAGGCCCGGGAGGCGCGTGTCCGCAGGGGCGGTTAGCTTCGCGGCATGCGCTTGGTCGTCGCCCGCTGCGAGGTCGTGTACACCGGGCGCCTGAATGCCGTGCTGCCGGAGGCCCTGCGGCTGCTGATGCTGAAGGACGACGGCTCGGTGATGGTCCATGCCGACTCGGGCGGGTTCAAGCCGCAGAACTGGATGACGCCGCCGACCGTGATCGAGGAGGAGCCGGGTCTGATGGTGGTGCGAAAGCGGGCAGGTGCGAGCGAGGACCGGCTCGAGATCCGGATTGCCGAGGTGCTGTCGGACGTGGAGCACGACATGGGCGAGGCCGCGGCCCTCGAGAAGGAGGGCGTGGAGCGCGAGCTGCAGGAGCTGCTCGCCGCGCGGCCGGAGAGCTGCGCCGAGGGCCTCCGGCTGGTTCGCCGCGAGTGGCCCACCGACATCGGCCCGGTGGATCTCATGTGCCGCGACGGCGAGGACGGGTTCGTGGCCGTGGAGATCAAGCGGGTGGGAACGATCGACGCCGTGGAGCAGCTGACCCGGTACCTCGAGCGCATCTGCACCGAGCCCGGGCTCTCCGGCTGCCGGGGGATCCTCGCGGCGCAGCAGATCAAGCCGCAGGCCCGCGCCCTGGCCGAGTCGCGCGGGATCGGTTGCGTCACGGTCGATCCGCGCCTGCTGCGCGGCGACCGCGAACCGGACCTGACCCTGTTCGCGGCGTAGGGACGCCGTGGCGGCGATACAGATCGACAGGCTGACCAAGCGCTTCGGACCCGTGCTGGCGGTGTCCGAGTTGTCGTTCCAGGTGCAGGAGGGCCGGGTGACCGGCTTCCTCGGGCCCAACGGCGCCGGCAAGAGCACGACGCTTCGGATGCTCCTGGGTCTCGTGCACGCGGACGGCGGCGAGGCCAGCTTCGCCGGTCGCAGCTACGAGGAGCTCGAGCACCCGAGCGCGCAGGTGGGCGCCGTGCTGGAGGAGGCGAGCTTCCACCCCGGCCGCAGCGGCCGCAACCACCTGCGTGTGCTGGCCGCCGCGGGCGGTCACCCGCCGGCGCGCGTGGACGAGGTGCTCGAGCAGGTGGGTCTCACCGACGGCGCGCCAACCGGCGCGTGAAGGGCTACTCGATGGGCATGCGCCAGCGGCTGGCCATCGCGGCGGCGCTGCTCGGAGACCCGGAGGTGCTGATCCTCGACGAGCCCGCCAACGGCCTCGATCCGCCCGGGATCCGCTGGATGCGCGAGCTCCTGCGCGCACAGGCCGGCCGCGGCCGGGCGGTGCTGGTGTCGAGCCACCTGCTCGCCGAGGTGGCGCAAAGCGTGGACGAGCTCGTGGTGATCTCCCACGGCGCCCTGCGCGCCAGCGGCCCGCTCCAGCAGGTGCTCGGCGCGGCTCAGGGCGAGGTCACCCGCGTGCGCGCGGCGGACAACGAGCGCTTGGCGGCGGTGCTGCGCGAGCGCGGGATCACCGTGGAGGAGGAGCCCTCGAGGCGCCCTGCTCGCGCTCGCCACTCCGCCCGAGGTCGTGGGCCAGGCCGCGGCCGACCATCAGCTGGCGCTCGTCGAGCTGGGCGCGGTGTCGCGCTCGCTCGAGGACGTCTTCTTCGAGCTCACCCAGGACGAAGCGTGACGCGCCTGCTCGAGGCCGAGCTGATCAAGCTGCGCACCACGCGCACGTTCGCCGCGCTGGCGGGCGTGGCGGTCGCGATGTCGCTGCTCATCACCGTGCTCGTGTCCATCCTGTCCGAGCCCTCCCAGGACGACGTGCTCACCGACGTTTTCACCTCCGACGCGAGCGGCCTCTTCATCCTGATCCTGGCCGTGCTCGGGATCACCGGCGAGTGGCGCCACCGGACGATCACCAGCTCGCTGCTCGCCGCGCCCGACCGCCTGCGCTTCCTCGCCGCCAAGACGCTCGCCTTCGCCGCCGCCGGGGTCGTGCTCTCGCTGCTGATCGCGATCGCCGTGGGCGTCGTCGGCTTCGCGATCCTCACGATCCGCGACCTGCCGACCCCGGGGCTCGGCGAGTGGATCGAGCAGGTAGCCCGGAACGCCCTGGTCGCGGCGCTGCTCGGCGCCTTCGGCGTGGCGCTCGGCGGGCTCGTGCGCAACCAGGCCGTGGCCATCGTGGGCGTGCTCGTGATCATCTTCGTCGTCGACTCGGCAGTCACCTCGCTGCTGCCCGACGTCGGCCGCTTCAGCCCCTTCAGCGCCCTGCCCACCGCCGCCGCGGGCCTCGACCCGGCGGACCAGGCCGGCCTGACGACGGAGTGGACCTGCTCCCGGCGGCCTGGCCGTGCTGGCGGATGCTGGCCTGGATCGGCACCCTCTTCGCGATCGGCGCCACCCTGCTGAAGCGCCGCGACGTCGAGTAGCCCCCGCTACTGAGCAACAGGGTGAAGGCCCGGCCAACTGCAGCTGGGTAGGGAGGCGAGAACCGAGCGGCCGGAGAAGGACCGGCAGTCGACCCTCACGCAGACCGTGTCAGAGCGAGCCGAAAGGCGAGCGAACGAGCGCGAAGCGCGAGAGGTCTGCGGGAGGGTTGACGGCCGGTCCGAAAGCGGGGCCTTAGGGCAAAGAGAACCCGCGCTCCCTACACCCCCGCTCGACCTCGGCGATGACCGTCTCCAACACCTTCACCCGCGCGAAGCGCTTCGACTCTCCCTCCACCAGCTGCCACCGCGCCGCCCCATGGTCCGTGCGCGCCAGCATGTCCTCCACCGCCTCGAGGTACTGCGGACGCTTCTCGCGGTTCTTCCAATCGTCCGGCGTCAGCTTCCAGTTCTTGAGCGGATCCTTCTCGCGCTCCTTGAAGCGGCGCAGCTGCTCCTTGGCCGAGATGTGCAGCCAGAACTTGATCATGATCGCGCCCTCGCTCCAGAGAGTGCGCTCGAAGTCCACGATCTCCGCGTAGGCGCGCGACCATTCCTCGGTGCTGGCAAACCCCTCCACCCGCTCGACGAGCACGCGCCCGTACCACGAGCGGTCGAGCACCGTCATCCCGCCCCGCCCGGGGAGCACGGGCCAGAAGCGCCAGAGGAAGTGGTGGCGCTTCTCGCGCTCCGTCGGCGGGCCGAACTGGGCCACGTGGACGTGACGCGGATCGAGACGTTCCACGAGGCGCTTCAGGGATCCGCCCTTGCCCGAGGCATCCCACCCCTCGAAGACGACCACCACCGGGGGTCCGATGTCCATGAACCCGGGCAGCTTGGCGCCGAGCGCGAGCCTGAGCTCGAGCAGTCGCGTCTGGGCCGCGTCGATGCGGTCGCGCTCCTCCTGCTTCGAGAGCGACAGCGTCAGGTCGAGCTCGTCGAGGCGGCCCATCGCTCAGGCGCCCCGTACCTCGCCGGCCACGCCTGCCAGCTGGTCGAGCCTGCGCTCGGCCGCGCCGGCGTCCTCGGTGGGCAGGTAGAACAGCGCCGCGTCCACTCCCACCTCGCGCACGCGCTCGACCGCACGCGCCTCCGCCTTTGCCCCGAAGAGCCTGACGGGGATCCGCTCGCGGCCGGCCGCCTCGGCCCTGCGCTGGAGGTCGGCGATGCGCGTGCCCAGCTCCTCGGGGCTGCCCACCCGGTTGGGCATCCACTCGTCGCCGAACGCGACGACCCGGTCGAGAGCGCCGTCGCTCATCCCGCCCACGAGCACCGGCGGGTGCGGCTTGCGCACCGGCTTCGGCCACGACCAGATCGGGTCGAAGTCCACGTGCTCGCCGTGGTACTCGGCCTCGTCGCTCGCCCAGATCGCCTTGATCGCCTCCACGCGCTCGCGGAGGATCCCAAAGCGCCGGGCCGGGTCGGTGCCGTGGTCCCTCATCTCCTCGAGGTTCCAGCCCGCGCCCACGCCGAAGAGCACGCGGCCGCCGGAGACCAGGTCGAGCGTGGCCACCTCCTTGGCGGTGATGATCGGGTCGCGCTCGACCAGCAGCACGATCCCGGTGCCGAGCTCGATCCGCTCGGTCACGGAGGCCACCGCGCCGAGCGCCACGAACGGGTCGAGCATGTGGCTGTACTCGCGCGGCAGTTCGCCGCCGCCGGGGTAGGGGGTGTCGCGGCTCACCGGGATGTGGGTGTGCTCGGGGAAGAACAGCGAGTCGAACCCGCGCTCCTCGGCCAGGCGCCCGAGCCGGACCGGGTCGATCGAGTACTCGGTGACGAACGTGCAGAGCCCCAGGTGCATCAGCCGCCGCCCCAGCGGATGGGCAGGCGGTCGAGCCCGTAGATGCCGTTGATCGTGCCGAGCTCCGGCTCGCCGTCCAGCTCGAGTCCCTCCATGCGCGCCGGGAGAAAGGCGAGCGCCTCCTGAAGCTCGGCGCGCGCGATGTTGGCCCCCAGGCAGTAGTGCACGCCGGCGCCGAACGTGAGCAGCTTGGCCCCGGAGCGGTCGGCGGTGATGTCGAGCTCCTCCAGGTTCCCCTCGCCGTCGCGGTTGCCGGTGAAGGCGCAGACCATGACCACGGTGCCCTCCGGGAAGGTCACGTCGCGGTACTCCACGTCCTCGACCATGATCCTCGCCGTGAACGGGGTGATCGGCTCGAAGCGCAGCACCTCGTCCACCGCCTGGGACGCGAGCTCGGGCCGCTCGGCCAGCAGGCGCCACTGGTCGGGGCGCGCGGCGAACAGCCTCACGGCGTGCGCGAGCTGCGACTGGGTCGTGTCCACCCCGCCCACGAGCACGTTCAGCACGAGGTGCATGCACTCCACCTCCGACAGGCGGTCGCCCTCCTGCTCGGCGGCGAGGAGCGTGGACACAAGGTCGTCGCGGGGGTGGCCGCGACGGGCGGCGAGCATCCCCTCGCACCACTCGTAGAACTCGCTCACCGCCTGTTCGATCCGCTCGCGGTCGTTCATCAGGCTCGGCGCGTCGAACTGGCGCTGGATCCAGTTCGACCAGTCGTGCAGCCGCGGCGCGTCCTCCAGCGGAGCCCCCATGACCGTCGCGATCGTGAGCGAGGGATAGGGCTTGGCGAAGTCCTCCACGAACTCGCAGCGGCCGGCGCCGGCCACGCCCTCCCAGAGCTCCTCCAGGAAGCCGCGCATCGCCGGGCGCCAGCGATCGGCGGCGCGCGGCGTGAAGGCCGGGTTCACGAGGTTGCGGAGCCGGCTGTGGTCGGCGCCGTTCACGTGGAGGATGTTCCGCCGCATCTCCTCGTAGAGCGGTCCGTCCTCGACGCCGAAGAGCTCCGCGATCTTCATCCCCGGGAAGGTGGCGCTCTTGGTGCGCAGGAAGAACGTGGCGGCCTCGCGATCCAGCACGAAGTACCCGAGCTCGGCCTTCGCGAGCCAGGAGCGTGCGGCCAGATCGGCCATCGTGGCGTGGAAGCGCTCGCCCCTGAGCGTGGTGTCCATGAACTCGAACTCGGGAAGCTCGAGCTCGGTCAGGGCGGCCATCGGGGAACCGTAACGCCCGCGCGCTAATCTCGACTGAAATGAGCTTCCTCCTCCGCCGCAAGACCTCGATGCCCTCCCCGGACGACGCCCTGCCCGGCCGCGACACTCCGATTCCCGTGCCCGACCGCCACTTCGTGCTCGACACCCCGCTCGTGCCGCCCTTCCCGGACGACACCGAGCGCGCCGTGTTCGGCATGGGCTGCTTCTGGGGCGCGGAGCGCGGCTTCTGGCAGGCGCCCGGCGTGTACACCACGGCTGTGGGCTACGCGGGCGGCCTTACGCCCAACCCGACCTACGAGGAGGTCTGCTCCGGCCGCACCGGGCACAACGAGGTGGTGCTCGTGGTCCATCGCCCGGCAGAGATCTCCTACGACGAGCTCCTGCGGATCTTCTGGGAGGGCCATGACCCCACCCAGGGCATGCGCCAGGGCAACGACGTGGGCACCCAGTACCGCTCCGGGATCTACACCACCTCGGAGGCCCAGGCCGAGGCGGCGCGGGCATCGCGCGACCGCTACGCAGAGCGGCTGGCCGAGGCCGGCCATGGCGAGATCACGACCGAGATCGAGCCCGCCGGCGAGTTCTACTACGCCGAGGACTACCACCAGCAGTACCTGGCGAAGGTCCCGAACGGCTACTGCGGACTCGGCGGCACGGGCGTGTCCTGCCCGGTGGGCGTGGCCGGCGCCTGAGCGCCCGTGGCGCCCGGGTGAACCTGGCCTACGAGCTCTGAAGCAGCCGGCCCATGAGCCGCACGCGGTCGTCCGCGTGGTCTGGCCAGCGGTCCGGATCCGGGTCCCACCACGCCCACTCGTCGTGCTCCGCGTCCGGCAGCGGCTCGGCTGAGTCCGCCACGGTCGCGATCCCAACGACCATCGCCATCCCGTTCGGGAGCTGCACGAGCGCCTCGACGGTCAGGCGATGCGCCTCGAGATGCCACTCCTCGCGCAGCTCGCGCGTAAGCGTTTCGGTGGGGCTCTCGCCGAGGTCCACCGCCCCGCCCGCCCCGAGCGCCCAGCGGTTCGCCCACGTGGACACCCACCCGGCGCGGCGCCCCGCCAGCCAGCGCCCGTCGTCGCTGCGCACGACGCAGAGCGCGGTGAGGCTCTCCGACGCGTTGCTGTCCACCAGCCGCAGCGCCCAGCGCGACGGCTGCAGCTCCAGGAGCGAGCCCGCCGTCCACCTCCGCGAACGAGGCGAGCCGCGTGGAGAGGCCGTCGTGACAGGGAGAGCCGCGCTCGCGCAGGGCCTCCAACTTGCTGTCCGCGAGCCGGTCGATCTCCGCTGGTGGCTCGTACGTGTCGGGGAGCCAGGTCACGCGCACCTGTTCCCGATGCCACGGGCCACGGGCGACGATGCTGCGCGCGGCCACCGTCAGCTCCCCAGCTCGCCGCGGAGCCCGCGCAGCTCCTCGCGCAGCGCCGCGAGCTCCGTCTCGAGGCGCGCCACTCGCTGGCCGAGGTCGTCCGTCCCGGCGGGCGCCGGGGCCGGCGGCGCCGGCTCGGGCTCCGGCTCCGGCATGTCCGAGCCGGCGCCCAGGAGCTGCTCATAGCGCTGCTCGCGCTGTCCCGGCCGGCGCGGCTGCAGCCTCACGAGCTCGCGACCCTCGAGGCCCGCGAGGGTCTCGCCGAGATCCTCTTCGCCAAAGCGGTGGAGCCGCTCGGAGCGCTGCCGCAGCTCGCCCGGCGTCTGCGGTCCGCGCAGCATCAGCACCGCCAGCAGGCTCAGCTCCGCCTCCGTGAGGGCGAGCGTCTCGCCGAGCATGTGGCGGTACTTCATCGTCCTTCCGCTCGACCAGCTGGCGAGCCGAGTCCAGCGCCGCTGGCCAAGGCGCTCGAGCGCGCCCCGGATCTCGCTCTCGCCGAGGTCGAGCACCGGCTCCCGGTTGGTCGCCTGGTTGCATGCAAGGCGCAGCGAGTTGAGCGTCAGCGGATACGCGTCAGGCGTGGTCCGCTGCTTCTCGATCAGGCAACCGAGCACCCGTATCTCCACCGCGTCGGGCTCCACCGCGGAGAGACTAGACAGCGTGCCGAACGCGCCGGGAGCGGCGGCCCGCCAGCCACCCCGCCGCGGCCGCCGCGAGCCCCAGCCCCGTGACCACCAGCGCCCAGGTGGCGAGGTCACCGGCGTACGCGCTCCAGATCCCCTTGACCGCGGGGCTCACATCGTCGCCGGCCAGGGCGTACCCGGTGCTTGCTCCGGCCGCGACGAGCTCCTTGGACGCCAGGAGCGCCACCCAGAGCAGCGCCGACGCGCCGGCCGCCACCAGCCCCGCCCGTACGAGCGCCACGCGTGGGTCCGGCGCGATCGCGAGCGAACCGGCGAGGAGGGCGATCCCCACGAGCAGCAGCACCGGCCCCAGCGGGCCCAGGTCATCCACGGCGCGGAGCGCCCGCACGCCGAAGCTCTGCCGCTCGATCTCGAGCAGGCGCGCCTCGGCCCGCACCGGCACCTGGTCGGCGAGCCCCGGAGCGACGCTGCGCAAGGCCCGCGCGAGCGCCCGGCCGGCGTTCGGCACGTCGAAGAAGACGCTCGGTTCCTCACGGTCGAACAGCGCCGTGTGGGTCTCCTTCGCGGCGGCCCGGAACGCGCGCTCGAAGGTGGGTGTCCGGATCGCCCGGTCCACGACGGCCTCGAGCTGCGGCGGAGGGACCTCGACGAACCCCGAGCTCCGGAGGAGCTGGACCGACACCTCGTGCGCGATCTCGCCTCGAACCGCGTCGTCGTGCAGCGTGGTCACGGCGCGATCCGCGAACGCGTCCTCGTCGAGCACCTCGCTCCGAACGTACGACAGCACGCCGCCGGCCAGAGCCAGCACCACCCCCAGCAGCAACATCAGCACGCTCGCGGATCCCCGGCTCACGGGACCCATCCTGGCGAAGCCGGCGTCCGCTAGCCGCGGAGCACTTCGCGCGCGGCGCGCTCTCCCGAGCGCACGGCGCCGTCCATGTACCCGATCCAGTACGTGGACGTCTCGGTCCCGGCCCAGTGGATCCGCCCGACGGGGCGGCGCAGCGCCGGTCCGTACTCGTACAGCACGCCCGGAGCGGTGAAGCCGACCGGGCAGCCGCGTGTCCAGACCTCCTTGCTCCAGTCCTGCTCGAAATAGCTCTTGGGCTTGAGCGCCTTGGGGCCGTAGTAGTCGGCGAAGTTCTTGAGCACGGCGGCCCGGCGCGCAGCCTTGGACCGGTCCTCCCACTCTCGCGCGTCGTGCCCACCGACGAAGCCGAGCATGACGCCCGGCTTGCCGTCACGGGGACTGGAGTCGAACGTGGTGCGCGCCGGCCCCGAGTCGGCGGCCGCTTGGCCCGATAGGTCGTCGTCGCGCCAGAAGGGGGTGTCGTAGATGGCCTCGCACTTGAGGAGCGTGCCCTGCGGCATGCGTTGCACCAACTGCGCCCGCTTGGCCGGGAGCGCCGGGTGGTATTCGATCTGGCCCGTGAGCGTCGGGGGGATCGCCACGATCACGCGCTTGGCGTGCACCTCGAGGCCGTCCGCATGCACCTGGACGCCTCCCTTGCGCTGGGTGATGCCTCTGACCGGCACCCCCAGTTCGACCCGGTGCCCGAGCGCACGGGCCATACGGATCGAGATCAGCTGCGTGCCGCCGTCGAGCCGGCTCTCCTGGGCGCCGCCCCCGGTGGTGATGAGCCGCACGAGGCTGCCGGGGTTCTTCTCGTTCCCGGCCGCGGCTACGTAGAACAGGACGTACAGGAGCGACAGGTCGCGTGGCTCGGCGCCCCAGTTGGGCTGCACCGCGGTCGTGAGCAGGCTCTTGCCCCCCTCGGTCTTCAGGTTCGCCTGTGCCCAGCTGTCGAGCGTCTGGGAGTCGAACTCGGCCGCCCGTGCCGCCGCCCAGGGAGCGTTCACCCCCACGGCGTGCGCCAGCGTGTCGAGCCCCAGCAGGGCCGGGAGGTCAGCCTGCACGCCCGGATCAGGCGGGAGCCCCTCGGCCGGATACAACGTCCGGACGCCCTTGATGAACTGCACGTTCGAGCCCTTGTTGTAGGTGGGGAAGGTCTTCACCCCCGTAGCCTTTGCCAGCGCGATGATGCGGTCCTGCGTCGGCCCGACGAACGCCGCCCCGAGGTCGACCACCTCGCCGCCCGCGAGCTTGTGGTTCCACGTGCGCCCGCCCACGCGCTCACGCGCCTCGAGCACGATCACCGAACGGCCGGCCTTCTTGAGCGCCCGGGCGGCCGTGAGGCCGGCCAGCCCGGCGCCGACGATCGCCACGTCGGCGCGGCGCCTGCGCACCCGGTGGCGGGCGCCATTGGCCGCCGCCGCCGGCACACCGGCAACCGCGGCGCCAACGGCTCCGGCGCCCAAGACCTGCCGGCGGGTGACATTGGTACGCGCCACGGCCGCGGGAGCCTATGTCATCGCGGCGCCGCGCACATCGCTTGCACGTCGTCGAGGGTGAACTGGCCGTAGTCGGTACCGAGACCCTGGGCCACGAGGGCTGCCGCGGCGCAGCCCATGCGCGCCGCCTCGGCGCGGTCGGCGCCGAGCGCGAGCCCGCGCAGGAAGCCGGCCGAGAAGGCGTCGCCGCAGCCGGTGGTGTCCACCACGTCGACCGCGAACGCGGGTACCCCCACCGCGCCCTCCGCGTCGACCACCAACGCGCCTTCTGCCCCGCGGGTGGCGGCCACGCATCCCACCCCGCGATCCACGAGCGCCCTGCACGCCTCCTCGAGGTCGGCGACCCCGGTGAAGCCGAGCGCCTGCTCCTCGTTCGGGAGCAGGTAGTCCAGCCCGGGCAGCGCGGGGGCGATCCACTCGAGCAGCCCGGGGTCCCCGGGCGCGAGCACGTCGGCGGAGGTGGTCACGCCGTTCGCGCGCGCGTGCGCGAGAACCTTGGCCGCATCCTCGCCGCCCATGAACTCCGGTCCGCCGAGATGGAGATGGGTGGACTCGGCGATCGCGTCGAGCGGAGCGTCGCTTGCGCCGTAGGTGCCGTTCGCCCCGATCACGTGGAACGCCGGGCGGTCGCCGTTGGGACGGATGGGCAGCACACTCGCCGAGGTCTGCACGTCGTCGCGCCGGATCAGCAGCGATGGATCCACGCCGGCGCGCCTCAGCAGGAATATGAGCATGTCGCCGATCGCGTCGGCGCCCACGGCACCCGCGCTCCGTACCTCGGCGCCCAGCTTGGCGAGCACCAGCGCCGTTCCGCCGGCTGACCCGGCGGCGGTCACGCGGATCTCGTCCACGAGCTGGCCTCCCTGCCCCTCCGGGATCACATCCACCGGGCGGGCGAGCACGTCCAGCACGTGCACCCCCATGGCCACCACCCTCATCCCGGCGACCCACCCGGCGCGGCCGAACGTACGCCGCCGTAGCCCCGCTCCAGCACCGCGCTCAGCACCGCCGCGAGGTCATCGTCGTCGAGCACGCGCGGGCTACCCAGCGTGGCCGCCCGCCAGTAGACGGTGCAGGCCCATTCGAGCAGCAGCGAGAGCTCGAGCGCGGAGGCCACGTCCGCCGCGTGCACGATTGCGCCGTGGTTGGCCATGAGCGCGGCCGTCTTGCCCTCGAGCGCGTCGAGCACGTGCTCGGCCAGCTCGGGGGTGCCGAAGGTGGCGTAGGGCGCCACCCTCACCGCCCCGCCCAGGGCGAGCATCCCGTAGTGCACCGCGGGCACCTCGTCCAGCACGCAGGAGAGGGCCGTGGCCACGGGCGCGTGGGTGTGCACCACCGCGCCGGTGGCGAAGCGCCGGTACACGCCGAGGTGCAGCCCGAGCTCCGAGGTGGGTTCCAGCTCGCCGTCCACGAGGGCGCCGTCCAGGTCCACGACGCTCACCTGCTCGGGCCGGAGCTCGGACAGCACGGCCCCGGTGGGTGACACCGCCACGAGCTCCTCGCGCCGGGCGCTCAGGTTCCCGGCGGTGCCGAGCACGAGTCCCTGGGCTGCGAGCGAGCGCGCGGCCGTGGCCACCTGCTCGCGCTCCGTGGCCAGCGTCAGTCCCGGTGCCCCTGAGCTCACCGGCACAGCCTAGAGCGGCGCGGGTAGGCTGGGCCGGTGCGGCGTGGCCTGCGCTCACCCGTGGCGATCGTGTCCGCCGGCATCGCCCTGGCCCTCACCTCCACTCCCGCCACCGCCGCCGTTCCGCCGCTGGAGGCCGGCGTGGGCAAGGCCGACATCACCCCGCCCACCGGCTACCTGATGCTCGGCTGGGCGCGAGGCGACGCCCGGGCGATGGGCCAGCAGACCCGGCTCTACGCGCGGGCGATGGTCCTTCGGCGCGGCGCCCGCCGGCTCGTGCTCGTCTCCGAGGACCTCAACATGGTGGCCGGCGGGATGGTCCAGCAGGCGGCGCGGAGCGCCGGCTTCGGCGAGCGCGACGTGATCGTCCAGGCCAGCCACACCCACGCCGGCCCGACCGGGTACTCGAACTTCCTCTTCAAGGACCGCGCCTTCCCCACGCCCAAGGCGCCGAAGGCGGTGGCCAGCGAGCCGGACCCGCGCCTCTACACGTTCATGGTCCGCCGGCTCGCGCTGGCCATCCGGCGCGCGAACGCGGACCGCCGCCCCGCGGCGGCCGCCTGGGGCACCACGCGCCTCCTCCGCGTGACCCGCAACCGCTCGATCGAGGCCCACCTCGCCGACCATGGGGTCGAGCGCGCCTTCGGGACCGGCAAGGCGAGCGAGGACCCGCTCGGGCCGCTTCCACCCGATCGACGCGGGCGTGAACGTGCTCCGGGTGGACCAGCTACGCGGAGGCCGGCGCGTGCCCGTTGGCGCGTGGGCGGTCTTCGCCAACCACGGCACGGTGAACAAGTCGACGTTCCAGTACTACAACGGCGACCACGGCGGCGTGGCGCACCGCGTGTTCGAGGCGGCGCTGCGCCGGGCCGGCCGAGTCGGGCGCGGCCGGGACGTGGTGCTCGTGTACGGGAACGGCGCCGCGGGCGACGTGTCGGCGGGACTCGATCGCTCCGGTCCCGCCGCCGCCGAGTGGGTGGGGCGCCGCGAGGCCGGCGCGATGCTCTCCGCCTGGCGCGCAGCCGGAGGCGCCTGAGCCGCACGCCGGCACTGGCCTCGCGCTGGACACGCGTGTGCTTCTGCGGCCAGCCCACGCCGTTCGGGCGGCTCGCCGATTCGGCCGTGTTCGGGCAGCTCGTACCTGACCGGCTCCGAGGAGGGCCGCGGGCCGGCTGTTCGACGCCACCGGCGTGGCGCTCGAGGGCAGCCGGCTCGACGCGCCGGTGGAACCGCAGGGGCGGAAGATCCCGGCGCTCACCGATCCGGGCCACACCCTGGAGCCCACCGCGGTGCCGCTCACGGCGGCCCGCATCGGGGACCGCGTGCTCGTGAGCGTGCCCGGCGAGATGACCGTGGAGCTGGCGCGCCGCACGCGCGCGGCAGCCGTGCGGGCGATGGCCGGCTCGGGCCTCCAGCACGTGGTGGTGGCCGGGTACGCCAACGAGTACGTCTCATATCTCACGACCCCGGAGGAGTACGAGGCCCAGCACTACGAGGGCGGCACCACCGTGTACGGGCCGGCCAGCGGGGCCTTCGTCGCCTCCGCGCTCGGCGACCTCGCGGGCCGGCTCGCGCGCGGGGTGGCCGCTCCGGCGCCATATCCCTTCGATCCCACACGCGGCCTTCGACCAGACGGCCCGGCCTATCCGCGCGGGGCGAGCGCCGGCCGGGCGGTCCGCCAGCCACGCGCCGCGCGGCGACTGGGCCGGCCGTCGTTCTCATGGCGGGGCGGCGCGGACGGCCTCGACCGCCCGCTCGACCGCGCCTTCGTGTCGGTGCAGCGCCGTTCGGGCGGCAGGTGGCACACCGTCGACGACGACCGCGGCCTGCGCATCCTGTGGCGGATCGACGACGACCGGCCGCAGGAGCTGGGCACCCCCGTGTTCGACGCGGGCCGGCGCGGGACCTACCGGGCCTGGTGGGAGGCGCCCCGCCAGGCGCCGGTCGGCACCTACCGCTTCGTTGTCACGGCCACCCGCTACCGGCTTGCCTCGCGTTCGTTCGCGCTGCGGCCGGCGAGGTCGCTGCGGCTGGCGAAGCTGCGCGCCCGTCCAGGGTTGCTCGCCCTTGTGCTGCGCTACCCGGCCGCCGTGCCGGAGCGGGATCTGACGATCCGCCCTGGTTGGGCCCGTGCGGGGACCGTGACCGTGTACGTGGGCGGCCGCCGCCGGGTGCTGCCGCTGGGCGATGGCGGCGTGCTCGCGCTCGAGCCCGGCCGCGCGACCGTGCGAGTGCGGCCCGGGGGTGCGCGCGACCGCTACGGGAACGTCAACGGTCGCGCGTTCTCCGCGCCCTGATGCGCCAGCGCCTCCGCGGACCGAGCATGAGCCCCGAGGAGTTCCGCGCGGAGGCGGCCGCGCGCTCGCGCGCGGGCCTCGAGCGGCGGCGTGAGTCGCTCCTCGTCAGCGCTCGCCCGATCCTGCACACGGCCGTGGCGGCGTCGCTCGCCTGGCTGGCCGCCACCGAGCTGCTCGGCCATTCGCAACCGTTCTTCGCGCCCGTGGCCGCGGTGATCACCCTCGGCCTGTCGCTCGGGCAGCGCCGCCGCCGCGCGCTGGAGGTGGCGTTCGGCGTGGCCGTGGGAATCCTCGTGGCCGACCTGCTCGTGTTCGTGATCGGGACCGGCACGTGGCAGGTCGGGGTGGTCACCGCCCTGGCGATGAGCGCCGCCCTGCTGCTCGGCGGCGGCTCGCTGCTCGTGTCCCAGGCGGCCACCTCCGCGGTGCTGGTGAGCACACTCCAGCCACCTCACGACGGGATCTCGCTTGCCCGCTTCCTCGACGCCCTCACCGGCGGCGCGGTCGGGCCTGGCGGTCGCGACGCTCCTGCTGCCGGTGGACCCGGTGCACTTGGTCCGGCGGGCTGTGCAGCCGCTGCTCGAGCAGCTGGCCGCGGCGCTCGAGCTGGCGGCGGACGCCGTCGATCGCCGCGATCCGGAGCTGGCCGAGCTTGCGCAGGTGGAGGCGCGGGCGATCGCTCTGGCCAGGCCGCGCGAGGCCCTGGCGGCCGCCCGCGACAGCATCCGCCTCACGCTTCGGCCCCACCGGCACCGGCAGCGCGTGGCGCGCTACGCGGAGATCGTGGCCGCGCTCGAGCTCGCGGTGAACAACGTGCGCGTGATGGCCCGCGGCGTGGGACGAGCGCTCGCGCTGGAGGACGCCACCCCACCCCAGCTCGCCACGGCGCTCCGCAGCCTCGCCGAGGCGGTCCGAGCGCTCGAGGCGGAGGATCCCGACGCCGCCCGGCGGGCGGCGCTGCACGCCGCGGAGGACGCCAACGCCGTGCTCGAGGAGACGGGCAACATGTCGGCCCTGCACATCGTCGGCCAGCTCCGCTCGACCGCGGTGGACCTCATGCGAGCGGCCGGTGTGGAGCACGCCGAGGCGGTGTCCGGCGTGCGCGGGAGCACCGCCGGCGGGGTCTGAGCGCGAAACGGGTCCAAAAACGAGCGAGACCCCGCCGTACGTGCGGGGTCTCGCCGAGACCTAGGCCTTTCGCGAAAATGACGGGGCCGGGAAAGAGCTTTCTACCTGTCGCCACGACTTACGGGGGACCATGCCCCCAACGCGACTCCTAGTGCTGCGAGCCCGGAGGGTTCCGTCTGCCGCGAAGCTATCACCGTCCCGGTGCAGAGTGGAAGGCCCGGATCCGTCAGAAGCTCGCAATTAGCGAAATCTTCTCGGCCGTTCCTCGCTCGGTCCCAGCAGCTCGCTCGCTCCCCTAACCGGCTCTTTAGGAAGGGGATCGATAGTCGGTGGATGCGGCAGCGCCACGCGCGGATCCGCGCTCGCCCGGCCCTCGCCTTCGTCCTGGCAGCTGACCACGCTGGCCGGCTGCGCGGGCGCGGCGTGAACGGAGCCAGTGGAGCGGCGTCGCCCGCGATCGGACTGCTCCGGCACGGCCGGCGGCACGGGATCCATCGCATCCGGCACGTGGTCGTCGTGATGCAGGAGAACCGCTCGTTCGACTCGTACTTCGGCACCTTTCCCGGCGCCGACGGGCTCCCCGCTCGGAACGGCCGTTTCACGGTCTGCGTGCCCGATCCCCGCGCCCACAGCTGCGTCGGCCCGTATCACGACCCGGCCCAGGTGAACGGCGGCGGCCAGCACAACGCCGACTCCGCGCAGGCCGACATGGACGGCGGGAGGATGGACGGCTTCATCCGTGTCCAGGAACGCCCGGGCGGCCGCGGCTGCGGCGACACCGCGGCGGCCTGCGAGTCATCGGCGCCCCCGGACGCGATGGGCTACCACGACGCCCGCGAGATCCCGAACTACTGGCGCTGGGCCCACGACTTCACGCTGCAGGACCACATGTTCGAGCCGAGCGCATCGTGGAGCCTGCCCGCGCACCTGTTCCTGGTCTCGGAGTGGTCGGCCCGCTGCAGCCGCAGGGACGACCCGTCGAGCTGCGTGAACGACGACGAGCTCGGCGGCTTCCGCACGAACCAGATCACCCGGGCATAGGGGCAGCGGCCGGCCGCGGGCGCCGGGGCGCCTCCGGCGCCTCACCAACTGCCTGGAGCGCCACGGGGTCGTCCGCAGGGCCTGGGGACTCGACCTCAGGGATCCGCACGCCGCCGTCGCCGTCAGCCGTTGCCGGCGGCTCGCGCCGCCGCGGCTCGGGCGCCGGCTGACCCAGTACGCCAACTACGCATGGACCGACCTCACCTGGCTTCTCCACCGCAATCACGTGAGCTGGCGCTACTACGTCCACGCCGGCCTGGCACCTGACTGCGATGACCCCGGCGCCCACTGCAGTCCCGGTCACGAGAGCACCTCCACGCCAGAGATCTGGAACCCGCTGCCTTCGTTCACGACGGTGAAACAGGACGGCCAGCTTGGCAACATCCAGGACACCTCGCGCTTTCTCGATTCCGCGCGGGCGGGCACCCTCCCCCAGGTCTCCTGGGTGGTGCCGGACGAGACCCGCTCGGAGCACCCACCGGCCACGCCGGAGGACGGCCAGCGCTACGTGACCAACCTGGTGGACACGGTGATGCGCGGACCCGATTGGAAGGACACGGCGATCTTCCTGACCTGGGACGACTGGGGCGGCTTCTACGACCACATGCGACCGCCGCACGTGGACCGCAACGGGTACGGCATCCGCGTTCCGGGGATCGTGATCAGCCCGTTCGCGCGCCACGGCCACGTGGACCATCAGATCCTTTCGTTCGACGCCCTGAACAAGTTCATCGAGGATGACTTCCTCGGTGGCCAGCGCATCGACCCGGCTACCGACGGCCGCCCCGACCCGCGCCCCGACGTCCGCGAGAACGCTCCGATCCTGGGCGACCTCGCGCGCGACTTCGACTTCCGGCGTAAGCCGTCCCCGCCCGACCCGCTGCCGCTGGACCCCGCGCCGGGCCCGGCGTCGCACCCCGGGGGCGCGCCGATTCGCTAAACTGATCCTTACGTGAGCGTCAACTTAAGCCACCGGCTCGGAGTCACCGCCGAGCACGAGAACTACAAATGGTGGGCGCTCTCCTGTACCAGCCTCGGGATGCTGCTCGCGACGATCAACTCGGGCACCTTGATCATCGCCCTGCCCGAGCTCGAGCGGAGCCTCGGCACGTCCCTGCTCCAGCTGGTCTGGGTGATCCTCGCGTACATGATCGCGTCGACCGTGCTGGTGCTCACGGCCGGCCGCCTCTCCGACCTCTTCGGCCGCAAGCGAGCGTACGTCGCCGGCTTCCTGGTCTTCGCGCTCGCGTCGCTCGGAGCCGGCTTCAGCGCCGACGGCACCCAGCTGATCCTCTGGCGGATCGTCCAGGGCATCGGCGGCGCCTTCCTCTTCGCCAATGCCGCCGCGCTCGTGACCGACGCCTTCCCCCAGCGCCAGCTGGGGCTCGCAATGGGCACCAACACCATGGTCGCCGCCGTGGGCCTGGTGCTCGGACCCGTACTCGGCGGGGTGCTCGTGGAGCTGTCCTGGCACTGGGTCTTCTGGTTCAACGTGCCGCTCGGCCTCGCCGGCGCAGCGTGGGGCGGGCTCGTGCTGCGCGAGCTTGCGCGCCGCGACACGGTGCGCGGCCTCGACCTGGCCGGCACGCTCACGTTCGTGGCCGGGCTCACCGGCCTCGTGCTCGGCGTCTCGCGCGGCGGCCTCTCCGGCTGGAACGATCCCGTCGTCATCGTGGCGCTGGCGGCCGCCGCCGTGTTGCTTCCCGCCTTCGTGGCGATCGAGCGTCGCGGCCGCGCGCCGATGCTCGACCTCTCGATCTTCGCCGACCGCATGTTCGCGGCGGCCACGCGGGGCTGCGTTCATCAACGGGCTCTCGCGCTTCGCCCTCATGTTCGTGTTCGTCTTCTACTTCCAGGGCGCCCAGGGCGACGACCCGATCACCGCCGGCCTCAAGCTCACCCCGATGGCGCTTGGCATGCTCGTGGCCTCGCCCCTGGCCGGCACCTGGGCGGACCGCCACGGCTCGCGGATGCTCGCCGCCGCCGGCATGCTGGTGGGCGCCGCGGGGCTTGCGTTCATGACTTCGCTCCAGGCGGACAGCGCCTACTGGCAGAGCTCACTGGGCCTGCTCGTGGTGGGCGTGGGGTCCGGCATGTTCAACTCGCCCAACACCGCGGCGATGATGGGTGCGGTGCCGCCGCAGCGACGCGGGATCGCGGCCGGGACGCGCACGATGGTCCAGAACACGGGCGCCGTGATCTCGATCGCGTTCGTGATGGCCATCGTGACCGCGGCGGTGCCGCGACCGGTCCTCTTCAAGATCTTCTCCGGCGTCACGAGCGGCCTCTCGCCGGCCCAGCTCGACCCCTTCATCCACAACATGCACACCGCCCTGGGCGTGCTCGCAGTCACCTCGGTGCTCGGCGCAGCGGTCTCACTCATGCGCCCCGCGCACGCACCGGCGCGGGCGCGTCCGGCAGCCGCACTGGAGCAGGCAGCATGACGCCCGGCGGCGCAGGCCTCCGGATCGGCCAGGTGGCCGAGCTGACCGGCGCCACCCCGCGGACGATCCGCTACTACGAGGAGATCGGGCTGCTTGCGCTTCCGGAGGACCGGGAGCGCGGCACGCACCGGCTCTACGACGAGGGCGCCGTGCAGCGCCTGCGCGAACTGCTGAGGCTCCGCGACCTGCTCGGTGTCTCGCTCGAGGAGCTGCGCGAGCTGGCGGCCGCCGAGAGCGCCCGCGCGGCGCTGCGCGAGGAGTGGCGCGGCGGCGTGCCCGACCCGGTGCGCCGGCGCGAGATCGTCGAGGAGGGCTTGGGGCTGGTCAAGCGCCAGCTCGAACTCGTGCGGCGCCGCACCGACGAGCTCCGGAAGCTCGAGGACGAGCTGGTCGCGCGGCGGCGGCGGCTGCGCTCGCGGCTTCGCGAGCTCGAGCCGGACCCCGCCACTACGTGACGGCGCTCACCGTCGCGTAGCCGCGTCCTATTCGCGAGCCACGCCGTGCGGAAGCCGCTCCTCGAGGAGGTCGAGCTTCTCGATCGCGGGCGGCTCCGCGAGCAGCTCGTCCTGCCGGTCGCCGAGCGCCTGTGCCACGGCGCTGGAGAGGTGCTCCTCGCGCCGGAGCTCGTCGGGGAAGGCGTCGATGATCCCGAAGGTCGAGGCGCCGATCCTGGTCGCGAACCACGCGATCGGCCCCGGCTCGTCGTGCGCCAGGTTCAGGGTCTCCCGGAGAAGGTCCTCCACCTCGTCCTCGCAACCGGTCTTCGCCTCCAGCCGGACGAGAAGCCCGACGCTGATCAATTCCTCAGTGGCCATGCGCGCGGACGATGGCCCCTCTGCTCCGCAGCCACAAGGACGGGCTCGGCGTATTCGACCCACGTTGCGCGCAGATCAGCGAAGAGCTTCAGGTGGAGAGGGCCGCCGCCAGCGCCTGCTCGACGGGGTGCTCGCCCGCGTTCACATAGAGGATGTGGCCGGCCGAGGCGGGCTCGTGGAGCACCGCGGCCAGCACCGCCGCCACGTCGTCGCGGCTGACCTTCGCGCGGACGGGATCGATGTCGATCCGAACGCGGCCGGCACCGGGCTCGTCGGTGAGGGCGCCGGGGCGGACGATCGTCCAAGCGCGGTCGCTGTCGGCCAGCGCGCGGTCGGCCTCGGCCTTCGCGCGTAGGTAGACGCTGAAGACGTCGTCCCCGTCCGGGGGGCTCTCGGCCCCCACCGAGCTGACCATCAGATACCGCTCCACCGCGGCCGCCCGGGCGGCCTCGAGCAGCTTGATCGCGCCGTCGCGGTCGATCGTGAGCTTGCGCTCCGCGCCGCTGCCGGGCCCGGCGCCCGCGGCGAAGACCACGGCGTCCGCGCCCGCGATCGCCCGCGCCACCTCCTCCACCCCGGCCTTCTCGAGATCGCAGTGCACCGGTTCGCTGCCGTCGGCGCGCAGGTCGTCGGCATGGCCGGGGTTGCGGATCAGCCCGCGAACCTCATCGCCGTCCGCCACGAGCAGCCTGGCGAGTCGCCGGGCGATCTGGCCGTGAGCGCCGGCGATCGCGACGATCACGGGTGGCTCGCGTCTCGATGGCCCATGCCGCTGAGCTTTACAGGTTCGCGGCGAGCGCCGGCTGCCCGGCTTCCAGGTCGAGCAACAGGCGTTTGCGCTCGATGCCGCCGCCGAAGCCGGTGAGCGTTCCGTCGGCGCCGATCACGCGGTGGCACGGGACGATCACGGCGATCGGATTGCGGCCGTTCGCCAGGCCAACGGCGCGCACAGCGCGCGGCCGGTCGATGCGCCGCGCCAGCTCGCCGTAGCTGATCGTCTCGCCGTAGGGAATCTCCCGCAGCGCCTGCCAGACCTCGCTCTGGAAGGGCGTTCCCGCGAGCGCCAGCGGCAGCTCGAAGCGCTCGCGCTCGCCGCCGAAGTACTCGGCCAGCTGCCGGCGCACATCGCGGAAGGCGCCATCGTCACGCCTCCATGCGGGGTCCGGCACGATCGGCCTGCGCCCCTCCAGCATGTGCAGTCCGTGGAGCGCCTGCCCGTCACCGGTGAGTAGGAGCTCGCCGATCGGACTGCCCTCGCGCGTGTAGACGAGCCTGCTCACGCCACGAGCCTCGCAGCGGGTGCGGACTGGTGGGCCCAGAGGTGCTGCACCGCATAGGCGCGGTAGGGCCGCCAGGCGGAGGAGAGCCGCTCGGCGCCTGCCGGGCTGCCGTCGCGACCGAGCCGCTCGAGCGCGTGGCGCACGCCGAGGTCGGTTGGCAGGAAGGCGTCGGGATCGCGAAGCGCGCGCATCGCCACGTACGCCACGGTCCACGGGCCGATCCCCGGGAGCTCGAGCAGCAGTCGCCGCGTCTCGTTCGGTTCCACGCCGGCGTCGAGCGCCAGGTGCCCGGCAGCGAGCGCCGCGGCGAGCCCGTGCAGCGCACGGCCGCGCGCGCCCGGCATTGGCCACCGCTGCGGGTCGGCCTCCGCCAGCGCCGCGGCCGACGGGAAGGCGTGCGTGACCGCGCCGAGCGGTCGTCGCAGCGGCTCGCCGTGGGCGGCCACCAGCCGGCCGGCGAGGCCGGCCGCGCCGGCGAGCGACACCTGCTGGCCGAGCACCGCGCGGATCGCCAGCTCGTCGCCGTCCACGTGACCGGGAACGCGGCGCCCGGGGTTGGCGCCCACGATCGCGCCGAGGGTGTCGTCCGCGGCCAGCGCGTCCGCCACCGCCGCGGGATCGGAGTCGAGGTCGAGGAGCACACGGCAGCGCTGCACGGCGGCCGCCAGGTCGCGAAGATCCTCGAGCCAGAAGCGCGCCCGCACGTGACCGTCCACGGCGCGCAACTCCACGATTCCCTCGCCGTGTGGCAGGCGAAGGCTCCGCCGGTAGGCCCCGTCCGCCACCTCCTCCACCCCCGCCACGGCGCGCCGGGCGAGGAAGGCGATGAGCCCGTCGGCGTCCAGCGGCGCCCGGAACGGCAGCTGCAGCGAGATCGCTGCACCGGCGGCCGAGTCCGGCCGCCGTGCTCGTGAGCGCAGCTCGCCCGGCGTGGTGGCGAAGACCTCGCGTACGGTGGCGTTGAACTGGCGCACGCTCCTGAACCCGGCGCTGAAGGCCACCTCGATCATCGCGAGCTCCGTGGTCTCGAGGAGCAGCCGGGCCGTCTGCGCCCGGCGCGCGCGGGCGAGGGCGAGCGGGCCGGCTCCCGCCACGGCCACCAGCTGCCGGTGCAGATGGCGCTCGGTATAGCCGAGCCGGCGGGCCAGGCCGCCCACGCCGTCGCGATCGACCACGCCGTCGGCGATCAGCCGCATCGCACGGCCGACCAGGTCCGCTCGGCGATCCCACTCCGGGGAGCCCGGCGCGGCGTCCGGGCGACAGCGCTTGCAGGCCCTGAAGCCTGCCGCCTGAGCGGCCGCCGCGGTGGAGAAGAAGCGCACGTTCTCGCGCTTGGGAGTCCGGGCGGGGCAGCTGGGCCGGCAGTAGATCCCGGTGGAGGTGACGCCGGTGAACACCCAGCCGTCGAAGCGCGGGTCCTTGGCGCTCACGGCCCGCCAAAAGCGATCGGAGGACACGATCACGCCAGCACCATCCCACAGCGGCTACACGTCGTCTGGCGCAAATCGGACGGGAACTGTGGCGATGCGGTCACGACACATGAACGCCGGCCGCCGCACGGATGTGAGATGCGCCCCCAGGTATGGTGCGGACCGGAACCCCGCGAACAGGAGACGATCGTGCCAAGAGTCGAGCTCACCTACTCAGCCGGAGCGCTGCCCGACGATGCCAAGGGCGAGCTGGCCAAGCAGCTCGCGGAGGCGATGCTGCGCTGGGAGGGCGCCCCGGACACCGACTTCTTCCGCGCGATCTCCTGGGTCCACGTGCACGAGCTGGCGGCCGGCGCGACCTTCACCGCCGACGGCCCGGCGGAGCTGAGCCAGTTCGTGATCGACGTCTCGGTGCCGGAGGGCGGCCTGAGCGACCGCCGGCGCGCCGGGCTCGTGGAGGAGTTCACCAAGCTCGTCCGCGAGGCCGCCGGCCTCTCCGACGAGGAGGGGCTCCGAGTCTGGGTCCTCGTGCACGACATCGCCGAGGGCCGCTGGGGCGCCGGCGGCCAGATCATCCAGTTCGAGCAGCTGCGCGCGGCCGCGAAGGCCGAGCGCGAGAAGGCCGCGGCGCCGGCCTGAGCGGCGGCGCCCGCCCCTAGAGGTCGCTGGTCTCGCGGTCGCCGGCGCCGCGATTCGAGCGGTCGAGCTCGCCCCGGAACAGCGCGCGGGCGCGCTGGGCCACCACCTGGGGCAGCTCCTCGGCGATGAAGTGCCCGGAGTCGTCGCGAAGCTCCACGGACATGTCGTCGGCCCAGCGCTCCCAGTCCCCCAGACGGCGATGGTCCACGGCCAAGTCACGGGTCCCGTGGAGCAGGAGGGTGGGAACGGCGAGGCGGCGGCCGCGATGCTCGCCGCGCAGGTAGGGACCGAGCTCGCGCAGGAGGAAGGTCCGGTAGAGATGCACCGAGGCGCTCGCGCGCGCGGGCTCCCGCAACACCGCCGCGAACGCCTCGAGGTCGCCGTCGCTCCAGGCCTCCGGGTGGACGGCGCCGGTGCTGATGATCCGCTTCACGAAGTCGGTGCGGCGGATGAGGGCGGTCCCGAGGCCGGGGGTGGAGAGCGCCACCTGGTACCAGAGCCGCAACACGCTCAGCACCCCACCGAGCGAGGGCGGCTCCGGCCAGGGTGTGGGCATGTTCAGGGCGAGGTAACTACGGATCCGCTCGGGGCGGTCGAGACAGGCCAGGAAGCCCGCCCATGCGCCCCAGTCGTGGGCCACCAGATCCACGCGCTCGAGCTCCAGCGCGTCGAGGAGCGCGAAGAGATCGTCGGCCATGGCCCGCTTGTCGTATCGCCCTGGCGGCGCGTCGCTCCAGCCGAAGCCGCGCATGTCCGGGCAGATCACCCGCCGCTCAGAGCGCGAGGAGCGGCACCACCTTGCGCCAGCAGTACCAGTGCTGCGGCCACCCGTGGAGCAGGACGACGGGATCTCCCTCGCCGGCCTCGGCCACGTGGAAGCGGATCCCGGCGGCCGCCACGTCGCGGTGGCTGACGCCGTCCACGTGCGGCATCGGCGTGGCCGTCATACGCTGGATTTATACAAGTGGTCACTTGTTATAGTCAAGCCGCTATCGCACGACTCTACGACCAGCACTGCGGTCTCGCCCATGCCCTCGACCTTGCAGGCGAGCGCTGGACGCTCCTCATCGTTCGTGAGCTGCTCGCGGGTCCGCGCCGCTACAGCGACCTCGCCGATGGGCTCGTCACCGTCCCGACCAACCTGCTCGCGTCGCGGCTGAAGGGGATGGAGGCCAACGGGCTCGTGCGGCGCCGGCCCCTGCCGGCGCCGGCCGGCTCGGTCGTGGTCTACGAGCTCACCGAGTCGGGAGAGGCTCTCGGCACGGCGGTCGTGGAGCTTGCCCGCTGGGGAATGGCCACTCTCCCCCCCACCCGCGAGCACCGGCCCTTCCGGGCGCACTGGCTGGTGCTCGCGCTGCGCGCGCGGTTCGACCCGGGCGCCGCCGCAGGGGTCACGGAGTCCTACGAGTTTCGCGTCGAGGGTCACGACCCCGTGCACTTCGACGTGGCGGACGGCAGCGGCACGGCGGGCACGGGGCCGGCCCGCGATCCGGCGGTGGTGATCGCCGCGGACGCCGACACGTTCGTCGCGCTCACCGGCGGCGCCATCAAGCCGCGCGAGGCGATCAGGCGAGGTGCGCGCATCGAGGGCGAGCCGGCGGCGATCGCGCGCATGGGCGACATCCTCCCACCGCGCGGTGCCGATGCGCGGGCGGTGGCGGCGTGAGAGCGGTCGTCCTTACCAAGCACGGCCCGCCCGAGGTGCTCAGAGTCGAACAGCGTCCCGACCCGGCGCCACCCGGCGCGGGCGAGGTGACCGTGGCGATCGAGGCCACGGGCATCGCATTCTCCGAGGTGGCCGCCCGGGTCGGGATGTACCCGCCCGCTCCCAAGCCGCCCACGGTGCTCGGCACCGACATAGCGGGCACGGTCGCGGCGGTAGGCGCCGGCGTGGATTCACTGGCCACAGGCGACCGCGTGTTCGGCGTGACCCGCTACGGCGGGGACGCGGAGCGCGCCAACACCCTTGCCGACAACCTGCGTGTGCTGCCCGGCAGGCTCAGCTTCGAGCAAGGCGCGGCCATCTCGATCAACTACGCCACCGCCTGGCTGTCGGTGGTGAGCTACGGCGGCGTGGATCACCAGCCCGGGGCGCGCGTGCTGGTGCACGCCGCCGCGGGCGGCGTGGGCATCGCCGCGACACAGATCGCCAAGCGCCACGGCGCCGAGGTCTGGGGCACCGCGTCCGCCTCGAAGCACGACGCGATCCGCGGCTTCGGCGTCGACCACGCCGTGGACTACCACGTGGATGGCTGGGAGCGAGAGCTCCCGAAGTTCGACCTCGTCCTCGACCCGATCGGCGGCAGCAACTGGCGGAGGAGCTACGGCTTGCTCCGCCCCGGCGGCCGGACCGTGAACTACGGGGCCTCCACCGCCCTGGTCGACGGGCGCCGCAGCCTTCCGGCCTTCGTCAAGGCGGCCGTTCGCATGCCGCGCACGAACCTGATCAAGCAGATGTTCGACTCGAAGTCCGTGATCGGCCTGATGATGCCGACCCTCTGGGACGACCGCGGCTCCTACGGGCCGTTCCTGGAGCCGCTCCTCCCGCTGATCGAGGACGGGACGATCACTCCCGTCATCGACTCCACCTTCGGCTTCGATCAGGCACCTGACGCCCACCGCCGCCTGACCGAGCGCACGAACATCGGCAAGGTCGTGCTCACGGCGCGCTAGGTCGCTAGGCTCGCCCGCGATGCGAGCGCGTCTCGGCGGGCGTAGCTCGCGCGATGCGAGCGCGCCTCGGCGGGCTGACCGCGGTCCTGCTGCTGCTCGCCACCTTCCCGGCGAGCTCCGCGGCGGCCCCGCCCACCAAGCGCTGCAAGGACGACAAGCGGGCGCGCTGCGGCTCGTGTGCGGGTCCCGCTCCTGCGCGGCGCGCCGGACGGGGGCGGCAGGAAGCTGCGCGTGTACTTCCGCGTGTTTCCCCGCACCGATCGCTCGCGGGCGGCGCTCGAGCCGGTCGTCGGGGCCGAGGGCGGGCCCGGCTATCCCTCGATCGACTCGGCGGACTCCTACCTGTTCATGCTCGGCTCACTGCGCCGGCGCCACGACCTGATCGTGGTGGACAACCGCGGAACCGGCCGCTCCGGGCGTGATCAACTGCCCGCGGCTACAGGCGGGCAAGGGCGTGTACGCGAGGGAGGTTGGCCGCTGCGCGCGGCGGCTCGGCGCCCGCGCCAACGCCTACGGCACGGGCGCCGCCACGGACGATCTCGCCGCCGTGCTCGACAAGCTCCGCGTGCCGCTAGTCGACATCTACGGCGACTCGTACGGCACCTACTTCGCGCAGGCGTTCGCCGTCCGCCACCCCGAGCGCGTGCGGGCCGTGGTGCTGGACGCCGCCTTCGGCGTGGACGGCTTCGACGCCTGGGGGCGGCAGGAATCCGTGTCGCTGCGCTTCGCCTGGCCCCACGGTGTGCGCGCGCTCGACCGGCTGCGGTGGCGACGTGCTCTCCGCGCTGCGGCGCTGGGCACGGCGACTTCAGGACCACGCCGCTCGCCGGGAGAAGCCGCGACGCCGACGGCGGACGCCACCGCGTCAGGGTCGACGGCGCCGCGCTCGGGCAGATCGCCGGCGACGCCTCCTACTACTACACGATCTACCGCGACCTCTCGTCCGCTTTGCGCGCGTACGAGCGCGGCGACCGCGCTCCGCTGCTGCGGATCGCCGCGGAGGACCTGCCGTTCACCGGCGGCGGCCCCGTGAAGGAGTACTCGGAGGGCGCCTATGCGGCCGTGGCATGTCACGACTACCCGACCATCTGGGATCCGGCTGCGCCCTTCGCCGCGCGCCGCGACCAGCTCGCCGCCGCCCGGGCCGCGCTCGACCCGGCGGCCTTCGCGCCGTTCCCCAACGACATCTGGCTGGGCTCGCTGTACGTGGACCAGCTCGTCACGGGCTGTCTGCGGTGGCCGGCGCCGCGCTACCCCGACCCGCCCGTGCCGCCCGGGGCCGGCTACCCGACGGTGCCGGTGCTCGTGCTCGACGGTGATCTCGACGTGATCACCCCGCTGGGCGACGCCACCCGCGCGGCACGGCTGTTTCCCAACTCGACGCTCGTGACCGTCCGCAACAACGGCCACGTCACGGCCCTGGCGGACTACAACGACTGCGCGTCGGGGATCGTGCGTCGCTTCCTCGAGACGCTCGCGCCCGGCGACGTGAGCTGCGCCGGGCGCACCGCCGAGGTCCATGTGGTGCCCGACTTCCCGCGCACGGTGGCCGCGGCCCCACCCGCCGAGCCCGCCGGCGCGGACGCGGGCGACCGTTCGACCGCGAAGGACCGCCGGGCCGCCTGGAGCGCCGGCTGGGCCGTGGGCGACGCGCTCGCGCGCTGGTGGCTGATGTTCGGGTCGAAGGGGCATGGGCTGCGCGGGGAACCTTCACGGCCGGGGGCGAGTACCTCTCCTACCGGCCGATCCGCCTGCGGTTGCGGGGCGCGCGCTTCGTCGCGGACCTGGCGGTTAGCGGGGTGGTCAAGTGGGACCGGCGCGCCGGCACGGTCGGCGCCCGGCTGCGGCTCAGGGGCGCCCGCACGGGCACGCTTCGGATCGGCTGGAGCACTCGCTCGGTTCGCGCGGTGGCATCGCTCCGCGGCAGGCTGGGCGGCCGCCGGGTGCTGCTGCGGATGCCGGCGCCCTGAGCCGGCACCACCCCGTCCGTCTAGTCCCGGGCCGCCGGGTCAAGGCGCGGCGCCTTCGTGGCGATGGGATAGGACACCAGAGCAGATCCCTCGACAAGGGCACCCTCGCCGCAAGGCGAGTCCGCAAAGCCACGGGACTCCACCGGAGTTGGCCGGGCTACCGAAGGACTGCCACCAGATCGCTCGCAGCACAGCATCAGCGCTCAGTGGCGGCCTAGGAACGTTTGCAGGGGCTGCTCGCCCATAAGGGAAGGGCTTTATGTCCAACCGCACCCGCTTCAAGCGCGCCAGACACAGCGGCGCCGCACTCGCCGTCGGCCTAGGGGCTCTCGCGGTGCCGGCCGTAGCGCAGGCCGCCCCCGTCAACCTCGCCACCGCAAGCCCCTTCGTGGTCCTGGGCGGCGCCACCGTCACGAACACCGGCCCGTCGGTACTCAACGGCGAGCTCGGAGTGTCCCCGGGCACGGCGCTCGTGGGCTTCGGGCTCCCCGCCGTGGTCAACGGGGCCACGCATGCCAACGACGCCGTGGCCGGCAACGCACAGAACGACCTCACCACGGCCTACACCGTCGCGGCGGGGCAGCCTGTGTCACCCGCCAACGACCTGACCGGTACGAACCTCGGCAACAGGTCGCTCAACCCCGGGGCCTACCGCTATTCCTCGAGCGCCCAGCTCACGGGGCAGCTCACCCTCAACGCCCAGGGCGACCCCAACGCGCAGTTCGTGTTCGAGATCGGCTCGTCGCTCACGACCGCATCGGCCAGCTCCGTCCTGCTGGTCAACGGCGCCTCCCCGTGCAACGTCTACTGGCAGGTCGGCAGCTCGGCCACGCTCGGCACCACCACGGCGTTCCAGGGCAACCTGATGGCCCTCTCGAGCATCTCCCTGAACAACGGGGCCACGGTGATCGGGCGGCTGCTCGCCCGCAACGGCCAGGTCAGCCTGATCAACAACGTCCTCGACGCCTCCCGCTGCGGCGCGGTCACGTCGGGCCCGGTCGTCACGACCCCCGACGACAACTCGCCCGGCGGAACGTCGCCCGGTGGAACGTCGCCCGGCGGGACCTCGCCCGGCTCCGGCAACAGGAGGCTCACGAGGGCACAGAGGCGTGCCAGCAACGGAACCGCGACCCTGCGGCGTGCCCCGCGCACGACCTGCAGAGACGGGTTCCGCGTCACGGTCCGCGGCCATCTGATCAGGCGCGTCGTCTTCAGGCTCGACGGCAAGCGCATCAGCAGCGTTCGC
Source organism: uncultured Thermoleophilaceae bacterium (assembly GCA_963759625.1). Classification (GTDB taxonomy): domain Bacteria; phylum Actinomycetota; class Thermoleophilia; order Solirubrobacterales; family Thermoleophilaceae; genus JACVRW01. Next base: position 224,053 of record CAVXAD010000007.1, on the reverse strand, counting down.
AAGTCGCCGTTCCGGGCGCTCGTGCACGCATCGGCAGGGGTGCACAAGGTGAGGGCGCACATCACCTTCAGGGACTCCACCCGCGCTAAGAACTCCACAGTCCGCTATCGCGCCTGCGCCGCGGCGGTTCTCCAGCCGCGCCGCGGTCCATCGCGCTTCACGGGGTGACCCAAACCGACCATGCCGTCCCGCGACCCCCCGGCGTCCGCCGGGGGGTTTCGGCGTTGGTGGTCGCGCTCCTCGCTACCGCTGCCGGCTGCGTGCTTGCAGCCCCGGCGGGAGCAGCCGGTTCCAGGGTGCCGGCCAGCCGGCCGCTCGTGGTGCTGCTGCAGGATCGCCTCGCTCGGACCTCGCCGAACCCGCACGCCCGGCTGGTCGAGTCCGTCCACGCGCGGCGCCCGCTCACCGGAGTGCGGACGGTTCTCCCCGTGCTCGGCCGTGCGCGCGGCCGCGGCGGCGGATCCTGGCTGCGCGTTCGGCTGCCCGGACGACCCAACGCGCACAGCGGTTGGATCCGCACTCGCCACACGAGGCGCGCAGCCACCGCGTGGCGCATCGCCGTCAACCTTTCCGCCCGCCGGGTCACCGTCTACCACCACGGTCGCGTGTCCCGCCGCTTCCCGGCGGTGGTGGGAAAGCCCTCCACGCCTACTCCCACCGGCCGCTTCTTCATCGAGGAGGCGCTGGCGATCTCGTCGCAAGCCGGCGGCCCGTTCGCACTGGCCACCAGCGCGCGATCGAACGTGCTCCAGGAATTCGAAGGCGGCCCGGGCCAGATTGCCCTCCATGGGACATACGGCCTCTCGGGCTCCCCCGGCACAGCGGTCTCGCACGGCTGCATCCGGCTCAGCACCAGCGCCATCACCTGGCTGGCGCACCGCATCGGCAGCGGGGTCCCGCTGACGATCAGGCGGTAGCGGCGCCCCGGCTTGACTCGAAGCAGAGGGCCGTGACCACGGGCCGGGACTCCGGAGCGGGCTGATCCTGCTGGGAGTAGGGACGATTGAGGAGGTGCCCGCGGTGGACGAGCGTCGCGGAGCCACCGCCGTCGAGGTTGATGGCCTCCACCGCTCCGAAGGAGATGAGCACCCGCGCCAGCTCGGCGAGGTTGAGCCCGCCATCGACTCCCGTTCGCCGCCCATCGCAGCAGACCGCGAGCAGCTCGGCCTCGCTCACGCCCAGGGCGCAGCGCGGGTGACGGCCGACCGTGATGTCGGAGTCGAATTGCGCCGCCCCGGCGGAGAAGCCCTCTCGATCGTCTCCGTCGATCAGGGAGCGTCCGCCCGAGACCAGCAGGGGCCCGGCCAGCAGAAGGTCGCCCGGCGGGTCGTCGGCCAGCTCTCCTCGGCGCGCGATTCGGACGCCGCCGTCGAAGTGCACGCAGCCCCGCTCGGGTCCCCAGGGCGCGGCGATCGGCTCGTGCTCGACGACGCTGCCGTCCACGCGAACCTCGCCGAGCGGCCGGTAGGGATCGCGCAGGAAGAAGCCCGCGACGATGGCCTCCGGCTCACCGTGCGCGGCACACCAGTGATCGAGACGCCGGGGCTCGGCAAACCACGTGACCCGAACGGAGGTCGTCTCGATCGGATGCCGGACGAGGTAAACGGTCGTCTCCCACCCATCGCTCAAGCGAACGCGGGTGAGCTCGTAGGTGATGCCGTCGTCCATGGCATGAGGCTACGCCCTGCGGTTAGGGTGACCGCGTGTGCAGGTGGCTGGCGTACTTCGGGAACCCGATCCGGCCGGAGGCGCTCCTTCACGACACGAAGTACTCGCTCGTCGAGCAGAGTCGCCGGGACCGGCTGGCGGGTGGCTATCCCAACGCCGACGGCTTCGGCCTCGGGTGGTACGGCGACCGAGAAACCCCGGGCCTGTACCGCAGCATCGCGCCGGCATGGGCCGATCGCAATCTGCGTGAGCTGGCCGGCCAGATCGAGTCGCGGCTCTTCCTGGCGCACATCCGCGCGGCCACGGGCACCCCTGTCGAGCAGACCAACTGCCATCCGTTCCGCCACGGTCGATGGCTCTTCGTGCACAACGGGTTCATCGACGAGTACTTCCTTCTCCGCCGGGACCTCCTGCTCGCGGTGGACCCGAGCTTGTTCACCGGAATCGAGGGGACCACCGACTCCGAGCTGATGTTCCATCTCGCCCTCACCTTCGGTCTCGACGAGGAGCCGCTGCCGGCGCTCGAGCGCATGGCCGGCTTCGTGGAGGCCACCGGTCGCCGTCACGGCGTGGCCGAACCGCTGCAGATGACGGTGGGGTTGAGCGACGGCGAGCGTGTGTACGCGGCGCGATACGCGAGCGGCCCGGTGGTCAACTCGCTGTTCGTCACCGCCGACGCGAGCGCCGTCCGCGCGCTCTATCCCGAGGACGCGCGCTTCCGGGAGTTCGGCGACGAGGCGCGGGCAGTCGTGTCGGAGCCGCTCGGCGACCTGCCCGGCGTCTGGCACGAGGTGGCGGCCGGCTCCGCGCTCGTCGTCCAAGCCGGCCCGGACGAGCAGTTTGCCTTCAAGCCGCGTCCGCCGGGCTGAGCCGCCACGCCCCGATGCGCGTCGTGGGCGCGGCAGAGGTCACTGGCCGGGCACGCTCAGCTCAGCAGCTCGCCGGCGAAGCGCGCGTAGACGGCGGCGCATCGGCCCATCGCCGCCTCGTCTATGTACTCGTCGGGTCCGTGCGAGACCTCGAGCCGCCCGGCTCCATACGCGAAGGCCGGGATGCCGAGCTGGGCGTACCAGCGAGTGTCCAGCGAGCCTGGGCACGTCTCGAACCGCGGGGCGGCCCCCTCCACCGCAGTCACACACCGCGACAGTGCTACAGCCGCCGGGTGAGTCTCCTCCGTGCTTCCAGAGGGTTGGCGTTGCAGCACCTCGATCGTCACGTCGGCACCCGCGTCCGCGGCGGCCTGCGTGATCGTGTCCGTCAGGCGAGCGACCTCTTCGTCCAGGTCCTCCTCGGGATTGATCCGCCGATCGACCGAGAACCAGGCCGAGCCCGGCACCACGTTGAAGTTGGCCCCCGAGCCGGCCGCGCCACCGACGACGAGCATCGACCCGCGCTCTTCCAGCAGCTGACGCGAAAGCTCAGCGAGCGGCCCCGCCACGCGAACCATGTGCTCGAAGGCGTTGATCCCCAGATCTGCCCGCCCCACATGTGCCTCACGTCCGGCCAGGCCAACGCGCATCGTGATGGCCCCGCGGCTCGCGTGCCACACCACACCCCCGGTGGGCTCAGCGGTGAGCATCGCCAACGCGCCGGAATCGATCATCCCGGCGTCCCGGAGATGCCCGGATCCAACCGCGCTGCCGGTCTCCTCGTCGCAGACGAGATGGAGAACGATCCGTCCGTGGTCCAGCAGGCCGATCGCCCGGGCCGCCACGGCGCCATAGATCATGCTCACCAGCCCACCCTTCATGTCGGCGGTGCCACGGCCGACGACCCTGCCGTCGCCCCGCTGCGGGCGCCGCTGATCGTGCCGCTGCGCCGGAACGACGTCGAAGTGCCCGTGGAAGTAGACCGTCGGCGAGCCCTCACCTACCACGCCGCGCACGATGCATGGATCCTCCAAATCGCCGCTCGGAGCAAGCTCCACCAGGTCGGCCGAAGCGCCCAACCCGACGATCGCATCACGCAGCAGCGCCCCGCAGGCGCCGAGCCCGCGCCCCGGTGGATTCTCCGTATCCACAGCCACGAGCTCCTCCAAGAGCCCGGCCATCTCGTCGGTACGGGGCTCGAGCCAGCCCTGCACCTCGTCGACGCCGTCGATCATGCCCCTCCAGTCCAGGAGTCCTCACTCATCTCTCATGATGCCCTCACGCGCCCATCGCACTGATCACCGTGGTCGCCGTTCCGGTTGCCGGCGTCGGGGTGAGCTCGGCGCGCTAGACCGGGTTGGCGACCGGGACCTCGGCCTCGGGGCCTCCCTCCGGCGCAACGAGGATCGCGCCCTCGCCGGTCGCGTAGGCCTCCTCGCCGTGGTGCACGATGTCCATCCCCAGCGCCTCCTCGCGCTCCGTGGCGCGCAGCGGCATGACGAGCGCGATTGCCTTCAGGAGCACGAACGTAACGGTGAAGGCGTACGCCGGAGCGGCGAGGGCCGCCAGGGCCTGCCACCCGAGCTGGCCGGCGTCGCCGTACACGAGGCCGTCCGAGACTCCGTTCCACGCGAGCTGGGCGAAGAAGCCGGTGAAGAGAATGCCCGTCATGCCCGCCACCCCGTGGGCGGCGAGCACATCCAGCGTCTCGTCGACCTGCGTTCGCGGCCGCCAGACGACCACCATGTAGCTCGGCACCGCGCCGAGGGCGCCGAGTGCCATCGCCCAACCAGGGCTGATGAAGCCGCCCGCGGGCGTGATCAACACGCAGCCGACGATGATCGCCGTGGCCGCCCCGATCGCCGTGACCTGCCGGTCGCGGACCGCGTCCAGCAGGAACCAGACAACGAGCGTGCATGCCGGGCAGAGCAGCGTGTTCGTGAACGCAAGGACACCCGAGTTCCCCGTGGAGAACCCGCTGCCGCCGTTGAAGCCGAACCAGCCGAACCACAGCAGACCGGCGCCCAGCAGCACATAGACGGCATTGTGGGGAAGGAGCGCCTGGCGCCCGTAGTCCTTCCGCGCTCCCACGACGAGCGCCGCAGCCACCGCCGAGAAACCGGAGCCCATCTCCACCGGCACGCCGCCGGCGAAGTCGAGCGTCCCATTGTTCAGGAGCCAACCGGGGCCGAAAGCCCAGTGCGCCAGCACCGCGTAGACGAGCACAGACCACAGCGCCGCGAATACCAGGAAAGCGGAAAAGCGCATCCGCTCGACGACGGCGCCCGACACGAGCGCGACCGTGATGATGCAGAAGGTCGCCTGGAAGGCCATGAAGAGCAGGTGCGGGATCGTTGATCCGTCGCGGGGCTCGAAAGTCACGTCGTTCAGGAACGCGTAGCCAAAGCCGCCGATGAACCCGTTCCCTTCGTCGAAGGCGAAGGAGTAGCCGACGAGCGCCCAGGTGACGGTGGCGACGGCGACGGCGGCCAGGCACATCATGAATGTGTTGAGCGTGTTCTTCGCGCGCACCAGGCCCGCGTAGAAGAGACCGAGCGCAGGAGTCATCAACAGGACGAGCGCGGTCGCGACGAGCATCCAGGCCGTGTCACCGCTGTCCACGGCAGCCAGGATCGGCCTGTCCATCAGGTTCCCACGGGCGTCACGGCGCCGTGGTCGGTCTCCCCTGTCCGAATGCGGATCACCCGCTCCAGCGGAACGACGAAGATCTTGCCGTCGCCGACCTCCCCGGTCCGCCCGCCCCTGCAAAGCGCCTCGATCGCCGGCTCGACGAACGGCTCGGATACGGCGATCTCGAAGCGGACCTTGTCGGCGAGACCCACCTTCACCGTGGTTCCCCGGTAGGTCTCGACGCGGTCGAGCTCGCCACCGTGACCCTGCACGCGGCTGATCGACAAGCCGCGTACCTCCGCGCGGTACAACGCCTCGAGCACGTCGTTCGCCTTCTCGGGACGGACGATTCCGATCACGAGCTTCACAGGGACGCGCGAAGCTAACCGAGGAACCGGACGACGCCGGACGCGCCAGCATGCGACGAGCGTCGAGCGGATAGAACTCAGGTGTGCGCATGCGTCGCAGAACGGGCCGGAGCTCGGACATGATCGACGCACGCGGGGGCGGAATGCAGCCGCGGGGAGGGCTCTCCATGCGCCCGGGCGTCGCGCTCCCCGGCGGACTCGGCTTGGTCGGCGTGATCGTGTTCGTGCTGATCCAAGCACTCTCCGGAGGCGGCGGGTCGGGCGGCGCGTTCGGGGTGGACAACCAGTTCGGGCAGGCTCCCCAGGCTCCGGCCGCGAATGGCCGCGGGATTCCCGCCGCGCAGGACCCGGAGCGCGACCTGAGGAACTTCAGCTCCTACGTGTTCACGCGCACGCTGAACACCTGGGAGCGCATCTTCGCCCAGGCGGACGAGCCGTTCACCCGAGCAAAGGTCGTGCTTTACCGCGGCGCGGTCGCCACCGGTTGCGGCGACGCCTCGTCCGCCGTGGGCCCGTTCTACTGCCCTGCCGACCAGAGGGTGTACCTCGACCTCAGCTTCTACGGCGACATGGAGCGCCAGCTCGGGGCGTCGGGCGACTTCGCGTGGGCGTACGTGATCGCGCACGAGGTGGGCCACCACGTGCAGCAACAGCTCGGGACGAGCGACGAGGTGACCCGCCTCCGCCGCGAGCATCCGGAAGACGCGAACGGACTGTCGGTGCGGCTCGAGCTGCAGGCCGACTGCTATGCCGGGGTCTGGGCACACAGCGTCTACGCCGCCGGCGACCTCGACAAGGGCGATGTGCAAGAGGCCACGCGGGCGTCCGCCGCCGTGGGGGACGACCGGCTCCAGCGCCAGGCGACCGGCCGTGTGAACCCGGACTCGTTCACGCACGGCAGCTCGGAGCAGCGCACTGCATGGTTCAACCGCGGCCGTGCGAGCGGCGAGCCGGCCGACTGCGACACGTTCGCGCCAGAGCGCCTCTAGCTCGGTCGACTGAGAGCTGGGCTTACTTCTTCTTTGCCGCCCGTTGAGCGAGCGCTGCGGAGTTGGCCGCCACCGCGGCGCGGATCAGTTGCTTGAAGGCAGCTTCGTTGATCTTCTCCCCTTCGCGGAGGTCGATCGCACGCCGCGTGTTCCCTTCCAGGCTGGAATTGAAGAGCTTCTTCGGGTCTTCGATGGAGGCTCCGCGGAAGAAGGTGAGCTTCACGACCTGCTTGTACGACTCGCCTGTGCAGACGCCGCCGTCATGAGACCAGACGGGGGTTCCGGGGGATTTTGGCTTCTCCCATTTCCACTCCTCCTGGATGTCCGGGTCGGCATCGTGGATGAGCTGACGGACATGAGCGAGGGTCTCCCCTCTCCAATCCCCAAGCTCTTGAATCCGCTTGGTGATGCTCGCTGAGGCGGCCTCGCCATTCGGACGACTTGTCGGGTTTATGTTCGCTCCGATCCTTCGTTTCTCCAGCCGGCCCTATGCCGGCAGGGGGAGCCTAGCCTGGAGCGCCCGCCTCCTGGTCTCCGAATCCCGCCTGGGGGATACTGGGCGGGCGATGTCGCAGGAGAACGTGGAGATCACCCGTCGTGCGTTTCAGGCGTTCGACGACCGCGACCTCGACGCCCTGCTCGCATTGCTGGACGACGACGTGGAGGCCTTCCCGATCCTGGCCGGGATGGAGGGTGGCTATCACGGCCATGACGGAATCCGCCGCTGGTGGGCGGGCCTGCTCGGCACCTTCCCCGACTTTCGCGCGGAGGTTGTGGAAGTGCGGGATCTCGGAGACCTGACCCTCGCAGTCCTGCACATGCGGGGACACGGGGTGGGGAGCAACACGCCCGTCGACGCCGGAGCCTGGCACGTGAGTCGGTTTCGGCACGGGAAGTGCTTCGGGTGGCGTGTCTACACCAGCGAGCGCGAAGCCCTCGAGGCCTTGGGGCTGTCGCAGTAGCCGATGTCGCCGTGGAAGCGCTGAGGGTCCGACTTGCTCTTGCGCTGATCGGGATCGTGGCAGCGGCCGGGCTGGTGGCGCTCGGCCGTGTATCCGCGGACGTCGATGCCGTTCGCGACGAGGGGCAGGCCGCGGGACGCGCAGAGGGCGAGCGCGCCGGTCTCGCCCGCGGGCTTGCCGAGGGACGGGCGCTGCAGGTCCGACCCTCTGGCGGGCGGCGCTCAGCCTTCCGGGCGGGCTACGCGGCGGGTGCGGACGACGTGTTCGGCGGCTACGACGGCGGCTGGGACCTGGCGCGACCCTACGTCGTCACGCTCGCAAAGGGACGCGCGCCGGTCACCTACAGGATCGACTCGCGCACGCCGATGCGCGCGGGCGTTGCCTACTTCCGCTGCGCGGACCGGGGCAAGCTCTGTCGTGCGCCGCGTCCTTGAGCAGGGAATTGTCAGCCGGCAGAGCCCACCCGTTGCCGCGCAAGCCAGCGGTCCACGACGTAGCCGCCGAAGGGAAGGACCGCCGCGACCAGCACCAGGACCGTTGTGCGCACCCCCCACCCGGCCCGTGGCGCGAGGTTGAGCGCGAGCAGCACGTAGGCGATGAACAGCAACCCGTGGACGGGTCCGAGGATCTCCACACCACCGGGCTCGTCGTGCGCGTACTTCACGTACGTGGCGACGAGCAGAGCCAGGAAGCTCGTGGCTTCTGCGAGTGCGGTAATCCGGAAGCTGCGCTCGAGCGATGGCACGAGGCGCGAGTGTAGGAGACGCATCGTCGGCGGGCCGCTCCTTCTCGCCCTACGGCTGCGGGGCCGCCTAGAGGGAGGCCAGAGCCACCAGGAATAGGGCGAACGCCGCCCAGGTCGTCGCGAGCTGGATCAAGTTGATCGTGAAGTAGCGCCGCCGTCCCGCCTCCCAGTTCGCCGGCATCGCCTCGGGATCCCAGGCCAAGATCACCTTGTAGTGCGGTTCCTTCCACACGTTCGCGACGACGTACACACCGATGAGCACGATGCCCAGGCCGATCGCGGTCAGCACGAACGAGGTGGAGCCGGGATCGTCCCAGAGCAGCACGAGCGCGATGATCGGCCCGATGCCCATCCCGAGCGACCAGGCAAAGTTGAACACCCGTCCCCAGGACAGCTCCGCGTATCGAAGGAACGCTTCCATGAAGTTCCGGAAGTCCCGGCCGTCCATCGCTTTGAGCATCGGACGCATGATTGTGCTCAGCATCCCCAAGAGGCCAGACGCGAGCCCCGAGAAGAAAGCAGACGCTGCGAGTGTCCATTCCTCGGCCGTCACGCCAACCTCCTTTTGTCCTTGACTGTGGTGGGACGGCAGCGAGACTACGTGCGGGGCAGGGTGGAATGGCGATTCTCCCGCTCGGGGTTCGCGCGCAGCAGCGGTCGGCTCTCGCGCCGACAGTTGCGCGAACCGTCGCGGCCGCCCTCAATCGGGGGTTATCCACACTGTCTCGCCCGGCTCGCCCGCCTACGCTGCTGCTGCGATGAGTTTCGGCAGGTGTGCCGGTCTGACCTACGACCGATGACGACGAGACCCGACAGGCGACGAGCCAGATGACCTCCGACAGCCCACTCGCGATCGAGGCCACCGGCCTCGTCAAGGCCTTCGGCGACACGGTCGCCGTCGACGGCGTGGACCTGGCGGTGCGCACGGGCTCCGTGTACGGCGTGCTCGGGCCGAACGGCGCCGGGAAGACGACCACGATCCGCATGCTCGCCACGCTCTTGCGCCCGGATGCGGGCTCGGCGCGCGTGCTGGGGCACGACATCGTGAAGGAGTCCGACGCCGTGCGCGGGCTCATGAGCCTCACGGGCCAGCTCGCATCCGTGGACGAGGACCTCACCGGTCGCGAGAACCTGATCCTGCTCGGCCGCCTGCTGGGCCTGAGGCGCGCCGCCGCCAAGGAGCGCGCGACCGAGTTGCTCGACGCCTTCGGCCTCTCCGAGGCCGCGGGACGCCTGGTCAAGAACTACTCCGGTGGAATGCGGCGCCGCCTCGACATCGCCGCGAGCATCGTCGTGACGCCGCAGCTGATGTTCCTCGACGAGCCGACCACCGGCCTCGACCCGCGGTCGCGCAACCAGGTCTGGGACATCATCCGCGCGCTGGTCGCCGAGGGCACCACGATCCTGCTCTGCACCCAGTACCTCGACGAGGCCGATCAGCTCGCCGAGGGAATCGCCGTGATCGACCGCGGCAAGGTGATTGCGGAGGGCACGCCCGGCCAGCTCAAGGCGTCGGTCGGATCCGGCGCCCTCCACGTGCGCCTGCTCGACCCCGCGCAGCGGCACCAGGCCGAGCAGCTCCTCGGCCGCCAGCTCGGCACGGTGAGCCTCGAGCCCGACCCCGCCGCGCTCTCGGTGTCGTGCGCCGACGCCGACCGCGCCGCCGAGGCCGTGGCCGAGCTGGCCCGCTCGGGCGTGCGCGTGGCCGACTTCTCGCTCGGCCAGCCGAGCCTGGACGAGGTCTTCATGGCTCTGACCGGGCACCCCGCCGATGACGCCGAAGAGGAAACCGACCACATCAAGGAGGAGCAGCCGGCATGAGCGTCACTCCAGCCACGCCTCCGGCGCACAGCATGTCTGCCTCCGACGAGGCCGCGCTCCGCAAGGCGCTCTCCTCCATGCCGCGCCCGCCGCGCGCGAGCGCACTGTCGGCTGCGCTCACCTTCGGCTGGCGCGGGATGCTCAAGGTGAAGCACGTGCCCGAGCAGCTCCTCGACGTGACCATCACGCCCGTGATGTTCGTGCTCCTGTTCACCTACATCTTCGGCGGGGCCATCTCAGGCTCGACGGGCGAGTACCTGGACTACATCCTCCCAGGCCTCCTCGTGATGTCGGTCCTGTTCACCACGGTCTACTCCGGGGTCGCGCTGAACACCGACCTGACCAAGGGCGTCGTGGATCGCTTCCGCTCGCTGCCGATCTGGCGGCCGGCGCCGCTACTCGGAGCCCTCCTCGGCGACTGCGTGCGCTACCTCGTCGCGGGAACCGTGATCATCCTGCTCGGGCTGCTGCTGGGCTTCCGACCCGAGGCAGGGGTGGGCGGCGTGCTCGCGGCGCTGGGGCTGGTGATCGTCTTCGCCTTCGGGCTCTCCTGGGTGTTCACCACGCTCGGCCTGCTGCTCCGCTCCCCGAACGCGGTCATGAACGCGGGCTTCATGGCGATCTTCCCGCTCACGTTCCTGTCCAACGTGTTCGTCGAGCCGGACACGCTGCCGGCGGGTCTCGAGGCCTTCGTGAACGCCAATCCGATCTCCATCCTGGCCACCGCCTCCCGCGGCCTGATGGAGGGGAGCGCGGACGCCGGCGACATCGCGATCGTGCTGGCCGTGGCCGCGGCGCTGACCGCGGTGTTCGCGCCGCTCACTACCCGCCTCTACCGCACGGGCTGAGGCTCGCCCGCCTGTTCTGACCGGGCGCTAGTCAGCCCACCAGTCGCGCTGACCCTCCACGTCGTCGCGCGGATTCTCGCCGAGATTGGGCGCACCGAAGACGAGGATCTCGAGGCCCTCCGGCCCGCCCTCGTAGCCTCGCCACGTGCCGGGCGGGACGCGCACCACGTCCCACTCCTTGACCTCGACGATCTCGTCGCCGAGCTTCATCCGCCCGCTCCCGCGCACGACCACGTACAGCTCCTCCTGCTCCTTGTGCGTGTGGCCGTACGGGAAACGAGAGTCGGGAGGGATGCGCTGGTAGCTAAGGCCGGACTGCTCGAGCTCGAGCGCCTTGGTTGCGAGGCGGAACTCCAGGTCCGGCGCGCCGTCGAAGTTGGACCCGACATCCTCCAGATCCTCCTTGAGGTTCCTGAGCGTGAACGGCACGGCCGCGATTCTAATGTTCAGTCTCCGCCCCGCCGGCCGTGCGCCGAAGAGGACTCGAACCAACGAGCGGCGCCCCGCAGGTCAGCTGTCGAGCGCTGCCGCCTCGCGAGAGCGGAGCTGCTCGAGGGTTGCTCGCAGCACAGAGACCAGCTCGCCAAGCGGGTGCTCCCTGACCGGTTTCGTAGCCCGCGACGAGCGCGTCGAACGTCGGTCTCCACCTGCCGAGCGGCCGCCTGGGCAGTCTATGAGCTTCGTCGCGACCGAGGGCGAGAAGCAGCCGTAGCCCACCGCCTCGGCCACCGTGCGGTAAGGGGGATACTCGGCGGGTCAGCGTCACTGGGTGCTGCGGGCTGGTTGGTGTCCGGTGCCGCTAATCATCCGTCAGCGATGGCGCTGACCAATCCTGGTGTTGCCGACTCCGACTGACCTGCTCGGTTGTGTCGCCCGCCGCCGTCCGAGGTACGCCGGCGTGACCTGATAGGAGCGTGGCTTCGCCCCCACTGAGGCATGTCCGCCGGCGGTCCGCCCGTCGGTGGATCCAACGAAGGGACGGTGCAGATGATCGTGATCGGAGCGGACCCACACAAGAGCACCCACACCGCGGCCGCCGTCGAGGCGGCTACCGGCGAGCTGCTTGCGGCGAGCAGACGGTCAAGGCTCCGGCCAGAGGGCCACGAGCAGCTGCTCGCCTGGGCGCGCGCGCTCGGCGCGGAGCGCGCTCTGGGCGCTCGAGGACTGCCGCCACGTCTCCGGCTCGCTCGAGCGCTTCTTGGTCGCCCGCGGCGAGCGGGTGGTGCGGGTGCCGCCGAAGCTGATGGCGGGCGCCGCCGTTCTGCAGCGCCAGCGCGGCAAGTCGGACCCGATCGACGCGCTCGCCGTCGCCCGGGCCGCGCTGCGCGAGGGCCGAGACGCTGCCCGCGGCGCATCCTCGACGGGCCGGCGCTCGAGATCCAGCTGCTGCTCGACCACCGCGAGGACCTCGTCGCAGAGCGCACCCGGATCCAGAACCGGCTGCGCTGGCACCTGCACGACCTCTGAGCCCGAGCTCGAGCTGCCCGCCGGCGCGCTCGATCGCAGCTGCGTCTGGCTCGAGCGGCTCGGCCGCCGGCCTCGCGCGCCTCGAGCAGGCGACCGCGCGTCCGGGTCTGCCGCGAGCTGGTGGTCCGCTGCGCGAGCGCTAGCCGCGCGCCAACGGACGCTCGAGCGCGAGCTCAGCGCTGCTCGTCAAGCGCGCAGGCGCCTCAGCTGCTCGCGCTGCCCGGCTGCGGCGCGCTGACCGCCGCCAAGCTGATCGGCGAGATCGCCGGCGTCGAGCGCTTCTCCATCGGACGCCAAGCTCGCGCGCACGCCGGCGTCGCGCCGATCCCGACGCCTCCTCGGGCAAGCAGCAACCGCCACCGCCTGAACCGCGGCCGGCAACCGCCAGCTCAACCGCGCCCTCCACCGCATCGCGCTAACCCAAAGCCGAATGCACCCCCCGGCAAAGACCTACCTCGCTCGCCGCCAGGCGGAAGGCAAGACCCGCAAGGAGGCCATGCGGGCACTCAAGCGCCACCTCGCGCGCGTCGTCTTCCGCATCCTCAAACTCGTCTCAGCACCCATCCAAAAACGCGAAAGAATCCAGATCAGCACGGCACCAATGGTGCCCTGCTTGACATAGGAGCAACCGATGTCGCAGGAGAACGTGGAGACTTTGCAGGCAGCGCTGGCTTCGGGCCCGGCTGCCTTGCTCGCAGCCCTCCACGAACAGGTGGAGTGGGACTACGTCGGCGCCTTTCCGGAGGCCGTGACCTACCACGGTCCCGACCAGGTCGCCGGATTCTTCCGGGAGTGGGCCGGCGGGTTCGACGACTTCGGCTTCGAGGCCGACCAGATAATCGACGCGGGCGATTCCGTGCTCGTGTTCCTGCATCAGGTGGGGGCGCGGCAAGGGCACCGGTGCGATGGTCGAAAGCCGCACCTGGCAGGTCTTCGACTTCCTCGAGGGCAAGGTCGTGCATTGCCGTGGCTACGCGACCAAGGCCGAGGCCCTCGAAGCCGTGGGGCTTTCGGAGTAGCCGATGTCGCAAGAGAATGTGGAGACCATCCGCGAGATGTTCGCCATCGTGAACGATCGCGGTGTCAAGGCGGCGACCGACGCGCTTGGGCACTTGCTTGCCCCGGACTTCGGGCTGGAGGAGGCCGACGAGGTCCCCGATCCAGGCAGCTACAGCGGCCGGGACGCGTTTGTCGCCAACATGGCAAAGCTGGAAGAGTCCTTCGAGCAACTTCGGCTGGAGCCGCTGGAGGTCGTAGATCTCGGTGAACGGATCCTGGTTGTGGTCTCGATGCGAGGCCAGGGACGTGGTAGCGGAGCGTCGGTCGAGATGACTTTCGTTCAGCTTTGGTCCGCTGCGCGACGGCAAGGCGGTGTCGCTTCGCGACTACGCGACGAAGGCCGAGGCCCTCGAAGCCGTGGGGCTGTCGGAGTAGCCGGCCGGTCACGCCGCCGCCGGGCCCTTCGAGGGCTGTCTAACCGATTGGAGCCAGGTCTCGAGGCCCTCCTCGGGGATGCGGACGGCGGCGCGGCCGGCGGTTCGAGCTTGACGGCCGGGATCTCGCCGTGCCGCCACCCGCATATGTAAGGCGGCGGCATAGTCGTGAGGCGTCACCAATGGTCACCAGCGTTTGACGGGGCCGAGGCCGCGCAGGAGAAGCCCGCGAAGTCCTAGCTTCGCCTACTCCGACATGCCCGGCGGCTTTGACGGCTCCCACTCCTAGTGGACGTCGATTGGCGGCCTCATCGCTGCGGCTTCCATCCTCCCGCTCCCGCGCAGAACCACCTACCGCTCCTCCTGCTCCTTTTGCGTCTGGCCGTACGGGCATCGTGAATCCCGAGGGTGCGCTGCTGCTGAGGCCGGATGCTCGAGCTCGAGGCCTTGGTTGCAGGTGGATCCATGTCCGCCCCGCTGTCAAGTTGGACCGTCATCCTCCCGTTGCTCCTTGAGGGGCCTATCGTGGAAGTTGCGTGCACGGGGCTCTATTCGCCGCCGAAGAATCCCCGGATGCGAGCCGGTTGCCTCCCTGAGGTTCGGCAAGAGGGACCTCAAAGGCGGGCCAACCAACCGGTATCGGGTCACGTGCACGCCTACGGTCTCGCCGCGCGGCTCCACCGGGACGTTCACGCGCTCGCTCCGGTGCTAGCTCTTAGGTGATGGTGGTGGTAGTCGCGAGGCATCGCGAATGGTCACCACGCCGGAACCTCACGTCTTCGGTGCATGCGGCGCTCGCCACGAAGTTTCTTCCGGTGTTGAGGAAGAGGCGCGGAAGCGCATGGCTCGTGCGGGTGATCAGCGTCGAGGAGCCAATGTCGCTAGCCCGGATCGGCCGAGCCAGGCTAGTCAGCCTCCCCGTGGACGAGACTCGCGACGAGGCCGCCGCCCTCTTCGGAGTTTCGGGCCCCACGGTCGGCCGCGCCAAGGCGGGCGCTCGCGAAAGGACAAGATTCGCCCGTTCCTGTCCTTGTCCGCACCGCTTCCGCTTGCTACGCGCGTGGCCAACCTCGCCGGTTCCGCTAAAGAATGGACCCCAATTGGACCCCAGGGCGATATCGGCATCGCCCCGGAAGCAGCGAAACCCCCGCGTTAGCGGGGGCTTCGTGTACGCGCCCGACAGGATTCGAACCTGTGACCTTCGGTTCCGTAGACCGACGCTCTATCCAGCTGAGCTACGGGCGCTCGCCGGGAGAGGGTAGCCAGTCGGCCGGGTCTGGGCGGGCGGGACGGCCGCGCCGGTAGGCAGTGCCACGACCCGCCCAGTGAGACAGACCTGTCCGGTTCTGGGTCATAATCCGGCGTCTGTCGGGCCTGCGCCGATCAGCATGAGGCTGTTCGTGCGCACCTCGGGTAAGAGAGATACGAATGCGCCGCCGCCGTTCAGTCGGTCCCCGCCTGGCCAGGCAGCTCGGCGCCCTAGTGGGCGTCTGTTGCATGGCAATCGCCTTCAGCGGGTGCCTTATCGCCGCCGAACCTCACGGTCACCCCGGTCGTGACCGGCCTCGATCATCCCTGGGACGTCGGCTTCGCCGAAGGCACGATGATCTACACGGAGCGCGGCGGGAAGATCAGCGCGTTCGTCAACGGGCAGAAGCGGCTGCTGGCCGCGCCCGCCGACGTGATCCAGGCCTCCGAGGCCGGAATGATGGGCCTCGCGATCGATCCGGCCTTCGCGAGCAACCGCTTCATCTACACCTGCTTTGCCTCCACCCTCGGCGGCGCGAACGGGGACGTCCGTCTCGCGCGCTGGACCGTGGACGCGAACTTCACCACCCTGACCAACCGGACCGACATCATGACCGGTGCCCCGGTGAACGCGACCGGGGAGCTCGGACGCCACTCGGGCTGCCGCCCCCGCTTCGACTCGGCAGGGCCACCTCTGGGTCGGCACGGGGGACGCCGCGTCGGGCACGGTCCCCCAGAACCCGCAGTCGCTCGGCGGCAAGGTGCTCAGGCTCAACCGCGACGGATCGGGCGTCACCGGCAACCCGGGCGGCGCGCTCGACCCCCGCATCTGGTCCTATGGACACCGCAACGTCCAGGGGATCGCGTTCCGCCCGAGCGACGGAGCCGGCTTCAGCGTGGAGCACGGCCCCGCCCGCGACGACGAGCTGAACGCGCTCGTGACCGGCAACTTCGGCTGGAATCCCGTCCCGACGAGCGGCTCCGGATACAACGAGGAAGTCCCGATGACCGACCTCGTGGAGTTCCCCAACGCCGTTCGGGCAATCTGGAGCTCGGGCTCGCCCACCGTCGCGCCGTCGGGCATGACCTTCCTCACCGGTTCACAGTGGAAGAGCTGGAACGGCGCCCTGGCCATCGCCTTGCTCAAGGGCTCGGCGCTGTACGCGTTCAAGCTGGACCAGGCGGGACGACTCGTGGACTCCGGCGTGGCGATCAGCAACCGCGGCCGGCTCAGGAGCCCCGTGCAGGGCCCCGATGGCAACCTCTACATCACGACCGACAACGGCGGCAACGCAGATGTGATCCTGAAGGTCGTGCCGAACTAGCCGCGACCGGCTGTCAGGATCGCCGCGACATGACGATCCACTACGAGCTCCGAGGTGCGGTGGCCGTCGTGACGATCGACAGGCCGGATGTGGCGAACGCCATCGACCGCCCCACGGCCGACGAGCTCGCCGGCGCCTTCCGGCGCTTCGACGCGGACGGGAGCGCTTCGGTGGCCGTCCTGACCGGCGCGAACGGGACGTTCTGCGCAGGAGCCGATCTGAAGGCGATGCGGCAGCCCGATGCATCGAAGATCACGCGCGTGGAGCCCGACGGCGACGGCCCGGTGGGACCCACGCGGATGCTGCTCGGCAAGCCCGTCATCGCCGCGGTGGAAGGGCATGCCGTGGCCGGCGGGCTCGAGCTCGCGGCGTGGTGCGACCTGCGCGTCGCGGCGCAGGACGCCACCTTCGGCGTCTACTGCCGGCGCTGGGGGATACCGCTGATGGACGGCGGCACGATCCGCCTCGCCCGCCTCCTCGGTCACAGCCACGCGCTCGACCTGATCCTCACCGGCCGTGGAGTGAGCGGCGACGAGGCCCTTCGGATGGGGCTGGCCAACCGGCTCGTACCTCCCGGCGAGGCGCTGCCCGCCGCGATCGCGCTCGCGGAGGAGCTGGCGTCACGGCCGCAGGCCGCACTCCGTAGCGACCGGCTGTCGTCGTACGAGCAGTGGTCGCTACCGCTGGCCGATGCCCTTGCGGCGGAGTACCGCCACGGGATGGACACGCTCCGGAGCGGCGAGATGATCGGCGGGCTCGAGAGCTACGAGTCCGGCGCCTGGCGCGGGACCGGCTAGGTCAGCAGGTCAGACCGCGCCCACGGGCGCGTCGAGCCAGACGGCGTTGCGCGTGCTCTTCGCGCGGTAGAGACGATCGTCCACGCGAAGCATCAGGTCCGTCGCGGTGAGATCCTGGGGCGCTCTCACGGTCACACCGATCGAAACGGTCACCTCGGGGAGCGCCTCGCCGGACGAGCTCAGCCCGGCAAGGCGAGCTCTCAGCTCTTCGGCGAGCCGGCCCGCACCTTCGGGCTCCGTGTCAGGGCACAGCACGGCGAACTCGTCTCCGCCGAGCCGCGCCGCGAGATCGCTGGCGCGCACTCGCTCTCGGAGCACGTCGGCGGCCGCCTTGAGAACACGGTCGCCCGTGGCGTGACCGAAGCGGTCGTTCACGTCCTTGAGGCGGTCGAGGTCGCAGAGGATGATCGCCAGGCTGCCCTCCTGCCGCCGGGAACGCTCGAACTCCCGGGCGAGCGTCTCGTCCCAGGAGCGCCGGTTCGCAAGACCGGTGAGTGGATCCTCGCGGCTGAGGCGCTCCAGCTGGCGGCGGAGCTGCTCGTTGCGCTCGTGCTCCTGCTCGAGCTCAACCCGGCTGCTGAACTCCTTGAATGCGATCGCCTGCCTGAAGAACTGGCCCACGAAGCCGACGAGTGAAGCCGTACCGAGGTAGAAGGCGACCGTGGCGATCGCCTGGTGCGAGAGCGGCTCGGGGGCGGTGGCGATCGCCACACCCACGGCCAGCCAGGTGAGCCCGACCAGCGCCGCGGTGTATCGCCAGGGCCAGATCAGAAGGAACGCGCTGCCGTAGATCGCAAGCGAGAGTCCGAGCGTGTAAGGCGCATAGGCCTCTTCCAGGCGCGAGATCATGAAGGCGATCGAGACCTCGATCAGCGTGAGCATGAGGAGACCGATCAGCTCGGGATGGCGTCGCCCGACTCGCGTGAAGAGCGCCAGCCACAGGCCGATAAGGGGCACCTCGAGACCGAACCGGACCGCAGTGAAGGTCGTTGCGTGCTCGGGCTCGACGAGATGGTCGAAGCCGGCCCAGGCGGGTAGCGCGAATATGGCTATGAACCCGGCGGCCAGGACCGTCGCATGGGTCGAGCGCTTGACCTCCGCCCGGAAGGCGCGGCGCACGCCGAGAGTGTCGAAATCGTCCGTGCCCATGAAGAGGATCCCGAGGCTCGCTCGGGTACTCAGTTGATCGGCCGGGCGCGGGCGGAGCTTGAGGAGAAGCGGAGCTCGTCAGGCGCTGGACGTGGCGTAGCGCTCGGCCGCACGGGCGCGGCGCTTGGCCGCCTCCACGTCGCGATCCTTGGGCTCCGCCGCGGTCACCAGTTCGTCCAGCAGCCGCTCCGACACCTCGGCCACCTCGGCCACCGCGCGATCGAACGCCTCCGTGTTGGCCTGGGAGGGCTTGGTGAAGCCGCTGATCTTGCGGACGTACTGCAGCGCGGCCGCCTCGACCTCCTCGTGCGTCGCGGGGGGCTCGAAGTTGTAGAGGGTTCTGATGTTTCGGCACATATCCGCCAGGCTAGCTAGGTCGCACCGGTGGCCACGGTGCCGGCCCGGATCCGCTCGCTGAGCGGCAGCGCCGCCACCGAGATCTGCCGGCTCACCTGGGCGACCTCGTCGGGGAAGCCGGCCAGGTCCACGTTCGTCGCGAACCCCATCGGCGCGCCGAGCGGGCGGAAGAAGTCGTCGAAGTGGCCGGCCACCACCACGTCCGGCTCGAGCCGGCCGAGCACGCGCGACCAGTAGTCGGGCGTGAAGCTGCGTCCCGCCACGCCGGCGAGGAACACGTCCACGCCGCGATGCCGGATCGCGTCGTCCACGAGGTCCGCGCTGCCCTGGTGGTAGAGCGTGGTGCCGCCGACCTCGACGTGGATCCCCCAGACCTGCCCGCAGCGGTAGGCGCTGGGGGCCAGGCCGTCGAGGTGCGCGCAGGTGAGCTCGCCGTCGTAGGGGACCTTCAGCCCCAGTGTGAGCTTCGAGTGCGCGCTCGGGACGAACGTCGCGCTGAACGGACCCAGCTCGTAGCGCCGGTAGGGCTCCACCTCGACCGCCTGCTCGCCGAGGCCGTGCAGACGCATCAGCGCAGCCAGCGAGCGCGAGCCGAGCACGGGACAGCCGTCGCGGCGGGCGAGCGCGGGGGCGTCCACGGCGTGGTCGAAGTGCGTGTGCCCGATGAGGATGCCGGCCACTCGGTCGCCGGGCGGGAGCAGCCGGGCGATCGTCGCCTCGTCGGGAAGCGCGGGGATGCGCCGGAGCAGGTTACGAAGGGGCACACGCGAGACGTAGGGATCGATCAGCAGCGAGACGCCCTCGTAGGTCAGCCGGTAGCCGGCCACGCCGAGCCACTCGATCTCGAGGCCCGGCGCCAGCTCCAGCTGGCCCGCCCGTCCCTCGAGCTCGGCGAGGGCCTCCGCGTCGTCGCGCTCGCGGGCGCGCCGGTTGGCCGCGAAGCGCACGAGGTCGGCCACGTGGCGCAGCGGGCCGCTCACCGCAGCGACGCCACCACCCGCTCGGGCGCCTCGAGCTGGGGCCAGTGGCCCACGCCGTCCAGCGCCGCGAACCGCGCCTCCGGCAGGCGCTCGCGGATCCGGTCCGCCATGTGCGCCCCCGATACGGGATCGAGCATCCCCCACACGAAGGCCAGCGGCACGTCCGTGGTCTCGAGCGCGCCGACCCAGCGCTGCTCGTGGGTCTGGCGGTCGACGATGTAGCGGATGAGCCGGTGGCCGATCAGGTGCCCCCCGTCGCGGCTGGCCGCGCGCCAGATGTCGGCGCTGTCCGCGGCCGCGTCGAAGTGGTCGGCGAACGTCGGGGCCAGGCCCGCCACGAACAGCTCCTCGGTCGCGCCCTGGCTGAGCTGCGGCCCCAGCTCCGGGTCCAGCAGCGCCAGCTGGACGGGTTGCGGGCGGTGCACGTCGGGATAGAGGCCACCGTTGAGAAGGTGCACCGCCACGAGGTCCACGGCGAGCCGGCCCTCGCCCCGGCGCGCCAGCAGCTCCTGGGTCACGGACACGGCGTAGTCGTGGGCCACGACCACCGTGGAGGTCACACCCTCGTGTGCCCACAAGGCCTCCACCAGGTCGGCCTGCTCGTGCAGCGAGTAGTCATGGTCTGCAGGCTTGTCGGAGGCACCGAAGCCGAGGAAGTCAGGAAGCAGGAGCGCGTGCTGCTCGGAGAGCGCCGGCGCCACGCGCGCCCAGTCGTAGGAGGAGCTCGGAAAGCCGTGGAGCAGCGTCATCGCCGGACCCGCGCCCGACCGCCGGACGAACACGGCGCGTTCCTCGCCACCCAGCGTCACGCGGACGCGCTCCCCGTCCGCCCACCAGGCGTCGATGCCGCCGTTCATCCCGTGATCGTATGCCGATCTGCGGGCGGGCGACGGACGACTAGAGAGTTCGCGCGGCGCGCACGCGGGCGCGACGCAGCCGGCTCGGGCGCGTGGCGACCCAGACGTGATCGGCGCCCGCCCATGCGGCGAAGCAGAGGCCACCGACGGTCCCGGTCACGGTCAGGAGCAAACCGGCCGCGGCCGCGGCGGCGACTCCCTCGCTGCCGAGTATGAGCACCGCTGCAGCGGCGCCCACGGCCGGACCGACCGGAAGCTGGCCGAGCATCACCACCGCAATCAGGACCGCGGTTGCGTCGAAGAGCGAGGCATCCACCCCGACGGCGTGCAGCAGTATCCAGTTGCGCAGGATCTGCGCGAAGACCGCGACAAGCACGAAGGCCAGCACCCTCCTGCCGCCGTCCCTGCTTCGAAGCACCGCCAACCCGCTCCAGAGCTTGCGTCCCTTCCGGAGCGCGAGCTGCCGGAGCCCGGCGCTGGCCGCTCCGACGACCACGAACCCCACGATCGGCAGCCACCACGGCAGACCGAGCGGGCCAACCAGCGTGAACGACGCCAGGGCCGCCAGCATCCCCTCGATCGCGAGAATCGGAAACTCGGCGGCGATCAGCGTGGGCACCTGCGGAGACACGTCCGGGGAAGTGCGACGCAGCGCGGCGATGCGAGCAGCCACTCCCAGCTGCCCGTTGAGCACGCTTCCAACCACCTGCATGCTGGACGCGCGGTAGAGCACGCGGCGGGCGACCGTGCCCCCGGCCGCCTCGATGGTGCGGTGCCATGCCTCGCTGCGTGCCAGGAGCGCAACGATCTGGAGGAGGGCGGTTCCCGCGAGCACCCAGGCGCCGGCGCTCGAGAGAGCAGCGGTGAACTCATCGCGCTTTCCGGCCAGCAGCAGCGCGAGCACCGCCGTGGTGATCAGCGACCCGACGATCGTGATCAGAGTTCGCCGGCGGCTCCCGAAGTCGCGGAGGCGGCGCATCGGCATGGCCCGCGGACCGACGCGGCGCGCGCCGGCGCGACCAGTGAACCCGCTGGCTGTGGGAGCCGACTGCATGCGGGTGCCGACGCGCTTAGGCGGTGCGGCCCTTTTGAAGCTTCGCGTCACGCTTCACGGCGGCCGTGTTGCGCACGGTGGCGCGTTCGCGATCGTACGACTCACGTTCCTGCTTGCCCGACTTGCTGACCTCGGCGTTGCGCGTGGCGATGCGCTCCTTGGTCTCCTTCCACGCCTGCTCGCCGCGCGTCGAGGTCTTCCAAGACCCGTCGTCGTGCTCAGCCATGCGTACCGTCCTCACAGCTCCCAGAGGGTTTGACCACTGGGGGGCGCAGGGAGCGCGACACCCGACTGTGGAGACTGCTCTTCAAGGTTACTCGCGATCGGCCGCCGACAGGCGAAGTCCACCCCGCCTTGCGGCTAGTCCCGGCCACGCCGGACCCAGACCACGTGGGACGGATTGACTCCGAAGCGCTCGCCCTCCGGCGCCTCGACGAGCCATGCCAGCGTTCCAGCACTGCTGCGTGCGGCGTTCTCCAGCGCCTTCGAGACCTGTTCCAGCTCGCCGTCGATCTCGAGGGCCTCGCCGGTGGTCAGCAGAAGGGTCGTGGTAGCCACCTCTAGAGCCCGCGCAGCCCGGCATCACGGCTCATTCGAATGCATCCCACCACTCGAGTCCCCTCTCCAGACCTCAGGCGCCCGAGTTTAGCGCCGCCCCCGGGGGCCTCGTATGGAGCGACTATGGTCAGATCAGGTGAGCAGCGAGGACGAAGGCCGCGTCGACGAGCTGCGCGAGGAGGCGCGCTACCGGCGCGAGCGCCTGGCGCTCTACAAGGCTCGGCTGTACGGCGGACACCCCTTGAGGGAGGACAAGCTGAGGGAGCTGCAACGCGCGTCCGACGGCGCCGCCGCGCGGCTACGGCGAGCCGAGGGCCAGGGGTCCGACACTCGCCATTGAGCGGGCGAGTTGCCGATGGTGCCGCGGCAATAGGCTGGGCGGAGAGTCCGATGACGGCGTCTCACCCGCTGACAGAGAAGGTGGCACTCGTGGCCGGCGCGACCCGCGGTGCTGGGAGGGGTACAGCGGTGGCCCTCGGAGAGGCCGGCGCGACGGTCTATTGCACGGGTCGCACGACGAGAAAAAGGCGCTCGGAGTACGACCGGCCGGAGACGATCGAGGAGACCGCCGAGCTCGTGGATGCCGCGGGCGGCAAGGGGATCGCGCTGGAGGTCGACCATCTGGAGCCGGCGGAGGTCGAGGCGCTCGTCCAGCGCATCGACGCGGAGCAGGGCCGCTTGGATGTGCTGGTCAACGACATCTGGGGCGGCGAGAAGCTGGCCGAGTGGAACACGCCGGTGTGGGAGCACGATCTCGACGGCGGTCTGCGGATACTGCGCCTGGCGATCGACACGCACCTGATCACCAGCCACTTCGCGCTGGCGCTGCTCATCCGCAGGCCGGGTGGCCTGGTCGTGGAGATGACCGACGGCACGCTGGATTACAACGCGGTGAACTACCGGCTCTCGGCGTTCTACGACCTGGCCAAGACGGCGGTGATCAGGCTCGCGTTCGCGCAGGGCAACGAGCTCGCGCCGCACGACTGCACAGCCGTGGCGCTGACACCCGGCTGGATGCGCTCGGAGATGATGCTCGACGCGTATGGGGTCACGGAGGACACCTGGCGGGACGCCGCGCGCGGGAACCCGCACTTCGTCGCGATCTCCGAGTCTCCGCGTTTCGTCGGGCGCGCGGTGGCCGCGCTGGCGGCCGACCCGCAGGTGCACGGCCGCAACGGCGGCTCGTTCTCCTCCGGAGGCCTCGCGCGCGAGTACGGCTTCACCGATCTCGACGGCTCCCAACCGGACTGCTGGCGCTACCTCGTGGAAGTCCAGGACGCCGGGCTAGCGCCGGACCCCACCGGGTACCGCTGAACGAAGCCGCGCGTGCGGGACTCGGTGCGCACCGACGCGGACACCCGGACCCCGCGCACGCCGCGAAGGCGGCGCTCGTCGTTGGCGCGCTGGCGTCGTGTTCGGCGACATCGGCACCAGTCCGATCTACACCATCCAGACCGTCTTCAGCCCGGGCGATCTGGCGGTGACCGGCACGATCACGATCACCACCCTGCTGTTCCTCTACATAGCTCGCTACCAGTGGCGAAAACCGCTGTGGCTGGTGGGGGCCGGCGCCGGCTTGCTGCTCACCGTCGACCTGCTGTTCCTGGCCGCCAACGTGACCAAGATCAAGCACGGAGCCTGGCTGCCGCTGCTGATCGCCGTGATCGTCTTCACCGTGCTCACCACCTGGCAGCGCGGCCGCGAGCTGGTGACCGCGCGGCGCGAGAGAGAGGAAGGCTCACTCCGCGAGTTCATCGACGGCCTCCACGAGCACAAGCCGCCGGTGCAGCGGGTCCGGGGGACCGCCGTGTTCCTCAACCGCAACAAGGTCACCACCCCGCTGGCGATGCGCGCCAGCGTCGAGCACCTGCATTCACTACACGCGCACGTGGTGATCTTGTCGATCGAGACCCAGCCGGTGCCGCATGTGCCGCCGGCCGAGCGGCTCGTGGTCGACGACCTCGGCTACACCGACGACGGGATCACCCACACCGGCGCCCGCTTCGGCTACATGGACGCGCCCGACGTCCCCGGGGTTCTGCGCCTGCTCGAGAAGGCGGACAACATCGAATGCCCGATCGAGGTCGACGAGGCCTCGTACTTCCTGTCCACGATCGAGCTGCGGCTGGGCGACCTACCTGGCATGAGCCGCTGGCAAAAGAGCCTCTTCCTTGCCATGACTCGCGTCAGCTCCGACGCGGCCGAGTACTTCCGCCTGCCGCGCGAGCAGACGGTGATCATGGGCTCACTGCTGTTGGTGTAGTAGCCCGCACGCCCGGCTCCCGGGTTATCCTCCTCGGGCGTGGCACCCGGCGACCCAGTCTCGTATCTGACGCTCGAGCCCGGCACTGATGTGATCAGCGCTGATGGCGAGCGAGTCGGGGTCGTCGAGCATGTGCTCGCGGACGAGGAGACCGGCATCTTCGACGGGATCGTCATCGACGTGAAGCTCGGGCCGGGCGGACTTCACTTCGTGGATGCGCCCGACGTTGCGGAACTGCGAGAGAACGAGGTCGTCCTGGCCGTGCGCACCGCGGACGTCGAGGCGCTTCCCAGGCCGGAGCCCAACCCGGCGGTGATGGAGCACCACGGTGTTGAGGACTCGGAGAGCCCGCTCGAGCACAAGCTTCGCCGGGCCTGGGAGATCGTCTCGGGCCGCGGCTAGACCGCCTTCGGAACGTCGATCTCCCGCTTCAGGATCTTCCCGGTCGGCCCCTTCGGCAGCTCGTCGACGAGCCAGATCACGCGCGGGTACTTGTAGGCCGCGACGCGCTCCTTGACGTACGCCCGCAGCTCGTCCGGCGAGACCTCCTCACCCTCGCGGACCGCCACGGCGGCGGCCACCTCCTCGCCGAGCTCCGCGTGGGGCACGCCGATCACGGCCGCCTCGAGCACCGAGGGATGCTCGTACAGGACCTCCTCGATCTCGCGCGGGTAGACGTTGTAGCCGCCGCGGATGATCAGGTCCTTCTTGCGGTCGACGATGAAGAAGTGACCGTCCTCGTCGACCTTCGCGACGTCGCCGGTATGGAACCAGCCGCCGCGCATCACCTCCTCGGTCGCCTCGGGCTTGTTCCAGTACTCGCGCATCACGAACGGGCCGCGCATCACGATCTCGCCCGGCTCGCCCTGCGGCAGGTCGTTGTCGTCGTCGTCGACGACCTTCATCTCGGTGCCCCCGATCGGAACCCCGATCGACCCGGGCTTGCGGCTGTCGGGCAGATTGAACGAGCCCATGCCGGCGGTCTCCGACAGCCCGTAGCCCTCGAGGATCGTCGTCCCGAAGCCCTGCTCGAAGCCGCGAATGATCTCGACCGGGATCGCGGCGCCGCCCGAGACGCAGAACCTGAGCGAGGTGGTGTCGAAGCTCTCGCGCGCGGGGTCGTTCAGCAGCGCGGTGAACATCGTCGGAACGCCCGCGAACACCGTGGCCCCGTCGCGCTCGATCAGCTCGAGCAGCTTGTCCGGCGCGAAGCGGGGCAGCAGGGTCAACAGCGCGCCGTTGACGAGCGCTGCGTTCATGACGCTGTTCATGCCGAACACGTGGAAGAGCGGCAGCGTCGCGACGGTCACATCCTCGGGGCCGATGTCCACGAGCTCGCGTGCGGTCGAGGCGCCCGCCGCGAGGGTTGCGTGCGTCAGCGTCGCGCCCTTCGGCGTGCCCGTCGTGCCGGACGTGTAGATGATCACGGCAGGATCATCGTCGGCGCGCTCGGTCGCATTCTCGACGGGCTCGGCCTCGCCGAGCAGCCCCTCGAACTCGCCCGGCCGGGTCAGCATGCACTCGGCCCCCGCCTCGTCCGCACCGCCCTCCGCCGCCTCGGCGAACTGTGGCCAGGCCACCAGCAGCCGCGCGCCGGAGTCCTGCAGGTGGTACGCGACCTCGCGCGCCTTGAGCAGCGGGTTCATCGGGACGACCACGGCCCCGATCCGCAGCGCGGCGAAGTAGATGATCGGGAAGTACGGGACGTTCGGGAGCTGGATCCCGACGCGGTCACCCTCACCGATGCCCTTCGAGCGCAGCAGCCCCGCGGCGCGCGCCACGGCGGCGTCCAACTGCGAGTAGGTGAGCACGACGTCGTCGAGCTTGACCGCGGGGCGGTCTCCATGCTCGGCCGCGGCGCGGGAGAACGCGTCTGCGAAGTTCATCACGGCTCCTTCCCTCGGTATGGGTGCGCCAGTCTGACGCAGCGGAGTGGTGACGTCGCTCGATCCGCCAAGCGGGATCAGTCCGGGTACTCGTCCTTACGCCAGGCCCGTGGCTCCTCCGTCCCAGCCTTCGGCGTTCGGTTGAGCAGGAACGAGTTGTACGGCGCGACGAATGGATCGGGCGCCATCACGGTGTAGGTGTGGAACACGCTTCCGTTCTCGCGCGCGAAGGCGATGAAGCTCGGACCCTCGCGCAGGCCGTCCTCGAGCTTGGCTCCGACCTGGCGCCCCCAGTCCTGGAGCCACTCGGGGGGGTTGTCGATCATCTCCTTGACCTCGGGGATCTCCTGCGCCTGCTCGGGCGTCATGGCAAGCCCGAAGTCGAACGGAAACTCCGTCTCATAGGTCGAGACGTACGGGAACTGCCAACCCATCCGCTCCTTGTAGGCGATGAGCCGATCAATCGGGGCGCGCGAGAAGCAGAGCAGCGTCACGTCGCGGTGGTTCAGATGCACGCGCGTGGCGTCTAGCTCATCCCCCAGGTTCGAACATCCGGGGCACGCGCCGAGCTCGTAGTCGGGCCCGAACATGATGTTGTAGGCGAGGAGCTGCGAGCGCCCGTCGAAGAGCTCCGCGAGCGTCTTCTTCCCGTCCTCCGTGTCGAACTCGTACTCCTTCTCCACCGGAACCCAGGGAAGCTGACGCCGCTGCTCGGTCGCCTTCCTCCCGAGCTCGGCGTGCTCCGCCTCGACCTTCGCCAGCTCGTCGCGAGCAGCCTGCCATTCCTCGCGGGTTCCGATCTTGTGATCGGGCATCGTGACCTCCTTTGTCGGCGACCGCCTGTCGACGCCAGTACGTTAAAGACCCGCGCACCGCGCCGAACTCATCGCCGCCCGGGTCACTCGAAGACAACGTAGTGCGCCACCTCGTGGTGCTCCCGTCGAATCTGGTCCAGGTCGATCTCGGCCCGCTCGATGACGTCCAGCCTCCGCGGATCGCGGGCAGCCGCCTCGGATCCCTCCTTCGTCGGCCAGAGGTTGACGACCAGGAAGCCGCTGTCCGTCTTCGCGCCGGCGTGCAGGATCAGGCCGTGATCCCGCCCGACCCCGGACATCCCCTTCGAGTACTTCCGGTATTCGTCGAGCAGCTGGTCACCGTTGCCGGAGAAGCGAGCGATGGTGAGGTACGCCGGGCTGAATCCCGGCACCGGGTCCATCGCGTCCTCGATCGACCGAGTGATCTCGATCCCATGCGCCGCCGCGAGTGCGAGCACCTCGGCCGGGGCCGGTGCTCGCCCCCGGCTGAGATCGCCGGCGGCACGAGCGAATCGCTCCATCGGCTCGCCTGGAGAGAAGACCGCGACGGCTTCGGCCTCCTCGTCTGACTCATTGCGAACCGTGTGCTCGAGCCCCCCGCCTATCGGAACGACCGTGCCCGGGCCCGCGACCGTGCGTGTTACGGCGCCATCCTTGCCTTCGAGGTAGATCGCGAGCTCGCCGCTCCGCACGCGATAGAGCTCGAACGGGTCGTGGCGGTGGAGCATGGGCGTCCCGCCGCCTGGAGGGATCCGGACGTCGAACACGACTACCTCGCCGTCGCTGTGCTCGCTTGTCAACTTGAAGAGGATCCGATCGCGTCCCACCGTGATCTCGTCTTCGAGGGCAGTTTCCCGAGCGTGCAGAGAGATCGTCATCAGTCATTCCCTTCTCGTTCGAACGTAGACAGGCAGCCTGTCTATAGTGGCAGCCGGTAGACTAGACAGGCATCCTGTCCAATGTCAAGCAGACTTCCAAAGACCTCCGCCCGAACCGCTCCCGAGAACCTGGCGATCCTGTTCCGGGAGCCGGTTCGGGCCGGGACGGAGGTGCTCCATCGGCGCTTCGCCGAACGGGGTCATCCCGAGATCCGTCCGCCCCACGGCAACGTCATGCAGTTCCTGGACGATGGTGGGACTCGCGTCAGCGTGCTGGCCGAGCGGGCACAGATGACCAAGCAGTCGATGGCGGAGCTGGTTGCTCATCTGGAGCGGCTCGGGTACGTCGAGCGGGTGCCCGATGCGAGCGACCGGCGAGCGAAGCTGGTTCGTGCCACGCCGCGGGGAAAGCAGCTCTACGCGATCGCCCGTGAGGTCGTAGCCGAGATCGAGGCGGAATGGACGAGGCGGCTCGGCAAGGCGAAGATGCGCCAGCTACGCAAGCTGCTCGAGGAGCTCAACGCAGGCCTTTGAGCCGGCGGTCTGCGCGCTACTGATGGCCTGCGTCGAGCCGCTCCGCGAGTTCGACGATCAGGCCCTCGGGTCCGCGGACGTAGCAGAGGAGGAACGTGTTCTCGAAGTCCACGATCTCCCCGATCGTGTCCCAGCCGGCCTCTCGGACGCGGTCGACGACGCCACGCACGTCGTCGACCTTGAAGGCGATGTGCCGGAGCCCAGGACGGTTCGCAGCCGGCGCCGGCTCTCGAGCGCCGGCGGAAGGCGACTGGAAGCGCACCACCTCGAACACGTCGCTGCCGTCGGGGGCGCGAGCCATCGCGACCTCGACCGTCACGTTCTCGAGACCGATGATCCGATCGATCCACTCACCGCTGAACGTCCCGGGCTCGCCGCAGTCGAAGCCGAGCAGCGCGAGAAACCGGACTGTCTCGTCGAGGTCCTCGACCACAAGTCCGATGTGGACGAAGTCGGTGACGCCCGGGCGATGGCTGCCACTCAGGCGCGAAAGTCGAGCAGCTGCTCGGGTGGCGGGAAGCCCTCGCTGAGGTCCATCCCGTGCACCTCCTGGATGTGCTCTCGGAACCAGACGTCGAATGGCTCCTGCGAACCGGCCAGGGTTCCGAGCGCCGCTGCGATGTCGTCGGCCTCGATGAGGACGACTGCGACGTCACCATCCGGGGTGCTCTGCAGCCATACCGCCTCGCGGGTGATCCCTGCGCGGCGCCGAGACGACTCGTAATCCGCTTTGCGCTCACCGCTCTGGGCCGACGCCAGCGCGTCGCGGTCGACGTCGGCCTTGCCCGGCAGCAGCGGAGCGGCGAACGCGATGGACTGTGACATCGTCGAAGAACCTCCGTGGTCGAGATAGAGAACCCCAGGACGGCACTGCCGTCTGGGTGCCTGAGTGCGGTGCGACCCTACGGCCCGCGCGGGGCGACCGCAAGCGCGAGGGGCGCGCTGAGGGAGGGATGAAAATCCCTCCCTCTCCGGTTCGGGGCGCCCGCCTGGCAAGGAAGAGGCCCGCGACGCGTGCTCCGCACGCGAGCGGGCCGATGACACAGCCAGGCGATGCGCATCCGGAACGGAGAGGGAGGGATTCGAACCCTCGATCGAGCGTGAACCCGATACTCGCTTAGCAGGCGAGTGCCTTCAGCCACTCGGCCACCTCTCCGGGAAGGGGCGATTGTAGGCGTGCCGGCCGCAGGCCCGTCAGGGCAGGCGGCCCTCGAGACGCAGCAGGAACTCCTTGCGCTCGATCCCTCCCGTGTACCCGCCGAGTGCGCCGCCGGTCCGCAGCACGCGGTGGCAGGGCACGACCACGGGCATCGGATTGGCGCCGAGCGCGTTCCCGGCTGCCCTCACCGCCCGCGGGCTTCCCGCCTCGCCGGCGACCGTGGCGTAGCTGCCCACCTCGCCGTAGGGGATGCGCGCGGTGGCCCGCAGGACCGCGCGGGTGAACCCGCTCGTGAGCGACCAGTCGATCGGCAGGTCGAAGCGCTGGCGCCTGCCCTCGAAGTACTCGTCCAGCTCGCGCCGCGCGCGGTCCACCCGGGCGGGTGCCTCGAGCACGCGTGGCGATAGCTTCACGGCGAGCTCCTCGAGCACCTCGTCCTGGGAGCGGAAGCCGGGGTATGCCACCCGGACCAGTCCGGCGGGCGTGGTGGCCACGGTGAGGGGACCGAGGGGCGAGTCGACGGAGGCGTAGGCCACGTCGAGCAGTCCCTCGCTCTCGGCGCGCGCCACCAGGGCCCGCTCGAGGTCCGGTGCCGGGCGCTCGAGTCCGCCCGCGGCGTCCCGAATGGCCTTCTCGATCTTGCTCGTCATGTCCATTCCTCTCTTAGGCGCTTCAAGCCTTCGTGCACGTTGCGACGTGCCGCCTCCTCCGAGCAATCGAGCAGCTCGGCGAGCTCGCCGTATGGCATCCCGAGCACCGATCGGCAGTAGACGCCGGTGCGTTGCTTGACCGGGAGGGCGCGGAGCGCATCCCACAGTTCGCCGTCGCCGCCGAGTGCGGCGGGCTCGTCCGGGCGCGCCGCCACGCGGTCGGGCAGGCTCTCGACGGGCACGGCGCGGCGGCCGCGTGCCCGGTGAGCGTCGATCGCCTTGTTCTGGGCGATCCGTAGCAGCCAGCCGCGTAGGTTCTCGGCGCTGCGCAGCCGTGGATAGGCGCGGAGCGCGGATATCCAGGTCTCCTGGAAGCAGTCGTCCGCGTCGGCCGGGCCGGCGGTGGCGTGGAGAAAGCGATAGACGTCGGTTCGCTCTGCCTCGAAGACGGCCTGGAAGGGCGGCAGCTTCATGCGAAAGAAACGCTAGGGACGCCGCTTCCGTGAGATGAGCTCAGGCGCTGACGAAGACCGGAGTGCCGAGCGGCATCTTCGAGATCAGCCAGCGAGCCTCCTCCGATGTGACGCGCATGCAGCCCAGGCTGATCGGCTTCCCGATGCTCGCGAGGTCGGTGGTGGCGTGCACCGCCAGCCGGTCGCCGCCGGGCCAGTCCGCGGGCAGGTGCGTCTGGTGCCCGGTCAGTGCCAGGACGCAGCAGCCGTAGGGGGAGTCCGTATCGGTCACGTGCAGCTTGTCCGTGACCGAGTAGCGCCCCAGCGGAGTGGTGTGCCCGGGCGACCCGATCGCGATGCGGAACTTTCGCACCGTGTGCCCGTCCTTTCGTACGTACAGCAGGCGCCTCGACAGGTCTGCGTGCACCGACCAGGGCACGCAGTCCACGCGGGCCTGCTCGCGCGGGATCCAGGCCACCTCGCCGTTCTTGAGCTCGGCGGCCTGGACGCCCAGCCAGTCGCCGCGCTGGCCGACCACCCCGAGAACGCGTGGCGACCCCCACTCCGTGCGCTTCGTCATCCGCAGGCGCGGGTCGCCGCCCGGCTCGCGGAACAGGACGGTCGACCGCTGCACGTAGGCGGTCGAGTAGCACGACGAGGTCTGCGGGTCGGACGCGAACGGCGCCTCGAGCGGGCCTCCCTTGGCGGGCACGAAGTTGCGCGTGCCATCGGCCCCATCCCGGCTCTGGTGGCCGCCCGAGTCGTCGTCGCCGAGGCGCGTGGCGGCCATCAGGCCCGCTGCGCCCACGAGCGCCGCAGCGCCCAGCGCCGCGAGGATGAGGGCACCCCTGCGAACACGGCGTCCGGGACCCTCGCCGGATCGCCGGCGCCCGTCGGTGAGCATGTCGAGCACCGGCTCGGCCTCGTGAGCGGGCGCGGGGTCCGACACCGCCGCCAGAGCGGCGGGCGGCGGCTCCTCCGGCTCCTTCTCGGGCTCGGGCGGTGGGGGCGGCACCGGCCGGAGCGGAACGGGCGCCGGGGACGGCTCGGGCTCGCCGGCGGCCGTTGCCGCAATCGGGGTGGGCGGCCTGGGCGGCGGGTATACCGGGGTAACCGGAGGCTTGGTGGCGGCAAACTCGCGGCCCGGGGCCGGCTCGATACCGCTCCAGGTGTTCGGTTCCAGCAGCGCCTTCAGGACGGACCCGAGGTCCTCGCCACGCTGTACGCGGAGGTCGTCGGCGAGGCGCTCGATCGCGGCAGCCCGCCGTCGCGAGACCTCGGCGGGCTCGTAGTCGTACATACGCGCGAGCGCCTCGTCGGGCACCCGCCGGTGGAGCGACAGCGCCAGCAGCTCCCGATCCCTCGGATCGAGACGCTGAAGGGCGTCGGCTAGCTGTTCGGGGCGGATCATCTTGGCGACCTGGGCGTCGGCAACCGCCCGACCGGGGGCGCGAAGGCCGGCCCTCTCAGGGTACTGAGGCCCTGGGTCGGAGAATCCGGGTCGGCGCCAGGCCCCGCGCTACCGCGCGACCGGACCGACCACCCGCCCGGCGGCCAGCAGCTCGCCGGCCTCCGCGGCCGGCACCGGCCGCGAGAACAGATAGCCCTGCGCTCGGGTCACGTCGAGGTCCTGCAGGGCGTCCAACTGCTCCTCGGTCTCCACGCCCTCCGCGACTACGGAGAAGCCCAGCGCATGGGCCATGGCCACGATCGCGGCCACGAGCTCGGCGTCCTCTTCGCTGCGCGCCACGTCGGTCACGAACGCCCGATCGATCTTGAGCTCATGGATCGGGAACCGCTTCAGGTACGAGAGAGCCGAGTAGCCCGTGCCGAAATCGTCCATCGAGATGCGGACGCCGAGCCGCTCGATGCGCTCGAGCGTGACGAGCGTCTCACCGTGGGGCTCGAGCAAGAGGCTCTCGGTTATCTCGAGTGACAGGCACTCGGGCTCCAGGCCGCTCGTGGCGAGCGCCTGGGCTACCGCATCGGGCAGCCCGGGCTCGACGATCTGACGAGCCGACACGTTCACCGACACGAACACCGGATCGCCTGGGGCGGCGTTCCAGCGGGCCGCCTGCTCGCACGCCTCGCCCAGGACCCAGCGCCCGATGGGGAGGATCAGGCCGTTCTCCTCGGCGACCGGGATGAAGTCGTTGGGGCCCACGAGCTTCCCGTTTCGCCGCCAGCGGACGAGCGCCTCGAAACCCACGGCTCGCCGCGCCGGCAACTCGACGAGGGGCTGATAGTGGACCTCGAAGTCCCCGTGGTCGATCGCCTCCCGCAGTGCGTTCTCGAGCTCCGCCCTCCGCTGGGCCTGGGTCTTGAGGCGGGTGTCGAAGAGCTCTGTGGCGCCGCCGCCCTGGAGCTTCGCCTTGTTGCGGGCGGCATCCGCGTCGCGGAGGACCTGTCCGGGATCATCGCCCGCACCGCCGAAGGCGATGCCGATGCTGGCCGTGACCGACACGGGATTGCCGTCCACGGCGGTCGGGCCGCTCAGGTCCGCGACGAGCCGCTCGGCAATCCGCACCACGTCGGTCTCGTCCGATACGTCCTCGCAGATCACGACGAACTCGTCACCCGCGAAGCGGCCCACGGTGTCGCCGGGGCGCACCGTCTCGTCGAGGCGCCGTGCGGCCATCCGGATGATCTCGTCGCCGGCGGCGCGGCCGAGCTCGTCGTTGACCCTGCTGAGCCGGTCGAGATCGATGAAGAGCACGCCGGTGGACCTGCGCTGCCGTGTCCCGGCCGCCATTGCGCGCGCGAGATGCTCCATCAGCAGCGCACGATTCGGAAGGCCCGTGAGCTCGTCGTGCAGGGCGCGTCGCTTCAGCTCGGCCTCGTAGATCTTGCGGTCCGTGATGTCCACGGCCGACAAGACCCAGCCCCTGATCTCGCCGCTCTCGTGCCGCAGCGGCGCGCCCCGGTAGAGGGCCCAGTGCACGCCTCCGTCGGGCAGCGCCAGTCGACACTCGAGGGAGGTCTCCTCTCCCTGGCGTCCGCGCTCGAGGGCAACTTCCCACGCTACGCGGTCGGCCGGATCGAGGGTCGGCAGCGGCTCCTTCCAGAGCGCATCCGCAGGCTCGATGCCGTGCATGTCCGCCCAGCGCTGGTTGACGTAGCGGCACTGCTCGGTTCCGTCGAGCAGGCAGATGCCCACCGGCGAGGAGGTGGTGAGCGCCTGGAACCGGTCCTCGTTCTCGCGCAGGTCGTCCGTCTGGCGCCTCGCCTCCAGGACCGCGCGCTTGCGAAGCCTCAGGAGGGCGAACAGAAGCACGCTGAGCACCAGGCCGAGGAACAGGGTCACCTTGGGCCCGGCGCTGTCAACCGCACCCTCCCTTTCCTCCTGCGTGGAGGTCCGCAGCGTCCACGTGCCTCCCTGCAGGTCGAGCACATCAGCGTGGCGCGCGGCGCCCGAGCGGATATCCGGCGCCACTCGACCCGGTGTGCTCCAGGACACGGGCTCACCCTGTGGCGAGAAGAGCACGGCGCGGCCCTCGCGCGCGAACGTGCGCATGTCCTCGGCGAGGAAGCCACGACCGCGCAGCTTCAGCGCGACCCAGCCGAGCAGCCCCGCGCGGCGTACCCGAAGCCCACGCGGAGTGCGGGCCTCCGTATACACGGGCCGCACCATGACGAAGTCGTCGCGGACGCCTGAGGGGCGCAGGTGGGTGCTGGCCAGCACCGACCGCGCGCCGTCGCGCGCCCGTCTGAGCGCCGTCGGAAGCCCCACCACTTGGTCCAGCCGCCTACCCGGGGTCGCCCAGCCCTCGCGCGGGGTCGCGTAGCGCACCCGCGGCGATGCGGGGTCACCGCGCAGCCACGCCACGCTCCTGATCTCGGGGAAGCGCCCGCGCAGCTTCACCGCGGTGGCGAAGGCGGAGAACTCCGACTCCTCGACGCTGTTCGACGCCGCGAACAGCCCGGCGGTGCTGAGGAGCGCCTGATCGTGGCGGCGCACGTCCTGCGTCAGCCGCTTCGAGAGCTCGGTCGAGCTGCGGCCTAGCTCCGCGTGGGTCTCGTCCCGCGCGTAGTCGCGCCAGGCAAGCGAGCCGAGGATCGACGCTGTTATGCCGGCGACCAGGACGAACCAGGTCAGAACGGTGAGCTCGCGACGCTCGAACTGCAAGGGCCTTGAGGCCATTACTCCTGTTTCGGGCTCGTTTCGCGCGGGCTTGAGCCGAGAGCGCGCCGCGCGCCGCCCGCGCGGGCGACGCTTCTGCAGTTGGGGCTGTCATGAAGACCAAACGTCGGGTCTTTGAATCGCCGGTGACGTACCGGTCAGGCGCTGCTCTGCCGCGACCGGCGAGGTAAGACGCAGGGACAAGGCGCGGCGGCCGCGCGGCGGAGCGCGGCAGCATCTCGTCGCAACCGGCGCAGCCGTCGACGCTGGACCAATGAGCGACGGTGAAGTTCACCAGGCCGCAGCGAGCGCAGTTGACATATGGCATGGGTGTCCCTTCCGCACGAGCCGTTCGAGTCCTCGTGGCTCTTCAGCAGGACCGAGATGGTGCATGGCGCTGCCATCCTGAGGTCGTGGCGTTCGTGCTCACCTTGCTCGGGGCGATGCTGGCCGTGGCCCTCGAACTGCTCGAGGCGCTCGCCATCGTTCTCGCCGTGGCCGTGAGCCGCCGGGCGCGGGACGCCGTGATCGGCGCCGCCGCCGCGGTGGCTGCGTGTGCGGTGGCGGCCGCCGTGCTCGGCCCGGTGCTCGTGGGCCGCCTCGCGTCCGAGCCGCTCGAGCTCGTGATCGGAGTCGCGCTGCTCCTGTTCGGCCTCGAGTGGCTCCGCAAGGGAGTGCTCCGGCTGGCCGGGCGCCGCTCGCGCTCGTCCGCCTACGCGGAGTACCTGGAGGAGCGCGAGGCGCTGGCGGCCCCGCCCGTCGACGGCCCGGACTGGGCGGCCAGGACGGTCGCCTTCAAGGGTGTGCTCCTCGAAGGGCTCGAGGTGATCCTGATCGTCACGGCGCTGGCGAGCACGCCGTCCGCGCGCGTCCCGGCGCTCATCGGCGCGGGGCTGGCCGTGGCCCTCACGGTGGTCGTGGGCGTGGCGCTCCACCGGCCGTTGCGCCGCGTGCCGGAGACTGAGCTCAAGTACGGCGTCGGGATCCTCCTCTCGAGCTTCGGCACGTTCTTCGCCGCCAAGGGCCTCGGCGTCTCCTGGCCGCTCGGTGACGCAGCGCTCCTGGTGCTCGCAGGGGTCTACGCGATGGCGTCGCTGCTGATGGTGCGCCGGCTCCGCGAGCCGGTGCAGTGGATCGGGGAGCGGCCGGTGTCCGCGGCATGAGCTTCATTCGCCAGCTCCGGCTGCTCGTGCTCGGTGAGACCTGGACGCTGCCGTTGGGTGTGGCGGCGGCGGTGATCGTGGCCGCGGCCGTCCGGGAGCTCTCGGGCCCGGGCGGCTGGTGGCACCACGGCGGCGGCTTCGTGCTCCTGCCGCTGCTGCTCGCTGCGCTCGCCTCGTCGCTGCGCTCGGGCCGGGGCAAGTCCTAGCTAGCGCCGAGACAAAGCCCGGGCGTGCCCACTACCGTACACCTGACGTGTACCACGCCGTACCCCACACCAAAGGCGAGCAGGCGAGCAACTCGGCGATCCGGCGCCACCAGCAAGCCCCGGGTGCCGGATTGATCAGGCGCTTCGTGAGCCGCGCGGCGATCGACCGCGGGATCGACCTGTTGCGGCTGAGGCTCGACACCTTCCCGCGCGGGCGCTACCAGCCGGTTGCCGCACTGCCGGGCAGGGCAAAGCGGGGCGAGGGCTCCCTGTCGCGATGGGCCGCGATGTCGCCGATCATCCGCGAACTGGGCGTGCGCTCCGCGGTCGACATCGGAGCCGGCGAGGGCTACTTCTCGATCGAGCTCGGCTCCGAGGGGGTGACCAGCGTCGCGCTCGAAGCCGCGCCGGGCAACCAGCGAACGGCGCTGCTCGCGGTGAGGCGAAGCGGCCTGGCCAACGTGGGCGTGCTCGCGCTGGAGCTTCGCGACGAAACCGTGGAGATGGTTCCTCCGGCCGACTGCTCCGTCTTTCTCTCGCTCTGGCACCACCTGGTGCGCGACAACGGCCTCGAGTCCGCGAGCTACATCACCTCTCGGATCTGGGAGAGGACCGGGAAGGTCATGTTCTTCGACACCGGCGAGAACGAGATGCCCGCCTCCTTCCGCCTGCCGGCGATGACCCCCGACGCGCGGTCGTGGCTCGAGCACTACCTGTCGGCAACCTGCCCGGGGTCCGAGGTCAGGCACCTCGGCAGCCACGCGGCCTTCGACGCCGACGGTGAGCCCTGCGAGCGGAACCTGTTCGCGGTGATCCGCCTTGGGGCGGCCGTGGACGCCGCCGCCGCGGCGTAGCCCGGCCCGAGCAAGCCTCCCAGGGCGCGGGCTACCCGCGCCCGATCTTGTTCAGGAACGGCACGAGGCCCTTGAGGAAGTCGTTCTTCGGACTCGCGGAGTTGGGGTCGTTGTGCGAATAGGTGGTGTGGCGATCCACCAGCTTCAGATTCCGCTTCGGGATCCCGGACTGGCTGGCCAGGCTCGTGGCGGCGTCGAGCACCCGCTGTCCGCCGAGCGCCGCTCCGAACGCGTAGATCCGCAGCCGCTTGGACAGGTCGTGCCCGTGGGTCGCCCGCACGTCCAAGATGGTCTGAGCCGGGTTGGCATTCCCAGCCGCGACCGCGCCGGAGTCGATGGTCAGCCGCTGCGGGTGGTACCAGGCGGTGCCGTCGAGACCCTTCAGGCCCCAGCCCGAGAACATCTGGGCGAAGCGCTCGATCGGCGTGATCTCACCGGCCTGGTTCCAGCCACGCGGGCTGCCGCTCGTGGCCAGCTTGCCGATGTGGCCCTGCGCGGCTGCCAGGCCGGGGGGCGAGGTCTCGGTATCGAGCGCGTAGCCGTACTGAGCGAGGTTGGTGGGCAACACGGGCGGCTTGAGGTTGGCGGGGAGCGGGGACCAGTCATAGGCGAGGCTGGCCTCGTTCGGCGCGATCAGGGCCGCGGTCGAGCCGGTGGCGTTGAAGAGTCCCGCGAAGGGCGCGGGGATCCCGCCGAATGAGAGCCAGGGGGTGGACGCATTCAGGGTGTTCAAGCGCTGTGTGGCCTCGTCGGCGCTGATCGGCGTGGGGCCGCTGCCGCCGTCGATGAACACCAGTCCGGAGAGACCCTTCGCGCCAGGCTTGCCGTGGAAGTCCCAGGTCGCGTAGGCGGTCGTGATGGAGCCGCCCAGCGAGTGGCCTCCCACCGCCACCTTGCCGCCGAGCTTCTTCGCGGCCTTGACCACGCGGTTGAGGTCCTCGATCTCCGTGCGCATGCCCCACTTGCGCGCGTAGCCCACGTCGGCGTCCGGGATGAAGCTGAAGTGATCCGTGATGCTCGTATCGGTGATGAAGCCGAGGTAGTAGTCGAAGAGCTGCTTGGGGCTTCCCTTCCCCTGCTTGGCGCGGTTCAGCACCGAGTGGTCTTCGAGCAGGTTCTCGCGCCGCTCGACCGCCCACACCTGCCAGCCCTTCGCCTGCTTGACCACGTCCTTGGCCAGCGGCGCGAAGTACGCGGCACTCGCGGAGGTGCCCGGGTTCAGGACCAGCACGTTGCGCGCCTTCTTCGAGCCGACCTTGAGGATGCCGACCTTGTTGTACTTGGCCGGCGTGCCCGGGGACGGGAAGCCGGCGATCCGCTTGAAGGTCACCGGGACCTTGGACATGGCGGGAGGAGCGAGGGCGGCGCAGGCCACGGCGGCGGCCACGACGGCCAGCGCCAGCCTGCGGGTCTTCGAGCTCCTCGAACGCATCAAGTCTCCTCCCTCGGTCCTCTTCCCGTACCGGGGACATCATGCCCAGCAGCAGGGCACATGCACAGTCCCCATGTGACCAGACTTCCACCACGTTGACTGTGCACGTGCACAACGTAGGTGGGATGATCGCGATGTGGAGGCCGGCACTCGCACCCGTGAAGCCGTCCGGAAGATCGTCGAGCGAACCGATCTCGACCGCTTCACGGAGCACGTGCTCGACGCCTTCTGGGACCGGCCCGAGTACCGGCGCTACCGGCCGCCGCGAGAGGACGTGCGCGCCTGGGTCCGCTGGAACATCGACCTCGTGGTGCGCTGGCTCGTGGACGACGAGCGCCCGACGCAGTCGGACCTGGAGCGCTTTCGCGAGCGGGCGCGCGACCTCGCCACCGAAGGCATGCCCGCCGACGTGGTGCCCGCGAACTTCCGCCACGGCGCGCGCTACGCCTGGGCCGCGCTGCTGGACGGGGCGCGCGGCGACGAGCGAGAGGCGCTCCTCGAGAGCGCCGACCTCCTCTTCGAGTTCGTCGACCGCGTGTCGCAGCTGTTCTCGGACACCTACGAGTCCACGAAACCACCGGCGATCGTGTCCGACGAGGAGCGGCGCGCCCAGGGGCTGCTCCGGCGGGTGTGCTCGGGCGCGGTGCTGGCCGGGGAGGACCACCAGGTGGCCGAGCGGATCGGGTACGAGCTGAGCGCGCCCTACCGCCCGTTCGTGCTCGCCGCCCCGCCACTCTCCGTTCAGGCCCACGCGACCTTCGCGGCCCGCCTGCGCTCCCAGAACGCGCTGGCCACCGCGGAGGGCCGCCGCGTGGTGGGCGTGGGCCGACACGAGGTCCGGTGGCGCGAGCTGGGCTTCGAAGAGCAGGGCGCGTTTGCCCAGGGCGCGTCCACGCCGCGCGGGCAGCTGTCCGAGGCGCTCGACGAGCTACGTACGGTCGTGGACGTGGCGCTCCGGCGCGGGCGCCGCGGCGCGGTGGACATCGACGACCACCTCGCCGAGCTCCTGCTGGGCAACTCCCCCCGCCTCGCGGCGCGCCTGCGCGCGCGGGTGTACGGCAAGCTGGCCGCCCGCGATGCCGAGCTCGTCCGGACGCTCGACTGCCTGGTCGAGCACGACTTCGATCGCGCCGCTACGGCCGCCGCGCTACCGGTCCACCGCAACACGCTCAGCAACCGGATCAACCGGATCCGCTCGATCACCGGCCTCGACGTGGACCAGGCGGATGGCCACGGGCTGGTGTGGCTGGCGTGGCTGGACCGCGACCGGGCTTAGCGCCTGTCTCAGTGCTCGCGGTCGAGCCGCGAGCGGACCCGCTCGGAGGTCGCGGCGCCGGCGGCCACCGTCAGCGGCCGGCCGGGAACAGCGGCTCCGGGCCATCGCCCGCAATCGTGTCCGCCAGGTCGCGGCCGCACATGAAGCCGGGCACGTTGCCCACGCCCGAGTAGCCGCCCGATACATAGAGGCCGGGCCGCTCCGGCACCTCGCCCACGTATGGCAGCGAGTCATCGGTGTAGCCCACCACGCCGGCCCAGCGGTGCGTGATCTCGGCGCGGGTGCCCAGGTCCTCGCTGAGGTAGCGCTCCATGCGCTCCCAGATCGCGGGGCTGCC
This sequence comes from uncultured Thermoleophilaceae bacterium, assembly GCA_963759625.1. Taxonomy (GTDB): domain Bacteria; phylum Actinomycetota; class Thermoleophilia; order Solirubrobacterales; family Thermoleophilaceae; genus JACVRW01. The sequence goes on along the minus strand of CAVXAD010000007.1, from coordinate 183,902 downwards.
CGCGTCGCTGTCCGTGTACGAGTCGTCGGCGTCCACGTCGCTGAAGCCGCCGCCGAGAATGCGCCCGTCCGGACGCTGCTGGAGGTACTCATAGCCCCAGCGGGCGTACACGAGCGTGTCGAACGCGGGTGGGAGCGGCGCGGTGGCAACCATGTGGAGCCGGCGCAGCGCGCACGCGACCTGCGTACTCCGGCACGAGCGCCGGCAACGCGCCGTCCGCGGCCACGACCACGTGGCGGGCATGGACGCTGCCGCCGTCGGTCACGACCGGGCCCTCGTCCGGCCCGGCAACCGGGCCGTGCACCGGGGAGCCCTCGCAGATGCGCGCCCCGGCCGCCTCGGCGGCGTCTGCGAGCGCCCGGTACCAGCGCGCCGGGTGAAGCGCGCCGTCGTTCTCCGTGAGGCACGCGACCAGGCCGCCGCGGCGAAGCGCGGGCGGGAGTTCCTCGCGCTCCACCAGCTCCGCCGGGAAGCCGTCCTGGCGCAGCGCCTCCACGTGAGTTCGCACGTGCCCGGCCTCCTCCTCGGACACCGCCACTCGCAGCATGCCCACCCGCCTCACCGCGTCTCCCATGCCCAGCTCCGCCGCCAGCGCATACACATCCTCCTGGGCGGCGAACGTGCGGGCGTATATCGCTCGCGCCCGTTCGGCGCCGTAGCGCTCTCGGGCGTCGTTGTGGAACGGTGCCACCCCGGCGAGCAGGAAGCCGCCGTTGCGACCGCTCGCGCCGCCGGCGACGGTCCCTCGCTCGAGCACGATCGTCTCGATCCCGTGCTGCGCGAGCCGGCGGCCACACGACAGGCCGCCCACACCGCCGCCGATCACGCAGGCATCCACCTCCACGTCCCCGTGCAGCGGCGGCCGCGGCTCATAGGCCGCGTCGAGCCAGTACGGCGCGGTTCCGGCGGCGCTCACGCTGCGGCCCCGGCGAACGGCCACGCGCGCCCGTGCACAGTGGACCGTAGGCACGCGGCAGGCCGGCCGCTCCGAGATCTCCTTCTGGTCAGCTCGGACTGCTCACCGGCGAACAGCCGGAGTCGAGCCCCGAAGGGTTCCGACGGAGCCGCCGATTTCACTCAGTGAAACCAGGTTTCATTCATGCTACCGGCTCGCCTGCCGGCCCGCGAGAAGGAGGCCGTAGAGCCCCACCCCCAGCAGCACTGCGGCGAGCGCCAGGTAGGCGACCATCTCAGCGCCGCCCCAATCGATCCCTTCGTCGAAGCGCAGCGGCCCGGCCACCGCGAGCGGGACGAGCGTCAGCACCAGCGCCCAACCGGGGAGCAGGCGGCTTCGGTGGTTCTCCCACACCATCGCGGCCAGCAGCAGCCCGAGCGCCACGACCCATGCGGCCACCGCCCTGCCCGTCAACTCCGTGAGCGCCCATGGCCAGAGGTCGCCCACGTCCAGAGGCGCGACGAACAGCGCCGCTCCGAAGAGGAAGAAGAACGCGGCGAGTAGGCCGAGAACCGCGCGCAGCCACGCCGGAAGCGGGGCGTTGCGCCGCGGTTCCCCGCCCGGCAGCCGCAGCTGCATGACGAATGCCCACAGCAGCGCCGGCGGCTCCGCCAGGTAGATGACGAGCCAGGTCCAGGCCGCGAACCGCGCCTGGAAGCTTCCCTCGTCGAGGTGGAAGCGATCGATGTGCATGAGCGTGAGCAGGAGCGTCAGCCAGATGAACACGAGCACGCCCGGAACGCCGATCCGAGCGCGCGCCCAGGTGGGTTGGCGCGCGCTGGCGAACGCGAGCACCGCGGCGGCCCAGTAGCAGGCGCCCAGGAACGCGGCCGTGGCCGGCGGCTCGATCGTCCAGGCGAAGAACTCATCGGTGCGGTCGGCGAACACGAACAGCTGGACCCCGGCGAGCAGGACGAAGCCGCCGCCGATCCACAGGATCGCCCTCATCCCCCAGAACAGCTCGCGCTCGCGCATGCGTAGCCCGGCAGCGTACGCTGGACGAGTGCCGGAGACCACGAACGCCGATCTCGCGCGACGCGGATTCGAGCACTGGAACGAGCGTCGCATCGAGCCGCTGCTGGAGTTCTTTCACGAGGACGCCGTGTGGGACATGCGCCCGTTCGGGGTCCCCGATATGGCGGCCTTCCAGGGCCACGACGGGCTGCGACGCTTCTTCACCGAGTGGCTCCAGGCGTTCCCCGATTCCAGCATCGAGGTCGAGGGCGTGGAGCAGCGCGGCGACTGGACGCTCACGGTGGTCCTCCAGCTCGTGAGCGGCGGCTCCAGCGGCACGCCCGTGCCCTTCCGGTACGGGGGCGTGGGGCACTGGCGCGACGGCCGCCTGGACTTCGTGGAGAACCATCCCGACCTGGATCGCGCCCGCCTCGCTTTCAGCGGCTACGCGTCCGCGGAAGTGCCCATGCCGGTCCCCACAGGCGACGCCTGAGGGCCGCGCGGCCGCCGCCCCGGGTGCGGCTCAGTTCAGGAGCAGGAAGAAATTGTGGTCGGCGAGAACGCCGGTGACGCTGCCCCGCGTGAACACGCGGACCTGCGTGCCGGCGGGACAGGAGGACGGCCCGACGCCGATGCCCGCCTCCACCGCGATGTTGGGGACGTTGGGACTCTCAATCGTGGCCTGCACTTGCTGTGCGGAGAAGCCGAGGCCCGTGATGCAGTAGGCCCCCGCCGCGATCCGGTTGACGTTCGCGGAGGAGAGGTTCTTGCCCAGGCTCACGAAGCCGTTGGTGCCCGTGATGAGCCCGTACGCGCGCGCGGTCCCGGGATCGCCCTGGTCACCCTTGTCGCCCTTGGCTCCCCGCGAGCCCCTCGGCAACTGGCCGGACCTGAAGTCCTTGCGCAGCAGGCTGCGGTCCTTGACCTTTTCGGACGTGACGGAGTTCCTGCCCAGATCGCGGCCCTTGACAGAGCCGTTCTCGATGTTCCTGCCGGTGATGGTCAACGCCGCGTATGAGCTGCCGGTCAGGGCCAGAACCAGAGCGAGCGTGGCCGTCACGTTTGCGTAGCGACCGTCGCTGAAGATGCGTCGCATGTGATTGGCCCCTTTTCGAAAGCTATTGGGGGTGTCGGCCGACACCGCGCCGTACCGGATGAAAAGGCCGGCGGCTCGGACGATCGTCCAGGCCCACTGGCGCTCGGGACTTCGCGGTACCGCCGGGCGCGGGCCGGGCGGCCCGCGTCACCGCAGTTCGAGGACCTCGGCTTTGCGGGTCGATCCCACGTGTCCGGGTGCGGTCGCGCCGCCGATCGCGTAGAGCGAGTCGCCGAGCGCGGCCACCGCCACGCCGTGGCGAGCGGTGTGCATCCGCGGCAGCAACGACCAGGTCTGCTTCGTCAGGTCGAAGGCCTGGACGGCGTCGCTCACCTCGGTCGGAGTCTCGCCGCCCACGGTGATCAGGCGCCCGTTCACAACGGCCGCGCCCACGCTGCCGCTCGCGGTCGGCATGTCCGGCAGCTTCGTCCAGCGGTCGCTGCCGGGGTCGTAGCGCTCGAGCGCCGGCGAGTTCTTGTCCGACGCCAGGTTCCGGCCGCCGACGGCGTAGACATAGCGGCCGTCCGAGGCGGCCCCGAGGTGCTCGCGCGGCGTGGGAATGTCGGCCACGTCCTTCCAGCTGTCGCCGTCGAATACCTCGGTCTGGGGCACCAGCTTGCCGTCGGCCTGGCCCCCGACCACCACGATCTTGTCGCCCACCACGCCGGCCCCGGCTGCGGCCCGGGCATGGTTCAGCTTGGGCAACTCCTCCCAGGCGCCGTTTCGCAAGGCGAACACCCGGTTGGACGTCTCCGCGGTCAGCTCCGAGCCCTTCGGCACGCAGCCGCCGATCACGACCGGATCGCCCTTGTAGGTCACCGCCGTCACATGGTGCAGCGGCAACGGCAGCCCGGGCCCCGTCTTCCACTCGTTGATCACCGGGTCGTACGCCTTCGCCGTGGTGCTCGAGGTCGTGACCCCCAACCCGCCGAACACCCACACCGCTCCCTGCACCGCCGTCGCCGCCGGCGTACTGGCGCGCAAACGGCGCATTGCGCAGCTCCCGCCACTTCCGGCCGACTGTGAGGGCGCCTTCGCGGGAGCCTTGCTGAGGTCCAGAACCTCGGCCTTGCGGGTCGATCCCACGTGCCCGGGCTGCGGTCGCGCCGCCGATCGCGTAGAGCGAGTCGCCGATTGCGGCCAGCGCCACGCCGTGACGCGCGGTGTGCATGGGCGGCAACGTCGACCACCGCTTCTTGGTCACGTCGTAGGCCTGGACGGCGGCGCTGACCTGGGTCGGCGTCTCGCCGCCGACCGTGATCAGGCGCCCGCCGACGACCGCCGCGGCCACGCTGCCGCTCGCGGTCGGCATGTCCGGCAGCTTGGTCCAGCTGTCGCTGCCGGGGTCGTAGCGCTCGAGCGCCGGCGAGTTCTTGTCCGACGCCAGGTCCCGGCCGCCGACCGCGTAGACATAGCGGCCGTCCGAGGCGGCCCCGAGGTGCTCGCGCGGCGTGGGAATGTCGGCCACGTCCTTCCAGCTCTTGCCGTCGAATACCTCGGTCTGGGGCACCAGCTTGCCGTCGGCCTGGCCCCCGACCACCACGATCTTGTCGCCCACCACGCCGGCCCCGGCGGCGGCCCGGGCGTGGTTCAGCTTGGGCAGCTCCTGCCACGCCCCGTCTCGCAAGGCGAACACCCGGTCGGAGGTCTCGGCCGTCAGGTCCGAGCCGTTCGGCACGAAGCCGCCGATCACGACCGCGTCGCCCTTGTAGGTCACCGCCGTCACATGGTGCAGCGGCAACGGCAGGCCCGGCCCCGTCTTCCACTCGTTGATCACCGGGTCGTACGCCTTCGTCGTGGTGCTCGAGGTGTTCACTCCCAAGCCCGCCGAACACCCAAACCGCCCCGTCCACCGCCGTCGCCCCGGCGTACTGGCGCGCAATCGGCGCGTTGCGCAACTCCCGCCACGCCAGGCCCGCCGGCAGCGGGCGCGCCACGACAGGCTCGGAGGTCACAGCGGACTGGTCCTCGGAGTCGTCGCCTCCGAGAACGAGGACGACTGCCACCACGACGGCGACCACGGCTGCGGCGCCGAGGGCGAGCAACACACGCGAGTTCGGTACGCGTCGCGGGGGGGAGCCGGCGGCATCGGCAGCGGCGGAGGCGGGACCCGGGGCGACCGGCGGGGGCGGCGGCGCGGCGCCTCGGGTCGGAGCGGGCCTTTGCGCTACGGCGGCAGCCTTGTCTTCCGTGTCGGCGCTTGCCGGCGCGGTCGGCCTCCCCGCCGCCGTCACCGGCGGCGCCGACGCACCGTCCTCGCCGACCACCCTGCGCTTTCGCTTGACGCGCCTGGTGGCCGCCTTCCCTTGCTGCGACGGAGGAGGAGTGGGGACGGAGCCGCCGCCTCCCGGGGGCGCCCCGCCGGTCATTGGAGCCACGGCCGCTGCGCCGCCGGCCTCCGCCGCCGAGCCCGCGGCGGCGGCGGTCACGGCGCGGCCCATCTCGTCCGCGGACAGGAACCGATGGTTGGGGTCCTTGGCCATCGCGCGGCGCACCACGGCGTCGAACTCGGTGGGAATGCCGGGACCGGACTCCAGCACGGAGGGCACCGGCTCGCTCATGTGGGCCCAGATCTTTGCGGCGTTGTTGTCGCGCGGATAGGGAACGCTTCCGGTGAGCGCTTCGTAGAGGACACAGCCGAGGGCGTAGACGTCCACACGCGCGTCGATCGGACGGCCTTCGATCTGCTCAGGAGCCAGGTAGTCGGTGGTGCCGACGATCAGACCGGTCTTGGTCAACGCCGAGGCGGGGGTTGCAAGCTTCGTCAGCCCGAAGTCCGTGAGATACGCCTGCTGCCGGCCGCGGTGGTCCTCGACCAGCACGTTTGCGGGCTTTACGTCCCGGTGAACCAGCCCGCGCGCGTGCGCGGCGTCCAGGCCGTCGGCGACCTGCGCGACGATATCCGCAGCCAATTTGGGGTTCAGCCGGCCGCGAACGGCGATGACACCGTGGAGGTCGCTCCCCTCCACGTAGTCCATGGTGATGTAGAGCTGATCGCCCTCCGCGCCGGCCCGGTAGATCGAGATGACGTTGGGGTGCTTGATCGACGCGGCCAGCTGCGACTCGCGCTTGAAGCGCTCACGGAAGTCCCGGTCCTGAGCGTATTCCGGCGCGATCACCTTGAGTGCCACGACGCGGTCGAGCTCGAGGTCCCGCGCGCGGTAGACCACGCCCATCCCGCCGTGGCCGATGACCTCCTCGAGCCTGTGCCCGGCGAACTCCGTCCCCACCACCATCCACGACATGGACCTTTTATACACCCCTGCGGTGCGGATCCTGGGCGGTACCCGCGCCAGTCGGCGCGAACCGAGAGGCTAGGACACGCCGCCACCGGCTCAAGGAAGGTGGGGCAGGACGTGCTCGCCGAAGAGTCGGACCTGTTCGACGAGATCCGGCAGTCCCGCCACCTCGGCGTCAGCCCACGCCTTGAGCGTGAACGGGTCGGTGAAGGAGATGAGCGCGTGGTTCAGACCGTGGGGTGCGTACTCGCGGGTGATCCATTCGACCCAGTCCTCGGGGGTTCCGGAGACCATGATCCGATCGGCCACGGCGTCGGGCGTGAGGTCGAGCGCGCGGTTGATGTCGCCTGCGGAGAACGCCTCGTTCACGGGCGCCACGTCCGCGGGATCGATGCCGTGGCGCTCGAGCAGGGCCGGTGGCATCGAGGGGATGTAGAACGAGGCCAGGATTCGGCCGGCGCGCAATGCGACGTCCGGGTCGGGAGCGATCGCGCCCAGCAGCGAGTCGCCGACGTCCAGCTGATCGGCATCGCGCCCGGCACGATCGGCGCCGACCCTGAAGTGGTGAACGGCGTAGCGCAGCGCCTCGGCTGAGTACGCGCAGGCGGTATGGAGTCCGTCGGCGATCTCGCCCGCGAGCTCCATCGACTTCGGCCCGCCCATCGCGCCGAGCTTCACCGGAACATGCTCCCGTACGGGCCGTGCAGCGGTACTCACGCCCGCGTAACGGAAGAAGTCCCCTTGGAAGTCGATCGAGCCTTCGTCGAGCAACGTCCGAATCACGCGATGGGCCTCACGCAGCCGGGCGATGGGGCGCGTCCCGTGCCACTCGATCCCGTACTGCTCGAGCGTGGCGAGATTCCCGATACCCAAGACCACCTCGGCCCGGCCGCCGCTCAGCTCGTCGAGGGTGGCGGCAAGCTGAGCTACAGAGGCCGGATCCCGCAGATAGACGGGGGCGACACAAGGACCGAGACGGATCCTTTCGGTGCGGCCCGCGGCGGCCGCGAGCACCACCCAGGCGTCCTTGTGGTAGATCTCGTCGGCGCTGTAGCAGGCGTAGTAGCCAAGCGCGTCCGCAGCCTCGGCCGCCGCAAGGAGCTCCTCCGCCGGCTGCTCCGGAATGAGCTGGAGACTCACCCGCATCCGGAGGTGAGCCTAGCCCGCCCGGCACCGGGCCGTGCTTGAAGCGCCTATCGCCGTCAGGGACCGTTCGATGCTCTGGCCAGGTAGCTCTGGCCTGCCCGCAGGATGACTGTCTTCTTCCGGTGAAAGTCGCGCACGACCACACTCCCGCGTTCGACCTTGGTCAGGGTGCCGTCGCACCGGTCCGCGACGCTGAAGGTCGTGCCGCGCACCGTGGCAGCGCTGTGGCGGCCGCGGGTGCGGAAGCGGCCGTGTGCTCGTCCGCGAATGCGTCGGACAGTGTGCTGGCGCAGGCGCGCGCTTTGGACGGGTAATACCGCGCCCGAGCTCCGCGTGCGCGTGGCGCATTTGGCGTAGTCGCCGCCCTGGAGGCGCAGCGTGGTGAGCCCTGCCAGCCGGCGCTTGCGCGACTGGAGCACCTGGAAGCGGCCGCCCCCGAATACTCCGGAGTTCACCTCGTTGCCGTTTGCCGTGCGTCCAGAGCTGAGGATCACACTGCCGCGACGGACGTCGACGACCGAACCGACAGGGATCTGTCGCGCCCTGCGCTCGACTTCGAAGCGTGGGCCCTTGGCGGCCCGTATCGCGCTGGCCATGCGCGCTCCACGGGGAGCCAGGCTCAGCAGCACCTTCCCGCGCTCGCGCTCGACGCCCACCGTCTTGCCGCGGACCAGACAGCCACGGGCGGAGAGGCGACCGATCAAGTTTCCCTCGTACTCCGTGAACCAGAGCGCGCCGTCGGGGCCGGGCGCGATCCCATAGGGAGAGCTGTTGGCGGTTGGGATCGGACACTCCCTGAACGCCCCGGCAGTCGTGATTCGACCGATCTTGTTGCCGCCCCTTCTCGCCAGGCCGAACTCCGTGAACCAGAGCGCGCCGTCCGGACCGACCGTGACATCCCAGGGGAAGCTGCCGGCCCTCGGCAACGGGTACTCGGTGATGGCGCCCGCCGTCGTGATGCGACCGATGCGGTTCCCGTCGGTCTCCGTGAACCAGAGGGCGCCGTCGGGACCGGCTGCGATGCCCGTCGGATTGCGACCGTCGCGCGGAAGCGGGAACTCGCTGATGACGCCCCCTGTGGTGATGCGACCGATCTTGTCGCGCTGCTCGTCGAGCACGTCGTCCTCCGTGAACCAGAGGGCCCGTCGGCCCCCGCCGCGATCCCGATGGGAAGCGTCGTGCGGCCCGGCGAGAGCGAGAACTCCGTGATAGCCCCGGTCGTTGTAATCCGCCCGATCTTGTTTCCTCCCGAGCCGGCAATTCCAAACTCGGTGAACCAGAGCGCGCCGTCTGGACCGGCGGTGATGTACCAGGGTCCGCTGTCGGGGGTCGGCAGCGGGAACTCCCTCAGCTCTCCCGACGTCGTGATTCGGCCGATCTTGTTGCTGCTCTCCTCTGTGAACCAGATTGCGCCGTCGGACCCGACCGTGATCCCCTTCGGATTGCTGTCTGGCGTCGGCAGCCGAAACTCGGTCACCTTCCCCGCGGTAGTGATGCGCCCGACCCTGTTGCCGAAGAACTCCGTGAACCAGAGCGCGCCATCGGGTCCGGTCACGAGGTAGTCCAAGGAAAGGTTGCCGGGTCGCAACCGGAACTCGGTCAGCGGGTCAGCCTTCGCCGGCGGAGAGAGCGCCAATCCGAGCACCGCAACGGCCAGCGCGCAGCTTGTGATATCGCGAATCCGTACCCGCCGCCGGATCCGCGCCCTCATTGGGCCAGGCTACAACGCGCCCGGGTCAGACCATGGTGCAGCTCGCCGGTCCCTGTGTGGTGGGGTGTGGGGTACCCCAACCTTCCCTCCACACGGGGACCGGAGAGGACTGTGGCTCGGGGTATGTACGCATCCCTACCCGGGGGTGGGGGCTGAGGTGATGGGGCTACTCCGACAGCCCCACGGCTTCGAGGGCTTCGGCCGGATCCGGATAGCTGAGCAGCTCGATCACCCTGCCGTCGCGGAAGCTCCACACCGCGCCGTGACGCCACTCGCTCGCGACGCCGGACACCGCCCCTCGCCCTCGCCAAACCGCGATTACGGCGACCCGATCGCCCGCGTCAATGATGCGCTCAGCGGTGAGGGTCAGGTGCTCCCAGGCCCTCACGAAATACGCCATCCTGTCGGACGCGGCTTCGGCCCCTCGGGTCTCGTCCTCGCCGACGTCGAGGACGCTCAGCCAGACGACGCGAACGCCGGGATCCATCACTTCGGCTCCGGCGCTGAAATCGCCCCGCGACCAGGCGTCGAAGATCCGACGCACCACCTCCACGTTCTCCTGCGACATCGGCTACTCCGACAGCCCCACGGCTTCGAGGGCTTCGGCCTCGGCGGGGAAGACTTGCCACCACGTGCACCTGCCGTCTCGCCATCGGCCGGCAAGCCAAGCATTGTCCTCGAAGGGCAGGGCGCTGCCCGCGCCGTGGCCGACAGCTTTGATTGTTGCGAGGGTGATGTCTTCGATGTCGCGCATCCCGACGACCCCGATGGTGTAGTCGGGAAAGCTCCCGAACCAGTTGTCCCACCAGGTTCGGATTCCGTCATGTCCGTGGAGCCCGCCCTCGACGGCGGCGATGCGAGAGACGGCCTCAACGTCTTCGTCCATCAGCATCAGGTACGCCTCCAGGTCGCGCCTGTTGAGGGCGTCGATGGTGCGGTAAGTGCGTTCCACGTTCTCCTGCGACATCGCCCGCCGAGTATCCCGCTTCGCGACAGGTCGGTGTGATGGCGGCGCTGCCTAAGGCCCCTGCGCAGCGAGTACGGCGAAACGCCGGCCAGGCGGGATGGCAAACGCTGCCGGCCGCCAGGGACTTCAAGCGACCCCCGGCGCTTCCACCGCGCAAGCCTTCGTGGTCGAGGTCGGCACGCGAGTGGTGGAAGGTCGTGTGGGCGTCCCCGATGGCGACTGTGTACCTCGAAGCCGACGTGCCGGCGCTCGTGCGCCTCGCCGACTTGGTGGAGCGGCAGGGGTCGCTGACGAAGGTGGAGCTCGGGACGATGCTGCAGTTGGAGGACCGCTTCGGGCTCAACCCGAGAGCACGGCGTGCGCTGCAGTGGGAGGTGGGCCAGGCGGAGAAGGTGCGTCCGCGGCGGCCGCACGATGTGCCGAAGCTGAGGGCGGTGGAATAAGTGACTGTCCCTTCCCTCGGCGGCCTCGTCGGCTGCTGGATCCAAGACAACCTGGCCGCCCGGATGGGGAGCTGCGCGGCGAACCGTTCCGGCTCACGGGCGACCAGTGGGACTTCCTGCTGCGCTTCTACGCGCTCGACGACTCGGGCCGGTTCGTCCACCGCCGCGGCGGGATGCTCGTCCGCCCCGTCAAGCAAGGCAAAGGGCCCCTGTCCGCGGCTGTGGTGGCCGCGGAGGCGTTGGGCCCCACCCTGTTCGCCGGCTGGGACCCTGAAGGCGAACCGGTGGGCAGGACGCACCCGTCGCCGTGGATCCAGGTGGCCGCGGTGTCGGAGGACCAGGCGATGAATATTTGGCGGGCGCTGTTGGCGATGTTGCAGCTCGGCGGCATCGCGCACGAGGTCGACGTCGGACTGACCAGGGTCAATCTGGAGTCTGGTGGCCGGGTGGAGTTCGTGACTGCCGCCCACCGCTCCCGCGCCGGCCAGCGGGTCACGTTCGCCGCCCTGGACGAGGTTGGGTTGTGGCTGCCGGGCAACCACGGGCCCGCGCTTTTGGACGCGATCTCCCGCAACCTGGCCGGGATGGGCGGCCGCTTCATGGCGACCACCAACGCCTGGGACCCCGCCGAGGACTCGGTCGCGCAACGCGTCGGCGAGCACCCGGACGGCGTGTTCGTGGACGACGTGGAGCCCGGCACCGGGTCGGTGCGCAACCGCCAAGAACGGCGGCGGGTGTTGCGCAAGGTGTACGGCGACGCCGCCACCGGCTGCGAAGCGCAGGGCAACGCAAGTGGCCGTATCCCGGGCTGGATCGACCTCGACCGGCTCGAGCTCGAGCTCGACCACCTGTTGGCCCGCGGCGACGCCGCCCAAGCCGAGCGGTATTACCTCAACCGCAAGATCGCGGCCGAGTCGCGTGCGTTCGACCTCGAGCGCTGGCAGGCCCAGGCCCGCCCCGACCACCAGCTCGTGCCGACCCGCCAACGGGTCAAGCTGCTCGACGGCAGGTCCGGCTGGTACGACCCCGACGTGCGGCTGGCGATCGGGGTGGACGGCGCCCTGTTCCGCGACGCGATCGCCGCGATCGCCACCGAGGTCGACACCGGCTGGCAGTTCGTGGTGTCGATCATCGAGAGGCCCGAGGACGCCGGCGACGACTACCAACACGACCTCGACCAGGTCGACGGCGAGGTGTCGGAGCTCGTCGAGCGCCACAGCGTCGAGCGCATCTACATCGACCCCCAGTACGTGGAAGGGCTCGTGGATCGGTGGGCGAGCCGCTGGGACAAGCGGGTGATCCTGTGGCACACCAACCGCACCGTCGCCACGGCGCACGCGGTGCGGACCTATCAGGAGGCGATCGCTGCGGGCGAGGTGACCCATGATGGCGACCCGCTGCTGGCACAGCACATCGCCAACACGGTGCGCCGGCCGTCACGGGTGTTGGACGACGACGGCAGGCCGCTCTACACCCTGGGCAAGGTCCGGCATGGGGGTCCGAAGATCGACGCGGCGATGGCGGCGGTTCTGTCGTGGGAGGCGGCCCGCGACTGTCGCCGTATGGCCGAAGAGCCCCAGTACGCGGCGATGCAATGGTGACCTTCAGCTTGGCGCCAAGGGCGTCGAGGGCGTAACCGGCTGCGTGCCCGTCCCATTCCTCCTGGCGGGGCCGCGGTTCCTCGCTTGGGGCGGGCACGCGCCGCGCGTCTCCTGAGCACGGCGCCTGGTTGGCGTCGCGTTCGGGGTTGCGCTTCCTGTACTTCGGCCCCCGCCGCTTCTGCCCCGAATTATCCATTTGGATAGTTCCGGCCACGTCCCGGCTAAGCGATGTATGCCCCCGCGCGTGCCAGCGGTGGCTCTCGCAATGCATGGAAAGCGCAAGTGGGCAGCTCGCGGCCCGAAGGCGGTCGCCATCGCCCAAAGGGATGAAGCTTGGGCGAAGAGCGGTAATCCGGGTCTCATCCCCGTTGGGGCGTTGTCGGCGGACCCGGGGTGTGGGAGGCTGGGTCTGCTCACGAACGCGCACCGGCTATAGACCGTGGCGCCGTGTCGAGGAGGATAAGACGATGGGACAAGACAGACGCCAGCGCAGACGACGCCTCGCGGCCCTTGGAGGGGCCGCCATGGCGGCCAAGAAGCACTATGACGCCAAGGAAGGGGAACAGCAGGAGGAAGCGGCAGCTGCTCAGCAGGCTGCCCCTGCTGAGCCCGGCCCGGCCGCCCAGCCTGCCGCGGCGGGGGGACTGACCCATGAGGCGATGGAGGAGCTCAAGCAGCTGGGCGAGCTTCACGAGCAGAACGTGCTGACAGACCAAGAGTTCGAGCGCGAGAAGGCAAAGCTGCTCGGTTCGGCCTGAGCGAACGCCTCGCGGGTCGGGGCCACACACCACAGCGGATTCCCGCTGTCGACAGCGCCAACTAGCGGCGGGCTGCTGCTTTGGACGACAAGCGGAAGTCATCGCTTTGACCACTATGGGGTGGGGGAGGCGGTGGCTTCCTCCAGTGGCGGCGCCCCGAGCGATTCCGGGGCTTTCTGTCCCACAGACTGTCCCATTGCTGCCCCAGGCGCCCTCATGGAGGCGCTCAGGGCGGGCCGGTGAGACGGCGTTTCCCCTGCAAATAAGCGGAGGGGGAGGGATTCGAACCCTCGAAGCGCCTAGCGACGCTTATCGGTTTTCAAGACCGACGCATTCAACCGCTCTGCCACCCCTCCAGGAGCTTCATTGCGGCTCTACGGACTCCGGGACTCTCGCATGTGGCCACGCCGCTCAGGAGGCCGCTGCGAGCTCGCTCGGAGCGCCGTACTCGTGCAGCACGGACGGCATCGCAACGCTCCCGTCCTCGCGCTGGCCGTTCTCCACCAGCGCGATGATCGTGCGCCCCACGGCCACCGCGGTCCCGTTCAGTGTGTGCACGTGGCGCGGGGCCTCCTCGCCGGGGCGGTAGCGAACGTCGAGCCGGCGCGCCTGGAAGTCGGTCGTGTTCGAGCACGAGGTGAGCTCGCGATAGCGGCCCTGGCCGGGCAGCCACGCCTCGAGGTCGTACTTCTTGGCGGCCGAAGCGCCCAGGTCGGAAGCGGCGATGTTCACCACCCGGTAGGGGATCCCGAGTGCGCCGAGGATCTCCTCCTCGATCGCCAGCAGCCGCTCGTGCTCCGCCGCCGATTCGTCCGGCTCCACGAACGCGAACATCTCGACCTTGTCGAACTGGTGCACCCGGAAGATGCCCTTCGTGTCCTTCCCGGCGGCGCCGGCCTCGCGGCGAAAGCAGGTCGAGAAGCCGGCGTAGCGACGCGGCAGCTCGGTCCCGGCCAGGATCTCGCCGCGCATGCAGCGAGGCAAGCGGCACCTCCGAGGTGCCGGCGAGGTAGAGGTCGTCCTCTGGCACGCGGTAGATCTGCTGCTCGGTGTCCGGGAGCATGCCCGTGCCGAAGAGCGCCTCCTCGCGCACGAGCACCGGCGGGATCACCGGCACGAACCCCTTCTCCTCCAGCAGGGTGAGCACCCACTGGACGAGCGCCAGCTCCAGCCGGACCACCGGTCCCTTCAGATAGGCGAAGCGGGAGCCGGCCACCCGCGCGCCGGCCTCCATGTCCACCAGGTCGCCGAGCAGCTCGAGGTGGTCGCGGCCGGTGGCGCCCGCAGCGCCGACCTCGCGCAGCACCGTGTCCTCCAGGGGGGCGCTCGGGTCGGGGAGGTTGGGAAGCGCGGCCACCGCCGCCGAGCGGCGCTCCTCGAGCCCCCTCAGCTCGTCGTCCAGCTCCTTCTCGCGGGCGGAGGCGCCGCGCACCTCCGTGATCGCCTCGGAGGCGTCCTCCCCCGAGCGCTGCAACTCGCCGATCCGCCTGGAGGCCTCGTTCTTGAGCCGCCGAGCTCCTCGAGCTCGGGAAGGATCGCCCGCCTGCGCTGGTCGAGCTCGAGCGCCTCGTCCAGCAGCGCCGGGTCCGCGCCGCGGCGCGCCAGCGCGTCGCGGGCCGGCTGCGGATCGTCCCGGATCTGGCGGAGGTCGAGCACGCGAGGCCTACCGGCCCGGCCCGCTCACATCAATCCCCGCCGCGCTTCTTGCCGGAGTACTGCGCCAGGAAGTCGGCGATCAGCTCGGCGTCCTCGCCCACCGCCACGTTGGCGGGCATGATCTGCCCGGAGAACCCGCCGTTGCGGATGGCGAAGAGCACGTCGTCCTTGCTCTCCCTCCGGATGTTGAAGTTCGGCCCGTTGGTGACCTCGCCACCCTGCAGTTGCCCGGTCGCCTTGCTGCCGTAGGAGTTCGCCGCGTCGAGGGTGTGGCAGCCGGAGCAGCGTTCGTTGAAGAGCACGGCCCCCGCGTGCAGGCTCGTGTCCTCCTTGGGCACCTCGATCTCGCCGCCGCAGCCGGCCAGGATGGTGAGCGCGGCGAGGCAGAGAAGAGCGGCTGCGCGGGGCACGGCGGCGCATAGTATCCCGTCCCCGTGCGGCCGCCAGCCTCCCTGTTCACGCTGCTGGCCGTGGTGGCAGTCGCGGGCTGCGGCAAGGAAGAGCACGCCGACGGAGGCGGCGCGGCGCAGCCGCTGAACGCGGGCGAGACGCTGAGGGTCAGCGCCCGCGAGTACTCGTTCGCCCCGGCCGCGGTGGTGCTGAGCGGCGGCGGCGCGGTCCGGATCCGCCTCCGGAACGATGGCTCGCTGGCGCACAACCTGCGACTGCGGCGCGACGGCAAGGAGGTGGGCGGCACCCCCAGCCTGCCCGCCGGCCACACGGGCGCGGCCACCGTCACGGTCCGGCCCGGGCGCTACGAGATGCTCTGCACGGTGGGTGACCACGCGGAGCTGGGGATGACCGGCGAACTTCAGGTGAAGGAGTAGCCCCCGGAACGGCGAAATCGACCTTGCCCCGGCGACGGCCGGCGACGGCCACCACTCGCGAAGGATTCGCTAGGCGGCCGTCCGTGATTCGGCGGCGAAGGGCCGCCGTCGGGGCGTTTTAGCCGAAGCAGCCGAGGTCGACGGCGCTAACGCCTCTTGGCGAAGCGCAGGAGCGTGCCGTCCGAGCTCGGGCGCACGTCCACCTCGTCCATCAGCAGCCGCAGGAACTCGAGCCCGCGCCCGCTGTCCGGCAGCGGATCGCCGTGCCGGGCCACGCGCGGCCGGAAGCGGCCGGTGTCGAGGACCTCGAACACGAGGGCTCCCGACTCCTCGGCCGCCCAGATGCGGATCGGGTCGTCCGGCGAGGAGGAGCCGTGCTGGATGGCGTTGGTCACCGCCTCGCTCATCGCCAGCTTCACGTGGTAGCGGGCCCCGTTCTCGAGACCGAAGTCCCGCGCG
Organism: uncultured Thermoleophilaceae bacterium; assembly: GCA_963759625.1. Taxonomy (GTDB): domain Bacteria; phylum Actinomycetota; class Thermoleophilia; order Solirubrobacterales; family Thermoleophilaceae; genus JACVRW01. The sequence goes on along the minus strand of CAVXAD010000007.1, from coordinate 168,090 downwards.
GCGCGCTCGGCGAACTCGCGTGCCCCCTTCAGCAGCCGCAGATCGGCGCGCAGGAAGTGCTGTTGTGGCTCGAACTCCGGCATTGCCCCTTGCTCGTACCCCAGCATCGGTGATCTCTTACGCGCCATTGTTTGATCCGGATCTCCGCGTGCCGCGTTAGAGGTGGCCAAGCGGAGGAGGACCAAGGCGGTCGCCCTCCGATCTCGTCCAAGGAGGACTCGCACATGCGCAAGAAGCTGGTGGCCCCAGCGGCGCTGGCGGCTGTCGCGATCGCGGTGCCGATAGGCATCGGATCGAGCCACCGTGAGGCGCCGAACATCTCGCTAGACCCGTCGGCGGACAACACCGACACCTACGCGTACACCGCGAAGGACGCCCCGGGAGCACTCACGGTCGTGGCCGACTGGATTCCGGGGGAGGTGCCGGGATCCGGCCCGAACTTCTTCGGGTTCGATGACCGCGCCAGGTACTACATCCACGTGGACAACACCGGCGATGGCCGGCCGGACGTGAGCTACCGGTACCAGTTCAAGACCCGGATCAAGAACAAGAACTCGTTCCTGTACGCGCTTCCGGGCGCCAACGGCTACGACGATCCGAAGCTGAACGTGGTGCAGCGGTACTCGATCGTTCGCGAGGATCACCACTGGAAGAAGGGCAAGGACCACGAGCGCACGCACACCATCGCTCGCGACCTGCCCGTGGCACCGCCGAACATCGGCCCGAAGACGTTCCCGAGCTACGACACGTTCGTGGACGGCGCGATCAAGCGGCTGGGCGACGGCACGAAGGTCTTCGTCGGCCAGCGCGACGATCCGTTCTTCGTGGACCTGGGCGCGACGTTCGACGGCCTGAACGTCCGCAAGCTCACGGGCAACCAGGGCCAGGGCAAGGACGACCTGAGCGGGATGAACACCCATGCGGTGGTCATGCAGATCCCGGAGGCCAGCGTGACCAAGAACGGCAAGTCCGTCTCCGGTCCGGCGGCGAGCAACGCGGTCGTGGGCGTCTGGTCCACCACCGAGCGCAGGCGCCTCGACGTGGTCGACCGCTATGCCGCGGCGTCCAAGAAGAAGAAGCACCACAAGAAGGGACGCCGCTCGCAGGGCTCGAACGGCTGGGTCCAGGTCTCGCGGCTCGGCAACCCGCTGGTCAACGAGGTGGTCATCCCCCTCGGCCAGAAGGACCGCTTCAACCGCACCACCCCGGACCGTGACGCCACGCTCTACGGCAAGTACGTCGTGAAGCCCGAGCTCGCGGCGATCCTCAATGCGCTGTTCAAGGTCGGCGCCCCGGAGAACGACCGCACGGACATCGTGCAGGCGCTCCTCCAGGGCATCCCCGACCTGAACCAGCACAAGGGGATCAAGGGCCCGCCGGCGGTCGACACGATCAAGCTCAACCTGGGCGTGCCGCCTGCAAGCGGTGCCGCCAACCGGTTCGGCGTGATCGGCGGCGACACTGCCGGGTTCCCGAACGGCCGCAGGCTCGACGACGACGTCGTGGACATCGAGCTGCAGGTGGTGGCCGGGTTCCTGAAGGGCAACAAGGTCCCGCTGGGTGACGGGGTGGACAGGAACGACAAGCCGTTCCTCTCCACGTTCCCCTACCTGGCCGGGCCCACCAGCGGCTTCGACTCGGATCCGTCCAACCGGGTCGAGCCGGGCCATCCGCCGGTGCCGGCGGGCGGCTGAACGATTCCACCTCGGCGAGGGGGCGTCCCGCGGGACGTCCCCTCGCCCGGGGAGGCCATCCGATGACGCTCACGCGACCCAATCTCTTCAAGCTTCTCGTCCCGCTCGCCGTGTTCGGCGCCCTGCTGGCCGCGCTCACGGCGATCAACCACTCCCCCGTGCCGCGGCTCGTCAGCCCCGGCGTGGATGTGGGCCCGCCGAGCGGCGACCCCGTGCTCGACGCCCAGCGCACCGTGCGCGCCGACCCGGACAGCGCACCCGCGTACGCCACCCTCGGCGACGCCTACCTCCAGCGCGCCCGCGAGACCGGCGACCCCTCGTTCTACTCGCGCGCCGACCGGGCGTTCGGAGCCGGCCTTCGGCGCGACCCGCGCGAGCTCGGCTCGCTGATCGGCGCCGGCACGCTTGCGGGGCTCCGGCACGACTTCCGCGAGCAGCTGCGGCTCGGCCTGGAGGCGCACCGGCTCGCTCCCGACCTCGCGCGACCGCTGGGCGTGGTGGCCGACGCCGAGGTGGAGCTGGGTCGCTACGGGCAGGCCGCCCGGGCGGTACAGCGCCTCGTAGACGTCAAGCCGGGGCTCCCCTCGTACTCGCGGGCCTCGTACCTCCGCGAGCTCAGCGGGGACACCGCGGGCGCCGTGGAGGCGATGCGCCTGGCCGTGTCCGCCGGCGGCGGCTCGCCCGAGAACCGCGCCTACGTCCAGGCCCTCCTGGGCGACCTGGAGCTCCAGCGCGGCCGCCTCGGCGCCGCGCGCGCGGCCTATCTCGGTGCGCTGCGCTCGGTGCGCACGCATCCGCCCGCGCTGGTCGGGCTCGCGCGCGTGCAGGCGGCGAGCGGGAACCTGGCCGGCGCCATCGCGCACCTGCGCCGGGCCACGGGGCTGCTCCCGCTCACCACCAGCCTCACGCTGCTGGCCGACGTGGAGCTGGCGGCCGGGCGCGACAGGGCCGCCGCGTCCAATCTCGCGGCGGCGCGCGCCGAGCGCCGGCTCTACCGCGCCGCCGGCACCGCGCCCGACGCGGAAGCCGTGCTGTTCGAGGCGCAGCACGGGGATCCGGCCACGGCCGTGCGCCTCGGCCGGCAGGTCTGGCGCGCGGCGCCGAGCGTGAGGTCGGCCGACGCGCTGGGCTGGGCGCTTGCCCGTGCCGGGCAGCCCGCCGCCGCGCTGCGCTGGACGCGGGAGGCACTGAAACTGGGCTCGCACGATCCGCTGTTCCGCTTCCACGCCGGTATCGCCGCGGTCGCGGCGGGCCGGCGGGAAGCGGGGCGCGGTGACCTGCGGATCGCGCTGCGGGGTCACGGCATGCTCTCGCCGCTCCAGGTGCGCCAGGCCCGGGAGGCGCTGCGATGAGGCGGGTGGCGCTCCTGCTCGGCGTCGCGCTGGCGCTGCTTGCGGCGCCGGGCCCCGCGTCCGCGCACCCGCTCGGCAACTTCTCCGTGAACCACCTGAGCGTGGTGCGCATCTCCGACGACCGCGTGGACGTGCGCTACGTGCTCGACCAGGCGGAGATACCCACGGCCGGCGAGCGTGCCCTGTCCTCCACCGAGGTGATCCGGCGCAAGCTGGGCGAGGTGAGGCGCGGCCTGGCGCTGACCGTGGACGGCCGCCCCGCGCGCCTGGCTCGGGTGGGCGCGCCCAGGCTGTCGTTCCCCGCCGGCGCGGGAGGGCTGCCCACCACCCGGCTGGAACTGGCGCTGCGGGCACGCGTCTCGGACCCGGCGCGTGTGGAGCTACGCGACGAGACGTTCCCCGACAGGGTGGGATGGAAGGCCGTGGTGGCCGCCCCGGGTGAGGGGACCGGCCGTACGCAGCACCGCGCCCGGCAACGATCCCACCGGCGGCCTCCGCCGCTATCCGAAAGACCTGCTGAACAGCCCGGCCGACCGGCGCGAGGCGCACTTCAGCGTGGAGCCCGGCAACGGGACCCTGATCGCACCGCGGACCGAGGGCGGCGAGAGCTTCGAGAGCCGGACCGAGGCGAGCGGGCGGGTTCGCACGCGTCTTCGAGGACGCCGCTTCCGGCCGCGGCGTGCTGCTGCTCCTGCTGCTGGCCGCTTTCGGGTGGGGCGCGCTGCACGCGCTCTCGCCGGGCCACGGCAAGGCGATGGTGGCCGCGTACCTCGTGGGCACCCGCGGCCGCGCCCGGCACGCGATCGCGCTCGGCGGCGCCGGTGACCGTCACCCACACGATCGGCGTGTTCGCGCTCGGCGTGGTCACGCTCGCGCTGTCCCAGTACGTGCTGGCCGAGGATCTCTATCCCTGGCTCACGCTGATATCCGGCCTGATGGTCGTGACTGTCGGCGGGGCGGTGCTCCGCTCGCGGCTGCGCCACGCGCGCGCACACGCAGGCGGGAAGCACCACCACCATCATCACCATCACGATCACGACCTGAGCTGGAAGGGCCTGATCGGGATGGGCGCCGCCGCCGGCCTGATCCCCTGCCCGTCGGCCCTCGTGGTGCTGTTGGCCGCCATCTCGCAGCACGAGGTCGGGCTCGGGCTTCTCCTGATCGTCGCCTTCAGCCTGGGCCTGGCCGGAACGCTCGCGGGCCTTGGGCTCGCGGTGGTGTACGCGCGCAACGTCATTCCCCCGCGGCTGGCTGCGGGACGCCTGGTGGCCGCGCTTCCCGCCGTCTCGGCCCTGCTGATCGTGACCGTCGGAACGGTGCTCACCCTGCGCGCCGTTCCGGAAGTCGTCTAAATGCAAAGGTTGAAAGGAGGGCTGTGATGAATTTCGACTTCCTGTTCCAGCCGGTCGAGGCGCTCGACGCCTGGCTCACAGGGCTCTTCGCGGGCGCCCCGCTGCTCGCGGCGCTGGGCATCGCCGCCGCCCTGGGACTGCGCCACGCCTCCGACCCCGACCACCTCGTCGCGGTGACCTCGCTCGTGGCCGCGGAGGACGGGGACTCGCGGAAGGCGGCGCAGCTGGGCGCCTGGTGGGGCCTGGGCCACGCCGGCGTGCTGCTCGTGATCGGGATGCCGCTGATCTTCTTCAAGTCCGCGGTGCCGGGCTGGCTGGAGGCCGGGGCCGAGAAGGCCGTGGGAGTGGTCGATCCTCGTCCTGGCGGGCCGGGTGATCTTCAAGTGGGTCCGGGGCGACTACCGGGCCGGCGCGCACTCCCACCACGACTCGCACGGGATGCGCCGGCACCTGCGCCGCGGCGGGGAGCACCGGCACGTGAAGGTCCGCAGCCCCGCCCAGGCGCTCTCGATCGGGATGCTCCACGGCCTCGCCGGCACGGGGGCGGTGGTGCTGCTCCTGATCGCCGCGCTGCCCACGAAGCTGGAGGCGGCACTTTCCCTCGCCGTGTTCGCGCCCACGTCGATCGTCTCGATGGCCGCCTGCACCGCCGCGTTCGCGTGGGTGCTCACGCGACCGATCATCGAGCCGGTCTACCGCAGCGTGCTGATCCCGGGCCTCGGCCTCTTCGGGCTCATGTTCGGGCTCTGGTACGCGGGAATCGCGTAGCGGCGAGCGCCGCCGGGCTGGGCTACCCTCCCCGGTATGGAAGAGCACGAGCACGATCAGCCGCACACGCACGAGCACACCCACGGCGACGTGGCCCACTCGCACCCCCACACGAGTCACGACCACGAGCACACCGAGCACGAGCACGAGCACAGCCACGGCGACGTGACGCACTCGCACCCCCACGTCCACGAGGCGGGCAGCGAAGCGGACCACTCGCACGAGCACTAGGGCGGCCGGTCCACCCCGGCGGGGCGCCCGGGCCGGCGTCTACGGCGGGCGGGGTAGGGCGGTGTCTGGCCGGGCGCCGACTGTCACACAGGCGTGCCCGCCTGTTGCATAACGCCGGTTCTGCGGGCGCCGGGATTGGAGCGCGGCCGGGGGGTGTGGCGCTTTATGCATCGCATAGATGCAAAAGGCGCCACACCCCCTCGACGTGAGCGACGCGGGCCGCACGAAGGTGACGGGAACGCAACAGAACGCAGCCCTCCCACCCCGCAGCAGTTCGGTCCCGGCAGCCGGCGTGCGCTGGCCCTCCGCCTAGCCCCCGGTCTGAAACGCCCGCAGCGCCAGCGTCAGGATCAGTAGGGCGCCGACGGTCATCACGCCCATCTCGCCGAGCGCCACCCGCCGCGCGAGCGCCACCTGGGCGGGGCGCTCGAGCGCGTCCACGTCCTCCACGCCCTCCAGCTCGCGCTGCGCGATGCCGGCGCGCATGGCCTCGCTCACGAGCGTCACGATCAGCGGCGAGATCCCGTAGATCACGTGCAACCCGTCGGGCGCCGAGGCGCCGCGGGCGAGGAGCAGCAGGCCCACCAGCACCTGCACCACCACGGTGGCCTGGGCCACCCGCAGCAGTGGCCAGAAGACGAGCGAGGCAGCCGCGTCCTTGCGCAGCCAGCCCACCACACCCCAGCCGGCGGCGATCAGGTTCGACGCCAGGACGGCGATGCCGAGGGCCATGTGGAACCCGGTCAGCGGGCCCCCTTTCGCTGACCCGTCCGGGTGCCCTTACGCACTATGTGGCACCTGCGCACAAGCCTGCGTTATACATCCGCCTGTCGTGCTCAAGAGCTACCTGCCAGCACTGGTCTTTTTGCTCTTGGGACTCGGCATCGGAACGGTCTTCACGCTCGCCAACGATCTCCTCGGGCCGAAGCGCACCCGCGCGGTCAAGACCGAGCCCTACGAGAGCGGCCTGCCCTCCGAGGTCACGAAGAGCTTTCGCTTCGGCATCAGCTTCTACCTGATCGCGATGCTCTTCATCCTCTTCGACATCGAGGTCGTCTTCCTCTACCCGGTCGCCATCCAGCTCGAGGCGTTCGGGTGGTTCGCGCTCGGCGAGATGATCGTGTTCGTGGTGCTGCTGCTCGTGGCGTTCGTGTTCGTGTGGAGAAGAGGAGCGCTCGAATGGAAGTGATCCGCTCCAAGCCGTCCGACGACATGCGGATCCGCGGGCTGCGCGCCCGCCAGATGCTGCGCGGGGACATCGAGGGCGACGATCTCGAGAAGTACGTGGAGGAGCGCGTGCTGCTCACGCGGCTCGAGGACGCGCAGAACTGGGCGCGCAAGAACGCGCTCTTCCCCCTCGGGTTCGGGCTGGCCTGCTGCGCGATCGAGATGATCACCACGATCGGGTCGCCGCGGAACGACCTGTCCCGCTTCGGCGCCGAGGTGATCCGCTTCACGCCGCGGCAGGCGGACATGCTGATCATCTCCGGGCGCGTGTCGATCAAGATGGCGCCCGTCATCCGCCGGCTCTACGACCAGATGCTCGAGCCCAAGTGGGTGATCTCGATGGGCGCCTGCGCCTCCACCGCCGGCATGTTCAACAACTACGCACTGGTGGCCGGCGTGGACAAGTTCCTGCCGGTGGACGTGTACGTGCCGGGCTGTCCGCCCCGGCCCGAGGCGCTGATCTACGGGATCATGAAGCTCCAGGACAAGATCAGCGGCAACCCGGGCCTCGGCTGGCGCCAGCGCTACGGAGCCGAGGGGACGGAGGAAGTTGCCTGACGCCACCGGCCTCGAGCTGATCGCCCAGCGGGTACGCGGCGCGGTCGCGGAGGACGCGGTCAGCGGCACTCTCTACCAGCGCGAGCAGTCGACCCTGGAGGTCGCCCCCGCGCGCGTGCGCGACGTGCTCGCGTACCTCCGCGACCACGACCCGGAGCCGTGGACGCGGCTGATGAGCCTCCACGGGTGCGACTACCTGCCGGAGGAGCCGCGGCTCGGGGTGCACTACCAGCTGCTCTCGATGGAGCGGCGCGACCGCCTGAACGTGCGCACCCGCCTCGGCGTGGACGACCCGCGCCTGCCCACCGTGATCGACCTCTTCCCAACCGCGGACTTCCAGGAGCGCGAGGTGTACGACATGTTCGGCGTGGTCTTCGACGGCCACCCCGACATGCGCCGGATCCTGATGCCCGAGGACTATGAGGGCTACCCGCAGCGCCGCGACTTCCCGATGGGCGGCGAGCCGGTGATCTTCACCTTCAACGAGGACCAGTTCCCGCGCTGGTATGACTGACTCCGGCGGAGGACCGGCAGGTGCCGAGCGGCGGCGTGGAGGTGCCCTACCGGGAGCGCGAGCGCTCGGTGACGATGGAGCCGCTGTACGGCACCGAGGCGATGCCCGAGGGCGAGGCCGAGCGGCGGCCTCAGCGAAGAGCTGCTCACCATCAACATCGGCCCGCACCACCCGGCCACCCACGGCGTGCTGCGCCTGCTCACCACGCTCCAGGGCGAGGTGGTGCGGGACGTGAAGCCGATCATCGGCTACGTGCACACCGGGATCGAGAAGAGCTGCGAGGACCAGCAGTACTGGAAGGCGATCACGTTCGTGGAGCGGATGGACTACCTCGCCTACTACTACAACGCGATGGCGTTCTGCATGAGCGTCGAGCGGCTCGCCCAGGTGGAGGTGCCGGAGCGCGCCCAATGGCTGCGGGTGCTCCACCTGGAGCTGAACCGGATCGCCAGCCACCTGTTCTGGATCGCGACCGCGGCGCTCGACATCGGCGCGATCACGATGCTCTGGTGGGGCTGCCGCGACCGCGACTACGTGCTCGACCTGTTCGAGATGTCGGGCGGTCAGCGCCTCCACACGCGCTACTTCCAGGTGGGCGGCGTGGCGGAGGACATCCCGCCCGGCTTCGAGCAGAAGGTGCGCGAGTTCGTGGCGATGATGCCGGCGCGGATCGACCAGTACGAGTCGCTGCTCGATCGCAACGAGATCTGGCTTCAGCGCATGAAGGGCACCGGCATCGTGCCGGAGGAGCAGCTGCTCGAGCTCGGCGTGACCGGCCCGCTGCTGCGGGCGACCGGCAACTCCTGGGACCTGCGGAAGGCGATGCCCTACTCGTCCTACGAGCTGTTCGACTTCCAGGTGCCGGTGGGCTCGGTGGGCGACAACTTCGACCGCTACAAGGTGCGCCTCACGGAGATGCGCGAGTCGCTGAAGATCGTGGAGCAGGCGATCGACGGCCTGCCCGAGGGCCCGTTCATCACTACCGACCGCAAGTTCGCGCTGCCGCCGCGCCACGAGCTCGCGACCTCGATGGAGGCCCTGATCCACCACTTCAAGCTCGTGACCGAGGGCTTCCGCGTGCCGCCGGGCGAGGTGTACAGCGCAATCGAGTCGCCGCGCGGCGAGCTCGGCTGCTTCGTCGTGGCCGACGGCTCGGCCAAGCCCGCGCGCGTGCACATGCGCGATCCGAGCTTCGTGAACCTGCAGGCGCTCCCCGTCATGGTCAAGGACTCGCTGCTCGCGGACATGATCGCCGCGATCGCCATGCTCGATCCCGATCCTCGGCGGGGTGGACCGCTGAGCGACGAGGCCGTGATCCGCTCCGCCCCCCTGCCCCCCGGCTGGGACGAGGCCGCGCGCCTCGGCGAGCCGCCGGCCACGGTGCCGGATCCGGCCGACGTGGACGTGCCCGGCCGAGCTGCGGACCGAGATCGAGCGTCACATGGCGCTCTACCCCGAGCGCCATTCGGCGGTGCTGCCCGCCCTCGGCGAGGCGCAGCGGCTGCACGGTTGGTGCTCGCCCGAGGCGATCCTGCAGGTGGCCGCCGTGATGCAGGTCACGCCGGCCTACCTCTCGGCGGTGGCCACCTTCTACGACATGCTGCGCACGCGGCCCGCGGGCAGCCGCTACGTGTACGTGTGCACCAGCGTGGCCTGCCACCTGTCGAACGCGAAGGCCGTGTACGACGCCATCGCCGAGCAGGCGCGTGAGCAGGGGCTCGAGGACGTGGAGGTGCGCGAGTTCGAGTGCCTCGGCGCGTGCGACCTGGCCCCGATGGCCTCGGTCGACGGGCGCTACGTGGGACCGCTCTCCCCCGAGGACGCCGGTGAGCTGGTGGCAGCGGTGAAGGACGGACGCCGGCCATTCCCGGGCCGCGGGCTGGGTGACGAGCCATGACGGAGACGCGCATGCTCCTGGAGCACATCGACGAGCCCGGGCTCAACCGGATCGACGTCTACGAGCGCCTGGGCGGGTACGGCCCGCTGCGCAAGGCGCTGCTCGAGATGACGCCCGAAGCCGTGCTCCACGAGCTCGATGAGTCGGGCCTGCGGGGCCGCGGCGGCGCGGGCTTCTCGATGGGAAAGAAGGCCAGCTTCATCCCAAAGGGGGCGATGGACAAGTACCTCTGCTGCAACGCCGACGAGTCCGAGCCCGGCACCTTCAAGGACCGCCTGCTGATGCAGAAGAACCCGCACATGCTGATCGAGGGCTGCGTGATCGGCGCCATCGCCGCCGGGGCGAACAAGGGCTTCATCTTCATCCGCGGCGAGTACACGCTGCAGGCCGACATTCTCGACGCCGCGCTGGCCGAGGCCTACGAGCGCGGCTACCTCGGCGAGCGGATCCTGGGCTCGGAGCACTCCTTCGACCTGGTGGTGCACCGCGGCAAGGGCGCCTACATCTGCGGCGAGGAGACCGCCCTGCTCGACGCCCTCGAGGGCAGGCGCGGCAACCCCCGCCTGAAGCCGCCCTTCCCGGCCAACCAGGGCCTCTACCAGGGGCCGACCCTGATCAACAACGTGGAGACGCTCTGCAACGCACCGGCGATCATCGCCCGCGGCGGCGCGTGGTTCCACTCGCTCGGCGTGGGCAACTCCACGGGCACCAAGCTCGTGTCCGTGTCCGGGAACGTGCAGCGCCCCGGCAACTACGAGATCGAGCTGGGCATCAGCGCGCGCGAGATCGTCTACGGGCTGGCCGGCGGGCCCCCGGAGGGGCGCACCGTGAAGTGCTGGTTCCCCGGCGGCTCCTCGGCGCCGGTGCTGCTCGAGGAGCACCTGGACCTGCCCTACACGTTCGAGGCCATGGCACAGGCGGGCTCCATGCTGGGCTCCGGCGCCGTGATCGTGGTGGACGACTCGCAGCCGCTCGTGCCGCTTGCGCTGCGCCTGGCCGGGTTCTACCGCCACGAGTCGTGCGGCAAGTGCGTGCCCTGCCGCGAGGGCACGAACTGGACCGTGAAGATGCTGGAGCGGGTGGACTCCGGGGAGGCCACGCCCATGGACCTCGAGATCATGGGCCAGGTCCAGGAGAACATCATGGGGAACTGCCTCTGCGTGCTCGGCGACTCGATGGCGATGCCGATCGGGTCGATGCTGAACCACTTCAGGGACGAGTTCGAGCAGCACATCGAGCGCGCCCGCGCCCGCCGCGACCTCGAGGAAATGCAGGGGGCCGCCTGATGGCCAGGCCCGAGGTCAAGCTCGTCACGTTCGAGATCGACGGCAAGGAGGTCCAGGCCCCGCAGGGGACCATGCTGGTCGACGCGGCCAAGCACGGCGACGTGGAGATCCCCTACTTCTGTTACGAGCCGAAGCTCGGCCAGCCGGTCGGAGCCTGCCGCATGTGCCTCGTGGAGATCGAGGGCATCCCGAAGCTCCAGACCTCCTGCTCCACCCCGGTCCGGGACGGGATGGTCGTGGTGACCACCTCCGATCGCGTGCGGCACGCGCAGGAGGCGGTCGTGGAGTTCCTGCTCGTGAACCATCCGCTCGACTGCCCCGTCTGCGACAAGGGCGGCGAGTGCCCCCTGCAGGACATCTCGTTCGGGTGGGGGGCCGGCCGCTCGCGCGTGATCGATCCCAAGCGTCACTTCAAGAAGCCGCTGGAGCTGTCTCCGCTCGTGGCCATCGACCGCGAGCGCTGCATCCTCTGCTACCGCTGCGTGCGCTTCTCCCAGGAGGTGGCCGAGGACCACCAGCTCGTGTTCCTCGAGCGCGGCGACCACACCTTCGTGGGCACCCACGACGGGCGCCCCTACGTCGGGCCGTTCAGCGGGAACATCATCGAGCTGTGCCCGGTAGGGGCGCTCACCTCCACCTCGTACCGCTTCCGCGCGCGGCCCTGGGACATCGAGGACGCCGGAAGCGTCTGCGCCCTCTGCCCCTCGCAGTGCAACGTCACGCTCACTACCCGCGACGACGCCAAGGTCGTGCGCGTGCTCGCGCGCGACAACGACGAGGTGGACGACGGCTGGCTCTGCGACAAGGGTCGCTTCGGCTACCAGTCCTTCGCCGCCGAGGAGCGGATCACGGCGCCGCTGGTGCGCGACGGCGGCTCCCTGCGGGAGGTGTCATGGGAGCGCGCCCTCTCGGATGCCACCGCGGCGCTCACGCGGGCCGGCGCCGAGACGGCCGCCTACGTGAGCGGCCAGACGACCAACGAGGAGGGGTTCCTGGTCCAGCGCCTGGTGCGCGACGGCCTCGGCTCCGGCTGGGTCGAGTCGCGCGACGGCTGGCTCGCGGACCCGGTGCAGGCCCGCACCCTCGCACGCCCCGACCTGGCGGCGAAGGTGTCGGACATCGACCACGCCGACGCCATCCTCGTGGTCGGCACCGACTTGGTGGACGAGGCTCCGATCCTCGACCTCCGCGTGCGCAAGGCGGTGCGGCGCAACGGGGCCAGGCTCGTGACGCTGTCGGCGCGGCCCTCCACCCTCGACGTGAACGCCGCCGCCGCGCTGCGCTGCGCACCCCATGCCGAGGAGGCGGCGCTCGCCGCGCTGGCCGCGGCACTCGGCTCGCCCCGCGCCGCGGACGCCTCCCTCGACGCGCTGGCGGAGCGAGCAGGCGCCGTGGCGGGCTTCCGGCCAGGGGCGCCGAGCGCGAACGGCGAAGCGCCGTCGCCCGCCGCCGCCGTGCGGGCGGCAGCCGCGGCCCTCGGCCAGGCCGGCGACGTGGTCGTCATCTGGGGCGAGCGCATCTGGGGCGCCGAGCGCGGGCCGCAGGCGATCGAGGCCCTCCTGGCGGTGGCCACGGCGCTCGGGCTCCAGGACAGGCCGGAATCGGGCCTGATCGGAGTGCCCGAGTCCACCAACGGGCGCGGGCTGCGCGAGGTGGGCTGCCTGCCGGGCATCGGCCCCGGCCTCACCGACGTGCCACCGCCCGCCGAGCTCGACAGGGCGCGGACGCTGCTCCTGGTGGACGCCGACGACGTGCCCGAGGCGGCGCTCGAGCGCACCGACACCGTGATCGCGTTCGCTCGCTTCCACGGCGATGTGCTCGATCGCCACGCCGACGTGGTGTTCCCGGCCGAGATCTACGCGGAGAAGGAGGGCACCTTCACGCATCCGGACGGCCGCCTGCAGCGGGTGCGCCAGTCGCTCGGGCACGCCGGGCAGGTGCGCCCCGGCTGGAGCGTGCTCGCGGAGCTGTGCGAGCGGCTCGGCGCCGGTGCGGCGGCGCTCAGCGCCCCGACCGTGACCGCCGAGGTGGTAGCGGCCGTGCCCTTCTACGCCGGCCTGACCCTCGAGGAGATCGGCGGGCGCGGCGTGCGCTGGCAGGAGCGCGACGCCGCCTCGGCGCTGGCGGCCGGAGAGCTGCCCGACGGGCCGCTCGAGGAGCCCCCGCCCGCGCCCGAGGGGCCGACCCTGGCGAACGCGCCCACCCTCTGGGCGGGTGGCGAGGTGCGGCATTCGGCGTCGCTCGGGTTCCTGGCGCCGACGCCGCATGCCGAGCTCAGCCCCGAGGACGCGCGGAGCGGCGCGATCGAGACCGGCGACGCGGTGGAGCTGACGGCGGCCGGCGAGAGCGTGCGCGCCACCGCGCGAGTGCGCACGGGCGTGCCCGCCGGCAGCGTCTTCCTCAGCCCCCCCCGCCTGTTGGGCGAGGGTCCCGTGGAGGTGGCCGCGGCACGCGAGCCCGCGGGGGTGGCCTCCTGATGGAGGGGACCCTCGTGATGATCGTGAAGTCGATCGTGATCTTCGCCTTCATCCTCCAGATCGTGCCGATCATCCTGCTCGTCGAACGGAAGCTCCTCGGGCGCTTCCAGTCCCGGATCGGCCCGAACCGCGTGGGCCCGAAGGGTCTCTTCCAGCCGCTCGCCGACGTGTTCAAGCTGCTCTCGAAGGAGTCATCGACCCCGGACACCGCAGTGCCCTGGATGATGGCCATCGCGCCCGTGATCTCGATCGTGACCGCGGTCGCGACCCTCGCGATCATCCCGTTCGGCCCCTTCAACGCCTGGGGCGGGAACTTCGGCCTCTACGGCATCGACGTGTCGATCGGCCTGCTCTACTTCTTCGCCTTCGGCTCGCTCGGCTTCTACGGGCTGGTGCTCGGCGGCTGGGCGTCCGGCTCGAAGTACTCCTTCCTCGGGGCCATGCGCGCCGCCGCTCAGCTCATCTCCTACGAGGTGGCGCTCGGGCTGTCGCTGCTGGGCGTGGCGATGATGGCCGGGTCGCTGTCGCTCGTGGACATCGTCGAGAAGCAGGACCACATCTGGTACGTGGTGCCCCAGTTCGTGGGGTTCTGCATCTTCCTGGTGGCAGGCTTTGCCGAGACCGCCCGCGCGCCGTTCGACCTGCCCGAGGGCGACGCCGAGATCGTGGGCGGATACAACACCGAGTACGGCGGCATGCGCTTCGGCTCCTTCTTCATGGCCGAGTACATCGAGGTGGTGGTGATCTCCGCGATCGCCGCCGCGTGCTTCCTGGGCGGCTGGCACGGCCCCGGACCCGTTGCGCTCGCCCCGCTGTGGATGTTCATCAAGCTGATGGCCGGCGTCCTGTTCTTCATCTGGATCCGCGCCTCGCTGCCGCGACTGCGCTACGACCAGCTGATGTCGTTCGGCTGGAAGGTGCTGCTGCCGCTGGCGACGCTCAACGTCCTCGTGACCGCGATCCTCCTGGTGGCCACCTGATGGCCTGGGATCCGGCGAAGGACGTGCTGCAGGTGGACCGCGGCCCCGAGCCGGGGGGCGCGGGCGCCATCTACCGCGTGTTCGGCGAGACGCTGCGTGGCCTGCGCACCACCTTCGGCCGGGTGGTCGAGGGTCCGGTGACGGTCGAGTACCCGGAGGAGAAGACACCGGTATACCCGCGCTTCCGCGGACGCCACAAGCTGCACCGCTTCGAGGACACCGGGCTCGAGAAGTGCGTGGGCTGCTCGCTCTGCGCTGCCGCCTGCCCGGCCAAGTGCATCCGCGTGGTGGCCGCCGAGAACACCCCCGACCACCAGGTCTCCGCCGGCGAGCGCTACGCGGAGGTCTACGAGATCAACATGGCACGCTGCATCTTCTGCGGCTACTGCGAGGTGGCCTGCCCGTTCGACGCGATCACGATGGGCAACGACTACGAGCTCGCCGACTACAGCCGCAGCGACCTGATCTTCACGAAGGAGATGCTGCTCGCCGATCCGCCCGAGCACACGCCGCTGCGGCGCGAGGGCGAGTAGGCAGCCCATGTGGTTCGAGCAGGTGCTGTTCTTCGTGGCCGCCATCGGCGCGCTCGGCGGGGCGCTCGGCGTCGTGATCCTCCGCAATCCCTTCTACAGCGTGCTCGCACTGGTGGCGCACCTCGTGGCCCTGGCGGTGCTCTTCCTGCTCCTGCACGCCGAGTTCCTGGCCGCGGCCCAGGTCGTGGTCTACGCCGGCGCCGTGATGGTGCTCTACGTGTTCGTGGTCGCCTACATCGGCGGCTCCGACGAGCCGCTCCGGCCTGAGGGCGGCGCGCTCGGGACCTTCGGGCCGCTGTTCGCGGCGGCGATCGCCGTGGAGCTGTGCATCGCGTTCATCGGCACCGGGCTCGAGGCCGTGGACACGCGCGGGGCCGAGCTCGGCCCCGCCTTCGGCGCGCCCGGTGAGATCGGAGCGCTCCTCCTGCGCAGGTTCCTCGTGCCCTTCGAGGCGGCCTCGTACCTGCTGCTGGTGGCCGCTGTGGGAGCAGTCGTGCTGGCCGGCCGGCGGCGCGGGCTCGAGGACGTGGCCGACGACCCGCCGCATGAGGTCGTCGCGTAGTGGACGTCGCCTGGTTCCTGATCCTCTCGGCGTTCATCTTCTGCATCGGCGCCGCGGGCGTGATGACGCGCCGCAATCCGCTCGTGATCCTCCTCTGCCTCGAGCTGATGCTGAACGCGGGAAACCTCGCGCTGGTGGCCTTCTCGCGCATGCACGGCGACCACGCAGGTCAGATCTTCGCGCTGATCGTCATGGTGATCGCCGCCTGCGAGGTCGTGATCGGGCTGGGGATCATCGTCGCGATGTACCGCCGCCGCCTGCCCATCGACGTAGACGAAATGAGCGAGCTCCGAGGGTGACTCGCGGCCTGCAAACCTTCGCCCTCCGGCGTCCTCGGGTCTCGGCTTGGCCCACCAAGCCTTCGACCCTGCGTCCTTGGATTGCTCGGTTTTCGGGCCGAGTCATCCTCGGTGAGCGCGGATGAGCGCGACCACCTACGGCTGGCTGATCCTCGCGTTCCCGCTCGCCGGGCTGCTCGTGATCTCGTTCGGCTGGCGGGTGTTGCCGGGACGCTCGCCGGGCTGGATCGGGAGCGGGGCCATCGGACTGTCGTTCCTGGCCACGATCGGCGCCGTGGTCGAGCTCCAGGACCGGCCGGAGGACGCGCGCCAGGTCGTGAGCAGCGCCTACACGTACGCCGCGGCCGGCGACTTCCACGCCGACCTGGCGATCCTGGTGGACCCGCTGTCGATGTTCATGTGCCTCGTGGTCAGCGGCGTCTCGTTCCTGATCCACGTGTACTCGGTGGCCTACATGTCGGGCGACCGCGGCTACGCCCGCTTCTTCGCCTACCTCAACTACTTCGTCTTCTCGATGCTGCTGCTGGTCCTGGCGGCGAACTTCGTGATCCTGATCATCGGCTGGGCGTTCGTGGGCGCCGCCTCGTACCTGCTGATCTCCTTCTGGTACCGCCGCGACACCGCCACCGCGGCGGGGATCAAGGCGTTCGTGATCAACGTGATCGGCGACGTGGGGCTCGTGGTCGCGGCCTTCCTGATCTTCGACCGGCACCGGCTCGCTGGACTTCCTCAGCATCTTCGGAACCGTCGACAGGGTGTTCACTCACAACGACGGCACGCTCGTGGCCGCCTGCCTCCTGATCCTCGTCGGCGCGTTCGCCAAGTCGGCCCAGCTGCCGCTCCACACCTGGCTCCCGGATGCCATGGAGGGCCCGACGCCGGTCTCGGCCCTGATTCACGCGGCGACGATGGTCACCGCCGGCGTCTACCTGATCGCGCGCATGTACCCGCTCTTCGAGCTGGCCCCCACCGCCGCGGACGTGAGCGCGATCATCGGCACCGCCACGCTCGTGTTCGCCGCCTCGGTGGCGGTCACGGTCACGGACCTCAAGCGCGTGATCGCCTACTCCACGATCTCCCAGATCGGCTACATGATCCTGGGCGTGTCCGCGGCCGCCTACGGCGCCGGGATGTTCCTCCTGATGGCGCACGCCTTCTTCAAGGCGCTTCTCTTCATGTGCGCCGGCTCGGTGATCGCCGCCATGGCCGGCAGCCAGGACCTCGACAAGATGGGCGGCTTCCGCAAGGCGATGCCGTTCACCTTCGCCACCTTCACGATCGGGGCGCTCGCGCTCGCGCGGCTTCCCGCTGATGTCCGGCTTCTTCTCCAAGGACGAGGTGCTCGCCTTCACGATCAACCGCGGCGGCTTCTTCGTCGTGCTCGCCGTCTTCGGCTACCTGGCCGCCGGCCTCACGGCCTTCTACGCCTTCCGGCTCGTCTTCCGCGTGTTCTACGGCGAGCCGGTGCCCGAGGCGCGCGAGCTGGCAGCGGGCGGGATGGCGCACCACGACCCGGAGAACCCGATGACCGGCGAGAGCGAGGACACCGACGTAGGCTTCCCCGGCCCCGAGCACCACGTGGCCGAGCGCTCGGCGCCGATGCGCGCGGCGATGGCTCCGCTCGCGCTGCTGGCGATGGTGGGCGGCGCGCTCGCGATCCCCGGCCTTACCGACGTGATCGAGCACTTCCTCGAGCCGACCTTCGCCGACTCGCGCTTCGCCGACACGGCGCCGAGCGACGGCGCCGAGTGGATCGGGCTACTGGTCGGCGGGCTCGTGAGCATCTCCGGCATCGCCGCCGCCTACCACGTGTACGTGCGCCGCCCCGGCACCGCCGCACGTGTGCGCGAGCGCTTCGCGTGGCTGCACGGCTTCCTGGTGAACAAGTGGTACTTCGACGAGCTCTTCGACCGGCTCGTCGTGCGGCCGTTCGGGGCCGCCGGAGACTTCGGCCGCCGCGTGGTCGAGGCCGACTTCGTGCAGGGCACGATCGTCGGCGGCGCGACCGGCGTGGTCCGGGCCGGCACGTCCCTCGCGCGCGCGGTCCAGACCGGCTACGTGCGCCTCTACGCGCTCGGGCTGCTCGTGGGACTCGGCGGCCTCCTCCTCTACTTCCTCATCTCGAGCACGTGACCATTCACCTCTCCATCGTGCTCTTCATGCCGCTCGCGGCCGCCGTCGTGGGCGCGTTCCTGGCGCCCCGGACCGGGCGCTGGATCGTCCTTGCCGGCACGGTGGGCGTGCTCGCCTACGCGATCGCCCTGCTGGCCGACTTCGACTCGAGCGCCAGGGGCCTGCAGTACGTGACCAACGACCGCTGGATCCCGGAGCTCGGGATCCGCTACCAGCTCGGGATCGACGGGCTCAACCTCTTCATGGTCGCCCTCACGGCCGCGGCCTGGGTGCCGTGCACGCTCGTGGCCTGCTTCGCCGACCTGGACCGGCCGCGGCTCTTCTTCTTCCACCTCGCGCTGGCCGAGACGGCCGTGCTCGGCGCGTTCATGGCGCAGGACCTCGCGCTGTTCATCGTGTTCTTCGACCTCATGCTCGTGCCCTTCTACTTCCTGATCGGCGGCTGGGGCAGCGGCGACCGCGTGCGCGCCACCACGAAGTTCGTGATCTACACGCTCGCCGGCTCGCTGCTGATGATGGCCGGCGCCATCGCGCTCGGGGTGCTGTCCACCCCGCCCGGTGAGCCGGTCTCGTTCTCCCTCGCCGTCATCCAGGCGCGCGGGGTGGGCAAGGGCACGCAGGAGTGGATCTTCCTGCTCTTCGCGCTGGCGTTCCTCGTCAAGGCGCCGCTCTTCCCGCTGCACGGCTGGGTGCCGGAGACCTATCGCTCCACGTCGATCCCGGTGCTAGCGCTCCTCTCCGGAGTGCTCTCGAAGGTGGGCGTGTACGGCTTCCTGCGGATCGTGCTGCCGACCATGCCCGCGGGGGCGCAGCACTTCCAGGAGCTGATGCTCGTGCTCGCGGTGTTCTCGATCCTCTACGGATCGGTGCTCGCGTTCTCCCAGGACAACGTGCGCCTGGTGGTGGCGTACTCGTCGATCGCCCAGCTCGGCTTCATCGTGCTCGGGATCTTCTCCCTGGACGACAAGGGCGCCCAGGGCGCCGTGCTCCAGATGCTGAACCACGGCCTGGTGGTGGTGCCGCTGTTCCTCGTGATCGGCGCGATCGCGGCGCGGGCCGGCGGCAGCGAGTCGCTGTCGGAGCTCGGCGGGATGGCCACGCGGGCACCGGCGCTCGCGGCGCTCTTCCTGATCACGACGTTCGCCACGCTCGCGATGCCCGGCTCCGCCAACTTCGCGGGCGAGATCCTGATCCTGTTCGGGACCTTCGAGGACAACCTGGTGTACGGCCTCGTGGCCAGCGCCGGCGTGGTTCTCGCGGCCGTGTACATGATCCGCCTCTTCCAGCGGACGATGCACAACCGCGAGGGTGCGGTGGTGCGGTCCCGGGAGCTCTCGCGGCTCGGACTGGTGGCGCTCGTGCCGCTCGTGGCCGTGATCGTGGCGCTCGGCGCGTACCCGAACTTCGTGACCTCGCGTACCGAGCGGGCGACGGTGTCGAAGCTCCGAGGCGCGCAGTTCTTCGCCGGCAAGGGCGTGATCGTCCTGCCCTACGCTGAGACCGTTGCCCGGAGGGCCGGCCCGTGACCTTCGTCGCCGACATCGCCGGGCCGCACATCGACTACAAGGCGCTCTCGCCGCTGATGGCGGTGCTCGGTGGGTCGCTCGTGGTGCTGATGATCGGGCTGCTGCGCTCCCGCTTCGCGCGCCACGTGCTGGTCCCGGTGCTGACGGCCGTGGCGCTGGCCACGGCGATCGGCCTGTCGGTGTGGATCTGGGAGCCCGGTGACAGCAGGCCGATCATCGCGGGGGCGCTGGCCGTGGACCCGCTGGCGCTCGGCATCTCCGTGCTCATCTACATCTCCGGCATCGTCACGGTGCTTCTCTCGCTGCGGGCGGTCGCCGTGCGCGAGGCCGGGCAGGGCGAGTACTACGCGCTCCTGCTGGGATCGATCAGCGGCATGGTGGTGCTCGCGGAGGCGGAGAGCCTGATCACCCTCTTCGTGGGGCTCGAGCTGCTGTCGATCCCGCTGTACGTGCTCTGCGCGACGGAGCTGCGGCGAAGGACGTCGCTCGAGGCGGGGCTCAAGTACCTGGTGGTCGGATCGGTGGGCTCGGCCACGCTGCTCTACGGCCTGGCCCTCATCTACGGCGCCACCGGCGCCGTGGACTTCCCTGCCATCCAGGCCGCGCTCGTCGGAAAGGTGGAGGTCACCGACCCGCTGCTGCTCACGGGCATCGCCCTCACGGTCACCGGCCTGGCCTTCAAGGCCTCCGTGGCGCCCTTCCACCAATGGACGCCCGACGTGTACCAAGGCGCGCCCACACCGGTCACCGCGTTCATGGCGGTGGCCACCAAGGCCGCCGCGTTCGCGGTGCTCCTCCGCCTCTTCGACCAGGCGCTCGGGCTCGCGCAGCTCGAGTGGGCGCCGGCGCTCGCCGCGCTTGCCGCCGTGACGATCATCGTGGGCAACGTCGGCGCCATCGCCCAGCGCTCGCTGAAGCGGCTCCTCGCCTGGTCGAGCATCGGGCAGGCGGGCTACCTGCTCGCGGGAGTGGTGGTGGGCAGCGAGCTCGGGCTCCGGGCCACCGCCTTCTACCTCGCGGCCTACCTGGTGATGAACCTCACCGCGTTCGCCGTGGTGATCGCTCGCGAGCGCGTGTCCGAGCAGGGCGACGACCTCGCCTCGCTCGAGAACCTCGGTCGCGCGCAGCCCTGGCTGGCGTGGCCGATGACGATCGCGATGCTGTCGCTGGCCGGGTTTCCGGCGACCGTGGGCTTCATGGGGAAGTTCTATTTGATCGACGCCGCGGTGGCGGGCGACTATGCCTGGCTCGGCGTGGTGATCGTGGTCGGATCGGTGGTGTCGCTCGCGTACTACCTGCGCGTGGTGGCCGTGATGTGGATGGGGAGCTACGAGGTGGAGCTGCCGGACCTGCCGCGGCGCCGCGTGAAGCCGGTGACGGGCTGGTCGCCCGAGGCGGACGTCCTGGCGCAGCCCGAGGTGGCGGTCGTGGCCGTGCTGTTCGCCGCGGCCACGCTCTTCTTCGGCATCTGGCCGGACCCGCTGTTCGATCTGGCTCGCGACGTGGGCACGTCGCTCTCGAACCTGCGCTGAGCGCTCGGTGCGCGGGGCGAGATCGTCGGTGCGCAGCCGGCCGAGCCGGCTGCTTCCGCAAAGCGGGCCGGGCTAACCGCCGCCGGCGGGCTCGGAGTTCTTCTTGTCCCCCGCCTTCGGCTTGCCCCGGCGCCCGGGCGGCTTCCGCGACGGCGCGGGCTCGCCGGGCTCGGGAGCGTCCGCGGCCGGCCTGACGATGGAGAGACCGCCACGCGCGCCCACCGGCGCACGCGGCCCGCCCGCCGTGCTCGTCGCCACGGGCTCCGCCTCCGCGAGCGGTGCGGGCTCCGGCCGGCGGGCGGGGCCGCGCCGGAAGCGCCCCGTCCGCTCGGGCTCGGGCTCCGGCCGCGCCAGGCGGGCCCTGCGGCGCGGTGCCGAGCGGTCCCTCAGGACCGGGCCGAGCCGGTGGCCGACCCCCCGCAGCACGTACGCGTCACGGTGGTGGTTGTAGACGAAGATCGGCCGGAGGAGCCCGAGCACCCGCGGCGAGACCTCGCGGCGCCGGCGGGGGGTGGCGTTGATCGCGTATCCGTGGGAGGTGTTGGGACCGCCGCGGAGGAACAGGGCGAGGCCGACCAGCGCTCCGACCACCACGACCGGCACGAGCAGGATCAGCCCGTCCGAGGTGGGCCCACCCGATCCGGCGGCGAGCGCACCGAAGACACCCGCCTGCAGGACGGGGAGCGGCCGGTGCGGCGGGGAGGGACTTGGCTGGCTCGTGACCCTGGTCCGGATGTGGAGGCGATCACCCGCGGCCCGGGCCATCCGGGTCCGGCCGCGGCGGCGGACACGGAGCGTCCGCCTCAACGCAGAGTAGCGCGCCAGCCGCGGAGACTATTCGGATCCGCCGGGGGTGGTTCAGGTGGTGGGGCGACGGCCGCGCACGGGCGGCCCGCCCGGCTTCGCGCGGGTGGGGCGCGGGCGCAGACCGGGCCGCTTCAACCGAAGCACCGGCCCGCGATGGCGGCCGATGAGGCGCAGGACGTAGGCGTCGCGCACGCGGCTGTAGCGAAAGAAGGGCTTGAGGAGCCGGATGGTCCGGCGACCGACCATGTGGCGGGGGCGTGGGTTCTCGCGCGAGGCGGCGTTTGGGCGGGACATTGATCTTTGAACGGTCTCAGGGCCGCAATGCTTGCGGAACTGCCGGTTCACGGGCACAGGTGTGACCGTAATTGATACTTCCGCGGCCCAAGCCTGGTCCCCTGGCGGGCGACGCGCCCGTGCCGGTACGCTCCGCACAGCTAGCTAAGGGAGCGGAGGAATGAGCGAGAACCTGGCGAGGATCCTGATGGACACCGTGGCCGAGCACGGCGACCGTGTGGCGTTCAAGCTCGACGACGTCGAGCTCACCTACGGAATGCTGGACGAGGGCAGCGCCCGGATCGCGGGGCTGCTGAGGTCGAAGGGCCTCGAGCCGGGCGATCGCGTGGGCGTGATGCTCCCGAACGTGCCCTATTTCCCGGTCGTGTACTACGGGGTCCTGCGCGCAGGCTGCGTCGTCGTCCCGATGAACGTGCTGCTCAAGGAGCGCGAGGTGCGCTTCTACTTGGAGGACCCGGGAGCGAAGCTGGTCTTCGCCTGGCGCGACTTCGCGGACGCCGCGGCGGCCGGCGCCGAGGAGGCCGGCGTGGAGTGCCTGCTGGTGACCCCCGGCGAGTTCGAGCAGGTGCTCGCCGCCGCGGAGCCCGATCCGGAGCTCGTGGACCGCGCCGCGGACGACACGGCGGTGATCCTCTACACCTCGGGCACCACGGGCAAGCCCAAGGGCGCGGAGCTCACCCACGGCAACCTGCGCCGCAACTGCGGCACCGCCGCCACCACGCTCGCCGAGCTCTCACCGGACGACGTCCTGCTGGGCGCCCTCCCGCTCTTCCACTCCTTCGGCCAGACCTGCACGATGAACTCGAGCGTGGCCAACGGAAGCACGGTCACGATGCTCCCGCGGTTCGATCCGGAGAAGGCCCTGGAGATCATCGAGCGTGACCGGGTGACCCTCTTCCAAGGGGTTCCGACGATGTACAACGGCATGCTCCACGCGGAGGCGGCGGACGCCGCGGACACCTCCACGCTGCGGCTCTGCATGTCCGGCGGCGCGGCCATGCCGGCCGAGCTGATGCGCGCCTTCGAGGAGAAGTTCGGCTGCATGATCCTGGAGGGCTACGGGCTGTCCGAGACGTCCCCGGTCGCCTCCTTCAACCACCCCGACCGCGAGCGCAAGCCGGGCTCGATCGGCACGCCGATCGACGGCGTGGAGATGAAGGTCGTGGACGACGACGGCGGCGAGGTGGCGCAGGGCGAGATCGGCGAGATCGTGATCCGCGGCCACAACATCATGAAGTGCTACTGGAACCGTCCCGAGGCCACTGCCGAAGCCATCAAGGACGACGGCTGGTTCCACTCGGGCGACATGGCCAAGGTGGACGAGGACGGCTACTTCTTCATCGTCGACCGCAAGAAGGAGCTGATCATCCGCGGCGGCTACAACGTCTATCCGCGCGAGGTCGAGGAGGTGCTCTACGAGCACCCCGCAGTGCAGGAGGCGGCGGTGGTGGGCGTTCCGGACGAGGCGCTGGGCGAGGAGGTGGGCGCCGCAGTGGTGCTCAAGAAGGGCGCCGAGGTGGAGGCCGACGAGCTGAAGGCGTACGTGAAGGAACAGGTGGCCGCGTACAAGTACCCGCGCCACCTCTGGTTCCTGGACGAGCTGCCGAAGGGCCCGACGGGCAAGATCCTCAAGCGCGAGATCGAGGTGCCCGCCGGGGTGAGCGCGGGCGCCTGAGCCTGAGTTTGGGGCGCCTTAGGCGCCTAAGCTAGCCTGCCGCTCCGTGGCTGCCGGCTCGCGGAGAGGCTTTACACGTCGCCGTCTCCTCGAGGCCGGCGGCGCGGGCGCGGCCGCGCTCGGTCTCGGCGCGTGCGGCGACGACTACTTCGAGCCGAGGACCGACCACGCGAAGGATGCGCCGAACACGCTCCTGATCGTGACCGACTCCACGCGCGCGGACTACATCGGGCACTACAACCGCCGCAGCCTCGCGAAGACGCCCAACATCGACGCGCTCGCGGACGACTCGCTCAGCTTCTCGCTGGCGGTGCCCGAGGCCATGCCCACCGGACCCGCGCGGCGCGCGCTCCTCACCGGGGTTCGGTCGTTCCCGTTCCGCAACTCCGCGAAGACGCCGGGCCTGCCGGTCGGTCCGGGCTGGATCCCGATCCCCGACTACCAGCCGATGCTGACCGAGGTGCTCGGCAACGCCGGCGTGGAGACGGCCTACTGCACCGACAACCCGTTCCTCGTAGGCCCGCGCTTCGCGAACTTCCGGCGCACGGTCGACGAGGTCCGGCCGAGCTACTCGCAGGGCGCCTACCGCTTCCTGAACAAGCCCTTCAAGCGGCCGGCGCCGCGCAGCGCGATCGAGCGCTACCTGTTGCCGGCGCTCTCGGACTCGGTGGAGGTCGGGCGGCTGCGGTCGATGGTCGGCTGGAACAGCCTCTACCGCCACACCGAGCGCCAGTACCCCGCGGCGCGCGTGATGCGAGCCGGCATCAACCTGCTCGACGACCTGAAGAAGAAGCGTCCGTTCTTCCTCGGCGTGGACTCGTTCGACCCGCACGAGCCGCTCGACGCCCCGCAGGCGTTCCAGCTCGCGGCCAGTCCGCGCGGGGGACTCGAGGTGAACGGCATCACCCCGATCCAGCCGTTCGAGACGCCGTACTCGTGGGCGGTCCACGTGGACGTGGACGACCCGACGTTGCAGGCCGCACGCCGGCTGTACGCGGCCGAGATCACCTACGTGGACAAGTGGATCGGGCGGCTCATGAACGAGCTGGCGGACCAGAAGCTGCTCGACGAGACCGTCGTCTACTTCATCTCCGACCACGGGCTCACGCTCGGCGAGAACGGGCTCCTCGGCAAGCACGGAGCGCGGGCGCAGTGGCACATCTACCACGTGCCCTGCATGATCCGGCACCCCGAGGGCAAGCTCGCGGGGCAGACGAGCGACTTCTTCGCCTCCACGCACGACGTGCCAAGGACGCTCCTGTCGTTCATGGGCGTCCGGGCGCCCGGGCTGATGGACGGCGAGGACCTGTCCGTCCTCTTCGATGGCGGGCGACCGCCGGAACGGCACTGGTTCACCTCCTGCTACGACAACTACGTGCTGGCGGGCGACCGCGACTGGTTCATGATCGCGGACAGCGAGGGACTCCATAGGCGGCTCTACGACAAGCGGGCCGACCCGCGGGAGCTCCACGACGTCGCGCGCGAGCATCCCGCGATCGTGGACCGGCTCTGGCAGGTGCTCTCGAACGAGGCCGGTGGCACCCTCCCGCAGTTCGGTCCCTCGGGGGCGAAGGCGGTGATCGGCGGTTGAGGACCACCCGCCGCGGCCTCCTGCGCCGGGGCGGAGCCGGGGCTGCCGCCGCCACGGCGCTCGGGGGGCTGCCGCGGGCGGCTCGCGGCGCAACGGGTAGCCGGGGCGGCAGGAGGCGCGCGCTGCTCGTGGTCCTGCCGCTGGTCCGCGCCGATCACGTGAACGCCTTCCAGGGCGGCTCCGGCACCGACACGCCGAACCTCGACGACCTCACGGGCAGCTCGCTGCGCTTCGACCGCGCGATACCCGAGTGCATGCCGGCGCTGCCTGTCAGGCGGACGCTCGCTGACGGGCATGCGCTCATTTCCGTTCCGCGACTGGAAGCGCACGGACGGGATGCCGGCAGTGCCTGGCTACAACCCGGTGTGGAGCTGGCAGCCGGTGATGACGGAGGTGATCCGCTCCGGCGGTATCCGGACCGCCTACGTGACCGACAACCCGATCGTCGGCGGGTCCCGCTTCCCGGAGGTGCGCCGGCCGGCGGGACGCGCGCCGGGTGCGAGCGCGGCGCGCGGGATCCGCGGCGAGACCGCCGCGCTCCGGCGCGCCGAGCGCCGCCACCGAGCGCACATTCCGGGCGGGCATCGCCGCGCTCCGCGAGCTGCGCGACCGGGACCGGTTCTTCGTGGCCGTCGACCCGTTCGACCCGGTGGACGCCGTGGAGGCACCGCCGATCTACGTCCGGCCGGACGAGGTGGAGCGCGAGGGCGTGGGCCCGATGAACGGCCGGCTCGTGGAGCTGGCCTTCTCGAGCGGCGACACGGACGACCTGCGCTCCGCCTACCGCGACCACGTGGAGGCCGTGGACGACTGGGTGGGCAAGCTCATCGACGAGGTGCCCGGCGACACGCTCGTCTACGTGGTCGGGGACACCGGCATCGCGCTCGGCGAGCACGAGTACCTCGGGCGCGGCACGCCCACGTCGCACCGCGGCTCCTACGAGATCCCGTACCTGATCCGTCACCCGCAGGGCGAGAAGAGCGGCGACGACGTGGACTGGTATGCCTCCACGCACGACGTCGCGCCCACGCTTCTCTCCCACCTGGGCCTCACCATTCCCGGCAAGATGGCCGGCGAGGACCTGATGGCGCTGTTCGACGACGTCGATCAGGAGGATCTCTTCCCCCGGCCCGACTCGATCACCGCGAGCGGCGCGCTGATCATGGTGCGGGACGACCGCTTCCTGCTGGTGGCCGACCGCGAGCAGTTGGAGCGCCGCCTGTACGACGACGACGAGGAGGCGGGCGACGACAAGAAGCGCTACGACGACGTGGCGAGGGACGAGCCCGGCGTCGCGACGCAACTGTCCGTGGCTGCGACGCAACTCGCGGGCGGCACCCTCCCGGAGTTCGGCCCCGACGGGGCGCTGCGCCCGCCGCGCGAACGCGGCGACCACGACATCGACGACGACGGCATCCCCAACGACTTCGACGCCGTCGACAACGAGCACCCGGACGACTTCGACCACGCCAAGGCGCTCAACTTCGACGGGCGCGACCCGGAGGACCGCACGCGATGACGCCGGAGCGGCGGAACCCGACCCCGGAGTTCCTCTACGAGCGCAAGTGGCGGATCTTCGGCGTGATGATGATCGGCTGGGCGATGTCCCTGCTCGACGTCTCGATCGTGAACATCTCGATTCCCCAGCTGCAGGACGAGATGCACACGGACGTGGCGACGGTGACCTGGGTCATCAACGCCTACAACATCGTCTTCGCGATCCTGCTCGTGTCGATGGGCCGGCTGGCCGACCAGTTCGGCCGCAAGCGCTTCTTCGTGATCGGCCTGGCGGTCTTCACCGTCGGCTCGGCCCTGTGCGCGGCTGCGTGGTCGATCGAGTGGCTGATGGCCTTCCGCGCGATCCAGGGCGTGGGCGCCGGCATCCTCGCGCCGCTGGGGTTCGCGATCACCGTCCTCGTCTTCCCCCCCGAGCAGCGCGGCCGTGGCCTCGCGCTGATCGCGGTGGTGGCACTGGTGTCCTCGGCGTTCGGACCGGTGCTCGGCGGCGTGCTGATCGAATGGGCGAGCTGGCACTGGATCTTCCTGATCAACATCCCCTTCGGCATCCTCGGCGTGGTGCTGGCGCTGCGCTGGTGGCCGGAGACCTGGGATCTCAGCGCCGGCCGCGTGGTGGACGTGCGCGGCATGCTGCTGCTCGGCGGCGCCGTGCTCTTCCTCACCGTTGCGCTGGTCGAGGCCAACCCGTTCGCCGGCAACCTCGCGCTCTGGCTCAGCCTCATGCAGGGGGCCATCCTGCTCGGCGTGGCCTTCGTGTGGTGGGAGCGGCGGGCGCCCAGCCCCATGATCGCGCCCGGTCTGTTCGAGAACCGCCAGTTCCGCAACGCGAACATCGGGATGCTGCTGTTCGCTGCCGGCGCCATCGGCAGCCTCCTGCTGCTCTCGCTCGTGTTCACCAACCTCTGGGGCTACGAGCCGATCGAGGCGGGGCTCGCCCTGCTGCCCGTCCCGCTCTGCGGGCTGTTGGTGTGGCCGTTCGTGGGTCGGGCCGCGGACAGGCGGCCGCCCGGCGAGATCGCCCGGCCCGCCCTGATCGCGATGGCGGTCGGGATGCTCTGGGTGTCCTTCCTGCCCTCCACCGCCTCCGACGCGTGGACGTACCTCCAGATCCTGCCCGGACTGGCGCTGATCGGGGTGGGCATGGGAATCGGCTTCCCATCCCTCAACGTCGGCGCCATGGGCGCGGTGGCGGGACCGGAGGTGGGGCTCGCCTCGGGGGTGCTCAACACGGCACGACAGCTCGGCGCCGCGATCGGCGTGGCGCTCCTGGTGGCCACCTTCGGCGGCGCCCTCCACGCGCACATGACGTGGTTCGCCGACACGCGGATCGACGACGCCGTGGACGAGTGGGAGATCCCCGGACCGCTGGCCGGGCAGGTGATCCAGTCGACGCTTCACGACTACACGGGCGGCGGGGGCACCCGCTTCAGGCCCGAGCCCGGCTTCGACCAGGAGATCATCCGCCAGACCGCCGGCTCCGCCCGCGAGGGCTTTGCCTGGGCGTTCCGTCATGCGGCGCTCCTGATCCTCTCCGTGCTACCGCTCCTCGGCGCGCTCAAGCGCACGCCCTCACAGGCGCGCGCGGAGTTCATGGCGGCGCAGGCGGCGCAGGCCGAGGCGCACGCGCCGCCGGGTGACGGCGACGGCGATGGCGACGGCACCCGGGCGCCGGTGGGCGAGCGCCCCGCGACCGCCTAGTCAGCCCGGGGTGCCGGCCTCGGCCCGTGCGAGCCCGCGGGCCGCGATCTGCTCCTCGACCAGATCCACGAGCCGGGCGGCGGACTCCTGGGCGCTCTCGCGCTCGGTGTCCAGCTCGAGCTCCGGTGTGAGCGGCTCCTCGTAGGGGTCCGAGACGCCCGTGAAGGCCTTGATCTGGCCGGTGCGCGCCCGCTCGTAGAGACCCTTCACGTCGCGCTCCTCGCACGTAGCCACGGATGCCCGCACGTACACCTCCAGGAAGCGCTCGCCCATCCGCGCGCGAGCATCGTCACGCGGTCGCCGGTAGGGAGACACCGCCGCCACGAACGTGACCACGCCGTTGCGCGCGAGCAGGTCGGCCACGTAGGCGATGCGCCGCACGTTCACCTCGCGGTCCTTGCGCGAGAAGCCGAGGCCGTCGCAGATGTTCTGGCGTACGTCGTCGCCGTCGAGGACCTCCACGCGGTGGCCGCGGTCGCGCAGCTCGCCGGCTGCGATGCGCCCGATCGTGGACTTGCCGGAACCGGAGAGGCCCGTGAGCCAGATGCAGAGGCCGTCGCCGGCGCGGGCGGGGTTCGCGAGGGTGCCGTGAGCGATCGGCCCCAGGTTGGGCTCGCGACCGTGCAGCTCGAAGGCGCGGAAGCGGCTGAACAACCGGTGATTCGGTCCGTGGTAGTCCGAGGACCCGGTGCGCAGCAGGCCGAGGTCGGCGCAGCGGTCGGCCAGCGCCAGCGTCTGCTCCTCGGTGTGCGACGCGTAGAAGACCTCCACGCCATCGAGCCCGGCGGCGCTGTAGCGGTCGATCGCGGCCAGCACGTCGGCCTCGTCCTCGATGTCCCAGAAGGGGTGTGCCCAGACCGCCACGCCGGCGGCGTCGTGGATCCAGGCGATCGCCTCCGCCACGGTGGGGCGCTCGCGGGCCGCGTATCCCGGCTTGCCCTGGATCAGGTATGCGGGGATGAAGGAGGACACGTCCGCGTGGCCCTCTTCGGCCAATCGCTCGGCGTTGTCCGGATGAGCAAGCACGGCGGCGGCGAGGTGGGGCCTGCCGACGGGCTTGCCGGCCTGTCTGCGGGCCTCGATCGGCGCCGTGTCCACCGCCCAGCCGAGCTCCTCGCAGCCGGTCCGCCATCGCTTCCGCCCGGCGCTCGCGATCCGCACGCGCGTCAGCGAGGCGGTCGTTCAGCAGCGCGCTTCGGTGGTCGATGCCGTAGCCGAGCACGTGCAGGTCCTCGTAGCCGCCGTCGACCGCCGATATCTCGACGGCGGGAACCACCCGCACGCCGTGGAGCGCACCGGCGGCGAGCGCCTCGTCCACCCCGTCGACGGTGTCGTGGTCCGAGAGGGCCAGTAACTCGACTTCCGCCTCGGCCGCGTTCTCGACCACGTCGGCCGCCGGCAGCTCGCCGTCCGAATGGAGCGAATGCGACTGGAGGTCGAAGGCCGGGCGAGTCACGGGCCGCGAGGATATCGGCGCGCGCGCCTGCGATCGCCTTCTGTCGGCGTTCCGTCACATTCGTGCGGTCGGGCGCTACCGACCTCCGACCCCTGGGCGAGTTATCCGCGTATACGACGGATAAGTCGCCCAGGGTCCTGCGATGGCGCATCAACGGCCCACGCGCCACCGGACACTCGACCCGGGCGCCCGGCGCCGCGCCCGGACGGCTAAGCGCGAGCCTCGCCGCTGCCGACGATGCTCCGGTAGCCAAGGAGAAGCAGCACCGTGCCGATGATGGCGCCCACCAAACCGCCGAGGTCGAACGCCTGGGTGTCGCCGATGCCGAGCAGCTCCGTGAACAGGAAGAAGCCCAGGAGCGACCCCGCCAAGCCGATCAGGATCGTCACGAAGAACCCTCCCGGATCCGGCCCGGGGACCAGTGCCTTCGCGATGTAGCCGGCCACGAGCCCGAGGATGATTGCTCCGATCATGGGGCTCGGATACCCCGGGGGACGGTCCCTCAATCCACGTGCATGCCATGTCTCATCGTGTTCTCGGTCACCACGCGCGGCTCCACGAACTGGAGCAGGTAGTCGGGGCCGCCCGCCTTCGAGCCGCTGCCGGAGCGCCGGTTCCCGCCGAACGGCTGGCGCCCCACCATCGCCCCGGTGGTGCCGCGGTTGACATAGAGGTTGCCCACCGGAGAGCGCCGCATCACGTGCTCAACCGCCGCGGGGCTACGTGAGAAGAGGCCGCCCGTGAGCGCGAAGGGGAGCGAGTCGACCACGTCGCAGGCGGCGTCGAGGTCGGGCACGCCGGTCACGGTGAGGAGCGGGCCGAAGACCTCCTCGCGTTGGACGCGCGACCCCTCGGGCAGGGCGACCGCGAGCGTGGGCGGGCAGTACCAGCCCTCCCCTTCGGGCGCCGCGGCGCTCGCGGCGAGCCGGCCCTCCCGCTCCACCAGATCGCGGAAGGCCAGCACCCGGTCCCTCGCCTCGGCGTCGATCACGGGCGGGACCTCCGTGGCGAAGCTCTCGGCCGCGCCCACTCGCAGCACCGACACGGCGCCCGCGAGGCGCTCCACCAGCTTGTCCGCTATCGCCTCGTGGACGAGCACGCGCGCCGCGGCAGAGCATTTCTGGCCGGCGTATCCGAAGGCCGAGTAGGCGATCTCGGGAACGGCCTCGTCGAGGTCCGCGTCGGCATCCACGATCACGCAGTTCTTGCCCCCGGTCTCGGCAACCACGCGCTTCAGGTGGGGCTGGGCCGCGGGTGTCTCGCCCGCCGCTCGCACGATCTCGAGGCCCACGGCGCTCGAGCCGGTGAAGGCCACGATGTGCACCCGCGGGTCGCGCACGAGCGCGGCGCCCGCCTCTCCATAGCCGGGCAGGAGCGACAGTGCGTCGGCCGGCACGCCCGCGCCGTGCAGGGCCTCCACCAGGGCGTGGGCGCTCGCGGGCGACTGCTCCGCCGGCTTGAGCACCACCGCGTTGCCCGCCGCCAGCGCCGCGGCGGTCATGCCGCAGGGAATGGCGAGCGGGAAGTTCCAGGGCGCTATCACCGCCGCCACGCCGCGCGGCACGTAGCGCATGGCATTGCGCTCGCCGGGAGCCTGCAGCAGCTCCCGTCCGTGGTCGAGCTCCACCGCCGCCGCCGCGTAGTACTCGAGGAAGTCGATCGCCTCACACACGTCGGCGTCCGCCTCGCGCCACGGCTTCGCGCACTCGCGCACCTGGAGCGCCGCCAGCTCCTCGCGGCGAGCGCGCAGACGCGCCGCGGCGGCGCGGAGCCCGGCGGCGCGCTCCTCCGCGGGCCGTGCGCTCCAGTCGCGGAAGCCGCGCTCCGCCGCCTCCACCGCCGCACCGGCGTCGGCGGCGGTCGCGCTCCCGGCGCGGGCCACCAGCCGCGCGGGGGCGCCGGGGTCGGTGGAGTCCAGGCCCTCGGCGAGACCGGGGTCGCCGCCCACGAGGACGGGCACCGCGAGAGGCAGGCGCGCGTCGAGCGCGCGCAGGGCCGCCAGGAGCGACTCCCGCACCGGCGCACGCCTCAGCTCCAGCACCGGCTCGTTCGCGAAGGTCACGGGGCCGCCAGCAGCTCGTCGATGGGCACGCCGCGCTGCTGGTCGCCGAGGAACGACTCGTTCGAGGTGTTCTCGAGCAGCCGCCGCACGAGGTAGGCCATGCCGGCGACCATGTCGCCCACCGGGCAGTAGATCCGCACGCGCAGGTCGTGGGCGGCGAGCGCCGCGGCCAGCTCGTCGCCGAGCCCGCGAAGCACCTGCAGCTCCAGGTCGCGGTCCGCGCCGCCGGTCTCCCGGTTGTAGGCGATCGCGTGTGCCACCGAGCGCAGGTTGTGCGAGGCGATCGCCGGCCGGACCTGGTCACGCGCGTCGATCAGCATCCGCGTGAGCTCCTCGAAGCTCCGGTCGGACTCCGCCTTCGCCTCGTACACGGGCGGAGTCCACCCGTGCTGGCGGGCCTCCACCACCTCGTGGTCCCAGTAGGCGCCCTTGACGAGCCGCACCGTGAGCGGGGCCCGGCGCCCGCTCGAGCGCACCCAGTCGAGCGCGCGCTCGAGCTGGTCCCTCGAGTCGCGGAGGTAGGCCTGGATCACGATCCCGGCCGCGGGACCGTCGCGCAGGTCGGGATCGCCGAGCACGTCGAACACCAGGTCGGTGGTGGCCTCCAGGGTGTCCACGGACTCCATGTCGATGTGGAGGTGGGCACCCAGCTCCTGGGCCCGG
Organism: uncultured Thermoleophilaceae bacterium; assembly: GCA_963759625.1. Taxonomy (GTDB): domain Bacteria; phylum Actinomycetota; class Thermoleophilia; order Solirubrobacterales; family Thermoleophilaceae; genus JACVRW01. The sequence continues at coordinate 135,405 of CAVXAD010000007.1, read as the reverse complement.
AGCAGCAGCGGGCGCATACGCCGCGCCGCGTCGTCGCGGCCCACGTCGGGCGCCTCGGGACGGAGGAGCGGACTCAGCGCCGAGACCTTCACGGACAGGTTCACGCGGGCGAGCGCACCGTGGGAGTCGTGTTCCAGCGCCGGCCTGTCCGGCCACGCCGGCGCCGCCTCGGCGAGCGTGTCGAGCGCCTCACGGCAGCGCGCCGCGTAGCGGTCGGCCTCGGCCTCGGTGACGGTGGCCTCCCCCAGCAGGTCGAGCGACACCGCGGCGCCGTGCTCCCAGAGGCGGCCGATCGGGCGCAGGGCGGCGGCGGGCGTCTCGCCGACGATGAAGCGGTGCGCCATGTGCCGCACGCCCGCCGCCGCGGCCGCCCCCAGCGCCGCCCTCCCCGCCCTGCTGCCCGACATCCGCATCGCGGCGGCCACCGGCGGGGGGTGCTCGCCCACCTCGCCCAGGTAGTCCCCGAGGTGCCGGGCGAGGTCGTCGAGCGAGCGACAGGCGGGCGTCACGTCCACGAACCGGAAGAGGGCCGCGCGCAGCTCCTGGTCCTGCGCCGCCAGCTCCATCGCGCGCTCGTCGAGGGCGCGGAACGGGTTGCGGCCTCGCGCCGGGAACGCGGCATGGATCGAGCGACCCACGCGCTGCAGCTCGGACTCCACAGCGCGGAAAGTACCCCGTGGCGCGCGCGGCACTCCGCCGGGGTAGGTTCCGACAATGCCGGAGCTCCTCCTCGGTCCCTTGCTGCGCTACGTGGGTGAGACCGATGCCGTGATCTGGGTCGAGACCACGGGCCCGTGCGAGGTGGAGGTCCTGGGCGCGCGCGAGCGTACCTTCTGCGTCTGCGGCCACCACTACGCGCTCGTCCATCCGGACGGCCTCAGTCCCGGCACCCGCCACGAGTACGAGGTCCACCTAGACGGCGAACCGGCCTGGCCGCCGGCGGCCTCGGACTTCCCACCCAGCGGCTTCAGCACCTTCCCCGCCGAGGGGCCGTTGCGGATCGCGTTCGGCTCCTGTCGCGTGGCCGCGCCTCACGAGCCCCCCTACAGCCTGCGGAAGGACGCGGACGATCGCGGGCGCGAGATCGACGCCCTGCGAACCCTGGCGCTGCGGATGCGCGAGCGACCAACCGAGGAGTGGCCCCATCTGCTGCTGATGCTCGGCGACCAGGTGTACGCGGACGAGGTCTCACCGGCGACCGGCGCGTTCGCCGAGTCGCGTCGCGACACCGAGGAGCCGCCGGGCACGCGTGTGCTCGACTACGAGGAGTACGCGCGGCTGTACCACGAGAGCTGGTCCGAGCCGGTGATTCGCTGGCTCCTCTCCACCGTGTCCACGGCCATGATCTTCGACGACCACGACGTGCACGACGACTGGAACATCTCCGCGGCCTGGGTGGAGGAGATGCGCCAGACCGACTGGTGGGACGAGCATGTCGTGGCGGGGCTGATGTCCTACTGGGTCTACCAGCACCTCGGCAACCTCGCGCCGGAGGCCCATCGCGACCTCGAATTGCTCCAGCAGGTGAGGGAGGCGGGCGACGGGGCGGAGGTCCTGGCCGAGTTCGCGTTTCGCGCCGACCGGCAGACCGCCGGCAGCCAGTGGAGCTACTGCCGCGACGTGGGCGGCACGCGCGTCGTGGTCGTGGACTCGCGCGCCGGGCGCGTGCTGGAGGAGGGCCGGCGATCGATGGTCGACGACGGAGGAGTGGGACTGGATCACCGAGCACGCCACGGGGGACGTGGACCACCTGCTGATCGCCACGTCGCTGCCCTTCCTGCTCGGCCGCGGCATGCACTACGTCGAGGCCTGGGGCGAGGCCGTGGCCGGCGGCGCGTGGGGCCGGCTCGCCGCGCGCGCGGGCGAGCGGTTGCGCCGTACCGTGGACCTCGAGCACTGGGCCGCGTTCCAGACCTCGTTCGCCGCGCTGGCCGAGCTTCAGCGGGCGGTGGCGGCGGGCGAGCGGGGGGCGCCCCCGGCGTCGATCGTGACCCTGTCCGGCGACGTTCACCACGCCTATCTCTTCGAAGTCGCCTTCCCGCGCGGGTCCGGTGCGCGTAGTGCCGTCTGGCAAGCCGTGTGCTCGCCCTACCGCAACCCGCTCGACAAGCGCGAGCAGCGCGTGATCAGGCTGGGGATGTCGCGGCCGGCGGCCGCGGTCGCTCGGATGCTGGCGCGCGCGGCGGGCGTGGAGGATCCCGCACTGCGCTGGCGCCAGGAGGGCGACGGCCCCTGGTTCGACAACCAGGTGGCCACGCTCACGATCGAGGATCGCGCGATCGAGATGCGGCTCGAGAAGGCGGTTCCGGTGGACGAGACGAGCGCGCGCCTCGAGTGCGTGCTGGAGCGGCGCCTCGCCTGAGACCGCAACTCCGGGGAGGCTGGGTTGTTTTCGACGGACATCCCCACCACTGGAGGAAGAATGACGCTCAATGCCTCTCGCACGCGGCTGCTCCTCGGAGTAGTCGCCGTCGCGCTGGCGCTCATGGCAATGGGCGCGGCCGGCGCTCAGGCCAAGCTCGTGAAGGTCACCGGATCCACGACCGTGGTTCCGTCCGACGGCGCAAAGCAGTTCCTGGCCAACGCAGGCGTGGCCGTGACGGCCGTGGCTCCCGGCACCTCGGCCGGCCCGGGATTCACGTTCCCGATCGCCGCCGGCTTCGGTGACACCAAGACCTACAACGGGATGCTCGCCCACAGCGGCGGCCTCAAGTTCAGCAAGGGCGGCAAGTCGCTCGTGGTCCGCCGCTTCGTGGCGGTCCGCGCCGGAAAGCTGGCCGTGCTGCTGGCGCAGATCCCCGGCAAGAAGGGTGGCTGCAAGCACATCGCCTCCGCCGCGCGCAAGTTCGCGACGAAGCCCGACCGCAACAACTACTCGGACCCGTGGGCGAAGCTCCACTATCCGAAGGCCGTCAAGCGGCTGATCAAGGCGACCAAGTCGTACTGCAAGAAGGGTCGCGTGATCGTGCTCGCCAACCTCACCAACCTGGGCAAGTCGGTCGAAGGCAAGACCGCGACGCTGACCGCCGACCTGAACCTCTCGGGCCAGGCCGCGAAGCTCGTGAATCAGGTGGCCGGCAAGCAGGCGGTGAAGAAGGGGGCGCTGCTCGGAAGCTCCACCTCCACCGTCGCCCGCGGTTAGATCAGCTCCAGCACAAGCCAAGCGGGAACATGGCGCCATGAGACGGGCGGCCTCCGGGCCGCCCGTTTCTCTTTCCGGAGTCGTCTGTACGCTGGCGCAGGTGCCGTCCGGGATAGCCCAGCCCACCCCCAGCGCCATGCACGAGACCACTCCCACCGTCCACCTGATCGCCCGCCCGTCGCTCGACCTGGGCGGGATGCGCGCCTACCTGGAGGACGTGGGCGGGGCGTCGTGGCTCGAACGGCGACTGGGCGAGGGCGAACCGAACGCGGGTGAGCTGCTCGTGGAGTTCGGCGGGCGGGCCTGTTACCGCAGCTGGGAGCCGGGGCTCAACCCGAACGTCACGAAGGTCCGCACGGACCAGCGCGAGTACTTCGAGAACATCCTCCGCAGCGCCCACGGGAGCGTGCTCGAGCACGCGAGCTACTCGTTCGCGCTGCGGAACGTGTCGCGCGTCTTCACCCATGAGCTCGTTCGCCACCGCGCCGGCTCGGCGTTCAGCCAGGAGAGCCTCCGCTACGTGCGGCTCACCGACATCGGCTTCCGGGTGCCACCGGCGCTCGAGCCCGTGCGCGACCAGGTGATCAGCCTCGTGGAGCAGCTCGAGGAGTTCCAGGTGAGCGCCGCGGACGCCCTGGGCCTGGACGACGACGGCGTGCCGTTCCACCTCAAGAAGGAGGTCACCTCGGCGCTACGCCGCCTAGCGCCGATCGGCCTGAGCACGGACATCGTCTGGACCGCCAACGTGCGCACGCTCCGCCACGTGATCGAGATGCGCACGGCCGAGGGCGCCGAGGAGGAGCTCCGGCTCGTGTTCGGCAAGATCGCCGGCGTGATGCAGGAGGAGGCGCCCGGCCTGTTCCAGGACTTCAGCCCTCGCGACGACGGCTCCTGGGTGCCCACCTACAGCAAGGTGTAGTTCGCGGCGGTCAGCGCGCCCTCGTGGGTTAGCCGCAACTTGCCCTGCACACAAGCGTTAAAGAGGGGCACCCCACCACCAAGGAGGATGCCCCAATGTTTCAGCGTAGCACTGCCCTCGTGGCGAGCCTCGCCACGGCCGCGGCGGTTACTTCGATCGCGGTGGCCACGGCCACGGCGGCAACCATCGTCGGCGACGACGGCGCCAACGACCTGATCGGCACCACGACCGCCGACCGGATCTCCGCCAAGGGCGGGGACGACCGCGTGGCGGCCCGTGCCGGAGCCGACACGGTGCAGGCGGGCGACGGCGCCGACCGCGTGGACGCAGGGCCCGGCCGCGACCTGGTTCGCGGCGGCGAAGGCGACGACACGATCCGCGGCGGCGACGGCGCCCCGGGACGCCGTGGCGACCTGCTGCACGGCAACGCCGGCAACGACAGGGTCTACGGCAACCGCGGGTACGACCTGATCACCGGCAATGCCGGCGATGACGTGCTCTCGGGCGGCGAGGGCTGCGACGGCGTGTTCGGCGGCCCCGGCAACGACCAGGTGTTCGGCGGCGCCGGGCGCAACTTCTTCCACCGCCTCTGCGATTGGCTTCACGGCGGCGAGGGGAACGACTCGGTCGTCGGAGGCGCCGGTCGCGACCGGATGTCCGGCGGGAAGGGCGACGACGTCCAGACGGGCGGCGCCGGAAACGACCTGATCTTCGCCAACCGCGGCGTGGACCGGTCTTACGGAGGCGACGGAGCCGACGAGCTCTGGGCGCTCTCGCGCTACGACGTGACCGCGCTCGGCGATCCGGTCGGCGACGAGCTGCACGGCGGTGACGGCGCCGACCGCTTCCGCGTCCGGGACGGCGAGGTGGACGCGGTCCACTGTGGCGACGGCCGCGACAGCGTGCTCGCGGATCAGTACGACCAGGTGGACACCGATTGCGAGCGTCTGCTCAGGGTGCCGGTCACCTCGCTGGACCAGGTCGAGGACGGCCCCGAGAACCGCGTCGAGGAGCCCGCGGCGGACGGAGACGAGGGCTGAGGCAGACGACGGGGCTCCGGGCCACCGGAGCCCCGTCGCGCCGCTCGCGTCCGGTAGGGTCGCCGCCCGTGGGCGCGGAGATCCTGCAAAGCGTTCGGGTGGCCCCCTCGATCCTGGCGGCGGACTTCGCCCGGCTCGGCGCGCAGGTGGAGGAGGTCATGGACGCGGGCGCCCGCGTGATCCACGTGGACGTGATGGACGGCCACTTCGTGCCCCCGATCTCGATCGGCGCGCTCGTGGTCGAGGCGTTGCGCGAGCCGGTGCACGAACGGGGCGGGGTACTGGACGTGCACCTCATGGTCGAGCGGCCGGAGCGCCGCGTCGAGGAGTTCGCCGCCGCCGGCGCCGACTCGATCATCGTTCACTGGGAGGCCACCCCGCACGTGCACTACGCGCTCAAGGCGGTGCGCGAGGCGGGCCTGCACGCCGGGCTCGCGCTAAATCCCGCGACGCCCACCGACGTGGTCACGGGGCTCGTGGAGTCGTTCGATCACGTGCTCTGCATGACCGTGAACCCGGGCTGGGGCGGGCAGCCGTACATAGAGGCCTCCACGGCCCGCGTGGCGCACCTGCGCGAGCTGCTCGGACCGGACATGCCGATCGAGGTGGACGGCGGGATCGCCGCCGCCGAGGCGAAGGTCTGCGCCGAGGCCGGCGCGACGCTGTTCGTGGCCGGCTCGTCGATCTTCCGCACCCCCGACCCGGCCGCCTCCTACCTCGCGATCGCCGCGGCGGCGGGCGGCGTCTAGAGCACCCCACCCTCGAGGGCAGGATCGGTGCCGTTCACCCGGCAGCGGCTGACCCGCGCCATACGCTCCGGATCCAGGGAAATGTGCACGTGCGGGTCGCCCGTCCCCCCGTCGGTGTCCGCGAATGGCCAGGCCTGGGCCGTCCGGATGAGCACCTCCCCGTCGCGGTCGAGGCACTCCACCATCACGCTCCGCGCGCCCGCCGCCGTGCCGGGCACGTTGCGCTCGGAGTCCTCCACGGACACGATCAGCTCCGAGGTCCCCGGTGTGCGCTCCACGCGCAGGCCGCCGGCCGGGTCGTCGTCGCGGCCCGTGAACAGGGCGAGCGCGATCAGCGCCGCCACAGCCGCCGCCGCGATCCCGGCCGCGACGGCGCGCTTGCGCTCTCCCCCTGCGTGCGCCACGTCGTCGGCCACCGCCCCATCGTAGGAGCGTCGGGATAGAGTCCGCCGCATGAGCGCGGAGCAGGTGAAGTACGTGCTTCCCGAGGAGGCGATCCCGACCCACTGGGTGAACCTCCTGCCCGATCTCCCGGGCGACCCGCTGCCCCCGCTCAACCCCGCCACGCTGGAGCCCGCCGGGCCCGACGACCTCACGCCGATCTTCCCGATGTCGCTCATCGGGCAGGAGGTGTCGGCCGAGCCGGAGGTCGAGATCCCGGCGCCGGTGCGCGAGGCCTACGCCCTCTGGCGCCCCTCCCCGCTCTACCGGGCGCGCCGGCTCGAGCGCGAGCTCGATACCCCGGCGCGGATCTACTACAAGTACGAGGGCGTCTCGCCGGCCGGGTCGCACAAGCCGAACAGCGCCGTGGCGCAGGCCTATGCCAACAAGGAGGCCGGCATCGAGCGGCTCGCCACGGAGACGGGCGCGGGCCAGTGGGGATCGGCGCTCGCTTTCGCCTGCCAGCTCTTCGGGCTCGAGTGCGTCGTGTACATGGTGGGCGCGAGCTACGACCAGAAGCCCTACCGGAGGGCGATGATGGAGACCTGGGGCGCCACCGTCATCCGCTCGCCGAGCGACACCACCGAGGCGGGCCGCAGCCAGGCGTCGCACCCCACCGGCTCACTCGGGATCGCGATCTCGGAGGCGGTGGAGGTGGCGGCCTCCGACGAGGGCACCAACTACGCGCTCGGGTCGGTGCTGAACCACGTGTGCCTCCACCAGACGGTCATCGGCCAGGAGGCCATCGCCCAGCTCGAGCTGGCCGGCGACGATCCCGACGTGGTCGTGGGCTGCGTGGGCGGAGGGTCGAACTTCGCCGGGCTCGCGTTCCCCTTCGTGCGCCGGGTGCTGCGCGACGGCGCCACCACCCGCTTCGTGGCCGCCGAGCCGGCCGCCTGCCCGACGCTCACCCGCGGGGCCTATCGATACGACTTCGGCGACACCGTGGGCCTCACCCCTCTGATGCCGATGTTCACGCTCGGTCATGACTTCGTGCCGCCCCCGGTCCATGCCGGCGGCCTGCGCTACCACGGCGACTCGCCGATGCTGTGCGGGCTGGTCAAGCACGGCCTGATCGAGCCACGCGCGTACCGCCAGAACGAGACCTTCGCCGCCGCGGTGCGCTTCGCCCGCTGCGAGGGAATCCTCCCGGGGCCGGAGCCGGCCCACGCGATCCGGGCGACGATCGAGGAGGCCGAGGCCGCGCGCGAGGCGGGCGAGGAGCGGGTGATCCTGCTCGGGCTCTCCGGCCACGGGCACTTCGACATGTCCGCCTATCAGGCCTACCTGGCCGGCGAGCTCGAGGATCCGGAGTTCTCGGAGGCCGACATGCAGGACGCGCTCGGCCGCCTGCCGGACGCCCCGGCGATCGCCTAGCGGCGCTTGCGCTTGCGGGAGGAGCGGCGTGCCGGCGCCTCGCCGGCGGGAGTGGAGGACGCCTCCTCCTCCTCGGCCGCGGCCAGCGCGCGGCGCTGCATCGAGCTCGGCCACGGCTCGGCCTCCCCGCTCTCCCAGGCTCCTCCGCGCCCTCCGGGCCAGCGGTTCAGGAGGATCGCGCCGAGCGAGCCGAGCCAGAACGTCTGGAGGACGAGCGGCGCGCCAGGGAAGAGCGGCAGGATGAACAGCGCTCCCACGACGATCCCGATGATCCCCTGGAAGCGGTTCAGAAGCCCCACGCGCATGGCGTTCAGGCACACCAGCACGAACATGATCGCGATGCTGAGGAGGCCGACCTGCTGGATCACGGCGCCGACGATGCTCGCGTCGTTCGCGAGATCCTCCGCCCGATCCTGACCGGCCTGCCCCACGATCGGCGCGCCGGCGGCGAACTTGTCGGCCAGGTCGATGCGGTCGATCGCGCTGAGTACCGAGCCGATCGCGAACATGACCGGGCCCAGGTACACGAGCCCGATGAACTGGCTCTGCAGCTCGGGCCGGCGATGGCGGGTCGCGCGGAACAGGTACCAGAGCACGATGCCGAGCAGCGCGTAGCCGATGGCCTGGATCACGCCGGCGATGACGAACGCCGTGGGATGCGCGTGGATCCCGAGCAGGAGGTCGGGGAACGCCTTGGTCCGCGGCCTGTCCTCGACCACGGCGGTCTGGATGATCACCTGGTAGGCGATCACCAGAACCGCGGCCAGGAGGGCGGCCGCGGCGGTGGGAAGCGCGAGGCGGCGCTCCCAGGCGAGCTGCTGCTCGGTCGTCACGGGCGCGGTGGCGGGGGCTCTTCGCGGGTCACGCGCGGCGGGTAGTACTCCACGTCCTCACGCTCCACCAGGCGCGACGCGCGCTCGCCCACGGCCAGCACCAGGTCCAGCGCGGGCGCCATCACCCTGATCAGCCCCTCGACGCGCATGCGCATGCGGACCTGTTCCGGGGACAGCGGGGCCATCACTCGCCTCGCTGGTGGAAGTAGAACTCGGGAAGGGCGGCTCTGGCCACCTCGGCGGTGATCTGCTGGGCCTGGTGGAGGTCGCCGCCGCGCACCGCGAGGTCATCGATCGTCACGATGCCCACGAGCTCCTCGCCCGCCGTGACCGGCAGGCGCCGGATGCGGTGCTGCACCATCACGGCCACCGCTTCCTCCAGATCCATCTCCGTCTGGCCGGTCACGAGTGGCCGTGAGGCGTGGCGGCCGGCGCTGTCGCCCGCGTCCACGCCGTCCGCCACGACGGCGAGGGCGAGGTCGCGATCGGTGATCACGCCCACGGGTCGGCCGTGCTCGCAGATGACCACGGAGCCGACGTTGCGGTCGCGCATGAGCTCGCCCACGCGATGAAGGCTGTCGTCGCTTGCCGCGGTCACCACGCCCTGCGTCATGACCTCGCCGATGCGCACGGGCGCGACTGTATCGTCCCGGCCGTGACGGTCGCCCTGCACGTCGCCCGATGCGCGGCCGTGGCAGCGGCGGCGCTGGCGTGCGTGCCCGCCACGGCCGCCGCCGCCACCGTCATCGGTCCCGATCGGGTGGTGGTGAGCACCTCCGCCGGGCGCGCGGTGATCGACCCCGACCCGTTCCGGCTGACGTTCCAGGACCGCTCCGGGCGCACCCTCCTGCGCGAGGTGCCGAACCGCCTGCCGGAGGGCCGTCCGCTACCCCTCACGCGCGACCCGGAGCCCTTCGCGCTCGAGCGCGAGCCCGACCACGCGAGCTACTCCCCGCTCGGCGTCGAGTTCGGTCGCGAGCGGCGCGCCCAGTGGAACGCCGGCTTCTGGACCGGCGACATGCTCTTCTCGCGCCGCTACGGCAGTGCCCACTTCGCCCACCGGGTGCTCAACGCGATCCCGATCCGGGGCGGCGTCCGGCTCGAGGTGTCCACGAGCTCGCGGCGCCGGCTGCTGGTCCGCGTCGTCGCGGACGTCGGCGGCTCGATCCGGGTGCGGGCGCGGCTGCGGGACGCGCCCGGCGTGATCTCGATGGCGGACTCATTCGTCGCCGGGCCCGGCGAGGGCTACTACGGGTTCGGCGGCCGCCACGGAAGCGTGAACAAGCGCGGCGAGAAGCTCTACGGCTGGACCGAGCAGGAGAGCTTCGGCGGCGAGCAGACCCTGCGCGGGGGCGTGGCGCTGCTGCCCACGCTGATCCGGGACTTCAGCGACTACACACTGGAGCAGCTGAACACCAAGGTGGACGTGCCCGCCGGAATCCCGGGCGGCTTCGAGCGCTACCTGGCGCCCACCGGGCCGAACGGCGCCTATTACCCGCAGGCCCTGTTCGTGTCCTCGCGGGGCTTCGGCTTCATGCTGAACCAGCCCGAGTACTCGCGCTGGCGCATGGGCAACGACCGCCGCCGCGCCTGGCAGGTGCAGGTGTCGGCGCGGGAGCTCGACTACACGGTCGCGCTCGGGCCCACCCGGCGCGCGTCCGTTCGCACGCTCACCGCCATCAACGGCCGCCACCGGCTTCCGCCCGCCTGGGCGCAGGGGCCGATGCTGGTGCGCGCGGCCGCGGTGCCGGCGCTGCCCGGCCAGCCCGCGCCCGAGACGCGCGCCACCTACCAGGCCAAGATCGAGCGGGACCTCGCCGACATGACGAGCTACGGCGTCAGGCCGAGCGCCTACGCCTTCGAGGGCTGGGCGCTGCTCGACATGGGCTACGTGCGGGAGCTGATCCGCCGACTGCGTGAACTCGGCGTGCGCTCGGTCGTCTACCACCGGGCGTACGTGTCGGACGACGCGCTCTCGACGCAGCCCGCCGGCGACTACCAGAAGACGTTCAGCTCGGGCTACGTGGCCACCCTCCGGGCGGGGCAGCCGTACGTGTTCGGCTCGAACGGCGGTGCCCCGGCCACGCTCCTCGACTTCAAGCGGCGGGCCACGCTGCGCTGGTGGCGCGAGCGGCTCGAGCTGCTCCTGGATGCGGGCGCCGACGGCTTCATGCAGGACTTCGGCGAGCAGGTGCAGGACGGCATGAGCTTCGCCGACGGAAGCACCGGCAAGACCATGCACAACCGCTACCCCGTGATCTTCCACCGCGCCAGCCGCCGCATCGCCGACGCGTGGGCGCGCCGCCACCCGCGACGGGGGGTCCCGTGGTTCTTCACGCGCTCCGGGTACAGCGGCCGGCCGGGCAGCGCCGCCTACGAGATGGGCAACTTCCCCGGCGACGAGACCGCCGACTGGGGCGCCGGCTCAGGGCTGCGCTCGCTCGGGCCGGACATGCTGAACCGGGCCGTGGGCGGGGCCTTCGGCTACACCACGGACATCGGCGGCTACGTGGACCTGCTCACCGGCGCGCCGAACGCGGAGCTCTACACCCGCTGGACGGAGTGGTCGGCGCTCACGCCGTACTTCCGCGTCCACAACTCGTCGCTGAACGGCACCCGCATGCCCTGGGCCTACGGGCCCGAGGTGCTCGCGCGCTGGAAGACGCTCGCCGCGCTCCACCAGCGTGCGCTGCCGCTGATCCGGCGGCTCTGGCGGCAGGGCCGCCGCACCGGGCTACCGCCCACCCGTCCGCTCTGGCTCTCGGCGCCGGAGGCTCCAGGGGCGCACGATGAGTCACAGGAGTGGTTGCTCGGGCGCGACGTGCTGGTGGCGCCCGTGGTCACCGAGGGCGCACGTCACCGGGCGGTGAGCTTCCCGCGTGGCTGCTGGGCCGGGCCGGCGGGTGGCCGCCAGTTCCACGGCCCGGCGCGCATCCGCGTGGCCGCCCCGCTCGGCGTGCTGCCCTACTTCTTCCGCTGCGGCACCCGGCCGTTCTGACCAGCCCCTCTACCATCCAGGCATGTCCTCAGAAGACCCATTCGGCGGCCTCTTCGGCGACCCGGACGAACTGCGCCGGCGCATGGCGGAGTTCGCGGAGCAGATGCAGGGCGCCCAGAAGGTGGCCTGGGCCGACAACGCGATCAAGCTGGCCGTGGACATGACCGTGGCGGGACTCGCCCGGCTCAACCTCCAGGGCAACGCGGAGCAACAGGCCAACGACCTGCTCCAGGTCATGCGCGTGGTGTTTCCCGAGGCCGTGATCCTGGTGCGCGAGGCCCGCGAGGGCTTCGGTACGTAGGGCCGCACGGCGCCTACGCTGCTGTCGCGGCGTCGCACGCAGCGCGCGGTACGCCCGTCGTGCCGGTCCGCCAGGGGGGTGCGTCGCTTTATGCATCCATAGATGCATAAGCGCCACACCCCTAGGCCAGCACGGGGACACCGAAGGTGACGGCAACGCAACAGACCGCCACCCCACCCGCCGCCGTAGGCGCCGGGGCACGGGCACCGCGGTCCCGCAGACCCCTACCGCGGCCCCGCCACCTCCACCGCGTCCGCCTGGGCATCACCCCGCCCGCCGGCCTCGGCGGCCCGCTGCTCGCGCCCCAGCCGGATCGCCTCCTTGAAGCTGCGCACGCGGAAGATGAAGACGAGCGCCGCGAAGCCGATCCCGAAGGTGAGCAGGCCGATCGCGATCTGCTGGCCCACCGAGTACGCCGCCACGGTCGACGAGCTCGCGGTGCCCGCGAACACCTTCACGAGCAGCGCCTGCGCCACCCCCGCCCCCTGGGGCGTGAACGGCACCGCTGCGGCCACCGCGTTCACGCCGAGCACCAGCAGCACGTTCCGCACCGAGCCGCCTACGCGGAACGCCTCGAGCAGCATCCAGAACGCCGCGAAGCGGAAGACCCAGCCCGCGAGCTGCACGGCGAACACGTCGCGCAGGTAGCGGCGCCGGTCGCGCAGGATCGTGAAGCCCTGCTTGACGCGATCCCAGAATGCCCTCATGCGGGCACTCAGGAGCGCGAACGCGACGAACGTTCCGACCGCCAGCGCCGTCAGGAGGAACAGGGTGAAACGCGGGTGGCCGGCGAGGTAGGACAGGTCGAAGGCGTTCAGCTGCGCGAAGTCGGGCGGCTTGGGGAACACGCCCTGCGAGAAGGCGAAGAGGAGGATCAGCGAGCCCATCGCGAGGTCGAAGCCCGCCTCCACGAAGAAGCTGGCGCCCACGGCGGGGTAGCTCGCCCCCGGTATCGCGCTGCGGGTGAGGAAGAGGCGCACGACGTCGCCGCCGCGCGCGGGCACCACGGCGTTGAAGCCGTAGCCGGCGAAGTAGGCGCCCCAGATGGCGAGGAAGCGGAAGCTCTCCCCGGGATAGGCGGCGCGCAGGATGTTGTAGCTCGCGCGAGCTCGGAAGCTCAGGTAGACGGTGAAGAACAGGCAGGCGAGCACGAGCGGGCCCAGCCGGACCGACGCCAGGTTGGACATGAACTGGTCGACCGCGTCGAAGAACGACCGGAATGACTCGCCGAGCGTGGCCGCGGGCACCAGGGAAAGGTACGTCGGCCGCGTTACCTGAGCAGCTTGGAGAGCCGGCGGTCCTTCAGGACCCGGCCTCCCGTCTGCTCCTCCGGGCAGTAGCTCATCACGTAGTCCTTGAAGTGGATCGCCTCGAGCCGGGTGCCGCAGCGGGGGCACTCCTCGCCCTGGCGGCGGTGGACCTTGAGCGGCATCGGCAGCTTGTCCGGCACGGTGGGCCCGATCACCTGCTCGTAATGGTCGAGCGCGGCGCCGAGGACCTCTCCGCAGGCGGCGTGGATCCGCTCCACCGCCTCCGCGTCGAGCTCTGAGCCGCGCTGGAACGGCGACAGCCTGGCGGTCCAGAGGATCTCGTCGACCCAGGAGCGGCCGATGCCCGCTATCACCCGCTGGTCGCGCAGCAGCGGGTGCAGGTGGCGCGGCTGGTCGAGGATGCGCGCGAGCTCCTCGAGCGGGGGCGGCGGCAGCGCGTCCGGGCCGAGCGTGGCCACGAACTCGTCCTGGTCGAGCTCGCCCGCCGGGAGGAGCTTCGCCCAGGCGCGCTGCTGGGTGCCGAACTCGCGCAAGCGAAGCTCGCCGCCGTTGCCGAGCCTGATCAGGAGCCGCGAGCTGCGATCGCGCAGCGAGGCGCGCTTGTCATAGAGCTGGAGCCGCCCGGCGGACATCAGGTGAACCAGCACCACGAGCTCGCCCGCGTCGACTGCCAGCATCTTGCCCACGCGGCGGACGCCGGCGAGCTCGACCCCGGCGAGGGCGTCGAGCGGAGGGTCGAACGTCTTCATGGTCACCATGCCCGGGGCGAGCGCGGACTCCACCTCCGCGCCGCGCACGCCCTCGGACAGGCGGCGGGCGGTGATCTCGACCTCGGGTAGCTCGGGCACGGTTCTTCTGAGGCTACCCTCCGCCGGATGAGGATCTCGGTGGCCGCCGACGAGCGCACGGGTGTGGCCGACGCCGTGGTGGACGAGCTCCGGCGCCGCGGTCACGAGCCGCTGCTGCACGGCGCACTCGAGCCCGGCGAGCGCGACGACTGGGCCTGGGCCAGCGAGGCCGCCGCCCGCGACGTGGCCGAGGGACGCGCGGAGCAGGGCGTCGTGTGCTGCTGGACCGGCACGGGGGCGTCGATCGCCGCCAACAAGGTCGCCGGCGTCCGGGCTGCGCTCTGCGGCGACGCCGAGACCGCTCGCGGCGCGCGCCGCTGGAACGACGCGAACGTGCTCGCGCTGTCGCTGCGCACGACGAGCGCAGCGCTTCTCGCGGAGATCCTCGACGGGTGGTTCGAGGGCAGCCCGAGCGAGGACCGTGACGACGTGGCGAACGTGCGCCACGTCGACGCGATCTAGGCGGCGGGCACGCCGCGGCGCCCGCCGGGGAGCGGCTCGGCCTCCGGCTCGCGCACGCCGGGCAGGAACAGGGCGCCGCACGACAGCAACGCGAGCACGCCCCCTCCGATCAGCGTCTCCTTTACGCCCACCAGCTCGGCGATCGGCCCCGTGATCGCGAACGACAGCGGCACCAATCCGAAGGACACGAACCAGTCGACGCTTGACACCCGGCCCAGCATCTCGGCGGGCACGAGCGTCTGCATCAGCGTGCTCCACACGACCATGCCGGCCGTGGCGCACGCGAAGCTCACGAACGCCACGGCGCACAGCTGCCAGGCGGCGTCGGCCACCGCGAAGCCCGCGGTGAGCGCGCCGCTCACGGCCCAGCCCGCGTACATGAAGGTCACGTGCCGGCGCGGGGCACCGAGGCGGCTGACCAGCAGCGCCGCGGTGATCGAGCCGAGCCCTCCCGCCGAGAGCACCGCTCCGAACGTGGCGGCGTCCCCGCCGAGATCGTTGCGGATGAGGTACGGGAGCAGCACCTCGAGCGGGCCGAAGCTGGCCAGCAGGGCGAGCGCCGCCGAGCCGAGCGTGGCCCAGAGCCAGGGGCGCGCCCGCACGAAGGCGAAGCCCTCCCGCAGGTCCCGCCAGATCGACATCCCAGCCGCCACGGGGCGTGGCTGGCGCGACATCAGGCCCACCGCCACGGCAGACGCCGCGAAGGTCGCCGCGTCGATCACGAGCGCCGTGCCCACACCGGCCAGTCCGATCAGGAGGCCGCCGATCGCCGGCCCCGCGAACCGGAACCCGATCGGCTCCATCACCTCCTTGAGCGCACTCGCCTGGAGGATCTCGTCCTGCGGCACCACCTCCGGCACGATCGCCGTGAACGCCGGCTGGAAGAGCGCCTCCCCAACGCCGTAGACGATCACCAGCAGGACCACGTGCCAGAGCTCCACCGCGCCGGCGAGCGCCAGCAGGCCCAGGCTGCCGATCGCGACGACGCGGAGGACGTCGGCGACGATGACCACGAGGCGGCGCTCGTAGCGATCCGTGACCACACCGGCCAGCAGCAGGGTCGCCACCTGGGGCAGGGTCCATGCAAGGCCCACGAGACCGAGCGCGCTGGGCGCGTTCGAGATGTCGTACACGAGCCAGGCGATCGCCACCACGTAGATCCCGTCGCCCAGCAGCGAGACCGTCTGGCCTATCCAGAGGAGAGCGAAATCCCGGTGGCGCAGGACGCGCAGCATCGGCGCGGCAGGTTAGGGCTGGTCAGGCAGCTGAAGCGCGCCGCCGCCGGGCAACGGCTCGGCCTCCGGGTCGCGCACGCCGGGCACGAACAGCAGCAGGCGCGGCGAGCGAGCCGAGCACGCCCGCGCCCACCAGGGTCGCCTTGGCGCCCACCAGCTCGGCAACCGGGCCCGTGAGCGCGAACGACACCGGCAGCAGACCGATCGACACGAACCAGTCCAGGCTCGATACGCGTCCGAGCATCTCCGCCGGCACCCGGGTCTGGATCAGCGTGTTCCAGACGACCATCCCGGCCGTGTTGCCCGCGAAGCTCAGGAAGGAGAACACGCACAGCTGCCAGGCGGCACCCGAGATCGCGAAGCCGGCTGTCAGTCCAGCGCTGAGCGCCCAGCTCAGCGTACATGAACGTCATGTGCCGGCGCGGGGCGCCAAACCGGCTCATCACGAGCGCCGCGGTGATCCCGCCGAGCCCTCCGGCGGACAGCACCGCTCCGAACGTGGCCGCCCCGCCACCCAGCTCGTTGCGGATCAGGAAGGGGATCAGCACCTCGAACGGCCCGTAGCTCACGAGCACCGCAAGGGCGGCGTTGACGAGCGTGCCCCAGAGCCAGGGCCGCGCCCGCACGAACGCGAAGCCCTCGCGCAGCTCCGCCCATCGCAGATCCGCCGAGGCTCCCCCCGCCCGGCTGGGGTGACATCAGGCTCACGGCCAGGGCCGACGCGGCGAAGGTCGCGGCGTCCACCACGAAGGCCGTGCCCACACCCAGCCAGCCGCGATCACGAGGCCGCCGAGCGCGGGGCCGGCGAAGCGCAGGCCCACCGGCTCCATCAGCTCCTTGAGGGCACTCGCCTGGAGGATCTCCTCCTGCGGCACCACGTCCGGCACGATCGCCGTGAAGGCGGGCTGGAAGAGCGCGTCGCCCACGCCGTACACGACCACGAGCGCCACCACCTGCCAGAGCTCCACCGCGTCGGCGAGCGTCAGCACGGCCGAGCGCGGCCGATCGCGACCACGCGAAGCAGGTCCGCGATGATCATCATCGCGGCGGCGGTCGTAGCGGTCGCTGAGCACGCCCGAGCCGAGCAGCACCAGGCACCATCGGGCAGCGTCCAGGCGACCCCGACCAGCCCCAGCGCGCTCGGGGCGTTCGAGAGGTCGTACACGAGCCACGCGATCGCCACCAGGTAGATCCCGTCGCCGATGAGCGACACGGCTTGGCCGGTCCAGAGCAGCGCGAAGTCGCGATGGCGCAGAACGCGCAGCATCGGGGCGCCAGACTATTTGCGGAAGCGCCGGGCGGCTCAGTCGAAGCCGAGCGCCACGAGCCGGGAGAGGCCGTAGCTGCTCCCGGAGCGTGCAAGGGCCTTGTAGCGGCCCGGCATCTCGAGTTGCACCCGCACGACGGCCCGCCCGCGCCTACCGGTGCGCGCCCGCCCGCCGGCGAACGTCACCTGGGCGCCGCTAACCGGCTTGCCGGCGCGGGTGACGCGCACGAGCGCCCGCGTGCGGCCGGGAAGGGCCTTCAGCTTCGAGGCGGCCACCTTCACCTTCAGCCGCGCCTTGCCCGGGCGGCGGACGAGGTGGACGAGCGCGCTCGACGGCGGGTAGGTGAGCGGGCAGTCGTCGACCGGCGACAACAGCCACTGCAGCCGGCCGCCGAGCGTGTCGATCGTGTCGAGGCCCTCCGACTCACCGCAGATCTCGGTCTCGAATTCGAGCCGGCGCCCGCCCGTGCGGGTGTCGACGGACCACACCTGATAGGTCTTCCCCTCGCCCGCCAGGAGCAGCCGGCCGCCCACGAACACCGCTCCGGTGATGCCGCTCGGCGGCACCGCCCCCGGCAGCCTGCGGGCGGCCCTGATCGGGGCGTGCGCCGGCGCGGCGTTGGCGGCGGACACGTCGCTCGTGCGGTACGCCAAGAGGTCGTTCCCGCTGCTCGTCCAGATGAGCTTGCCGTCCGGCGAGGTCTCCGCCCACATGGCCTTCGGGATCTCGGCCGGATCCAGCTTCACGTAGTAGCGCAGCGCCAGGGTGGCGGGGTCCGCCACGCCGAACGCCCCGGTGCCACAGGTGTTGCCGCGGCTCGGGTCGTAGCACTCGAATGGCAGGATCAAGCGGCCGCCCCCGGTCCGGTCCCAGGTCGGATCGCCGATGTGGTTGTACCCCTCGGACGCGGCCACGGAGGGCGGGATCGCGTCTGGCAGGCCGGCCGTGCGCCGGAGCGTCGGGGTGGTCTTCCAGAGGCCCTGGAACAGGCCGACGAAGTACACCGACGTGTCCCGCGGGTTGGTGGTGAGGCCCTGGAAGTACTCGATGGGGACGGAGGTGGCCCCGGTGACCACCCAGCGGCCGGGATCCTTCGCGCTCGCCGTCCCCGGCATCGCGGCCAGGGCCGCGAGCGCCACGAGCAGCGGCCACACGCGCCTCACGAGCTCAGCGTACGGTCGCCTTCGCCTTCTTGGTCGTCTTCTTGTCGAAGTTGTCCTGGGCGACGACGGTGGCCGTGTAGCTGCCCGCCTTCAGCCGCTTGATCGTGAGCGTGCGCTTGCCGGCCTTGAGGCTCTTGGTCACCTTGCCGGTCTTCGGTCCCTTGACCGACAGCGTGACCTTCGCGTCCTCCTTGAGCGTCACGGTGAGCTTGATCGTCCGCGAGGCGCCCTTGACCTTGACGCTGGTGAACGACTTGGCCGCCGTGTCCTTGCCGACGGTCACGGTGCCCTTCATGAACTCCGCGTGCGGCCTGCAGAAGTACTGGTACTTGCCGGGCTTCGTGAACTTGTGGGCGAAGCTCCCACCCGCGCCCTCGAGCGGCGAGTCCCACTTCTCGGCCTGACCCGAATTGCCGGTGGAGGTGTGCTCCGATGGCCCCTTGAAGTTCCAGGTGACGGTGTCGCCCACGTCCACCGACACGCTCTTCGGCGTGAACTCGTAGTCGGGAGCGCTCACCGACTGGTCCACGGCGCCCGCGGGGGCCACGAGCACGAAGAGGGCTATCAGGACGGGGGGAATCAGGCGGACAATTTTCATCGCGGGAACATTAGACACCTGACCCGGCCCATCGATGCGGTCGCCCGGGCACGAATTAGGATGGGCGCCCGATGGGCTCGCCGGATGTCGTGGACACACCACAGCAGGCGGCCTCGAGAGAGCTCGCCCCGCTGCTGGTGCGCGAGCCCCTGGAGGCCTTCCTGGACGCGCGCGGGATCGGCTCCGGCCGGCTCGAGGCCGAGCGCATCGGCGAGGGCCACTCGAACATCACCTTCCTCATCCGCCGTGGCGACGTACGCGCGGTGCTGCGGCGCCCGCCGCGACCGCCGTTGCCGCCCTCGGCCCACGACGTCCTGCGCGAGGCCCGCCTGCTGCGTGCGCTCGAGCCCACTCCGGCCCGCGTTCCGCGCGTGCTCGCGGTGGGCGACGACGAATCCATACTCGGCGTGCCCTTCTACGTCATGGAGGAGATGCGCGGCAGCGTGATCACGCACGAGATCCCGCAGGAGCTGGATGAGCCGACGGCCCGCCAGGGCCTGGCGCGCGACCTCGTGGAGGCGCTCGCGGAGATTCACGCGGTGGACTGGCGCGCCGCCGGACTCGAGGGCTTCGGCAAGCCGAGCGGCTACCTGGAGCGCCAGCTGCGCCGGTTCAACGGCCTCTGGGAGGTGAACAAGACGCGCGAGCTCCCGCGCGTGCAGGAGGTGGCCGAGTGGCTCGGCTCCAACCTGCCCGAGTCGCCTCCGGCCACGATCGTGCACGGCGACTACCGGCTCGGCAACACGATGGTCGCCGACGACCTGCCCGGGCGCGTGGTTGCGGTCTTCGACTGGGAGCTCGCCACGATCGGGGATCCGCTGGCCGACGTGGGCTACCTCACCGTCACGTGGATCGAGCGCGACGACCCGTCGGACACGATGTTCAGCGCTCTCTCGGCCGTCACCAGGCGTGAGGGCTTTCCGACCCGGGATGAGCTGATCGGCCTGTATGAGGAGGCCACCGGCCGCTCGGTCTCCAACCTTCGCTGGTATCAGACGCTGGCACTCTGGAAGGCCGCGGTGTTCATGGAGGGGAACTACAAGCGCTCGCTCGCCGGCACCACCGACGACCCCTACCTGAAGCTCTTCGACGAAGGTGTGCCCGCGCTCGCGGAGGCCGCATGGGCGGCGGCCAACGCCCCGGCGCCCAGCACGTGAACGGGCTGCTTGTCGACTTCGGCGGGGTGCTCACCACCAACGTCTTCGACTCGTTTCGCGCCTTCTGCGCGTCCGAGGGCCTGGATCCCGACGCGATGAGGCAGCTCTTCCGCGAGGAGCCCGAGGCGCTCCGGCTGGTGCGCGGCCTCGAGACCGCGGCCGTGTCCGAGGACGAATTCGGGGAGCGCTTCGGTTCCCTGCTCGGCGTGGCCGACACCACCGGGCTCGTGGAGCGGATGTTCGCCGGCCTCGAGCCCGACGAGGCGATGCTGGGCGCCCTGCGTGCCGCCCGCGCGGCCGGGATCCGCACGGGGCTCATCTCGAACTCGATGGGCGCCGGGCGCTACGACCGCGACAGCTTCCCGGAGCTGTTCGACGGCGTGGTGATCTCCGGCGACGTGGGCCTACACAAGCCTCAGCCGGAGATCTTCCAGCTAGGCTGCGAGCGGGTGGGGCTGCAACCGGCGCAGTGCGTGTTCGTGGACGACCTGCGGGAGAACTGCGAGGGGGCGGAGGCCGTGGGGATGACCGCCGTGCTCCATCGCGGCGCGGACACCACGCTGCCCGAGCTCGAGCGGCTGCTCGGGGTCGAGCTCGCGTGAGGTTGCGCCTGGTGCTCCTCGCGGTCTGCGCGGCCGCCCTGCTCGCGCCCGCCGCGGCACAGGCGGACCCGTTCCTCCCGCCGGGGAGCAAGGTGTTCTGGGGCGGGATCGGCGGGTACGACCAGGGCAACATCCGCGACTTCGCGGGCCAGTCCGGCAAGCATCCCGCCGTGTACGGCTTCTTCATCAAGTGGAAGGCCAACTCCTCCGCCCTCCACTGGATCGGCTTCCGCTTCTCCTACGCCAAGGCGCAGCGAGCCCGCCCGATGTTCAACGTGGAGCCCACCCCCGGGCTGAGCCCCCGGAAGATCGCCCGCGGCGGAGGCGACGGCTTTCTCGTCGCGATGACCCGGATGATCGCCGCGACCGGTCAGGTCACCTACATGCGGCTGCTGTCCGAGATGAACAACGGCGTGAACTTCTACTCGCCGCGCGACCTGAATGGCCGGTCGCGTGGGCCGGCCTACAGCACCGGTGCGTTCAAGGCCGCCTGGCGCCGCTCCGCGATCATCCTCCGCGGCGGCGGCGTGGCGAGCATGAACCGGCGGCTGAAGCGCCTCCACCTGCCGAATGTCCGGACGGGAGCGAAGCAGTTGCCGCTGGCGCCGGTGGCCCTGGTCTGGGTGCCGCTCTCGTTCGGGAATCCGGAGACCGAGTACAACCACCCGAAGTACTTCTGGCCGGGCGCCGGCTACGTGGACTGGGTGGGCACCACCTGGTACTCGAAGCACCCCAACTCGAGCGCGATGGATCGCTTCTACCGCTACCCGAAGTGGCGCAACAAGCCGTTCGCGTTCGCCGAGTGGGGCGTGTGGGGCGCCGAGTCGCCGTCGTTCGTGGGCAGGTTCTTCGGCTTCCTGAGGGCACACCCGCGCGTGCGAATGGCCATGTACTACCAGTCCGCCAACCTCAAGCCGGAGTTCCGCCTGTCGACGCATCCGCGCTCGCGCGCGGCGCTGCGCAGGGCGGTCGGCTGGCCGCGCCTGTCCGGCCTGGCGCCCGAGTTCGGCCGGTAGGGACGGGCGCGAGTCCCGCCGCCCATTGCCACAGGCGTCTACTGCGGCTGGGTAGGGCGGGGTGCCGTTCTGTTGCGTTCCCGTCGGGCCGTCCATAAATGTGACCAGCCTGGTGAGAATCATGGACGGCGTGGCCGCGGCCCGGCAACGCCCAACCCGCCGCGGCGCCCATGGCACTGGCAGGCGCCCGACCTGCCACCCTCGCCCCCTTGCTCCTCGTTCTCTGGGACATCGACGGCACGCTCGTGGACTCGGCCGGCCACGGCCGCCACGCCTTCGACGACGCCTTCCGCGCCGTCACCGGACGTGAGCCCGGCGAGCAGGTGCCCATGGCCGGGCGCACGGACCGCCAGATCGCCCTGGCCATGCTCGACGGCGGTGCCGACGCGCTCCCGCGGCTGCTCGACGAGCTGGTGAGCGCGCTCCGGCTCCGCGAGGCCGCGATCCGCCGCGAGGGGCGGGCGCTGCCCGGCGCCGAGGCGGCCCTGCGCGCCCTCGCTGGGCGCGAGCGGACCGTCCAGTCGCTGCTCACGGGCAACCTCGCGGCCAACGCGGCCGTGAAGGTGGGCGCGTTCGGCCTCGACCGCTTCCTCGACCTGGAGGTGGGCGGCTATGGGTCCGACCCGCACGAGGCCCGCTCGGACCTCGTGGCCGTGGCCAGGGAGCGGGCCGCCGCGAAGTACGCGGGCGCCACGGACACCGTGCTCGTGGGCGACACGCCGCTGGACGTGCAGGCCGCTCACGCGGCGGGCGCCCGCGTGGTGGCCGTGGCCAGCGGTCCCTACGGCGTGGCCGAGCTGCGCGCGGCCGGAGCCGCGGACGTGCTCGAGGACCTCGACGACACGGAGCGCGTGGTGGCCGCGGTCACTGCCGCCACTTGACGCTGCAGCCAACCGGCTTGGTCTCCGGACGCGCGGGCTCCTCGCCCCCGAGCAGCGCGTCGAGCGCCTCGCGCAGCCAGGCCGCGTTCGCGCTCGCATCCATGTGGTCCGCGTCGGGCGCGCCGCGATACCGGAGCCGGCCCCCGGCGTCGAGCACGAACACGTCCGGAGTGGTCTTCGCGCCGTACTCGCGGGCCACGTCCTGGCTCTCGTCGTGCAGGTAGGGCAGCGGCCAGCCTCCGTCGCCCGCCACGCGCTCGCGCATCGCCTCCAGCGAGTCGGCCGGATAGCGCTCCGCGTCGTTCGGGTTCACCGCCACGAAGCGCACGCCGCGCCCGGAGTAGTCGCGGGCGGCCGCGAGGATGCGGTCGTGCCACGCGAGCGCGTAAGGGCAGTGGTTGCAGGTGAACACCACGACGCTCGGCTCGCCGCCCTCGTGGAGCGCTTGCTCCACCCCCTCGGTGTCGGGCAGGCTCGCGTCGGGGGCTTGGTCTCCGATCGCCAGACTCATCGATTCTCCTTCCGTCGCCTCAACGTCTCGCGCAGGTCCTCGGGGTCCGGCACCGGAGAGATGCGCCCGTCGCGCAGCCGGTAGACGCGGCAGGTGAGGCCGCGCGGCTCGCCGGGAGCGGGCGGGAACAGATCCTGCCCGTCGATCCTGATCGTCGGCGAACCGGGAAAACCCGTACGCTCTGCCTCCTCGTCGGAGGCGATGTGCCGCAACTCGAGCACCTGCTCGTCGATGCCCTCCTCGCGCAGGGCCTCGCGCAGGTCCGCCAGCGCCTGGGGGTGGGAGGGACAGCCCTCCCACCACAGGAGCTCAACCCTCATGCACCTCCACCCGCTCGATGCGGGCGTCGTTCACCGGGCGGTCCTGGGCTCCCGTCTCGAGCCCCTCGATCGCGTCGACCGCCTCCATGCCCGAGGCCACGCGGCCGAAGACCGTGTGCTTGCCGTCGAGCCACGGCGCCGCGTCCGTCGTGACGATGAAGAACTGGCTGCCGTTCGTGCCGGGTCCGCGGTTGGCCATGGCGAGCGCGCCGCGAACGATCTTGTGCTCGTTGATCTCGTCCTCGAACTCGTAGCCGGGCCCGCCGGTGCCGGTGCCCTCGGGGCAGCCGCCCTGAACCATGAAGTCCTTGATCACGCGATGGAAGATCAGGTTGTCGTAGTAGCCGTCGCGCGACAGCTTCAGGAAGTTGTCGACCGTCTTGGGGGCCTCCCCCGAGAACAGCTCGAGCTCGATCGGCCCGTGGTTCGTGTGCATCGTCGCCCTGCTCACCGTCTCTTTGCCACCTCCACCCGGAGCTCTGTTCCCCGGACTAGCTTTCCAGTCACCTTCTCCGCCACCTCGGCGGCCCGGCCCTCCGGCACCTCCACGAAGCTGAAGCGCTCGAGCACGCGCACGTTGCGCACGTCGGCGTTCTCGAGCCGCGTGTTGTCCACCACGGCGCCCACCACGTCGGCCGGCTCCAGGCCGTCGCTGCGGCCCGCCCCCACGACCAGCTTCGAGAAGGCGCCGTCGCGCTCGTGCGGCTTGGTATGCCGAGGCCGGCGCGTCTCCCGCGGGGGGCGGTCCTCACGCTTCGGAGCGGGCCTGCTTGGCCCCGTCGGGGGACCACTCCTCGATCTCGATCTTCGCGTTGCGCTCGATGGCCTCGAGCTCGCGGCGCTGCTTGGGGGTGATGAGGGTCACCGCCCGGCCGCTCTCGCCCGCGCGCCCCGTGCGCCCGATCCGGTGCACGTACACGTCGGGGGAGTTCGGGACGTCGTAGTTGATCACGTGGCTCACGCCGGTCAGGTCGAGCCCGCGCGCTGCCACGTCGGTGGCCACGAGCAGCCGCTCGCGACCCGACTTGAAGGCGATCATCACCCCGTCGCGCTGACCCTGCGACATGTCGCCGTGGAGGGCCTTGACGCGCACGCCGGAATCGCCCAGGCGCCGCGCCAGCCGGTCCACCCCGATCTTGGTCCGGGCGAACACGATCGCCTGCCGGGGCCGCTCCTCGCGGAGCACCCGCGTGAGCGCCTCCGGCTTCTCGCGGTCCCCGACCTCGAGGTAGAACTGCTCCACGGTGTCGATGGTGAGCGTGGCCGCTCGCACCTGGATCTCCACGGGGTCGTGCATGAACGTGTCCGCCAGCCGGCGGATCTCGGTTGGCACGGTGGCGCTGAAGAGCGCGGTCTGCCGTCCCATGGGACAGCGGCGGAGGATCGTCTCCACGTCCTCCAGGAAGCCGAGGTCGAGCATCTCGTCCGCCTCGTCGAGGATCACGTAGCGCGCGGAGTCGAGGATCAGGTGGTGGCGGTTGATCATGTCGAGCACCCGGCCGACGGTTCCCACCACCACCTGCGCACCGTGGCCCAGCCGCGAGGCCTGCTCGCGGATCGGGGCGCCGCCGAAGATCGCCACCACGTCCACCCCGCGGCCGGCGCCGTAGGCGCGCAGCGCCTGCGTGACCTGGATGCAGAGCTCGCGCGTAGGGGTGAGCACGATCGCCTGGACGTTCGGGTCCTCCGGGTCGATGTAGTCGACCATGGGAAGCCCGAACGCGGCGGTCTTCCCGGTCCCGGTCTGCGCCTGGCCGATCACGTCGAGCCCGTCGAGAAGAAGCGGGATCGTCTGCTCCTGGATCGGCGTGGGTCGCTCGTAGCCCAGGTGGGCGAGCGATTCCAGCGTGGACTTGGAAAGACCTAGCTCGGCGAAGGTCGGCATTGCGGCGGTCCAGATTACTCGGCGGCGGTCCAGCCGCAGCGCCGACCCCGCCGTGCGGCACCATTGGCTGCGTGAGCGGCACTCGCAAGCGCTCCCTGGTCCTAGGCGCGGCCGTGGCGCTCGCGTCGGTGGGCGCCATCACCGGCCTGATCTTCGGGCTGCGGGAGTTCGTGCCGGTGGTGTCCACCGGCGTCGTCTACCTCCTCGCGGTGCTGCTGGTGTCGAGCTACTGGGGCCTGTGGATGGGACTGGCCACCGCGCGTGGTCAGCGCCCTCGCCTTCAACTTCTTCCACATCCCGCCCACGGGCAGGTTCACCATCGCCGAGGGCGAGAACTGGGTGGCGCTAGTGGTCTTCCTCGTGGCGGCCACCGTCACGAGCAGCCTCGCGGGCGCCGCGCGCATCCGTGCGGAAGAGGCGGATCGCCGCCGGCGCGAAGCGGACCTGTCTGCCGAGCTGGCGCGCGTGCTGCTGAGCGGATCGAGCGTGGAGGACTCGCTTCGCGCCGCGAGCCAGCGCATCGCCAAGACCTTCGATCTGCCCTCGTGGCGATCGAGCTCGGATGGGCGGACAGCGACCAGCGCCGCCGCGCGCTTCCGCTGATCGTCGAGGGCAGCCGCATCGGGACCGTCCTCGTGCCCTCCAACACCGAGCCCGAGGTTCTGGACGCGCTCCAGGATCGCGTGGTTCCGGGCCTGGAGACGCTCGTGGCCGCCGTGCGCCGGCGGGAGGAGCTCGAGTCGCAGGTGATCGAGACGAAGGCATTGCGGCGCTCGAACGTGGTGAAGACCACGATCCTGCGATCGGTCTCTCACGACCTCCGCTCTCCGCTCACGGCGATCACCGCCGCCGCGGGCGGGCTGGCCTCGGACACCCTGTCCGAGGAGGAGCGGCGCGAGCTCACCTCGGTGATCACCACGGAGAGCGCCCGGCTCTCGCGCCTGGTGGACAACCTGCTCGACCTCAGCCGGCTCCAGGCCGGGGCGTTCAGCCACGCCAGGACTGGATCGGCGTGGACGAGGTGATCGGCGCCGCCATCGCCACCCTTCCCGCGCCCGCCGGGGGCTTCGACCTCCAACTCGACCCGGAGCTGCCGGCCCTGAACGCCGACGCCGACCAGCTGGAGCGGGCGCTGGCCAACGTGCTGGAGAACGCGCCCGCTTCGCCGGCGAGGATCCGGTGGCGATCCGCGCGCGGGCCACGGACAGGCAGATACTCATCCGGATCTCCGACCGCGGCCCCGGCATCGCGAGGGAGGACCTCGAGCGGGTGTTCGAGCCGTTCCATCGCATCTCCGGTGAGGACGGCCCCGGCTCCGGCCTCGGGCTCGCCATCGCGCGCGGCTTTCTCGAGGCGAACGGAGGCCGGATCAGGGCGGAGTCGCTGCCGGGCCAGGGCACGAGCTTCGTGATCCAGCTGCCGGTCGACGCAGCGGCGGCGCGCGCCGTGACCGAGACGCAGCGCGTGCTCGTGGTGGACGACGAGCGACAGATCCTCCGGGCGCTGCGGATAATCCTCCGCGACGCGGGCTTCGAGGTCGCCACCGCCGCCACCGCCCACGAGGCGCTGGACGCCCTGGCGGTCCGGCCACCGGACGCGGCGATCCTCGACCTGATCCTGCCCGACGGGAACGGCGTGGACATCTGCCGCTCGATCCGTGAGTGGAGCGACATGCCGGTGATCGTGCTCTCGGCGGTGGGCGAGGAGGCGGAGAAGGTCCGCGCGCTCGAGGCGGGCGCGGACGACTACGTGACCAAGCCCTTCGGGACCGACGAGCTGATCGCGCGCCTGAGGGCGGCGCTCCGCCGGGCGAAGCCGGGAGCGCAGGACGAGCCGGTTCTGCGAGCGCCCGGGCTGGAGCTGGACCTGGCCGCGCACCGGGTGGCGGTGGACGGACGCGAGGTGCACCTCACCCCCACCGAGTACGACCTGCTGCGAGTGCTCATGCAGCGGCGCGGCCGGCTGATGACCCACCGCTCCCTGCTCGCGGAGGTGTGGGGTCCGGGATACCAGGACGACACGCAGGTGCTGCGGGCCCACGTGGCCAACCTCAGGCGCAAGATCGAGGCCGAGCCCGCGCTGCCGCGCTACGTCGTGACCGATCCGGGCGTGGGCTACCGCTTCGCCGGCTGAGCGGCCGCTCTTCACAGACATCTTTAGACCGGGCTCGGCCGTTCTTCACGCCCCCTTGACGGCTCCGGGCCGATGCTGTCCACATGAACACGGTCACCGGGCACCGGGCCCACCCCTCCCACGTGTGAGACGCGGCTCTCCCCTGCTCCGCGCGAGGGTCTGGCTCACCCGTCAGAGCCTCGACCACCGGCTCGCGCACGGCGAGAGCACGCTCGCCAGCCCTGAGCTGGCGCGTCGCGGGGAGCAGCTTGCCTCGATCCGCTGCCGGCACGCGCTCGCCGAAGGCCTCCGTCGTGTCATCGCGGATGCCGAGCGGCCGACGCGAGCGCTGTCCGCCGCGGTGCCCGTCCAGCGCAGGGCGATCCTGGGCGCGCGCGCTCGCCTCGAACAGCTCGCTGCCGATCTCGATGCCCACGAGCCGCTCAAGCTCGCGGGCATCGCCCGGGTGCGGCTCCTTCTCACGGACGGAGCCTCACCGCTGTACGCCCCGCTATCCGCAGGGCGCGCTCGACGAGGCCGTCGCACACGCTCAGGCGGCGCTCGTCCTGGACTGACGCCGTGGACGTGCTCGCCATCCTCCTCGGGCTCGCGGTCTTCGCCTCGATGTTCCTCGTCCTGGAGGGGCTCGACCGGATATGAGCGCCGCCGAGCTCTTCGGCCTGGTCGTGTCCCTGCTGGTCTTCGCCTACCTCCTGTACGCGCTGCTGCGCGGTGAGCGCCTGTGACGGCCCAGGGCTGGCTGCAGATCGCCTTCTACCTGGTCGTGCTGACGGCGCTGACGCCGCTGCTGGGCGGCTACATGGCACGCGTCTACCAGGGCGAGCATGTCGCGCTCGAGCGCCTGCTCGGTCCCGTCGAGCGGCTGACCTACCGCGTCCTTCGCACCGACCCGGCCCGGCAACAGGACTGGAAGGGCTACGCGCGCACGACGCTCGTGTTCAGCGCCCTCTTCTTCGTGGTGCTGTTCGTGATCCTCCGCACGCAGGGGATTCACCCCTTCAACCCCGAGGGCTTCCACTCGGCGCCCTGGGACGTGTCCTTCAACACCACCGCGTCCTTCATCACCAACACGAACTGGCAGTTCTACGGGGGCGAGACCACGCTCACGTACTTCTCCCAGATGGCGGGGCTGGCGGTGCAGAACTTCGTCTCGGCCGCGGTCGGGCATGGCCGTGCTCGCCGCCGTGATCCGCGGCTTCGCCAGCCGCGGCGCGAGCGCGCTCGGCAACTTCTGGCAGGACGTCACCCGGACGCTGCTCTACATCCTGCTGCCGCTCTCGTTCGTGGGCGCTCTCGTCCTGGTCTCCCAGGGCGTGATCCAGAGCCTGAGCGGCTACGTGACCTACCCGACCCTGCAGGGCGTGGATCAGACCCTCGCCCTCGGCCCCGCCGCCTCGCAGATCGCGATCAAGCAGCTCGGCACCAACGGCGGCGGCTTCTTCAACGTGAACAGCGCGATGCCGTTCGAGAACCCCACGACGTTCGCGAACTTCGTCGAGGTGCTGTTCATCCTGCTCATCCCGGCAGCGCTGACCGCGACCTTCGGGCGCATGGTGGGCAACCGGCGCCAGGGCTGGGCGCTCTACGCGGCGATGGCCGCGATGCTCGTGGCCGGCGTGGTGGTGGCCTACGCCGCGGAGCAGAACGGCTCCCCGGCCGAGAAGTCCGCGCATGTGGCGGTGGCCTCTGCCGACGGCACCACGGGCGGCAACCTCGAGGGCAAGGAACAGCGCTTCGGCATCGCGAACAGCGCCCTCTGGGCCACCGTGACCACCGACGCCTCGAACGGCTCGGTCAACTCGGCCCTGGACTCGTACACCGGCATCGGCGGCACCGTGCCGCTCATCAACATGATGACCGGCGAGGTCATCTTCGGCGGGGTGGGATCGGGCCTGTACGGGATGCTGCTCATGGCCCTGCTCGCGGTGTTCATAGCCGGGCTGATGGTGGGGCGCACGCCCGAGTACCTCGGCAAGAAGGTCGAGGCGCGCGAGGTCAAGCTCGTGCTGATCGGGGTGCTCGCCGTGCCCCTCGGGGTGCTCGTGGCCACCGCCCTCGCGGTCGCCACCAAGTACGGCGCGCCCTCGATCTACAACAGCGGCCCCCAGGGGTTCTCGGAGACCCTCTACGGCTACACGTCGCAGACGAACAACAACGGCTCCGCCTTCGCCGGCTTCACCGGCTTCGTGCAGCCGAACGCCCCCGGCAACGTGGGCGCGTTCGGGATCACCTTCGCCGACCTGCTCGGCGGCGTGGCCATGCTCGCCGGCCGCTTCCTGCCGCTGCTCGCGGCCCTGGCGGTCGCGGGGTCGCTCGCCACCAAGCGGGTCGCCCCCGCCGGCGCCGGGACGTTCAGGACGGACACCCCGACGTTCGTGTTCCTGCTCGTCGCGGTGGTCGTGATCGTCGGCGCGCTCACCTTCTTCCCCGCCCTGCTCCTCGGCCCGGTCGTCCAGGGCCTGACCCCCCAGCTCTTCTGACATGCGCCGCGACCTGATCACATCCGCACTCGCCATCCTCGTGTTCACCGCCCTCTTCGGGCTCGTGTACCCCCTCGCCACGACCGGGATCTCGCAGGTCGTGTTCCCGAGCAAGGCCGACGGCAGCCGGCTCGAGCGCGACGGCAAGGTCGTGGGCTCGCGGCTGATCGGCCAGGACTTCCAGAAGCCGGTGCTCGACCGCAACGGCAAGCCCAAGGAGGACGCCGACGGCAACCCCGTGCTCCAGGCCGACCCGCGCTACTTCCAGTCGCGCCCCTCGGTCACCGGCTACAACCCGGCCGGGACCTTCTTCAACAACCTCGGTCCGAACCAGAAGGACCTGCGCGATCTCTTCAGGGAGAACATCGCCGCCTACCTGAAGCGCGAGCGGCCCTACGACCCCGGGCTGACGGCAAGCGACGTGCCCGTCGATGCCGTTACCACCTCGGCCTCCGGCGTGGACCCGCACATCTCCGAGGCCAACGCCCGGATCCAGGCACGCCGGGTGGCCGAAGTGCGCCGGCTCGCCGTGGGGCGCGTGAACGACCTGATCGACGCGAACACGGACGGGCGCCAGCTCGGCTTCCTCGGCGAGCCCGGCGTGAACGTGCTCGAGCTGAACCTGGCGCTTGACCGGGAGACCTCCTGAAGATGAACGACACCGCTCGAACCCGCTCCATGCTCGACGCGGAGATCCTGCGTCCGGCGCTGGTGGAGAGCCTCGTCAAGCTCGACCCGCGCCACCAGATCCGCAACCCGGTGATGTTCGTGGTCGAGATCGGCGCTGCTGATCACCACGATCGGCTGGCTGATCCAGGCCTTCGGCGGCTCCCCGCTGGGCGGCGGCGACGAGCCGGCCTGGTTCAGCTTCACCGTAGGGGTCTGGTTGTGGCTCACGGTCGTCTTCGCGAACCTTGCGGAGGCGCTGGCAGAGGGCCGCGGCAAGGCCCAGGCCAAGGCGCTGCGGGCAATGCGCACCGAGACCGTGGCCCGTCTGCGCGACGGCGGCGAGAAGCCGGCGTCCGAGTTGCGGCGCGGCGACGTGGTCGTGGTCGAGGCCGGCGAGCTGATCCCGGGCGACGGCACGGTGATCGAGGGCATCGCGTCGGTGGACGAGTCCGCCATCACCGGCGAGTCGGCCCCGGTGATCCGGGAGTCCGGCGGTGACCGCAGCGCCGTGACCGGCGGTACGCGCGTGCTCTCCGACCGCATCGTCGTCGAGATCACGCAGGAGCCGGGCGGCAGCTTCCTCGACCGCATGATCGCTCTGGTGGAGGGCGCCGAGCGGCGCAAGACGCCGAACGAGATCGCGCTCGGGATCCTGCTGGCGGGCATGACCCTGATCTTCCTCGT
This sequence comes from uncultured Thermoleophilaceae bacterium, assembly GCA_963759625.1. Classification (GTDB taxonomy): domain Bacteria; phylum Actinomycetota; class Thermoleophilia; order Solirubrobacterales; family Thermoleophilaceae; genus JACVRW01. Next base: position 104,422 of record CAVXAD010000007.1, on the reverse strand, counting down.
GGTGGTCGTGACGCTGCGGCCATTCGCCGAGTTCGCCGACACCTCCGCGTCGGTGGTCACGCTCATCGCGCTGCTCGTCTCGCTCATCCCCACGACCATCGGGGCGCTGCTGTCGGCCATCGGGATCGCGGGCATGGACCGGCTCGTGCGGCGCAACGTCCTGGCCCTCTCCGGTCGCTCGGTGGAGGCCTCGGGCGACGTGGACGTGCTGCTCCTCGACAAGACCGGCACGATCACGCTCGGCAACCGCCAGGCCACCGAGTTCCTGCCGATGCCCGGTGTCGAGGACGCGACGCTCGCCGAGGCCGCCCAGATGGCCTCGCTCGCGGACGAGACCCCGGAGGGCCGCTCGATCGTGATCCTGGCCAAGCAGTACGGGCTGCGCGAGCACCACTTCGACCCCAGCGCCCATTCGTGCCCTTCAGCGCCGAGACCCGCATGAGCGGGGTGGACTTCAACGGGACGCGGCTGCGCAAGGGCGCCGGCGACGCGATCATGGACTTCGTCAGCGGCGAGGGTGGGCAGGCGCCGCCGGAGCTGAAGGCCGCCATCGACCGCATCGCCCGCGAGGGGGGCACACCGCTCGCCGTCGCGCGCGACAGCCAGGTGCTCGGCGTCGTCTACCTGAAGGACGTGGTCAAGGAGGGGATCCGGCACCGCTTCGACCAGCTGCGGGCGATGGGCATCCAGACGGTCATGATCACCGGCGACAACCCGCTCACCGCCGCGAAGATCGCGGACGAGTCGGGCGTGGACGACTTCCTCGCCGAGGCCACTCCGGAGCGCAAGCTCGAGCTGATCCGCGAGCGCCAGCGCGAGGGGCAGCTGGTGGCGATGACCGGTGACGGGACCAACGACGCGCCCGCGCTCGCCCAGGCCGACGTGGGCGTGGCGATGAACACCGGCACCCAGGCCGCCCGTGAGGCCGGGAACATGGTCGACCTCGACTCCAACCCGACGAAGCTGATCGAGATCGTCGAGATCGGCAAGCAGCTCCTGATCACCCGCGGGCGCGCTCACGACCTTCTCCGTCGCGAACGACGTCGCGAAGTACTTCGCGATCCTGCCCGCGATCTTCGCCGCCACCTATGCCGCAGCCGGGGACCCAACCGGCCCGCTGGACAAGCTCAACATCATGAACCTCGGGACGGCCCAGTCGGCGATCATCTCCGCGATCGTCTTCAACGCGCTGATCATCCCGCTGCTGGTGCCGCTCGCCCTGCGCGGCGTGCGCTACCGGCCGGTGGGCGCCACGGCCCTGCTCCGGCGGAACCTCCTCATCTACGGCGTGGGCGGCGTGATCGCCCCGTTCATCGGGATCAAGCTCGTGGACCTCCTCGTCCACAACCTCCTCGGCGCCTAAGGACGTCGGTGCGCACCCGGCCGAGCCGGGTGCTTCCGCAACAGCGCGCGCACAATCCCCGCATGCCGGACGACGGCCGGGGCCGCTACAAGATCTTCCTCGGCATGGCGGCGGGGGTGGGCAAGACCTACCGCATGCTCCAGGAGGGCCGGGCGGCACAGACGGCCGGGCGCGACGTCGTGATCGGCGTGCTCGAGACCCACGGCCGCACCGAGACGGCCGCCCAGGCGGAGGGCCTCGAGCTGCTGCCGCGCCGGGAGGTGGAGTACAAGGGCACGCGGGTCGCCGAGATGGACCTGCCCGCGATCTTCCACCGCGCCCCCGACCTGTGCCTGATCGACGAGCTCGCCCACACGAACGCCCCGGGGCTCGAGCACGCCAAGCGCTGGCAGGACATCGACGACGTGCTCGACGCCGGCGTGGACGTCTTCTCCACCGTGAACGTCCAGCACCTGGAGAGCCTGAACGACCAGGTGGCGGAGCTGACCGGCGTGCGCGTGAAGGAGACGTTCCCGGACCAGGTGCTGTCCGCGGCCGACGAGGTCGTGCTGGTGGACCTGACGCCCGAGGCCCTCGTCCAGCGGCTGCGCGAGGGGCGGGTGTATCCGCAGGAGCGCGTGCCCACGGCGCTCAACAGCTTCTTCCGCGTGGAGAACCTGTCGGCGCTGCGCGAGGTCGCGCTGCGCCAGGTGGCCGAGGACGTGGAGGCCAAGCGCCTGGTCACGCCGGTGGAGGCGCTGGGGACTCGCGAGGAGGCGCTCTTCGGCGAGGCGCCCCAGCCGGTGGCGGAGCGGGTGCTGGCGCTCGTGCGCCCCGGCGACTCCGCCCAGCGCCTCGTCCGGCGGGCCTGGCGCTCCGCCCAGCGCCTGGCCGCCGAGCTCGACCTCCTCTACGTGGCTCCGCCCGGGTCGCCGCCGCGCGGGGAGGAGCGCGAGGCGCTGGAGTCGCTGCGCCGGCTCGCGGCCATCCTCGGGGCGCAGCTCCTGGTGGAAGAGGACGACGAGGTGGCCGAGGCCGCGGCGCGGGTGGCGGCGGAGCGGGGCACGACCTACGTGCTCATGGGCCAGCCGCGCCAGCGACGCGGGGTGCGGCGCTTCGAGGAATCGCTTCCCGAGGGCCTGATCCGGCGCCTGCCCGGCGTGGACGTGCGGATCGTGGCCGACCGGCGCTAGGAGCGCCAGGCTAAGCGCTCGGGTCCAGCAACAGCTTGCCGCTGGTGCCCCGGCCCTGGAGGTCCTCGTGGGCGCGCCGCACCTCCGACATGGCGTAGGTCTTTCCCACCTGCGGCACCAGCTCGCCGCGTGCCGTGCGCTCGAACAGGTCGGCGAGCGGCTCGTCCATCATGTCGCGCCGGCCGAGGCAGTGCATCAGCCAGAACCCGACCACGGCGCGGCTCTTCCGCATCAGCCGGCCGGTCTTCAGCTCGTTCTGCTCACGGCCCGCGATCCCGTAGGCGACGATCCGCCCGAACGGCGCGAGCGCCTCGATCGCGGCGTCGAACATGCGCCCGCCGGACATCTCCAGCACCACGTCCACCTGCCGGCCCCCGTTCGCCTCCAGGATCGCCGCGGTCAGGTCCTCCGCCGCGGGGTCCACCGCGGCGTCGGCGCCGAGCTCGAGCGTCCGCGCGCGCTTCTCCTCCGAGCTGGCCGTGGCGATCACCCGTCCGGCGCCGAAGGGCTTCGCCAGCTGGACCGCGAGGCTGCCCACTCCGCCCGCGCCGGACACCACCACCACGCTCTCGCCGTCCGCCAGCTTGGCCGAGGTGCGGTAGAGGTGCCAGGCGGTGAGTCCCTGGATCAGCAGTGCGAGCGCCGCGCCGTCGTCCACGCCGTCGGGGATGGCGAAGGTCTGGTCCGCGGGCGCCGCGGCGTGCTCGGCGTAGCCGCCGGAGCGCAGCAGCGACACCACCCTGCGCCCGTCCGCATCGGTGCCGGCCACCTCGCCCCCGAGCACCAGCGGCAGCTCGTAGCGAGCGATGTAGGAGTTCTCGCGCTGGTGGGTGTCGGCGAAGTTCATCCCGGCCCGCGCCACCCGCACGAGCACCTCGCCCTCGGCCGGCTCCGGGACGGGAAGGTCCACGACCTTCAGCACCTCGGGACCGCCGAACTCGTCGATCTGGACCGCGCGCACGCGCGGAAGCCTAAGGGGCAGGCGTGGCGGCCGGCCGCGCCGCGGCGTCCCGCGTCTCGTCGGCCACGCGCGCGGCGATGCGCCGCGTCAGCGTCCAGCAGGTAGGTCAGGTTCCCCTCGTCCTCGAGCGGCCGGTCCACGAACACCACGAGCATTCCGGCGCGGAGCTCGAAGCCCGGCGCGAGCGGGTGCTCGGCCAGCCAGATCACGAGGCTCGGCGACAGCAGCTGGCGCGCCATGATCTCGTCCTGGTCGTCGGCCACGAGGAGCTCGTAGCGCTTCGAGAAGGCCAGGCTCTCCACCTGGATCGCGCGGGTGTGCGCCCGCCGCCAGTCCGGAATGGACGAGATCAGCCCGCGGCGGGGACGCAGGAAGATCCCGTGGAAGCGGCGGATCGACGCCTCGAGGTCCACCGCGCAGATGCTGAGCCGGTGCCGGGACGCGACCTTGCCGAGCGTCAGGGCGTCGTCGTTGCCGCCGTCCTCGCGCTCCTCCCACACCAGCTGCCCGATCCCGCCCGCAAGCGCGGGCTCGCCCGGCAGCTGCCCCTGCATCCAATGCTCGAGCCAGCGCCGGTCACCCGCTCCGAGCAGGGGGGTGAGCGGCGGGCAGGCTGGCCCGTGGCCAGTAGACGAGCCCCAGGGAGACGGCGTAGTGGCGGTAGAAGTTCGTGGCCGCGCCGCGGTCGGCCATCACCGCCGCCGTCACGGCCACGAGCGCGACCGCGGCGAGCGGCCCGAGCACCATGATCAGGAGGTCGCGCTGGGAGGCGCCGTAGACGAAGGCTCCGGCCGATGCCAGCGCCGCGAAGTACACAGCGGGGCGGCTCCGGAGGTTGGCGCGGAACAGCTCGCCCTGACCGCTGTCCGCGTTCGTTAGGGAGGCGCTCACGCCGCCCGCTAGAAGGCGACCTGGGGCACCGCCCGCTCAGCCGCCACCTCGATCTCGAAGAACTCGCGGGCGCGGAAGGAGAGCGGGTTCGCGATCAACAGGGTCGGGAACACCTGGATGCGGGTGTTGTAGTCCTGGACGTTCGCGTTGTAGATGCGGCGCGAGGCCTGGATCTCGTCCTCGATACCGGCAAGCTCGGCCTGGAGGCGCTGGAAGCTCTCCGCCGCCCGTAGCGCCGGATAGGCCTCGGCGAGCGCGTTCACCGCGCCGAGCGCGGTCGTCAGCTTCGCCTCGGCACGCTCGACCGCGCCCGGCGCCCCGGCCGCCGCGGCGGCGCCGCGGGCCTCGGTCACCGCCTCGAGCGTGGAGCGCTCGTGTCCGGCGTAGCCCTTCACGGTCTCGACCAGGTTGGGCACGAGGTCGTGGCGGCGCTTGAGCTGCACGTCCACCCCGCTCCAGGCCTCGTCCACCTTGTTGCGGGCCGTGATCAGCGCGTTGTAGGAGAGCACCGCCCACACGGCGAGCACTACCACGACCCCGATCACGACGTAAGTAGCGGTCATGGGCCCCTTATCGGCCTGCCCGCGCCCATTCCTGAGGTTGTCACTAGGCTCTCCGGCCTCATGAGCTTGGTTGTGGTCGGATCGATCGCCTTCGACGCGGTCAAGACGCCTTTCGGGGAGCGCGAGCGCATGCTCGGCGGGTCCGCCGTGCACTTCTCCCTGGCCGCGAGCTTCTTCACGGACGTCCGGGTGGTCGGTCCCGTGGGCGACGACTTCGGCGAGGAGGAGTACGCGGTGCTCCGCGAGCGCGGTGTGAACACCGACGACATCGAGCGCGTGGAGGGCGGCCGGACCTTCTTCTGGCAGGGCGAGTACGAGTGGAACCTGAACATCCGGCACACGCTCGACACCCAGCTGAACGTGTTCGGCGAGTTCGAGCCCAAGCTCTCCGACGCGTCGGCCGACGCCGAGGTCCTGTTCCTCGCGAACATCCAGCCGGACCTCCAGCGCCAGGTGCGCGAGCAGTGCTCCGGCGCCAAGCTCGCCGGGCTCGACTCGATGAACCTCTGGATCGAGACCGCGCGCGACTCGCTCGTCCGCACGATCGGCACGGTCGACATGGTGCTGATGAACGACGACGAGATCCGCATGCTCACCGAGCAGCCCACGCTGCTGCGCGCCGCGCGCGACTTGATGGAGATGGGCCCGCGCATCGTGGCCGTCAAGCAGGGCGAGTACGGCGCGGCGCTCTTCACCCCGGACGGCTTCTTCTCGCTGCCCGCATATCCGCTCGAGACCGTGATCGACCCGACCGGCGCGGGCGACAGCTTCGCCGGCGGGTTCCTGGGCTACCTCGCCGCCGAGGGGTCGCCCACCGACGACGCCTCGCTGCGCCGGGCCATGACCTTCGGCTCGGTGCTGGCGTCCTTCAACGTCGAGGAGTTCGGCACGGAGCGGGTCCAGCGGCTCACGCGCAGCGAGATCGACGATCGCTACGAGGATTTCCGGCGCATGACGGCGATCGACGAGGTGCCGGCGCTCTGAGCCGCCGCTGCCGCCGACCTGGTAGGCGGCGGGGCGATCCCGGGTACGATCTCTCCCGATGAGCGGCTTCTGGGCGGTCTTCTGGCTCGCGGTGGTGCTGAAGATCCCGATCTGCGCGCTGCTCTACATCGTCTGGTGGGCCGCAAAGGAGCCGCCCATGCCCGGGCTCGGCGAGGACGGCGACGGCGGCTCTCGGCGCGACGGGCCGCACCACCCGCGCCTGGACCCGCCGCTCGCACCGCGCCGCGGTCCGCACGCCGACCCCGCGCCCAGCGCTCCGGCCCGCGTTCGCGCGGCATCGAGCCGGCCGCGCTCGCCGGCGGATCTTCAGCCTCCGGGCTAGCCGAGCCGCTCGGCGCCCGTGTGGCGCCGCTCGTACGTGGCACACGAGCTGTGCACGAAGGCGCCTCCGCGCAGGCGCACGCTGCTTTCCTTGGACCCGAGGCCGCGGCCGCAGACGAGACAGACCTGCCGGCCTCCACGCGGTGCGGCCATCGCCTTGCGGACGCTCTCCTTGAGATCGACCATGCTGCGAACAGCATCGGCAGGTCAGCGGACAATCCCGTGACTTGTCGGTGAACCTGCACGCATGTCCTATCTTTAGCCCGGCCCATGGCTCCCGAAGACGACGGCCACGCGATCCACTACACGGCCCTGGAGAAGGGCACCCCGGTCTATGGGTCCGACGACGTCGAGGTCGGACGGGTGGTCGAGGTCCTCGACAACCTCCCGGAGCACATCTTCGACGGGCTGGTGGTCCAGACGCCCGACGGCGTGCGCCGCTTCGTCGACGCGCCCGAGGTCGCGCGCACGGCCGAGCGCGCCGTCACGCTCACCATCCCCGCGGCGGAGGCCGCCCAGCTCCCGCCGCCCGACATCCGGGCCGGGTCCGAGCGGCAAGGTGCGCAAGCTCTTCGGCGGTCTGCGGCGGAGCTAGCGCGGGCCGCGATTTCGCTTCCGTCAGAATCGGGTAGAGAGGAAGCGCCTACAAGGGAGTGAGCATGGCCGACGAGCAGAACCAGCGGGACGAGCAAGGTGGCGTAGCCACCGCCCACGACTCCCTGACAGTCACGGACAACCGCTCCGGCGAGACCTACGAGGTCGAGATCACCGACGGCACCGTGAAGGCGATGGACTTCCGGCAGATGAAGGTCTCAGAGGACGACTTCGGCCTCATGACCTACGACCCGGCCTTCACGAACACCGCCTCGTGCCGCAGCTCGATCACGTTCATCGACGGCGAGGCGGGCGTGCTCGAGCACCGCGGCTATCCCATCGAGCAGCTGTGCGAGCGCTCCACCTATCTCGAGGTGGCGTACCTCCTGATCTACGGCGAGCTCCCCACCAAGGACCAGCTCGACACGTGGGTCTACCAGATCACCCACCACACCTACGTCCACGAGAACATCAAGATGTTCGTGGAGGGCTTCCGCTACGACGCCCACCCGATGGGGATGCTGCTCGCGACGACCGGGGCGCTCTCGACCTTCTACCCGGCGGCGAAGAACATCGAGGAGCGGATGGAGCGCCACATGGCGGCCGTCCGGATGATCGCCAAGGTGCCCACCCTCGCCGCCTTCGCCTACCGGCACAACCTCGGGCTCCCGTACGTCTATCCCGACAACGATCTCTCGTATCCCGGCAACTTCCTCTCGATGATGTTCAAGATGACGGAGGTCAAGTACGAGCCCGACCCCCGTCTCGAGCGCGCCCTCGACGTGCTCTGGATCCTGCACGCGGACCACGAGCAGAATTGCTCGACGAGCGCGGTGCGGAGCGTCGGGTCCTCGGAGGTCGATCCCTATTCGGCGATGGCGGCCGGCGTGGCCGCGCTCTACGGGCCCCTGCACGGCGGCGCCAACGAGCAGGTGCTGCGGATGCTCGACCGGATCGGCACGGTGGAGAACATCCCGGACTTCCTCCAGGGCGTGAAGGACCGCAAGGAGCGGCTCATGGGCTTCGGGCACCGCGTCTACAAGAACTACGACCCGCGGGCGCGGATCATCAAGGAGCACGTGGACCAGGTGTTCGAGGTCACGGGCAAGAACCCGAAGCTCGACATCGCCACGGAACTGGAGAAGCGGGCCCTGGACGACGACTTCTTCACCGAGCGCAAGCTCTACCCCAACGTGGACTTCTACTCGGGGCTGATCTACGAGGCCCTCGACCTGCCCACCGAGATGTTCACCGTCATGTTCGCCATCCCGCGCACCTCCGGCTGGATCGCCCAGTGGCTCGAGATGGTCGAGGACGACGAGACGAAGATCGCGCGGCCGCGACAGATCTACACGGGCGAGCGCGAGCGTGACTACCTGGAGGCGGACGGCCGACCCGAGCTGACCGACCCGCCGGTGGACGAGAACATCAAGCTCGGCCGGTAGGCGCATGGTGCGGTGCTCGCTCGATCAACGATCGAGCTGCGCTCCTCCCCGAGGGCTAGATCCGGAACACCGGCACGAGCCGCTTCTCGTGCTCGGCCTCGATGCTCGCCACCACCTCCAGGTGCTCCTCGATCCCCGAGCCGCGCAGCTTGGTGGCGAGCAGCTCGTCCACCTGGAAGAGCCCCGAGGAGTTGTTCATCGCGATCTCGATCCGCACCGCCGTCCCCTCACCCGGGTCGATCGTGACGGCGTCGATCGCCGCCGCTGACAGCGAGTGGATGTTCGGCCGCCGTGTCTCGAACGGCACGCGCGAGCGGCCGGAGGCCATGTCGAGCGCGTCGGCCACCCTGACCACGCCCGCCTCGATCGTGAAGGGATCGCCGCGGCGGCGATGGCCGATGACGGCGTGGAGCGCCTCGGCCATGACGATCGTGCGCTCGGGCTCGTCGTAGATCTGCTCGAGCAGCAGCGGCAGCCGGTCGGCCGCCAGGAAGAGGCTGAACTCCTCGTGGTCGGTGCGGTGGATCGACATGCCCGTGTCGTGGAGCATGCAGGCGGCGGCGATCACGACCTCGGCGTCGCGCCGGCCCAGCCCGTGCTCGGTCACCATCGCGGGCTCGACCCCGCCGCGGCCGAGCAGCCTGAAGAGCCGCAGCGCGATGTTGAGCACGATGCGCACGTGCACCCAGGAGTGGTCGGACATGCCGAGTCGCTCGGCGTTCACCTGCTGCATGTGCCACCAGCCGCGCAGCCGCTCGTCTGCGTTGGCCGCGGCCAGCAGCGCCTCGAGCCGGCGGTTGCCCCGGGTGGGAGCGCTGATCTCCATCTCCGGGAGCTCCACGGCGCAAGGGTCGCAGGCCGGACGGCCGTCCCTCCGTCCGGCGGTACGCTTGGGGCGTGACTACCGAGCCCCTGATGGACGGTCACGGACGGCGGATCTCCGACCTCCGGGTCTCCGTCACCGACCGCTGCAACTTCCGCTGCCAGTACTGCATGCCCGCCGAGGGGCTGCCCTGGGTGGAGCGAAGCGAGATCCTGCGGTTCGAGGAGATCGAGCGCCTGGTGCGCCTGTTCGCGCGCATGGGTGTGACCGACCTGCGCCTCACCGGCGGCGAGCCGCTCGTCCGGCGCGATTTCCCGCGGCTGCTGGGGATGCTCGCCGCCGTGCCCGGAGTGGAGGACCTCGCGCTCACGACCAACGGATACCTGCTCGAACGCGACGCCGAGGCGCTCGTGCGGGCGGGGCTCAGGCGGGTGAACGTGTCGATCGACTCGCTCCAGCGCGACCGCTTCTTCCAGATGACGCGGCGCGACTCGCTGCCACAGGTGCTGCGCGGGCTCGAGGCGATCGCGCGCTTCCCCGAGGTGCGGCCGATCAAGGTCAACGCCGTCGCCCTGCGCGGGTTCACCGAGGAGGAGGCCCTGCCCTTCGCCGAATTCGCCCGCTCCACGAGCTTCCAGGTCCGCTTCATCGAGTTCATGCCGCTCGACGGCGACCATGCCTGGACGCAGGACCAGGTGCTCAGCGGCGACGAGATCCGCCGCATCGTCCACGCCGTGTACCCGCTGGAGGAGGTGGCGCGCGAGTCGCACGCCACGGCGCGCGTCTTCCGCTTCGCCGACGGGCGCGGGGAGCTCGGCTTCGTCAACCCGGTGTCCGAGCCCTTCTGCGGCGACTGCAACCGCATCCGGCTCACCGCCGACGGCAAGCTGCGGACCTGCCTCTTCTCCATCCACGAGACCGACCTGCGCGCCGAGCTGCGCGGCGGAGCGTCGGACGAGGAGCTGGAGCAAACCATCCGCGCCGCCGTCTGGCGCAAGGAGCTGAAGCACCACGTGGGCGAGCCGGGCTTCCGCCAGCCGCCGCGCACGATGAGCGCCATCGGCGGCTAGCTCGCCCCCGGGCGTGTACGCGATCACGGTGCGAACCCGCGGGAAGGTGAGGCGCACCCGCTTCGAATCGCTCGACGAGGCTCTCGACGCCTTGCGCGCCAGCGCCGCCGAGCTGGAGCGACACGGCCAGGCGAGCGCCGTCGGCGGCGGGGCGCTCCTGCGCCGATTCGACCCGGTGGGGCAGGTCGTGGGACGGGTGGAGCTGTCTGGGCCGGCCCGCCTCCGCGCCGGCGTGGACATCCGCGGCGACGGCTCGAGCGAGGCCTTCCGCGGACGCATCCGGCGTAGCCTCATCGAGCAGCGCCCCGACGAGAGCGCGTCCGACGCGCTCGCGCGAACGCTTGGGCGCGGGGGCCCGGGATGAGCGCGAGCTGGCGCGTGCCCCTCCCCCGTGGCGCCGAGCCGCCCTACCGCGTCTTCGTCAACGGAGTGCCGCAGGCGGAGGGCAGCGACTACGTGATCAAGGCGCGCGAGCTCCACTTCGCCCGGCCGCTCGAGAAGGAGAAGCTGGGCGTGGGGCGCTGGACCGCGATCTTCCTGGGCCTGTGGGGCAGCTACGGCAAGAACGACTCCGTGGACGTCCACTACCGGCTCGGCGGACGCGACGTGGTGGCCACCGGGCTGGACATCCTCCCGCCCGACCGGCACTAGGCTTCCGCGCATGCGCATCGACCGCATCCTCGGCAACCGCCGCCCGGTGTTCTCGTTCGAGTTCTTCCCGCCGAAGACAGACGACGGCCAACGCATGCTCGAGGGGACGCTCGAGGTCCTGAAGGAGGACACGCCCGACTACGTGTCCGTCACCTACGGCGCCGGCGGCACCACGCGCGAGCGCACCGTGGAGATCACCAAGTGGATCAAGCAGAACCTCGGGATCGAGGCCATGGCCCACCTCTCACTCGTGGGCGAGTCCGAGGAGCGACTCGTGGAGATCCTGGAGGAGATCCAGGCGGCCGGCATCGAGAACGTGCTGACGCTGCGCGGCGATCCGCCTCGCGGCGAGACTGAATGGACGCCGCACCCGGGGGGCCTTCGCTACTCGGTGGAGCTGATCCGCCTGGTCAAGGAGCGCTTCGACTTCTCGATCGGGGCCGCCTGCTTCCCGGAGGTGCACCCCGAGGCGGCGGACCGCGACACGGATCTGCGCTACGCCCGCGACAAGGTGGAGGCGGGCGCGGGCTTTCTCATCACCCAGCTCTTCCTCGACAACGAGATCTACTTCGACTTCGTGGAGCATGCCCGCGACGCGGGCATCGGCGTGCCGATCATCCCCGGCATCATGCCCGTCACCAACCTCAGCCAGATCAAGACGATCACGGGCATGTGCGGCGCCTCGATCCCGGCCGAGCTCGAGCGGGAGCTCGAGGGGCGCGCCGACGACCCGGAAGCGGTTGCAGAGCTCGGAGTCGCCTATGCGACTCTCCAATGCTCCGATCTCCTGGCGCGAGGCGCGCCCGGGATCCACTTCTACACGCTGAACCGCTCACCCGCAACCCGCGCGATCCTCGCGGCGCTGCGGGCGGCGCACCCCTGGACGCGGGCGAAGGCGCCGGTCTAGCGTGGCAGCGCTGCCCAGCGGCTCAGGCCCGCCGTCCCCGCCGTCGTCCACGCGCTCGGCCTCGCCCAGCAACTCCAGGTGGTCCAGGTAGCTGAGCACCTGTGAGAGGCCCCAGCTCACCGCCATCCCGCCCGAGGCGTCCTCGCCCACCAGCAGCGGCACGATCTCGAACGGGGTGCGCGGCCCGGCCGCGAGAGCGGCGCGGACCACGCCGAGCTGGCGCTCGACCTCGCGGCGGTTGGCCGCCACGAGCGCCGGCGCGTCGCGCACCGGCCGGCCGTGCCCCGCAAGCACCAGCTGCACGTCGAGGTCCGCCACCACGTCCAGGCTCCGGAGGAACTCGCCGGCGGGGTCCGGCGTCCAGCCGTAGTCGTAGAAGAGCGACACGCGGCCGAGCAGATGGTCCCCGGACAGGAGCAGGCCGCGGTCGGGCTGGTGAAGGACCACGTGCGACGGCGCGTGCCCGGGCGTCTCGTACACCTGGAAGCGGCCCAGGTCGGTGTCCACCTCCACCCCGGGCAGCAGGTCGCGGTCCGGCAGGACGATCTCCGCGATCCCGTAGCCCCGGCCCTGCCGCTCGGCCTGGTAACGGGCGAGGGAATCGGCCGGCACCCCACTCTGCCGTGCCACCTCGAGGCGCCGTTCGAAGGCCCGCTCGGGATCCGCCGCCGCCCTCGACATGTGGCTGTGGTTGGGGTGCATCCACAGCTCGCACCCCGCCGCCGCGACGATCGGCCCCGCCAATCCGTAGTGGTCCGAGTGCGCGTGGGTGCACACCAGCAGGCGCACGTGCTCCAGCCGCAGCCCGGCCTGGTCGAGCGCCCGCTCGAGCTGGCGCAGCCCGCCGGGCTCGTACAGGCCGGTGTCCACGAGCACCACTCCGTTGCCCGCGGCGATCGCGAACGCGTTCACATGTGGCACTCCCGGCCAGGGCAGCGGGAGCCGCAATCGCCAGAGCCCCGGTAGCACGCGGTCGGCGCGCGCCAGCTCGCGCCGCCGCCTGGTCTCGCTCATGCCGACGCGCCGAGGGTCATCGGTGGGGCATCATCCCAGTGAGCCATGCCCGCCCCGCCCCAGCTCGGCCCCGTCGGTCCCGATGAGCGCGCCCGCCCCGGCGCGGCCCCGCCCCAGCGGCGCCGGCGCGAGCTCGCCTGGGCTGTGGCTCGCAGGCGCTACCGGGTGCGCCCGGAGCTCGTGGCCGAGGCGATCCTCAGCGCGAGCGCTGCGGATCCACGAGCACGCCGGGATTGAGGATCCCGGCAGGGTCCAGCGCCGCCTTCGCCGCGCGCAGCGCCGCGGCGAACGGCTCGGGACGCTGGCGGTCGTACCAGGGCCGGTGATCGCGGCCGACCGCGTGGTGGTGGGTGATCGTCCCGCCCGCGCCGAGGATGGCCTCGGACGCCGCGGTCTTCAGCTCGCGCCACTGCTCGAGCTCCGATCCCCGCCGGGCGGGGGCCAGGATCGTGAAGTAGGGCGCGGCGCCGTCGGGGTAGGCGTGCGTGAGACGGCAGGTGAGCACTCCGGCGCCCAGCGCGGCGCCCACCCGCTCGCGAACCTCGCCCACGAACGACTCGAAGCGATCCCAGGTGATGGCCGTCTCGAAGGTCTCGGCGAGGATGCCCCCGGCCACGAGCGTGTCGCGCAGGTAGGGCGCCTGGAGGAAGGCGTCGCGCCAGGCGCCCTCGGACTCGCCGCGCTCGCCCGTGGAGGGCTCCCCGTGCGCCTCCCCGCCGTGGTCCCCACACAGCTCGAGCCCGCGGGCGAGCCAGGCGTCGAGCGGGTGGTCGGCTGACTCGAATCCGAGCACGAGCAGGGCCCGCCCCTCCGGCGCGGCTCCCGTGAGCGTGGCCTCATCGGGATCCAGCAGGCGGCAGTTCGACGGGTAGAGGCCGGACTGGGCGAGGGCGCGCACCGCCGTGGCGCCCGCCTCGAAAGTCGGGAAGAGCACTCCGGCGGAGGCGCGGAACCGCGGCCGGGGCCTCACCCGCACCCACGCCTCGGTGATGACTCCCAGCACGCCCTCCGACCCGATCAGGAGCCGATCCGGGCTCGGCCCGGCTCCCGAGCCCGGGAGGCGGCGGCTCTCCCACTCGCCCCGCGGCGTGATCGCCCGCACCGACTCCACCAGGTCGTCGATGTGGGTGGCGAGGGTGGCGAAGTGGCCGCCTGCGCGTGTGGCGATCCAGCCGCCGAGCGTGGAGTACTCGAACGACTGCGGGAAGTGCCGGAGGGTGAGGCCGTGCTCGCGCAGCTGGCCCTCGAGGCCCGGACCGGTGGCCCCGGCCTGGATGCGCGCGGCGGAGGAGACGGTGTCCACCTCGAGCACGCGGTCCATCGCCTTCAGGTCCACCGTCACGGCGCCTGAGTAGCCGTCCGGGAGGTCCGGCTCCACGCCGCCCACCACGCTCGTGCCGCCGCCGAACGGGATGGCCGCCGCGCCCACGTCGGCGCACCAGGCGAGCACCGCCTCGAGCTCGGCCTCGTCTCGCGGATGGGCCACGACGTCGGTGGGGTGGTCGAAGCGCCCGCGGAAACCCCGGACCACGTCGCGGTAGGACTTCCCGTAGGAGTGCGCCATCCGCTCGTAGGGGTCCTGCCGGCAGATCGAGCCCAGCGAGGCGGGCGGATCCAGGCGTGGCGGCGGCAGCTCCACGCCCTCCAGCGGCACGGGGCGCTCCACGTCCGCGGTTGCGAAGCCGAGGTGCTCGCGCGCCCCGAGCGCCGCCCGCTCCACGTCCGCAGGCGGAGGCTGCTGGTCCTCGAAGCCCCAACCCCAGTGCTTCAGTCTCCGGCCGGTTGCGGTGGCCACCGGCGCAACTCTGCCACGCGCCGCCAGACCGCGCCCAGCTCTCCTTGCCGGCGGCCGCGACGCCGAGGGTAGAGTTGGAGAACAGGCATGGCCACTCAGGCAGCGACGGTTCAGATCACGATGCCTGCGATGGGCGAATCGGTCACCGAGGGCACGGTGCTGGAATGGCTCAAGCAGGTCGGCGACACGGTGAGCGCCGACGAGCCGATCGTGGAGGTGTCCACCGACAAGGTGGATGCCGAGGTGCCGGCGCCGGCATCGGGCACGCTCGTTCGAATCCTCGTCGAGCCCGACCAGACGGTCCAGGTGGGCGCCCCGCTCGGCGAGATCGAGGTGGGCGCGGCCCCTCCACCGCCCGCGGGCGGCGAGCCGGCTCCTGCCGCGGCGAGCGGAAACGGCGCCGGCGGCGAGAGCGATGGCGAGCTGGTGGACGTGGCCTTCCCCGAGATGGGCGACTCGGTGGCCGAGGGCACGGTGCTCGAGTGGCGAAAGCGGGTGGGCGACGCGGTCGCCGTGGACGACATCCTCGTGGAGATCTCCACCGACAAGGTGGACGCCGAGCTGCCCTCACCCGTAGCCGGCACGCTCCGCGAGATTCTGGTGCAGGCCGACGAGACGGTGGCGGTCGGCACGACGCTCTGCCGCATCGCGGCCGGGGTCGGCGCCGCGCCGGCGGCCGGCGGCCCCGTGGCGCCCGCGGCCGAACCCACCTCGGCGCCCGTTCCCGCGGCCGCCGCACCGGGTGCGCCCGGGGCGGCCACGCCTGTCGCGGCGCGCGTGGCGAGCGCCCACGGACTGGACGTCTCGACCGTGCACGGCAGCGGGCCGCGCGGCCGCGTGACCAAGGACGACGTGCTCGCCGCCGTCCACGGCAACGGCGCGCCCAAGGCGCCGCCGGCGCCCGAGGGCGCCACCGCCGTGCCGATCCGGGGACCGGCGGCCACGCTGGTGCGCTTCATGGAGGAGAGCCGCTCGATCCCCACCGCCACCAGCTTCCGGACCCTGCCCGTGGACGTGCTCGACACCCGGCGCCGGGAGCTGAAGAGCGCGGGCAAGAAGCTCTCCTTCACGCACCTGATCGCCTGGGCGATCGTGAAGGCGGCGGCCGATTGGCCGGTGATGGGCCACTCGTATGCGGACCAGGGCGGCAAGCCGCAGCGCATCGTGCCCGACGGCCTGAGCCTCGGCCTCGCGGTGGACGTGGAGCGCCGCGACGGCACGCGCTCGCTCGTGGTTCCCGTGATCCATTCCGCCTCGGAACTCGACTTCGCGACCTTCGCCGCCCGCTACGACGAGCTCGTGGCCGGCGCGCGCGACAACACGCTCGCACCCGACGCCTACCAAGGCGCCAACGTGACGCTCACCAATCCGGGCGGGCTCGGCACCGTGGCGTCTGTGCCGCGGCTGATGCCGGGCCAGGGCACGATCGTGGCCACCGGCGCGATCGGCTACCCGCCCGGGCTCACGGCGGTGGACCCGGACCGGCTGCACGAGCTCGGCGTGCAGAAGGTCACGACGATGACGAGCACCTACGACCACCGCGTGATCCAGGGGGCGGAGTCGGGGTCGTTCCTGCGCCGCATCGACCAGCTGCTGCAGGGCGACGACGGCTTCTACGACGAGGTCTTCGACGCACTCGGCCTCGCCGCCCGCGTCGAGGGCGAACCCGCCGGAGCGGGGATCACGGCCGACGACCCGGTCCCCGCGGCCGCCACCCCGGCGGCCGCCACGGTGCCGGACGCCGCTCTGCTTCAAGCGGTGCAGGCCGCCACGTCGCTGGTCAAAGCTCACCGGATGCACGGCCATCTCGCGGCCACCCTCGACCCGCTCGGGTCGGCGCCCGTGGGCGATCCCGCCCTGGACCCCGAGACCGTTGCGCTCACCCCGGAGTTGATGCGGCGCATCCCGGCATCCGTGTTGCGGGTGGCGGTTGCCGGGGAGACGTTCGCCGACGCGCTTCCCAAGCTACGCGAGACCTACGCGGGCACGATGGCCTATGAGGTGGAGCACATCTCCGACCACGAGCAGCGCGTCTGGCTGCGGCAGGCCATCGAGTCGGGCACCTACCGGCAGCCGCTCGCGAACGAGGAGAAGCGGCGCCTGCTCGAGCGGCTGTCCAGCGTGGAGGCGCTCGAGAGCTACCTCCACAAGGCCTTCCTGGGCAAGAAGCAGTTCTCGATCGAGGGCCTCGATGCGCTCGTGCCGATGCTCGACGAGGCGATCGAGCTCGCGGCCGGTGCCGGCGGACGCGAAGTCGTGATCGGCATGGCTCACCGCGGCCGCCTCAACGTGCTGGCGCACACGGTGGGCCGGCCCTACGAGAGCGTGCTCGCCGAGTTCGAGGGAGAGCAGACGCTCGGCGTGGAGACCGCGGCCCCCGAGGGCGGCACCGGCGACGTGAAGTACCACTACGGCGCCTCGGGCACCTACAGGACGATCGCCGGCAAGGGCGTGACGGTCACGCTCTCCCCGAACCCGAGCCACCTCGAGTACGTGAACCCGGTGATCGAGGGCCGGGCCCGGGCCGACCAGACCTCCCGCAAGGCACGCGAGCTGACGCACGACCCCACCGCGGTGCTGCCGGTGCTGATCCACGGGGACGCCGCCTTCCCGGGGCAGGGCATCGTCGCGGAGACGCTCAACCTGCAGTCGGTGCCCGGGTACTCCACAGGGGGCACGCTGCACGTGATCGCCAACAACCAGCTCGGCTTCACGACCGACCCCTGGGAGAGCCGCTCGACCCGCTACGCCTCCGACCTCGCCAAGGGCTTCGACGTCCCGATCATCCACGTGAACGCCGACGACGTGGAGTCCTCGATCGCGGCGATCAGGCTGGCGCTCGCCTACCGCGAGACCTTCGGGCGCGACGCGGTGGTGGACCTGATCGGCTACCGGCGCTTCGGCCACAACGAGACCGACGAGCCCGCCTACACCCAGCCGCTGATGTACGAGCGGATCAGGGCGCACCCGCCGGTGCGAAAGCTCTACGCCGACAAGCTCCAGTCGGAGGGAACGGTCGGCGCCGACGATGCCGAGGCGATCGCCACGGCCGCCTACCAGGCGGTGGCGGACGCCCATGAGGAGCTCAAGCGCGCGATCGGCGCGCCGCCCGAGACCGGCGAGCACGAGCTCGACCGGACCATGAGCCGCGAGCCGCGCACCACGCTCCCCGAGGACACGCTGCGCACGCTCAACGCGCAGCTGCTGCGCGTGCCCGAGGGCTTCGAGGTGCACCGCAAGCTCCGGTCGTTCCTCGAGCGCCGCCGGACCAGCTTCGAGGAAGGCCGTGGGGTGGACTGGGCGCACGCGGAGGCACTCGCATTCGCCTCGCTGCTCGCGCTGGGCGTGCCGGTGCGGCTCACGGGCCAGGACACGGAGCGCGGCACGTTCAGCCAGCGGCACGCGGTCCTGCACGACCCGAACACGGGCAAGCGCTGGTGCTCGCTGCAGGAGCTGCGCGACGCCGTGGCCCCGTTCGAGCTGCACAACAGCCCGCTCTCGGAGCAGGCCTGCATGGGCTTCGAGTACGGGTACAGCGTCCAGGCGCCCGACGCGCTCGTGCTCTGGGAGGCGCAGTTCGGCGACTTCGTGAACTCGGCTCAGGTGATCGTGGACCAGTTCCTCGTCTCGGGCCTCGCCAAGTGGGGCCAGACGTCAAGACTCAGCCTGCTCCTGCCGCATGGCTACGAGGGCTCCGGTCCCGAGCATTCGAGCGCCCGGCTCGAGCGCTTCCTGCAGGCGGCTGCGGAAGGGAACATCCGCGTGGCCAACTGCACCACTCCCGCCCAGTACTTCCACCTGCTCAGGCGCCAGGCGCTGGTTTCGAAGCCGCGGCCGCTGATCGTGATGACGCCGAAGAGCCTTCTGCGGCTGCCGGAGGCCACCTCCACCGTGGCCGAGCTGGCCGAGGGCGGCTTCGAGCGGGTGATCGACGACTCGCGCTTCGCCGGCGAGGCGGACCGCGGGCAGGTGACCAAGCTCGTGCTCTGCTCTGGCAAGGTGTACTACGACATCGTCGGGCATGAGGAGCGCGATGGGGCCGCCCACATCGCCGTGGCCAGGGTCGAGCAGCTCTACCCGTTCCCTGAGGTGGAGCTCACCGCGCTGATGGAGAGCTACCCCAACCTGGAGCGCGTGGTGTGGGTGCAGGAGGAGCCACGCAACATGGGTGCGCGGGCGTTCATGCGCCGGCGGATGGCGGGCATCCTCCCCGAGCGCCTCGACTACGACTACGTCGGGCGCCAGCTGCGCGCGGCTCCCGGCGAGGGGTACTCGGCCGCCCACAAGCGCGAGCAGTCCAGGATCGTCCGTGTGGCGCTCGACCTCGAGGGCGACCGGCTCGAGCCCGACGCCAGCGCCCGCCGGCCGATCCTCAGGGCCCGCCGGGGCTAGCACTCGAGGGCGAGCCGGTGTTCCGGCACCTCACGATCGAGCAGCACGGCGACGTGGCCCTGCTGCGGATCGACCGGCCGCCCGCGAACGCGCTGGATCTCGAGTTGCTCGACGAGGGCGCCCGGGCGCATGACGAGCTGGCCGCGGCGAGCCCCGGAGCGGTCGTGATCACCGGACGCGACGGCTTCTTCTCGGCCGGGGTGGACCTGAAGCTCGCTCCCACCCTCGACGAGGAGGCGCAGCGGCGCATGGTCACCGGGATCAACCGGCTGTTCGCCGGCTGGTACGCCTTCCCCCGGCCGGTGATCTGCGCCGTGAACGGCCACGCCATCGCCGGCGGGCTGATCCTCGCGCTCTGCGGCGACCAGCGGGTCGGAGCGCGCCAGGGGAAGCTGGGCCTGACCGAGGTGACCGCGGGCATCCCCTACCCGCGCGCGGCGATCGCCATCGTGCGCGCCGAGCTGAGCGCCGCGAGCGCCCGCCGGCTGGTGCTCGGCGGCGACCTGGTGGGCCCGGAGGACGCCCTCCGGCTCGGGCTCCTGGACGAGCTCCACGACGTGCGCGACGTCGTACCACGTGCGCTCGAGCTGGCCGCGAGCCGGGCGCGGCTCCCGCGCGAGGCCCACGCGCGCATCAAGCTCCAGCTGCGCGGTGAGACGATCGCCCTCGCCCGAGCGGCCGTCGAGGACGGCGGCGAGGACCCCCTCTCCGCCGGCTGGCTCGGCGAGGAGACCGCGCGGGCGTCCGCCGGAATCCTCGATCGCGGCCGGACCCGTGGCTAGCGCTTCGAGCGCTGGCCGGCCGCCAGCGAATCGGCGATCTTGAGCGATCCGAGGCGCCGCTGAAGCGCGCCCACCGCGGTCGGCGACATTCCCCAGAACCGCGCCCCGAGCCGCATGCCGAGCGGCGCCACGTCGAGCTCGGCCTTCCCCTCCTCGATGCCGCGCGCCACGGCGTCGGCCACGGCCTCGGGCGTCCGGGTGCCCACACCGGGTGGAAGCTTCGTCCCCGCCTCCGCGAACATCCCGGCGTCGGAGATGAAGCCCGGGTACACGGTCGTCACACCCACGCCGCTCCCGAGGAGATCCTCGCGCAACCCGGCGGCGAAGCCGCGCAGGCCGAACTTGGTGGCCGAGTAGATCGCCGAGCCGCCGCTCGAGATCTTGCCCGACAGGGAGGCGATGAACACCATGTGGCCGCGGCCGCGCTCGACCATGCCAGGCGTGAGGGCAAGGGCGAGCTGCATGGGCGAGCGGAGGTTCACGTCCAGGGCGCGGTCGATCTCCTCGGGCGTGAAGCTGTCCACCCGCCCGCTCGCCGGTAGCGCCGCGTTCGCGACCAGGACGTCGAGCGGTCCGGTGCGCTCAGGGAGGGTTCTCACCGCCGCCTCGTCCGCGAGGTCCGCGTCGAGGACCGTGGTCTCGCCCCCGAGCTCGGCACGCAGCTCCTCGAGCAGCCCGGTGTTCCTGCCGCTCAGCATCACGCGCGCGCCGCGCGCGTGGAGGGTGCGGGCGATCGCCTTTCCTATGCCCCCGCTCGCACCCGTCAGGAGCACGCTGCTGCCGGCCAGTTGCACCGCCGGGACCGTACCCGACGTGGGCGGCGAGCGCCGCTCGCCCGGTTTGATCGGGTCCGATAGCTATACAGAACGGTAGGAACATGGCCAACCGCACCGAGCAGAAGCGAAAGCTCCGACAAGAGCGCGTGGCGCGCGAGGCCGCCGCGAAGGCGAGCGAACAGCGCCGTCGCAGGCTCCTGACGCTCGCCGCCACGACGGTGGCTGCGCTCGCGGTGGTGGGCGTGCTGATCGCGGTCAGCCAGAACGGCGGCAGCGGCAAGTCGGGGCTCGGTGCCGGCGAGGCGGTGACCGGCACACGCACCGTGCAGGACCTGTTCCGCGGAATCCCGCAGAACGGCGCGACGCTCGGGAACCCGAACGCCCCGGCCACGATGGTCGAGTTCGTGGACCTGCAGTGCCCCTTCTGCGCGGACTACACGCGCAGCACGCTGCCGTCCATCGTCCGCCGCTACGTGCGCCCCGGAAAGCTGAAGCTGGAGCTGCGACCCGTCTCGATCCTGGGAGACGACTCCACCACGGCGGCCGCCGGGGCCGCCGCCGCCGCCCAGAGCAACCGGGTCTGGCAGTTCACCGACCTCTTCTACCTCAACCAGGGACAGGAGAACAGCGGCTACGTGACCGACAGCTTCCTGCGCGGCATCGCGCGCGGAGTGGGCGTGGATCCCGCCGCCGTGATCGCCGCCTCGACGAGTCCTCCTACCTCGGTCCCCTTGCTGCGCCAGGCCGCCACCGAAGCCCAGAACGCTGGGATCAACCGTACCCCGTCGTTCCTCCTCGGGCGCACCGGCGGGCAGCTGAGCGCACTCCAGGTGTCGAGCTACGAACCGGAGCAGTTCGCAACCGCGATCGATCGAGTGCTGGGGCAGTGAGCCGCGACCGCCTGCGGGCGGCCGCGGCGATCGCCGCATCGGTGGGGCTGGCCATCGCCGGCTACCTCACCTACGTGCACTACGCGGGCATCGAGCCGATCTGCGCCGCCTCGGGCGGCTGCGAGCGGGTGCAGAGCTCGGACTACGCGAAGCTCGCCGGCGTGCCCGTGGCGCTGATCGGCCTCGCCGGCTACGCGGCGATCCTCACCGCCACGCTGCTGCCCGGTGAGACGGCTCGGCTCGCCGCCGCATGGCTGTCCCTCGTGGGACTCGGCTTCAGCCTCTACCTGACCTACCTCGAGCTGTTCGAGATCGACGCCATCTGCCAATGGTGCGTGGGGAGCGCCGTGATCATGGCCGCGCTGGCGGTGCTGACCGTCCTCGGGGCGCTGCGCCAAGACCAGGCGGGGACCGCGCCTCCCTAGCCGCTGACGCGGGGATAGTGTCATCCCGTGCCCACTCGCGAAGCAGAGTTCGGCCGGGCGCGACGGCTGATCGCACGGGTGCTCGTGGTGGCGGCCAGCCTGTTTCTCGGGCTCGCCCTCGTGACCGGATACGTGCGCGGGGCCGCCGTCGACTCGGACCAGTTCGCCAACCGGGCGACCGCCGCGCTCCAGGACGACAGCGTGCGCTCGCTGATCGCCGAGAAGCTGACCGACGAGGTGGTGCTCAAGCGCCAGCGCGATCTCCTCGCAGCCCGTCCGCTCATCCAATCCGCGGCGTCCGGAATCGTCGCCAGCCGCGCGTTCGCGGGCCTCTTCCGGGCCGCGGTCCGCGACGTGCACCGCGCGGTCTTCGAGCGCGATCGCGACACCGTCACGATGACGGTCAGCGACGTGGGAACCGTGCTCGCGGCCGCCACCGAGGCGCTGCGCCCGAAGCTGGCCAAGAAGCTCGAGGCCACCGATCGCGTGGAGCTGATCCAGCGCGATCTGGGGAAGGCCGGCGGGGACGCGGCTCGCCTGGCGGACACGATCCGCGTGCTCCCCGTGATCTTCCTGTTGCTCGCACTGCTGCTTGCAGCCGGGGCCGTGGCGCTCGCCGCCGACAGGCGACAGGCGGTGGTGGAGCTGGGCGCCGGCGTGGCGGTGGCCGGCGTCGTGCTGGTGGTGGCTTACGGGGTGGCTCGCTCGATCGCGATCGCGCATGTGGAAGGCCCGGAGGGGCGAGCCGCGGCCGGCGCCGTCTGGGACGCGTTCCTGCAAGACCTGCGGACGGCAGCCTGGATCCTGGCCGGATCAGGGGCCGTCGTGGCCGCCGCAGCCGCCTCGCTGATCCGGCCGGTGGAGCTCGGCGAGCCGCTTCGCCGCGCCGCCGACTGGGTGGCCACGGAACCGCAACGCCCGTGGCTGCGGGTGCTGCGTGGCGTCTGCTTCGTGGTGGCCGGAGTGCTGGTGATCCTCGCTGGCGACGCCGTCCTGCAGCTCGCGCTCACGCTCCTCGGCGTGTTCGCGATCTACGCGGGCGTTACGGCGATCCTGCGGGTGATCTACCGGCCGCCGGCCCCCGCGGACCCGGAACGGCGGGACGCGGTTCCCGCGCCGAGGCCGAGCCGCGGCCGCAGGCTCGCCGTGCCGCTCGTCAGCGCCGCGATCATCGCCGTCGTCATCGCGATCTTCGTCGGCTCCGGCGGCACTACCACCGCCGCGCCCGCGCGCGGAGCGTGCGAGGGTCACCGTGCCCTCTGCGACCGTCCCCTGGATCGGGTCGTGCTCCCGGCGACGCACAACGCGATGTCGGTCCCGCTCCCCGGCTGGTACTCGGCGGAGCAGGAGCGCCCGATCGCCGATCAGCTCGCCGACGGCGTGCGCGGGCTGCTGATCGACACCCACTACGCCGACCGCCTCTCCGACGGCAGGCTGCGCACGGACCTCGGCAGCCGCAAGGACCTCCGCCGGCGCCTCCGGCAGGACGGCGTGAGCCCCGACGCCGTGAACGCGGCCCTGCGCATCCGCGACCGCGTCGGCTTCAGCGGCAAGGGGGTGCGTGGCATGTACGTCTGCCATACGTTCTGCGAGCTCGGGGGGACGCTGCTGTCCTCGATCCTGGACGACGTCCACGACTTCCTCGTCTCCCATCCCAACGACGTTCTGGTGATCATCAACCAGGACTACCTCACGCCCGAGGACTTCGTCGGCGCGGTGAAGGACGCGGGGATCGGCGACCTCGTGTACTCCCCACCCGCAGAGGGGCGCTGGGCGACGCTGGGCCAGATGATCGAGCGCAACGAGCGCGTGGTCTTCCTGGCAGAGAACCACGCCGGCGCGGCCCCGTGGTACCAGCCCGTCTACAAGCGGCTCACCGAAGAGACTCCCTACACGTTTCACCGGGTCGCCCAGCTCACCGACGCCAAGCAACTCCCCGCGAGCTGCAAGCCCAATCGTGGCCCGGCGAACGCCCCCCTCTTCCTGATCAATCACTGGATCAGCACGGACCCGGTTCCGCGCCCCTCCGACGCGGCCAAGGTGAACGCCTATGTCCCGCTGCTGAAGCGCGCCCGTACCTGCGCCCGCCTGCGCAGCCACGTGCCGAACCTGCTGGCGGTGAACTTCTACCTCGAGGGCGAGGTCTTTCGCGTGGTGGACCGGCTGAACGGGGTGAGATGAAGCGCGCGCCAGGCTTGCATCACCGCGGCGGATACATGATCACCGCCACGCCCAGCAGGCAGATAAGGCTGCCGGCGATGTCCCAGCGGTCGGGGCGGAACCCGTCGAAGGCCATGCCCCAGGCCAGCGAGCCGGCGACGAAGATGCCGCCGTAGGCGGCGAGGATGCGACCGAAGTGCGCGTCCGGCTGGAAGCTGGCCGCGAAGCCGTAGGCGAAGAGGGCGAGGCCGCCGAGGAGGGCGTACCACCACGGACGTCCCTCGCGCATCGCCTGCCAGACGAGGTAGGCGCCGCCGATCTCGGCGATGGCCGCGGCGACGAAGAGCGCGATCGAGCGGCCGGTCATGCGCGCATCCTGCCAGCGGTGGAAGCGGTCAAGCCCCGAAGGCGCTGACCAGGTCGCGCAGGAGCGACTCCGCGCCGGCGGGCGCCTCGACCCTCAGCACGGCGGCATCCGGCTCATCGTGCAGATCCATCGAAAGGAACGCGCAGCACTCGGCCTCCGCGGCAACGATGGCAGCCAGCTCCGGGCGCGTGCACCGCTGGAAGCGAAGGACAACGCCGGCCCCGTCGCGCTCGGCCGCGATCAAGCCGGCCCTCCCGAGGGCGGCGATCGCGTCCAGGCGCTCGCGCAACTCGGGCGCGCTCAGTGAGCAGGCGATCGGTGGCTCTGAAGGCATGGCGGTACTGTGCACCTTGAACCCGACTTCAAGTCAAGGGGACTCGGCGGTGCAAGAGGCGACGCTGACTATCGGCGAGGTGGCCCGGCGGGTCGGGGTGAGAACCTCGGCCATCCGTTACTACGAGCGCGTGGGCGTCCTGCCCGCGCCCGAGCGGGCGGGCGGCCAGCGGCGCTACACCGCCGCCACGATTCAGCGGCTCCACGTCATCCACGTCGCCAAACGCGCGGGTTTCTCGCTCGGCGACGCCAAGCTCCTGCTGCAGAGCACGGACGGCGGCTCGCCCGCGTCCTCGCAACTGAGGGAGCTGGCGCTACGGAAGCTTCCCGAAGTCGATGCCCTCATCGAGCGGGCAGAGGCCATGCGCAACTGGCTGACCACAGCGAGCGGCTGCGACTGCGAGACGCTCGACGTGTGCGGGCTGTTCGAGGACGGGGCTATGCCTCCACCTTGAAGCTGAACATCATGCCGCTCTCGTGGTGCTCCGCGATGTGGCAGTGAGCCATCCACAGGCCGACGTTGGTCACGTCGAGCAGGATGTCCACGGTTTCGCCGGTGCGCACCAGCACGGTGTCCTTCCAGACCAGATTCGGCTCGGCGGTCCCGTCGCGGCTGAGTATCAGGAAGCGGCCGGCGCCGTGGACGTGGAAGGGGTGGTGCATCGGGTGGTCGCCGGCCATCTCGTTGAGCAGCCGGATCTTCACCCGGTCGCCGACGCGGAAGCGCCAGTCGATCGCGGCGTTCTCGGCGCCCGTCTCGCGGTCGATCAGCTTCCAGCGCATGTTGGCGGGCGTCGTGATCCGGTTGACGTCGACCATGTCGTCTTCCCACTCGATCCCGCCTGCCGCCGCGTGGTCGTGGGCCTCGGCGGCGTGCTCATGGCCTTCGTGCTCGTGGCCGCCGCCTGCGTCGGCCACAAGGCTGGACGGCAGCAGCTTCATGCCGCATTCCGGGCAGTGGCCCGGTTGATCGCTGATCACCTCCGGGTGCATGGGGCAGGTGTAGGTCGCCGCCGGAGCCTCGACCGCCAGCAGCTTCATCCCGCACTCCGGACAATGGCCGGGCGCCTCGCTCACGACCTCGGGGTGCATGGGACAGGCGTACACGACGGGACCGTCCCCCTCCGGTGCCCCCATGTCCATCTCGGCGATGAAGGCGAGCTTCTTGTCGGGCTCGGCCTCCATGTACGCGCCGATCCGCTCGCGCTCGGCGACCATGTCGGCGTTGGTGCGCAAGACCTCGAACTCGCTGCTCCAGCGACGGATCGGCCGGATCGTCGCCAACGCTGATCGCGGCCAGGGGATACACCTTCTCCGGCGTGTGATGCTCGAGCGTCAGCTGCCCGGGTCTGTCGAACAGCACGTCGACCACGGAACGCTCGGATGGCGCCAGCACCACGTCGTCCACGAACTGCTCCCGCTCCACGTGGCCGCTGTCGCCCCCCACGAGCTTCATCCGAGCTCCCGGTAGCTTGACCTTGAAGACGCGGGTGTTGGCGGTGTTCGTGAGGTAGAGGCGGACGACCTCGCCGCGCTGCGAGCTCAGCGAAGGCGCCGTCTCGCCGGCCACCAGCAGCACGTTGCCGAAGCGGCCCATCGCCGCATAGGTCGTCTCGGTGCGGCTGAACGGCGCGACCTTGCCGTCCTCCAGCAGGACGTCGTCGAGCGTCAGCAGGACCTCGCGGTGGACCTGCGGCCAGTAGTCGGCATCGGCGGGCTCCACGAGCACGTTGCCGTAGAGGCCCATCTCCTGGCCGTAGTCCTCGCGGATGTGCGGGTGGTACCAGTAGAGCCCCGGGTCAGGGAAGCTGACCCGGGCGGAGAACTTCTCGCCGACGGCCATCGGCTGCTGCGTCTCGTGCGTCCCGTCGTAGCGGTTCTCGAGCCGTAGCCCGTGCCAGTGGACCGTGGCGTCCACGTCGCCCCGGTTCTCGATGTTGACCACGACTTCCGAGCCTTCCTGCACCCTGAGGGTCGGGCCGGGAATCGAGCCGTTGTAGGCGAGCATCCGCACCGTGGTGTCGCCCAGCTGCTTTGCCACCGGAGCGATCCGCAGGTCGAACTCGTCCCCGTCGCCCAGCTCGACCAGTTCGGGCGGACCTGCCTTCGGAAGCCCGGCAACCTCG
The DNA here is from genome assembly GCA_963759625.1 of uncultured Thermoleophilaceae bacterium. GTDB lineage: Bacteria > Actinomycetota > Thermoleophilia > Solirubrobacterales > Thermoleophilaceae > JACVRW01. The sequence continues at coordinate 77,596 of CAVXAD010000007.1, read as the reverse complement.
GTTGGGAAGTGATCTGGAGTTGTGGTCATGCCGCTCCTATGTGATCCGCGCTGGGTCGAAACGCCGCGATCTGCTGTGCGATGTACTCGGCGTCGTCCTTGACCCAGCCGAGCAGAGCCGAGCCTCTCGTGTGCTGCCAGGACAGGCCGAGGAAGTAGAGGCCGGGCGACTCCGTCACGCCGCGCCGGTGCACCACCCGCCCATGCTCGTCGAACACCGGGACGTCGACCCACGCGTGGTCGACGCCAAAGCCGGTGGCCCAGATGACCGTTCGCAGCTCGAGCCGCCCGCCGTCGCCGAAGCTCACCGTCGATCCGGCGGCCTCGACCGCCCGCCCGTGGATCTCCACGCCGTGCCGGCGGCGCAGCGCTCGCGGGCTCGATCCGATCAAGGTGTCACGCGCCTCCATCCGCCGCCCGATCCGCGAATCGATCGACTTGCGGATGAGTCCGGTCGCGTCGAGGTACCGGAACAGATCGCGACCGAGGATGCGCTGGGGCAGCGGCGTCTGCCGCGATCCGATCGAGAGGTGGACCTCATGCGACTCCGACAGCTCCGCGGCGATCTGGAACCCGGTGTTGCCACCGCCTACCACGAGCACGGGGCCTTCGGGGATGGCTGCCGGCGATCGGTAGGCGCTGCTGTGGAGCTGGACGACCTCTGGATCGAGGCGCTCGGCGATGGCCGGCACGATCGGGACCTGGAAGGGGCCGGTGGCCACCACCACCTGGTCCGCCTCGTACGCACGGTCATCGAGCTCGACCAGGTAGGCGCCATCGGTCCTGCGGATCGAGCGCACGCGGCTGTCGAGCTCGACCGGCAAACTCAAACGGCGCGCGTAGTCGGTCAGGTAGGCCGCGACCTCATCCCTGCTGGGGTAGACCTCCGGTTCGCCCGGGAACGCCAGCCCCGGGAGCGCGTCGTAGCGCGCCGGCGTGAACAGCCTGAGCGAGTCCCAGCGTCCGCGCCACGCGGCCGCGGGCTCTGCAGCCGCATCGACGATCGTGAAATCGAGGCCTTGCCGGGCCAGGAAGTAGCCGATGGCCAGGCCCGCCTGGCCACCACCGACAACCGCCACGTCCAGCCGCTTCCTCACGACACCGTTGCCCACAGTTCATCCCTTCCCCGGGCGAGCTCAGACGAAAGCTAGGCCCGCGCGGGATCGCTTCCGACAGAAGCGACCGCAGTCGGTGCTCCTCGCGGAGACGCTGGTGCGCAAGACCTCGTCGCAGAACATTCGACCACCTGTGGGTCGAACTGGGTACCGGCATTCTCGCGCAGCTCGGCCAGGGCGCCTTCGACGCTCAGCGGAGTCGCCCGGTAGGGCCGGGCTGACGTCATGGCGTCGAAGGCGTCGCAGACGCCGATGACCCTGGCGCCGAGTGGGATTTCCTCGCCGAGGAGGCCGTCCGGGTAGCCGGTGCCGTCCATCCGCTCGTGACTCGCCCGTACCAGTCGCGCGGCGTCAGCCAGCGAGGGGGCGGCGCCGAGGATGCGCTCTCCGATAAGCGTGTGTTGGCGAATGAACTGCCACTCGTCCTCCGTCAGAGGGCCGGGCTTGTTGAGGATCGCGTCCGGGACTGCGATCTTCCCGACGTCGTGGAGCGACGCGGCGTGGACAAGAGTCGTGAGCTCGTCCGGCGGCAGCTCGAGCCTGCGCCCGAGTCGGCCGGCGAGGTCGCTGACCGAGTAGAGGTGCTGGCCGAGGTCGGGGTAGCGCTCGGCGAGCACGCTGACGACGATGTCGGTCGACTGGCGCCCCGCAGAGGCCCGCCCATCGTTCTTGTCCGCGTACATGCGTTGGTCGGCGATGCGGAGGACCTCGTCGATCAGAGTGGCCTCCGCCGGGATGACTATCGAGCCGTGCGAGCAGGTGATGGTGAAGCCCTCCCCGTGCTCACTGAGTGCTCGTTCGGCGCGCGCCGCAATCTCGTCTCGGCTCTGGCCACCGGAGAGGGGGGCCAACACGCAGAACTCGTCGCCACCCATCCGGTAGGGCGTCCCGAGGCTCTCGAACGAGCTCTGCAGATTCGCCGAGAGGCGTTTGAGCAGCTCGTCGCCGGCCGGGTGACCGAAGGTGTCGTTGTAGCCCTTGAACCCGTCGAGGTCCAGGATCACGAGTACGAAGCTGCCCGGAGCGTCTGCCGTTGAGAGCACGGCCTCGAGGTCGGCCACCAACCGGCGGCGGTTGCCGAGCCCGGTAAGCGCGTCTGTCGTGGCTGCTGTGTGCAGGCGCGCGTGGGATGAGCGAAGGGCCAGCAGCGCGTAGCCGAGGAGCAGCAGGCCTAGGGCGCCCATCGCGAGCTCGGCTGCGCCGAGTTGGTGTGTCCAACTGCTCGACGGTGTCTTGGCCATCGCGATGACCACCCATTGGTTGGCGTTGTGCGGGCTGCGAGCGACCGCGCGGAACGCGCTCGGCTTTCCTGCCAACTCAATCGTTCCTTCCTGGAAGGCACGTCCAGCCGTGGACACGACCCGCCCGAACCGCTTGTCGAAGGGCCTGCCCAGCCGCGCCTCGTCGCCCCTCGCCTGGGCGTACCTGCTGTCTGCGATCACCCGCCCAGAGCCGGCTTCGACGATCGCAACGTCGAAGCGCCCGCTGGTGTCCGCAGCCTCTCGCCGGAAGCTTTCCACCGAGATCTCAAAGTGCACGATCGCGGGTGTGGGGCCGCTCTGAGTGGGGAGCGGCGTGGAGTTAGAGACGACCCAGGTGTGGGTGTCCGGTGATACGTACGGCTTTGCTTGGTAGACCTGACCCGGCTTGAGCGCGAACGTCGGCTTGAAGAACGGGGCCTTGGTCTCGTCGTCCGAAAGGTCCGAGATCGGCGCGATCTTCCCGCTGACGGCACGGGCGTTTTCCGGTCCGGCTCGATCGATGAAGCAGGCCTCGCCGATGCTCCCCGGGAAAAGCGTCTCGAGGTAGGCCAGTGCCGAGTTCGCCTCCTCGACCGTACGACCTTGGGCCAGGATCTTCTGTCGGCGCTCTCCCGGCTCCTCATAGAAGTCGCGGAAGGCTGGGTTGGCCGCCGTCAGCTGAGTCAGCGACCGTGCACGAGCGAAGTAATGGTCAAGCGCCTCGCTCTCCTTCCGAGCCTCATTCGACAGGGCCTTGTCGAGCGTTGCCCGCTCGCGCTCGTGCCTGCCGACGGCAGTAGCTGCGGCGATCGACAAGAACACGAGGGCCAAGAACAGCGCCCCAAGCCACGCGAATCCCCGACGACCCTCCGTACCGAACCGCTCCCGCACGAGAGTTACATCGACCTGAACCCCTACCCGCTAAAGCCCGCGGGCGCGGACGGGGACAGCCAGGTGATCGTCGCGCTCCAGTTGATCGTGGTCGAACGCGAAGTCCCCGGCGTACATCGACGCAGTGAGCGCCACAGCCTTGATCTCTCGGGAGATCTCCGGACGGCTCCGGTGGCTCAGCTCGCAGGTTGGCGGTGAGGCCGGAAGACTTCGCCGGCATCTGACCGCACTAATGCGAACATCACCAGGCCCCACTCGCACGCCGGCCGGCCGCCCGCTCTCGTGATCCTCGGACTGATCCTCGCGCTCGCCTCGGCGCTGGCCACCAACCTCGCCTTCCTGTTCAAGCAGCGCGGGCGGTGCTCGCCGCCCCGATCGAGGTCCGTCATCCACTGCGCAGCGCGGCCTCGCTGTTTCGCTCCAAGTGGTTTGCGATCGGCTGGATCGTGGCGATCGTGGCCTGGGGCCTGCATGTCGGGGCCCTCTCGCTCGCGCCGCTGTCGATCGTGCAGGCCGTCCTCTCCGGCGGGCTCGATGTTCCTCGCCGTGCTCGCAGAGCGCTTCTTCGGCTTTCAGCTCGGACGGCGCCAGTGCGTGGGCGTGACGATCACCGCGGCCGGGCTGGCGGTCATCGGGCTGACGGGCGGCGGAGCCAACGACCTGCCACGCGCTTCGCTGGCGGCCTCATCGCCGTCGAGGCGACGATCTTCGCGATCAGCGTCGTGCTGGTCAGGGTCTCAACCCGCCGCCACATGGAGCCCCGCGGCGAGGGACTGCTCCTGGGCGCGGCCGCCGGTGCCCTTTGGGGCGTGTCCGATGTGGCGATCAAGTACCTCACCCATGCCACGCCAGGACCGGTGCTCGGGCTGGTCGAGCCCGCGGGCGCTCACGGCGCCGTCGGCCGGCGTGATCGCCTTCTACGCATCGGCCCGCAGCCTCCAGATCGGCAACGCCGTGGAGGTCATCGCGATCACCTCGGTGGCCGCCAACCTCGCCGCGATCGTCGGGGGCATCATCGTCTTCCACGAGCCGATCGGCTCTGGAGCCCCGGCCGTCGCCGGTCGAGTCATCGCGTTCTGCCTGGTCATCGGCGGCGCGGCGCTGATGCCGGCCCCGGTGCGGACCGCTCCCGACGCGGCTTAGCGTGGCGGCTAAGGAAACCGGGCCTACTCCGACAGCCCCACGGCTTCGAGGGCGTCGGCGGGATCGGGAAGGACACGAGGCTTATCACCTTCCCGTCACGCATCGTCCAGACCTGGCCGTGTCGCCACTCGGCCGGAGCCTCCGACGTGATGCCGCGCCCCCGCCAGGTAGCTATGACCAGCACCTGGTCTCCCGCGACCGTGATCCGCTCGGCGGTCATTGTCATGCGCTCCCACGTGCGCAGCCATTCCCGGACGGTCGCCGCCATGCTTTCAACGCCGAGGCTCTCCGTCTCGCCGCCGGCGAGGGCGTCAAGCCAAACGATGCGGACATCCGGGTGGAAGATGTCCCCCACCCAGAAATTGCCTCGCTCGAACTCCGCGAAGGCGCCACGCACGATCTCCACGTTCTCCTGCGACATCGCCCGCCGAGTATCCCCCGGCATAGGCTCCTCCGCGCTAGGGGCGTCGGACGGCGACTGAGGCCCTCGTCCGGGAAGAACGAAAGCCCCGCGTTTACGGGGCTCTCGTGGACCGTTTCGTCAGCGCGAGCGACGGGACTCGAACCCGCGACCTCCGGCGTGACAGGCCGGCGCTCTAACCAACTGAGCTACGCCCGCGTGCGACGGACGAGCATAGCGGCAGGCACCTCAGCGGCTGCCGCGGTCGCGGCGCTCCCTGATCTGCACGATGCCCAGCCAGATCAGGAAGCCCAGCACGGGGATGAAGTAGGCGATCGTGGTGAGCCAGTGGCCGGCGTGGGCGATCAGGACCATCGGTGTGATGTTCGCACGTGGGGTCTCACTGGCCGCGCTCAGACATTGGACTGAGAGAGCAGCCAGAGCGCGAGACTGGTGAAGCAGACCATCACGGCGAGCATCCAGTACTGGGAGCGCACCGCGAGCTTGGCTTCGTCGTAGAGGGCGAGCGCCCGGTCGTGCGCGAGGACGAGGGCCGTCACGTGGCCGCTGACCACGAAGGCCACCTGCCAGTACCAGGTGGCGTTGGCGCCGATCACGCCGTAGTCCACCTGCCTTCCCGCCGTGCCGAAGAGGTCGGATCCGTCCCCGAGCGGGTCGGACGCGAGGAACACGATCGCCTGGCCCTGGAAGAGCAGCAGCGTGAGGTAGTGGGCGGCCACGTAGGCGAGCGCGATCGGTACAAGCGTGTGGATGAAGGCGCGCGAGAGCGTCCTCGTCGTGAAGCCGCCACCCACGCTACGGGCCCCGATGACCCCCAGCATGTAGAGGCAGTAGACGAGCACGACGCTCGCCACCAGGCCGATGGCGAAGGTGAGCTCGAGGGCGTGGCGCGGCGACAGCCCGGCGTCGCCGAAGAAGTTGGCGATGTGCGGGGCGATGTTCGTCCAGGGCTCGCCCTCGGAGCCGCCGTCGAAGGTCACCGAGCCGATCATCACCGCCAGCAGCGGCACGGTGCCTGCGATCGGCTTGAGCGACGGCAGCCCTGTGAGGAAGCGGCGCAGGCCGACCTCGCCATCGCGGGTGGCGAAGACGGACAAGCGCGAGAAGAGGTTGTAGTACACGGAGAACGCCTCGCCCCGCCGGATCCAGGGGTCCACCCCGTAGAGCGCCATCCCCACGAACGTCACGGCCGAGTAGATGAGCGTGGCGATGGCGAGGTTCTCCGGCCTGTCGCCGTCCGCGGCCGCGAGCTCGAGCGTCGCGAACGCGAGGATGCCGGCGGCGGCCGGCCAGTTACCGAGCCGCTCCGGGTAGGCCAACGGCGCCGGCAACTCCGTGCGGGCGGCCCCGCGGGCGATCAAGGCGACGAGGCGACCGATGGCGCGCCAGGGGTTGAACGCCTTGAACACGTCACCGAGCAGGACGCTGGCCGGCACCAGGCCGAGCCAGAAGATCACGTACACGAAGGTCGGGGTGAAGTTGGCCGTGGAGCTCTGCGTGCCGCGCAGGCCGCTGTACACGACCAATCCGAGAAGGAACACCCCGATCGCCCCGCAGACGACCTGAACCGGAGCCGACGCGATCAGGCGGCCCACGCGGCCGGGCAGCGGCCGCCAGCGTTCCTCCTGCAGCCGCGGGTCCGGCCAGAGCACGGCCAGCGCGACGAACGACACCACGAGCACCATCGCGGCGGCCCAGCCGAAGAGCCATTCCGGGATCGGCAGGTCCGAGCGCGAGACGAGCCCGTGGGCGATCAGCGTCACGACGGCTCCACCACCAGGTTCGCCACCAGCGGCTCGCGACCGGCGTCCTCGGCCACGTGGCTCTCCATCTCGAACTGGCCCTCGATCGAGGCCACCAGGTCGAAGCGCGCGGGCTTACCCGGCTGCACCTTCTTCTCGATGTCGTAGCCGTGGAGGTGGATGTCGTCCTCGGCGTCGGCGCTCACGACGATGCGTACGCGGTCGCCCTTCGTCACCTTGATCGTCTTCGGCCCGCCGACCACCTCGCCGCCCCGGATCTGGATGCTGCTCCGCAGCCGGCGCGGACGGGGTGACGCTGTCCGTCGCGGTGGTGGCGCCACCTGCCGTCGTGGTCTCCGCAGCCTGGTTCGAGCCGCTGTCGTCGTCTCCGCCCGGGCTGACCACCACGAAGGCGATCACCGCCACGAGCACCGCCCCGGCCACGAGCGCGATGCGCTGGTTCCTGGACATCTGAATGCTCCTTTCCGCGGGCGCGCCCGCGAGGGCGCGCCCTGAACTCAGTTCGAAGGAAGCGGAGCGGGTGGCGCGCGCCCGGCGAGGTGCAGCGCGAGCACGCAGACCGGCACGCGGGCGGGGGTCGTGCGCGGCGACGCGGCGCCGGGGGCAGACCCTCGCCACCCGGGGGCGGCACGGCGGGCGGCCCGGCGGACGGCGCGGCCCGCGCCCCTCAGCAGCAGCGCGGCCGCTGCGCCGAGGGCCACGGCCAGCGGAAGCGCCGACCAGCCCCCGTCGGCGAGGACGGTGGCGGGGCCGAGGTCCTGGCCGTGCGACAGCGCCGCCTCCAGCACCTCCTGGCCGCTGTACACGGCGAGCAGCACGATCGCGAGCGCCGAGCCAGAGCCGCATGAAGCTGGGGGTCCGCTCCGTGTGCGCCGTCTTGCGCGCGCGATCCAGCGCCGCCAGCAGCTGAGCGGCCGCGAGCGCCAGCAGCAGGCAGGCGAGCCCGCCCGCCAGCGGCAGGTAGTCGTGGCCGCGGGCGGCGAGCGCGTCCCCCGCGTGGCCACCGAAGCCGACCAGGTAGCGCAGTTCGTGGAGCACCAGCGCGGCGGTGGCGATCACCGCGGCGAGCCGGACTGTCGGCGTGCCGGGCCGCATCTGGCGCCGGAGTATGGCAACGGCCCGCCGCCGGGCGTTCACCGGCAAGCAACGCCGCGATCACCGAACCGTCACGAGTTCCGCGCCCGCCGGGCCGACACTCAGATGAGATGAGCTACACGGATCTCCACTTCCATCTCCTGCCGGGCGTGGACGACGGGCCCGAGGACATGGACGAGAGCGTGGCGCTGGCACGGGCCGCGCTGGACGACGGCACGCAGACGGTGGTGGCCACAGCTCACGTCCGGAGGGATTTCGTGACCGACCCGCTCGAGCTGGTGGACCGTGTGCGGGAGCTGCGCGGTGCGCTGGCCGGGGCCAAGGTCCCGCTCGAAGTCCTCTGCGGAGGAGAGCTCGGGCACGACCTCGTGGCGGTCCTGCGACAGCCTCAGCTGGAGGTCATCGCCCAGGGCGCGGCCGGGAACCGCTGGATACTCGTGGAGGCGCCGTTCGAAGGCCTCGGGGCCGACTTCGAAGCAGCCACCGCCGAGCTGCGGGCACGCGGTTTCGCGGTGGTGATCGCCCACCCGGAGCGCGTGGCCTTTGCCGAGACCGAGGGAGCGCGGGCGCTCCGCCGGGAGCTGGCCGCGGGCTCGCTGGCGCAGGTGAACGCGATGTCCCTCACCGGGGGCCATGGCGACGAGGCGCGGGCGGCCGGCCATGCCTTCGTGGCGCAGGGCCTGGCGGGCGTCGTGGCCTCCGACGCCCATGGGGAGGCGAGGCCGCCTTCACTCGGGGCGGCATGGGCGGCGCTGATCGATGCCGGAACCTCGCCGCAAGCGGCCTGGAGCCTGGTGCGCGAGCAACCCGCGCGGCTCGTCTGGGACGGCGTCCCGGCGCGGCGGCAGCTGGCTGCTTGAGGGCCGGCCTGCTGCTAGACGAGCGCGGCGTCGTCGCGCTCGTCCAGTGGCTCCAGAGGCGCGGACCGGCCCTCGTCGCGAGCCACCAGCTCGTCGGCAACGGGCTCGGGCACGTCGTAGAGGGTCGGCCGTCGCTCCTCGGGCGGGTCCTGCGCAAGGTCGCCGTCGTCGCCCCCGGCCCGCTCGGGGTGGAAGCGGTAGCCCACCCCGAAGTGGGTGTGGATGTAGCTCCAGTCGGGCGAAGACTGTTCCAGCTTCTGGCGCACCTTCCGGACGAACACGTCGACGGAGCGATCGCCGTGAGCCATCGCGTAGCCCCACACCGCCTGATAGATCTCCTCGCGCTGAAGCACCTTGCCGGCGGTCTGCGCCAGCAGCTGGAGGACCTCGAACTCGCGCCGCGTCAGGTCCACGCTGGACCCGCGGGCGAACGCCTGGAACTGGTCCGCCCGGATCTCGAGCTCGCCCGCGACGAGCGGTCCGGTCTCGACGCGGGCCGACGCCTGCTTGCGCCGGCGCACCACGGCCTGTACGCGCGCCAGCACCTCCTCAGGGTGCGCCGGCTTCGTGACCCAGTCGTCAGCGCCGGCACGGAGGCCGCGTACACGCTGCGCCACGCTCGAGCGAGCCGTGACCACCACCACGCCAAGGCCGGGCAGAGCGGCGGTGATCCGGTCGAGGAACTCCCAGGCGCCCTCGCCCAGCAGACCCAGGTCCAACACGAGCGCGTTCACGCGCATCGCAACGAATTCCTCCATGCGCGGAGGCGCCTCGAGGCGACGGTACTGCCAGCCGAGATCGTCCGCTCGCTTGACCAGAACCCGTACGAAGCCGGAGTCCGAATCGAGGATCGCCAGCCTCACGGGCCCTAAATCCGTGGCGGTCATCGAGGGCTAGTGTACGAGAGGGACCCCCGGACCCGCCTCGTTTTACAGTTTTTTCACAGGTCGACAACGGCCAGGTAACGGGCTTTCCGCATTTGCCTGGCATTTTCGTGGCGATGGCGGCCGCAGCTCAGAACGGAATCCTGCAGGCTTCGGACATCGAGATCCGTCCGCATGAGTTCCTCGCGCTCGCCGGCGGCAAGCCGCTCGAACTGACGGTTCGCGAGCTTGAGCTGCTCATCGCGCTCGTCGAGCGCAGCGGGAGGATCGTGAGCCGCGAGGAGCTCTACCAGGTCGTCTGGGGGGAGAGCTACCGCAAGGCGGACCGCTCCGTGGACGTGTACGTGGGCAAGCTGCGGCACAAGCTGGCCGTGGCCCTGCCGCAACAGCGCTTCATCCACACGCATTTCGGCTTCGGCTACCGGTTCGCGCCGGACCGCGGCAAGCCCTGACGCGGCTCGGGGCCCTGCTCCTCCGCCCGCGCTCCTTTCACATCTTTTTCACAGGGCGGCGACACATGGGTAACAGACTGCCCCCGCGCCCCTGAAAGCGTGCGCCGCACTCGATGAACGATCCAAGGAGAACTGCATGAGGAAGCTCCTCGCGCTCGCAGCGTGCGGCGCACTGGCCCTGGGGGCAGCGGCCTGTGGCGATGACGACAACGACAGCAGCAGCAGCTCCGGAGGCGGAGGCGACACCGTTTCCGGCTCCATCGCGATCGACGGCTCGAGCACCGTGGCCCCGTTCGCGCAGGCCGCGCAGGAGGCGTTCCAGGGCGAGAACCCGGACGTGAAGATCACGGTCGGTACCTCCGGCACCGGCGGCGGCTTCGAGAAGTTCTGCGCCGGCGAGACCGACATCTCGAACGCCTCGCGGCCGATCAAGCCGGACGAGGAGGCACCGCTCTGCAAGAAGAAGGGCATCAAGTACTCCGAGGTCCAGGTGGCCAACGACGGCATCGCCGTCGTGACGAACAAGGATCTGAAGGTCGACTGTCTCACGACGGCACAGCTGAAGAAGCTGTGGAACAAGGGCTCGAAGGTCACGAGCCTGAGCCAGATCGACCCGAGCCTCCCGGACCAGAAGCTCGAGCTGTTCGGACCGGACACGGACTCGGGCACGTTCGACTTCTTCACCGACCAGATCAACGGCGAGGAGGGCGTGTCCCGCGACGACTACCAGCCGTCCGCCGACGACAACGTCCTGGTTCAGGGCGTCGAGGGCTCGGACGGCGGGCTCGGCTACTTCGGGTTCTCCTACTACGAGCAGAACGCCGAGAAGCTCAACCTCGTCGGCGTGGACGACGGCAGCGGCAAGTGCGTGAAGCCGAGCAAGGAGACGATCCAGGACGGCAGCTACAAGCCGCTCTCCCGGCCGCTCTTCATGTACCCGAATGAGAAGGCGCTTGCGCGGCCCGAGGTCAAGGGGTTCATGGACTACGTGATCGCGAACTACGACTCGATCGCGGAGAGCTCGCAGATCGTGCCCATGACGACCGAGCAGGCCGCCAAGGGCAAGCAGGAGCTACAGGACGCGGAGGCGGCCTCCGGCTGATGGAAGCCGCCAGCACCACCGCTGCAGGCGCGCGCGCCGCCCCCAGCTTGGGGGCGGCGCGCCGCCGCTACGGCGAGGACGTGATCAAAGGCATCCTCATCCTCGCCACCATGATCTCGATCCTCACCACCACGGGAATCGTGATCGCCCTTCTCAGGGAGACGCTCGACTTCTTCAACTCGATCCCGATCTGGGACTTCCTCACCGGCAAGAAGTGGACGCCCCTCTTCGAGCCGGGCAGCTTCGGCGTGCGCCCGCTGGTGGTGGGCACGCTCCTGACGACCGCCATCGCCCTGCTCGTGGCCACGCCGCTCGGCCTGGGCGCCGCCCTCTTCCTGAGCGAGTACGCGCGACCGCGCGTGCGGAAGACCATCAAGCCCATCCTGGAGGTGCTCGCCGGGGTGCCCACGATCGTATTCGGGTACTTCGCGCTCACCTTCTTCACGCCGACGGTTCTGCAGGACCTGCTCAACCTGAACGTGAGCATCTTCAACGCCCTCGCAGCGGGGATCATCATGGGCTTCATGATCCTTCCGACCATCGCGACCGTGGCCGAGGACGCCATGTCGTCGGTGCCCCAGTCGCTGCGCGAGGGCGCCTACGGCCTGGGCGCGTCGAAGCTTCACGTCTCCCTGAGGGTGGTCTTCCCGGCGGCCCTGTCGGGCATCGTCGCCGCGATCGTGCTGGGCGTCTCCCGTGCCGTCGGCGAGACCATGATCGTGTTGGTCGCAGCGGGTCAGGCCGCCAGCAACTCGCTCGATCCGCGCGAGGCACACCTGTCGCTCGCGTCCTTCATCGGATCGACCGCCGGCGGTGACACGCCCACCGGGAGCATCGAGTACAAGACCATCTTCGCGGTCGGCATGCTCCTGTTCGTGATCACCCTCTTCATGAACCTGATCGCGATCCGCTTCGTGCGGAAGTACAGGCAGGTCTACGAATGAGCGCTCACGGCGGGGTCATCGGCCGGCCATCCACCAAGCAACGCGCCAAGGACGTGGGCTTCCGCCTGGCGATGCTGTCCTGCCTCGGCGTGTCGATCCTGCTCCTCGCCGTGCTCGTCTACGACGTCGCGGCCGATGGCCTCGGGCACCTGAACTGGGACTTCATCTCCAACTTCACCTCCATCGACGCCGACAAGGCGGGCGCCAAGTCCGCGATCTGGGGCACCATCTGGCTGATGGGCGTGTGCACCGCCTTCATCGTGCCCGTGGGCGTGGCCACCGCCATCTACCTCGAGGAGTACGCGGACAACACGCGCTGGTGGAACCGGCTGGTCGAGACGAACATCCAGAACCTGGCCTCGGTCCCCTCCGTGGTCTACGGGATCCTCGGCCTGGCCTTCCTGGTCCGCGGGCCGCTCTCGCTCGGCCCGGTCGTCCTGGCAGGTGGGCTGACCCTGGGGCTGCTCGTGCTGCCGGTGGTGATAATCGCCGCCCGCGAGGCGATCCGGGCCGTGCCGCCCTCGATCCGGGAGGGCTCGCTGGCCCTGGGCGCGACGCAGTGGCAGACCATCCGGCGCCAGGTGCTGCCGGCCTCCATCCCGGGCATCGCGACCGGAGTGATTCTCGCCCTCTCGCGGGCGATCGGCGAGACCGCGCCGCTGATCGTGGTCGGCGCCGCCACGGTGGCCGCCTTCAACCCCGACGGCCTCGATTCGCGCTTCACCGCGCTTCCGATCCAGATCTTCAACTGGATCTCACGCGCCTCGAACGACATCAACAACTACAAGCCGCTCGCTGCGGCAGCGATCCTTATCCTCTTGATATTGCTGCTCTTGATGAACAGCGTCGCGATCTGGCTTCGGAATCGCTTCGAGCAGAAGTGGTAGGAGACACCATATGGCGGAACGAATGACCGAGCCGGAGGACAGGCAGCAGGACGCGAAGGAAGCTCACCAGGGGGTGGAGATCCCAGATCAGGGCGATCGGTTCGGCCGTGGCAAGACCGCCGACGCGTCGCCGGACGGCGCGACCCGGCAGTCGATCTTCCAGCTGTCGGACGTGACGGTGAGCTACGGCGAGAAGCCCGCCGTACGCGGCGTGTCATTCGACGTGGGCATGAACGAGATCACGGCCCTGATCGGCCCCTCGGGCTGCGGCAAGTCCACCCTGATCCGCTGCCTCAACCGCATGAACGACCTGATCCCGGGCGCTCGCGTGGAGGGCAACGTGCTCTACCACGGCGAGGACCTCTACGCACCCGGCGTGGACGCCGTCGAGGTGCGCAAGCGCATCGGCATGGTGTTCCAGAAGCCGAACCCGTTCCCGAAGTCGATCTTCGACAACATCGCATTCGGGCCACGCGTGCTCGGCCGCAAGGCGGACCTCGAGGAGACCGTTGAGCGCGCGCTCAAGCAGGCCGCTCTGTGGGACGAGGTGAAGGACCGGATGAAGACCAACGCCTTCGGGATGTCCGGAGGCCAGCAGCAGCGGCTCTGCATCGCTCGCTGCCTGGCGGTGAACCCCGACGTGATCCTGATGGACGAGCCCTGCTCCGCGCTCGACCCCATCTCCACCGGCAAGATCGAGGACCTGATGCTCGAGCTGAAGCAGGACTACTCGATCGTGATCGTCACGCACAACATGCAGCAGGCCGCCCGCGTGTCCGACCGGACCGCCTTCTTCACCGTCGAGCTCAACGAGGACGAGGACCTCCGCACCGGGCGCGTCGTGGAGTTCGACGCCACCGAGAAGATCTTCACGAACCCGTCCGACGCGCGTACGGAGGCCTACGTGACCGGGAAGGTCGGGTAGGAGAGCACCGTGGCCGAGACCACACGCTCCCACTTCCAGGACGAGCTCGCCGACCTCGAGCGCCAGGCCCTCGGCGGCCTCGGCATGGTGGTCACCGCGCTCGATCGTGCGCTCGAGACGGTCCAGCACCAGGACGTGGAGCTGGCCAGCATGGTCATCGCCGACGACGACCGCATCGACGGCCGCTACCTCGAGGTCCACCAGGGGATCCTGTCGCTGCTCGCCCTACAGGCGCCGGTGGCCGGCGACCTGCGTCTGGTGGCGGCGCTCCTGCACGTGATCAAGCACATCGAGCGCATGGGCGACCAGTGCGTGAACATGGCCAAGCTCGTGCCGCTCGCCGGCCACGAGCCGCCGGCCGACGCGGGCCTGCTGGGCGCCATCCACCAGATGGGCGCCGCCGCGCGCCAACTGGTGGTGCAGGCCGGCCAGGCTTTCTCGAACCGCGACGCCGGCCTTGCTCAGGATCTGGTGCGCCAGGACGACGAGATCGATCGGCTGAACCGCCAGGCGTTCGCGATGGCGCTGGAGCTCGGCGACGACGCGGACAGGCGCGAATGGGCGATGCACATGATGCTCGTGGCCCGCTGCATCGAGCGCATCGGCGACAATGCCGTGGACATCGGCGAGCAGACGGCCTTCGTGGTCACAGGCCTTTTCCGCGAGTTCGAGGACGCGTCGCATCCCGAGCTCGCAGGCCACCCACCCGCTTGATCTGCGCCTGCATCGACATCGGCAGCAACACCACGAGGCTGCTGGTGGCGGATGCGGAGAGCGGACAGTTGCGGGAGCTCGTGAACCAGCGGGCTTTCACTCGCATCGGGAAAAGCCTGCGCAACGGCGACGGCACGATCCCGAGCGACAAGATCGAGGAGACCGCCGAGGTCGTCCGGACCCAGGCCAACGTGGCGCGCGAGGTGGGCGCCGAGCGGCTCGTGGCCGTGGCCACCGCCGCGATCCGGCAGGCGTCGAACCGCGACGAGCTGAGCACGGCGGTGTCCGAGGCGGGCGGGATGGAGCTGAGCGTGCTCTCCGGCAAGGAGGAGGCGCGGCTTGCTTTCGTGGGCGCCACGCGAACGCTGCTCCAGGCCCCGGAGGGCACGATCGCCGTGGTGGACGTGGGCGGTGGATCCAGCGAGATCGCCGTGGGCGAGCCGGACGGCGTCATGGCCTGGTCCGCGTCGTTCCGGATCGGGTCCGGCTTCCTCGCCGACGCGTACCTCCGCTCCGATCCGCCGTCGGTCGAGGAGCTCGAGAAGGTTCGCAAGCACGTAGCGGGGGCGTTCGAGGGGCTCGAGCCGCCGCCGGCCGACAGCGCGGTGGCCGTGGGCGGCACCGCCACCTCGCTGCGCCGTCTGGTGGGCGCCGAGCTGGCTCACGACACGCTCGAGCGCGGCATCCGGGTGCTGTCCACAACCCCGATCGAGCAGGTGGCCGCGCGCTTCGAGCTCGATCCCGAGCGGGTGCGCCTGCTGCCGGCCGGGATTCTCGTGCTCGAGGCGATGTCCGACCTGCTGGAGCTGCCGCTCCGCATCGCGCGCGGCGGGCTCCGCGAAGGAGTGCTCCTGGAGCTCGTGGAGGGGCGGCGGCTTGCCTAGGAGACCCTGGAGCTCGCCGCGATCGCCGCGAGCTCCTCGGGCCGGAGGAGCACCTTGAGCTCGCCGCTGTCCACGGCGGCCAGACCGCCCTTCTTCAGCCGCACCTGGGCTCCCGTGAGGTCGTGCACCGCCAGCGAGAAGTCCGGATCGTGTCCCACCAGGAGCACGTCGTCGCCCAGTCCTGCGGCCAGCTCCTCGGCGCGGATCGGCCCGCCTGAGAGCTTCGGCTCGAGCTGCGGCTCCACGTCGAGCTCCTCGCAGGCCAGCCGGGCGGTGTCCGCCGCGCGCACTTTCGGGCTCGTGAGGCAGGCGTCCGGCTCCACGCCGAGCGCGCGCAGGGCGGCCCCGGCCAGCTCGCGACTGCTCGCGGCCCTTTTCGGTCAGCGGGCGCTCCGCGTCCGGCGACCCTTCTGCTGCCTGTCCGTGCCTGAGTAGCCAAATCATCGCTGTGGACGATAATCCCTAGAGATGGAACTCGGAACGGAGACCGCGGACGCGACCGTCGAGACGCCGGAGCTCGACTCCAGCGAGCTCTACTGGAACCGCGAGCTGTCCTGGCTCCAGTTCAACGAGCGCGTGCTCGAGCTGGCCGAGGACGAGCGCATCCCGCTCCTCGAACGGGTGAAGTTCCTCGCGATCTACGCGGCCAACCTCGACGAGTTCTACATGGTGCGGGTGGCGGGGCTCCACGACCAGGTGGACGCCGGGATCGACGACCGCAAGGCCGACGGCCTGTCGCCGTCCGAGACCATCGAGCTGGTGGCGCAGACGGCGCGGGAGCTCGGCCGTCGCCACTCGCGCGAGTGGGAGGACCGCATTCGCCCGGCGCTCGCCGAGCACGGCATCCGCGTAATGGACCTCGACGCCCTCGATGCCGAGGAGCTGAAGATCGTCGACCGGACGTTCGACGAGCAGATCTTCCCGGTGCTCACGCCGCTCGCGGTGGGCCCGGGCCGGCCGTTTCCGTACATCTCCAACCTGTCGCTCTCCATTGCGGTCTGGCTGCGCGACCCCGTGGGCAACGACGAGATCTTCGCGCGCGTGAAGGTGCCGAAGGAGGTCATTCCGCGGCTGCTGTCCTTCGGCGACCGCACGTTCGTGCCGCTCGAGGCGGTGATCGCTCGCCACCTGGGCGAGCTCTTCCCGGGAATGGAGATCGTTCGGTACGCCTACTTCCGGGTAACCCGCGACGCGGACTTCACCGTCTCCGACGAGGCCGACGACCTCCTGCAGGCGGTCGAGGACGAGCTGCGCCGCCGCCGCTTCGGCGAGGCCGTGCGCCTCGAGGTGTCGCACGACATGGACCCGAGCATGCGCGAATACCTGATCGAGCAGCTCGCCATCGACGAGGCCCAGGTGGCCGACGTGGAGGGGCTGCTCGACCTCGAGGATCTCTGGGCGCTCTACGACGTGGACGGCTACCGCGACCTCCGCGACCCGCCCTGGCAACCGGTGCCCAAGCCCCAGCCGGGCGAGCGCGAGGACGGGCGCGCGGACCTGTTCGCGACCATGCGCGCCGGCGACCTGCTGGTGCACCACCCCTACCACTCGTTCGCGGGCAGCGTCGAGCGCTTCGTGCAGCAGGCGGTGGCCGACCCCGACGTGCTCGCGCTGAAGATGACCGTGTACCGCACCTCCGATGACTCTGGCCTGATGCCGTCCCTGATCGAGGCGGCCGAGCGCGGCAAGCAGACGGTGTGCCTGTTGGAGCTCAAGGCGCGCTTCGACGAGCGCCGCAACATCGGTTGGGCGCGCGCGCTGGAAGAGGCGGGCGCTCACGTGGTGCACGGGCTGCCCGGCCTGAAGACCCACGCCAAGGCGCTGCTCGTGGTGCGCCGCGAGGGCGGCGGCCTGCGGCACTACGTGCATATCGGGACGGGCAACTACCACGGCAAGACGGCGCGCCTCTACGAGGACTTCGGCCTGTTCACGTGCGACCCGGCGCTCACCGCCGACGTGGCCGAGCTCTTCAACGCGCTCACCGGCGCGGCGCGCTCTCCCGGCTACCGGAAGGCGATCGTGGCGCCCGACCACATGCGCGACTGGTTTCTCGAGGAGGTCAGGAAGACCATCGAGGCGCGCCTCGCGGGGCAGGAGGCGCGCATCGTCCTGAAGATGAACTCGCTCGTGGACGCGCGCTGCATCCGCGCCCTGTACGTGGCCTCGCAGGCCGGGGTGCAGGTGGACGTGAACGTGCGCGGGATCTGCTGCCTCCGTCCCGGCGTGGCGGGCGTGTCGGACAACATCCGCGTGGTGTCGGTGGTCGGCCGCTTCCTCGAGCACTCACGGATCTACGGCTTCGTGCGCGGCGACGAGCGGCGCTACTGGATCGGCTCGGGGGACCTCATGCCGCGCAACCTCGACACGCGCGTGGAGCTGATCGCCCCGGTTGAGGACCAGGGGCTGCGTGCCGAGATCGAGGACACCCTCGAGCGCTGCCTGGCGGACGACACCTTCGCCTGGAAGCTCGAGGAGGACGGCTCGTGGACCCGGCGCACCGGCCGCACCCGCTCCGTGCACCGGGAGCTGATGGAGCGCGCCGCCGCTCCCGCCGCTCCCGCCGAGCCGGCGCTGACGACCTGAGTCTTCAGTTCGCGGGCGGCCGCAGGCCGAGCCCGGCCTTCAGCGCCAGCACTCGTCCTGCAGAGGCGCGGACCCGGCGGCGGAACGCCGGCGAGCGCCGCGCCTCCTCGAGCAGCCGCGGGAACACCTGGTTCCAGCTAGCGGAGCCGGTCATGAGGATCAGGTCCGCTCCGGCCCGCACCGAGTCCTCCGCGGCTGCGCCCACTCCCGAGCGCGCCAGCACGGCCGCAGCCTCCAGGCTGTCCGTGATCACCACGCCGTCGTAGCCGAGGCGCCCTCGAAGCAACCCGGTCACGACCGGCCGTGACTGCGAGGCGATCCGGCGGCGGTCGAGCGCCGGGTAGAGCGCGTGCGAGACCATCACCAGCGGAACGTGAGCTTTCACGGCCGCCCGGAACGGCACCAGCTCGCGGCGCTCGAGCACATCGCGCGGCGCATCCACGCTCACCGGGCCGTCGTCGGTGTTCACGGTCGCGGCGCCCAGACCGGGAAAGTGCTTGGCGGTCGCGGCCACCCTCCCGGCTCGGAAGCCCAGCACGGCGGCCCGGGTGCGTGCTGCCACGTCGCCCGGCCCGCCGGCGAAGCTGCGCCCGCCCATGACCGAGGCGCCCACCGGCACGTCGGCCACGGGAGCGAGGTCCACGTTCACGCCCAGCCCGCGCAGCTGCTGCGCCGCCCCGCGGTCCAGTTGCCGCACCCGGCCCGGCGACCCCTGCGCGGGCTGGCTGGGCTCGGGACCGGCAAGCGGCAGCGCCCGGACGGCGCCACCCTCCTGATCCACCGCCACGAGCGCGCCGCCGCGCGCGGCGCGCTGCACCGCGCCGGTGAGCGCCCGCCAGCGATCCGGCGCGCTGCTGTTCCGGGAGAACAGGATCACGCCCGCCGTCTCGCCGGCGTGGAGGCGCCGGCGCATGTAGGCCGGCACCGCGGCGCCGTCGAAGCTCGACACCAGAAGCTGCCCGACCTGCTGGCGCAGGGTGAGCGCGTCCGCCGCCCGCAGGGCCCGCGCCGCGCCTGCGTCCGCCTCGGGAGGGTGCTCCTCGGCACCCGATCCCGCGCCCACCACGACGCCCGCCACGAGCGCCAGCCCCGCCGCGGCGGCGAGCGTCCAGAGGCGCCGCCGCGCGGCCGGGTCCCGCGACAGGTGCACGCGGCCCGTCAGCGGGTGGTGGCGTGCTCTGCGACCGGGCTGCCGGCCGGAGCGGGTGCGTCCTCGGCGATGCCCGCCTGGCGCGCACCATCGATCAGCGCGTCCAGTCCGAAGCCGTCTGCCGGGCCGAGCGCCCCCGTGCCGCGCAGGCCGCCCGCCGCGGCGCGCTCCGCTCCCCAGGCAAGGATCCGTCCCGTGAAGGTGTAGCCGTCCACCCCGCTCACGTGCACCTCCGAGAGCTCGCGGCCCGAGGCGTCGTAGGCGATGGCGACGATGTGAGATCCCGACTTCGCGCGGGCGGCGGCGTCCGGCCCGCCGGTCGAGCCCTTGACAAGGCGCGCTGCGGCGGCGTCCCACAGCCGCGAAGCTCCCGGGACCTTCATGCCGAGGGCGGTGCCCGCGGAGAACGCCTGCATGGCGCGCGAGGCGGGTCCGAACCAGCCGAGGTAGGCGTTCACCTCCTTCAGCTGCGGCTCCAGCCGCGGCAGCGCGAAGTGCTCGGAGCTGCCGACGGACACCGCCGCGAGGTCCTTCGCACCCACGCGGAACGAGCGCACGCGGCGCGCGCCGCGCTCGGTCTGCACCCGCCCTTCGCGGTATGCGAACGAGGGCGCCGACACGACCCCGGCGAGCGACGCTCGCGTGCCGCCGCTCATGGAGCCGGCGTCGCCCGTATTGAAGTAGCCCGTGTCGACCCGCGTGGCCTGGTGGCCCGCCCGCCGGAGCGCAATCGCGCCGGCCAGGTTCCCCGGCACCCAGTCGTAGCCGAAGGCGGTGACCATCCCCGCGCCATTGTGCTGCTGCGGCCGCGCCGTAGCGCTCGAACACCTCGCGGATGAAGGGCGGCTCGCCGGTGGAGTCCAGATAGTGCGCGCCCGCTGTCGCGGCGGCCGCCGCCGCCGCGCCGCCCCAGCGCACGAACGGCCCGACCGTCGTGACGAGCACGTCGCCGGGCTCCACGAGGGCGCGAACGCTGGGCGGGTCGGCCACGTCCGCCGTAGCCGTCTCGAGGCCCGGCGCCAGCTCATCCGCGAGCTCGCGCAGCGCGGCCGGCGCTGCGCGCGGCGAGCACGGGCTTCATACCGCGCTCGACCATGGCCGCCGCGACCAGGCGCCCGGTGTACCCGGTCGCGCCGAAGAGCACGATGCGGCCGGGCATCTACTTCGGGCGGCGCTCCTCGAGCACCGCTCGCACGCGCGCCACCGCCTCCGGCATCGTGCGCTCCATGCGCTTGAAGTCCCAGCCGGTGAGCGTGATCAGCCGCATCGGGGTCTTGGCCACCACGGTCGCGTTCCGCCTGTCCTTCTCCAGCAGGCCGAGCTCGCCGAAGAAGTCGCCGGGACCCAGGTCGGCCACATGCTCGCCGCCGCGGAGCACCTCGGCCTGACCCTCCTCGATGGCCAGGAGCTCGTAGGAGTAGTCGCCCTCGCGGACGAGGTGCCGCCCCTCCTCCACGCTCACCTCCTGGGCGAACGGGGCAATCTCCCGTAGCTCTTCCTCGGGGACCGTCTGGAACAACGGAATCGACTTCAGTCGGTTGGGATCCAACGCCCTTCTCCCTCGGTCGCCGAACGCGGGGCGACTCTATCCGACTGATCGCGACTCCCGCGTATTGCGTACTAACCCTCCATGACCTCCAGGCTCATCGGATGAGAATCGCCGTCGTCGGCGCCGGGATCTCGGGTCTCGTCTGCGCCCACCTGCTCCACGAAGGCCACGACCTCACCGTCTTCGAGGCCAACGACTACGCGGGCGGCCACAGCCACACGGTCCGCGTGGACACCGCCGACGAGACGCACCACGTGGACACGGGCTTCATCGTCCACAACGACCGCAACTACCCGCGCTTCGAGCGGCTGCTGGAGAGCGTGGGCGTTGCCACGCAGCCGGCTCCGATGAGCTTCTCCGTGAGCGACGGTCGCGGCGGGCTCGAGTACAACGGCTCCTCGGCAAATGGGTTGTTCGCGAATCGCGCGAACCTGGTGAGTCCCTCCTTCCACCGGATGGTCCGCGACCTCCTCCGCTTCAACCGCGAGGCCCCGGCGCTCGTGGGCCTGAACGGGAGCGGGCCGAGCCTCGGGCAGTTCCTCGACGAGGGCGGCTACTCGCGCGTCTTCGTCGACCGGCTCCTCGTGCCCCAGGCCTCGGCCGTGTGGTCGGCGGACCCGGCCTCCATGTGGGACTTCCCCGCCAGCCTGCTCGCCGAGTTCTTCGCCAATCACGGCATGTTCGGCTTCAGCGGGCGCCCGCGCTGGCGCGCGGTCAGCGGCGGCTCGGCACGCTACGTGGAGCGGCTGACCCGCGACTTCTCACGCAGCCTGCGGCTCTCACACGCCGGTGCGCCGCGTGGAGCGACTCGACGACGTGATCGAGGTCACCCCGGCCGGCGGCGAGCCGATCGCCTTCGACGAGGTGATCCTCGCGACCCACTCGGACCAGGCGCTCGCCATGCTGGCCGAACCGAGCGCGGCGGAGCACGAGGTGCTCGGGGCGATCCGCTACCAGCCGAACGACGTGGTGCTCCACACGGACCGCTCGCTGCTGCCGCGGCGCCGGCGCGCCTGGGCGAGCTGGAACTATCACCTGCAGGACGAGCCCGTGGGCCGCACCACCGTGACCTACCACATGAATCGTCTCCAGTCGCTCGCCGCCGACCGTGAGTTCTGCGTGACGCTCAACCGCCCCGACGACATCGATCCGGACACGGTGCTCCGCAGGCTGCGCTACGACCACCCGGTCTACACGTCCGCGGCGCTCCGGGCCCAGGGGCGCTGGGCCGAGGTGAGCGGGCAGCGGGGGATCCACTATTGCGGCGCGTACTGGGGGTACGGCTTCCACGAGGACGGCGTGGCGTCGGCGCTACGGGTGTGCGAGCGCTTCGAGAGGACGCTCGCTTGAGCACCAGTGCTCTGTATGAGGGCTGGATCCGCCACCGCCGCCACGAGCCGGTGGCCCACGAGTTCCGTTACCGGATCTTCCTCAGCTACCTGGACCTCGACGAGCTGCCCGGGGTGCTCGACCGGATCCCGCTCTGGTCGGGCCGCCGCCCGGCCGCGGCCTGGTTCCGGCGCGAGGACTTCATGGGGCCCGCGCGCGTGCCGCTGCGGCGCGCGGTGCTCGAGGCCGTGGAGGAGCGCACGGGCACCCGACCCGACGGGCCGGTCAGGCTGCTCTCGAGCGTGCGCACCTTCGGCCATCTCTTCAACCCGATCAGCATGTACTACTGCTTCGACAGCTCGGGCGAGCGGGTGGAGGCGCTGGCGGCCGAGGTGACGAACACGCCCTGGGGCGAACGCCACGTGTACGCGTGCAAGGGGCGCGACGGCCACTTCGCGAAGCGCTTCCACGTGTCGCCGTTCCTTGGCATGGAGGCGGACTACCGGCTGCGGGCAACCACGCCGGGGGACCGGCTCCAGGTGCACGTGGAGAGCCGGCGCTCGGACCGCGCCCACTTCGACGCGACGCTGTCGCTGGCGCGCCGCGAACTGGGCGCTGCGCCGCTCTTCCGCTATCCGCTCCAGTCGCTGCGCGTCGTGGCGGGGATCTACGCCCAGGCCGCCCGGCTGAAGCTGAAGGGCGCTCCGTACCACGCCCACCCGGCGCGATGATCGCCCGCGCCGCTGCTTCGGCCGGTCTCGCACGGCTCGAGGAGGGACGGATCGAGGTGCGCGAGGGCGAGCGCCGGCGCGTGTTCGGGCCCGCCGGCGCGCCCCTGAGCGCCACCATCGAGGTGCGCTCGCCCCGCTTCTGGACCGCGCTGCTGCGCGGGAGCGTAGGCCTGGCCAGGTCCTACGCCGCCGGCGAGTGGGACTGCGACGACCTGGTGGCGCTCGTACGCATCGGCGCGCGCGAGATGCCGCGCCTCGATCGCCTGAGGCGCCCGTTCGTGCCGGTGCGCAACGGCCTCACCCGGATTCCGCGGAACACGCGATCGGGCGCGCGCGAGCACGTGGCGGCCCACTACGACCTCGGCAATGACCTCTTCGAGCTCTTCCTCGACGAGACCATGACCTACTCGTGCGCTGTCTTCGACTCCGCGGAGGCGACGCTCGCCGAGGCGCAGGAGCGCAAGCTCGACCTCGTCTGCCGCCGGCTCGGGCTCGGCCCGGACGATCACGTCCTGGAGATCGGCACGGGCTGGGGGTCATTCGCCCTGCATGCCGCGGGGCGCTACGGCTGCCGCGTGACCACCACCACGATCTCTGCCGAGCAGCACGCCGCGGCGGTGGAGCGGGTGGCCGTCGCCGGGCTCTCGGACCGCGTGCGGGTGCTCTCCGAGGACTACCGGGACCTCACCGGGCGCTACGACAAGCTCGTGTCGATCGAGATGATCGAGGCTGTGGGCTGGCAGTACTTCGACCGCTTCTTCCAGCGCTGCCACGAGCTGCTGCACCCGGGCGGCTCGATGCTGCTCCAGGCGATCGTGATCGATGATGCGGCCTATGAGGCCGAGAAGGCCAGCCACAGCTTCATCAGGGAGCTCGTGTTCCCGTCCGGTTGTCTTCCGTCGACGGCGGTCATCGACGACTGCGTCAAGCGGATGACCGACATGCGGACGCTCGCGCGCGAGGACATCACGGAGCACTATCCCGAGACGCTGCGGCGCTGGCGCAAGCGCTTCCTCGGCGCCGCGGACCGCGCGGAGCGCCTCGGCTATGACGAGCGCTTCCGGCGGCTCTGGGAGCTCTACTTCGCCTACTGCGAGGGGGGCTTCCGCGAACGCCGGATCCGCGTGGTCCAGACGACCCTGGCCAAGCGCGCCCACCGCGCGGCGCCGCCACGTGAGCGGCTCGAGGCGGCAGCGAGCTTTTCGTGACCGCCGTCCTGGTGGGAATCGGCGGGCTCGCCGAGTAGGCTCGCCCGCACGTGGCCGAGCTGCGCTTTCGGGTGGGGGCCATCTTCCCGGCGGACAACGAGACCGCCCGCTACGTGATGGCCGTGTCCATCGTGCTCGGCGACATCCGCACCGCCCTCGCGCAGGCCGCGCGCACGGACGCGGCGGCGCACGAGACCCTCTACTTCGAGCGGATGCTCGACCTGCACGTGCGCGAGGGGCTCGCGCTCGCCGTGATCGAGCACCGCGAGCGCGACGACGTGCAGCGGTTCGTCGCGATCCTCCCGGACGAGGCCCGGACGGCCCGCGAGGAGCTCGAGCGGGTCGCGGCGGCAGGCGCGCCGCCCGGCGCGGACGCCGGCACGTTCGCCTGCTCGCGGATCATCGGCGAGTCCGGGAGGCTTCAGGACGCGATGGAGGAGGTGGCCGACGTGGAGAGCGCGCTGCGGCTGCTGGGCGAGGAGAGGCGGGCCGATTACGCCGACCTCGTGGTGGCGCGCCTGGCCGCGGGCGACGAGCGCGCGCCCCCGAGCTCCGACCCGGTGCTCGCCGACCTCCTGACCTTCATGGAACACGTGGAGGCCGCCTGGCTGCGACCCTGGCGGGGGTAGCTTCAGCGCGCCGCCCACCCTGCCGATAACGGGAGGGATGGGCGAACAGGAGCACTCGTCCCCTGAGGGAGGGGATCGTCACTTCGCCTGCACGCTGTCGAGCGTGCTCGTGCGGCGTGTGCGCCGCACCCTCGGCGAGGGCGGGGTGACAGAGCTGCTCGAGCAAGCCGGCTCGCAGCGCTCCGCCGCGTACCTCGACGACCTCACCAACTGGATCTCCTACGACGAGGCCATGGCGCTCTTCAGAGCGGCGGCCCAGCTCACGGGCGACGCGCAAATCGCCCGCCGGGTGGGCGAGGAGACCATCGCGCAGCACGCCGGCACTCCGGTCGCCACGCTGATGCGCTCGCTCGGCTCGCCCGAGGCGATCTACGAGCAGATCACCCAGGCGGGCAGCAAGTTCTCCACCGTATCGGTGCTCGAAGCGCTCGAGGTCGCGCCCGGCCGCGCGGTGATCGCCGAGCGGGAGGTGCACGGGTTCGAGCGCACTGTCGAGCACTGCGACTGGGCGAAGGGCCTGCTGAGCCAGCCGACCGCCCTCTTCAGCGTGCCGCCCGCGACGGTCGAGGAGTCTGCCTGCCAGGCGCGCGGCGCCGATGCCTGCGTCTACGAGATCACCTGGGACGCGAGCCTCGTCGAGAGGACCTCGGACCCGGCCGAGCACGTGACCGTCCTCGAGTCGCAGCTGGGCGCGATGACCGAGCGGCTCGACAGCCTCTACGCGACGGCGACGGACCTGATCGCCGACTCCGACCTCGACTCCGTCCTGGCCCGGATCACGGAGCGCGCCGCGACCGCCGTGCGCGCCCCTCGCTACCTGCTTTCCCTACGCATCGAGGAGGACTCCGACATCCTCTGCCACCACAGCGGGTTCGAGGAAGCAGAGGCGCTCGAGCTGGCGGAGCGCGTGCTCGACTCGCCGGTGGACGAGCTGCCGAGCTCGTGGCTGGTGGCCGACGTGAGCTCCCACCGCAGGTCCTACGGCCGGCTCGTGGCGATGTCGGACGCCAGCTTCTTCCCGCAGGAGCGCTACCTGCTCGAGCTCTACGGCCGCTATGCCGCCACCGCACTCGACGGAGCGAGGGCGCTCGACCAGGCGACCCGCGGCCACGAGGAGGCACGCGCCCTGCTCGAGCTGGCGCGCTCGCTCGCCGTGGCGAGCACGAGCGACGAGGTGGCCGAGCGACTCGCCGCGGCCGCGCCCGCGGTGGTGGACTGCGACCGGGTGAGCGTGTGGGTCTGGGACGACGACCTACAGGAGCTCACCTGCCGGGCCTCCTCGGGAACCGGCGAAGCGAGCCCCGGTCTCTCCGAGCTGCGCATCAGCCCGGAGGAGAACCCCCACCTCGCCGACTTGCTTGCACACCCGAGCCCCGTGCCGCTCTACTTCGACCGCACCTCGACCGATGACGTGGTGACCGGCTTCCTCGACCGCTTCGGAGGAGTGGCCCTGATCGTCGCGCCGCTCGTGGCCCGCGGCGACTTCCTCGGCACGCTCACCGTGATGGTGAACACCGATCCCTCGCGGCTGCAGCCGCGGCGCGATCTTCAGGACCGCCTCTCCGGAGTCGTAGCCCAGGCCGCGAGCGCGCTCCAGACGGCGCGCCTCGTGGACCGGGTGACCCACCAGGCGCGTCACGACGGGCTCACCGGCCTGGCCAACCGGGCCGTCTTCTCCGAGCGGATGGAGCACGCGCTGGCGGTCGCCAAGGAGAGCGGCGAGCCCGTGGGACTCTTCTTCGTCGATCTCGACGGCTTCAAGGCGATCAACGACGAGCGCGGCCACCAGGCGGGCGACGAGCTTCTCTGCAGGGTCGCCGAGCGCCTCCTCGGCACGGTCCGCTCCGCCGACACCGTGGCCCGGCTCGGCGGCGACGAGTTCGCGATCGTGTTGTCCGGCGTGCGGACCCACAGCGAGATGGAAGCCGCGGCCAAGCGCGTGCTCGCCGCGTTCGACGAGCCGTTCGAGGTGGGCCACAAGCCGCTCCAGCTGGGGGCGAGCCTCGGCCGGGCGGTCTGGCCCGAGGACGCCGCGGAGATCGAGGCGCTGATGCGCCACGCCGACTCCGAGATGTACCGCGCCAAGCGCGCCGCCCGCGCCGCGTAGCGACGACATCGGTGCCCACCGGGCACAATCCGCGCACCACGGCGCGAGGAGAGTTCATGGGCAAGCTGGACGGAAGCTGTTTGTGCGGAGCGGTGACCTACAGCTGTGCCGCCGATCCGGTGGCTACGGCGGTGTGCCACTGCACCGAGTGCCAGAAGCAGACCGGCACGTCGTTCTCCGTCATCGTGGCGGTGCCGCGGGAGGCGCTGAAGCTCGAGGGCCACAGCCTCGCCACCTTCACCACCGTGGGGACCGACACCGGCCAGGAGGTCGCGCGGCGCTTCTGCCGCGAGTGCGGCTCCCCGATCGTCAGCCTCTCCGCGGGGATACCCGAGGTGGCCCTGATCAAGGCGGGCACGCTGGATGACAGGTCCTGGCTCGAGCCGACTCTGCATGTCTGGTGCGAGTCGGCGCAGCCCTGGGTGGCGCTCGCCGGTGAGGCGCAGAGGCTGCCCCGCGGCGTATCGGCCTGAGGAAGCCGCCTAGGCGCCAGCGAGCACAGGCTCGGCGCCCGACTCGCAGCACACGAGCGCCGCTCGCTCCAGGCCGGCGGCACGATGGGCGCGGACCTCGAGGATTCCGGGGTCCGTGGCCAGCGCTGCGAAGGCGGCGAGGCTCGGGTACCAGACGGCGATCACCTCGTCGTAGCGATCGGTCTCGTCGCCGATGACCGTTCGCGTGGACTCCGTGTGCCAGAGGATCCTGCCGCCGATGCCTTCGAGCACCGCGGCCGCCACGACGCCGTAGCGCATGTAGGCCTCGTGCCCGGAGACGTCGGCCGCCCCTCCGCCCGGCGGCTCGCCCTCGTAGAGCGCGCGCTCGCGGTAGCGGTTGAGGTTCAGCATCACGACGGGGCCGTCCGAGTCGCCGCCGGCCACCGCGGCCACGTCGGCGAACTGCTGGGCGTCGGGTTCGATCGCCATCAGGCGGACGCCGTCTCGAAGGCCGCGAGCATCGCGTCGGCGATGTCCACGCCGCGGTCCTCCTGGAGGAAATGTGCGGCGCCCTCGATCCGGACCTGCTCGCCCGCGGTGGGGATGAGCGCGGTGAATTGCTCACCGGCACGCGGGAACGGGAACACGGGATCGGTGTCCGAGAACGCCACCAGCGCCGGCTTGTCCCAGCGGCTCAGGGCATCCTGGACCGCCCGCATCTCCGCGACGCCCGCGTCGTCGGGCGTGAGCGGCACCAGCAGCGGAAAGCGCTGGGCGCCGGCCTTGCTCTCCGCCGTGGGGAACGGCGCCTCGTAGGCGGCCACCACCTCAGGCCCGAGATCGGTCGTGGTCGCGCCCTGGATGATCACTCCGATCGGCAGGTCGGGCGTGCGCTCGGCGAACTCGCGCCACGCCATGAACCCCTTGCTGACCCTGCCCGTGAACAGTCCCGTGTTCAACACCACGAGCCGCCCGACCCGGTCCGCGTGCTCGACCGCCCAGCGAAGGCCGATCGGGCCGCCCCAGTCCTGCACCACGACGGTCACGTCCTCGAGGTCCACCTGATCGAGGTGGCGGGTGACCACCTCCACGTGGCGCTCGTAGGTGTACCAGCCCTGGTCGGTCGGCTTGTCGGAGCGGCCGAAGCCCACGAGGTCCGGGCAGACCACCCGGTGCCCGCTGCCCACGAGCCGGTCGAGCATGTGCCGGTAGAGATAGCTCCAGCTCGGCTCGCCGTGGAAGCAGAGCACCGTGGAGCCAGTTCCCTCGTCGAGGTGGTGAAGGCGCAGGCCGTCAACCTCGGCGTAGTGCGGCTCGTAGGAATAGCCCGGGAGGTTCGCGAAGCGCTCGTCGGGGGTGCGGAAGACGTCCATCGATCGTCCTTTCGTCAGCGGCGAATGACCGCGTCCCAGATCTCGGTCAAGGTCTCCACCGCGGTCTCGGGGGACACGCGCGGCTCGCGGCCGAACGCGTCGAGGAGGTAGCTCTCACCCATCAGGTTCAGCGCGTGCGCGGTCTCGGCCACGTCGGCAAGGGGGGTCTGACCGAGGTCGGCCACGCCCTGCAGCGACTGCGCCACGAAGTCGTCGAAGCGCTTGCGCATGGCGGCGTAGTCCGCCGCGATCTGTTCGTCTCCCGCGGCGGCCTCCGAGACGCTCCGCAGCAGCGGGCCGTGGCGCACGTATACGTCGACCGCGGCCTGGAGCGCCCGCCGCACCGCGTCGGGATCCCTGTCGGGGCGCGCCTGGCCCAGGCTGCGCTGGGCCTCGTAGAGCTCGTCGATCGCCTCGCGGCTCGCCCGCAGGAGCATGTCCGCGAGGTCGTCGAAGTGGCGGTAGAAGATCGTGCGCCCGAACCCCGCCTCGCGCATCACCGCGTCGACGCTCAGCTCCGCGTACGAGTGCCTGCGGACGAGCTCCGTGGCCGCCGTGACGATGCGCTCGCGGCTCTGCCGGCGGGTCTGGCGGATGCGCCCGCGCCCCGTCGGCCTGCTCGGGATCGGCGTCTGCTGCTGTATCTCGTGCGCCATCGCGTGCCGATCCTACACGAGTTGACACTGTGTGACACGCGCTGTACGCTCGCGCTCCGCCCGGTGTCATTCGAAGGGGAGTTTGGATGCGAGCAGGAGTCTCGGAGGTCGCGCGAGCCGCATTGGCGCTGGCGATCGTGGCCGGTCTCGTCCTGGCGAGCGGCGCCCAGGCGCGGCCGGCCAAGTCGGCGAAGGACGGTCGCCCGAACATCCTCGTCGTCATGACCGACGACCAGGCCGCCGCCGATGTGGCGCACATGCCGAACGTCAAGCGCCTGCTCGCGAAGCGCGGCACGACCTTCGCCGACGCGGTGGACTCCTTCCCGCTCTGCTGCCCGGCCCGGGCCACCTTCATCACCGGGCAGTACGCCCACAATCACGGGGTCGGCGGGAACTTCTACCCCTACGGCTGGTACGGCATGAAGCGCCGGTCGAACATCCTTCCTGCCTGGCTCCAGAAGGTCGGCTACCGCACCGCGCTGATCGGCAAGTGGCTCAACGGGTACGGCGCGCGCGACGCCCACGGGGAGGTCCCGGCCGGGTTCGACACCTGGCGCGGGCTCCTCGATGTGTCGGCGTACGACTACTACAACTACGTGATGAACCGGAACGGCAACCTCAAGACCTGGGGTGACGCCGACTTCGCGCGCAAGCTCGTGGAGTTCGCGAACGTCGAGGTCATCAAGAATCCGGGCGGGCTCGCCGGCGTGCTCGGCAAGCTCCACGACGTTTTCGGGCAACCCCCATACGACTACTGGGGCACGGCCGAGCCGGAGGACTACTCACCGGACGTGACCGGCAGGATCACCGAGGATCTCGTCAAGAGCGAGCGCAAGTCGAAGAAGCCGTTCTTCATCTGGTGGGCGCCCGCCGCGCCTCACCGCGAGGACGTGGCGGTGACGCTCATGGGGCGAGAAGGGCCCGACCCGCGGCCCGCACCGCGCTACGAGGCCGAGAGCAAGAGCTACCGCCTGCCGCGTCCCGCGAGCTTCAATGAATCGGACCTCACGGACAAGCCGTCCAACCTGACCAAAGCCGCGCCGACGATGACCGAGGCACAGATCCAGCAGCTGCAGCTCGACTACGAGGGGCGGATCGGCTCGCTGCTCGCGGTGGACGACCACGTGAAGCGCCTCGTGAACACCCTGCGCTCCACGGGCCAGCTGAAGAACACGCTGATCGTCTTCCTCTCCGACAACGGCTGGCTCCAGGGTCAGCATCGCGTAACCGGCGACAAGTACCTGCCCTACGAGGAGTCGCTTCGCATCCCGTTCATCCTGCGCGGCCCGGGTGTGCCGGCCAACCGGACCGTGCGCGGGCAGGTCGCGAACATCGACTTCGCGCCCACGCTGCTGGACGCGGCGCGAGCCAAGGCCAGGCGCACGATGGACGGCGTATCGCTGCTGCCGACGGCCCGCAACCCGCGGAAGCGGCCGAAGCGGCTCATCGAGATCGAGGCCACCGACCCCCTGTTCAGGGGCGACATCCCGAACAACGCGTGGGACCGGCCCTACAAGGGGGTTCGCACCGACCGCTACACCTACGTCGTGTACACGGAGACCGGCGAGCGGGAGCTGTACGACCGCCGCAAGGACCCGGGCCAGCTGCGCAACGTCGCCGCCGACCCGGCCTACGCGAAGATCAGAGCGAAGCTGGCGGCGAAGCTCGTGAAACTCGACCGCTGCAAGGGACGCTCGTGCAACGTCAAGCCGTGAGGCTCGCCGTCCTGCTGGTCGCAACCGCCGTCGCCGGGGCCGCGGCGCCGGGCGCGCACGCCGCGGCGCTCGCCGGCCTCCACGACGCGCGCTACTGCGAGATCATCGAGCTCAGGGGCGGGCCGCCCACGGGCAAGGCGGTGGTCTGGAACACGATCGGGTTGAACCGCTGCCCCGCCGCGCGCTGGAACGCCTTCGACGCCGGCGCGCTGGCCAAGGAGCTCGGTGCAACCGTCGTCGTCCTGAACGGTCCGCGTCACTTCCTCATGGACTCGGTGACCGCCCGGGCGGGTCGCGTGCGCTCCTTCCACGGCCTGCGCCTGCGCAAGGTCGCAAGCATCCCGATCCGCACGGCCGCCGACCTGAGCCAGACGCCGTACACGGACCGGACGATCGAGCGCGACAACACCTGGCGCTGGCGCCGCGGGCGCATGGTCTACGAGCTCGTGGCGCCGGGAGGGGACGTCTACGTCATGCAGAGCTACGCGCAGATACTGGACCGGAAGCTCTCGCTCGGCAAGCTCCGCCGCCTCGGCACTCGGCTCGAGCCTCCTCCGGGCTGGCGCTACCGCGTGCGCCGCCTCCGCCGCGACCTCGCGGTCGGCGTCAAGGGCGGCAAGGCCACGATCGTCCAGGACGAGCTCCAGAACACCTACCAGCTTGCGAAGACCACGCGCCGGCCTGGGCCGCGCACCCGGCACCGGGTGAGCGTTGCGGGCCACACCAAGAACGTCCCGGCTGACACACCCGGCACGGCCCAGGACGAGGGCACCGTCACGAGCACGCCGTTCGGCCGCGGGTCGGTGAAGCTCGTGGGCATGCTCGCGAACGCCCGTTTCGAGGGCACCTTCCGGCTGCTCTTCGCCCGCGGATCGGTCTCCGGTACCGCCACCTTGCCCTTCACCGTCGAGGGCAGCGAGATCCACTTCCGCGGCACCGCGACGTTCACCGGGGGCACCGGCGCCTACCGCGGCATCTCGAGCGGAACGCTCGAGGCGAGCGACGACAACACGCTGGACGGCCAGAACGGCGTGATCTCCCTCGAGGGCTTCGCGACCTACTAGGGCGGCAGCGCCGGCGTGAGTGTGCCGCTCGCGGCGCACGCCTCCGCGAGCCGCTCGTGGAGGCGCCGGCGCTCGCGCTCCG
This sequence comes from uncultured Thermoleophilaceae bacterium, assembly GCA_963759625.1. Classification (GTDB taxonomy): domain Bacteria; phylum Actinomycetota; class Thermoleophilia; order Solirubrobacterales; family Thermoleophilaceae; genus JACVRW01. The sequence goes on along the minus strand of CAVXAD010000007.1, from coordinate 45,666 downwards.
CGGCCACGGTCCGGCCGCGTCCCGTGTGCTTGTGGGCGAGGTTCAGCTCCTCGTTCGGGTCGCCCTCGAGGTCGTACAGCTCGTACTCGGGGGCGGCGGCTCCGGAGGGATCGAGATAGACGGCGTACTTCCAGCGCTCGTCGCGCACGCAGCGAATCCGGTTCGGCTGGCCGGATACGTTCTGGAACGCCGTTCCCGCCTGGTGGTCGTCATAGGTGAAGAGCACCGCGTCGCGCACCGCGTCGCGCTCGCCGCGGAGCAGCGGGCCCAGGTCGCGCCCATCGAATCGTTCCGGATCGGGCGAATCCCCGGTCAGGCCCAGGAGCGTCGGCACCAGGTCGACGAGCGAGACGAGGGCGTCGCTCTCTCGCGACTGGGGGAAGAGGACGGGATTCGAGATCACGAGCGGGACGCGGATCGACTCCTCGTACACGTTGAACATCTTCTGCCGCAGCCCGCCGTGCGAGAGACCCAGCTCGCCGTGATCGGAGGTCCGTGCGATCACCGTGCGGGCCCGCAGCGACCCGTGGTCGGCGGGGTCCCCGAGGCTGGCGAGCAGCCGGCCGATCTTCTTGTCCACCACCCCGTGCAGGTAGGCGTAGAAGTTGACGTAGTCGCGCCGGGCCTGGTCGTCGGCGAGCGCGCCTATGTAGGCCGTCTGCCCAAGCTTCATCAGCGAGTGCACAGTCGGCTTCTGGCGCAGGTCCTCGTCGACCGTCGGCGGCAGCGGCACCCCGAGGTCGCGGAAGTCCTCGAGCTTGTAGCCGCCCCGCTCGTACGAGGACGGATAGCCGAGCACGTCGTGGGGGTTCACGAGCGAGACGACGAGGCAGAAGGGCTCGGGAATCTGCTCGCGGCCGAGCCACGCCTCCACCTGGCGGATGTAGTCCTCGTCCCAGCCCTCGTGGGTCGTCCCGGCGTTGCCCCCGCCGAACGTCTCGGCCTTGGCGTCGCCGCCGGCGTCCGGCGGCTCCCACTCGGCAAAGCCGTAGTCGCGCTCGATCCGCTCCGAGTCGGCGGCGCTCCAGTGGCGCCCGTTCACCGGCTTGGAGAGGTGCCACTTGCCCTTGAAGGCGACGTGGTAGCCGCGCTCCCGCAGCAGCTTCCCCAGGGTGTCGAAGCCGGCGGGGAGCTCGGGCTCGTTGCCGCTCTTGGGCCCGAGTTGCAGCAGGCCGCGCACGAAACGACGGGCGAGTTGATCGCGCGGCACCTCGCCGGTCGCCGCCAGGTGCGCGACCGTGCGGAGCACGTCCGGCACGTTGCGCCGATCCGGGAAGAGGTCGCCCGCGGTCATCGTCAGGGTCACGCCGTGGCGCGACGGGTACCTGCCCGTCAGGAAGGTCGCGCGGCTGGGTGAGCACATTGCCGTGGCCGCGAAGGCGCGGGTGAAGCTGACGCCCGTGCGCCGCAACTCGGCGTCCTGCGGCATCAGCTGGTCGAGCCAGGCGGGGTCCTGCGGCCAGTGCTGCGGCGACCGCTGCTGATCGGTCACGAGGAGGATGAGGTTCGGGGGGCTCTCGGGCAACACGCTCACACGCGACCGTCGACCTTGGCCAAGCCGGCGGTGAGGTTCCGTTGCAGGACGGCCTTGATCAGCGGTGGGAGGCCTGGCACCGGCGAGGCCACTCGGATGCGGTACTGAAGGTGCGTGCCACCTCCGGGCAGGGAAGTGAAGCGCATGATGCCCACGTGATCACGAAGCGGGGTGCCCTTCGTGATCGCGTACTCGATCAGCTCATCCGGCACGAACTTCGTGACCGTCTCCTCGAAGGGCGCCAGCGACCCGATCCTCAGGCGCCTGCGCGACCCCACGCCGTTGCGCTGCCCTCGCCCGTCTTCGATGCGCTCCACCTTGGCGCCGAACACCTCCAGGTTCTCGTGTTCGCTGAGGTGCCCGAACACCCGCCCGACCGGGGCGGAGAAGTCATGCTCGACGGAGACCCAGCACGCGCGCACGGCACGAGCATGCCATGCGGCGAGGCTGCGCGATAATCCGAGCGTGGTCGGCTCGGCAGCCACGGTCCGCGGGGTCGCCCTGCTGCTCCTGCTCGGGCTCTCGGCGCCCGCCGCGTTTGCCGCGGCGCCGCCGCGTCGCCTGTTCGTGGTGGGCGACTCGCTTGCACGCGACAGCAGCCGCTATCTCCATCGCGATCTGCGCCGCTGGAGCATCGAGGAGAACCTCAGCTTCGCCCGCCTCGTGAGCGAGACGGTCCGCGACCTCCGCGTGCGCGCGCGGAGGACGCCCCCGCTCGCACCGGTGATCCACGTCAGCTCGGGCACCGGAGACGACCCCGCGCGGACGAAGCACTTCCGGCACGCCGTCCGTCAGGTCATGCGGGTGGCCGGCAGGCGCCGCTGCGTCGTGTGGACCAACATCTGGCGGCTGAAGCTCAGCGAGCCCACCTACAAGACCCTGAACGACGTGCTTGCCCATGAGGACCTCCGTCGCCGGAACCTGCGCGTGGTCGATTGGCACGCGATGGTGGACGCCCACCAGGGCTGGATCGTCGACCCCGTGCACGTCAACGCAAAGGGCAACAGAGCCCGCGCCGACGCAATCGCGCGCGCGACGCGAGCGTGTCGTCACTACCTGACTGGTCTCGAGACGGCGCGAGGCTGAAAAACAATCAGGCTTGACTGATTCTTCCGGGCGCCGTATAACGGGACCATGGCGGCCCCGGCCGAGGCGCGGCGGGTACAGGAGCGGAGCATCGCGACCAGAGCGGCACTGCTCGACGCGGCGATCGAGTGCCTCGTCGACCGGGGCTACGCGGCCACGACCACGATCGAGACCGCGCGCCGAGCGGGCGTGTCCCGGGGTGCGCAGCTTCACCACTTCCCCACGAAGGCCCAGCTCCTGGCCACGGCCGTGGAGCACCTCTTCGACCGGCGGCGCTCGGAGTTCCTGGAGGCTTTCGCCGCGATCGACCCGCAGGCCGACCGCCTCGACGCGGCCATGGACCTGCTGTGGTCGATGTTCGCAGGGACCGGCGTTCGTCGCGTGGACGGAGCTCTGGGTCGCGGCGCGAACCGATCCCGAGCTCGCCGCGACCGTGATCGCGGTGGAGCGCCGCTTCACGGCTGAGACCCGGGCGATATTCACGGAGATGTTCCCCGCCGAGCCTGGTGCCGACGCGCTCGTCTACGACATCGCGCGAGACTTCGCGTTCGCGGTCATGAGCGGCGTAGCGCTACAGCGGCTGTTCCCACACGGCGAACGCCCGGCAACCGACTACCTCGACGCGCTCAAGCGGGTGTTCCGGCTGGCTCGTCTCGAGACCTAGGAGAGCCCGTGCGGCATTGGGCGCTGATCGCGCTGCTCACCGTGATCGCCACGTCCGCGTGCGTCGGCCCACGGCGCACCGGCGGCGCGGCCGCCCTCTCCCTCCACCCGTCCAGGTACGCGCGGAGCCCGAAGGTGTGACGCTGGGCGACCCGGCGTTCGAGCCGTTGCCCGGCGCCCGCGCCGACTTCGGGCGCCTCGGCGGCAGCGTCTACCAGATCGAGGTGCCGGCCAACTGGAACGGGCGGCTCGTCCTCTACATGCACGGGTACGGGGAGCTGCGGCCCACCGCAGAGGTCTCGCCGCCCGGCATCCGCAGGTACCTGATCGGCCAGGGCTTCGCCTGGGGCGCGTCGAGCTTCAGCAGCACATCGCTGATCCCGGGCCGCGCGGCCGACGAGACCGCCGCGCTCTGGGACTTCTTCGCGCGCAGGTACGGACGGCCGAGCCGGTCGTACGTGACCGGACAGTCGATGGGCGGCATGGCCACGCACATCGCGGCCGAGCGCTACGGCAACCGCTTCGACGGCGCCTTGGCGCTGTGCGGCGCCGCGGGCCAGACGCCGGCCGCGGCGATCACCGCCGACCACTTCGTCGCCGGCGCCTACGTCGCGCGGCGTGACGCAGAGGGAGTTCGACAGGAGCAGCGGCGTCGCCGCGCTGATCCACGATCGGATCCTTCCCGCGCTGCGACGGCCACGGCTGCACCGGCGCTTCGAGGACATCATGGTCTCGCTCACCGGCGGGCCGAGAGCCTTCGCCCGTGCGGGCTTCCGCCTGGAGGAAGAGACGAACTGGCGGCGAGCCGAGTTGGTGGTGGCCACCGGGCTCGGGCGGAACCGCCACACCGTGTACCGCCTCGGTCCGCCGAGCCCCGTCACGAGCCGGCAGTTCAACCGCGCGGTCCTTCGCCTCCGCACCAACCGCGCCGTGCGGCGCGCGTTCCTCGCGGGCGACGAGATCACGGGGAAGCTCGAGATGCCGCTCCTGACCCTCCACACAACGGGCGACGGTCAGGTGCCCATCGAGCAGGCGCGCATCCTCCGGCGGCGCGTGGACGCCGCCGGCCGCCACCGCCTCCTCGTGCAGCGCGTGATACGCGACGCGGGCCACTGCGGGTTCACGAGCACCGAGTGGGAGGCGAGCCTCGAGGCGCTCGTCAGATGGGTCGGGCGCGGCCGAGCGGCCGAAGGGGAACGACGTGCTGGTTCAGCATCTGAACGATCTCCGGCGGAGGTTCGAGCTGAGCCCACGTCCGGGCACACCGGAGGCCGAGGCGGTTCAGGGGGCCCGGCGCCGGGTGAGGCTGCACGGCAAGCTCACGCTGGACGGTGCACCGTTCGACGCCCGGTTTCTGGGAGCGGTGGTGCTGAGAAAGGACGGACTGATCACGCCCTGCCAGTTGGACGCTGCCGCCGGTCCGCCGCGGGCGTTACGCGCATCACGGTGATGGCCGGCGCGGAGGCGAGCGGGTGCGGTGTGCCGGGCGCGAGGATCGCGCTCTGGACCTTCGTGGGCGACAGGTTCCTCTACAGCCGAGAGGCACGGCGATGGCCTCGCGCCGGCTCCCGGCGCGTGGATGCCTCCTTCTCGAGCGCGACGCCCGAAGGCGCCGTTGCGCCCCGAGCGCAATTCGGCGGTGAGGTATTCAGACCGGACGGCCACCAGCTGCCGGCCGGCACGCGCATCGAGGCCTACATCGGCACGACGCGCTGCGGCGTGACGTCGGTGCGGCGCACGGGAAGCTTCTCCGGCTTCAGCCTCGACGTCGTCGGGCCCGACTCGATCCCGGGCTGCGCGCGCGGCGCGACGATCACCTTCCGCGTCAATGGCCGGCCCGCACCGGACACGGCCGTCAACCAGCCGGGGCAGTCCGGCCCGACTGGACCTGACGGTGCCCCGCTGATCAGCGTGCGACGACCCCCCAGCACGCCGCCGGAACGACGAGTTCGCCATCCTGGCGGTACTGCTCCAGACCCTCCTCGATCGCGGCCCGCGTCTCCCGCTCCTCCTCGTCCGACAGCTCCTTGATCACCCGCGCGAAGGGTCCGGCCAGGCGCGTGATCGTGTCCCAGAGGTCGCCGGCGGCGTAGCGCCACTCGAACGTCAGCTCCTCGACCCTGGGCTTGTCGAAGCCGGCTCCGGTCACAAGCTCCTCGATGCGGTCGACCTCCCCCATCGCGAATATGCCGGGCGCACCGGGCTCGGGCGGCGGCATGTGCCCGCGCTGGACGAGTGTCATCCCGGGGATCGCGGCCCACGGGTTGCGGTCCGGCGTCTGCCACACCGCGAAGGCGAGCGTGCCGCCGCCGCGCAGGACCCGCCGGGTTTCGCGCAATGCGGCGGCCGGATCGGCCATCAGCATGTAGCTCCAACGGGACAGCACGCCGTCGACGCTGTCGTCCTCGAAGTCCATCTGCTCGGCGTCCAGGACGCGATACTCCACGTTGGACAGGCCCCGCCGCTCACCGTTGCGGCGCGCGGCCTCCACCATCTCGGAGGAGAAGTCGGTGCACAGCAGCTTCCCGCTCTCCCCCACACGCTCCGCGGCGAGGAAGCCGAGATCTCCGGTGCCGGCCGCCACGTCGAGGATGGTCTGGCCGGGCTGCGGGTCGCCTTGCTCGACCAGCCATTCGTTGATCGGTCCGGTGATGCTCAGGAGCCACTCCCGGCGATCCTCCCAGCCCGGAGCCATCTCGTCCCACGTCTGCAGGCTCGTCTCGCGGTAGGTCTGAGGGTCCATCACGTCCTCCTCTCGCAATCAGGCTGGGCGCGACGCTAGCCGATCAGGGCGGCAACGGCGACTCTCGTGGGAGCCAGCGCGTCGTCACCGCCGTAGAGCTGCTTGGCCCAATTTCCGGCCATCACATAGGCGTTCAGCTGGAGTGCGACCTGACGAGCCCCGGGCTCCTCCGCCAGCGCACCCGCGCGCTGAGCCGCTTCAACCTCCCCCTCGATCACGGCGAGCCAGCGGCTCCAGGTGGCCGCCACGGCGTCCCGCACGGCTCCCGGCCGGTCGTCGAACTCGAGCGAGACGGCGGTCAGGAAGCAGCCACCCGGGAACACCTCACGCTCGAGGTAGCCGATCCATGAAGCGATCAGCGCGCGCAACCGGATGACTCCCACGGGGAGCCGCTCGACCGGCTCCCACACTTCCTCGCGGAAGCGCTCTATCGCCGCGTGGAGGGTCGCCAGTTGCAGCTTCTCCTTCGAGCCGAATGGCCCGATCACCCCGCTCTTGCTCATGCCGAGGGCATCGGCAAGGCGACCGATCGAGACCGATCCGAGGCCCTCGGTGGAGCCGAGGTCGAGTGCGCCGTCCAGTACCGCGCCGCGGGTCTGCGCGGCTCCGGCTTGCGAGTTCCGTGGCATGCGAGCAGCATAGAGTACGGTCGTACTCTATTAGCCACCATGCGGTCCCCTGGACCCGCACGAAGGAGGGCGCGATGCGCTGGCGACGACTTGGCTGGGCGGGAGTGGAACTGGAGGCGGAAGGCGAGAGCCTGGTCATCGACCATCTGCTGGACCCGGGCATCCTCGGCGCCTTCCTCACCTCTGAGCGCGACGAGTTCGTGACGCCGGAGCCGGAGAAGGCGCTGGCGGCGCTCGTCACCCATCTCCACCGTGATCACACCGACGTGGCGGCAATCGACGCCGCTCTCAGCGATCAGGGGACGGCCTTCCGGCCGCTGCCCAAGCCGGTCGTGTCGAAGCTCGAGCACGTGGCCACCGGCGAAGCCGAGCAGCAGTTCGCGGAGAGCGCACTGGCGGTCGAGACCTGCGCGGCGGGCCACACGTCCGTGGTCGGTCCGTTCACCGTCACCGCGCTGTTCGCATCCGACGGTCTCGGCTCGCCCCAGGTGTCCTGGCTCATCGAGGCAGGCGGCCGAAAGGTGCTGCACGGTGGAGACACCCTCTGGCACGCCCAGTGGTGGGACATCGCGGCGATCCACGGCGCTCCCGACGTCGCGTTCCTGCCGGCCAACGGCGCGGTGATCGCCTACCCGGGCTGGCAGCCGGCGGCCGAGATGCCGGCGGTTCTGACGCCGGAGCAGGCGGTGGCTGCCGCGGCCGCGCTGCAGGCAAAGGCGCTGGTGCCGATCCACTACAACCGTACGTTCGAGCACGCCGACTACTACCGTCCGGTCGCGGACGCCGAGAAACGAATCCTCGAGCGGGCGGCGGAGCTGCCCCTCGAGGTCCACTTCTCCGAGCCCGGTGCGTGGTTCGGGGACTAGAGCGGTTCGGATGAGGGCCTCAAGCGGCCGGCCACTGGTGTCGATGAGACATGCATGCGAGTTGCGCCCAGGGGGGTGCGTTGGTCTTTCGTCGTGCTGGCGGCATGGCTCGCCCTTGCCGCGCTGCGAAATGTGCTGGTCCCCGATCTCGAGATCGGCCCGCTGTTCAATCGCTACGTACACGATGTCGCGCTCGCCGCGGCTGGTGGTCTGTGCGTGTTTCGAGCGGTGCGCCGCCGTGAGGAGCGCCTGGCCTGGGGCCTGATCGGAGCCGGCATCCTGGCGTGGACCTTCGGCGAGACCTACTACACCGTGGTGCTCTGGACCGCCGAGACCGTGCCCGTGCCCTCGCCGGCCGATGGCGGGTACCTGCTCATGCCGGCCCTCGTGCTTGCCGGTGTGCTGGCGCTCCTACGGGCTCGGACGAGCAGCGTTCCGGTGACCCTGCGCACCGATGGCCTGACGGCCGCCCTCGCGATCGGCGCAGTGAGTGCGGCGATCGTCTTCCAGACCGCGCTCGACGTTGCCTCCGGCGACCCCCTGGGCATCGCAACGAGCCTCGCGTATCCCCTCAGCGACCTGATCCTCGGCGGCGTCGTGGTCGGCGCCCTCGCCGGGTCGGGCTGGCGCCTGGACCGCACCTGGGCGCTGCTCGGACTGGGGATCCTCACCTTCTGGCTGGCGGACTCGCTCTACCTGGTGAAGATCGCGAACGGCACGTACGAGTCCGGGAGCTGGTTCGACGCCGGCTGGTGGATCGGGCTGGCCCTGATCGCTGCGGCGGCATGGCAGCCGGTGCCCCCGCCCGACGCCGAGCCGCCGAGGGAGGGAGTACGGCTGATAGTCATGCCGCTCTCCTTCGGGGCAGTCGGCTTGGCCGTCCTCATCTATGGCTGCTTCGCGTCTCTCAACTTGCTCGCGATCGCCCTTGCCGCCGCGGCGCTGAGCGCTGTCGGGGCTCGCTTGATCCTCACTTTCCGTGAGAACACCCAAATGCTTCACGTCTCCCGTGACGAGGCGCTCACGGACGCGCTTACCGGTCTGCCCAACCGGCGGGCGCTCGCACGGCACCTCGAGCGCGCGATCCCGCGCGCATCGGAGGACCATTCCCTCGTGCTTGCGCTCTTCGACCTGGACGGCTTCAAGCTCTACAACGACACCTTCGGCCATCCGGCCGGCGACGCTCTCCTCGTCCGCCTCGGCAGGAGCCTGAGTGACTACCTGGACGGCCGCGGGACCGCCTACCGGATGGGAGGCGACGAGTTCTGTGCCCTCTTCGAGCCGCGCGACCAGGTGTTCGCGCCCATGGTGGCCGGCGCGGCCCAAGCGCTCTCCGAGCACGGCGAAGGCTTCTCGATCGGCTGCTCCTACGGCTCGATCCTCCTCCCGCTCGAGGCGGAGGATGCCTCTGAAGCACTCAGGATCGCCGACCAGCGCATGTATGCGCAGAAGAACACCGGCAGGGCGTCGGCCAGTCGGCAGAGCAGGGACGTGCTCGTGCGAGCGCTCGCCGAGCGCAATCCGGAGCTCTCCTCGCACCAACAGGACGTGGCCGGCCTGGCCGAGCGGGTGGCCCTGCGGCTCGCCCTAGCCGAGGATCAGGTCGACCTGATCCGTCACGCCGCCGAGCTGCACGACGTGGGCAAGGTGGCGATCCCCGACGAGATCCTCAGCAAGCCAGGCCCGCTCGATGACCGCGAGTGGGGGTTCATCCGCAGCCATACCCTGATCGGCGAGCGAATCATCGGTGCCGCACCCGCGCTCGCCGAAGTTGCGAGTCTCGTGCGCTCGACCCACGAGCGCTGGGACGGGAAGGGCTATCCCGACGGCCTTCGCGGCGCGGACATCCCTCTGGGATCACGCATCGTGGCCGTCGCCGACTCCTTCGACGCCATGACCAGCGAGCGGCCCTACGGCACCCAGCGCACCGCCGCAGAGGCCCTGCGCGAGATACGCGACTGCGCCGGCACGCAGTTCGACCCGGTGGTCGTGGAGGCATTCTGCGCCGCGTGGAGCGAGCATTCGGCGGCGCTCTCCGTGGCCGGTCAGGGCTCTACGGAGGCCGGCGGTCGGCTCGAGTGATGGCGCAGAACGCAGTAGGTCGACCCGAGGCTCGTGGCATCACCGGGGTCGTGATGAACGTCGGGCGCGTGCAGGCCGCAGGCGCGTGCGTCGTCGGCGAGGTCCTCGGGGCTCACGCGGTGGTAAGTCAGTACGGCGGGTGCGATGCGGCGACCGGTCAGACGTCCCGCGGTACGCCGCTGGACGCCGCGCTTCCAAATGACCTGCGCGCCGCCCTCGGTCTCGGTCGCGGCGAGCTGCTGGCAGCTGAAGGTTCGCCCGCGGGCGCGTAGGCGCTGGCGGGCCGCGGGCGTCGCGCACTCGCGCAGCACTTCGTCCACATCCACGATCGCGACCACGGCCAGGCCGGTCACGGCCAGGTGGCGTGCGATCACGCGCAGGAGCGCTTGCCGCTTGCTCTGGCCGCCGACGATCTGCGCGAAGCCGATGGGCGCGATGATCAGGTCGAAGCTTCGGCCGAGGTCGAGCTTGGTCGCATCGCCCGAGACGGGCGTGACCGAGAGCCCGCGCGCTTCGGCGCGGCGGACCAGCTCTTCGATCAATTGAACATCGAGGTCGTTGGCCCAGAGGTCCGTGAGGGCGGCCAGCTCGAGCGCGACCCTGCCGGTACCCGCTCCCAGCTCCAGGGTTGCGCCGGCCCTGCGTGCCAGCTCGCAGTAGTACGGGAGATCGCGCGTGCGGCCACCCTGCTGGAGATCGTGGAAAACGATGCTCTCGGTCCCGCGCAGATGGGATCGCAGTCCGGAGCTGCCGCTTCCCGCGGGCACCACTCGACCCTAGCGACCCGGGCACTTCACCCGCATAGGGCGATGTGGGCGCCAACCGCCGAACGTAGTGTTGGGTCGGTGTTGCGGGTGCGGCCTTGATCGGTCATTCACTGGCTGTCGCGCACCGGGCGTTCGCGAGGGCCGCTTGGGATCGCTGGATCGCACTTGGCTTCGCGGTCGGGTCGGCGTGCTTCTTCATCGGCCCCTTCCCGGGGTTCGTGCAGCTCGTCGGTGCAGGGGCCGACGGAGTCGTCTTCTTCGCCGGCTCGATCTTCTTCACCGTGGCGGCCGCCCTCGAGGTTCGGGAGGCAACCCTAAGGCGGGGGCACCGCTGGGGGGCGGACCCGGCGTGGTGGGGCGCGGCGATCCAGTTCGTGGGCACGTTGCTGTTCAACCTCAGCACCTTCGGGGCAATGCAAGAGGGGCTCTCCACCAAGCAGGAGAATCGCCTGGTCTGGGCTCCGGACGTGTTCGGATCGACTGCGTTCCTCATCTCCGGAGCGCTCGCCTATCGCCTAGCCACCGGACCGCACCTGTTCCCAGTCCGCCGCGACCGCGACTGGACGATGGCCGCCGTCAACCTGGCCGGTTGCGTTTTCTTCGGGATCTCCGCGGTGGCGTCCTACGTGGTCCCATCGAGCGGCTCAGTCCTCGACCTGGCCGCCGCCAACTGGACCACGGCGCTCGGCGCCGCGTGCTTTTTCGCCGGCTCACTCATGCTTCTCCCAAGACGGCAATAGGCCGTACGTCGAAAGCGGGCTCGAACTTGGGCAGTCGCAGTGCGTGCGTTGATTCGCTGCATGGGCCGTGCTAACCAGCGCGGAGCGTGCCGGAATGTCGACTCGAAGGGACCTGCCGCCGGCTTGTCCGGCGGCGACTGCCGCTCCTGATCGCGGGCGTGCTTGCCCTGGCTTCGTCCGGCTGCACGCCGGTGGTTGGCAGCTGCCCGGTCTTCCCGCCGGACAACGCCTGGAACCAGGACGTCTCGCGGGCTCCGGTGGACACCTCGCACGACTACATCGGCTCGCTCGGCTCGATGACGCTGTGGCCCGACTTCGGCGGGAATGGCCAGTACGGCATTCCGTACGTCAGCGTGCCCTCCTCGCAGGCGCTCGTTCCGGTCTCGTTCGACGAGCCCGACGAGTCGGATCCCGGCCCCTACCCGATCCCGCCAGACGCCCCGATCGAGGGGGGCGGTGACCGGCACGTGATCGTCCTGCGCCAGGGTGACTGCAAGCTCTTCGAGCTCTACGCGGCCGCGCGCCAGGGCGCAGGCTGGCATGCCTACAGCGGGGCGGTGTGGAACCTGCGCTCGAACGCGCTGCGGCCCGAAGGCTGGACCTCGGCGGACGCTGCCGGTCTGCCGATCTTCCCCGGACTGGCTCGCCGCGACGAGGCCGACAGCGGAGTGATCAGCCACGCGCTGCGGATCACCGTGCCCGACCACCCAGAGGGCATACATCCACCCGGCCACGCACTGGGCGTCGTCGAACACCGATCCCGACCAGCCCCCGATGGGCCTGCGGGTGCGCCTCAAGGCGAGCTACGACATCAGCCGCCTGCGCGGCCAGGCGCGAGTGATCGCCAAGGCCCTCAAGACCTACGGCGCCTTGGTGGCCGACAACGCCGGCTCACCGCGCGTCTACATCTCCGGGACCGTGGACCCCGGCTGGGTCGACGACGACCTGGGCGGCCTCAAGACCATCCCGGCGAGCGCGCTCGAAGCCGTGCGCACGAACTCGGTCGTGCGCGGATACTGAGTCAATCGCCGGGATCGAATTCGGTCGCGCCCAGCCCCGCCTTTTGCACACAACGGTGAAGGCCTGGGGGCGACTACGAGGCCGGGGTCTCCTCGTCGCTCCCACCGCCGTCCTCGGGCTCGTCGTCCGTGGTCTTGCCGGACACGCACTTGCCGAAGGCATTCCGCTTCTGGTGATTCGTGCCGTACTTCTCGGCGAAAGGCTCGTCGCCGATCGAGTCGCGCTCGGCCGCGCAGTCCTTCGCGGCGTTCTTCGCCTCGGCAATCTCAGCGCGGTCATCGGCGTCCTTGGCCGCGAGCTCCTTACGCGCCTTCGACGACACGCACTTGCCGAAGTTGCGGTAACGGTCGGCAAAGGCCGCCGAATCCTGCTTGCGCTCGCGCGCGGCAATCGCCGGACGCGGTCCGCTTCGCCGCCCGGCGCTCGCTGGCCTGCTCACGGGCCTTCTCGGAGACGCACGCGCCGAAATTCCGGTACGACGCCCTGAACGCCTCGCGTGACTCGTCCGTCGTCCCGCGGAGCAGCTTGCACTCCTTGGCGGCATTCCGCTTGTCCTGCTTCGTGGGCTTTGCCACCGCACCGGCGGGAAGCGCCAGCACTGCGATCAGTCCGGCCGCAATCGCGATCGTCCTCTGCATCTGATGTTTCCTACTGTTGCTCACGTTGGTCCTTCCCTTGTTTGCGTTGGGTCTGTAACGCCCGGGGCCGGCGAAGGTTCGCCAGTTACCCCCGAACCTTTGGCCACCCTTCGCGTTGAAACCACATGGACTCCCCGCATGAGGCCGACAGGATGGGTGGACCTTCTCCGGCGTGGCTTCGATCTCCGTTCATGCAAGGCCGGCCCTCCGGCCGCTTCGCCCACGCCGGCTACTCGCGCTCGCGGGCGACGATCGCCTCGTCGAGCAGATCAGAGCCGGCAATGAGGCTGCCTTCGAGGTCGCGTTTCAACGGCACGGGCCGGCGATCCTCTCCTTCTGCCGCCACATGCTCCGCTCACGGGACGACGCGGAGGACGTGGTCCAACACACCTTCGCCGCTGCCTACTCGGGGCTGCTCGCTGGGGAACGTGAGATCGCCCTCAAGCCCTGGCTCTTCGCGATCGCCCGCAACCGCTGCGTCTCGCTCCTCCGCCGTCCGCACCACGAGGTGGCCGAAGATGTGGAGCTTTCAACCGCCGGGCTCACCGATCAGGTGGAGCGGCGAGCCGAGATGCGTGAGCTGCTCGGCGACGTCGCGCAACTCCCGGCCGAGCAGCGCGCGTCCCTGCTCCTGGTGGAGATCGGCGATCTCTCGCAGGCCGAGGTGGCGGAGGTACTTGGTTGCGAGGTGTCCCGGGTGAAGGCGCTCGTCTATCGAGGCCGACAGAGCCTGATCGAGCGCCGCGACGCACGGGCCACTCCCTGCGATGAGATCCGCGAGCAGCTGGCGAACCTCCGCGGCGGGGCCCTGCGACGCAGCGCTTTGCGCCACCACCTGCGCGACTGCCCCGGATGCACAGCCTTCCAGGCGAAGGTCAAACAGCAGCGCAGCATGTTCGCCGCGGCCCTTCCGGTCATCCCCTCGGCCGGGCTCAAGGCGAGTGTCCTCGCGGCGGCGGGACTCGGCAGCGGCCCGGCGACCGGTGGAGCGGGGCTCGCGGCGCTGGGAGCGACGAGCGCCGCGGCACCCGGCGCCGGCATGCTCGCGAAGGTCGCAGTCGTCGGCGTGCTCGCCGCTGGTGGGGCGGTCGCAGGAGAGGACCTGATGCGTGGGGGGGCGGCGCCGCAGCCTCGTGGACCGGCGCCTGCCGCGCCGGATACGCGTGCGGCACCGCCCGCTCCCGGAGCCCGACGGGAGATCGATCGGAACCGCTCGAAGCGTGACATGCGCGTCACCACCCACCCCCGGGCCGAGCGACCGCCAACACACTCGCCGAGCCGGATCGGCGGCCGCAGGGGAGCGGAACAGGCACAAGCTCACTACCCGGCGCCACCTCCGCGACCCAAGCTTCTCGACGGCCGCGCGCAGGGACAGGCGCGGCACTCCAACCACCCCTGGAAGCGAGGGGCGACGCACGGTTCCACCAGTGCGCCGCCCGCCGCACGTCAGCGGGCAGAGCCTCCCGGGCACGCGGAGCGGGCTGAGCGGAGACCCAAGAAAGTGGATCAGGCGCCCAGGGGTCGAGGCCCAACGGCGACTCCGAAGGAGTAAGCCAGTGGCGCGATCGACCGCTCGGTCGTCGCTATGATCAGTCCGTGGACCACCGATACCGACTTCCACAAGCTGCACAGCGCGCAGGAGGGAATCAAGCCACGCAGCACCGCCCGCCGTCGGCTCGCTTCTCCCGCCGCGAAGGAGTCGCGAGCGGTTCGCTCCCTTAAAGCGGGCTCTTGACCCGGTCCCATGGCCGCGCAATGCGCAACGCGGAGAGGATCGCGCGAGTAGCTGAAGAGCGATTGAGTGTGATGAAGTGGATGCCGGGCGCGCCGCGTTCGAGCAGTTCGACGCATTGCAAGGTGGCGTACGAGACGCCGAGCTCCGCGACAGCCTCGTCGTCATCGAGTCTGACCGCCAGCTCCATCTCAAGCCGCGAAGGCAGCTTGGCCGCGGATAGCTCGGCCATGCGCTTGATGCCCGCAGCGCTGAGGATGGGCATGACACCCGGGATTATCGGAACGTCAATGCCGATATCCCTCGCTCGCGCGACGAAGTCGAAGTAGTAGGCGTTGTCGAAGAACATCTGCGTGATCAGGAAGGACGCTCCGGCATCGACCTTCGCCTTGAGGAAGCGCAGGTCGTCCTCGGTCGAGGTCGCATGGATGTGGGTCTCGGGAAAGGCGGCCGCGCCGATGGCGAATGGATAGTCGGTCCGCAGCAACTCGATGAGCTCTCGTGAGTATTCGAGACCGCCGTCGGTCTTCGTCCACCGGTTCTGACCGCGCGGCGGATCGCCGCGCAATGCAAGGACGTTTTCGACGCCAGCGCCGCGCATGACGTCGAGCGTGGAGCGCAGCTCGCTAACGGTGGCGTTGACGCAAGTGAGATGCGCCATGGCTTCAAGCCCGTAGCGCCGCTTGAGTTCGCTGACAATCTCGACGGTGCGATCGCGGGTTGATCCCCCGGCTCCGTAGGTCACGGAGACAAAGGCGGGCGCGAGCGCGTACAGCTCGGTCAGTGCAGCGGCGAGATTCGCCTCACCGGCCTCGGACCTTGGCGGGAAGAACTCAAAGGAGAAGGTTGGCTCCTCGGCATTGAGGAGCAGCTCGTCGATCCGCATGCCGTAACCTTGACACACCCGTGTCAAGGTCGTCTGGACCAGCAGCCTAGGCGCTGCTTTCGCCTGGAACCGGCACTCCGCACGCGTCGAACTGCGACTGCTGCTTCCCATGCCGGACCCGCGCGGGTGTCCAGTCGGCGGCCCGATTCGTCCCTCCGAGCGACGCTCAGATCAGACAGCGCTATCGCCTAAGCTCATACCGCATCGCCACCGCCCCCGAGCCGAACTCCAGCCGGCTCACGAGCTTCAGGTCGACACTCTTCGATAGCCCCGCGAACAACGTCGGCCCGTGGCCCGCCAGCCTGGGGTGCACCACGAACTCGTACTCATCGATCAACCCCAGCTCCGCCAGCGCCAGCGGGAGCTTCACGCCTCCCACGAACAGCCCATTACCTGACTCCCGCTTCAGCTGCTGAACGGCCTTCCCCAGATCATCTCCGCGCACCAGCTCCGCGTTCCAATCGACCCGGTCCAGGGTGCTCGATACGACGTACTTCTTAGCCGCGTCGATCGTCCGGCCGAACGGCGCCATCCAATCAGGCATCGCTTCCGTCTGCCCCGGTGGCCGCCAGGCCGACTCCATCATCTCGTAAGTCACCCGGCCGAAGAGGAGAGCGTCGGCCTGGTCGATGCTCTTCGTCGCGTGGCGATGCATCTCTTCGTCCGGGGAAATGCCCGCACGGTGGTCGCAGCATCCGTCCAATGTGACGTTGATGGAATACCGCAGGGGTCGCATTGCGTAATGAGTACCCCTTTTCTCCGCGAGAAAGCAGAAGCAGTAGCGCTCCCGGATCGCCGGTTCCCGCTGCTCAGGGCCATGGCCGCGCGGGTGTCGAGTCGGCGGCCCGATTCGTCCCTCCGAGCGACGCTCCCATCGTCCAGCGATATCGCGTGGCGGCCTGAGATGGTCGCGGCGGCAGGCTGCCAGCCGCTCCACGAGAGTGCTGCTTTTCGCGCAAAGCGATAGCGAGCGGGCGCTGGTTGGCTACCGGATCTCGTCCCAGGCAGGCGGGCCTGGTCGTCGGCCCGTTGCCGGTCTAGGGTTTCCCCGTGCCCGAGGCCAAGTATTCCCGGCAGCAACCGAGCCTCACGCAGCGCCTCGTCATGCGCCTCATGCCCGGCCGCGCGGACGAGATCGAGCGTCAGTCGCGTGAGTGGTTCGTCTTGTGCCCCAACTGCGGGCTCGAGCGCACCTACTGGGATATCGGCGGCGTTCGCTACAAAGCGCGATCGCGCGGGAAGCGCATCGGCCTGCGCTGCCCGTCGTGCGGCAAGCGCGGCATGCACGCCGTCGAGCACCGCCCGGCCAGCGTCTCGCAGTAGGCCACCGACGGCATCCCCGGAGACCGAGCTGCTTAGGGCCGATCGTTCGCGTCGACGCCGAGGCTTGCTGACGGCGCCGGCTTGTCGAACTCGTCGTGACGGCGGAACCAGAACGACTGTGGCGCCTGCGGCCAGCCCTCGGGCAAGTCCTCGTCGTCGGACTGCCCGCCGTAAGGAGTCAAGGACCACATGCTCCAGATGCTGCCAATCCACTGGACCATCGCCCCGTGCTGGAGGAAGTAGGTGCGGTAGACGTCATTGCCGCGGCGGAGGAAGACGTTGAGGCCGAACCACTCGTCCACCCCGAAGTCGGCCGAGAAGCGCTCGGTGCAGATCGTGTACCACGGCACATCGGTCCAACCCATGCGCTCGGCGTAGCGGCGTAGGTTCGCCTGCGGCGCCGGCGATGCCATCGCGAAGGTGATGTCGCGAGAATGCAGCAGGCCCAGTTCGGGGACGCCGTCGGCGAAGGACGAGCAGCCGACGCACCCCGCGTCCGGCCAGCCGTCGACACCCTCCTCGAAGAAGAACCGGTAGAGGATCAGCTGGGTGCGCCCCTCGAACAGCTCGGGCAGCGACCGCCTCCCGTCAGGGCCCTCGAAGACGTAATCGTGCTCGACCCGCACCATCGGCATGCGCTTCCGCGCGGCGGCGAGCTCGTGCATCGCAGCAGCGACCGCCCGCTCCCGCTCGAGCAGGGCCGTCCGGGCCGCGTCCCACTCGGTCTGACCGACGACACGCGGACTCGTTCGGCCGCGGCCCCTTTCGGTTGCCTCCATGCGGGTCGCCTACCCCGACCGTCGCGGGACCCAAACACCAACGCTTCCATAGCCGCCCGCTGCCAACTACTACCGAGGTCGCTCGGCAAGCGGGGAGGCACGCCTGACGGCTACGTGCCGCTGCGGTTTGCTGCTTCCACCACGCTTCCGCGTGTCGTCTTGCAGATTACGGACGCACCCGAGCGTCCTGCTCTTGCTGAGTCACCGTCGAGGACGCTCGCCGATCACCGGGAGGCACCGGCGGCCCGCCTCTCCCGCTTGCCACGCGGACAGCCTCGTCCGCCACTGCGCCGAACCGCAGCAGGCGTCCGCCGAATGCGATGGCGCAAATCGAGAACCATGCGGAGCCGAGCGCTATACCCGCCATCACGTCGCTCAGCCAATGCACATCGAGCAGCACACGGCTGCCGGCGACCATGACGGTCAACCCGGCCGCGGCCCCGGCGAGGGCCGCCCGCTCGCGGCGGCCACGGCCACGGCTGAGCAAGAGCGCAGCCGCCGCGAAGAACGCGGCCGACCAGGACGAATGGCCGCTCGGAAACGACGGCCCGAGCGTCTCGGCGACCGGGTTCACTGCTGGCCTAACGCGATTGGCCAGGTCCTTGACGGTCGTGGTGAGGATGCCGTTGCCGGCGACAACGATGAAGAGAAACGGCACGACCCACCTGCTACGGGTCCGCATCGTCTCCACGATGGCCAGGATCACGGCCAAACCCACGATCACGGAGGGCTCCCCCAGGTGCGTGGCGGCATTGAGTGTGTCCGTGGAGAACGGAGATGCGTGCCGGTCGCCCCAGTCGGCGACGCTGCTGTCCAATCGGACCAGCTGCGTGTCGCCGCGGATCATGTAGGCGAGCACCCCGAGGACCACGCCGCCCCCCACGATCACGCACAGCGCGAGCGTCAGCCCCAGGCCGGTCGCCGTCTGCGGATCCAGCCTCGTCGCAATGGCGATGCCCCGGCCGCGATGGCGCCGAATCGCCACGCCGGCCTTGCGGGCCGTGCTCATCGTGCGCGGCGCAGTCCGGCCTGCGGCGCCCTGCAAGCGCCAGACCAGCGCTGCCGCGGCGCCGGCGGTCGCGAGCACGAGAATGAGTAAGAGCAGCAGCGGCATGGGTAACGGGCTACCTGAAAGGTCGTCTACAGCATCTTCTTACCCACCCGATACCGAGGAAGCAGGACGCGCTTGATGTCGACCGGTCGCGCCCAGCCCGGCAATCGAGGGCCCGCACCGCTTCTCGACGCCCGCCCGGGAGGACCCGCGGAACGCTTCGCCGACCGGCTGCGCCAACGGCATCCAGCCACGGTCTTCTTCGTGGGGCTGCTGACGGGCTTCGCGCTCCTGGCCGCGATCTCGATCTTGATCGGGCTGCTCGTGACCGAAGTGCTGCTGAAGACGGATGGCCTTGCGCACACCGACGAGAGCGTCGTCAAGTCCCTCGTCTCCGACCGCACGCCCCTCCTCACGGACGTCTCGGAAGTCGGCTCGACCGTCGGCGGCGCGCCGCTGCTTCCCATCCTGGTCGCAGCGATCGCGCTGGTATGCGTGTTCCTGCGCAAGTGGCGGATCGCCGCCTTCGCGGTCTTCGTGTTGGTTGTCGAATCGGCGACTTACCGGGTGACCTCGTTGGCGGTGCCGCGCGATCGGCCCCACGTCCAGCGGCTCGAGGACCTCCCCGTCGACGCCAGCTATCCCTCCGGTCACACGGCAGCAGCCATCGCGGTCTACGCCGGCCTGGTCCTGCTGCTCACTTCCCGTGTCCACAGCCGAGCGCTGCGGATCAGCCGCCTGGGCCGGCGCGCTGCTGATCGCCGCGTTCGTCGCGCTTGCCCGGATGTATCGCGGGATGCACCACCCGCTCGATGTCGCCGGCGGAGTGCTCGTCGGCGTTGGCGCACTGCTCGTGCTGCTGTTCGCCTGCCGCGCGGCCGGCGCCGCGCATGCTGCGCGGAGCTCGAGAGCGGCAGCGCTCGCCCGTTCCCGCCACGCCGAGCCGATCACATGACCGTCGCGGTCGTCGCACACGCCGAGAAGACTCTCGCGGGCGGCCTACCCGAGCTGCGGCGCGCGCTCGAGGCCGCTGGTGTGGAAGAGCCTCTCTGGTATGAGGTACCGAAGGCGAAGAGGGCGTCCGAGCAGGCCGAGCGCGCGCTGGACGAGGGGGCCGAGCTTGTGTTCGCCTGGGGCGGCGACGGAACGGTGCGGCGCTGCGTCGACGTGCTCTGCGGGACCGAGGCGAGCCTCGCGGTCATACCTGCCGGCACGGCCAACCTGTTCGCGACCAACCTCGGAATCCCCGGAGACATCGAACAGGCCGTCGATATCGGCCTATCGGGCGATCGGCGCAAGCTCGACGTGGGGCGCTTCGGCGACGAGCGCTTCGCGGTCATGGCGGGGGCAGGCTTTGACGCGGCGATGATTCGCGACGCGGACGGCCTGAAGCAGCGGATCGGTCGCGCCGCGTATCTGTGGAGTGGAGCGCGCAACCTGCGCAGCGACGGCTTCGGTGCCGAGATCGAGGTCGACGGCAGCGACTGGTACGAGGGCAGCGTGACGTGCATCCTGCTCGGCAACCTCGGTGACATCTTCGGCGGCGTGGAAGTCTTTCCCGACGCCCGCCCAGACGACGGCATGCTCGAGCTCGGCGTTGTGACCGCCCAAGGCCTGCTCGAGTGGACGCGGACGCTGACCCGCACGGCGGTCGGCGACCCCAACCGATCCCCGTTCGTGCGGACCACGAAGGCCAAGTCGGTAAAGGTCAAGCTCGACCGGAAGGTCCGTTACGAGCTCGACGGAGGCGACCGGAGCAAGGTCAGGTCATTCAATGTCAAAGTCGAGGCTGGCGCGCTCAACGTGTGCGTCCCGCGACCGAACCAGGAGACGAGCTGAATGGATCACGACTTGAGCACCGCAGGAACTCCGGTCCGACACGCGCAGGCGATGGGCGAGGACGTCGCGCGCCGCCGGCCTTTCGAGTGGCTGGCACGCGCAGGCCTCGTCGCACGCGGCGTGATCTACGCGATCATCGGACTCCTCGCCATCAAGCTGGCGCTCGGCGATGGCGGCAAGACGACCGATCAGAACGGCGCCCTCGCCACGATCGCAAGGCAGCCGTTCGGCAAGACTCTCCTGATACTGATGACGATCGGCCTCGCGGGCTACGCGTCATGGCGCCTCGTACGTGCGGCGCTGGGCCACGGTCCGGAGGCCAGCGACGACACGAAGGAACGGATCGGCGGCTTGGTGAGCGGGATCGCATACGCATCGCTATGCGCCACGGCCATATCGATCCTGATCGGGTCTGGGGGCAGCTCAGGTAGCCCGGATGAGACGACGGGCGGCGTGCTCGGCTGGCCGGGCGGCCCGATCCTGGTGGCGATCGCCGGCCTGATCACGATCGGCGAAGGGCTCGATCAGGGGTACAAGGGAATCACGAGGAAGTTCCTCGAACAGAGCAAGACGGAGGAGATGAGCCAGAGCGTCGAGCGGTCCTTCACGGCGCTCGGCCTGTTGGGCCACCTGTCGCGGATGGTTGTGTTCACACTCGTTGGCTACTTCCTGGTCCGCGCCGCCATCGACCACAACCCCGACAAGGCGGTAAGCCTCGACGGGGCACTTACCGCGGTCGGCGAGGCCTCCTACGGACCGACCCTCCTGGGCGTGGTCGCGGCCGGACTACTCGTGTTCGCCGGCTACTCGGTGGCGGACGCGCGCTACCGGAAGGTGTAGCCCGCGAACCCCGTGGCGGGGCCTTCTCGGGATGGGCGGTGCCCGGATCGAACAGGCGACCTCCTGCTTGTAAGGCAGCGCCGACCAAAACGACGCTAGACGACGTCAGACCACAAACCCGCATTCCAGACACAAAACTAGGGGCTCGGCGGAACACGCGCCGCATTCCTGAGCGGGCGGTGTCTCGGACGTTTGGGCCAGGATTGGGCCACGGCTAGGGGCCGGACAGGCGGGGCCAGTCACCACAGTGGTCCGGTCACACCCGCCTAACGAGAGGAGCCCGTCGCAACGGGCTCCCCTCCGGTCCTGTCAGCGGGCGGCTACGGGCAGAACGCGCCCTTGACGCCCTGAACGGCATCGGAGGTCCCTTGCCTCAGGAAGTATCCGGGTCCGGCCGACGCCTGCGGATTACCGCTGGCACCCGTACTGGCGTGATTGAACTCAGCGACGATCAGGCCTCCGCAACCTGGACTTCCAGCGGCAGGCGGTGCTGTCGCGGAAGCTGCTGGTGAGAGCGCAAGCGCCCCGCCGGCCATGACGCCGAGAACCGCAACCACGGTGCGACGCATGAGGTTTCTCCCTTCCATCGCGATGGAGCAGGAAGCCGGAGTGCGAGCCCTTCACGGGCCGAGAGGCCAGTCACCCTGCTCTCTCGCGAGCGACTATCTCGCTGAACGCTTTCGGAAGTCAAGAAGGGCGTGGATGCCCGCCGGGCCGAGGCGCGCCCAGACAGACCCCGGGATTCTCTTGCTATCTCAAATCATTGGTGCTCCGAACGGTTTTCTAACATGAGTGCCCATGAGTACCCCCACGCGCTATCTGACGGTGGCCACGGTCGCGGAGCTGCTGTCGGTCTCCGAGCTGACGGTGCGCAGGAAGATCGCCACCGGTGAGATCCCGGCCGTGAAGCTCTCCACCGCCGGCCGCGGCGCCGTGCGCATCCCCGAGGACGACCTCGATGCCTGGCTCCAGTCGATTAGACAGCCCTCGGACGGCCCGGCGGCGGCGTGACCGGCCGGCTACTCCGACAGCCCCACGGCTTCGAGGGCTTCCGCATGACTGGGGAAATCGCGGAAGCGGACGAGTTTGCCGTCGCGATAGGTGGCCCACTGGGCAAGCTCGCCACTGAATTTCAACCGGGTGCTCGCTCCGTCCAACTTCAGCTCCCCGAGGGCGAGCACGGATTCCCCGAGGTCGCGAATGTCGTCGAAGCGAACCCTGAGTCGCGCGTCGCCCTTGAAGGTCTCCCAAGCCTGCCGGGCTCCGGCATGGCCGCGAAACGTCTCCATCAAGGCGAACCATTCCAGGTCGGGATCGAACTGGTCGATCCACGTCTCGAAATCGTTGCGGTTCCAAGCGTCGACACCCCGCTTGAACGATTCGACGTTCTCCTGCGACATCGGCTACTCCGACAGACCCACGGCCTCGAGGGCCTCATCGGAGTCGAGGAACGACCGAACCCGCATCACCTTGCCGCCCTTGAAGTCGAGGAGCTGGTTGAACGACACCTCGGTCTCGACCCCGCTCTCGTGGCCACGCGCATACAAGCGACCAAGGGCGAGGGCTCGGTCTCCGAGGTCGCGGATGTCAGAGACCTCGAAGGTCCAGCTCGTGAACACCTCTCCCATGTCCCGAACCAATTCATGGACGCCCTCGGCGCCCCGGTACACCTCGCTTCCCATTCCCGACAGCGCCGAGTACCACTCAACCTCGGGATCGAGCTCCTCCAGCAACGCTTCGATGTCGACGCGGTTGAAAGCTTCGACCGCACGCATGTAAGCCTCCACGTTCTCCTGCGACATCGGCTACTCCGACAGCCCCACGGCCTCGAGGGCATCGGCCGGATCCGGATAGCTGAGCACCTCGATCACCCTGCCGTCGCGGAAGCTCCACACCTCGCCGTGACGCCACTCGCTCGCGACGCCGGACACCGGCCCTCGCCCTCGCCAAACCGCGATTACCGCGACCCGATCGCCCGCGTCAAGGATGCGCTCAGCGGTGAGGGTCAGGTGCTCCCAGGCCCTCACGAAATACGCCATCCTGTCGAACGCAGCTTCGACCCCTCGGTCTCGTCCTCGCCGACGTCGAGGACGCTCAGCCAGACGACGCGAACGCCGGGATCGATCACGTCGGCTCCGACGCTGAAATCGCCCCGCGACCAGGCGTCGAAGCTCTGACGCACCACCTCCACGTTCTCCTGCGACATCGCCCGCCGAGTATCCCCGGGCAGGGCCCCTATGCGCTAGGGCAACAGGCTGCCGCCGAGGCTGGACACACCGCTGCTATTCCCCTCGGTCCGCGGCGGCCCGCTCAACCTCGACAACTGGCGCCGCCGGGTGTGGACACCGGCGATAGAGGCGGCCGGTGCCCGCAAGCCCGCACGGATCTACGATCTGCGCTGCACCTTCGCGAGCAACGCACTCGCCGCCGGGGTGAGCGCGTTCGAGCTGGCCAGGATCATGGGCACCTCCATCCAGACGATCGAACGTCATTACGGGACGCTGGTCGAGGGCGCCGGGGCCGACATCGCCCGCCGGCTCGACGCCTTTGAGGCGCGAGCGCAGTGATGGGAGGGCGCGACGTGCCCACGGCCAGTGAGTTCATCGCCAAGCAGAAGGCCCGCCCACTGCCCCGCCGGCTCCCGACGAAAACGAAGGACATCGGTGGTCGAGGGACCCAAACGTGGGACTCGAAGCGGAGACCTACCGGGAGCAATCGAACTACCCCCTCAAGGTCTACGTGATCCAGCGAATACGGCTCGCGGCCCTCGAGGGCGTGGCATTACGTCCGGATATGGGGGCAAGGCTCGATGACGTGGAGTACCGGCTCGCCTACTACATCGTGACCGCCAAGGACTATTGGGGATGGGGCCAGTACTGCCCGATGATCCCGGCAGACGACTTCGGACCCTTACTCGAACAGGCCAGGGCCGAGGGGACGCTGCGGCACTGACGACGTTTGGGCCACTATCGGGCCACGGAGGGGCGCCTACGGGCCGCCCTCCGCGTTGCAGGACGGTCGCGGGCGCCCCCGTTCGTGCTGCATACCGGGAGGGTTCGGCGCGGCGACAGGGTAGTGGGCGGTGCCCGGATCGAACAGGCGACCTCCTGCTTGTAAGGCAGGCGCTCTACCAGCTGAGCTAACCGCCCGGAGCGCCGAGTCTAGTGTCGCCTCGCGGGAAGCGGCCCCTCGCCGCGGCCCCGGCGGGCCCTACTATCCGACCCGTGAACAGCCGGCTCTTCTGGAAGGCCCTCGCCGTTCAGGCCCTGGCCGTGGGGGTGCTGTTCGGCGTGCTGGTGGCGCTCCCACTCCCGGACGACTTCTTCGAGGACGCGGGGTTCGCGGTCGGGCCGATCGCATGGATCGCGTGCTCGCTGCTGACGGCGCGAGTGCTCAGGCTGCCGCTGGCGTTCGTCCTCTTCGCCGCGCTCGCCGGCGGCGTGGCCGGCACGATCGTCCTGGTGGTCGCGAGCCACTGGGCGGGGATGGTTGTCGCGCTGCTCGTGTTCGGCGCCTCATGCGCGGGGTACGACCCCGCCGCCGAGGAGGCCCCTGCCCAGTAGCGCCGCTCGGGTTGCGGCGACCTGGGCATCCATCTAGGGTCGGCTCCAGGGCGATCAGGAGGAGAGATACATGGCAGTAGCTCAGTCCGTGCTGTCCGAGACGCAGCGGGAGACGCTCGAGGCGCTCGGCAACACCTTCGTGCCGGCGGTGGAATCGGATTCCCATGACCCGCTCGAGAAGGAGTTCCTCGGCCGGGCGGCGTCGGACATGGACGTGGCAGCCCAGATCGAGGGGCTCATGGCAGAGGTGCTGCTGCCCGAGGAGATCCTCCTCGTCGGGGGGCTGCTGGACGCCCTGGCCGGGGAGGGATTCGCCCAGGCCGACCTCGACGCGCGCACTCAGATCTTCCACGCCTTCTGCGAGCAGGACCCGGACGCAAAGCTCGGCCTCCTCCAGCTCAAGGCCCTCACGCTGCTGTTCTTCTACGCCCTCCCGGACGAGGCCGGCCACAACCCCAACTGGGAGGCGATCGGCTACCCGGGCCCCAACTCGGCGCCCCCGTCCCCTGCCGATGCGCCGAAGACACTGGCCGTCGAAGCGGTGTCGGGGCCGTCGGCAACGCTCTCCGCAGATGTCTGCGTGATCGGCTCCGGCGCGGGCGGAGGCGTGGTCGCGGCCGAGTGCGCCAAGGCGGGCAAGAGCGTGCTCGTGCTCGAGATGGGCGGCTACCGCAACGAGTCGGACTTCAAGCAGCTGGAGCTGCCCGGCTACCTGGAGCTCTACTACGGCGGCGGCCTCGCGGCCACGGAGTCGGGATCGATCGCCATCCTGGCCGGCCAGACGCTCGGCGGCGGGACCGTGGTCAACTACATGAACTGCGTCCGCACGCCCGACTCGATCCTCGCCGAGTGGGCACAGCACGGGCTCGAGGGACTCGACGACCCGTCGTTCGTCTCCGAGCACATGGACGTGGTGCTCGAGCGACTGGGCGCGAACACGGAGGCCACCAAGCAGAACGTGACCCATCAGCGCGTGCTCGCCGGGTGTGACGCGCTCGGGTACGAGCACCGCCCGATCTGGCGCAACGCGGCCCTCAACGACGACCCCGAGTTCTGCGGCTACTGCTCGATGGGCTGTCAGCAGGGCTGCAAGCGCTCGGCCATGAAGACCTGGCTCCAGGACTGCTCCGACGCCGGAGGACGCTGCGTCCCGGGGTGCCACGCAGACCGGATCGTCGCGGAGGACGGGCAGGCCAAGGGCGTCGAGGCCACGGTCACGCACGCGGACGGGTCGACCACGGCGCTGACCGTGGAGGCGCCGACCGTGGTGGTGGCGTGCGGCTCGATCGAGTCGCCCGCGCTGCTGCTGCGGAGCGGCATCGGCGGGCCCGCCGTGGGCAAGAACCTGCGGCTGCATCCGGCCTTCGTCGTGATGGGCGTCTACGACGAGCCCGTGGAGGGCTGGCGCGGACAGATCCAGTCGGCGCTCTCGGATCACTTCTTCGACATCGAGGACGGCTGTGGCTTCCTGATCGAGGCCACCGGCATGTTCCCCGCGCTGCTCGGTGCCAGCTATCCCTGGGAGTCGGGCGAGCAGCACAAGCAGCTCATGCAGGCCTTTCGTTGGCACGCGCCGTTCATCACGGTGGCGCGCGACCACGGCAGCGGCGAGGTGGTGCTCGACGAGCACGGCAGGCCGGTCGTGAGGTGGGACTTCGACGACCCGGTGGACGCCCGCCTGGCCGTTCGGGCACATCTCGAGCTGGCGCGACTGCACCAGGCCGCCGGGGCGCTCGAGGTCTTCACCGCCCACGGGCGCGAGCTCCGCTGGCGCCAGGGCGAGGACTTCGACGCCTATCTCGAGGAACTCGAGGCCGCCCCCTACGGGGCCCTGGACGTGGCCTGCTTCACGGCGCACCAGATGGGCTCCTGCCGGATGGGCTCGGACCCGGGCACCTCGGTGGCCGACGGGCGCGGCGAGCTGCACGACGTGAAGGGCGTGTGGATAGGCGACGGCAGCGCGTTCCCGACGGCGCCGGGCGTGAACCCGATGGTCACGATCATGAGCCTTGCCCACCGGACGGCAGCCGCGCTGCTGGCGTAGGCGGCCGAGCCGAGCCGAGGGCTTGCGGCAATGAACTCGCTCTCGGTGGGTGACGTGATCGCCGGCTACCGCCTCGACGAGCTCATCGGGCGCGGAGGGATGGGAGTGGTCTTCCGGGCCACCCACATCGCGCTCGAGCGGAAGGTCGCCGTGAAGGTGATAGCCCCGGAGCTGGCGGAGGACGAGGAATTCCGGGAGCGTTTCAAGCGCGAGTCGCGGCTCGCTGCTTCGATCGACCACCCGCACGTGATCGGGATCTTCGACGCCGGCGAGGAGGCAGGCCAGCTCTACGTCGCAATGCGGTACGTGGAGGGGACGGACCTCGCGGAGCTCATCGCCCGCCGGGGCAATCTGCCGCCCGCCGAGGCGGTGGAGGTGATCGGCCAGGTAGGCGCTGCTCTCGATGCCGCCCACGAGCGGGGGCTCGTGCACCGCGACGTCAAGCCCGCCAACGTGCTGCTCGAGACAAGACCCGTCGGATACCAGACCTACCTGACCGACTTCGGGCTCGTGAAGGCGGTCGGGGCGGCTTCGGGAGTGGTCACGCGTACCGGCCAGTGGTTGGGCACGCCGGACTACGCCGCACCCGAGCAAGTCCTCGGCACCGCTGTCAATGCCCAAACGGACGTGTACGCGCTCGGCTGCATGCTCTACCACATGATTGCCGGCAAGCCGCCCTTCGAGGGCGAGACCCACGTGGCGAAGCTGTTCGCCCATGTCTCCGAGCCGCCACCGAGCCTGTCGGCCGCCCGGCCGGGAGTCCCGGCGGGGCTCGACGACACCATCCGAACCGCCCTCGCAAAGGAGCCGGCGGAGCGCTACCCGAGCGCGGGCGAGCTGGCCACGGCGGCGGCCGCGGCGCTGCGTGGGGGCCAGACGAGGACGCTCGCCCTGGAAGCGGCGCCCGGCTCGCCTCGGGCAGTCGAGCCCGCCAAGCGGCGGGCCGACCCCGGGGCGGCGTCGGTGGCTGATCCCGGCCGCGGCTGTGGCTCTCCTCGGCGCCGGCGCGCTGGCCGTCGTCGCGGGCGGCGGCGGGGACGGCGAGGGCACGGCCGCTGCCATTCCCGAAGGAAACCTGACCAGCAACCCTTCGTTCGAGCGCAACACCTCCGGCTGGGACGTCTTCCAATCAGACATCGCACGCAAGCAGGCCTCGGACGCTCCTGACGGGGAGCACGTGGTGCAGGTGAACCTGACAGGGGCGCCGGGCGAGTATTCGATCGACGACGACCCCGAGACCGTGAGCTCCTCGCGCAAGGGTCGCCTCTACACCGCCAGCGCATGGGTCAAGGCGACGGGAGCGACCGACGGGAAGAGGATCTGCATCTCGCTTCGTGAGCGGCTGAGCGACGACAATGAGGATTTCCCCTTCTCGAGCGCGTCGGTGAAAGCGTCGGCCGACGAGTACCGAGAGGTTCGGGTGAGCCATCGCGCGACCGCCGGCGGCCAGACGATTGGCGTCCATGTCTTCCGCATCGGCGCCGGAGTCGCTGAGGGAGAGGCCTTCCTCGTGGACGCGATCGCGCTCACCGAGGGTGGCCGCGGGGGCAGCAGCGGCGGCGGCAGCGACACCAGCTGCTGAGCCCGATGGGTACACCCGTGGGGGATACTCGGCGGGTCGATGTCGCAGGAGAACGTGGAGACCGTCAAGGCGTCCCTCGACGGCTGGAACCGTGGCGACTTCGACGCCTGGATGGATTCGAGCCACAGCCACCCCGAGATCGAGTGGTCCTCGGAGGTCACGATGCGGATGGAGGGCAGCGAGACGGTGTTCCGTGGCCGGGACGGGTTGCGCAAGTACTGGGACGAATGGCACTCCCTCTGGGACGTGAGGATCGACCCCACGGAGATCCGCGACCTCGGCGACACGGTCCTTGTCATCGCGCAGACCCGAACCCGGGTCGAAGGGAGTGGGATCGACATCGAGGGCGCCGTGGCCTACGTCTTCGAGTTCGACGGCTCTTTGGCACGCAGAGTGCGCTCGTATCTCGACCCGCGCAGAGCTCTCGAGGCCGTGGGGCTGGCGGAGTAGCCGATGTGGCAGGAGAAGCCTTGCTGTGGCGCGACCCTGGGTAGCGCCTAGTAGGGGCGACGGGATTCGAACCCGTGATCCCCGGCGTGAAAGGCCGGTGTCCTAGACCGCTAGACCACGCCCCCGCGGTGCGTCGATTGTAGGTGGAGGGTGCCGCGGCCCGGCCGTCCCCTCGCGACATAATGCCTGCCAGGGTCGTTAGCTCAATTGGCAGAGCACCGGACTTTGGAAAGGAGCGCCAGTCGGGAAACCGCTGGTTGGTCGGCGGCTGTTTGCTGGAACCCCCTGAGAGCCTGAGGTACCGCTCGCGGTGACAATCCTCAGGATTGGGCAATCAGCAGGCAACCCGGAGTGGATCCGCGCGCACGCGGCCAAGCCGGAGAGCCCTCAGAGGCCATACGCCGCCCGCCCTAACGTCGAGCCGAGGGCGAAGAGATGGTCCAGACCGCAACGCCACGCCGCAGCGCGGGCGGCCGGTGAGAGCCGGTGCGGCAGGTTAATCCGCGAGATCTGGGTTCGAGCCCCAGGCGACCCACTGAAGTGCCCGGCGCCGGGATTCAATCCGCCGCGGCGGCGCTACCGCGCTCGCGGCGTGCGACCTCCGCGCGCACGGCGGGGGCCACCTCGGTTCCGAGCAGCTCGATCGCCCTCAGGACCTGTGCGTGAGGCAGGTGCCCCACGCTGATCTGGGCGAGGAAGCGCTGGTGGCCGAAGAACTCGTACTGGAACAGGATCTTCTCGATCACCTCCTGCGGGCTGCCCACCACCAGGGCGCCGCTGGGCGAGGTGAGAAACTCGAACTGCTCGCGGGTCATGGGCGACCAGCCACGCTCGCGGCCGATCCGGTTCATCATCCCGGCGTAGGCCGGGAAGAACTCGCGCGCAGCCTGCTCGGGGCTGTCCGCCAAATACGTGTGCGAGTTGATCCCAACCGGCAGAGCCGCGGGGTCGTGCCCGGCTTCGCGCGCCATCTCGCGGTACAGCTGGACCAGCGGCGCGAAGCGCTCCGGCGCGCCGCCGATGATCGCCAGCGCCAGCGGCAGCCCGAGCCTCCCCGCGCGGATGATCGAAGGCGGGGACCCACCCACCGCCACCCAGATCGGGAGCGGATCCTGAACCGGACGCGGATAGACGCCCGCGTCCTCGAGCGCAGCACGGTGACGGCCGGACCAGCTCACGCGCTGGGAGCCCCGCAGCTCCAGGAGCAGCTGCAGCTTCTCGGAGAACAGCTCGTCGTAGTCGTCGAGGTCGTATCCGAACAGCGGGAAGGACTCGATGAAGGAGCCGCGGCCCACCATGATCTCCGCCCGTCCGCCGGACAGAAGGTCGAGCGTGGCGAAGTCCTGGAACACCCTGACCGGATCGTCCGAGCTCAGCACGGTCACGGCGCTCGTCAGTCGGATCCTCTCGGTGCGGGTCGCGATCGCGGCCAGCGCGACGGCCGGTGACGAGACCGCGAAGTCGGGGCGGTGGTGCTCCCCCACGCCGAACACGTCGAGACCGACGCGGTCGGCCAGCTCGGCCTCCTCCAGCAGGTTGCGCATCCGCTGTTCCGGGGTGACCGCGGACTCCCCGGCGCCAACGGGCAGCTCGGCAAAGGTGTAGAGCCCGATCTCCACGCCGCCGCGGCGCTAGGACGCCGGGCGGAACCCGTCGGCGCCGAGCGCCGTTGCCTGCGCCGCTGCCCCGGCGGCTGCCAGAACGGGCGGAAGCGGCTGGGCGTGATCGTGGGCCAGCACGGCCTCGAGCAGACCGGGGAAGCGAGAGTTCAGGTCCTCGTTCCGGAGCGAGAGCAGGCGCTTGCGGCCGTCCGGGCGGGTGCGCACCACACCGGCCTCGCGCAGCACGCGAAAGTGGTGGGAGAGGGTGGCCTTGGAGAGGCCCAGCTCGAATCTGCCGCAGGACCATTCCTCGGATCCGGCCGCGAGCCTGCGCACGATCTCGAGCCGTGCTGGATCGCTCAGGGCGTGGAGGATCGAGGGCAACTCGAGCTCCTCGCGGGGTGGGTGATGAGGCTCTCTCATGGGAGAAGCGGCCGCTGCGGTCTACTGTAGCGACCGTTCGACGATTGTCGAACGCCTGATTGACGGCGTGCTTCTGCGCTAGTGGCGGAAGTGGCGGCGGGCCGTGAAGATCATGGCCACCCCGGCCTCGTCGCAGGCGGCCACGACATCCGGGTCCCGGCGGGAGCCACCCGGCTGGATGATCGCCCGCACGCCGGCCTCGATCGCGAGCCGCGGCCCGTCCGCGAAGGGGAAGAACGCATCCGAGGCCATCACGGCGCCGGTGAGCTCGATGTCCGCCTCGCGCGCCTTGTCCAGGGCTATCCGCACGGAGTCCACGCGACTCATCTGCCCCGCCCCCACACCCGCCGTGGCGAGCCCCTTGGACAGGACGATCGCGTTCGAGCGAACGTGCTTGCACACGCGCATCGCAAACAGGAGCTCGCCCCACTCCTCCTCGGAGGGAGTGCGTTCCGTGACCGGCCGCATCTCCTCGCGCGATTCCAGGCCGGTGTCGCGATCCTGCACGAGCAGGCCGCCCCGCACCCGCTTCATGTCGTGCTCGGTGATCGGCGAGCGCCGCCGTTCCTGGTTCTCCAGCAGCCGCAGGTCCGGCTTGGCCTCGAGGACCTGGACGGCGTCGTCCGAGAAGCCCGGCGCCAGCACCGCCTCCACGAACAGCGAGCCGAGCTGCGCCGCCAGCGGCTGCTCCACGCGCCTGTTGAAGCAGAAGACGCCGCCGTACGCGCTCTGGCGATCGGTGGCCAGGGCCAGCTCGAAAGCGTCGTCCAGATGGGCGGCCACGGCCACGCCACACGGGTTGTTGTGCTTGATGATCGCGACGGCGGGCAGCTCGAACTCGTCCACCAGGCGCCGCCCGGCGTCGATGTCGAGCAGGTTGTTGAACGACAGCTCCTTGCCGTGCAGCTTCGACACCATCGACAGCAGGTGGGTGCGCGACCCGACCTCGGCGTAGTAGGCCGCCTGCTGGTGCGGATTCTCTCCGTAGGGGAGGTCGAGCACCTTTTCGAGCGACATCGTGTACTGGGCGGGGAAGTCGTCCTCGCGCTCGGCGAACCAGCGGGCGATGGCCGTGTCGTAGCGCGCCGTGTACGCGAACGCCTCGAGGGCGAGGCTCTCGCGGGTGCGATCGGAGAGCCGGCCGTCGCTCTCGCGCAGCTCGTCGAGCACGGCGTCGTAGCTCTCGGGCGAGACGACCACGGCCGCGAAGTCGTAGTTCTTGGCCGCGGCACGGATCAGGGTGGGGCCGCCCACGTCGATGCTCTCGATCACCTCGTGCGCGTCGGCCCCGCGGCGCGAGGACACGCGCTCGAACGGATAGAGGTTCACGCACACCAGATCGATCGGCTCGATCTCATGCCGGTTGAGTGTGCGCACGTGCTCCTCGCTGGAGCGCACGGCCAGGAGGCCCGCGTGGATCCGCGGGTGGAGCGTCTTGACGCGGCCGTCGAGAATCTCGGGGAAGCCGGTGTAGTCCTCGACGGGCCGGATGTCGATGCCCTCGGACCCGAGCTCCTTGGCGGTACCTCCCGTGGAGACGATCTCGACGCCGAGCTCGGCGAGCCCGCGGGCGAAGTCCACGATCCCGCGCTTGTCGGACACCGACAGCAGCGCGCGGCGAACCTTCACCTCTCCAGGCGCAACCGGGTCCGTGCCGCCCTTAGTCTCGCTTGCCATCTTCGATCCGCAGCAGTCGGGGGTTCCCCGGGTCGGGACTGACCCGGCCCTCGGCGATCAGCCGGACAGCACGAGGCAACAGCCTGTGCTCCAGCTCGTGGACTCGCTCCTCGACCTCGGCGATCCCGCGAGGATAGGGAAGAAGCTCGAAGGACTCCTGTAAGACGACCGGCCCGGTGTCCACACCGTCGTCCACGAGGTGCACGGTCACGCCCATGACCTTGACCCCGTAGTCGAGCGCCTGCTCGATCGCGCGCACGCCGGGGAAGGCCGGCAGAAGCGACGGGTGGACGTTCAGGATCCGCCCCGCGAAGCGCCGGATGAACTCCGGCCCCAGCAGCTCCATGAATCCCGCGAGCACGATCAGCTCGGCCGAGCGCTCGTCGAGCCAGTCGCCGAGCGCCCGGTCCCTGGCGTCCCGGTCACGGTGGTCCGCGATCGCGAAGACCGCCGCCTCCACACCGGCCCGCCGGGCCCGCTCGAGCCCGCGCGCGTCGGCGCGGCTCGCGGCCACGCCCACCACCTCGATGGGTCCCGAGCCGGAGGAGAGCTGCGCGCCGTGGACGGTGTCGAGCAACGCCTGGAGGTTCGTGCCCTCGCCGGATACGAGGACGGCGACCCGGAACGTCACGGTCAGGCGGCCGCGTGCGAGGGGAGCCTGAGCACCGGGTAGGGGCCGCCGGAGGTCTCGAGGGTGCCCGACTCGATCAGCTCGTCCACGCGGGCGAGGATGTCGGCCCGCCTCATGTTCGACGACACGCCGTAGGCCGGCAGCCCGTCGTAGGAGTTGCGCTCGATCTTCTTCGTGCGCGCGCCGTGCAGGATCTCCGAGCACAGGGTGCGGCCGACCGCCGGCCGAGCGGTGGACGCCACCGACACGATCGCGTCGTCGAGGTCGTGGATCAGCGCCGGGTCGGGCGGGGGCGGCGCGGGCACGAGGCCCGGCTCGCACACGTCGCAGCAGATGCCGGCGTCGCGCGCCGGCGGCGCGGTGTCCCCGAAGTGGCGGAGCAGCGCGGCGCGCCGGCAGGCGTCCTGCTCGACGTAGGCCCAGATCTCGCGGTACTGGCGCCAGCGCGTGCGGGCGCCCTCCTCCACGGACGAGCGGCAGAGCGCCGCGGCGCGGCCGTCGAAGCGGCTGAGCAGGCGACCGGCGATGCGGTCGGGCGCGGCCGGGGTGGGCGACACGACGCCGGCCCGGGTCAGATGACCCACGAGCGCGCGCAGCCGGTCGCCGTCGCCACGGAGGTCGCGCGCGAGCCCGGACGCGTCGAGCGAGTAGCGGCCGTGGCCATCGGCTGCCGCAGCAAGCCTGTCGGCGAGCCAGCCGGGGAGGTCCGCGTCGAGCTCGTCGCGCTTGATGAAGTGCACGTGGAGGGCCTTGTCGCGATTCTCGGCGAGGAGCAGCGCACGCGCCGGGGCGCCGTCCCGCCCGGCGCGGCCGGCCTCCTGGTAGTAGGCCTCGAGCGACGACGGCACGGTGGCGTGCACGACCGTGCGCACGTTGGGCTTGTCCACCCCCATGCCGAACGCGTTGGTGGCGCAGATGATCCGCACGCGGTCGGCGAGGAAGCTGCGCTGGACCTCGGCGCGGCGCTCGCGCTCCAGCCCCGCGTGGTAGGGGAGTGCCGGCTCGCCTAGCGCCTCCGAGAGCTCCGACGCCGCCTCTTCGGCTCCGGCGCGCGTGCCCGTGTAGACGATGGCGGGGAGGGCGTCCTCCCCGCGCAGGCACTCGACGAGCAGCGAGCGCTTCTCGTGTCCTCCGGGGCGCGCAACCCCGAAGGCGAGGTTGGGCCGGTCGAAGCCGGTGGCCACCCGCAGTGGCTCGCGCAGCTTGAGCCGAGCGACGACGTCGGCCGCCACGCGCGGAGTGGCAGTGGCCGTGGACGCCACGATCGAGCCGGCTCCGAGCGCGCGCGCAGCGTCGGCGAGGCGGAAGTAGTCGGGCCGGAAGTCGTGCCCCCATTGCGAGACGCAGTGGGCCTCGTCCACCACGAACAGCCCGACCCGTGCCGTGCCCATCCGCTCGAGGAAGCCGGGGGCGGCGAACCGCTCGGGGGCCACGTAGAGGAGCCGCAGCTCGCCCGCCAGGGCCCGCTCCAGGGCTGCTGAGTTGGCGCCCGCGTCCTGCTGCGCGTTGACGAGCGCCACACGCTCGCCGAGCCCGCGTGCGCGCAGCGCGTCCACCTGGTCCTGCATGAGCGCCACGAGCGGCGAGACCACGACCGTCAGGTCGTCGCGCAGGAGTCCGGGAAGCTGATAGCAGAGCGACTTGCCCGAGCCGGTGGGCATCACCACGAGCACGTCCCGCCCCGCGAGCGCCGCCTCGCAGGCCTCGCGCTGCCCGGGCCGGAACTCGGTGAAGCCGAAGAGCTCGTGCAGGGACGCGGTCAGATCCATGGCGGAGAGCCACCCTAGCGCCGCACGCGGAGGGTGCAGGCCCGTCCTGCGCAAGCCGTTGAGACGTGGCGAGTGTTGACAGAGGGCGCGCGAGAAGTCACATACTCGCCCGCGTGGGCGACCTGACCGCTCTGCTTCGACCGCTCTACGGGAACAGCGACCGCGAGACCGGCGTCGAGGCGATGCTCGCGATCTGCGACCCGGAGATCGAGGTCTGGCCCGGTGGACTCTGGCTCGACGATGCGTCGGTCCTGCATGGCCGCGAGGAGGTCGAGGACTTCTTCGAGCGGCTCGCGGACGCCTTCGAGGACCTGCACTTCGATGCGGTGCGGTTCGACGAGCGCGGCGACTCCGTGGCGGTGCAGGTCCAGCTCGAGGTGCGCGGGCGGCTCAGCGGCATCGCCGACAGCCGCACGCTCGGGCACCTGTGGCGTTTCCGCGACGGCCGTGCGATCGAGGTCCGGGCCTTCAACGACCCGGAGGCCGCCTTCAAAGGGCTCTAGGCCCGGACGCCCTCAGCTCCGCAGGACCGCGAGCTCCTCGAGCGCGAACTTGCCGTTCGCGGTGTCGGAGCGCTCGAGCGGGTAGTCGCCCGAGAAGCACGCGTCGCAGTGGGTGCTGCGGGTGGAGCGGATCGCCTCGTACACGCCGTCGAGCGAGAGGTAGGCGAGCGAGTCGCAATCGAGCTCCGTCGCGATCTCCTCGACGGTGCGGCCGTGGGCCACCATCTCCTGGGTGGTCGACATGTCGACCCCGTAGTGGCAGGCGTGGCGGATCGGCGGAGCGGAGATGCGCATGTGGATCTCCTTGGCCCCGGCGTCGCGCAGCATCTTGACGATCTGGCGGGTGGTGTTGCCGCGGACGATGGAGTCGTCCACCACCACCAGCCGCTTGCCCGACACCACCTCGCGCAGCGGGTTGAACTTCATGCGGAGACCGTGCTTGCGGAGCTCCTGGCCGGGCTGGATGAAAGTGCGCGCCACGTAGCGGTTCTTGATGAGGCCGTCGTCGCGCGCGATCCCGGAGGCCTTGGAGTAACCGGCTGCCGCGGCGTTGCCGGAGTCCGGCACGGCAATCACCACGTCCGCCTCGGCCGGCGCCTCGCGCCACAGGATCTCGCCCATCTTGCGGCGCGAGACCTGCGTGCGGTTGCCCTCGAGGATCGAGTCCGGCCGGGCGAAGTAGATGTGCTCGAAGACGCAGAACGCCTTCCTGTCGGAGTGCACGATCTGCCGCGTCTCGATGCCGCGCGCGCTCAGCGAGATCATCTCGCCCGGCTGGACCTCGCGGACCAGCTCGGCGCCGATGATGTCGAACGCGCAGCTCTCGGAGGCCACGCAGTAGCTGTCGCCGAGCTTCCCGAGGGAGAGCGGCCGCAGCCCGGCGCCGTCGCGGAAGGCCACCACGGCGTCCTTGGTCATGACCACGGTGGAGAACGCGCCCTCGAGCCGGGGCATCACCTCGGTGAGGGCATCCTCGATGCGCTCGGCCTCGTGCGTCGAGAGCAGCGCGGCAATGATCTCCGAGTCGGAGGTGCCGCGGAACTGGACGCCGGCGTCGGTGAGCTCCGAGTGCAGCTCGACGGCGTTGATCAGGTTGCCGTTGTGGGCGAGCGCCACCTGGCGCCGGTCCGAGCGCCACACGGGCTGGGCGTTCTCCCAGGCCGACGACCCGGTGGTCGAGTAGCGCACGTGACCCAGGGCCATCTGTCCGCGCAGGGCGCGCAGCTTCTCCTCGTCGAACACCTGTGACACGAGGCCGAGGTCGCGCACGGTCATGATGTGCCCGTCGTCGCAGGCCGCGATCCCGGCGGACTCCTGGCCGCGGTGCTGCAGGGCGAACAGCGCGAAGTACGCGAGGCGAGATACGTCCGACTCCGGCGCGTAGACGCCGAAGACGCCGCACTCGTCGCGAGGACCGTCGCGCTGATCGAGGTCTCGGATCATCCCTTGGAGGAGGGGCCTCGAAGAGTGCCCGCCCCGAGGTTCCCTGCTCCGGTAGAGGCTACCAGTGCGAGGGGCCGGTGACCGCCGTACGGGTCAGGCGAAGGCAGCGGGGATCGCCCCTTCGAAGCGCTCGCGAAGCGTGGCCACGTCGAGGTCGGCCAACCCCGCTATTTGCAGGCGATCTCCCCCAACCGTCCCGATCACGCGTGCGCCCGCCAGGCCGCCGACCACCGCGGCCGGACCGGCCACCAGCGCGCCGCCCGGCCCCTCGCCGAAGAGGGCGGTGCGGGCGTCGCCCGCGGCCTCCACGATCGCGCTCAGGTCCACGCGCGCGCCCATCCCGCCCGCGATGCAGCACTCGGCGAGCGCGACGGCGAGCCCTCCCTCGGAGAGGTCGTGCGCGGTCGGGAGCCCGCCTGCGCGCACGGCGGCGCGGAGCGCCGCCAGGCCGGCGGCCTGCTCCGCCAGGTCCACCGCGGGCAGGCGATCCGCGAGCCGGCCCTCGAGCTTCTCCAGCTCCGACCCCGCGAGCGCCGGAGCGAAGGGGCCGACGAGGGCGATCGCGTGGCCCTCCTCGGCGAAGCCGGAGACCGGAGCGCTCGCGGCGTCGGGCAGGCTCCCCACCATCCCCACGACGGGCGTGGGATAGATCGGGCCCTCCGCCCCCTCGTTGTAAAGGGACACGTTGCCGCCCACCACCGGCACTCCCAGCGCCAGGCAGGCGTCCCGCAGGCCCTCCACGGCGCGGCTCAGCTGCCATGCGATATGCGGCTTCTCGGGGTTGCCGAAGTTCAGGCAGTTGGTGAGGCCGAGCGGCTCGGCGCCGACGCATGCGAGGTTGCGCGCGCACTCGAGCACGGCCTCGACCGCACCGGTGTAGGGATCGCAAGCCACGCGGCGGCCGTTGCCGTCGATCGAGACCGCGATCGCGCCGGTGCCGCCGTCCGCCGTGAGCTGGAGAACGGCCGCGTCCGCGGTCTCCGGCCGTCTGACGGTGCGTGAGCCGACGATGGAGTCGTACTGCTCGAAGGCGAAGCGCTTGGACGCCACGTTCGCCGACCCCAGGAGAGCGAGCAGAGCGTCCTCCGCACCTGCGTCCGGCCCGAGCCGCGCCGGCGGGTCCGGGTAGATGCGCCCCGACGGCGGCGCGGGGTCGAGGTCGTAGAGCGGGCAGTCGTCCACCAGTGCGGCCACCGGCATGTCGCCCACGAGCTCGTCGCCGTCGAGCACGCGCAGCCGCTCCGTGTCGGTGACCTCGCCGATGGCGGTGGCGCGCACCTCCCAGCGCTCGCAGGTCTCGAGCAGCTCCGGCAGCCGCCCCGGCTCGACCACGCACAGCATCCGCTCCTGCGACTCGGAGATCATGATCTCGAACGGCTCCATGTCCGCCTCGCGGAGCGGGACGGTGGACACGTCGATGTCGAGCCCCACGCCGCCCTT
Organism: uncultured Thermoleophilaceae bacterium; assembly: GCA_963759625.1. Classification (GTDB taxonomy): domain Bacteria; phylum Actinomycetota; class Thermoleophilia; order Solirubrobacterales; family Thermoleophilaceae; genus JACVRW01. Next base: position 7,322 of record CAVXAD010000007.1, on the reverse strand, counting down.
CGAGGCCATCTCGGACGAGCTCGAGGAGAGCCCCGCCGCGCCCAGGTCCTGGAGGGCCACGAGCACGCCGTGCTCGAGCAGCTCCAGACAGCACTCGAGCAGCTTCTTCTCCTCGAACGGGTCGCCGATCTGAACGCTGGGCCGCTTGGAGGAGTCCCCCTCCGACAGCTCGGCGCTGGCCAGCACCGAGGCGCCGCCGATGCCGTCGCGCCCGGTCCGCGCGCCCATCAGCACGAGCAGGTTGCCCACCCCGGCCGCGGCGCTCCGGATCATGCCGTCGCGGCGGGCGAGGCCCACGCACATTGCGTTCACGAGGCAGTTCTGCTCGTAGCTCGGCTCGAAGAGAACCTCGCCGCCCACCGTCGGCACGCCGATCGAGTTGCCGTAGTGGCCGATGCCCTTGACCGACCAGTCGAAGAGGTAGCGCGAGCGCTCGGAGTCGAGCTCACCGAAGCGCAGCGAGTCGAGCACCGCGATCGGCCGCGCGCCGATCGCGAACACGTCGCGCAGGATGCCCCCGACGCCGGTTGCGGCGCCCTGGAACGGCTCCACCGCGCTCGGGTGGTTGTGCGACTCGACCTTGAAGGCCACCACGAGCCCGTCGCCCACGTCCACGGCGCCCGCGTTCTCGCCCGGGCCCATGACCACGTGCGGGCCCTCCGTGGGGAGCCGCCCGAGCAGCTTCTTCGAGTGCTTGTAGGCGCAGTGCTCCGACCACATGAGCGAGAACACCGCCAGCTCCAGCGCGTTCGGCTCGCGCTCGAGGCGCTCCACGATCCCTTCGTACTCGGCGTCGGTGAGGCCGAGCTCGCGGTGCGGAGTGAGCGTGCTCACGCGGTCGCGACCAGCTCGTCCACGTGCGCCACGAGCGAGGCGAACAGCACGCCGCCGTCGGCCGAGCCCGTGAGCGGGTCGACCGCGTGCTCCGGGTGGGGCATCAGGCCCATGACGTTCCGCTCGCCGTTGCAGACGGCGGCGATGTCCCGTAGCGCCCCGTTCGGGTTCTGGCCCTCGGCGTAGCGGAGCAGCACCTGGCCGTTCGCCTCGAGCTCGTCGAGCGTGCGCTCAGGGGCGTAGTAGCGGCCGGTCGTGTGCTTCACCGGGATCGAGAGCCGCTCGCCCGCTGCGCTCGCGCGCGTGAACGGGGTGTCGGCGTTCACCACCTCGACCTCCACCTGCCGGCAGACGAAGCGCAGGGAGTCGTTGGGGAGCAGGGCGCCGGGCAGCAGGCCCGCCTCGCAGAGCACCTGGAAGCCGTTGCAGATGCCGAGCACCGGACCGCCCGAGCGAGCGAACTCGGCCACCGCCTCCATGGCGGGCGAGAAGCGCGCGATCGCGCCGGCGCGCAGGTAGTCGCCGTAGGAGAACCCGCCGGGCACCACCACCGCGTCCACGCCGTCCAGGTCGCGGTCTCCGTGCCAGATCAGGTCGGCCTCGGCGAAGCGGCGGCAGGCAAGCAGGGCGTCCACCTCGTCGCAGCTCCCGGGGAAGCGCAGGACGCCGAACCTCACCCTGCCACGTCCTCCAGCACGACCACCTCGTAATCCTCGATCAGCGGGTTGGCGAGCAGCCGCTCGCACATCTCGGGCACGCGCGCCGGGTCGCGGACCTCGAGCTCCACGAGCCGGCCGACCTTCACCTCCGAGACGCCGTCGAACCCGAGCGCGGTGAGCGCGCGCTCCACAGCCTGCCCGGACGGATCGAGGATGCCCTCCTTCGGCCGGATGAGCACCCTCGCGGTCATCCGCCCGAGCGCTCCAGCCAGGCGCTGAAGGGCTCGTCGGTGATCCGCTCGTAGGCCTCGAGGTAGCGCGCCCGGGTGCCCTCCACCACCTCGGGCGGCAGCGGCGGCGCGGGCGGCGACTTGTCCCACCCCGAGCCGGCGGCCCAGTCGCGCACGAACTGCTTGTCGAAGCTCGGCTGCGGGCGCCCCGGCTCGTATCCGTCGACCGGCCAGAAGCGGGAGGAGTCGGGGGTGAGCACCTCGTCGGCGAGCACGATCGTCCCGTCGGCGCGGCGGCCGAACTCGAACTTGGTGTCCGCCAGGATGATCCCGCGCTCGCGCGCGTGCCGGGCGCCGTGCTCGTAGATCGCGAGCGAGAGCCGGCGCAGCTCCTCGAGCAGCGGCCGGTCGCCCACGATCTCCGCGGCGCGGTCGAAGTCCACGTTCTCGTCGTGGTCGCCCAGCTCGGCCTTGGTGGCGGGCGTGAAGATCGGCTCGGGCAGCTGCTCGGACTCGCGCAGGCCGCCCGGCAGCTCGATCCCGCACACCGCGCCGGTGGACTGGTAGTCCTTCCACCCGGACCCCGTGATGTAGCCCCGCACCACGCACTCCACGGGGAACATCTCGAGCCGCTCGACGAGCATGCCGCGCCCGCGCGTGGGGTCCGGCACGTCGGTGTAGGAGACGAGATGGTTGGGGCACAGCGACTCGGTCTCGGCGAGCCAGAAGGCCGTGAGCCCGGTGAGCATCTTCCCCTTGTCGGGGATCGGCGTGGGGTGCACCACGTCGTAGGTGGAGATGCGGTCCGAGACCACCATCAGCAGGCGGTCCTCGCCCACGGCATAGATGTCCCTGACCTTGCCCTGGGAGACGAGATCGATGCCCGGGAGAGCGGCGGCTTCGCTCACGAGCCCGAGGCTAACAGCCGGTCCCGACCTAGCCGGAGAGGTTGTCGAGCCTGCCGACGAGCTCGCGCGCATGCCGGACGAACGCGCCGGGGTCGAAGACCGCATCGAGGTCGAGCTCGGGTGCGGATTCGGCCAGCAGGTCGCGGAGATGCACGCCCTCGCCGTAGGCGCGCTGCGCCGCTTCCTGCACCACGCGATAGGCGTCGTCGCGCGAGCGTCCGGCCTCCACCAAGGCGAGCAGGGCTCGCTGGGAGTAGAGCGCGCCATGCGTCAGCTCGAGGTTGGCCCGCATGCGCGCCTCGTCCACCACCATGCCGTCGACCACGCGGACGGCCAGGTGCTGGGCGTAGTCGAGGAGGGTCGTGGCATCCGGCAGCGCAACCCGCTCGACCGACGAGTGCGAGATGTCGCGCTCGTGCCAGAGCGCCACGTCCTCGAGCCCGGCCTGCGCGTAGCCGCGCAGGAGCCGCGCGATACCGGTGATCCGCTCGCTCACGATCGGGTTCCGCTTGTGAGGCATCGCGGACGAGCCCTTCTGGGCGCCCGCCCGGAACGGCTCCTCCAGCTCGCGGACCTCGGTGCGCTGTAGATGGCGGACCTCGGTGGCGAAGCGCTCGAGGCCGGCGCCGGCGAGCGCGACCGCGCTCAGCAGCTCGGCGTGCCGGTCGCGCGGCACCACCTGGGTCGAAACGCTCTCGGCGGCCAGTCCCAGCCGCCGCAGCACCGCGGCCTCGATCTCCGGCCCGTTTGCCGAGTAGGTGCCCACGGCGCCGGAGAGGGCGCCCACGGACACGCCCTCCACGGCGCGCTCCAGCCGGCGCAGGTTGCGGTCGGCCTCGAACGCGAACCCGGCGAGCTTCAGCCCGAAGGTCGTGGGCTCGGCGTGGACTCCGTGCGTGCGTCCAACGCAGAGCGTGTCCACGTGCTGGCGGGCGCGGCGGACGAGCGCGTCGCGGTAGTCGCGCGCTCCGGACACGAGCACGAGGCCGGCCTGGGAGAGCTGCAGCGCCAACGCCGTGTCGAGCACGTCCGAGGAGGTGAGCCCGTGGTGCACCCAGCGCCCCGGCTCGCCGACCGACGCCGCCACCACGTCCACGAATGCGGCCACGTCGTGATCGGTGACCCGCTCACGCTCGCGTACCGCCTCGGCGTCGAACGAGGCGCGCTCGCGAACCGCGTCCGCGTCCTCCTGCGGCACCACGCCGGCCTCCGCCAGCGCCTCCACCGCCGCCAGCTCCACCTCGAGCCAGGTCTCGAGCTTCCGCTGCTCGGACCACACGGACCGCATCTCGGAACGCGTGTAGCGGTCGATCACGGGTCGCGGCTCAGGCGTCCAGGATCCTCGCCGCCAGCACGGCGGCGTTGCGGGCGTTGTCCACGCCCACGCAGGCCACCGGCACCCCGGGCGGCATCTGCGCGATCGCCAGCAGAGCGTCGAGGCCGCCCGCGATGGAGGTCTTGGAGGTGAGCGGCACGCCGATCACGGGCAGATCCGAGTGCGCCGCCACCACGCCCGGAAGGGCGGCGGCCAGGCCGGCACCGGCGATGATCACCTTCAGGCCGCGGAACTTCGCGTTCTTCGCGTACTCGGCCACCGTGTCGGGATCACGGTGCGCGCTCATCACGCGAATCTCGAAGCGGATGCCGCGCTCCTCGAGCTCGCCTCCGGCCTTCTCCATCACCGGCATGTCGCTCTTCGACCCCATCACGATCCCCACTCGCGGAGCGTCCACGTCGAGCTCGTCGAACTGGTGCTCCACCTCCGTCTCGGTCACCGCCGCGAGCTCCTCTTCTCGCATCACACCCTCGCCCCCTCCACCGCGCGCGCGGCTATGTCGGTCCGCATCTGCTTGCCGTCGAAGCTGATCCGCTCGGCTGCCGCGTACGCGCGGCGGCGCGCGGCGGCCGCATCGGCGCCGAGCCCGGTCACGTTCAGCACGCGACCGCCCGCGGTCACGATCGCGCCGTCCACCTCGGCCGTGCCCGCGTGGTAGACGTCGGCGTCCAGGCCGTCGAGGCCGGTGATCTCGTGGCCCGTGGAGTACGAGCCGGGATAGCCGCCGGCGGCGAGCACCACCGTCACCGCCCAGTCCTCGGACCACTCCGGCTCCGCTCCCGCGAGCCCGCCCGGAGTGACCGCGGCCTCGAGCAGCGCCACGAGATCGCTCCGCAGGCGCGGCAGGACGGCCTGGGTCTCCGGGTCGCCGAAGCGGCAGTTGAACTCGAGCACGCGCGGGCCGGCGGAGGTGAGCATCAGGCCCGCGTAGAGGATGCCGTGGTAGGGGGTCCCGCGCCGGCGCAGCTCGTCCACGATCGGCTGGTGCGCCAGCCGGGTGAGCTCCTCGGCCGTCTCGGGGTCGAAGCCCGGCACCGGCGAGTAGCTCCCCATGCCGCCCGTGTTCGGACCCTCGTCGCCGTCGAGCGCGCGCTTGTAGTCCTGGGCCGGCGCCAGCGGCACGGCCCGCTCGCCGTCGCAGAGCGCGAGCAGGGAGAGCTCCTCTCCGTCGAGGAACTCCTCCAGCACCACCTCCGTCTCGCCGAAGCGCTTCTCGGCGAAGAAGACCTCGAGCGCCGCGCGCGCGTCGAGCTCGTCCGCGGCGATGATCACGCCCTTCCCGGCGGCCAGCACGTCCGCCTTGAGTACCGCGGGGTAGGACGCGCAGGGCAGGTGCGCGGCAGCCTCCGCCGCGTCGCGCAGCACCACATGCGAGGCGGTGGGCACGCCGCAATCGCGCATCAGCTGCTTCGCGTAGGTCTTGGAGCCCTCGATGCGGGCCGCGGCGGCGCTGGGCCCGAAGGCCGGGATGCCCGCATCGGCGAGCCTGTCCACGAGGCCGTCCACCAGCGGCGCCTCGGGGCCGACCACCACCAGGTCCGCCCGCCATCCGCCGGCCGCGCGGACGAGCGCCGGCACATCGCCCGCATCCGCCGGGAGGCACTCCGCGCCGTCGCGGGCGATCCCCGCGTTGCCCGGCGCGGCGGCCACGAGGGGACGCTGGGGGCTGCGCCGGAGGGCGCGCACGAGCGCGTGCTCGCGCCCGCCGCCGCCGACTACGAGAACGCGTGGGGCCACTACAGGGCCGCGATGAAGTCGTCGATCGGGATGGCGGTCAGCGTCTCGTAGTGGCTCGTGCCGCGCGAGCCGAGCTCCAGCGACACCCGCGCCACGGTCTGCTCGTCGGGCGCCTCCACCACGTTCACGAAGTCGAAGCGCCCGAGAACCGCCCACTGTGCCTTGACCGTCACGCCGAGCTGCTCGATCTCCTTGTTCACCTCGCGGATGCGCTGCGGATTGCTCTTCAGCGTCTGCACGCCCTCGGGCGTAAGGGTGCTCAGCATCACGAAGGTCGGCACTGTGTTCCTTTCGTTAGATGTCCGACGCCCGGAATGTAGCCTGGCCTGGGGATGCGGCGCAGCGTCGCCCGCTAGCCTCGCGAGGCCAATGAGAGTCAGGAGGACTCAGATGAAGCTGTGCCTCGCCGCCACAACGGCGGCGATCCTCGCCGCCGCCGCTCCGGCCGCCCTGGCAGCGCCCACGCTGAACCCCGATCCGGTCAAGAGCTGCTACCGCGACCGGGAGCCGGTGAACCTGCTCGGCGGCGGCTTCACGCCCAACGGCACGGTGACGATCGCCCGTAACGGCGTGCCCCTCAGCCCCACGCTGACGGTGGACTCCGCGGGGAGCTTCCTCGCCCAGCTGAAGCTCGCTCAGGGGAGCGGTCAGTCGCGGCGCACTTACACGGCCACCGATTCGGCAAACCCGATGCTCGTCGCTCCTACGGCCCTCACCGTCAGCGCGATCGAGGTGAAGGTCCGCCCGGACACCGGCACGCCGGGCAAGGTGCTGCGCATCGGCGCCCGCGGCTTCACCGACGGGACCACGCTCTACGCGCACATCGTGCGCAAGAAGAAGCCCCGCACAATCCGCATCGGGCGCCTCAAGGGCGCCTGCGCCAAGCTCGTCGCTCGCAAGCGACTGTTCGCGGCAAACGCGCCGCTGGGCACCTACCGGGTCCAGTTCGACACGAAGCGGAAGTACGACCCCGGGCGCGAGGTCAGGTACGGGTTCACCGTCGTCGTCTCGATGACGGCCGAGCCGGCTGCCGCCGCCGCCGGGCTCTGGCGTCGCGACCGCGGCTAGCCCTGGTCCTCACGGAGCGGCATGCGGGTGGCGCTCGCGGAGGTGCTCCTCGAGCACGCGGGTGACGGCGGCGCGCTCCTCCGCGCTCGCGAGGCGGAAGCGACCGAGCAGCTCCTGCTGGCCCTCCAGTGGCAGCCCGGCTATCTCCCAGCGCACCACCATCCGCTCGAAGAGGAACTCGACGCGTCGCTGCCAGCGGTCCTCGGCGTTGGCGGCCGGACGCGCGTCGAGGTCCGCGAGCTTCCGGAGCGTGCCCGCGCTGAGCTCGTCCCGCAGGGTCACCGATCCGTCGTCACCGACCGGGTGATCGGTGGTCGAGCCGGTCGCGGCCTGGGGCTCCCCGGCGTCCCGGCTGCGCTTGCGTGCTCGGCGGCCCACCGCTAGGAGCCGGCCGCCACGGGCTCGGCGGCGGCAAGCCCGGCGGCCGTGAGCTCGAGTTCGCCGTCGCGGGCGTCCACGCGGACGCGGTCACCCGGGACGAACTCGCCCTCGAGCAGCTTCAGCGCCAGCTTGTCCACGAGCCGCTTCTGGATCACGCGCTTGAGCGGGC